>CAKOOM010000001.1 GCA_934098395.1 uncultured Bacilli bacterium
GTAGCTCCAGTTTCTCCAGTGGCTCCGGTTGGTCCGGTTGGGCCTGTTGCTCCAGTTTCGCCGGTGGCTCCAGTTGGACCGGTTGGTCCCGTAGCTCCATCAATACCTTGCGGAATAGTAAAATCTAATATGACGTTTTGTGCTGTTCCAACATTTTCTACTGATGCTTGTGTACCTGGGTCTCCAGTCGTTGTTTGACCAACTGTAATTGTTGCTGCGCCAGCAGGACCTGTCGGTCCAGTTGGACCAGTTGGGCCAAATACTCCACATCTATTTTGACATTTTTTTCCTTCTTCTAATATTTTTTGTATTTTACGAGAGTATTGATTATTCATCTTTTAATCATCCTTTCTTTATTAGTTTATGAAATAGCAAAAATATGTTTATTACTATTGACTAAATTATTATTTTTATTGTATTAACATGTTAATTGTTATATAATTAATATTGAAATGAGGCGATATTAAATGAATAAATTTAAAACAATGGATGCGAATGAAGCCGTTAGTACTGTGGCTTATAGATTTAGTGAGTTATGTGGAATTTATCCGATTACTCCAGCTTCACCAATGGCTGAAAAAATAGATATTTTGGCTAACTCTAATAATTTAAATTTTTGGAATAATAAAGTTAAAGTAGTTGAAATGCAATCTGAAGCTGGGGCTGCTGCACTAGTTCATGGTGCACTTCAGTCTGGAGTACTGGCTTCCACATTTACTGCTAGCCAAGGTTTATTATTAATGATACCTACTTTATATAAAATGGCAGGTGAAATGTTACCTGGTGTTCTTCATGTAGCAGCGAGAAGTTTAGCTACTCATGCTCTTAGTATATTTGGTGATCATCAGGATATATATGCAATTAGATCAACTGGGGTATGTATGCTTTGCTCTGCTAATCCACAAGATGCTTATGTTATGGCAAATATAGCACATTTATCTGCAATTAAAGCTTCTTTACCGTTTGTTAATTTTTTTGATGGATTTAGAACCAGTCATGAAATTGATAAAATTAAATTGATTGACTTTGATAAAATTAAGGATTTAATTGATAATGATGCAATAGTTAGGTTTAGAAATAATGCAATGAATAATGAAAATTTTAACACTCGTGGAACAGCTCAAAATGATGATATATATTTTCAAAATACCGAGGTAAGAAATAAGTTTTATAGTGATACGATCGATATTGTTGAGGATTATATGAAAAAAGTTAATGATATTACTGGATCTAACTTTAAACCATTTAATTATTATGGATGCGATGATGCTGATAGTATAATTATTGCAATGGGTAGTGTTTGTGATACGATTAGAGAAACAGTTGACTATTTAAATGGCACTGGTAAAAAATACGGTATGGTGGAAGTACATTTATATAGACCATTTAGTACTAAACATTTACTTAGTGTTGTTCCTAAAACTGTTAAAAATATCGCTGTTTTAGATAGAACAAAAGAACCAGCAGCTAGTGGTGAACCAATGTATTTAGATGTTGTTTCAGCATTTAATAATACTGGTATTAATATTGTTGGTGGTAGATATGGACTTTCTTCAAAAGATACTACTCCAGCTCAAATTAAGGCTGTATTTGATTTTATTAATAGTGATCAGATACACAATAATTTTACAATAGGAATTAACGATGATGTTACTAATTTAAGTTTGAAGGTTGATAATAGTTTTGTTATTCCTAATGATATGACTGAGTTTTTAATTTATGGATATGGTTCAGATGGTATGGTTTCTACTTCAAAGGATATGATTAAGATTATAGGAGATAATACCAATAAATATGTACAGGGATATTTTCAATATGATTCCAAGAAATCTGGTGGAGTTACTAGAAGTCATATGAGAATTTCTGATAATGAAATTAAATGTCCATATTATGTTAATAACCCTTCTTTAATTGTTGTTTCTAAAGAAGAATATATATATAAATATGATATTTTAGATAATTTATGTAACAATGGAACTTTATTATTAAATACGAAGTTAGATAAAAATACTTTAATTAAGTCTTTACCAAATAAAGTTAAATATTTAATGGCAAAGAAAAATATTAGTTTTTATATTATAGATGCTTACAAAGTGGTTAATGAACTTGGATTAAAAAACAAGATTAGTACTTGTATGGAAATATGTATATTTGATATTATTAAGATTATTGATCTTGAAACTGTTAAGAATATAATGAAGGAAACTAATATTAAGAGATTTTCTCATAAAGGAGATAATATTGTTAAAATTAATAATAGCATTGTTGATGAAGCAACAAAGCATGTTGAAAGAGTAGAAATAGATCCTAATTGGATAAATCTTGAATATGTGGAAAATGATAATTTATCGTTTGACGAAAAAATTGGTCTTCTTAAAGGTAATTCACTTCCTGTTAGTGCATTTTTAGATAAAAAGAATGGTATTTATCCAGGTGGTAGTACTAAATACGAAAAAAGAGATATTGCGGAAAATGTTCCGTGTTGGAATAAAGAAAACTGTATTCAATGTAACCAATGTGCTTTTGTTTGTCCTCATGCAGTAATTAGACCATATTTACTTGATAAGAATGATAATTATAGTGATAGTATTGCTAGTTTGTTTCCTAAGGATAAAAAATATGCAATCGGCGTTAGTTACAAAGATTGTACTGGTTGTGGGCTTTGTGCTAATATTTGTCCTGGTAAAAATGGGGAAAAGGCTCTTGAAATGAAGAAATATGATAAAGAGCAATTTAATGATGAAAATATTAATTATTTAATTAATAACAAAGTAGATAACCCTGCTAAAGTTGTTAATGTTAAAAATATTGGATTTACTGATCCTAAGTTTGAATTTTCTGGAGCTTGTGCTGGTTGTGGAGAAACTGCTTATATTAAAAACTTAACTCAGGTATTTAATGATAATTTATTCATAGCTAATGCAACTGGATGTTCTTCAATATACGGAGCTAGTGCACCATCTACACCATACTCTATTCCTTGGGCTAATAGCTTATTTGAAGATAATGCTGAATTTGGATTAGGTATTAAACAAGGAATTAATATTAAGAGAAATAAAATTAAAAATTATATGGAAAAAAATAAATGTGATTTATTTGATAAATGGTTAGAAAATATGAATGATTATAATACTTGTCTAGAAGTTTTAAATGAAATTGATTTTGATAAACATAAAGAATTAGAACAACTAAAGGATTATATAGTTCCAAAATCTATGTGGATTATTGGCGGAGATGGATTTGCATATGATATTGGTTATGGTGGACTAGATCATGTACTTTCTATGACAGAAAATATTAATATTTTAATATTAGACACAGAGGTATATTCAAATACTGGAGGACAATCTTCTAAATCAAGTAATGTCGGATCAATCGCTTCATTTACTTCAACCGGAAAAAATAACTATAAAAAAGATTTGGCTAGAATTGCTATGTGTTATCCTCAT
This sequence comes from uncultured Bacilli bacterium, assembly GCA_934098395.1. Classification (GTDB taxonomy): domain Bacteria; phylum Bacillota_I; class Bacilli_A; order RF39; family UBA660; genus RUG705. The sequence continues at coordinate 3,450 of CAKOOM010000001.1, forward strand.
GTATATGTTGCTTGTGTAAATATTGGATATAACAAAGAGCAATATTTGAGAGCATTACAAGAGGCTAATAACCATGATGGACCTTCAATTATTATTGCATATGCGCCTTGTATTGAACATGGTATTAAATCTGGTATGGAACATAGTTTAGATGACTCTTATTTAGCTTCAAAATGTGGATACTTTTTAACTTTTAGATATAATCCAGATACTAAGATATTTATTTTAGATTCTAAAGATGTTGATTTTGATAAATATGATGAGTTTTTAGCTAATGAAAATAGATATGCGAATTTAAGAAAAGTCAATCCAGAAGGAGCTAATGAATTATTAGATAGACAAAAAGCGTGGGCTAAAAATAGATATGAATATTATAGTAAATTATAAAAGAGCCAAGGAATAAAATCCTTGACTCTTTTATGATATTTCTTCAAAACGATATTTTTGTGTTATATCCGGATATTTTTGATGATCAACTTCACTTATAAACATTTTGTATGGGCGAGCCCATTTAGTATGTTCACCATATAAGGCTTCATAAATTACTATTTTTTCTAAGGTTTCACTATCATTTACAATATCTATTACTTTATATATATTTCCTTTAAAGTGTCTATACTTTTTTCCAGGTATTATTTCTCTCATATTAGCCTCCTTATTTAAGGATAACATTTATTAATAATATTGACAATAAAATTGTTTGTATTTATAATTAATTATGTATGTTCGATAGAGGGTGATAAGTATGCAAGATAATAATATAATATATAATGATATTTTATTGTTGCTTGATAAATTATTACAAATCGAAGGTACTAAAAAAAACATTAATGAAAGAAATAATGATTTAAATAGACAAATCAGTGAAAAAGAGGAACTAATTAATAATTTAAAAGATTTTTTAATAGATTTTTATTCACAAAGTGATGAATATAAATATTTTTATGAATATAAAATGGATAGAGCAAGAAAAAATATGGATAAACTATATTTAGAAATTGCTAGATTAAAAAGTTTTTTTATTGATGAAAATGTAGTTTTGATGGAAGAGATAAAAATTAAAAATAAATTACTCCAATTAATGAATATGATTTATTTTGATTGTTTTGAAGATGATATATTTTTTATGAATTCAGTACAAATTAGAGAAAAAATGATAAAAATTAAAAAAAAATTAAAAACTAAATAATTTTTGGTATATTTATTTAATAAATGGTAATATTAATAATGTCATACGATAGTATGATTATGAGCTAGATGTTTTTCTAGCTCTTTTTTTACATTTAGTTAATTTATTTTACAAATGTTTATGGTTATGATAAAATGTTTATGGAAGTGATTTAATGGATTTATTTACAATTAATATTATTACTTTAGCATATTTGGGTGATGCAATTTATGAAGTTTATGTTAGAGAACATCTAATTAGTATAGGTGTGGAAATGGTGGATGAATTACAAAAAGAAGCTATTAAATACGTATCTGCTAAAAGTCAAAGTAGAATATTGACTAATTTAATTAATAATGATTACTTAACTGAAGAAGAAAAAGATATTGTTAAAAGAGGAAGAAATTATAAACGTAATACTCATCCGAAGAATACAGATATTATAACATATAAGTTATCTACTGGATTTGAAGCCTTAATTGGATATTTGTATTTAAATAATCAAAAGGATAGACTTAACGAATTAATGATGATAGTTTTTGGAGGTAAATATGAAAAGAATGATTAAACTTTTATTTGTTTGTTTTTTAATTACTGGTTGTGGAAGTAGTAAATATACGAATATTGATTCTAATGAGGCAATGAAACTATTAGAAAATAATAATACTGTAATTATTGATGTTAGGGATAGTGACGAATATGAAACAGGACATATTGTTAATTCAATAAATATACCATTAAATGATATTGCAAATATTGATTATAGTAAGGATCAAGCTATTATATTATATTGTGCGACTGGTGTAAGAAGTCTTCAAGCAATTGATATATTAAGTGATAAGGGATATACAAATCTTTATAATTTAGATGGTGGACTTTTAAATTGGGGATTTGAATTGGAGGAATAAAATGTATATATTTGGGAAGAATGTGGCAAGAGAGAAAATAAACAGTGGAGAGAAAATTAATAAGATATATATATCTGATAAATTTAGAGATGAGGAAATATTTAATTTAATTAAGAAGAAAAAGATTAAATATAGTATTGTTCCTAATAAATTTTTGGATAATAAAGTAGATGGAATGCATCAAGGAATAATTATTGATGTTGATGATGTTAATACTTTTGACTTTGATTATATTAAAACTATAGATAAAGAAAATCCTGTAATTGTTATGTTGGATCATTTGGAAGATCCACATAATTTTGGAGCTATTATTAGAACCTGTGAAGCTCTTGGAATTGATGGAATAATTATACCTAACGACAGAACAGTAGGAATAAATGCTACAGTTGTTAAAACTAGTGCTGGGGCGATATATAATATGCCAATTATAAGGGTGGCTAATTTAACTTCAACAATAGAAAAACTTAAAGATATTGGATATTGGATTGTTGGTACTGATATGAATGGAGAGAATTATAAAGAAATAGATTATAATATGCCTGTTTGTTTAATTATTGGCAATGAGGGAAAGGGAATTAGTGATATTGTTAGAAAAAATTGTGACTATATTGCTAGTATTCCAATGATTGGAAAAATTAATAGTCTTAATGCTTCAGTAACTTGTGGAATTATGCTTGCAGAGATTGTTTATGGTAGAGGAAAATAATGGAATATAATGATTATGAAGTAGTTAGCTTGGCACAAGAAGGAAATGAAGATGCAATTAGTTTATTATATCAAAAATATAAACCTATTATTATTAAGAAGAGTAAAAACGCTATTATGTATGCACCGCACCATGGAATAGAAATTAGTGATATTATGCAGGAAGCTTATATTGGATTAGATGAAGCTATTAAAAATTTTTCTCAAGATGATAGTGCTACTTTTTATACGTTTGCCATGGTATGTATAGAACGAAAAATATTTAATTATTTAAAAAAAGTTACTAGAAGTAAAAATAAAATTTTAAATGAAGCAGTATATATTGATGAGAATATTGAGGGATTGATTAAAGATTCATTAGATATTGAATATAATTTTCTAGGAAATGATAATGAAAATAAATTAATGGATTTAATTCAGGAAAAATTAACTGATTTTGAATTAGAAGTATTTAAAATGAAAATTAAGGGATATAGTTTTGAGGAAATAGCTAAAGATTTAAATAAAGATATTAAATCTATTTACAACACTTTTCAAAGAATTAAAGTTAAAATTAAAAAATATGTGAAATTAGATGACTACTTATAGTTGTCTTTTTTTAAAAAATGGATATAATATTTATTTAGGAGTGATATTATGGATAAAATTGTTGTTAAAGGAGCACGAGTTAATAATTTAAAAAATATTGATATTGAAATACCTAAAAATAAATTGGTTGTTATGACAGGTGTATCTGGGTCTGGTAAGAGTAGTTTGGCTTTTGATACAATATATGCTGAGGGACAAAGAAGATATATAGAAAGTCTTAGTGCATATGCTAGACAGTTTTTAGGTGGTAGTGAAAAGCCAGATGTTGATTCGATTGATGGTCTTTCTCCATCTATTAGTATTGATCAAAAGAGTACTAATAAAAATCCTCGTTCTACAGTTGGAACAATAACCGAAATATATGATTACTTACGTTTATTATATGCAAGGGTTGGGGTTCCATTTTGTCCAAAACATCATATTCCAATTTCACAACAAAGTATTGAAGAAATGACTAATAAAGTTTTAGAACTAGAAACTGGTAGTAAGATAATGGTAATGGCTCCAGTTGTTAAAGGTGAAAAGGGAACACATAAAGAACTTTTTGAACAATTAAGAAAAGATGGTTTTGTTCGTTGTAAAATTGATGGTGAACTTAGAGATCTTAATGAAAATATAGAACTTGATAAAAATAAGAAACATATTATTTTAGTTATTGTTGATAGATTAATTATTAAAGATGATATTAGATCTAGATTATATGATTCGATAGAAACAGCTAGTAAATTAGCTCATGGTAAAATTATTATTGATTTGGTTGATAAAAATGAAGAAATGCTAATGAGTGAAGATTTTGCTTGTCCTTACTGTGATTTTTCTTTGTTGGAATTAGAACCAAGAATATTCTCTTTTAATGCACCATATGGAGCGTGCCCTGATTGTAAAGGGCTTGGGGTTAAGTATAATCTAGATATTGATTTAGTTATACCTGATAAAAATTTAAGTATAAATCAAGGTGGGATTAAACCTTTTAACATTGATGATGATAATATTAATAGAACGCAAATTGAAACTGTAGCTAAATATTATAATATTGATTTAGATAAGAAAATTAAAGATTTAACAAAGAAAGAATTAGATATTATCTTATATGGCTCTGAAGATATACTTGAATTTAGTTATACTTCAAAGAATGGTAACACAAGAAATACGAAAGGATATTTTGAAGGAGTTATTACTAATTTAGAAAGAAGATATATTGAAACAAAAAGTAGTTGGATAAGAGAATGGATTGAAGGATACATGAGGGAGAGTGTTTGTCCTACATGTAATGGCTCAAGACTTGCTCCGAATGCTTTATCTGTTTTAATTAATAATAAAAATATTTATGAAGTTTCTTCTTTATCTATTAAAGAATTAAAAGAATTTATTAGTAATTTAAAATTATCTAATGAAAAGAAAGAAATATCTGAATTATTAATTAAAGAGATTAATAATAGACTAGATTTCTTAATTAATGTTGGGTTGGAGTATTTAACTCTTAGTCGTACTGCGGGTACTTTGTCTGGTGGTGAAAGCCAAAGAATTAGATTAGCTACGCAGATTGGTTCTAAGCTTACAGGAGTATTGTATGTGCTTGATGAGCCTAGTATTGGTTTACATCAAAAGGATAATCAAAAACTTATTAATTCACTACTTGAAATGCGTGATATTGGAAATACTTTAATTGTTGTTGAACATGATACGGATACGATGTTAGCAGCAGATTATTTGGTAGATATTGGTCCTTTAGCTGGCGAGCATGGGGGAAAGGTAGTAGCTGCAGGTACTCCAGAAGAAGTTATTGCCAACGAAAATAGTATTACAGGACAGTATTTATCTGGAAAGAGAAAAATATTGGTTCCAAAAAAAAGAAGAAAAGGAAATGGTAAGTTTATAACAATTAAAGGAGCTAAAGAAAATAATCTTAAAAATATTAATGTTAAATTTCCTTTGGGAACTTTTACTTGTGTAACTGGAGTATCTGGATCAGGAAAGAGTAGTTTGGTAAATGAAATATTATATAAATCTGTAGCTGAAAAACTTTATAAATCTAAGGAGAAACCTGGTAAATGTAGAGATATATTGGGAATTGATGAAATTGATAAGGTTGTTTTAATTACTCAAAATCCTATAGGTAGAACACCACGTAGTAATCCAGCAACTTATGTTTCTGTTTTTGATGATATAAGAGATGTGTTTGCGGAAACTAAGGATGCTAAAATTAAAGGATATGACAAGGGTAGATTTAGCTTTAATGTTAAGGGTGGTAGATGTGAAGCTTGCTGGGGTGATGGAGTAAAAAAAATAGAGATGCACTTTCTACCTGATGTCTATGTTCCTTGTGATGTTTGTCATGGAACAAGATATAACAAAGAAACATTAAGTATTAAATATAAAGGTAAAAACATATATGATGTATTAGAAATGAGAGTTGATGAACTTGTAGACTTTTTCGAAAATCATCCGAAAGTTGTTCATAAACTTAAAACTTTACAAGATGTAGGACTTGGTTATATTAAGATTGGTCAAAGTGCTCCTACATTGTCTGGTGGAGAAGCTGCTAGAGTTAAATTAGCTAAAGAACTTCAAAAAAAACCTACTGGAAAAAGCTTATTTGTACTGGATGAACCTACTACGGGACTACATTCTTACGATATAGAAAAATTATTAGCTATTCTCAACAGAATTGTTGATAATGGTGATACGGTTGTTGTTATTGAGCATAATTTAGATGTTATTAAGGTTGCTGACTATATTATTGATTTAGGACCAGATGGTGGTAATTTAGGTGGTACAGTTGTTGCTACCGGTACTCCGGAAGAAGTGGCTAAATGCAAAAATAGTTATACTGGACAGTTTTTAAAAGATTATTTAAAAAAGGACATTTAATATTAATGTTCTTTTTTTGAATATATTAATTTTTAATAACATAATATTTATTGAAAAGAGGGGAATTAATGGAAAAAATTGATGTTATTAAGAATATTGCAATGCGTACTGGAGGAGATATTTATTTAGGGGTTGTTGGGGCTGTTAGAACTGGTAAGTCTACTTTTATACGTAGATTTATGGAAAATATGGTTATTCCAAATATAGAAGATGAATTTGAAAAGAAAAGAACAATAGACGAGTTACCGCAAGCAGCTAGTGGAAAAATGATTATGACTACTGAACCTAAATTTGTTCCTGCTAATGCGGCAAAAATTACTATTGATGAATTTTCTGCTAATATTAAAATGATTGATTGTGTAGGATATGTTATTAATGATGCTAAAGGTGTTGATGATGAAAATGGTCCTAGGTATGTAATGACTCCTTGGTATAGTGAACCTATTCCTTTTGTAGAAGCGGCAGAAATAGGAACTGAAAAGGTTATTAAAGAGCATTCTACAATAGGAATTGTTGTTACATCTGATGGTTCTTTTGGAGAATTTAAGCGAAATGATTATGTTGAAGCAGAAGAAACTGTTATTAATGAACTTAAAGAAATTGGTAAACCATATATTGTACTTTTAAATACTACTAATCCAAGCGGAGAAGAAGCTATTAAAATTACAAATAATTTATCTGAGAAATATAGTGTACCAGTATTACCTATTAATGTTGAAATGATGCAAGAAAGAGATATGTATAATATACTAAAAGAAGCTTTGTATGAATTTCCAGTTGTGGAAGTTAAAGTCAATATTCCTGATTGGATTTCGGTACTTAATCCAAATCATTATGTAAAAAAATGTTATATAGAAAAAATTAAAGAAAGTGTTTTATCAATAGATAAAATTAGAGATGTAGAAAAGATTACACAATACTTTAATGATTGTGAATATATTGAGAAATCTTATTTATCAGATGTAGATACTTCAACAGGTGAAGTTACTATTAACTTATCGGCTCCAATTAGTTTATATAGTCAAGTACTTAGAGAAATTATTAATATAGATATTTCTTCAAAGGCAGATTTGTTATATTTATTTCAAGAATATAACGATACAAAAACAGAATATGATCAAATTAAAAGTGCTTTAAAAACTGTCAAGCAAACAGGATATGGGATTGCTTCACCAACACTTGCGGATATGAAATTAGAAACTCCAGAAATTATTAAACAAGGTGGCAGATATGGAGTTAAACTTAAGGCAAAAGCACCATCAATACATATGATTAAAGTTGATGTTGAATCTACTTTTGAGCCTATTATTGGTAGTGAGATGCAAAGTAAGGAACTTATTAATTATTTAACTGACAATAATAAAGAGAATGATATTTGGAAAAGTGAAATTTTTGGAAGAAGTTTAGATGTTATTGTTCAAGAAGGTATTCAAGCTAAATTAGCAATGATGCCAGAAAGCGTTAGATATAAACTATGTCAGACTTTAACTAAGATCATTAACAAAGGAAGCTCAACAATGATTGCTATTGTAATATAGTAAAATAGTGTAAACAAATGAGATAAATAGTTAATTTTAAGTTGTTTTTTTTGCTAAACTATTGATTTTAAACGTAAAACATGTTATTGTATTCTTGTAAGCATAGATGATGTCTTGCTTAAATTAGAAAATGGAGGTAAATAAGAATGACAAAAGCATGTTTAGTTGAATACATTGCTGAAAATGCAGACTTAACAAAAGCTGATGCTACTAGAGCATTAGAAGCTATGTTAGATGGTTTAACAAAAGGATTAAAAGAGGAAGGTAAAGTAACATTAGTTGGTTTTGGAACTTTCTCTGCTAAGAAAAGAGATGCTAGAACTGGAAGAAATCCACAAACAGGTGAAGAAGTTAAAATACCTGCACGTGTAGTTCCTGGTTTCAAAGCTGGAAACAAATTAAAAGATGCTTTAAATTAGTCTTTTATAAATTAAAATAACCTTTAAAATTTAAGGTTATTTTTTATTTTATTTCTCTATGTATTGCTGTTACTTTTCCTAAAATCATATCTGGAGACATTATGTTTACATTTAATGATGGATATTTAGGATTCATAGCTTGTAATATTATTCCTTTTGGATATTTATATAATTTTCTAACAGATAATATATTACTTTTAGTAGCTATTACTATATCATCACCATTTTTATATTCTGTTTTCTTTTCAAAGAAAACTTTGTCATTTTTTAGATAATATGGCATCATTGAATCATCTAATATTTTAACAGATAATTCAGATTTACCAATTAATGGTTCATAGCTAGCATTTTTATATGTATTAATAATCTTTTCATTTTTAACGGTTAGATTTTTTTCTATTCTAGAATTACTTACATAATTTTTGATGAATTTAGTTTCAAGAATATTTTTTTCTTCTTTTGATAATGGTATATCTTTTAGTAAAGAGGTATCTATGTTAAAAATTTCACATATTTCAAAAAATAAATCGTATGGAATGTTTAAAAGTCCGGTTTCATATTTATGTAGTGTTTGTCTATTTTTTTGATGATTTAAGGCATTCGACAAGTCCTCAAGGGAATAATTATATTTTATTCGATTTTCTCTAATAAGTTTTCCTACAAATGGTTTTAATTCATCACTTACTAATTCTTTTTTTCTAGTTCTCATATTGTACTCCTTACTGTTTATATTTATTTGCTATATATATAGGAATTGTTCCTACTAGACCAATTACTGTTTTAATCATGTATCTTATGACTAAGCATAAAATTAAATCTATTGGTTCGTATTCGAATAGATATGCAATAAATACGAATAATATATTTTCTAATAATTCAATAATTATTATAGAGAATATATTGCTTAATATTATTTTATTTTGTAATCTTTTTAATAAATAGTATAATTTACTACTTAAGTAGATACTGATTATAATTGAGATGGTTAATCCTAAATATATTCTTAAGTTATATTTAAAAATATTATCATAAGATATATTAGCTAATTTATTGTATTCGCTACTGTCTATAATACCTGATAAATTTAGAAAACTACAGCTAATTAGGGCAGTTACTAATACAAGGCTTAGGTATGTTTTTAGTTCTTCTGGTCCTCTTTTTTGCGTTATCATATTTCCAGCTATTATTAAGGATGTAGTTACTGCAAAACCTATTGGAACATTTACTCCCATTAATTCTATTTGTTTTAGTGACATAATACATGATATAAATGTGGCAATTATTCCATAGACATAGATTCCATCAGTTTTAAATTTTTTAAATAATAATAGTAATAATACATAGCATATAATCATTTCTATAAAGATAAGAATTATATTTATCATTTTTTCACCAACTTATCTGTTATATAATTAATAAATATTAAATTTATTATTATTACTGGTAATCCAATTATATATGTTGAGATTCCAACAAATAGGGAATACTTTAATTCTATAGTGTTAATATAAATTAATACTGAATATAGCACTGTATATATAAGTGCAGTAATAATATAATTTAGGATTACACTGATGTTTATATTATTTTGAATTTCATTTATTAGTTTATATAAGTTTACTACTATGTATTGACTTATTAGAACTATTAATGGATATATAATTAATATTTTATAATTATACTCAAATGTACCTTCCATATTAATAGATATTGTTTCAGTTATGGCAGGAATATAAAAATTCATAATTGCTAATAAAATACTTGAACCAATGTTGGTATACAATGATAATTTTATTAAGTTTTTATTTTCTTTATATCCATATTTTGTTAGAAATATATATAATATGGTTAGTGAGGCAATTATCGGAATAATACTTAGATTAGTATTCATCTTGAAGATATATGCTATTTTAAATGAAAATATTAATCCTAAAATATTAAATATAACCAAAGCAAAATATAAGCCTCTTTTACTTAGCATTTTAAATAGACAGAAAGTTGTTAACATTGTTAACAATATAAATATTATTAATATTATTTCTCCCATGTAGCCACCTTCTTATTCATATATATTATATCATAAAAAATAAAGATACAAAATATTTTTGTATCTTTTTCTTAATTTTGTGTTTTTGATTTTATCATGTCATAAAAAGCTTCTAATTTTGTATCAATGTTGGCGATGTTATTTTCTCCATCAAAGCTTAAATATAATATTGGAGTATTATATTCTTCACCAATTTTACTTAAAATTGGCATAGCATTTATTTCTGGAACACAACTAAAGCTTTTTATGTGTATAATACCATTAATTCCTTTTTTACAATGATATAAACTATGCTGAATAGATTCAGTTCCATCTGCTCCAAGATGATATTTTAAATATTTTTTACTTTTATATAATACTATTTTTTGTTTTAATTTTTTAATAAGTAATAAATATGTTAAATTTGTATATCTTATTACTTCTATTCCTTGTTCTATTAAAGTATTTTCAATATTATTGCTAGCTTCTGAATCCATAAGGGAATATAATTCACCAATTAAAAGAATTTTTATTCTTGGAATTGGCTTTAACTTGATGTTTTTATATATTTTTTTATATTTAAAATATATTTTTGTGATCTTTATGATTCCTAACTTTTTTGATAGGTAACTATTATGCATTTTCTTTTCGGCAATTTGAAAATCTTTTTTATTTTCAGCATATCCCATGTTTTCTCTTTTATATTTATCTAATTTATCCATAAATATTATTATTAGAATACCTTGAAATAAATAATAAATAAACTTTATTATGTTTAATTTTTTATTTTCTTGTTTGGCAAACTTATACATATTTTTAATAGATACATGATTATTTTTTATGAGATTTACAAAATTAAATTTATATCCCAAATCTTTTAAGATTTGTTCTTGTAACTCGGCAAAATAACCATATCTACAACCACCACCAGCTTGAACTAAAATATTGGCACCATTATTTAAAGCATTTATATAATTACCTAAGTTATATTTAAATGGCATGCATATATCATCTGGTGAATATTTTGCTCCGAGTGAGATTGTTTGTTTATTATTATATGGTGGGATGTATACTTGTAATTTGGTAATTTTTTCAATTATATATTTTATGGGAATATAATAGTTGCTTAAATGGGGAAAAGAAATTATTTTATTCATTATATCCTCCTTTAATTATATCAATAAAGCTTTCTAACTTTGTTTCTAGGCTTAATTCAGTAATATTTTGATCTATTAATAGATTTAATATTGGTTTATCTGGATTTTTTCTAATAGCTAAATTATTTACCAAGGAATCTATGCCACAAGGATATGTTGAAATAAATATAATACCATCTATTTGATTTTTTGTGTAATATAATGCTCCGATCATTTCTTTTGAATATTTCCAATATAATGTATTTGAAAAGTACTCGGAAAAGCTGGTAGTTATTGATTTAGGAAAATTGTATGGTGATATTGGTATTATATTTTCTTTTTTTAAATATTCAATTATATAACTGGAAATAAATTTATCTTTTATATTATATTGATGAGATAATATAAGAATTTTTTTATTTGGTTTTAATAATTTGTTTTTTTCTTCTTGAGCTTTATTTTTATTATGTTGTTTTTGTTTTTTGTTAGCTATAATATAACTTGCTATAATTTTGATGGGATTTTTGGTAAATTTTAGGCCCATTTTATAAAAACCGAAAAATGAATATTTATGATGAGTATAATCAATGTTATATTCAATTAATTGTTTTGATGGAATTAATTGCTTTAAATTATCATATGTGGCATTTAATCTTGTACATACTTTATCTTTTTTACCATAATCACATACTCTAGATACGAGAATGTAATCACATTTTTTTGATAAATAGAGAGCATGTCCTATGTAGATTTTATATGATAGACAGCATTCATCAATAGTATTGTTAACACCTAAATCTAAAATTTCCTTATTTGTTTCTGGACTTAAAATAACATTACATCCGAGTGATTCAAAGAAATTTTTCCATAAAACACCATAACGATAATAAAGAAATGCTCTTGGTATACCTATTTTTATTTTTTTCATATTTCACCCTAGTTAATTTATATGATGATGATTTTTTTTTAGTACAAAAAAAAGATAGTTATTCACTATCTAATTCGTCTTCATTTAAAATTGTTAAATCCGCTAAGTCTTCTTCAGCATATTCTTCTTCATCGTCAATTGAATTATATTCATCTTCTTCGGCTAAGTCTTCATCATCTAAAGATATATCTTCATCGTCTTCATCTTTTTCTTCATATAAATCGTCCATTACGATTTTAACTTTATGATTTGATTTTAAATCCCACTTTCCATCTTTCAATAAGATGAATTCTTTTGAAGTAGTTAATGATTGAAAGAAGTCTGCTATTTTATCTTGATATTCACTGTCTGATAATTCAAGTAATTTACATACTTCTTTGAATAAATCAGCAGTTGTCATTGTGGTTTTATTTTCTTCAAGATATAATTTAGCTATATTTGTATATGATAATAATTCAATATCATCTTTTTTCATTTTACTTAGTTTCATAATTCCTCCTACATTTGCTCTCTTGGTATTATACCAATTAAATTTAATGAATTATTAATTACTATCTTTATAGCTGATAGTAATGCTATTCTATCATTTGTATACTCTTCATCGTCAGTGATAAATTTAGTTGATGAGTAATATGTGTGAAATAGAGATGTTAATTCATACACATAATTACATATTATATGTGGTTGTTGTTTTTTTGCAGCTACAATGATAGTATCTGTGAATTTTAATAATTTATTCATAATAGTATATGCTAATGGTTCTTCAATTGTTTTGTATTCTTCTTTAGATGTTATTTCTTTTTTATAATTATTTAGTAAAGATGCTATTCTAGCGTTGGCATATTCAATATAGTATACAGGATTTTCGTTGCTATTTTTTACAGCTAGTGATAGGTCAAAATCCATTTGGGTATCTAGACTTTTTGAAGCAAAGAAATATCTTGTAGCATTTATTCCTACTTCATCTATTAGGTCATTTAAGGTTATAGTTTTTCCAGTTCGTTTACTAATTTTTACTTCTTCACCATCTTTTAATAATCTTACCATTTGAAGTATTTTAACATTTAAAATACTGCTGTCATATCCAAGTATTTCAAGGGAAGCTTTTAATCTATTTATATATCCGTGGTGGTCAGCACCAAGAACGTCAATTAATTCTTGATATCCACGTTTAATTTTGTTTACGTGATAGGCGATATCTGGTAGGAAATATGTATAATTTCCATCATTTTTTACTATTACTCGATCTTTTTCATCACCATATTTGGAAGTATTTAGCCATAAAGCATCTTCTTTAATATAGCAATCATTATTTTTCTTTAATTGATTTAAGACATTTTCTACTTCACCTTTGTCATATAATGATTGTTCACTAGTAAAGACATCAAAGTTTACTCGATAATTATCTAAATCTTTTTTTATTTGTTGCATTAAGACATTTAAACCTACTTGTTTAAAATACTCAATATTTTCGGTTAACTTTTCTTCTTTATAACTATCATATATTGTTTTTGCTATAGCTATTATTTCTTTACCATGGTAGCCGTCTTCAGGAATATTAAATGGTAAATTGCATAATTCTTTATATCTTTCTTTAATTGATATACCTAGATTATTCATTTGATTACCGGCATCATTAATATAATATTCTCTTGTTACGTCGTAGCCACAATATGACATGATTCTTGATAAATTGTCACCATAGGTAGCTCCTCTTCCATGACCAATATGAAGAGTACCAGTTGGATTAGCACTTACGTATTCAAGAAGAATTTTTTTATTATTTCCTAAATTATTTTTACCATAATTTTTGCCTTCAGTTAAGATTTTATTTATTTCTTGATATAACCTTTCTTTTTTTAAATATATGTTAATAAAACCAGGAGATGCTATTTCTACTTTAGCAAATATATTACTATTTATATTTTCTTTAATTAAATTAGCTATCTCAAGTGGAGGTTTTTTTAATTTTTTAGTAAGTATTAAGGCTATATTTGTAGAATAGTCTCCGTTGTTTTCAAGTTTTGGAGTATCAATAATAATTTCATCTGAATTATATTCAATATTTAAACTATCTAGACTTTTAGCTATTATTTGTTTTATTTCTTTTTTTATACTCATTATACATCACTCATTTCTATATTATATATATATTCTATTTCATTATCAATAGTTTTATATGCTATTTCTATATGGTTATTAACTTCTTTTATATATTTAGTATGTATTTTAATTGGTATTTCTGATTTATATTCTTTTATATAGTATATTGTATCGGTTGTTTTTTCAGGGATAAAAACCATACTATGAATGAATTCTTCAGTTTCTCTAATTAGATTTATATTTTTTTCTTTTAGATTTAATTTATACTTAGTACCGTCTATGATATATGTTATTTTTTCTTTATTCTTTATACCAAATATTTCAAAATTTTCGGTTGTTTTTTCGGTTTCATTTTTTAGGTATCCTTTAATTTTTATTTTTATTGAAAACACCTCCAATAAGAATTCACTAGACATTATATCATAACTTATTTAAAAATAGAACTCATATTTTTACTTTTTTTAGAAATAATAAAGATAGATAGAAAGAAAGTGAATAATTTGAGAAAAATAATTAAGAAAACAGTTAAAATTTTTGGTATTTTATTAGGTTTATTTGTTTTAGGAAATGTATGTTTATATATATATTGTTTAATTACTCCGAAAATACAAATTACGAGAAATCAATCCTATTATTTATTAGATAATAATAATAAACAAATTTTTAATAATTATAGTTGGGTAGAACTGGATGATATTAGTCCTTATTTATTAGATGCTACTTTATCTACTGAGGATAAACACTTTTATAAGCATATTGGATTTGATTATTTTAGAATTATTAAAGCTGTTATTAGCAATATTTCTTCAAGAAGTTTAGCTGAGGGGGCTTCGACAATTACACAACAATATGCAAGAAATTTATATTTAAATTATGAAAAGACATGGAAGAGAAAAATAGAAGAAGCTTTATTAGCATTTGAACTTGAAACACATTACTCAAAAGATGAAATACTTGAGGGTTATTTAAATACAATAAATTATGGTGGAGTATATGGAATTGAAAATGCTGCGAAGTATTATTTTAATAAATCTGCTAAAGATTTAAGTTTGGCAGAAGCTGCAATGTTGGCTGGTATTCCTCAGTCACCTTCAAATTATTCGCCTTTAGCTAATACGGAGTTAGCTAAAAAAAGACAAAAAACTGTATTAACCTTAATGGTTAATAATGATGTTATAACGAAGGAAGAGAGTAGTAAGGCTTTTAATGAAAAATTAGAATATATTGGGGACAAAGAAACAGATATTACTTCAGGATTGCTATATTTTAAGGATGCAGTTTTAGAAGAGTTGAAAGATATACCAAATATTCCTAAATCGATTTTGACTACTGGAGGAATTAAAATATATACTACATTGGATAGTAATGCCCAAAATAGTTTGGAAAATTCAATAAAAAATAAAGATTTGGGTGATTTACAAGTTTCTTCGATTTTAATGAATCCGGAAAATGGAGAGGTTCTAGCATTAGTTGGAGGAAGAGATTATAATGTTAGTCAATTCAATAGGGCAACTAGTGCTAAACGACAAGTTGGATCAACAATGAAACCTTTTCTTTATTATACGGCTTTAGAAAATGGATTTACGGCGGCTTCTTCTTTTATTAGTGAGAAAACTACTTTTTCTTTTGCTAATAGTAAAAAATATACTCCTAAAAATTTTAATGATAAATATGCAAATGGACCACTTTGTATGGGGGCTGCGATAGCATACTCAGATAATATTTTTGCGGTTAAAACTCATTTATTTTTAGGTGAAGATAAGCTTGTTACAATGGCAAATAGGGTAGGTATTAGCAACAAACTCGAGGCTGTTCCTTCACTGGCTTTAGGAACTGAAGAAATTAGTTTAATGGAAATGGTTGCTGGTTATTCAACTTTTGCCAATATGGGTTATAAAGTTAAAGGGCATTTAATTAAAAAGATAGAAGATAGTAATGGGAATATTTTATATGAATATAAGAATGAAAAACAAAAGATTTTAAATGAGAGTTTAGTTTATATACTTAATGAAATGTTGACTTATACTTATGATACAAGTTTTATTAGTTATAATTATCCGACAGTAATTAGTTTATTACCAAAGATGACTAATAAATATTCAATTAAATCGGGAACAACTAATACTGATATGTGGATTATTGGATATAATAAAAATGCGGTTTTAGGTGTATGGACAGGATATGATGATAATAAGAGTTTTAATAGTAGTCAAACTAATTTTCATAAAGATATATGGATAGAGACAATGGAGAGTTATTTAAAGGGAAAAGATAATAGTTGGTATAAGGCTCCAAACAATATAGTTGGAGTAGTAGTGAATCCTATTACAGGAGAAAAAATTGGTAATAATCAAAAAGGGAAAATGTTTTATTTCGTTAAGGGTACTGAACCTAATAGTGAAGAATATAATTTAGATTCTGTTTTTCAAGACGATGAGACTAAGGTAGATAATAATAATGATGATGATAAAAAAAAGAATGAGAGTGATAATACCAATGAAAATACAAGTAGAGATAATAACAACAATATAGATAATAATATTAATGATACTACTGATAATAATGATATAGGTAATGATAATGGAAATAATAATAGTAATGATGATGATACTACTAGAGAAGATAGTAATGTTAATAATGACAATTTAGAGCAGAGAAGAGAAGATGACGAAGATAATAATATAGATAATAATGATAATCAAGAAAATGAAAATGATAGTGATGCAAATAATCAGATATAAAAAAAGAGATTAAATCTCTTATAGTTCAATAATTATACAATGACCTTTTTCATTACTATATGCTTTATATGCAATTCCATTTTGATCTAATATGTTTTTAGTTTTACTAAAATTATCTTCATATGTTGGAGAAACTGGTTCTTGAGGGTTTGTAACAGGAACTTCGTATGAAGAATTATAATTATTAACTTCATTAGCTGCTGGTACAATGTTTTCTAGTTGTTGACTAGGATTAGTGTCAAACAATCTTGGTTCGGGCTCTATTGCTGGAGAAATAGTTGGTTCAATTGTTGGAACAGGTTTTTGATTTAAATATTCATTTTGTGTTGGTTGTTGCATGTATGGATTATACTCTGGTGGATTAATCTCTGGCATCTGCATTGCAGGAGCTTGAACTGGTTCTGGACTAATTTCAGGCATTTGCATTGGAGGTTGTTCTTGGAAATTTGGAATTGGATTAATTGGAGCTGATGGCATAACGGTTTCGTTAACAGCTGGCATTGGTTGACTCTCCATACTTTGCATATTCATTGTATTTAATGATACATTGCTGTTTGGCATTTGAGGATTATTGTAATTTGGAAAAAAGTTTCCATTATTCATATTATCACTTTCCTTTTCTTCTTTTTTAATTTCTTCTTCGTTTTGAAGAGATTTCATTATATTATTAATTGCTTGTTTTATTTCTTCATCTGTTACTTTTTCTTGATTAACAATTATATCTAATTCTTTAACTGTTAATTTTTCATTTATAATTCTTTTTAATAAATTATCTTGTTCTTCAGGATCTTTAACTTTTAGTAATGATCTGGCATGATGCTCACTTATTTTATTATTAGTTAAAGCTTCTTTAATATTAGGTGGTAAATTTAATAATCTAATTTTATTAGCAATAGCTGCTTGTGATTTACCTATTTTTTTTCCTAATTGTTCTTGAGTAAGATTTGTTAATCTTAATATTTCTTGATATGAGTTTGCTTCTTCAATAGGAGATAATTTTGAACGTTGGAGATTTTCAATAAGAGCTATTTCTGCTAATTCAGAAGTAGTTATTTGTTTTATTATGACTGGTATTTCTTTTAAACCAACCATTTTAGCGGCACGATATCGACGTTCTCCAGCTATTATTTCATACTTATCATTAACTTTTCTTACTAAAATAGGGTTCAATATACCATATTGTTTAATTGATACTGCTAAGTCTTTTAACTCTTTATCATCAAAATTTTTTCTTGGCTGATATTCATTTGGATATAGCAAATCAATAGGTATATATATTATTTGCTCTGTTTGTGGCAATCTATCACCCTCTATTCTTTTTATTCTATATTACTATAATACACTATTAATTGCAATTTTTCAAGAATTTTATTTAATTTTATGTTATACTTTTGATGAAGGGTGTTGATTTGTTTGAAAAATATTAATTTTGATAAGGCAATGGAATATGCAAATATAGATAATTTGTTATTAAAAAGAAGAGATAATGGTATGCATTTATCTGATTTTCAAATTGATATTCTTAAGAGAAATGGGTTTGATTATTTAAAATATAATAATATTAAGGAAATGTTATTTGATATAGAAGAATATTTATATGATGAGTATGATGATGAACTTGATTTGGTAAGTAGTCAAATATATGAATACATCTACTACAAGGATATGAATAAATAAAAATTAGTTTATAAAAACGTAGATAAGTTTTGTGTCTACGTTTTTTTATATTTCTTTTTTCTTAATTTGAGAATATGGTCGAGGATACTTTTTATTTGTTTCTTTTATTTTCTGAATTTTATAAATTGTTCTTTTACTTAATTCATACGGAAGATTAAATTCAACTATAGATTCATTTGATAGTGATAATTTTTGATAGTAATTTTCTATATTTTTTAAATCTTCGGTAAGGCTTGACTTCATAGCAATAAATATGCCATTTACTTTTAATAATGGAATAGAATATTCAAGCAAATGTTTTAGTGGAGCTACAGCACGAGATATGATGATATCATATTTCTCTCGATTAATTTGGCTGTATTCTTCAGCTCTGGCATTTATTACTGTGATATCAGTTAGATTAAGTTTATTAATTACTAGATTTAAAAATTTACATTTTTTAGTCGTTGAATCTAATAAGTCTACTTTTGTATTTGGAAACAAGATTTTAATAACCATTCCTGGAAAGCCTGCTCCGGTACCAACATCACAAATGTACTGATTGGTAATATTAATAGATTTTACGATAGTTAGTGAATCATAAAAGTGTTTTAAGTATACTTCGTTTTCTTCAGTAATCGCTGTTAGGTTATATTTTTTATTTTCTTCGATTAAGATATTGTAATATACTGATAATTGATTTAATTGACTACTGGAAATTTGGATATTAATTTTAGCTAATTCTTCAATAAATTGTTCTTTATTCATGATATTTCTTCCTTAAATATATTAATAATATTGATATGTCGGCTGGATTAACACCACTAATACGTAGTGCTTGGCCAATCGTTTCTGGATTCACGCGTTCTAGTTTTTGTCTAGCTTCACTTGCTAGATTAGGAATTTCACTGTAATTAATATCTTTAGGTATTTGTTTTTCTTCTTGTTTTAACATTTTAGCGGCTTCTTTTTCTACTTTGTTAATATATCCAGAATACTTAATAAATATTTCTACTTGTTCCATAACTTCTTCATCATAATTATTTGATATAATATTTAAATCTTTCAATTTTTGAATAGTTATTTCTGTTCTTTTTAAAAGATCATATAAAGTTATTGAATCTTTAATATTAGCACTGTTTAATTCTGTTAATAAATCATTTACATTTTTTGTGGGATTTAATTTTTGATTTTTTAAATACTCTTTAAATTGTTCTATATTTTCAAGTTTCTGTTGAAATTTAGTATATCTTTTTTCTTTAATTAAACCAACTTGATAACCATATTTGGTTAACCTTATATCAGCATTATCATGACGAAGGAGTAATCTATACTCGGCACGAGATGTTAACATTCGATATGGTTCAATAGTACCTTTTGTTACTAAATCATCAATTAGTACTCCAATGTATGATTCGTTTCTTTTTAATATTAATGGTTCTTTGTTGTCTATTGATAGTGCGGCATTAATTCCTGCTATTATTCCTTGTCCGGCGGCTTCTTCATATCCACTAGTTCCATTTATTTGACCAGCGGTATAAAGATTTTTTAGAACTTTTGTTTCTAATGAACGAGTAATTTGAGTAGGGTAGATTGCATCGTATTCAATAGCATAGGCATATTTACTTATTATGGCATTTTCTAATCCTGGAAGTGAATGGACCATTTTTTCTTGAACATCTCTTGGCATAGATGTAGAAAATCCTTGTAAGTACATTTCATCGTAATAAATACTTTCTGGTTCTATAAATAATTGATGTCTTTCTTTATCAGAAAAACGTACTATTTTATCTTCGATTGATGGGCAATATCTAGGTCCTACTCCGGTTATATCATTTCTTCCACCATACATAGCTGATTTGTTTAAATTATCTAATATTATTTTATGAGTTTCTTTTGTTGTATATATTAGATGGCATGGAATTTGCTTGGTTGTATCATACATGGTAGTTGATTCGGTATTAAAATTATAACATATGTCATCACCAGGTTCTATTTTGGTTTTGGTATAATCTATTGATGATGAAAGAATTCTTTGCGGTGTTCCCGTTTTTAATCTCAATATATCAAAACCATATGATTTTAACTTATCACTTAGATGAAGTGAAGGTTTTTCTCCATGAGGACCACTTCTTGTTCTTTCACTACCTACGAGAATATCTGCTTTAAGATAAGTTCCGGTTGTTAAAACTACTTTTTTACTGGTAATTTTTCTACCGTCAGACAAAATTATTCCATGCACTTTTTGATTTTCAACAATTAAGTCTTCCACCATGGCTTCAAGTAATGTTAAATTTTTTTCTTGTTTTAGTGATTTCAACATTTCTTGTGGATAAGTTACTTTATCCACTTGTGCTCTTAGAGATCTAACAGCTGGACCTTTTGATGAATTTAACATTTTCATTTGTAAAAATGTTTTATCTGCTATTCTTCCCATTTCACCACCTAGGGCATCTATTTCTCTAACTATTATCCCTTTTGCGGAGCCTCCAATTGATGGATTACATGGTAGAGTTGCTACATTATTAATATTTGATGTTACTAATAATGTTTTTTTACCTATACGTGAAGAGGCAAGAGCTGCTTCACATCCGGCATGGCCGCCACCGACCACAATTATATCATATTCCATTTTATCACTTACTTTCCTAAACAAAATCGTGAAAAAATTTCATCAATTAGTTCTTCTTTGTATGTTTTTCCAATAATTTCTCCAAGTAAAGACCAAGCTTCTTTTAAATCTATTTCAATTAAATCTATAGGAAAATCATTTATTTTGTTTAAACCTTCTTCAATTTTTATATAAGCTTGATTTAACAAGGCAATACTTCTTGCTGATGTTAAATATGTTGGATCTGTTGTTGAAATTTTTTCCAAATTAAATAGATTGATTATTTTGTTTTTTAATTCATTTATTCCAATGTTATTTTTAATACTCATTTTTATTATTTCTTCATCTGATATATCAATATTTTTTTCTAAATCAATTTTATTTAACACAATAATATGTTTTTTTTGTTTTACTTTTTCTAGGAGTTTTTTATCTTCAATAGTTAACTTTTCATTATTATTTAAAAGATAAATTATTAAATCTGCTTTTTCTATAATTTCATAACTTTTGTCTACACCAATTTGTTCTACTAGATTATCGGTTTTTCTGATTCCGGCGGTATCTATTATATTACATACGATACCATTTAGAATAAATTTTCCTTCAACAATATCTCTAGTAGTTCCTTCAATATCAGTAACTATAGCTTTATCTTCTTCGATAAGAGCATTTAAAAGACTACTTTTTCCAACGTTAGGACGACCGACAATACCAATATTTATTCCTTCATTTATTATTTTGCCATCACTAGATTTTTTTATTATATCTTTTATTTTTTGTAATAAGTTTTTTATTTCAGGAGTTATTTTTTCATTTGTTAATACTTCAATATCTTCATATTCTGGATAATCAATATTTACTTCGATATTACTTATTATATTTATTAAATCTGTTCTTAAATCTTCGATTAAATTGGAAACACTACCAGTTAATTGATTTATTGATAATTGCCTACTGATATCACTTTTAGCTTCAATTAAATTCATTATTCCTTCAGCTTCAGTTAAATCTATTCGACCATTTAGAAAGGCACGTTTTGTAAATTCACCGGGTTCGGCTAAACGGGCTCCAGTGGTTAACAAAAGTTCTAAAACTTTATTTGTTGTACTTATGCCACCATGACAATTTATTTCTATAACATCTTCTTTGGTAAAAGTTTTTGGAGCTAACATGACACTTACCAATACTTCATCTACTATTTGATTATTATTCATAATATGACCGTAATGAATGGTATGAGTTTTGGATTTAGTTAAGTCTTTATCAAATAAATTATTAACTATATTTAATGAATCTGGGCCACTTATACGAATAATTGAAATAGCTCCAACTCCAAGAGCAGTAGATATTGCAGCAATTGTATCTTCCATAAATATCCTCCTTTTCGCTTTTTTCCTTAATATAATATCACATAAAAAGAAAAAAAGATATTTTTTTTATATCTTTTACAATTCTTTTGGTTTAATTACTACACATCTATTTGGTTCTTCTCCGATAGATTCTGTGTAGACATATTTATTTTCAGAAAGAATACTATGTACTATTCTTCTTTCATATGAATTCATACTATCTAGCTTTGCCTCGACTTTTGTATTAGCTACTTCTTTAGCTACTTTTTTTGCTAGATATTCAAGATTTTTATTTTTTTTATCTTTATAGTTTTCAATATCTAAAATTATTCCAACATATGACTTTGTAGCATTTTGAACTATTTGTCTTATTATTGTTTGAAGAGCATCTACAGTATAACCATTTTTTCCAATTAATACGGCATTATGATCGGAAAATATTTTAATAGTTATGTTATCTTCTCTTCTTCTAATTTCTAAATTAACTGTAACTCCCATTAATTTGGTTATTTCAGTAATTACTTCTTTAATATAATCTATTAGATCATTATAATCTATTACTTCTATTTTTACATTCTTTTTTAATAGAGTATTTTTTTCTTCAAGAACATTGACTATTAGATTTTTTTCTTCAACATTTAATTCTTTTGTAGCTTTTTCAATTGCTTCTTCTTTTGTTTTTCCTGTGTATTCATATTTTTTCATTTATTTTACCTTCTTTCTTTCAACCAATATGTTTTGTGCTATAGTAAATAGGTTTGATGTTATCCAATATATTCCTACGGCACTTGCTATTGTAAATGAGCTATATGTTATTAATGCTAACATAAAATATAAAGTAAATTTCATATTAACCATTTGATTTGATTGATCTTTAAGTGTTTTTCTAAATGAAAATACAGTAGCTACAAAAATTAAAATTATTAATATTACATATCCATATTGTCCACTTGTTATTCCAACCCATGGTGTAGTACCTAATTTTAATGTTAAAAATTTATCTTCAAAGATAGCGGGTGTTCTATTAATTGCTTCATAAAATGCAAATAATAATGGGATTTGAATAAAAGCAATTAGACATCCAGAAATTGGATTAATTTTATATTTTTGATAAACTAGCATCATTTCACTAGCTTTTTTATTTTGGTCTTCTGGGGTTGTTTTATTTTGATATTTTTTTTCTATTTTAGCTATTTCTGGTTGAGCTTTTTTAATTAGTTCAGATTGCATAGCTGTTTTTTTTGTAAATGGATATAATATTAACCTTATTATTAAACACACAACAATAATTGATAAACCATAACTTTTTAATAATTCACCGATTTTAATTATTACCCATGCTAATGGTTTAACAAAGAGACTTGTCCATAAACCTTCATAATTTGATAATGGCGTAAACTTATGGCATGTTGGTAATTTATCTAAATCTACTTCATATTTATTATATAAATCAATTGTTGTTTTTTCTGTAGGTTTACATATAATATTTTCTGTTAATACTTGACCTGTTTCGATATTTTTTACAGGTCTTTTTTCATCATTTTTTAATGTTTTAGTACAACCTGTTAGTAAAAACAAGCATAGTACGATTAATAGGATTTTTTTCTTTTTTGATTTCATTATTTTCTCACTTTCTTTATTAATGATATTAATTCTTTTTCTAAATCACTATACTTTAATTCTTTTACGGCTTCTTTTATTATTATAACATAACTATAGTTGTTTTGTATATCTTTTTCATTTGTTACAATAATATTTTTTACCTGTCTTTTAATTTTATTTCTTATGTGAGCTTTTCCTATCTTTTTTGGAACAGTAATTCCATATAGTGTTTCTGATGAACTAACATAATAAATCGAAAAATATTTATTTTTTAAATTCTGTTTTTTACTTATTATTTCAGTAAATGTTGTACTTTTTTTGATTATTTTTTCTTTATTCATTATTGCTCCTTATTTATATTATATAATAAACAAAAAACCACTTATGTGGCCTATGCGCTTAGTTTTTTTCTTTTTTTTGCTCTTCTTTTATTTAAAACTTTACTTTTTACTCTAGCGAAAAAACCATGTTTTTTTGCTCTTTTTCTTTTATTTGGTTGATAAGTTCTTTTCATATATTAACACCTCCAAGTTAAAATCTTCTTTATTATATAGGTTAAGAACAAATATGTCAATAAATTTTTTGGGCTTTTTTGATTTTTTGCTTTTATTTTACATTTTTTGTGTTATAATGATATAAAGGATAGAGGGATTGTTATGTTTGAAAAGATTATTTCGATTACAAAAAATTATGCAATTGTTAAAATTTCAAACAATATTGGTGATGATATTCTTAACTATAATGTTGTATTAGAAGATAAAGATAAAAAAATCCTTGGAGAAATTGATGAAGTTATTAATAATGAAGTTAAAATTTCTTTTTTAGGAGAATTTATCAACAATAGATTTTATAGTGGTATTATTCGTAGACCAACACTTAATGCTATTATTAGAATTATTAATAAGGATGAATTAGGTGAACTTGTTGGAGATAATGATAATAGGACAATGATTCTTGGAGTTAGTCCTTTATATAATAATTATCCAATTAAGGTTAATATTAATGAAATGTTTAGTAATCATATGGCTATTTTTGGTAATACTGGTTCTGGTAAAACATGCGGTGTAGCTAGAATAATTCAAAACTTTTTTAACATGAAAGATAAAATTCCTTTTAATAGTAACTTTTTTATATTTAATAATACTAGTGAATATGATGCAGCTTTTAGAGATATAAATAAGGTTAATCCTAATTTTAATTATAAATTGTATACTACTGATAAAAGCGATCAAAGTGGTAATAGAATTAAAATACCTTTATGGATTTTAGAACCTGATGATTTTGCAAATTTATTAGATGTTACAGATTATTTTCAAATTAATATTATAGAGAAGATGCTTAGTTTGGTTTCTATTTTTGCTAGAAATGATGCAGAATCTATTAGATATAAAAATCATTTAATTGCTAAGGCTATTATTTCTGTATTGTATTCTAATCAGGTACCAGCTAAGATTAGAGATGAAATATTTAATATTTTAACTGATTGTTATACTGATGAATTGAATTTGGATGTAGATGTTCCTGGTATTGGATATACTAGAGAATTTAGAAAATGTTTTGATATTGATATACATGGAGAATTTGTAGAAAGAATATTAGTTACTAAATATATACAAAGTTTTATTGATAATGAAACTAAATGGAATGAAGATTATGTTCCAATATATTTTACTTTAGATCAGTTAGAGGTTGCTTTAAATTTTGCTTTGATTAGTGAAGGACTACTGTTAAATGAAAAATCTTATAGCGAAGCTATTGCTTTAAAAGTAAAACTACATACGATTAATAATAGTGCAAATAGAGAATTTTTTGATGTTCCTAATTTTATTACAGCAGAACAATTTATTAATTCTTTATTGGTAAGTAATAATAATGGAAGGGTCCAAATAGTTAATTTTGTTTTAGAAGAAATTGATGATAGATTAGCTAAAAGTATTGTTAAAGTATTTGCTAGAATTTTATTTAAATTTTCTAAACGAATGCAGCCTAGAGGGGCTATGCCAATACATATTATGTTAGAAGAAGCTCATAGATATGTTCAAAAAGATAGAGATATAGAGATTTTAGGATATAATATTTTTGAAAGAATAGCTAAAGAAGGAAGAAAATTTGGTGTCATTTTAGATTTAATTACACAAAGACCAACAGAATTATCTGAAACAGTATTATCTCAGTGTTCTAATTTTATAATATTTAAATTAAATCACCCAACTGACTTAGAATATATTAGAAAAATGGTTCCAAATATTAGTTCTGATGTTATTGAAAAACAAAAGTCTTTACAATCTGGTACTTGTGTTGCTTTTGGGAGAATGATGCGAATACCTATGATTGTAAAAATGCAAATGCCTAATCCAGAACCACAGAGTTCTAATGCTTCAATATATGATAAGTGGATTGTTGAATGGAAGAGTTGAAAACAACTCTTTTTTTTTTATAATTTTTATTTTTTTTTATTTATCAACAGAAAAGATAGTAAAAAATAACTTATCAACAAGTAATTGATGAAAAAAGGCTCTATCAACAGGTTATGTTCATAAGTTTTTTAGGGTTTTCAACAATTTACTTTGTTTTCAACATGTTAACGAGATTGTTTAAAAAAATATCATCATAATAAAAAAAATAAGAAAATTGTCGAAAAATGTTTTAAAACCTTTAAATATATGGTATTATGTTGTTGATAACCTGTTGATAACTTGTTAATAACTTGTTAATTATAAAAAAAAAGATAGACAAAACATTTTAATATGTTAAAATAAAAGTATGCTGATGAGAGGGACCAATATGAGTAATAAAGAATTATGGAATAACTTTTTAGAAAATATTAAAAACGAAATAACTAATGTTTCTTTTGAAACTTGGTTTAATGAAGATGATACGAAATTTTATTCTTTTGAAAATGGTGTTGTTACTATTGTTGTTAAAGAGGATTTTATTAGAAAACATTTAGAAAGCAATTATCTTGATATTATAACAGAAGGGATGTATAAAGTTACAAATACAAACGTTACTGTTAATATTGTTCTTGAAAGTGAAATTCAAATGTTAAGAGAAAAAGAAAAAATTAATAAACAACTTAGTATTAAAGATGATGCAGAGTATGTTAAACAATCTCCGACGAATGCTAATTTGAATCCTAATTATACATTTGAAAATTTTATAGTTGGTGATAGTAATAAGTTTGCTTACAAAGCATCAAGAGTTATTGCCGAATCACCTGGATCTTATAATCCTTTGTTTTTGTATGGTGAAAGCGGAGTGGGTAAAACGCATTTAATGCATGCGATTGGAAATTATTTGATTCAAAATACTGATAAAAAAGTACTTTATATAAGTAGTGACAAATTTGTTGATGAATACACAAAAATATTTAGAAATAATGATAAGAATAATTTTGAAAAAATTGATGCCTTTAAAGAAAAATATAGAAATGTTGATGTTTTAATAATTGATGATATTCAATTTCTTAGCTCTGCTCCAAAAGGACAAGAAGAATTTTTCCATACTTTCAATGAATTACATAATGCAAATAAACAAATTATTATAGCTTCAGACAGATCTGTTGATGATTTAAATTCACTAGAGAATAGATTAGTTACTAGATTTAATTGGGGGTTAACTGCTAATATTACTACTCCTGATTATGATCTTAGAATTAGTATTATTAAAAATAAGTTAGCATTTAATGAGGCTGTTAATGATATTCCGATGGAAGTTATTGAATATATTGCTAATAATTTTGATTCAGATATTAGAAAATTAGAAGGAGCTATTACTAGAGTATTAGCTTATTCTTCAATGTTTAATAAAGGAAAAATTACTTTAGACGTAGCAGTGGATGCATTGAAAGATTTATTAAAAGATAGAAGTTTCTATAAAAATGATGTTCAAAGAATACAAAGAGTAGTTTGTGATTATTATAAAATTAGTATTGAACAGATGAAAGGAAAAAATAGAAATAATTCAGTTAATTTTCCTAGACAAATTGCTATTTATTTATGTAGGGAATTAACTAATGAATCTTTTCCTAAAATTGGTTCTTACTTTGGAGGAAGAAATCATTCTACAATAATTAGTGCTGATAATAAAATAAGAAAAGAATTAAACAATAACGATGATTTAAAAGAAGTAATAAAGAATTTAAAGAGGAATTTAACATAAATGTTGATAGTTGTTAATAACAAATAGTTTTGTCGACATACTTGTTGATAAATAAAGCCTTATAATATAAGGTTATATATTAGTTTTCAACAGTTTCAACAACTATAATAATAGTAATAATTATATAAAGAAAGAAGGAAAAAAAATGAAATTTATTATTAAGAAAAATATTTTACTTGAAAACTTATTAAATACTTCAAAAGCTATTTCAAGTAAAAATTTGATACCTATATTAACTGGTATTAAATTTGAATTATTAGAAGAAGGGTTGTATTTATCAGCAAGTGATTCAGATATTTCTATTAGAACATTTATAGATAAAGATAAAATAACTTCAATTGAACAAACAGGAAGTGTTGTTATTAGTGGAAAATATATTGTAGAAATAATTAAAAAATTACCTGATAATGACATTATTATAGAAGTAATAGATGGATATAATATGATTATTCAAACAACAGGTTCTGAATTTAATTTAAATGGAATAGATCCGAATGAATTTCCTAATTTAGATTTAGAAGAAACTAAGAATCCAATAGTTTTAAATCCTGTAACATTTAAGAATATTATTAATCAAACTTTTTTTGCTACTTCTTTATCTGAAACTAGACCATTATTAACTGGAATTAATTTTAAATTAAATGGAGATACATTAGAAGTTATTGCTACCGATAGTTATAGACTAGCTAGAAAACAAATTGAATTAAAAGAAAAATATGAAAATGATTTTAATTTAGTTATTCCAGGTAAGAATTTGTTAGAATTGGCTAGAATAGTAGATGATGATAAAGAAAATATTAGTATGCATATTTTTAATAATAAA
The DNA here is from genome assembly GCA_934098395.1 of uncultured Bacilli bacterium. Taxonomy (GTDB): domain Bacteria; phylum Bacillota_I; class Bacilli_A; order RF39; family UBA660; genus RUG705. The sequence continues at coordinate 32,783 of CAKOOM010000001.1, forward strand.
GTATTATTTAAATATAAAAATATTATATTTTTGTCTAGATTGATTGGTGGAACTTATCCAGTTACTTCAAATATTATTCCTAAGAATTTTAATATTGATATAGAATGTGATTTTAATGATATTTATGATATGATAGATAGAGCTTCTTTATTAACTTCTGATAAAGATAAAAATACTATTAAATTAGTATTAGAAAATAAACAATTAATTATTTCTTCTAATTCTCCAGAAATAGGAAAAGTAGAAGAAAAAATAGCTATTGATAATGCATCATCTATTTCAATATCATTTAGTTCTAAGTATATGTTAGAAGCTATAAAAAGTTTTAATTCTGAAAAAATTCATTTATTAATGAATAATGATAATTCACCTATAATAGTTAAAAGTGATAGTGAAGAATCATTAACACAGTTGGTATTACCAATCAAGACTTATTAAGAGTAAAATATACTCTTTTTTTATTTGTTCGACAAAAAACGACAGATTTCGACATAAAAGTATGTTTTAATATATCACCCGAAGGGGGTAATTATGTACGAAATTGATTTATCAACATTAATGTTGATAGGAATTAATGATGAATCAACAAGAGTTGTTACTAATGAAAATGATTTTGTTATTAAAACTGATAGCAAGTCAATAATTAATAATTCATGTAAATTCTTTGGTAGTAATATGTCTGATAGATTAAAGATGACTAGTAGACTTATTAATATTAAGGTTAAAGCGCCAATTATTGTTGAAGAGAGTAGAAACATTATTTTCTTTCCACTTAAATCTACTAGAGAAAAAAATAATATTTGGATTTCATTTAATAATTTAGAAAAATATGAACAGAAAAAAGATGAAACTATATTTTATTTTAAATGTGGCAAAGTAATTAATATTAAGTTTTCTTATTATATAATTGATAATCAAGTTACAAGAACTTTAATGTTGGATTATGAACTATTAAAAAGAAGAAAAATGCTTGAAAAATAAGCATTTTTTCTTTTATTATCAGTAAAAATATGATATAATTAATATGGATAATTAATAAATAATGTATTATTATGTAAAGGAATTGAGTACGCAATGAGAATTGAACAATTAGAATTAATGAACTTTAGAAATTATAGTAAATTAAATATTAAATTTAATGATAAATTAAATATTATAATTGGTAATAATGCTCAAGGAAAGACTAATATACTAGAAGCTATTTATTATTTGTCAATTAGTAAATCATTTTTATCAATAAATGATAAAAATGTTATTAAACACAATGAAATGCATTCATTTATTAAAGGAAAGATTAATTATTTACACAAATTAGAAAACTTAAAAATTTCAATTACTTCTAATAATAAAAAATTAGAAGTAAATAAAGTCGAGATAAAAAAGCATTGTGATTTTATAGGAAAATTAAAAGTTATTATTTATTATCCAGATAGTCTTAGAATTATAAAAGATGGTCCTAGTAATCGTAGAAGGTTTTTAAATATTGAAATTAGTCAATTATATTTAAAATATATTAAATTATTAAATGAATTTAATATTGTTTTAAAGCAGAGAAATGAATATTTAAAAGTAATGAAGAGTGGAAATATAAATGTTGACTATTATAATATAATTACTGATAAGTTTATTAAGCTATCTGTTGATATTTATAGATATAGAAAAGATTTTATTGATAATGTAAATAAATATATAGGAGATATATTTATTTATATTTCAGGAACTCCTGGTCTTAAACTTTTTTATGATACACAAATTGATGTAAGTGTAGATAGTAATATAAAAGTTAATTTATATGAAAAGATAAAAAGTAATTACGACAGAGAAATTATTTATGGTACAAGTTTAATTGGTCCTCATAGAGATGATTTTAGTTTTAAGACTGAGAATATAGATTTGTTGTTATATGGATCTCAAGGTCAACAGAAAATGGCTGTATTAGCATTAAAATTAGCTGAAATAGATGTATTTATGGATATTTGTTCTGAATATCCAGTATTACTTTTAGATGATTTATTTAGCGAGTTAGATGTTGATAAGAGAAATAAGGTTATTAGTTATTTAAATCGAGACATTCAGACAATAGTAACTACGACAGATATAGATAATATAAATGATAAAATTATTAATGAAGCTTATGTTTTTAAGATAAACAATGGTGAAGTTATGACTGATAATTATAAAACTATAGAGAAAGGTACGTGATAATTATGAACGAAAATGAACATTATAATGCTTCGGATATTCAAGTGTTAGAAGGACTTGAAGCTGTAAGAAAAAGACCTGGTATGTACATAGGTACAACAGATGTGAAAGGATTACATCATTTAGTATGGGAGATAGTAGATAATGCTATAGATGAAGCATTAGCTGGATACTGTAATAATATTGAAGTAATTATTAATAAAGATAATTCGATAACTGTACGTGATGATGGTCGTGGTATACCTGTTGATATACACCCTAAAACAAAAAAATCAACAGTTGAAACGGTATATACTGTTCTTCATGCTGGTGGAAAATTTGGTGGTGGCGGATATAAAGTATCTGGTGGATTACACGGTGTAGGTGCTTCAGTTGTTAATGCTTTAAGTAAGTGGGTTGAAGTTAAAGTATATAAAAATGGGGAAGTGTATTTTATTCGTTTTGAAAATGGTGGACATACTGTTGAACCATTAAAAGTAATTGATAAATGTAATCCAGCGAGAACTGGAACAACTGTTACTTTTAAACCTGATCCTGATATTTTTGATAGTGATATATATGATTATGAAACTTTGAAAGTTAGAATTAGAGAATTAGCTTTTTTAAATAAAGGATTATCTATTACTTTGAGAGATGATCGTGATGAAGAGGATACAACTGGTGATAAATTCTTGTATGAAGGTGGAATTAGTGAGTATGTTAGATTTATTAATCAAGGAAAAACACCTATACATGATAAGATAATTCATTTATCTGGAGAAGATTCTGGAGTATTCTTTGAAGTAGCAATGCAATATAATTCTAGTTATAGTGATAATATTTATTCATTTGTTAATAACATTAATACGCATGATGGTGGTACACATGAAGAAGGTGTTAGAAGAGCTTTAACAAGAGTTATTAATAATTATGCTAGAAAAAATGGTATTTTAAAGGATAAAGATGATTCGTTAACTGGTGATGATACTAAGGAAGGTCTTACAATGATTATTTCTTGTAAACATCCTAATCCGCAATTTGAAGGTCAAACTAAAGGAAGACTTGGAAATTCTGAAGTAAGAAAATTGGCTGATAATGTATTTTCTCAAGGATTTGAAAGATTTTTACTAGAAAATCCTGAAGAGGCAAAAACTATTGTTAATAAAGCTTTGCTTGCATGTAGAGCTAGAAATGCGGCAAGAAGAGCTAGGGAAATTACAAGAAAAACCGATTTGGCTACTACTAACTTTTTTGGTAAATTATCTGACTGTAAAAGCAAAGATCCTAAGATATCAGAAATATTTATAGTCGAGGGAGATTCAGCAGGTGGTTCTGCTAAAAAAGGTAGAGATTCTATGACACAAGCAATACTTCCATTAAGAGGTAAAATATTGAATGTAGAAAAGGCTAGGTTAGATAAAGCTTTATCTAATGAAGAAATAAGAACTATTATTACTGCTTTTGGTACTGGTATTGGTGAAGATTTTGATTTAGATAAATTGCGATATGACAAAATTATTATAATGACCGATGCCGATGTTGATGGTTCTCATATAAGAGTATTATTATTAACGTTATTCTACAGATTTTTTAAACCTATAGTAGAAGCTGGGCATGTATATGCCGCACAACCTCCATTATTTAGAATAATGCATGGTAAAACACGAAAATATGTTCTTGATGAAAAGGAAAAAGAGGAATATTTAGCGTCATTACCTGAAAATGTTCGTAATAGAGCAGAAATTGCTCGTATGAAAGGTCTTGGTGAGATGGATGCTGAAGAATTAAATGAAACTACTATGGATATTGAAAAACGTATATTACGTAAGATAACTGTTGATGATTGTGTAGCTGCAGATCAAATTTTTGTAAAATTGATGGGCGATGAGGTTGAACCACGTAGAAGTTTTATTGAGGAAAATGCTCGTTTTGTTAAAAATCTTGATATCTAGGAGGTAAAATAATGGATGAAGAAAGAAAAAATGATGATATTAATGTAGAAAATAATGAAGAGACTGTTGATAAGTATAGTGGCACTTTTCATGAAAGAGATAGTTTAGCTATTAATGATATAGTGTCTGAAGTAAAGGATTCTTTTCTTGATTATTCAATGAGTGTTATTACTTCACGTGCGATTCCTGATTTGAGAGATGGTTTAAAACCTGTTCATAGACGTATTTTATGGTCTATGTATCAAGAAGGAAATACACCTGACAAACCTCATAAAAAATCAGCAACAACTGTTGGATATGTTATGGGACATTATCATCCACATGGTGATAGTTCTATATATGAAGCTATGGTTCGTTTAGCACAAGATTTTAATCAAAGGTATATGCTTGTTGATGGACATGGTAATTTTGGTAATATAGAGGGTGATGGAGCTGCAGCTTATCGTTACACTGAAGCGAGATTATCTAAAATATCACTTGAATTACTTAGAGATATTAATAAAGATACTGTTGATATGGATTTAAACTTTGATGAAACTTCTGAAGAGCCTAGGGTATTACCTAGTAGATTTCCCAATGTTTTAGTAAATGGATCTATGGGTATTGCTGTTGGTATGGCTACAAATATTCCTCCACATAATTTAGGTGAAGTAATAGATGGTTGTATTGCTTATATTGATAATCCTGATATAGATACATTGGGGTTAATGGAGTATATTAAAGGACCAGATTTTCCTACAGGTGGTATTATACTCGGAAATTCTGGTATAAGAAAGGCATATGAAACAGGACGTGGTTCGATTACTATTCGTAGTAGAGCGGAAATTCAAGAACATAATAATCACAATACTATTGTAATTACTGAGGTACCTTATGGTACGAATACTATGGATTTAAAAAATAAGGTAGCAGAATTAGTTCGTGACAAAGTAATTGATGGTATTTCCGATTATCACACTGATTTAAAAGATGGTGTTAAAATAACTATTACATTAAAGAGAGATGCAAATCCTCAAGTTATTTTAAATAATTTATATAAGCATACTAATTTTCAAATTCAATATGGAATTATCTTTTTGATGATAGACGGTATGACTCCTCGAACTTTAGGTTTGAAAGATATTATTTCTAAGTATATTGATTATCAAAAAGAAGTAATTATTCGTAGAACTAAGTTTGATTTAGCAAAGGCTGAAAAAAGGGTTCACATTTTAGAAGGTTATAAAATAGCTCAGGATAATATTGATGAAGTTATTAAAATTATTAAAACTGCTAAGAGTGATGTTGAGGCTAAAGAGAACTTAATTAAGAGATTTAATTTATCAGAAGTTCAATCTGATGCAATACTTGAGTTAAAATTACGTCGTTTAACTGGACTTGAAAGAGAAAAAATTGAAGCAGAATTGAAGGATTTGTTGATAGCTATTGATGAATATAAATCTATTCTTGCTTCAGAACAAAAAGTTCTTGATATTATTAAAAAAGAAATGCTTGAAATTAAATCTAAATATGGTGATGAAAGAAGAACTCATATTGATATGACTGCAATTGATTATATTGATGATGAAAAGTTAATTCCTGAAGAAAAAATAGTAATTACTTTAACTAAAAAAGGATATATTAAGAGATTACCTGTTGATACATATAAAACGCAACATCGTGGAGGTGTTGGTATAAAAGGAATGTCTATTAATGAAGAAGATTTTGTAGAACAAATGATAAATTGTTCAACGCATGATTATGTATTATTCTTTACTAATAAAGGTAAAGTTTATAGAGTTAAAGGATACGAAATTCCTGAATATAGTAGACAATCTAAGGGATTACCTATTATTAATTTACTTAATATGGAATCTGGAGAAGTTGTTACTTCATTATTAAATGGTTCAAGAAGTGATGAACGTAAATATTTAATTTTTGCTACGAAGAGTGGTTTAATTAAGAGAACTGAAATATCTGAATTTTATAATATTAGATCTAATGGTAAGAAGTTTATTACTTTAAAAGATAATGATGAGCTTATTTCTGTTAAGAGTACTGATGGTAATTGTGATGTTTTAATGGCCGCTTCTAATGGTAGAATGGTTAGATTTAGTGAAAATTTAATTAGAGTTATGGGTAGAAATGCCGCTGGTGTTAGAGGAATTACTTTGGATGGTAGTGTACTTGTTGGTATGGAAGTATCTTTTGATAATGAAGATGTATTAGTTGTTACTGAAAATGGTTATGGTAAGAAAACTTCAATAAGCGAATATAGAGTTACTAATCGTGGCGGTAAAGGTGTTAAAACTTTGAATATTACTGATAAAAATGGTATTATTACGGCATTTAAGATAGTAGATAATACTAAAGATTTAATTATTATTACAAATGAAGGTATTATAATTAGATTAGCTGTTGATAAAATATCTGAAATGAGCAGAGTAACTCAAGGTGTTAAATTAATTAATTTACGTGAAAATCAAAAAGTTAGTTCGATATCTATTGTTGATACAGAGGAAGAAGTAACTGAAACTAATGAAATGTTAGATGATAATATAGAAAAATAGGATATAATTCCTATTTTTTTATTATTTAAAATTTTACCTGTTGATAGAGCATAATTTTTATTATTAAAATATTTCCTGGGAAATAAATTATTTGGGAAATATTTTTATTTACTTGTTGATACAATTATTTTTAAATATAAAAATTGCATATTTAAAATTACAGTTTTTTAAATTCTGCATTATTTTATGTTGATAATTATTTGATTGTTGTATATTAATGTTTCACATGGAACATTAATATACAATATTATTATATTTAGTAAATATGGATATTATTTAATTATTTTATTACATATTTTATGTTTTGTTTTTATTTATAAATAATAAATTTAAAATAAAGTTCCACGTGGAACATTAAAATTATTGAACACAAAAACATATTAAATAACTTTATCAATACTATTAAAAACTTTAAAAATATTTTATATACAACTATAATAAAATTTAATCGCCAATGTTCCACGTGGAACATTGACGACTCTCTTATTAAAAAAAGTTGCATCTTATATATTTTTATAATATAATTTTATTGCGCAACAATAATGTAGGAATCAAGTCAGGATCGGAAGATAGCAGCTTTAACTATTAATTATTGTGTGCGCTTTTTTTATGCTTGTTTTTAACATAAAAAAGATTATGTGTATATAACATTTTGATTTATAAACATTTTATTATTTTCTTTTATATTTAAAAATAAAGTTCCACGTGGAACATAAAAAATAATATAAAATAAATTTTAATTGATATCATTAATAATAAATATATATTTAATATATTATTTATGTTTTATTATTATAAAATAATTTAATATATGTGGCTATTATAATACAATGTTCCACGTGGAACATTGTATAAAGTAATGTTTAATTATTTTAAAATATTATTTGTAGTCAAAATTAATAATAAAAAAGGTTAGTATACACTTCATCAAATTTAAATTATCAAATTGTATTAACTTCAAAATATAGAAGAAAAGTTTTTTATAAAATTATAAGGTTAGGAATTGGTTCAATATTGATATAATTGTGCAAATAAAAATGAATAGTTATAATTAAAAAATAAGTTTGTTTTAATTACATATATATGTTGATAGAAAAATTACTAACTAAGTTGATGAAATTTTATTAGCAATAAAATATTTATTATGTTTTATGTTATTTAAATACAAATAGTAATGTTCCACGTGGAACATTGGGTGGTTTTTTAACAGTAATTAAAAAATTGTTATAAATAATATAAAGATTTAAAAAAAATGTTTTTTTACTTTTTTAGTTTTAAGATTATTGATATAATTTATTTGATAGGTGGTTGCTAAAATGAAAAAAATGTATGTTGATAGAATATTAGAGTTAGCGAAAAAAGGATATGATAACGATGAAATACCTGTTGGTGCTATTATTATAAAAGATAATCAAATAATTGGTGAAGGTATTAATAGTAGAAAAAATAAATTAAGTGTAATAGGCCATGCAGAAATAAATGCTATTGAGGAAGCTTGTAAAAATGTAGGGGATTGGAGGCTTGATGATTGCGTTATGTATGTGACATTGGCTCCTTGTATGATGTGTACTGGTACTATTGTTGAAAGTAGAATTAATAAAGTATATTATTTATGTGATAGAACAAATGTTTGTTTTGAACCTAAAAAATATCTTAATCTTGAAAAGATAATTGATGAATCTGCATCGAAAGAATATTTATGTTTATTACAATTATTTTTTGAAAATATGAGAAATTAAGTATAAATTGTGATATAATTGTTGTATAGGTTGAATCGAGGTGTAATATGGATTATTTAGCTTTATATAGAAAATATCGTCCTAGTAATTTAGATGATGTTGTAGGACAAGAAGAAATAAAAAAAATATTATCTACTTCAATTGTTAATGGAACTATAACACATGCTTATTTATTTTCTGGTCCAAGAGGAACAGGAAAAACAACGATGGCAAAAATATTAGCTAAAATGGTTAATTGTTTAAATCCTGTTGATGGAAATCCATGTAATGAATGTACTAACTGTAAAAATTTATTTAATAGTAGTGATATAATTGAAATAGATGCAGCATCTAATAATGGTGTTGATGAGATACGTGATTTGCGTGAAAAGGCAAATTTGGTACCTAGCATGTGTAAATATAAAGTATATATTATTGATGAAGTTCATATGTTAACAGTGCAAGCTTTTAATGCATTGTTGAAAACTTTAGAAGAACCTCCAAAACATGTAATTTTTATTTTGGCTACGACTGAATATCATAAAATTCCTTTAACAATTACATCTAGATGTCAAAAATTTCAATTTAATAAAATAGATGATAATTTAATAGTTTCACGTTTGAGAAAAATTGCTGATTTAGAGAAAATTGAAATAACTGATGAAGCACTTATTGAAATTGCTAAAATATCAGATGGTGGGATGCGAGATTCAATTAATTTTTTAGATCAATTGCGTTCTTTTAAATGTGATGAAAAAATAACTGTAGATGATGTTTATGATGTTTGTGGAAATGTATCAGTATTTGATATAAAAAATTTACTTGTTTATATCAAAAATAATGATGTGGAGAATATTACATTATTTTTTGAAAAAATGAGTGAAACAGGTAAAAATTATACGAAATTTATGGAAAATTTTTGTGATTTCTTAAAGGATGTTATTTTATTTAAAAATAATGTTTCAAATAAATTAATTAACTCAAATAAAGATGTTCTTAATGAAGCAGCAGATTTGTTTTCTATAGATAATATTTATAGTATTATTAATGATGTAAATGTTTTAATTGATAGATTAAGATTTGTTTCTAGACAGTCAATATTTGTTATTACTAACTTTTTGCTTGTAAGTTATAATTTAAATAAAGCTAGTGAAAGTAATAAAATTGAAGAAAAAATGGATTCTGTTTCATATGAAATGGCATTTGATATTGGAAAAAGTAAATCTACAGTAAAAGAAGATGTTAATTTAAATATAGATGTAAATGATACGAATGTTGAAGAAAAGTCTTTATTGGATAATGTGCTAAAAAATAGGGAGATAATTATTAATAATGCATTTTCTGTTGCTAATAAGACAATAAAGAATGATTTACATAAAAAATATGATTTAGTTAGTGAATATTTGACAGATAAAAAATTTGGACCTGTATCAGGAATGTTATCTGATACTGATTTGGAAGTAGCTGGAACTGGTTATATAATTTTAACTGGTAAGTATGATGCAATAGTTAATAATATAAATAATAATTATCAATTGTTTAATGAACTTATTAATAAGGTTTTTGATGGTGAATATAAGTTTGTTGTTATTACTAAAGATGAGTGGAATAAATATAAAAAGGATTATATAAGTAATATTAAAAGTGGAAAAAAGTATGAAGTTATTGATTTAGATGATCGTATAATTGATATAAATGTATTAGATAAAGAACCAACTGTTGTTGATAAATTGTTTTCTATAGTTGGCGAGGATAGTATAGAATTTAAATAGGAAAGGTGATATATAATGAATATGCAAAAATTAATGCAAGAAGCTCAAAAAATGCAAGCTCAATTGCAGAGAGATCAAAAAGAATTAGAAAGTACTGTTTATGAGGGTAGTTCTTCTTTAGTAAAAGTAAAAATGAATGGAAAATATGAAGTTATGGATGTTAAAATAGAAAATATTGAAGAATTTTCTTCTGAGGATGTTGAAATACTTCAGGATATGATTATGGTTGCAATGAATGAAGTTTTAACTAAAATTAAAAAAGATAAAGAAAAGAAAATGGGAAAATATGGTCATGGATTGTCTGGGTTGATGTAATATGTATCCAAGTAGTGTAAGAAATCTTATTGAATGTTTAAAGGGGCTTCCGGGTATTGGTGAAAAATCAGCTGAAAGAATGGCTTATTCAATAATTAATTTTGATGGTGAAAAATTAGATGATTTTGCTTCATCTTTGATTGAAATAAAAAATTTAAAAAGATGTTCTATTTGCAATAATATAACAGATAATGATATATGTAATATTTGTAATGATGATAATAGAAGTAGTAATACTATTTTTGTTGTTGAAAAACCTAAAGATGTAGCATTATTTGAAAGGATGGGTAATTATCATGGAAAATATCATGTTTTAGGTGGATTGATTTCTCCGATTGATGGTATTAATCCTGAAGATATTAATATTAATAATTTAATTAATAGAGTTAAAAATGATAATGTTGAGGAAGTAATAGTGGTTTTAAAACCAAGTATTGAAGGTGAAACGACAATGCAATATATTAAAAAGGTTTTATCTTCTTATCCGGTTAAAGTTTCTAAAATACCTATTGGTATACCTATGGGAACAGATATTGAATATATTGATTTAATGACTTTAGAGATGGCTTTTGAGGATAGAAAGGATATTTCATAAATATGGATAATTAACATATTATTTATTGGTGATAATATGTTAAAAAAGTTTTTAGTACTTTTAAAGAAAATAATTATTTCAGTATTGTTAATTTATGCTTATAATAAATTATCGTTACCATTAAATATTATTATTCCGATTAATTTAATTACAATATTTTTAGTTACTTTATTTGGAATTCCTTCAATATTAATGTTAATTTTATTTTCTTTATTATGTATTTAGGAGGTTATTATGCTGGATGATTTTAAGGACAAGCATTTATTAGCTTATAATATTATTATAAATGAACTTAAGAATAATAAAATAAGTCATGCATATTTGATTGATGAAAATAATAATGATGATGCAATGGCTTTTGTTATGGCTTTTGTTAAAGCACTTATTTGTAATAATCATATGACTAATAATGAAAATTGTAAAAATTGTTATTTATGCAAAAGAATAGATGATGGAAATTATCCTGAAATTAAAATAATTGAACCTATAGGAATGTTAATAAAAAAACAACAAATATTAGATTTGCAAAGAGAATTTTCAAGATCTAGTGTTGAAGGTAGTAAAAAAATCTATGTTATAAAAGATTGTGACAAAATGCGTGCTGAGGCAGCAAACTCTATGCTTAAATTTTTAGAAGAGCCAGATAATAATATAGTTGCAATTTTAATGACAAATAATTATAATAGTGTTTTGGAAACAATTATTTCTAGGTGTCAAATAATAAAATTAAATAATAATTTTGATGTTGTTGATGAGGAAGAGGATAAAATTGTTTATAACTTGGCTTTAAATTTTGTTGATTCTTTAGAAAAATATGGTACAAGGACACTATTAAGAATTAAGGAAATATTTGTTGATAATAATTTTTTAAAGGATAGAGAGAATGTTATTTTATTATTAGATAATATGATAGATATTTATTACTCTATACTTAAAGATAAAATGTTTAATAATAATAATTTATTGAATTATTCTAATAATAGTGTTAATAAAATTATTTTTAAAATTGATTTTTTAAATTCTGTTCGAGATAAAGTTAAATATAATATAAATATTAACTTACTTCTTGATAATATTGTGGTGAATATTGGAGGTGTATAAAGAAATGGTAGTAGGTGTTAAATTAAATGAATGTGGTAAAACATATTATTTTAATTCTAATGGAATTAAAATAAATATTTCTGATAATGTTATTGTTAATACAGAAAAAGGCCTTCAATATGGTATAGTTGTTTGTTTTGTTGATGATAAAAATATTAATAAAAATTTGGAATATAAAAATGTTATAAGAGTAGCTACGAAAACTGATTATAAGAAATATTTAAGTAATATTAAGGATGCTAAGAAAGCACTAGTAAAATGTAATGAATTAATAGATAAATATGGGCTTTTAATGAAAATTATAGATGTTAATTATACCTTTGATAGAGAACAATTAATATTTAGATTTTTATCTGATGATAGGGTTGATTTTAGACAGTTAGCAAAGGATTTAGGTTCTATATTTAAAACAAGGATAGAGCTTAGGCAAGTAGGGATTAGGGACAAGGCTAAAGAAATAGGTGGTATTGGTCCTTGTGGTAGAAAGATTTGTTGTAATAGTTTTTTAACTGAATTTGATAGTGTTTCAATAAATATGGCTAAAAATCAAAATTTATCTTTAAATCCTTCGAAGATTAATGGAGTTTGTGGAAGATTACTTTGTTGCTTAAAATATGAAAATGATATTTATACGGAATATAAAAAAGATTTACCTGATGTTGGTAATAAGATTAAAACTGATGAATATGAAGGAAAAGTAATTTCTGTTGATGTTTTTAATAAAGTATATAAAGTGCTTTGTAATTCTGGTGAAATTATAGTGGTTGATAAAAAAAATGATAGTAAAAAATAAATTATTAAATTTTAAGAATAAATATATTTATCAAGATAATGATTGTTTTTTATTCTCACTCGATTCAGTTTTGTTAGCTAACTTTGTTACTATTAAATTAAGTGATAAAAAAATAATTGATTTGTGTTGTGGTAATGCTCCAATCCCTATGCTTTTGTCTTTTAGAACGAATGCTAGGATTTTTGGCGTAGAAATTCAAAAGAATATTTCTGATTTAGCTATTAAATCAATAAATGAGAATAAGATGGATAAACAAATTAGTATATTAAATGCGGATGTATGTGATATTTGTGATAATTATGTAGCTGAATCATTTGATGTTGTAACGTTTAATCCGCCGTATTTTAAATATAAAAAAGATAGTTTAGTTAATTATAATGTAAGTAAAACAATAGCAAGGCATGAAGTTAAAATTGATTTGAATACTTTATTTAAAGTAAGTAGTTATTTGGTAAAAAATGGTGGCACAATAGCTTTTGTTCATCGTACAGAGCGATTTGTTGAGATATTGTCTCTGATGAAAAAATATAATATTGAACCTAAAAAAGTGAGATTTGTATATCCAAAGATTAATAGTGATAGTAACTTAGTTTTGATTGAGGGGGTAAAAAACGGTAAATTAGGTTTAAAGTTGTTATCTCCGTTAATAGTTCACAATAGTAATAATGAATATACAGAATATATTAAAACAATGTTTGGAGGGTAATGTATGTGGCAAAATAGTTATGATGGTAGTCCGAGTGTTTATATTGTACCAACGCCTATTGGTAATTTGGGAGATATAACTAATAGGGCATTAGAAACTTTAAAAAATGTTGATGTAATTTTTTCTGAGGACACGAGAGTTACTTTACAATTATTAAATTATTTTAACATTAAAAATAAGTTAATTCATATGGATGATCATAATGAAGATACTGTAAAAGAGAAAGTTTTAGAGTATTTAAAAAATTATAAAAATGTGGCAATAGTAACTGATAGAGGAACTCCAATTATTAGTGATCCAGGATATAAAACGGTTAAATTTTTAAAAGAAAAAGGCTATAATGTTATTGCATTACCTGGTGCTTGTGCTTTTGTTCCTGCATTAGTAATGTCTTCAATAAGTTCAGAGCACTTTACTTTTTATGGTTTTTTATCTAGTAAAACAAGTAAAATGTATGAAGAATTAGAAAATTTAAAAGATAGTGACTATACGTTGGTTTTTTATGAGGCACCTCATCGAATTATTAAAACTCTTAATGCTATGTTAGAAGTGTTTGGCGATAGATATATTAGTATATCAAGGGAAATATCAAAATTGCATGAAAGTGTTTTTGTTGGTAAAATTAGTGAAGTTATTGACACTTTTGTTGATATAAAGGGAGAATTTGTTATTATTGTATCTCCAAATAATGAGACAGTATCAACAGATATGTCGATAATTGATAGTGTAAATATGTATATTAGAAGTGGGTTAAGTAGTATGGAAGCAATTAAAAGAGTTGCCAAAGAAAGAAAAATACCTAAAAATGATGTATATATGGAATTTCATAGAGGTGGTAAGTAATGAAATTGGTAGTAGGTCTTGGTAATCCAGGAAGCGAATATAAAAATACGAGACATAATATTGGATATATGTATCTTGATTATCTTTTTGGTACTGATTTTACTTTAAATAATAAGTTTATGGCAATGGAAAAAGAAGTATATGTTAATAATGAAAAAATTATGATAATTAAACCAACAACATATATGAATTTATCTGGAGAAGCAGTATTAAAATATGTTAATTATTATAAAATTGGAATAGATGATATTTTAATTATTCAGGATGATTTGGATATGGATATTGGCAGTTATAAATTAATGTATAATCATGGTGATGGTGGACATAATGGTATAAAGAATATTATTTTAAATTTATCTAGTAAATGTTTTTTACGTCTTAAAATAGGAATTTCTAAAGATAAAACTATTGATACGAAAAATTATGTTTTGGGTAAGTTTGATAAAACAGAAATTGATAAGTTGAATAATGTGTTTTTAAATCTTAAGGATTTTATTAGTGATTTTGAAGAAATGAATAGGGAAAAATTAATTGGTAAATATAATACTATGAATAATAATAAATGAGGGATATTATGAAGCTATTTGATAATATATTTGATATTAATGATCATGATGATTATTGTGTATCTGGTCTTAATAATGAACTTACTTGTATTAATATATATGATGCTTTTATTAGAAATAATAAAAGCATTTTAGTGGTTGCAAGTAGTACGTATGTAGCTAACTTATTATATCGTTCTTTACTTAATTATACAGAAAGTGTATTGTTTTTTCCTATGGATGATTTTTTAACTAGCGAAGCTATTGCAATAAGTCCGGAATTTAAAGTTGAGAGAATTAGTGTGTTAAATACGCTAATTGATAATAATAAATATATTGTTGTTACTAATTTAATGGGAGCTCTTAGATATTTACCATCAAAAGAGACATGGAAAAATTCTTTTATTAATTTAAAAATGGGAATGGATGTTGATAGAGATAAATTAATTGATAGTTTGTATAATCTTGGATATGAAAGAGTAACTATAGTAAATGGTACTGGGCAACTTGGTGTTAGAGGCTATGTAATTGATATTTTCCCGACTTCTTATGATAATGCAATTAGGATTGAATTTTGGGGCGATACGATAGATAGTATAAAATATTTTAATATTGATACGCAATTATCTATGAATGAAATAGACGAAGTTAATATTTATCCTTTTACTGAATTTATATTAGATAAATATGACGAAAATATTATTAAAAAACAAAAATACTTACCTAATTATAGTGAAAATGTAGGTAATATTTCTAGTTATTTATCTGGTGGTGTTATATGTTATTATGATTATAATACTTTACTTACTAGTTATTCATTGTTAATAGATTCGATTGAAGCATATGATAAGGAAAATAAACCTGAAATAAAAACAAATTATATGTCTACACTTGCTGATATTAAGGGAAATTTTAATATATATTATTATCATTTTGATGAAGCTATTAATAGTAAAAAATGTTATAAGTATAATTATAGTTCAATAGATAAGTATAATGGTAACTATAATTTAATAAAAAAAGATATTTTAAATTTTATAGGTAATGGTAAAACAGTAATTTTATGTATACCAAACAAAGATAGTGCAAAAAGAATTGTTAAATATTTAGAAATTAATGATATTATAATAACAACTGAGGATGGTATTATAGATGGCAAGGTAAATTTAATTAATAAAAATGTTTATGATGGTTTTATTTTTAATAACTATGTTGTTATTGGTAAAAATAATTTATTTAATACTAAAGATGAGGTTGTTAAATATAAAAGTAAATATAAAATAGGTACAAAAATAAGTTCTATTAATAATATTAATATTGGGGATTATGTGGTGCATGAAATGTTTGGTATTGGGATATATCAAGGATTAGTTTCTATTACTAAACAAGGAATGAATAAGGATTATTTAAAAATAATGTATGCAGATGGTGATTGTTTATATATTCCTGTTGAAAATATAGATAGAATTAGTAAATTTAGTGGAAAAGAAGGGACATCTTTTAAGTTAAATAGTTTATCAAATGATAATTGGAGTAAGAAAAAAAATAAAGTACGTGAAAAGTTGGAAAGTATTGCTAATGATTTATTAAATATATCGGCTCAGAGAGAAATGTCTTTAGGGTACGCGTTTTCTAAAGATGATGAAAATCAAATGTTGTTTGATAGCGAATTTGTATATACGGAAACAGCAGATCAGTTGAATGCAATTAATTTAATTAAAGCTGAAATGGAAAAAAATAAACCAATGGATATGCTACTATGTGGTGATGTTGGTTATGGAAAAACGGAGGTTGCTTTTAGAGCAATGTTTAAAGCTGTTAAAGATAGTAAGCAGGTTGCATATTTATGTCCTACGACGATTTTATCTAATCAACAGTATGAATCTGCTAAAAGTAGATTTGCTACTTTTCCTGTGAAGATAGCTCTTATTAACAGATTTGTTGATAAAGGAAAACAAAAACAAATTTTAGATGATTTAAAAAATGGTAAAATAGATATTATATTTGGTACGCATAGATTACTTAGTGACGATGTAAAATATAAAGATTTAGGATTGTTGGTAATTGACGAGGAACAAAGATTTGGTGTTACTCATAAAGAGAAAATTAAGAAAATTAAGGCAAATGTTGATGTGTTAACTTTATCTGCAACCCCAATACCGCGCACTTTACAAATGTCTATGACGGGTATCAGAAGTCTAGCTTTGATAGAGACACCTCCGAAGGAAAGATATCCGATTCAAACGTATGTTTTGGAAGAGTCTGATTTAGTAATTAAAGATGCAATATATAAAGAATTATCCCGTGATGGACAAGTTTTTATACTATATAATAGTGTGGAACATATTCAAGATAAGTTGATTGAAATAAGTAGATTAGTACCAGAAGCTAAAATGGATTACGCTCATGGTAAAATGACAAAAGAACAACTAGAGAATAAAATGAATAACTTTATTAATGGTAAATTTAATGTCTTATTATGTACTACGATTATTGAAACGGGAATTGATATACCTAATGTTAATACTTTAATAATAATAGATGCAGATAGATTCGGTTTATCGCAGTTGTATCAAATTAGAGGTAGGATTGGACGTAGTAATAAAATAGGTTATGCATATTTAATGTATGGTAAACATAAATTTTTAAATGATATTGCTATAAAAAGACTAGATACGATTAAGGAATTTACTGAATTAGGAAGTGGCTTTAAAATTGCTATGAGAGATTTATCTATTAGAGGGGCCGGTGACATTTTAGGAAGAGAACAATCTGGTTTTATTGATACGGTAGGAATAGATCTTTATTTAAAAATGTTAAATGAAGAAATAAAAAAAGCAAAAGGTGAAGTGGTAATAAATTCATCAGATGATAATGATGATAAAAAAGATAAACCATTAATAAGTGTATCAACACATATAGATGATAAGTATGTCAGTGATATGGATTTAAAAATTATTATTCATAAAAAGATTAATCAAGTTGATTGTTATAATAAATTTTGTGAAATAAAAGAGGAACTTGAAGATAGATTTGGTAAATTAAGTGATGATTTAATAATTTATATGTATGAGGAATGGTTTGAAAAACTTGCTAATTCTTTAAAAATAGTTGGGGTTGATGATAATAGTAGTTGTGTAACTTTAACTTTGAATAATGAAATGAGTTCAAAAGTTAAGGGTGATGAGTTATTTATGGAAACTTATCGTATTAATAAAAATTTTCGATTAAATTATAAAAATGGCTGTATTAATATTATTCTTGACAAAGGGAATTTAGAGCAACATTATTTAATATATTTAATTGGAGTTTTAATTAAGTTAAAGGAAATGATAAAAGAGAAATAAAAATTCTCTTTTTTTGGTATATATAATTCTTTTTTTCTCAAAATAATTATGAATGGAGGAAGAAAAGTGACAACAGGAATTGTTAGAAGAATTGATGAATTGGGTAGAATTGTAATACCAAAAGAAATAAGAAAAAATTTAAGAATTAAAAATGGTGATAATATTGAAATATTAGTCGAAGGCGATAGTATTACATTAAGAAAGTATTCACAAATTGAGAATTCTTTAGATATGACAAATGTTTATGCAGATTCTTTTTATCAAGTATTAAAGTACAATGTTATAATTACAGATACTGATAAGATTGTTGCAGTGGCTGGTAATTTAAAAAAGAAATATTTAAATGTCAATATAAGTGAAACAATTGAAAGAATGATGGAGAGAAGAGATAGTTTTGTAGAACGTAAGAAAAAAGAAATTGAAATAAGTCCAGGAATGTGTGAATTTGGTTATTACACAGTGTCTACGATTATAAACAATGGTGATTCGATAGGAATGGTAATTATTCTTTCTTTAGATACCCCGATGTTAGAACAGGAAGAAAAGTTGGGAATGATTTTATCAAAGATGCTTAGTAATTATTTTAATTAAGAAACATTTTAATAATATTTTTGTATAGTATGTATATTTAGAATGCTATTATTTGACAAATTAGATTTGTAGATATATAATATGTATCACTTTTTTGAGGTGATAATATGTATTTTAAGAATGAAAAGGAGTTTAATAACTTAATAAGTGGTAATAATATGATTAATTTAGGTAAGGGGAGTCAAGGTGAATGTTATTATGATGCAAAAACAGGTAATGTGTATAAAAAAATTCACTGGTATGAAGAAGAAAATATAGCTAATTATAGCAAAGATGAAATTCTTCAGTTTAAGGATATTAATACGAAAAGTTATTATTTTCCAATAGATGTAATTATGGTAGGTAATAAAATTTCAGGAATAGTTACTAAATATGCATGTGGTAGAAATTTATTTGACTATAGTCCATTTTATATAAAATTAGATAAATTTATTGAGGATATTGGTATTGTATATGATTCGATTGATGAAATATCATATAATGGAATAGCTAGTTATGATGTTGCATATAACATAGTATATTGTTATGAAAATGGTTTTGGAATAATTGATACATTAGAATATAGTCAAACAGGTAGAGATATAACTGATTTAATAATACATAATAGATATAAATTTAATTATGCTATTAGAAAATTCTTAATAGATGGTACATTTGATGAATTTATTAAAGATAATTATGAATTAATGGATTTATATAGAAATAAGAATATTTCGATGATTGAATTTTTATCTATATTTAAATGTTATTTAAGTGTATTATCAGGAAGAAAAGTAGAGCAATTATCTGATGTATATGAGTATGCTAATAAAAATAAAAAACTGTGTAGATAATGTTGAATTGCTTTTTAAGTTATGATATAATTATTTAGAAATGCGATGAAGAAAAGAGTAATAATAAGATTTTATAGAGAGTCTATGTTTGGTGTAAATAGATAAATTGAATTATTATAAATGGTTTTGGAGCTATTTAATTGATATGTAAATTAAATCGGTTGTTCCGTTATAACATTGAGAGTATAATTATGTAATTATAAAATAAGGTGGTACCGCGGCTAATGTCGTCCTTAAAGTGTATACCTTATTTTTTTTAGTTTGGAGGGAAGTATGCGTAAATTTGAAAAGATTAGTTTTAAACAATTTGCTAAAGATATCGATGATGGAAATTATTCAGAAATAGTTCTTCCATATAGAAAGACTAAACATAGTGCTGGATATGATTTTATTTCTTTTTTAGATATTATTTTAAAACCAGGTGAAATAAAGAAAATTCCTACAGGAATAAAGGTGTGTTTAGAAGATGGTGAATTTTTAGGAATTTTTGTTAGAAGTAGTATGGGATTTAAGTATAATGTACGGATGTGTAACCAGGTTGGTATAATAGATAAAGATTATTACAATAATTTATCAAATGAAGGTCATATATGGATTAAACTTCAAAATCATGGTGATGAAGATTATATTATTAAAAAAGGGGATGCATTTGCACAAGGAATATTTATGAAATACTTTCTTGTTGATGGTGATAATGTTTTAGAAGAACGAATTGGGGGAATAGGAAGTACAGATGGGAGAGATAATAATGAAAAATAAAAAATTTTATATTAGTACAGCAATTGCATATGCTTCAGCCAAACCACATATTGGTAATACATATGAAATTGTTTTAGCGGATGTAATTGCAAGGTACAAGAGACTAGCTGGTTATGATGTTTATTTTCAAACAGGAACTGACGAGCATGGCCAAAAAATTGAAGAGAAGGCAATAGCTGAAGGTTTGACACCTCAAGCATATGTTGATAAAAATAGTGGTTTAATAAAAGATATTTGGGATGTTATGAATACTAGTTATGATAGATTTGTTCGTACTACTGATTCAGAACATAAAAAAATAGTTCAAAGGATTTTTAAAAAATTATATGATAAGGGAGATATATATTTAGATAAGTATACTGGATTATATTGTACTCCTTGTGAATCTTTTTGGACTGAGAATCAATTAGTAGATGGAAAATGTCCTGATTGCGGTAGAGAAGTTAAAGAAGCAAGTGAAGAAGCTTATTTCTTTAGAATGAGTAAATATTCAGCTTGGTTGGAAGATTATATTGAAAAGCATCCTTCATTTATTGAACCTGAATCAAGAAAAAATGAGATATTAAATAATTTTATTAAACCTGGGTTACAAGATTTGTGTGTTTCAAGAACGAGTTTTAAATGGGGAGTTCCAGTTGACTTTAACAAGAAACATGTTGTATATGTGTGGATTGATGCATTGTCAAATTATATTACATTTTTAGGATATGATCCGGATGGCAATAGTAGTCATGAATTTAATAATTATTGGCCAGCTGATATTCATTTAATTGGAAAGGATATTTTAAGATTTCATACTATATATTGGCCAATTATATTGCATTCTTTAGGGTTGGAAATACCTAAGAAAATTTTTGGACATCCTTGGTTATTATTTAATAATGATAAGATGAGTAAAAGTAAAGGAAATATTGTATATGCAGACGATTTAGTGGTTAAATATGGGGTAGATGCGGTTAGATTTTATATGATTCATGAGATGCCTTTTGGCCAAGATGGTACATATACAGAAGATTTGTTAATAGACACAATTAATTCTAATTTGGCTAATGTAATTGGTAATCTAGTAAACAGAACCATTGGAATGGTTAATAAATATTTTGATGGCGTTGTAGATAATAAAGAAATTAATGAAGAGATAGATATAGATTTAAAGAACTGTATTTTAGATCTTAGAAATAAAATAGATGATAATATTAATAGAATTAGGGTTGCGGATAGTTTAGAAAATATTATTGATGCATATCGTAGATGTAATAAATACATTGATGAGACAACTCCATGGATATTAGCTAAAGATGAAAGTAAAAAAGATAGATTGGCAACAGTATTATATAATTTGATTGAGTCAATAAGAATAATTACGGTTTTTTTACAAGCATATTTACCAGATACAGCAGAAAATATATTTAAACAAATTAATACTGATAAAAAAGATTATGAAAGTACATTAGAATTTGGAAAATATGATTCTAATACAAAAGTTGGGGAAGCTCAGGTATTATTTAAAAGAATTGATAAAGATAGTGAATAGCTATCTTTTTTCTTTACATTATTTGTCAAATTATAATTAATGATGTTAATTTATTTACAAAGTAAAATATGTTTGTTATAGTAGAAATGTAGTGTTGCAGGAAGAAAGGATGGAAGCAATGCAAAACGAAAAACACGTTAGTGCTGCAGTACTGTTATACTTTATATTTTTATTTTTGATGGTTTTAGTTAATTTATTAGAGAGAACCTCTTTTTTAGATGTAGTGTATTGTATTGTTGTAGTTAGTTGTGTTTTTAAGTATTTTATTATCTTAAAGAATACTAAGAAATAGGTGGTAATATATGTTTATAGATACTCATTGTCATATTTCAAAAGAATATTTTGACGATATTCCTAATCTTATTGATAAGATCGTTAAATCTGGTGTTAATAAGGTTATAGTTAATGGATGTGATATGAATTCTAATTTGGAAGTATTGGAATTGGTAGAAAAATACGATATTGTATATGGTGCATTAGGATTTCATCCAACTGAATTGGATGATTTTTCTGATGAGCAATTAATTTGGTTAGAAAAAAATATTAATAATAAAAAAATAGTTGCTATAGGAGAAATCGGATTGGATTATCACTATGATAATACTGATAAAGTAAAACAAAAAGAAGTATTTGAGAAACAACTTCAAATTGCTAGTAAATATCATAAACCAGTTATTGTGCATAGTAGAGATGCTATTAATGATACATATAATATTATAAGTAAATATAACGTTGTAGGTAGCTTACATTGTTTTAGTAGTAGTAAGGAAATGGCTGAGAGATTTATTAAGCTGGGTTTTTATATAGGAATCGGTGGCGTTTGTACTTATAAGAATGCAAAGGAAATTAAAGAAGTAATAAAGGCAATAGATTTAGAATATATTATTTTAGAGACAGATACACCGTATTTATCTCCGGAACCTGTACGTAAAGAGAAGAATACACCTTGTAATATTCCGACAATAGCGTCTTATATAGCCTCATTAAAAGATGTAGATTTATCTATAGTTTCTAAGGTTACAACGGCTAATGCAAGTCGCTTATTTGACTTTTTTCAAGAAATATGATAGAATTAATTTACCTGAGAAATTTTATATGAGGTGATTTAGTTATGAGAAGAACAGTATCTAACTTGATAGTAATTGGCTTACAGTTACTGATAGTGGGACTATTTTTCGTGACAATATTTAATAATGATGTTAAATTTGAAAAACATGTAAGTACAGTTCATAATGAGAACTTAAATAAAATAGCTACTTCTGTGTCTTTGCTATTTGTTGAAGAAACAAATGATGCGGATAAAAAGTTGGAGGATATGACTTTAAAAGAGTTACCTTCGATAGATGATGTTGAGACTGAGGCAGCAAAGAAAAAAGAAGAGCAAAAAGTAGAAGTAAAAGAAGAGGTTACTACACCACTTGTATCAGATGCTATGAGTAAATATGCAAATAAGGCTGAGATGGGTTTTGAAGTAACTAATGGTAATAAAACTTATAGTTTAAGTGCTGATGAATTTAATATTGTATCAGGAGTTATTGCTTGTGAGGCAAAGGAAAACAGTGTAGATGATGCATTAGCTGTTGCATCTGTTATATTAAATAGAGCAGATGCAAGAGGGATGAATCCATTTAGTGTTGTATCCCAATATAATCAATTTTCATGCTACACACATTATACGAATAATCCTTCTATGTATCAGGGTAGAAGAAGTAGATATGTGGATAGTGTATTAAATGATGCGTTATCAGGTATTAGAAATAATAAATATAATTCATTTAATTGTCCAAACTGTTATCCAGCAATAGATCATCATATTGTTGATGGTGGAAATTGGTTTTATTAAAAAATAACTACTATTTAATAGTAGTTTTTCTTTAGTGTGAGGTGTTGAATGGAAAAGTTTAATTTTAAAAAATCACTAGGACAGAATTTTTTACAGGATGATAATATTATCAACAAAATTGTTGATAATGCAAATATTGATAAAAATACTTTAGTAATAGAGATAGGGCCTGGTGCGGGAAGTTTATCTAAAAAAATAGTACCTTTAGCAAATTATGCAATTTTGTATGAAATAGATTCGAGACTTAAATGTGTTTTAGAGAAAGAATTAGCTAAATATAATAATTATGAAATTATATTTAATGATTTTTTAAGTGAGGATATAAGTGATATAGTAAAAAAATATAATTGTAAAAAAAATTATGTGGTAGCTAATTTGCCATACTACATTACTACACCGATTATTGTTAAGTTAATGAAGGAAATGGAACCCGATAAAATAGTAATAATGATTCAAGAGGAAGTTGCTGATAGATTAGCTGCTAGAGAAGGTACTCGAGAATATGGTATGATTAGTGCTTATTTAGGTAGTAAGTATGATATTAAAAAGCTTTTTAAGGTTAGTAAAAATTGTTTTGTACCAGTACCAAATGTAGATAGTGCTGTTATTTCATTGGTTAAACATGATAAATATCAAATTAAAGATATGAATAAATATGAAAAGCTGTTAAAAGATGCTTTTCAATTTAAAAGAAAAAATTTGAAAAATAATTTAAAAAAATATGATTTAAACAAAATAGGGACTAAATTAATTGAGAATGGTTATAATTTATCATATAGAGCCGAAGATATTCCTGTTTCTGTTTTTGTTGATATAGCTAATAATTTATAAAATGCATAATTAAAAATATGCATTTTTTTGTTTTTAATTCATATTATTTATTAGGTGATTATATGTTTAATGTTGGTGATTATGTTACTAGAAAAACATACAATAACGATATTGTTTTTAAAATTATAGATATTAAAAATGATGTTTATTATTTAAAAGGTGTTTGTGTTAGACTGTATGCAGATAGTTATCAAGATGATTTGGTAATGTGTAATGATGTTACAGATAAAGATAGTTTTAGACCAAATATAGACGAATATCGTGATTTAGATAGAAATGAATATTTTTATTTACCTGGTAGAATACTTCATATAGATGGTGATCCAGATTATTTAGATAAATGTATGGCTTTTTATAAGCAAAATAAGATTAAAGCATTTGGTTTTAGTATGAAGGAAATAGATATGCCATTACAAGTTAATGAATTATTAAAAAAATATAATCCAGATATTTTAGTGTTAACTGGTCATGATTCTTTTTCTAGAAATAAAAGACAAAAGTATAAAAATACTTCAAGTTTTGTAGATGCAGTTACAGAGGCTAGAAAATACGAAAAATCACATGAGAAGCTTTTTATTATAGCGGGTGCATGTCAATCAAATTATGAGGATTTAATAAAAGTAGGTGCAAATTTTGCTTCTAGTCCTAAAAGAATTAATATTCATGCATTGGATCCGGCTATTGTAGCGACGTGTCTTTCTTTTTCAAATAAAAACAAGGATATTGATATAATTAAAATTTTAAATAAAACAAAGTATGGTCCTGATGGAATTGGTGGAATAATTACAAAGGGTACAATGTATGTAGGGTATCCGAGATAATGAATATTAGACAAATTAAGTGTTATTTAGCTAGTAAAATTGGTGCTAAGATAGTAGTTATATACTACGGAAGTAGAAATAGGAAAGAAAGATATGAAGGAGTTGTATATAAGCTTTATTATAATATTTTTACAATAAAATTAAATAATGGTGATATTAAGAGTTTTAATTATATAGATATTTTGACTAAAAATATTCAAATATATATGTAAAAGTAATATTTTGCTTGACTTTTAATATAAAAATGAATTAAAATGTATTTAGAAAATGTTATTTTCTAGAGGAGGAGTGTAAGCATAATGAAAATTACTTCAGTTACAGTAAAGAAAATTGAAAAAGAAAATTCAAGAATGAAAGGAATTGCTTCAGTACTTATCGATGATTGTTTCGCAGTACATGATATTAGAATTATCGAAGGTGACAATGGTTTATTTATAGCAATGCCTAGTAGACAAACTTCTACGGGTGGATATAGGGATATTGCTCATCCAATTAATTCTGAAACTCGTCAAATTTTCGAAAAAGAAATTATTGAAGCTTATGAAAAAGCTGAATAAAACACCGTTATGGTGTTTTTTTATTGGTATATTTTAAAGTATTGTACGTATAATTTATTGGGTGATAAAATGGACAAGAATTATTCAGGAATAGAGACGGTAAAAGAAATTGAAGCTAGTTTTAATCATGGAATTACTTTATCGGAAAGAAAAAATATTATTGTAACTGGAGTTAAAAAAATAGAAAGTTTTGACAATGAGGATTTTTTAATGGATACGACACTTGGTTTTTTAAATATTAAGGGTAGTGATTTGGAAATTATTAAACTTGATACATATCAAGGTAATGTATCTATTAAAGGAAAGATAGATAGTATTGTTTATACGGATAATGTTACTTCAAAAAATAAAGAAGAATCTTTTTTAGGTAAACTATTTAAATAATGAAACTTAATATTCAAGTAAGTTCATTTATATATTCTTTAATATACGGTTTTTTGTTTTATTATTTGTTAGATTTGTTTAACAAATTTGTAAAGAAAAAATCTTTATTTTTAAGAATAATTTTTTCTTTGTTTTTTGTTTTGTTAGTAGCTACTATTTATTTTTTTGTATCATTGTTTGTTAATAATGGTTATGTACATATTTATTTTCTAATATCAATATTAGGTGGATATATATTTGCTAATTTTGTTATGAATAGATGGTTTACACATAAAAATAAAAATAGTAAAATGTAGATTCTTTTTTGTGTAAAAATAAATTTAGTGTGATATAATTGTTGTGTATGGAATAGGTGGTGATTATATGACTAAAAAGAGCAAGAAAAGAAAAGCATCTAAATATAAAATTAGAATTTTTTTGGCACTTTTAGTTTTTGGTATGGTTACTGCCGGTTTAGGTTATAATTTGTTTAATAATGTTATTAGTATTGTAAAAATGTCTAATGAAAAAAAAGAGTTAAAGAATCAAATTGCTGTTTTGGCTAAAGAAAAAGAAAATTTGGAACTAGATATTCAGAGATTAAATGATCCGGATTATATAGCTAAATATGTTAGAGAAAAATATTTTTATTCTAAAGAAGGAGAATTAATATTAAGAATGGATAAATAAAAAACATCATACTTTTATATAAAATATGATGTTTTTAAATATTTATTTTTTACTTTCTTTTTTTGGTTTTTCTTCACTTTTTTTATCGTCACTATCTTTTGATTTTTTTGTTTCTTCTTTGTCTAATTTACCATTTTCTACGAGTGAATCGATTTGTTCTTTAGTGATTGTTTCTTCTTCAAGTAAAGTTTCTGCAATTAATTTTAATAATTTTTGGTTATCTTTAAGTATTTTTTTACTTTTTTCATAACAACTATTAATGATACTTCTCATTTCTTCATCTATTTCATGAGCAACAATATCTGAAAAGTTTTTATTTTTATTGAAATCTCTACCAAGGAAGGTATTTTCTGATGGTTCATCTAGCATCATTGGTCCAAGTGAACTCATTCCATATTCAGTTACCATTTTTCTAGCTATATTTGTAGCTTTTTTAAAGTCATCATGGGCTCCAGTCGTAACTTCATTGAAAGTTATTTCTTCAGCAACACGTCCGCCAAGTAGGCCACATATTGAATCTAATAATTCTTTTTTAGTGTAATTGAATGTGTCTTCTTTTGGAGTCATCATAGTATATCCGCCAGCATGTCCTCTTGGAATAATAGTTATTTTTTGTACTTCATTAGCACCATCTAGTTTTAATCCAAGTACAGCATGTCCTGCTTCGTGATAAGCTACTAATTTTTTTTCTTTTTCAGTGTACTTTCTTGTAACTTTAGCGGGTCCCATTAATACTCTATCTGTTGCTTCATCAATTTCGGCCATTGTGATGGCTTTTTTATTTCTTCTTACAGTTAATAGAGCAGCTTCATTAAGTAAGTTTTCTAAGTCTGCTCCTGAAAAACCTGGTGTTCTTTTTGCTAGATTATCAAGAGTTACTGATTTATCTAGTACTTTATTTTTAGCATGTACAGCAAGGATTTCTTTTCTAGCTTGTTTATCAGGTAGGGATACAGTCACTTGTCTATCAAATCTTCCTGGTCTAAGTAATGCAGGGTCAAGGACATCTGGTCTATTTGTAGCGGCCATGATGATAATTCCTTCATTGGCTCCGAAACCATCCATTTCAGTTAATAACTGATTTAATGTTTGTTCTCTTTCATCGTGTCCACCGCCAAGTCCGGCTCCTCTTTGACGTCCTACAGCATCTATTTCATCAATAAATATTAGACACGGAGCATTCATTTTAGCTTGTTTAAACATATCTCTTACACGAGATGCACCAATACCTACGAATAATTCTACGAAATCTGAACCGCTTATGTAGTAAAATGGTACTTTAGCTTCACCAGCAACAGCTTTGGCTAATAATGTTTTACCAGTTCCTGGAGGCCCAACAAGTAATATACCTTTAGGTATTCTAGCACCCATGCTTTGAAATTTTTTAGGGTTTTTCAAGAAGTCAATTAATTCTTGAACTTCTTCTTTTTCTTCAGTTAATCCGGCAACATCTTTAAATGTAGCTGTTTTTTCTCCGTCTACTAAAACGGCTTTGCTTCTTCCAAAATCCATAGATTTACCATTAGAACCAAGTTGTCTAGTAAATAGCCAAATCATAGCACCACCTAGTAATACGATTGGAAGATATTCCATTAATGCTAATAACCAAGATGATGTTTCTGGATCTTTTTCAATTGTTAAATCAAATTTGTTTTCTTCTTGTGCTGTAACAATTTTTTTCATGAACTCTTCAGATACAGGTAAATATAATTTGAAACTTTCATTTTCTTTATAGTCTTTTAGTTTACCTGTAATTTCATAATTTTCTGATCTTACTTTAGTTACTACAGTTAATTCAGAAATACTATTATTATTTAACTCGGTAATAAATTCACTAGCGTTTAGTTCCTTTACAACATTTCCTTTAAAATTTACAACAACCATACATACTAATATAAATAGGAATAGAAATATATATGGAGTTAAGCTATTGTTCTTCTTTTTCATTTATTTCATCTCCTTTTGTGTAGCTAGTTAGTATTATATCACAAAATTCATTTTTTTTAACATTATATTTAGATTTTTTTAAATTAGGAATCCATAGTACTTTATCATTTTTATCTACTAAAATGGGATATTTGTTTCGGATACTTTTAGGTATCTTTTTTTCAATAAATATATCACTTATTTTCTTTTTACCGTTAGTTCCTAATAATTCTATGTAATCTCCGTTTTTTTTGTTTCTTATATATATTGGAAGTGTTATATTTTTAGAATTTAATTTACATACGTTGTTTCCTGATGTATCACAATTGCTGATTTTTTCAATTGTTATATTGTCAATGTTTATTTTATCTTTAAGTTCTATACAGTAGTTATATTCTTCTTTATCTTTTTTAATAATATAAATGTATTGATATTCTTTTTTGGCTATATATTCTTTTGGTAAATTAATAATGGCATTAGGTTTTTTACTATTAGCAAGTTTTATTATGTCGGAGATATTTTTTTCTTTTATGATGTTATCAATGTTGTTATATATATTTTTAAGAATATTGAAAATAATATTTTTTTGTATTAAGGGGTGTTCTTTTTTAAATAGTTCAATATCTATTATATTATCTTTGTATGTTTCCTTAATTAGATTATTAGTAACTTTTTCAATATATTCATTATATTCTTGTAATGTTTGGGAATACTTTAAAAACTTTAGATGTACTAATTTATCTTCTTTTTTTAATAATGGTAATAAATTTTTACGGTATCTGTTTCTCGTATAATTTGTATCATCATTAGTACTATCAATATAATATTTAATTTGGTTATCTTTGTTGTATTTAATTAAATCATCTTTTGTAAAGTATAGCAACGGTCTAATTATTTGATAATCTTTCATTTGAGAATACATTTTTATTCCGGCATATCCTTCGATATTTGATCCTCTTACTATTTTCATCATAATAGTTTCAATTAAATCATCTCCGTGATGTGCTAACATAAGAGTGTGAGAATTATATTTTTTTAATATTTTTTCGTAAAATTGATATCTTTTTTTTCTTGCTTCATTTTCGAAGTTTTTTTCTTTGTAGGAATCAATTTTCATTTTCTCAAAAATAATATTATTGCTTTTACAATATTTTTCTAAATATTTTTCTTCTTCATTGCTTTCTGTTCTAACGTTGTGGTTAATATGAGCACATATAATTGTTTTATTTAAATTAGTAATTGCTGAGTGTAGTAATGCCATTGAGTCTGGCCCGGCAGATACGCCAATAACTATATGCGTGTCGTTTTGAGTGTTTAAATTTTTAATAACATTATCAATATTCATAGTACGTACACCTCCGATTTGTCAATATTATATCAAAAAAGGTTTTATAAGTATATATTTGTGCTTTGAAAAAACTGAATTAGATATATTTTTTACAAATTATAAATGGGAAAAGTTACTAAAAAGAAAATTTGCTCTTTTCTTTTTTATAAAAATTTGGTAGAATAATAATGAGTATATATGACATAAAAGATGCACGTTACGTTAGAGGTGAAGTAAACATGGGAAAGATTATTGCAATAGTGAATCAAAAAGGTGGAGTAGGGAAAACTACTACGAGTATTAATTTGTCGGCATCTTTAGGGATGCTTGGAAAAAAAGTTTTGATGGTTGATTTAGATCCTCAAGGTAATGCTACGACAGGAGTAGGTGTAGATAAGAAGGGAATAAATAATAGTATATATGAAGTTTTGACTTTAAGGTCTTTGATAGATGATGCAATTATTAAAACTAAGAGTATTGGTTTAGATGTAATTCCAGCATATTTAAATTTGGCAGGAGTAGAAATGGAATTAATTGAGTTAGAAAAAAAATATCGTGAAACTAATCAAAAGATTAATAGGGTAATGCGTCTTAAAGATGAACTTAATAAAGTTAAAGATAGATATGATTTTATACTTATAGATTGTCCGCCTTCTTTAGGTATATTGACAACGAATGCTTTAGCAGCTGCTGATTCTGTTTTAATACCAGTACAGTGTGAGTATTATGCGTTAGAAGGTATTATGCAATTAATTAATACTATTATGTTGGCTCAAAGAAAAGTAAATCCTAATTTAGACATTGAGGGTGTTCTTTTGACAATGTTAAGTGTAAATACTAATTTAGGATTAGAAGTTATTAGTAGTATTAAAGAATTTTTCAAAGAAAGGGTATATGATACAATTATACCAAGATTGATTAAGTTAGCTGAGGCTCCTAGCCATGGTAAAACGATTTTAGATTATGATCCTAGGGGGAAGGGTGCTAAGGCGTATCTTAATTTAGCTAAGGAGGTCATTTTAAGAAATGGAACAGAAGAATAAAGCTTTAGGTAGGGGCTTAGAACAACTATTTGCTAGTGAAGTATTAGATTTTGACTCTTTTGAATCAAATATATTAGATTCGGCTGATGAAAATGATGTTAAAGAAATAAATTTATCTGAAATAAGGAGTAATCCTTATCAACCAAGAAAAACATTTAATGATGAGGCTCTTCATGAGTTAGCTGAATCAATAAAGAATTACGGAGTTTTTCAACCAATTATTGTCAAAAAAAGTATTAAAGGATATGATTTGATAGCTGGTGAAAGAAGAGTTAGGGCATCAAAATTAGCTGGATTAGACAAAATACCTGCTATTATAAAAGATTTTTCTGATGATATGATGCGTGAAATAGCTTTGCTTGAAAATTTACAAAGAGAAAATTTAACTGCAATTGAACTTGCTTGGGCTTATAAGGGAATAATCGATAGTTTGCATATTACACAGGATGAATTAGCAAATAAGCTTGGTAAGAGTAGAAGTAGTATTACTAATGTACTTGGATTACTTAGATTACCTACGAAGGTTCAAGATATGATTCTTGAAGGTAAGATATCTATGGGACATGCTAGAGAACTTAGTAAATTGGATGATAATGAATTAATCTTAAAATATGCTAAAGAAATTGTTGATAAAGGATTATCTGTTAGAGAAGTAGAATTAATGGTTAAAATGGATGAAGTAAGAAAGAAAAATCCAATTAATCGAATTCATAAGGATAATGAATATAAATATGTGGAAAAAGAATTAAGAGAATTTTTTGGTACTAAAGTAAGAGTTAAAGATAAGAAAATAGAAATAAGTTTTGAAAATGCAAATGATTTGGATAGAATACTTGAAATAATTGATGTTAAATTAAATTAAATATTATGCCCCGTTGAAAACGGGGTTTTATTATGTTAAGTCATGAAATATGATTTATGGGGTTGTTTACAAAAAAGACTAATGAATTGTGCTATTATTAATATCGACAGGGCAATGAATAATTAAAAAGTTAATTAAAATAAGCAATTGTTTATTGACTTTTGAAGTTTGTTACCTGTTGAGTATTATAATTTGAAGTAAGTGATTACTAGATTGTGAGGTGTTAATGATGTTTGGAAATGTAAAGTGGTTCAATAATGAAAAGGGATATGGCTTTATTGATTATGCTCAAGATAAAGATATTTTTGTTCATTATTCTGCTATTAAACAAGATGGTTATAAGACTTTAACAGAAGGTCAAAGAGTTGAATTTGATCTTATTGAAACTCCAAAAGGGCTTCAAGCTATAAATGTACGTCCATCAGTTTCTGAAAAAGTTATGTAAGAGAATTTATTTTCTCTTTTTTTAATTTTTATTACTTGACAAAATATAGTACATATGTTATATTTTACTTAACACGAGAAGGTGTTTTTATTTTGAAACAATTTTTGGAGGTAATATGAAAAAGGAAGAAAAAAAAGTTGTGGTTTCTAAAAAAGAACCGACTTCAAGAAAAAAGTATGTTGCTGAAAGTAACAAAACTATTAAAAAGAAAGCGAGTCATGAAAGCATTTTTAAAAAAATTTCTAAATATTTTAAAGGTGTAGTAAAAGAAGGAAAGAAAGTAAGATGGACTAATGGCAAAGACTTAGTTAAGTATTCTATTGCGGCGGTTGTATTTGTTATCTTTTTTGGAATATATTTTTATGCAATTGATTGGATTGCATTGTTGATAAGGAGTTTGGCGAAGTAATGAAAAAAGAATGGTATGTAGTTAACACAGTAAGTGGGTATGAATATAAAGTTAAAGAAAAACTTGATATGATGATAAAAAACTCTGCAGATATTCAACAAAGTATTTTTAGGGTAATTGTTCCAGAACAAACAATAGTTGAATATAAAGATGGAGTAAAGAAAGAAAAAGTTAAAAAAATGTTTCCTGGATATGTTTTAGTGGAAATGATTATGTCTGATGAAGTATGGTTTATTGTAAGAAATACACAAGGTGTAACAGGATTTATTGGTTCATCAGGAAAGGGAGCTAAACCTATTCCATTATTACCTGAAGAAGTAGATAGAATTTTAAATAGCATGGGAATGTCTAGAATTGATTTAGCTAATGATTTGGCTGAAGGTAAAAAAGTTAAAATTACTGATGGTCCATTCAAAAATATGATTGGTAAGATTAGTTCATATGATTTAGAAAAGAAAAAGGTAGAATTACTTTTGGATTTGTTTGGACAAGAAACTTCAGTTGAAGTAGAACTTTCACAAATTGAAAATTTAAAATAAAAAATAATTGACAATATTAATTAAATTGTGGTATATTATTGACGCGACTGTGTATTATTATATAGTTAGATAGTTTAGTGGGAGGCTGCGGACGGCTATTATGACCACTCGCGAAAAAAATAACATTATTATATAGGAGGTGTTTTTCGTGGCAAAAGCAATAACAAAGAAAATTAAATTGCAAATACCTGCAGGAAAAGCAACACCAGCTCCACCAGTAGGAACTGTATTAGGACCAGCAGGAATTAATTTACAAGAATTTTGTACTAAATTTAATGATGCTACTAGAGATAAGATGGGAGATGTTTTACCAGTTGAAATTTCTATATATGAAGATAGAACTTTTGACTTTGTGTTAAAGACTCCACCAGCTGCTTTCTTATTAAAGAAGGTTGCTAAGATTAAATCTGGTGCAGCTAAGGGTGAAACTGTTGCTACTATTACTAGGGAACAACTTAGAGAAATAGCAGAAACAAAATTACCTGATTTAAATGCTTATGATGTAGAAGCAGCTATGAAAATAGTTGAAGGAACTGCACGTAACATGGGAATTAAGATAGAAGAATAATAAATATACATATAGGTTTTTACCTATGTGGAAGGATCTAGTCCGCAAGACCACATAAGGAGGAAATTATGAAGAAGAGTAAGAGATATGCTTCTGTATTCGAAAAGGTTGAAAAGAATAAGATGTATTCTTTAGACGAAGCTGTTAAATTAGTAAAAGAAACTGCTAATACTAAATTTGATGAAACAGTTGAAGTTGCTATGAATCTTAATTTGGATACTAAGAAAGCTGATCAACAATTAAGAGGTGCTATTGTATTACCTAATGGTACAGGTAAAACTCAAACTGTATTAGTTCTTGCTAAAGGTGATCAAGCTAAAGCTGCAAAAGAAGCGGGTGCTGATTTTGTTGGAGATGTAGATATGATTGAAAAAATTGAAAAAGAAAACTGGTTTTCTTATGATGTAATTATAGCTACACCTGAAATGATGCCAATGCTTGGTAAGATAGGTAAAATTTTAGGACCTAAAGGTCTTATGCCAAATCCAAAGACTGGAACAGTTACAATGGATGTTGCTAAGGCTGTAAGTGATACTAAGAAGGGTAAAGTAGAATATAGAACAGATAGTTATGGTAATATCCATGGTATTGTTGGAAAAGTAAGTTTTGATACTGACAAGTTAGTTGAAAATTTAAATGCTTTTGTTAATAATATCTTGAAAATTAAACCAGCTACTGTTAAGGGAAATTATGTTAAAAATATTTCTATTTCATCTACAATGGGCCCTGGTATTAAGATTGATGTAAATTCTTTTGACAAAAAGTAAAATATGTTATATAATACAAATTGATTGAGAAGTTATGCCAAAGACAGTAAGGACGAATAGTTTAAATATCTTACCGAGGAATAAAATAAATATGTTTTTTAGTCCTCTGTAAATAGGGGACTTTTATTTATGGCATACAGAAAGGATGTGTGAGATAGTGGCAAACGCAAAGATTATTGAACAAAAAGCAACTGTTGTATCAGAGATTAAAGAAAAATTAGAAAATGCTAAATCAGTTGTTATGTTTGATTATCGTGGACTTAGTGTTCAAGAAGTTACTGAACTAAGAAGAAAGCTAAGAGAAAATAATGCTGATTATAAAGTGTATAAAAATACTTTAACTAAGAGAGCATTAGATGAATTAAACATTGATATGGATGATTATTTAGCTGGACCTAGTGCAATATCTTTTGGAACAGACGAAATTTCAATAGTAAAAGTTTTAAATGATTTCGCTAAAGATCATAAAGCATTAGAACTTAAGGCTGGTATTATTGAAGGTAAAGTTGCATCTATGGATGACTTGAAGAGATATGCTGCAATTCCATCAAGAGATATGCTTTTAACTCAGTTAGCTGCAGGTCTTATGGGAACTGTAAGAG
The DNA here is from genome assembly GCA_934098395.1 of uncultured Bacilli bacterium. Classification (GTDB taxonomy): domain Bacteria; phylum Bacillota_I; class Bacilli_A; order RF39; family UBA660; genus RUG705. The sequence goes on from CAKOOM010000001.1 coordinate 68,510, forward strand.
ACTTATCTATATGCTTAGATTTATATGCTAAGGATAAAGAAAATAATTAATATTAAAGGAGGAAATAAAAATGGCTAAATTAAATAAAGAAGATTTTATTAGTGCTTTAAAAGAAATGTCAATTCTTGAAATTAAAGAATTAGTTGATGCTATGAAGGAGGAATTTGGTGTAGATCCATCTGCTGTTGCTGTTGCTGCTGGTCCAGCTGTAGCTGCTGCTGAAGAAGGTCCATCAAAAGTTAATGTTGTATTAACTGCTGCAGGTCCTAACAAAATTGCTGTTATTAAAATAGTTAGAGATTTAACTGGTTTAGGATTAAAAGAAGCTAAAGATATAGCTGATAACGGTGGAAATGTTAAAGAAGGTATTGACAAAGAAGAAGCTGAAAAACTTAAAGCACAATTTGAAGAAGCTGGAGCTACTGTAGAACTTAAGTAGTTTACTAAAGAATCTAATTTTAGATTCTTTTTTCTTTTCTTATGGACTTTGATATTTTATTTTGTTACAATATTTATAGTAAGGAAGTGAGAAGATGTCAAAGTGGGACAAAGAATACATTAAGTTATGCAAAAAAATATTGAATGAGGGTAAAAGAGTACAGAATAGAACTGGAATAGATACAATAAAGATTCCGGGTTATTCTTTTGAGTTCGATTTATCAGAGGAATTTCCTGCACTTACTACGAAGCAATTATTTTTTAGACAAGCAATATTAGAAATGCTATGGATATATCAAGTTCAATCTAATGATGTTAGATGGCTTCAAGAAAGAAATGTTCATATATGGGATGAATGGGAAATACAAGAAGATGGAAAATGGTATGCTAATCAAAATGTTTTAGAAGATGGCAAAATGGTAAAAAAAGATATTGTAAAAGATTTTGGCGTTGAATGGGCGCATACGATTGGAACAGCATATGGTTGGATAAATAATAAATTTCAAAATACACAAAGATTAATTAATACATTAAAAAATAATCCAAATGATAGAAGAATGCTTATGACATTATGGCAAGATGATTATATAGATACTGCGGTGTTGCCATCTTGCGTTTGGAGTAGTGAATGGGATGTTACTGATGGGAAACTTAATTGTTGGGTTCATCAAAGAAGCTGCGATGTTCCACTTGGATTGCCATTTAATGTTACACAATATGCTACATTATTATGTTTATTAGCACATTGTACTGGATTAAAACCAGGTAAGATGTTTTGGTCAATTAAAGATGCACATATATATGTAAATCAGGTAGACGGTATTAAAGAACAAATTAATAGATTTGATACTTTAGAAGATTTACCAGCTCCAGAGTTGTGGATTAATCCTGATGTAAAAGATTTCTTTGAATTTGACAATTCTAAAGATTGTAAAGATATAAAGGTTACAAAATATCAGCATCATGGAAAGATTAGTTTTCCTTTGGCACAATAAAGAGGTGATATATAATGATTAGTATGATAAGTTCGATGGGGAAGAATAGAGAACTTGGTAGGAAAAATGATTTAATTTGGCATATTCCTAAAGATATGAAATTTTTTAAGAATACAACGATGGGTCATACGGTTGTTATGGGAAAAAATACATACAATTCTTTGCCAGGTGATTTACCCGGAAGAAAAATGATTGTTTTATCTACAAGTGCTGTTTTGAATAATGTAGAGGTAGTTCGTGATAAAAAAGAAATTCTTGATAGATATTTAGATACTGAAGAAGAGATATTTATTATAGGCGGTGCTTCGGTGTATGAACAGTTTATTGATTATGCAGATAGTCTTTATATTACTTTGATTGATGCTAGCTGTGATGATGCGGATACTTTTTTCCCAAAATTTAATATAAATGAGTGGAATGAAGAAATTATCGATACTGGAATGTATAACGATATTAGTTTTAAAATGTGTAAATATGAGAGAAAAAAATGATAAAATTCTCTCATTTTTTGTTAATGAGAAAAATGTTGGTAAAAAAAATATAAAAAACAAATTATTTCGTTGACTTTTTACAGTTATGGTGTTAACATTATATATTGGAAACGCATCTTTTTGGCGTGGAATTCTTTAAAAATTTAGGTATTGGGGTGAAAAGTTAATGGCTTATAAATTAAAGCAAAGTGGCGATTATAGGAAGAGAAGAAACTTTTCTATGATCAAGAATTCATTGGAACTTGATAATTTGTTACAAATTCAAAAAGAATCATATCAATGGTTCGTTACTGAAGGGGTTAAAGAGGTACTTGAAGACTTTTCTCCAGTTGAAAGTTTTTCTGGAAGTTTATCTTTAGAGTTTAGTGATTATGTGTTTGATACACCAAGATATTCAATCAAAGAATGTAAAGATAGACAAATTACATATGCAGCTCCTCTTAAAGTTCAAACAAGATTGTTTAATAATGAGACTGGCGAGGTAAAAGAACAGGAAATTTTCTTGGGAGATATGCCTTTAATGACTGATAGTGGTACATTTATTATTAATGGTGCGGAGAGAGTTGTTGTATCACAATTAGTTAGATCTCCAAGTGTTTATTTCTCTAGAGAAGTAGATAAGAATGGTAAACCAGTGTTTGCTTCTAAAGTTATTCCTACTCGTGGAACATGGCTTGAATATGAAACAGATGCAAAAGATGTTCTTTATGTAAGAATTGATAGAACTAGAAAGGTTCCTCTTACTACATTACTTAGAGCGTTTGGTTTATCGAGCGATAAGGATATTTTAGACTTATTTGATAATAATGAGTATTTAAAGAATACTATTGAAAGAGATTCTACTAAAAATACTGATGAGGCTTTAATAGAGATTTATGAAAAATTAAGACCAGGTGAACCTACAACTTTAGATAGTTCAAAGAATCAGTTAATTACTAGATTTTTTGATAATTTTCGTTATGACTTAGCTAAAGTTGGTAGATATAAATTTAATCAAAGATTAGATATTAAAGATAGATTAGTTGGTAAAGTATTAGCTCAAGATATAGTAGTTGATGGAGAAGTTAAATTTAGTGACGGTACATTACTTACTAAAGAAGTTGTATTAGAATTAGATAAGTATTTAAAAGATGGTTATGGAATGGTAGATGCTACTATTAATACTGATTTAAATGATCAAGGAAGAATTCAAGTATTATATGTTTATTCTCCATTAAATCCAAAGAAAAAAGTAAAAGTTATTGGTAATGACCAAAGTATTGATGTTAAGACATTAACAATTTCTGATTTTTATGCTTCTGTATCATATTATTTAAATTTAATGGATGGTATAGGTCATGATGATGAAATTGATCACTTAGGTAATAGAAGAATTAGACAAGTTGGAGAACTTTTACAAAATCAATTTAAAATAGGGTTTAGTAGAATGGAGAGGGTTATTCGTGAAAGAATGACTACTCAAGATATGGAAACTGTAACTCCAAAAACATTAATTAATATTAGACCAGTTACAGCTGTTATTAAAGAGTTTTTTGGTAGTAGCCAATTGTCACAATTTATGGACCAAGTTAATCCAATTGCTGAGCTTACTCATAAGAGAAGATTATCAGCATTAGGACCTGGTGGATTATCTAGGGATAGAGCTGGTGTTGAAGTTCGTGACGTTAATGCTTCTCACTATGGACGTATATGTCCTATTGAGTCTCCTGAAGGACAAAATATTGGATTAATTACTTCTTTAGCAAGTTATGCTAAAGTAAATGAATATGGATTTATTATGACTCCATATCGTAAAGTTGAAAATAAAAAATTGACTGATCAAGTAGACTATTTGACAGCTACTGAAGAACAAGATTTCTATATTTCACAAGCAACAGTTAATGTAAGTGATGATGGAGTTATTCTTGATAGCACTGTTGCTGGTAGATGTAATGGTGAGAATGTTATAATTCCTGCTGAAAAAGTAGATTATATTGATGTATCACCTCAACAAGTAGTATCTATTACTACAAGTTTGATTCCATTCTTGGAACATGATGATGCTACTCGTGCACTAATGGGTGCTAATATGCAACGTCAAGCATTACCACTTTTAACAACTGAAGCTCCATTTATAGGTACTGGTGTTGAATATGTGGCTGCTAGAGATAGTGGTGCTGTGGTGGTAGCAAAGGCTGATGGTATTGCAAGTTATGTTGATGCTAAGAAAATAGTTGTTAAAAATGCTAAAGGTGAGGATGTATATTATCTTACAACATTTGAAAGATCTAACCAAGGTGAAACTGCTAATCAAGTTCCTATAGTTAGAGCTGGAGATAAGATTAAACGTGGACAAATTATAGCTGATGGTCCAAGTACTGATAAAGGTGAACTTGCACTTGGTAAAAACGTTGTAGTTGCTTTCATGACATTTAATGGTTATAATTTCGAAGATGCTGTTATTATGAATGAAAGACTTGTTAAAGATGACGTTTATACATCATTACATATTGAAGATTATGAAATACAATGTAGAGATACTAAGTTAGGGCCTGAAGAAATTACTAGAGATATTCCTAATGTTTCTGAAGAGTCTAGAAAGAACCTAGATGAAAATGGTATTATAAGAATTGGTACTGAGGTTAAAGAAGGTGATATTCTTGTTGGTAAAGTAACACCAAAAGGCATGGCTGATTTAACTAGTGAAGAAAAATTATTACATGCTATTTTCGGAGAAAAAACGAGAGAAGTTAGAAATTCTTCTTTAGTTGTTCCACATGGTGGTGATGGTATAGTACATGATGTTAAGGTTTATACTAAAGCTGATAATGATGAGATGCCAAGTGGAGTAAGTAAAGTTGTTAGAGTTTATATAATTCAAAAGAGAAAGATTCAAGTTGGAGATAAGATGTCTGGCCGTCATGGTAATAAGGGTGTTATTTCACTTATTCTTCCACAAGAAGATATGCCATATCTACCAGATGGTACTCCAGTAGATATTATGTTAAATCCACAAGGTGTTCCTTCTCGTATGAATATAGGACAGATTTTGGAATTACATTTAGGTATGGCTGCTAAAAGACTTGGTGTACATGTAGCAACTCCAGTATTAGATGGTGCTAAACAAGATGATATAGCTAAAATGATGGCAGAAGCTGGAATGGATCCAGACGGAAAGACTGTTTTATATGATGGTAGAACTGGTGAACCTTTTGATAATCGTATTAATGTTGGTGTAATGTATATGATTAAATTGCATCACATGGTTGATGATAAGTTACATGCTAGAGCAACGGGACCATATTCACTTGTTACTCAACAACCACTAGGTGGTAAAGCACAATTTGGTGGACAGAGATTTGGTGAAATGGAAGTTTGGGCTCTAGAAGCATATGGGGCAAGTCATGTTCTTCAAGAAATTCTTACTTATAAATCTGATGATGTAATAGGTAGAGTAAAGGTTTATGAGTCAATCGTTAAAGGTCAATCATTACCTGATCCTAGTATTCCTGAATCATTTAGAGTTTTACTTAAAGAATTCCAAGCATTAGGATTAAATATTTCTGTTATAAATAATGATGACGAAGAAGTTAGTATTCGTGAACTTGAAAAAGATGAAGAAGATGAAATGCCAATATCTGAGGAAGTTCATAAGCCAGAATTGTTTGCAGATGCTTTGGAAGATGATTACAGCGATGAATCTGATTTTGGCGAAGAAGATGACTTAGATGATGATATTGATTTACCTGACGAGTATGGAGATGGTATTGATACCTTTGAAGGTGAAAATTTAGAGGGAGGTGACTTCTAATGTTAGAGGCTAATAAATTTAAGGCTTTAAAAATTGGAATTGCATCACCTGATGATATTAGAGCATGGAGTTATGGTGAAGTTTTAAAACCAGAAACTATTAATTATAGAACATTAAAACCAGAAAGAGATGGACTTTTCTGTGAAAAGATTTTTGGACCTACGAGAGATTATGAGTGTAGTTGTGGTAAATATAAGAGATTAAGATACAAAAATATTGTATGTGATAGATGTGGTGTTGAAGTTACTAAGTCTAAAGTTCGTAGAGAAAGAATGGGACATATAGAATTAGCTACACCTGTTAGTCATATATGGTTTGTTAAAGGAATTCCTTCATACATTGGATTATGTTTGGATATGTCTCCAAGAGACTTGGAAGAAGTTATTTACTTTGTTTCTTATGTTGTTTTAGATCCAGGTGCTACTACATTAATAAAGAAACAAACTTTATCTGATAAAGAGTATAGAGCATACTATGAAAAGTATGGAAATACTTTTAGAGTAGGTATGGGTGCTGAAGCAATTAAAGAATTGTTAAGTGAAGTAGATGTTCAAAAGGAAATTGAAGAACTTCAAAAAGAATTAGAGGGAGCAACTGGTCAAAAGAAAATTAGGTTAGTTAAGAGATTAGATGTTTTAGATTCATTTGCAAAATCTGGTAACAAGCCAGAATGGATGATTCTTGAAGCATTACCAGTTATTCCACCAGAACTTAGACCAATGATTCAACTTGATGGTGGTAGATTTGCTACATCTGATTTGAATGATTTATATCGTAGAGTTATTAATAGAAATAATCGTTTAAAGAAGTTAGTAGAATTAAATGCTCCTTCAATAATTATTCAAAATGAAAAGAGAATGCTTCAAGAGGCAGTTGACTCATTATTCGATAATGGTCGTAGGGGAAGAAGCGTAACTGGTGCTGGTAATAGAGCACTTAAGTCTTTGTCAAGTATGTTGAAAGGTAAACAAGGAAGATTTAGACAAAACTTACTTGGTAAACGTGTTGACTATTCAGGACGTTCAGTAATTGTTGTTGGACCAGATTTAAAAATGTATCAATGTGGTATTCCAAAAGAGATGGCACTTGAATTATTTAAGCCACATGTTATTAATGGTTTAGTTAATAAAGAAATAGCTAATAATATTAAATCAGCTAAAAAAATGATAGATACAAGAGATCCGAAGGTATGGGATGTTGTTGAAGAGATAATTAAAGAACATCCAGTAATGTTAAACCGTGCGCCTACGTTACATAGATTAGGTATTCAAGCGTTTGAACCAAAACTTGTTTCTGGAAAAGCAATTAGATTACATCCACTTGTTACTACAGCATTTAATGCAGACTTTGATGGTGACCAGATGGCAGTTCACGTACCTTTATCTGAAGAAGCAAAGGCTGAGGCTAGAATTCTTATGTTAGGTGCAAATAACATTTTATCACCAAAAGATGGAAAGCCTATTGTAACTCCTAGCCAGGACATGGTATTAGGTAACTATTATATAACAATGGAAAAACCAGGGCATGAAGGTGAAGGAAGAATATTTAAAAATTCAAATGAAGCTTTAATGGCATATAATCGTCGTGAAGTTGATTTACATACGAGAATAGTTGTTCCTGTTAATTCATTTAAACATAAAGTATTCTTGGATTCTCATAAAGATCAATACTTAGTAACAACTGTTGGTAAATTAATATTTAATGAAATTTTACCAGATTCATTCCCATATATTAATGAACCTAGTGATGAAAATATTGAAAAATACACACCTAATAAGTACTTTATAGCTCCAGGAGAAAATATACCTGAAAAAATTAAAGAAATTCCTAAAGCTGCTGCATTTAAGAAAGGCACTTTAGAAAAAATAATAGCTCAAATGTTTAAAAAATATAAAACTACTGAGACTTCAATAATGTTAGATAAATTAAAAGATTTAGGATTTAAATATTCTACATATGCTGGAATTACAATATCAGCAGCAGATGTTATTACTAGTAAGAATAAAGATAAGATAATTGAAGAATCTGAAGCTGAAGTTAAAAAGGTTAATAAACAATATCAAAGAGGTTTAATTACTGATAAAGAAAGATTTGATTTAGTTATTGGTATTTGGGATAAAGCTAAGAAAGATATTGAGAAAGAACTTGAAGCGTATGCTAAGAGTGATGAATATGAAGATAACCCTATATTTATAATGATGAATTCTAAAGCCCGTGGTTCAATTTCTAACTTTGTTCAGTTAGCAGGTATGCGTGGTACAATGGCTAAGCCAAATGGTGAACCAGTAGAAATTCCGATTAAGTCTTCATTTAGAGATGGACTTTCAGTTTCTGAATTCTTCTTATCAACACATGGTGCTAGAAAAGGTAGTGCTGATACAGCTTTAAAAACAGCGGATTCTGGATATATGACTAGAAGACTTGTTGATGTAGCCCAAGATTTAATTGTTAGAGAAGAAGATTGTGGTACTACTCAAGGCGTTATGGTATCTGCATTTAAGGATGAAAAAGATGGTATTATTGAGCCATTGTATGATAGAATTTTAGGAAGATATACAAACAAGAAAGTTGTAGATCCTACGACTAAAGAAGTTATTATTGATAAAAATGAACTTATTACTGAAAATATCGCAGACAAAATTATTAGTGCAGGTATTGAAGAAGTAGAAATTAGAACAGTACTTACTTGTAGAACCGACCATGGTGTATGTTGTAAATGTTATGGTAGAAACTTAGCTACAGGTAATATAGTAGAAATAGGTGAAGCTGTTGGTACAATGGGTGCTCAATCTATTGGTGAACCAGGTACGCAGTTAACCATGAGAACTTTCCATACTGGTGGTGTAGCTGGTGGAGAAGATATTACACAAGGTTTACCTCGTGTTGAAGAATTATTTGAAGCTAGAAGTCCTAAAGGAAAAGCTACTATTGCTGAAATTGACGGTACTGTATCTAAGATCGAAGATCAAAAAGGTAGAACTAAAATATATATTAAGAATGCAAATGAAATTAGAGAACATTTAACAGCTTATGGTGCTAAATTAAGAGTCGAAAAAGGTGATAAAGTTTCAGCTGGTGATAGATTGACTGAAGGTAATATTAGTCCTAAAGAATTGTTAATGGTAACTGATCCAAATACTGTTCAACAATATATATTAAAAGAAGTTCAAAAAGTATATCGTTCTCAAGGTGTTGATATTAATGATAAACACGTAGAACTTATTGCTAGAAGAATGATTTCACAAATTAGAATTATTGACTCTGGAGATACTAATTTCTTACCAAGTACTGTTGTATCAATTAATAAGTTTGCGCAAGGTAATAAAGATGTTATTTTACAAGGTAAAAAGCCAGCAATTGGTCAACCTATACTATTAGGTATTACTAAATCTTCATTACAAACTGATTCATTCCTTGCTTCAGCTTCATTCCAAGAAACTACTAGAATTCTTACTGAGGCTGCAGTTAAAGGTAAAGTTGATAATTTACATGGACTTAAAGAAAATGTTATTATTGGTAAACTTATTCCAGCTGGTACTGGTGCTAAAGAATATATGGATATTGGTTATACATTGGAAAAAGAATTTTTCGATGATGAACCATCAGAAGTATTAGAAGATAAATTTTTAGATTAAGATCAATTTATTGGTCTTTTTCTTTTGTTGTGTTATAATATTTACGAGGTGACTGTTATGGGTAATTTTGGTGAAAAAAGTCGATTTGGTGATAGATTAAAGAAAATTAATTTATTTAAACGCAAAAAGTATGATAATGAGCTTGAAATAGAAGATTCAAATAAAATGTATAATAATTTTATAAAAGTTGTAGCTGCAATACCATTAATGGTGTATGAAAATATTATTGGTGATAATAATGTCAATGATGTCAATCAAGATAAAAAAAATGTTGATGTTAAAGATGAAAATAATTCTATTTTAAATAATAGAAAAAATAATATGACAAATACGAATAATCATAGTGTAGCCAGTAAAAGAAGTAGGGAAGAAAACAGAAAAATTATTAATTCACTTGATGTTTCTTATAATAAAAATAAACAAGATATAATTAAAAAAAATGTTTTAAATAACTTTAATAAAATAAATAAAGAAACAAAGAACGTTGGAATTGATAATACAAAAGATACATATGATAGAGCAAAAGAACTTGAAAAAAGAATTATTAATTTAATAAAAAAAGATCTAATAAAAATGGTTAATGAGTATGAGATATTAGAAAGTGAATTATATTTACTTAGTCAAATTAATGTTGATGATAAAGTATTATCTGAGTGTAAAAAAAACGTGTTGGAAATAAAAAATATACTATGTAAACTTGATAAATTAAAAAATAAATATGATTATTTAAAAGATAATTATGACTTTGAGTATATGCTTGAAATTAATGAGGGAGAACTTGTTGATAATATCATTGAATTAAAAAGTATTGTAGATAATGATGAAATTGCATCTGTTGTTGAAGATTATAAATTGTTAGATACATATAAATATTTATATTTAAAAATAGATGATCTTCATGGTAGAGTAGAAGATTATGAAAAATATAAGGAACAAAAAGCGGAAGAATTAAAGAAGAGAGATATTGACTTTGAGAAAGTAAAAGCTAGGGTTTTTGATATTGGTAAAGTTAATTCTTCTTATGAAAGTTTTGTAAAAGAACAAAATGATTTTCTTAAGAGTTTGAGTGAAAAAGTTGCTAATATAGATTCACATGAAGAGGTTTATTATAGAATGGTCGGATTTGGTAAACTTTTAGGAAATACCTTTAAATATTTAGGATTATTAATGCTTAGTCCATTACGCGGAGTGGTTCCTTCGATAGCTACACAAACAATTATTACTAGAAATGCCATGGGCAATTTATATAATAATATTCATTGGGAAGAAAATAGAAAAATGGTTTATGAAGCCATTGATTATTCTTCAGAGATTAGAAATGCTATTAATGATCTTGATAGTACAGATAGATTGGTTGATAAAACACTAGATGATATTATTAAATTAAAAATGATTTATAATGATAAATTTAGACGATATCAAGGTGATATTTATGAGTATAAAGAAGTAATAAGAAAAATTAATGATATGGAAAATAAAATAATTGGAAATAAAATTAAAATTGAATTAATGAAGAAGAAAATGCTTGAAAAGGAACAAATAAATGCAAAAAAACTTGTATTAGTTAAACAATATAATAATCAGCAAGGAAATAATAATTAAATTTTGTTATTTCCTTTTTTAATGTTAATTTTTCTTGTATATATAATAATTATGTGGTATACTTATTTTAATAGTAGGAGTGTAAGCATATTATTGTTGTTTTTTACGTGCTTACTTAGGAGGAATTATGAAAAATAAAAATGTTAAAGTTATTGATGAACATGGAATTGATAGAAAGGCTTCAGTAGTTTTTTCTGTTGATGTAGATGGAAGCGATTATGTTGTCTATTGGATAGAAAGAGATACTGATAATGATAATATATTTGTATCTAAATTAATTAAAAATATTGATGGAACTTCAAATATGATGAATATTGAAGATTCTATGGAAAAGGGAAAAATTTCAGATATTGTTAAGGAATTAATAAAATATTCTATTGATAATGAAAGTAATAAATTGACTAATAAGACTGTATCATTACCAAGTGGTAAAGTAGTTAATATGACTTCTGTTTTAATTAATAAAGAACAAAATATTAATGTTCAAAAAACTTATATTACTACAGTTAAAAAAGCTGTTACAAAAGTAAGCGAAGAATATTTTGATTATGAAGAAGAACCTGTAGTAAACAATGAACCGCAAATTTTTCCTGTAGTTGAGCCAACTCCAGAAGAAAAGCCTATTGAACCATCAGTTTTAAATAATGAAAATTTAATTAATCCAGAACCAATAACTCCAGTTGAGCCTGTTGTGCCAGTAGCTCCAGTAGTACCTGATATTTTACCAACAGAGCCTGTTAATTTAGTTAATCCTTCATTGGATATTAGTTCACCAACATTAACTAATACTCAAAGCGAACCAATTAGTGCTGTGCCAACGGAACCAGTTATTCCAACTCCACCAGTGACACCAGTTATTCCTAGTGTTGTTGAACCACAAATTCAACCGATTATTGAACCTTCTTCTAATGTTAGTTCAACCGTATCTGAATCACCAATTAAAGAGTCATTTGTTAACTTTTCTACACCAGTGACATCAACTCCAGAACCAGTAGTTAATAATGATAATAAATTAATATTTGATGCTTCAAAAGAATCTAACTTGAACGAGGCTTTGGGAGAAGTTAGTAGTTCTTCTTCTATATCTGTTAGTAATGTTCAGCCTATAAGAGATTTTGGGGTAGATGAGGTTAAACCAACAGAACCAGTTCAACAAGTACAGATGCCTAATAATGATGTGGCAGGAAATAAATCCGGTTTTGCTAACAATAAGTTCTTTATGGTTATTGCAATTATGTTTTTTGTTGCAAGTTGTGTATTTTTAGGTTATGAAGTATTTAATTATTTTCAAGTAACTAAATAAAAAATCAGGAAAATTTAATCCTGATTTTTTTCTTCTCTTTCTTTTTTTGAATATATACATCCGCAATAATCTTGTCGATATAAATTATAAATTTTGGATAATTCAATTGAATGTTTATAGCCATTATCTTTTTTAAAATCTGAGTATAGCCATTTTACTTTGTATTTTTCACTATATTTTATACCTATTTCATTTATTAATTTAGCATTTTTATAAGGACTTACAGTAAGTGTTGTACAAAAATAGTCATAATCTAATTCTTTAGCTAATTGTGCAGTTTTTTCTATTCGCAAATTAAAGCATATAGTACATCTTGGGCCACGTTCTTTGCATGTCTCATACCCTTTTATAGCTTTTTGATATTTCTCACATTCATAGTCGCAGTCTAAAAAATCAACTTTATTTTTGGTTTTTAGTTCTTTAATTAATTTTATTTGTTCTTCTTTTCTTTTTAAATATTCATCAATAGGTGAAATGTTGGGATTGTAATATAAAATAGTTATATCAAAGTAATTTGATAAAAAAGATATAACATGGGAACTACATGGGGCACAACAACTATGTAATAAGATTCTTTTTTTGTCTTTGATAGTATTTAATTCATTTATACATAATTTATAGTAAGATTCATTCATTAAAAATCACCTAGAAGTATTATATCACTTACTTCGAAAAAATACTATCAATATAGATATCATTGTTATTATTTATAATATTATCTATTATTATGTTTTCTAGTTTATTTTGTATTACTTTTTCTATTTTTCTTGCACCATAATATTGATAATTACATTCTTTTAATATTTCTTCATTTATATTGTTAGTTAATTTTATATTGTATTTATAATATTTATTTAATAATTCATTTAATTTATTATTAATTATTATTTTTATATCTTCTTCATTTAAATTATTAAAGTATATAATATCATCAATTCTGTTGATAAATGCTATGTTAAAGACTTCTTTTAAATCATTTATTAAATTTGATTTATTTTTATTAAAACCAATTGATTTTTTCTCAGAGCATTTATTAGTAGTCATAATAATTATATTATTTTTGAAATTAATGTAATTGTTTTTTGCATCTTGAATTTTTCCGTCTTCAAGTATTTGATAGAATAAATTAATTATTTTTGGATGTGCTTTATCTATTTCATCTAATATTATTACAGCATTGGGATTATCTTTTATTTGACTTAGAACGTATTTATTATCGTCATATCCGACAAAGCCAGCTGAAGATCCGATTAGTTTATTAATTGAACTAGATTCGGAATATTCAGACATATCTAATTTTATTACTTTTTGTTTTGATAATAGATTTCCATAAATAGAAGATAATTTGGTTTTACCTACACCTGATGGACCTATTAATAGTAGTGATATGCATTTATTTTCACGATATCCGAGTTTTATTCTTTTGGTTATGTTTATTAGTTTTTTAATGGCTTCGTTTTGGCCTATTATATTACTTTTTAGTGTTTCTTCAATTTCTTTAATTATTTTTTTGTTATCATTTAGTATTTCGTATACGGGTATGTTTGTTTTGTTGTTAATGACAATGGCAATATCTTTTTGAGTTACTTCTTTTGGTTCAACAGAATTGTTAATATTTTTTAGATATTCAGTTTCCTTTATTTTGTATTCATATGCTTTTTTAATATTATTTTCTTTAATATATAAATTTTTTTTACTTTTTATGTTATTTAATTTTGAGTTTATTTCTATAAATTTGCTATTTTCTTCAATATTTACTTTACTGCATACTTCATCTAGTATGTCTATTTGTTTATCTGGTCGGTATCTATTGTAAATGTATTTTTCAGTTAAATTTATTATATCATCTATGATACTATTATTTATTTTTACATTATGATATTCTTCATAAATTGGTTTTAACTTATATAGAATGTTTTTGGTTTTTTCTATTGATGGTTCTTCAATGGATACGGTTTGAAATCTTCTGTCAAGGGCTTTATCTTTTTCAAAGTGTTTTTTATATTCTTCAGTTGTAGTAGCTCCGATACATCTTATTTTTCCTCTTGCTAAGGCTGGTTTTAAGATGTTTGAAGCGTCAATGGCTCCTTCGGCTCCACCAGCACCAATAAGGGTATGAATTTCATCAATAAATAATATTATATTTTGATTGTTTTCAATTTCTTCGATTATTTTTCTCATTCTTTCTTCAAATTCTCCACGATATTTTGTACCTGCTACGGCACTGGCCATATCTAGGGATATAATTTGTTTATTTTGCAGATTTCTTGGAACTTCACCATTTTCTATTAAGACTGCTAATTGTTCTATAATAGCAGTTTTTCCGACTCCTGGAGCACCTAAAAGTAATGGATTATTTTTTGTTCTTCGACAAAGTATTTCTTCAATTTTATTTATTTCTTCTTCACGGCCTATAACGGGATCGACTTCTTTAGCTTTAGCTAATTTGTTTAAGTTTACTCCGAGTTGTTCTATTAATAATTTTTTTTCGTTTTTATTATTTTTTTCATATATTTTACTTGTAAATTCATCATACATGTTATCTAAATCAAGATTCATACTGATAAATATTCTTATTGCTATTCCTTCACCTACATCTAATAATCCTGCTAATAAATGTTCGACGGTTACAATACCGTTATTGTTATCTTTGCTATCCATAATTGCATTTTCGATTACTTTTTTTAATAGGGGAGTATATAGGAAAAATTCACTTTTTTTACTCCCTTTTCCTATTATGTTAATTATTTCCTTTTTAAATCTGTTGTATGTAAGATTATACTTTTCTAATCTTTTTGTTAAATCATTTTTAGTGTGCAATATTGCTAATACTAGATGTTCTGTTCCTACGTATGGATGTTTTAATTCTAACATTTCTAATTTTGCTTTAATTATTATTTCTTGTGCTTCTTCATTAAAATTGCTTATCATATTATCACCTTTCAAAAGTATTCTATGAATATATTGGTACTAAAATGAAAAAATTAAACATATAAAAAGCAACTAATTTTTTAAATTATTAATTGCTTTATTGTAATCTATTTGATTTATAATATAACTTCCTACAACAGCTATGTCTGAAATATCATATATTTGTTCAATTGTTTTATCGTTTATTCCACCGTCTACTTCAACTGTTAAATCTTTGTTTAATTTTTTTAATTCGTTTATTTTGTTAATTGTATTTGGGATGAAGTTTTGTCCACCAAATCCTGGTTCTACACTCATTATTAACAACATATCTATTTTATTTAAGTATTCTTTTACTTCATCTATTTTGGTTTTGGGTTTTATAGCTAATCCTGCTTTATAACCCTTATTTTTGATTGTTTGTAAAATGTTATCTATATTGTCGTTTATTTCATAATGTATTGTAATATATTCAATGTTTGAATTATTTATTTTGTTTATGTATGTTAACGGTTTTTCGACCATTAAATGTATATCAATTTTTTTGGTTGATAGAGGAATTACTTTATTTATTTCTTCGATTGGAAATTGATAATTTGGAACAAATTTGTTATCCATTACATCTATGTGAATATAATCACAAGTGGTGTCATTTAATTTTTTTATGCTATCTTCACGGTTATTCGATGACAATATGGAAGTTGATATTTTAATCATGTTTTCCCTCACTTATAAAATTTATATAATTTTTATATCTACTTTTTAGTATTTTGCCTTCATTAACCAATTTGATTATTTGGCAATTATCTTCTTTATTATGTAGGCAATCTTTATATTTACATTTATCAAGATTATCAAACATTTCTTTCATATTATCGCGGATGTCAATACTTTTCATGTTGAAGAAATCTATTTTTGAAAAGCCTGGTGTGTCTGCGATAAGGGCTCCTGCTACATCAAAGAGTTCTGTGTGTCTGGTTGTGTGTTTTCCTCGACCTAAGGCATATGATATTTCGTTTGTTTGTAATTTTAGATTGGGATTTAGTTTATTTAATAGAGTTGATTTACCAGCACCGCTTTGTCCAGTAAACACGACAGTTTTTCCTTGAATTTTATGAATTAAATCATCAGGAGTTGTTGATACGATGTATCCGATTTGTTGATAGTATTCAAGATATTTATTTATTTCTTGCAATTCTTCATTATTTAATAAATCTAATTTGGTAAAATAAATTATTGGTTCTATTTTGTTGTATGAAATAATAGTTAGGGTTTTATCTAATAGTGCTGTATCAAAATTGGGATTTTTAACACTTGTAATTATTACAGCAATATCTATATTAGCAATGCTTGGTCTGATTAATTCATTTTTTCTTGGTAGAATATCAGTTAAATAATTATTTTTTTCATCGAATTCAACAATATCTCCGACTAATGGAATTAAATTATTAATTCTAAATTTTCCTCTTGGTTTACAAATATATTTTTTTCCGTCTTGTGTTTCTACGGTATAATCATTACTAATGTTTTTAATTATTTTACCTTTCATAAAACCACCCTAATATTATTCGTTATCTTCATTATTATCTTCTTTTTTATATGTTTCATTTATGCTTACTTTAAGAGTAATACCGGTAATTACGGTATCGCCAGCAGGTCTTGATTGACTTATAATAGTAGCCTCTTTATATTTATTGTATTCTTCTTTAGGAATAGTATCTCCGTTGTTGTCTTGTACTGAAATAGATAGTTTGTATTCCTCTACGAAGGCTAGGGCATCATTTAGAGACCATCCTTCGCTAACCATATCAGGATATTCATCTACGATATTTGGTATATATAATGTTATGGTATCACCTTTTTTTATGGTTTGTTTTTCTTTATCTTTGTCATATTTCGGTGATTGATCTATGATGATGTTTTCTTTATCTTTGTATTTCTCTTTATCTTCGACGTCTTTTTTTTCTATTAAGACATTTATACCAGCTAACTCTAATTTGGCTTTTACTTCAGTGTAATTTTTATTGGTATAATCTTCAAGATATGTATAATCTCCACCACTTGATTCGACTATTGTTATAGTGTCACCTTTTTTTCTTGTACTTCCTGCTTTAGGAGTAGTACTAATTACTGTGCCTTCTTCGACAGTATCACTATTTTTTTGTTCTGTAGTGTATGTGAAGCCTGCTTTTTCTAATTTTTCAATGGCTTCATCAGTTGTTAGTCCAACAACGTTAGGAACAGTAATGTCTTTTACTTCTCTAGTTGTTACAAGCCAAAATATTCCACCAGTTATTAATAGCAATAGAAAGAATGATGCCAAAATAATGATAAGAGTATTTCTTCTTTTTGGTTCTTCAAAATAATCTTCTTCATAATTATCATCATTTTTTATTTCAACTGCTAAATCTTCGGTATCTTCATTATCTTCTTTTTCTTTTTTTGGTTTTTCGACTTTCTTTTTTGGATTAGTTACTGGCAATGGTGCTGTTATGTCTAAATCGTTTTCTGGATATTCAAAAGTTACTTTTTTGTCGTTTGCATGTTCTTCGTCAAGACAATGTACTAAATCTTCATGCATTTCTCTAGCTGTATCATATCTGTTTCTTGGATTTTTGGCAGTAGCTTTTAATAGTATATTTTCAACGGATTGTGGAATTGCTGGATTTTGTTTTCTAATGCTAGGTATTTTGTCTTTCATATGTTTAAGAGCTATTTCTACGGCATTATCTCCTTTAAACGGTACGGTACCAGTTAATAATTCATACATTAAAATTCCCATTGAATATATATCGCTTTTAACAGTAGCTCCTTTACCACTGGCTTGTTCTGGTGGTAAATAGTGTACGCTTCCCATTACAGAGTTTGTTTGTGTTAGTTGAGTGGCATTTAGAGCCATCGCAATTCCAAAATCGGTTATTTTAATTTTTCCATCATCTTGTATCATAATATTTTGTGGTTTAATATCTCGGTGTATAATATATGATTCATGTGCATGAGCTATTCCATCGGTTAATTGTGTCATTATGTCAATGACTTCGGTTAATGTCAGAGAATCACGTTTTTTTAATAATTGTTTTAAAGTTTTTCCTTCAATGTATTCCATTACAATGTAATGTTGTCCGTCTTCTTCGCCAACGTCATAAACTTCAACGATGTTTGGATGCGATAAATTAGATACGGATAAGGCCTCTCTTTGAAATCTTCGAATAAATTTATCATCACTTGATAAGTCTCCGCGTAGTACTTTTACAGCTACTTTTCTATCTAAAATGGCATCGTTTGCTAAGTAAACATTTGCCATACCACCTTCGCCAATTGATTTAACGATTTCATATCTATCATTAATTTTTTGCCCCTTTGATAACATTATAGGTCACCACTTTCTTTTTTTAAATATGCAATTGATATATTATCAGTTCCTCCTCTTGAGTTAGCTTTCCTGATTAATTTAACAACTGCTTCTTCAATAGATAAATTACTATTTAATATTTTTTCTATTTGTTCGTCAGTTAACATGTTAGTTAGCCCATCACTACATAGAAATAATCCTTTAACTGAAGTATCTATATCAAAAATATCTATTTCAATCGGATCATTTGCTCCGAGTGCTCTTGTTAAAAGATTTTTTCCAGGATGATTTTTTGCTGTTTCTTCGGTAAGTCTACCATTTGTTAAAAGCATCCCTACGTATGTGTGATCTTTAGTTACTTTATGTAATGTTTCATTCTTTATGACATATCCTGAACTATCTCCAATATTTCCATATAATATATAATCATTAGTTTTAACAGCAATTACGAGTGTTGTTCCTAAACCTTTGCTTTCAGGATTAACTTTGGCATATTCAAAGATTTTATTATTAATTTCTTTAACGATAGCTCTTAACCATTCGATAGCTTCATCTTTAGAGCCAATAGTTTCTTTTTTGTAAAAAGCTGTAGTTATGTAGTCGATTGCTATTTTTGATGCAACTTCACCAGCTTTATGTCCACCCATACCATCAGCAATGGCAAGGATAAATTCTTTTTTATCATTACTTAATATAGTTACACTATCTTCGTTGTGTGATCTGACTTTTCCTGGGTCAGTAAAGTAAAATGTTTGCATGTCTAACCTCCTAATTAGATTTGGCTCTTAGTTGTCCGCAAGCAGCATCAACTTTTCCTCCAAATTCTTTTCTTATTGTTACATTAATACCATTCTTCTTAAGTATATCATAAAATGTTAATATTTGCATCTTTTTTGTTCTTTTAAAACCAATATTTTCTGTTTCATTGTAAGGTATTAAATTTACATAGCAATTTAGAGATTTTAATAGTTGAGCTAATTCGTTGGCACATTCGATTGAATCGTTGATATTTTCTAGCATGATGTATTCAAAAGTAACTCTTCGATTAGTTTTTTCTATATATTTTTTAATTGCATTCATTAATTTATTTAATGAATAAGCTTTACTTATAGGCATAATTTTATTTCTGATTTTGTCGTTTGGTGCATGAAGTGAAATAGCTAGATTTACTTGGCTAAAATCATTAGTAAATTTTTCAATTCCCGGAACAACTCCGCAGGTTGAAACGGTAATGTGTCTAGATCCTAAGTTGATTCCTTTATTACTAGTTATTATTCTTATAAAGTTCATAACATTATCATAGTTGTCAAAAGGTTCACCAATTCCCATTACTACGACATGGGTTATTCTGTCTTTTATATCTTCTTCGATTAGAAGTAATTGTTCAACAATTTCATAAGTTTCTAAATTTCTTACTTTTTTTAATCTTCCACTTTCACAAAAAGCACATCCCATATTACACCCAACTTGTGATGAGACACAGATACTGATACCATAATTATGGTACATTAAAACTGATTCAATGGTATTTCCGTCAGCTAGTTTAAATAAATATTTTTTTACATCAGTATCTTCTTGTTTAGTTATGATTTTTATGAAATCAAAATTGTAATTTTTTAATATTTTTTCTTTTAAGTTGTTTGAAATGTTTGTCATTTTTTTTATATCATATATTCGCTTTTTATAAAGATAATCATATATTTGTGTAGCACGATATTTCTTTTCATTAATACTTATAAAGTAATTTTCTAATGATTCGATTGTTTCGTTAAAGATGTTTTTCATAATCTTCATCCTTTCTAATAATATTATATCAAATTTATATATTATTTTAAAGCATTTAATATTTACAAAATTATTATTAGTTGTTAAAATGGAAATAGAGAGGGATGAGAAAATGGCAAAAGAATTGAGAGTTATTCCTAAGAAAAATTATATTATATTGACAGGTGTTATTGTAGTAACTATATTGCTTACATATTATTTTTATATGTGGATAAATGCATATAATGAAAACAAAATAAATAAACCAATTCTTGATAAGTATATGGAAGTAATTAATTATAATGAATTAGATAATTATATAACAGAGAATCCGAATAGTATTATTTATGTATCAGTTCTTGAAGATGAAAAAATAAGAAACTTTGAAAAGAAATTAAAGAATGTTTTAAAAAATAAAGAGATGAATTCGGTGATTTTATATTTAGATATTACAGATGATATAAAAGATAAGAATGTTAAAAAAGAAATGATTGATAGTTTTTCAATAAATTCAATTAGTATGGTAGATGTTCCTTGTGTATTAGTAATCAAGGATGGTAAGTTAAATTCAATATATAGTGTTACAGCAAATAATTATAATGTTGATAAATTTGAAAGTTTTATTGATAGTGTTGGTGAAATGAATGATTAATGTTGTATTGTTTGAACCTGAAATTCCCGAAAATACAGGAAATATTATGAGAACTTGTGCTGGAACTGGAGCTCATTTGCATTTGATAAGACCACTTGGTTTTGCAATGCATGATGGTATTATTCGAAGAAGTGCAGTAAACTATATGGATAAGGTTAACTATACTTTGTATGATGATTTTGAAGATTTTTGTAATAAAAATATAGGTGAATATTATTTTTTTACTAGGTATGGAAAGAAAGCTCACAGCGATGTAGACTATACGGATAAAGCTAGCAATATATATTTAATATTTGGAAAAGAGAGTAGTGGCATTCCAAAAGAAATACTTCGAAAATACTTAGATAGATGTATAAGAATACCTACTTCTACGGATGTGAGATGTCTTAATTTATCTAATTGTGTAGCTATTGGAGTGTATGAGGTTTTAAGACAACAAAATTATTTAGATTTAAGTAGAGTTGAGCCTTTTAAAGGAGAAGATTTTTTACTTGATGATTAAAAGTTTGAAGATATTTCAAACTTTTTTAATGTCTTATTAATTGATATATTTATCTTAACATGTTATAATTATATCGAGTTAAGGAGATGACTATGGATTATAAATTAGGAAGTATAGTTATAATGAAAAAGGAGCATCCGTGTAAAACTAACAAATTTGAAATAGTTAGAATAGGTGCTGATATAAAAATTAAGTGTATCAATTGTGGTAGAATAGTTATGATGCCAAGAATTGAATTTAATAAAAAGATTAAAAAGGTGGAGATTTTATGAGTAAGAAAGAAGTTAAGTTACATCCAGCGTTGTTATTGTTTATTTTAACAATAATAATAATGATAGTTAGTAGTGTTGGTAGTATTTTACATTTAGAGACAACCTACTACAACGTTAATGCAGTAAGCGGTGATTTAGAGACAAAAGTAGTAACAATTAATAATTTATTTAATCGTACAGGATTGCAATATTTGGTTAGTAATATGCTAACGAATTTTATTAATTTTGCACCACTTGGAACATTAATTCTTGGCCTCATGGGTGTAGGTGTAGCGTATAAGTCAGGTTTTTTAAATTCATTTTTTAAATTAATTACTAAAGATAAACCTAAGAAATTGTTTACTTTTTTGGTAGTATTTCTTGGGGTTATATCTTCGATGTTTTATGATGCAGCATATGTAATTTTAATACCAATAGCAGCAATATTATTTATGAATTTGGGACGTCATCCTTCAGCTGGTGTATGTGCAGCTTTTGCAGGTATTTCTTTTGGATATGGAGCTAATATTTTTGTGAATGGAGTGGATAATGCGTTAATTACGTATACGCAAAATGCAACGAAGATTTTGGATAAAAGTTATGTAGTTAATTTGAATGGTAATATTATATTTATGATATTTGCAACGTTGTTAATATCATATTTGGGAATGATTATTACAGAAAGGTATGTTGTTCCTAAACTAGGAAAGTATAATTTGGCTGAAGAAGAGGATATAGATTTAAGTGCGGAAGTT
The DNA here is from genome assembly GCA_934098395.1 of uncultured Bacilli bacterium. GTDB lineage: Bacteria > Bacillota_I > Bacilli_A > RF39 > UBA660 > RUG705. The sequence goes on from CAKOOM010000001.1 coordinate 90,950, forward strand.
ACTAAAAAAGAAAAGAAAGGTGTTATAATAGCATTGCTTTCTACGGGAATTATTAGTTTAATACTTATATATTGTATAATTCCAGGATTACCTTTTTCGGGATTATTTTTAAACTTAAAGGAATCTACATATGTAGCGCAATTGTTTGGTGATGATTCTTATTTTAAACAGGGATCAGTGCTTGTATTTGCGGCATTATTTGGGATAAGTGGACTTGTATATGGTATTAGAACTAAGAGTATTAAAAATAATAAAGATATTATGGATTGTATGAGTTATTATTTAAAAGGATTTTCTTCTTTATTAATTTTAATTTTCTTTGCAGCACAATTTTGTTTAATATTTAAAGAAACAAATATAGGAGTATTTATTGTAGTATCTTTATCAGAATTACTTGGTAATTTACAACTTACAGGTATTGTTTTGATAATATTTACATTTATAATTATAGCGATTAGTAATATATTTGTACCGTTGTTAAGTACAAAATGGGCGATTTTGTCGCCGGTAATTGTGCCAATGTTTATGCAAAGTTCTTTTACTCCAGAATTTTCTCAAGCAGTATTTAGAGCAGCCGACAGTGCTACGAAGGGAATTACGCCACTATTTACTTATTTTGTTATTTTAATAGGATTTTTACAAATTTATAATAGTAAAAAGCGAGATGTTATTACACTTACTGATGCAATATCTTTAATGGTTCCTTATACGATAGCTTTCTCTATTTTATGGTTATTAATAATATTAGCATTTTATGTTATAGGATTACCTATAGGTTTTAGTACTGGTACGATGCTTTAATTAGAAAGAAGATGATATGATGAGTTTAACAGCTGGAATAGTTGGATTACCAAATGTTGGTAAATCAACTTTGTTTAATGCAATTACTAAAAAGAATATTTTAGCAGCAAATTATCCATTTGCTACGATTGATCCGAATGTAGGGGTTGTTGTTGTTCCTGATAAAAGAATGGCTTATTTAGAGGAAAAATACATTCCAGAGAGAACAATTCCAACGACATATGAATTTACTGATATAGCTGGTTTAGTAAAAGGCGCTTCAGCTGGTGAGGGGCTTGGTAATAAGTTTTTATCACATATACGTGAAGTTGATGCGGTAGTTGAAGTTGTCAGATGTTTTGATGATAAGAATATTATTCATGTTGATAATAGTGTAGATCCGATTAGAGATATAGAGGTAATTAATGTAGAACTTGTTATGTCTGATTTGGAAATAGTTGAAAATAGGATTAATCGAATCGGAAAAAAAGCTGAAATGACGAAAGATAAAAAAGAGTTATTAGAAATTAATACTTTAAAGAAAATTAAATCTAATTTGGAGCAAAATATTCCTGTTAGAAAAATTGACCTTGATGAAGATGAAATGGAAGTAATTAAATCATTTAATTTAATTACTTTGAAGCCAATAATATATGTAGCTAATGTTAGTGAAGAAGATATTTTAAATGGTGGAAATAGTTATTATGAAGCAGTAAAAGATTATGCGAAAAAGGAGAATAGTGAAGTTGTTCTTATTTGTGCTAAGATTGAAAGTGAATTGGCTGAATTAAATGATACGGATAAGGCTTTATTTTTAAAAGACTTAGGTATTGAAGAATCTGGATTAGATCAACTTATAAAAAAAACATATTCTCTATTGGGATTGGCAACATTTTTTACAGCAGGAAGTGATGAGGTTAAGGCTTGGACTTTTAAAAAGGGGATGAAAGCTCCTCAATGTGCTGGAATAATTCATTCTGATTTTGAGAGAGGTTTTATTAGAGCAGAAATTATGTCTTATGATGATTTTTGTAAATATGGATCTGAAAAGGAAGTTAAGGAAAACGGAAAAATGCGTTTAGAGGGTAAAGATTATTTGATGCAAGATGGAGATATCTGTTATTTTAGATTTAATGTATAAGAAACATTTATAAATAGTGTTATGTTTATTAAAATAAAAAAGTGCTTTGAATTTAGCACTTTTTATTTATTGTCTTTTTTCATTGTTCTTGCTTCTCTAGCACTTGTTCTAATTTTTTTACCGTCAGCAGTTGTTACAGTTTGTAAGTTTACTTTTTGAATTCTTTTAGTTACTTTTAGACAGTTTGGTCTGTTATTAACGCTTTTAGCTTTTTTACTTGTTACTTTTGTTGCCATGTTATCCCTCCTCAAATTACAATTCATAATTTTACTATAAAATTCTGTTATTGTCAATTATTTCATGGTAAAACTAGTAATAATGTGTTATTAATTGTTAATATTTTTTTGATTTTTGAGAAATTCACGTAATATTTTAGTGGTAGCTCTTTTTTCAAGTCTAGAAACATAACTTCTAGAAATATTTAATTTTTTGGCAATATCTTTTTGAGTTTGTTCTTCTTTGTTGTTAAGACCATATCTTGCCTCGATTATATCTCTTTCTCTTTTTGTTAATACATTTAAATATTTTCTTAGAAGTTTAATATTATCATTTTTATATATTTCTTCAATGTAATCAACATCGCCAGTTTTTAAAATGTCTAGAATAGTTATTTTGTTTCCTTCTTTATCATAACTTATTTCTTCATATAAACTTACATTTTTACTATTTTTTTTATCTGCTCTAAAGTACATTAAAATTTCGTTTTCAGCACATTTAGCAGCATAAGTAGCTAATTTAACTTTTTTGTTCTCAGAATATGTGTCTATACCTTTAATTAAACCAACCGTTCCAATACCTATTAAATCATCTATATCATGTCCCGTTGCTTCGAATTTTTTTACGATGTGGGCTACGAGTCTTAAATTATGTTCAATAAGTTTGTTTCTGGCTTCTTTATCACCGCTTTTAGCTTTTTTTATGTATTCATCTTCGAGTTCTTTAGGAAGTTGCTCTGGAAAAACATTGTTGGAATAAGCACCCGTAAAGAAAGTAAGATTTTGTACAATATAATTTAGAATGTTTAATAACATTATTCCTCCTTAATAAATTATATAGAAATATACTTTAAAAATTCCTTTACTTTAACTTTAAAATAATATATAATTGTTGTATTGAAATGAGGGATAATATGAATAAAAATGAAAATGAAAAAAAGGTATTACTTACGGGTTTAAAACCTACGGGAACTTTAACACTTGGTAATTATATTGGTGCTATTAAGCAGATGATAGATATGCAAGAAGAATATATATCATATTTGTTTGTTGCTGATATGCATGCGATAACAGTTCCTGTTGATAGGGATGAACTACATAACAATATAAGGAATTTTATTGCTTTATATTTAGCTTGTGGAATTGATCCGAAAAAAAATATTATTTATGTTCAATCTGATATAGAATATATTCCTTGTATTTCATGGTTACTTGAATGTAATACTTATTATGGAGAATTATCTCGTATGATTCAGTTTAAAGAAAAGAGTAAAAAGAATGCTAATTTTTCAGCAGGACTTTTAACATATCCAGCACTTATGACAGCAGATATTTTGTTTGTAGATGCGGATTATGTTCCAGTTGGTATAGATCAGAAACAGCATGTTGAATTAGCTAGAGATGTTGCTATTAGATTTAATAAAAAATATGGCGATACTTTTAAAATACCTGAAGCTTTAGTACCAAAGACTGGAATTAAGATTACTGATTTAGTTGATCCATGTAAGAAGATGAGTAAGACTGAAGAAAATCCGAAAGGAGTAATATGTTTACTTGATTCTCCAGAAGTTGCTAGAAAAAAAATAATGGGAGCTACGACAGATTCAGAAATGAGAGTTAAATATGATCCGGAAAATAAACCTGGTATATCAAATTTAATAAATATTTATGCGGTTCTTAATGAGAAAAGTATTGAAGAAGTTGAAAATAAATTTAAGAATGCTAATTATGGAGAATTTAAGAAGAGTGTAGCAGATACTGTGTGTGAATTCTTGGAAAAAATTCAAAAAAGATATAAAGAATTAATTGAGTCTGATGAATTGGATAATATACTTCTCGATGGTGCTAATAAAGCAAGAGAAGTAGCTAAAGCTAAATTTATGGATATGAAATATAAAATTGGATTATATAAATAAAGGGGTGAAGTATGGATAAGTTTATTCCTGATATGTATCAAAAAAGTATATATCATATAGATTATGATAAATTACAGGATAATGGGATTAAATGTTTATTGATTGATTTAGATAATACATGTGTACCTTATAAAGATAAGGAACCTAATAAAAAATTAATAGATTTGTTTGAAACTTTAAAAGATATGGACTTTAAAATTATTATTTTTTCTAATGCTTTAAAGGGAAGAATAAAACCTTTTAAGGATGTATTAAATGTTGATTGTTTAGCTAGAGCTAATAAGCCATATAAAAAGAATTTTTTGAAAGTAATAAAATTATTTAATTACGATTTGTCTGAAGTTGCTATTATTGGTGATCAACTATATACGGATATTCTTGGAGGAAATAAAGTTGGTATTAAAACTATTTTAGTTAATCCAATGTCTAATGATGATATGTTTATTACTAGATTTATATATAGACCTTTAGAAAAGAGAATATATAAGAAATTGACGAGTAAAAATATTTTAATAAGAGGAAAGTATTATGAATAAGTGTGTAGGATGTGGAGTAATACTTCAAGATGATGATCCGAAAAAAGATGGATATGTAACTGACATGACACACGAACTTTGTGAGAGATGTTTTACAATTAAAAATTACGGTCAAAATAGGGATATATCTAAAAACAATACTGATTATATGGCGATACTTAAAAGAATAAGAAATGATGATTTAGTAGTTTATATTAGTAGTTTATTGACATTAAATTTAGATTATATAGATAGATTTAAGAATGTTATATTGGTTTTAACTAAAAGAGATATATTGCCTAAGTCGATTAAAGATAATAAAATAATAAATTATATTAAGAAAAGATATGATAATGTTTTAGATGTTTTGGTAGTTAGTGCTATTAAGAAAAAGAATTTGGACTTACTTTATGATACGATTAATAAATATGGAATTAATAAAAAAATATATTTTGTAGGTATTACTAATAGTGGAAAATCTACTTTAATAAATGCTATGAACAAGAGTTATAATGGGGTAGATGGAGTAATTACTACGAGTAATTTTCCTTCGACAACACTTTCTTTATTAGATGTAAAGATTAGAGATTTATCTATTAAGGATACTCCAGGAATAGTAGTAACAGACAGTATTATTAATTATTTGGATAATAAAGGTATTAAAAAGATAAATTCTAAAAAAGAAATTAAACCTATTACCTTTCAAATTAAAGGAAAAGGTGCTATTTTACTTGATGAGTTTTTACGTATTGAATATAATACGGATATTTCTAGTATGACTTTTTATGTTTCTAATAGTTTATCTGTTAAAAGTATCAGTTTAAAAAATCCAAGAATGCTTGATTATGAAAGTTATGTTTATAAAATAGATGATAATAAAGACTTGGTAATCGAAGATATTGGTTTTATTAAGATTACTAATAAATGCGTAATAAAAGTCTACTACAAAGATAAAATGGTATTAAGAATTAGAGATAATTTAATATAAACAATTATATTTATATATGATTGTTTTTTCTTACATAATTTCCCATTATATTAACACAAAAAATGTATATTTTTTTAAAAAATTATGATATACTTTATAAAGAATAAGGGCGTGATACTTGTGATAAAGGAATTTAAAACTATTGATCAACAAATAGATATACTTAAGAAAAAAGGATTAATAATTGACGATTATGATCAAACTTATGATATTTTACTTAAAGAAAATTATTTCTTTTTAAATGGTTATAGACATTTGTTTATGAATTCTCCATCAGATAGAACATTTGTTACAGGAGCTACTTTTTCGGAGTTATATTCTTTATTTTTATTTGATAGATATTCAAGAAATATATTTTTTAAAAATCTATTGATAATAGAAAATAGATTAAAATCAGTTATTTCTTATCAATTGTCTAAGAAATATGGATATAAAGAAAAAGAATATTTAAATGTTAAGAATTTTACTAGTGATCCGGAGAAAAAAAGAAAAGTACGTGATGTTGTGGAAAAGATGAAAAGACAGATAAGGATAAATACTTGCAGACACAATGCAACGATGCATTATTTAAAAAATTATGGATATATTCCACTATGGATTTTAGTAAAAGTATTGTCTTTCGGTATGGTGTGTGAATTATTTACAATATTAAAAGATGATGATAAGGTAGAAATAGCTTCAGTATTTGGGATATCTGTTGAATATTTGGAAGATTTCTTGCCAATATTATCTAATTATAGAAATTTGTGTGCTCATGAAGATATAGTTTTTGATCACAAGACTGAGAGAGTAATACCGGATACGGAATATCATAAAAAACTTAATATATTTAAAATGGATGAAGAATATATATATGGTAAAAACGATATTTTTTCAGTAATTATTATATTTAAAATATTGTTATCGGATGATGAATTTAGATTGATGTTGAGAGAATTTGAATTTGAATTTAAGAAACTAGATGCCGAGATTGATTCGATACCAGTAGAAAAAATATTAGATACAATGGGGATTCCTAAAAATTATATGGAATTATTAGATATGTAGAGGTGAATAATGATGGAAAAAGAAGATAGAAATCAAGAAATAAAAGAAAATAAGGAAATGAATGAAGAAATTAAAATAGATGAAAAAGAGAAAATTGTTCAAGATAAAAAACAAGATAAAAAAATAAAAAAAGAAAAGAAACAAAATAACACGACAGTTATATTAGTAGTTAGTATTTTATTGTCTTTTGTATGTGGTTGTGTTGGAGCTTATTTGATATGTCAAACTGTATCAGTTAAAAGTGTTGTTAAAAATATAACTACTAGTGAGTTAATTGAAAATAGTATTTCTAGTTCTGTAGATAAAGTATATGGTTCTACAGTAGTAGTTGTTGCTTCATCAAAAGGAAAACAAATTTCTACAGGTACAGGATTTATTTATAAAAAAGATAAAAATAATGCATATATAATGACTAATAATCATGTAATAGAAGGTGCAGATACGGTAGAAGTAGAATTTAATGATAAGAGTGAAAAAATTAGTGCTACGATTGTTGGTGGCGATGTGTATGCAGATATAGCTGTTTTAACGATAAAAGATAGTGATGAATACAAGGCAGTAGAGATTGGCGATCTTGATGAAGTAAAGCTTGGAGATACAATATTTACAGTTGGTTCTCCAATGGGAATTAATTATAAAGGAACAGTTACTAAAGGAATTTTATCTGGTAAAGAAAGAATGGTTGAAGTTAATTTAACATCATCAAAATCAGACTATTATATGAAGGTTGTTCAAATAGATGCAGCAGTAAATCCTGGTAATTCGGGAGGACCTTTATGTGATGTATCTGGTAATGTAATTGGTATTATTTCTTTGAAAATTGTACAAGATGAAGTAGAAGGTATGGGGTTTGCTATTCCAATAGATGATGCTTTAAAATATGCTTCTTTGATTGAAGAAGGTGGTGAGATATCTAGACCTTATTTAGGTATAGGAATGCTTGATTTGAGTGAGGAGTATTATTTATGGCAAAATAGAATAACTATACCTGATGGAGTAGATGAAGGTGTAGCAGTTATATCAGTTGAGAAAAATACTCCAGCAGAGAAAGCAGGATTAAAAAAGGGTGATATTATTGTTAAGATAAACGATCAAGATGTTGGTAGTTTAGCTGAGTTTAGATATGAATTATACAAACACGAAGTTGGTGAGAAGGTTAAATTATCATTTTATAGAGATGGTAAAGTAAAAACTACGACAGTAACTTTAGCAAAGAATTCAAATAGTGAATCATAAGATATAATTGATAATATCAATGGTAATATAAACTTCATTTCTAGAGGAAATGGAGTTTTTTTATGGAGCTGAGATTATATTGTATTAATTTAAACGTTTGGTAATACTTTTATATTTATTGATGATATTTGTTTAAAAATGATATAATGTATATGTATGGATGTGTTGTTATGAATATGAAAGATAAATATCAAAAATTAATAGCTGAACTTATGAATTGTAGATTATGTCAAGAGAAATTTGGCTTTGAACCTCATCCGGTAGTTTTTGGGAATATGAATTCAAAGATAGTACAGATTAGTCAAGCTCCGTCTGCAACGGTTGATAGAACAAGGAAACCATTTACGGATCTTAGTGGAAAAAGATTAAAATATGATTGGTATAAAATAGACGATTTAGCGTTTTATAATCCAGATAATTTTTATATTGTTTCACTTGCTCATTGTTATCCTGGTAAGAATAGTAGTGGTAATGATAGATTACCTCCGAAAGAATGTTTTAATAAATGGGTTTCTAAGGAACTTGAATTTATTAATAATAAGTTATATGTAATTATTGGTGCTAAGGCTGCTAAAGTATTTTTTCCTAATGATAATTTTAATGATTTAGTTTTTAAAAACAATAGTATTAATGAAAAAATTGCTATTGTGTTACCTCATCCATCACCGCTTAATATTAAATGGTTTAAGGATCATCCAGAGTTTATAGAAAGAAGGGTATTTGAGGTTAGAAATATAATTAATGAAGTGCTGAAGAAGTGATGCTGTGTGGTTAGGGAAGTGTTATATAGATAATAACACTTTTTTGTTTATTACATATAATTTATATAGGTGAGTAAAGATGAATAAGAATTTTAGTGGTGTTATAATTGATGCCGGTCATGGTGGTGTTGATAGTGGAGCTAGGGGTAGCGATACGTTAGAAAAAGATTATAATTTATTGATTAGTAAATATATGTATGATAGGTTTAGAGAGTTAGGTGTGCCGGTGTATTTGACTAGAGATAGTGATGTGACATTGGAACCAAAAAATAGGACTAATAGGATTTTATCTTTTTTTGGAAATGACCCGAATGCAATAGTGATTTCTAATCACTTAAATGCGGGAGGTGGTGAGTTTACTTACCACTACAAAAAAATTGATTGGGTATTAAGAAAAAAAGATGTTTAAAGTATTTATTTAATATATAGAAATATCTTCCTTTTATGATATAATGTAAGTAGATTGGATTAAGTTTATAGTAAAGGATGTGCAGTATGAATGTAACAGAAAAATTATTATTAAATAGTAATGTTTTAGATAGTGAAGAAAAATTTATTAAGCAATTACTTTTTTCAAGTAAAAATATTGTTTGTAATGATGATTTTAATAGAGTTGGTTTAAAGAATAGAAATATGATGTTTTTTTTAAATTATATTATAGAAAATTTAAGTAGTATTTCTATGCTTGGGAGTAGAAACTTAAATAATTCATTATTAGGAAAAATAAAGAAAATAATTAGTTATTATGAAGATATAAATAAGCAATTTGAAACAAAAGAAAAAATGCTAAAATTTCTAAATATAAAATAGACTACATAAGAGATGCAATAAAAAGTAATAAATTCATAAAAGAAGAACATAAAAAAAGATATGTTCAATTTATTAATGAAAATGATGATTTAGATTTAATAGAAAACTTAAAATTGATTTATATAAGTCTAATTAATAATAAATATTTTGACACTATATCAGATGATTTATTTGATTTAGTAACGAGTAAAGAATTTAATTGTGATGATTTTGATAAAATCGCAGAATTATCTAATGAATATTTTGCGTTACTGATAGATTACATAGGAATAAGTATTTTTGAAATAAAAAAAATAATACGTGATGCATATAGGAATTTTTTTGAAAAAAAATCTTTTTCTTCTTTTAGCGATATGTTTATTAAATTTGCGGAGCAATATGACACTGAAAATAAATATACAATTTTTATAAAAATGGATAAAGAATTTGATGAAAAATTGCTAAATGTATTAAAACAATCTGGAAATAATAATTATATTATATATAGTAAATCGGGATTAATTAAATTATTTGAAGATTCAAAGATTAATAATAAAAAGAATTTAATAGAAATTATTAGTAATCTTAAAATAAAAGAGGACAATAACTATTATTTATCATCAGAAATTTATAGCAAAGATATTTGGCAAGCAATACGTAAATTTAAGCAAAAAGTACTTCAACCATTTATTGGTTCAATGCTATATTCTGGAATAAAAGTGAGCACTATAAGTGATTATCTTTTGATAGAACATAAAGAACACAAAAAATTCATAAATTACTATAGTTTCTATGATGATATTTTTAAACCATTAACACAAGATAGAATTGATTATTCTGATGTATTTAAAAGATATGTTATTGATAATAGTGATAATGATATAAATAGAATTATAGATGAGGCTGTACAATTATTGCCATACTATAAAAATTCGGAATCAACATTAACTAAATTTACAAATACCTGGTTTGCTCTAGAAACTTTGTTTAGGAATGCTGGAGATAATATTTCAAAGTCGCTTGAAGACTATGCTAGTTACTTAGTAGCGGATAGAATGCTATCAGGATATATATATTTAACAGCAGTACAAATAAAAAAAATGTATAAAGGTTTTAATAAATTGAGTAATAATTTTGTAGAAAATATTTTTTTGAATTTTGATAAAAGAAATCCTAATAATTGTGATTTTTTGACTTGGAAATACAGTCAAGTTAATAAAATGGTGTCTCAATATGAATCTTATTTTCAAAAATTTCATAATGAAGCAAAGGAATTATTAATGGATGCCTATTACTTAAGAAATAAGCAATTTCATGGAAATAAAAATTTACAAATGGAAACAACATCGGGTTTTTTATATGATATTGTAAATGATACAATTTCATTTTATATAGATTATATAGATGTATATAGAGATTCAGAAAAAAATACATATTCTTTATTTAATTTTATAAAAAACATAGATAAAATAAAGAAAATATTAATTAATGAAAAAGATAATATTTTTGAAAAAATAGCAATTGTATATGATTCTGTAAGAAAAATATAGAACCTATATTTTTGAAAAAAATAATAACTATAGAGTAATGTTAGAACAACAAATTTGTTTATAGAAAAGTATTTAATAGTTTAGGTTACAATGTAGACAATAGCTTATTTAAAGAAAAATCTGTATATTTTGGAAATTTTTTAGTTAGAAGTAATTATTTTAACAATGAATTGGGTGTTAAAGGCAGATAATAGTTTCTTAATTAAGTTTTATTAAAATTTATTGTTAGGTAAGAATAATAACTTATATTCGGAATATTTAATAGTTAATGAATTGTTAAAAAATAAAATTGAAAGATTAATTTCTTTCTTTTTTGAAATATTAAAATTTTATATACAAAATTAGAATACAAAAAAACAAATGTCTATTTTTATGTTATAATTGTATTAGCACATAAAAACTAGAAAGGATGGTACATATGGTTGAATATAAGGTTGGAAGTTTATTTGCTGGCGTTGGTGGAATATGTTTAGGTTTTAAAAATGCAAAGACAAAAAATTCTAAATATAAATTGCTTTGGGCAAATGAAATAGATGAATATGCATGTGAGACATATAGAACTAATTTTTCACATCAATTACTAGAAGGTGATATAAAATTAGTACTTCATCCAGAACAAGCAACAGATAAAACACAACAAAAATATTATCAAAAATTACATGATAAAATATTAAGTGAATCGATAGATATTTTGAACGGTGGTTTTCCTTGTCAAGCATTTAGTATTGCTGGTGAGCACAAAGGGTTTGAAGATGATAGAGGGAACTTATTTTTAAATATAATAGATTTAATTGAACAACTGGGAGAAAAATTTTATAAACCTCGTGTATTATTTCTTGAAAATGTAAAAAATTTGCAGGCTCATGATAATAAAAAAACTTATGTACATATAAAACAAAAACTAGAAGATTGTGGATATACAGTTTTTGAAAAAGTATTAAATACCATGGATTATACTGATGTACCACAAAATAGAGAAAGAATATATATTATAGGTTTATTAAATGAAAATGATATAAAAAATTTTGAAATATTTAAGGATATTGAAAGTAGGATAAAGAAGAAAGATAAAGCATCAAGAATTAAAGATATAAAAAAGGTTATTGATTATAATTTGACAAAAGAAAATGCAATTAAGTATTATTATACAAAAGAAAAATATCCAAACTATTTTATGTCAGATGAAGAATTTAAAAAATCTAATAAAAAAGAAAAAATAAATTTAAATACACAAATTGATGAAATGTACGAATTTTATCAATGTAGAAGAGGTATGTATGTAAGAAAAAACCAAAGTGGTGTTTGCCCCACACTTACAGCAAATATGGGAACTGGTGGTCATAATGTGCCTTTGATAAAAGTAAATGATGGTATCAGAAAGTTAACACCAAAAGAAACTTTTAAATTACAGGGCTTTCCTATTGATAATGGATACAAATTACCTACGGTTATAAATGGAAGGCCATATCCCGATTCTCAACTATATAAACAAGCAGGAAATGCAGTTTCTGTTCCTGTAATACAAATGCTTGCTACTGACTTGTTAGAACTATTAGAAAAATCAGATATGTCTGAATAATTTTGGAGGTTAGTATGAATGAAGTAAAAATAAGTATTAATGATGCTAAAAAGGCAGTATATTTTATTGCTAATTTAACACAAATGCAAGGTGATAGACCTATGCAAGGTGCTTTAACATCTAAAGCAGATTATATGGGTGGAATTTTTGATAGATGGATAAATATAATTCCAGAAAGTGTTTTATTTAATAAAATTATTTTACCTCAAGTTTTTAAAGGTGAAAAAGTTGAAGTAATTACTGATTATTATGATTATAATCCTAAAACTGCGGGGATTGCTCCAGATGTTATTGGAATAAAATATAAAAAGAGAGCTATTCCATTCGTAAAGTTTGATAATCACTGGTTTCCAATAGAAAAAAGACCACAAATAGAGGTTAAGACATTCAAAAAAAATCAATATATGATTTCATTAAGAAATCAAGGTTATGATCAAAAATACTTAGTAATGGCTGAGGCAAATTTTAGAGTAGATTACTTAATACCACTATTAAATAAAGCGTTATTTTCAAAACAAATTTTCTTAGATTTGCATATGGATGATAAAATATTTATAATTTCAAACGATGAAGGTAATATAGCGCAACCTCATAAAGTTGAGTTATCAGATAGAACATTAGGTTCTGTAAAATTGTTAGTAGTTACGACAGCAGAAGATTTTATGAAAAAGGCTGTTAAATGTGAGTCACGTGTTAGTATTGAATATATAAAATCATGTGAAGAATATCAAGCTAATAATGCTTTAAAAGATGCATATCGTGGTAATTTGTTGGATTATTGTACCAAAAATGAAAATGGATTATATTATTTTAATTCTAATTGGTATGAAAGTGTAGATGAAGAAGGTATTCCATATAAAAATGGTAAAAAAGTAAGAACAACAGGTTTTTATGTTTCATCACCAGAAGATATTGATATATTAAAAATCAATAAAAATAACTTTTATATTAGAGCTAAAAAAGAATGTATGTGGCAAAATAATAATTTATTAAGTGATCATGTTTATAGAATTACATTTGATATTTTAGATAGAAGTAGTAATGATGGTGAAGAATATTTTATGTCAAAACATGATATTGATAAATTAAATGGCTCTATGAATAAATTGGCTTCAGACTTAAAACAAGCAGTCATGGATTAAAAAGAGTGATAGTGTCTATGAAAGTATTAACAATTAAAGAACCATTTGCTACATTGATAAAAAATAAAGTTAAATATATTGAAACAAGAAGTTGGAAAACTAATTATCGTGGAGAATTATACATACAAGCTGGAGTTGCAAAAATAAGAAAAGAAGTAAAAGAAAGAAAAGGATTATCTGAACTATATAATGAAGATGAACTTAATTATGGACATATAATATGTAAGTGTAATTTAGTTGATTGTATTTATATGACAGAAGAGTTTATAAAAAAAGAGAAAGAAAAAAACAAAAATAATTTTATTGCAGGTCATTATGAAGTTGGAAGATATGCATGGGTTTTGGAAGATGTGAAACCCATTACTCCAATAAAAGTAAAAGGCCAGTTGGGAATATGGAATTATAAATAATATAAAAAATTGTTATAGTACCAGTATTATTTTGGTAAAAATTCAGTAATTAAAAATTACATATACCTGTCAATAACATAGAATCTATTAAAGTATCTATTTATATAAATACAATATTTATAAGGCTTTATAGAGATTTTATACAACATTTTTTTCAAGATTAATACAACATTTATTACTAATTGATTTTCGACAATCATGTGATACAATATAGTAGAATATGAAATAATAATGCAATTATATGTATTTATAGCATTGACCTTACAGAAAAGGTCAATGCTTTTTTCATATTCTAAAATCCCCCTTTAAATTCAATATAAAAAGTTTGGTACTAAGTTTTAATTATAATTTTATATTTTTAGTACCAAAAAACATAGTTAGTTATTTTAAAAAATGTGTACAGTTGTATAACGCCCCCTTATAATATAAGGAATCAAAAGTATACAATTGTATAACAAATATGAAAAGTGTAAACAATAGGTAATTTTATAAATGCTTATAAAATAAGGTAAAACTCACCACTGGTGAGTTGTTTGTAAACAGGTTTATCCTGCTTTATCAAAATCCTTTTCCTAAAATAGTGTTTAAAAATTAATGTGAATACAATAGTACCAATTTTTAGAAAGGAGAGTGAAAAAATGGCTTTAGCAAAGAATAATCAAGTTAAATTTAGAATTGATGATCATACAAAAATGGCTCTTAAAAGAGTTTTAGAAAATAAAAAAATTACAATACAATCTATAATGGAAACTTTATTAATGGAATATATTATAAAAAATATTGATTCAGTTATAAATGAATAATAATCCTTATATAAAAATAATATAGGGATTTTTTATTGAATAAAAGGGGGATAAAATGAATATAAACAATAATAAAATAAATGAAAACAACATAACTTTAAGTAGGTGTTGCTATGAATGAAAATAATATAACTTTTAAAGATCTTATTTTAAAATATCTTATCGAAGAGATAGAAAAAGAAAGTAATGCGCTGTAATTTTTTTTATAATGCGGTATTATTAAATTGTCTTAATACTCAGTCAAGTAAGAAGATTGGAGGATTGAATGTATAATACTTACTTAACTGAAATAGATTTCAATGTTGGAATCTATATAAGATTATCTCAAGAAGATAAAGATAAAAAATATGAATCTGATAGTGAAAGTGTTATTAATCAAAAAGAATTACTAAGAAGTTATGTTAAAAATAATAATTTTAATCTATGTGGAGAATATGTAGACGATGGATATTCTGGTACTAATTTTGATAGACCAGGATTTCAAAAAATGTTAGAGGATATAAAACAAAAAAAGATAAATTGTGTAGTAGTTAAAGATTTATCTAGATTTGGTAGAGATCATGTTATGACAGGATATTATATTGAAACATTTTTTCCTGAAAATAATATAAGATTTATATCAATATTAGAATCATATGATAGTTTTAAAAATCAAGCTAGTAATGATTCTTCAACATTTATAATTGCTTGTAATGATTATTATAGTAAACAAAATTCTATAAAAATAAGAAATGTATTAAACGATAAAAGAAAGAATGGTAAATTTATAGGAAGTGGGCCTAGTTATGGTTATATGAGAGATCCTTTGGATAAAGGACATTTAATACCTAATCCAGAAACTGCACCAATTGTAAAAAATATATTTAAGTGGAGAGCAGAAGGAATAGGACCAACAGAAATAGCAACAAGATTAAATAATATGAATGTACCCACACCAGCAGGATATAAGAAAACAAATTATTCTTCTAGATTGATTGATAGAGATAGTTGGAATATATCAACAGTAAAGAAAATTTTAAGTAATAGAATTTATACTGGAGAAATGGTTCAACATACTCAAACAAAAGTAAATTATAAATCAAAGAAGAAAATAACATTAGATGAAAGTTTATGGGTAATAGTTGAAGATACTCATGAACCTTTAGTAGGTAAAGAAACTTTTAAATATGTTAACTCTTTAGGGAAAAGGAAAACCAGAAATTATAACTTAAAAACAGAAAGACCAAAAAGAATTTTAGAAGGGAAAATATTTTGCAAAGAATGTGGTAATAGACTATCTGTTTATTATAGAAAGAAACTTGATTATTGGTCAATTAATTGTAATAGATATTCTAGGGATCCAAAGAGAGAAAGATGTAGTTCACACTTTTATCCATATGACTATTTAGAAGAACAAATACTAGAAAAATTTAATAATTCAGTATCAACATTCATAAAAGAGTTTGATATAGAAGAATTAAATAAAGAAGTACAAAAAAATGTTCATAAAGAAACAGAAGATATAGATAAAAAAATAAATGAGTTATCAAAAGAAAAAGAACAAATTATGAATAAGTTATCAACTTTATATAGTGATAGATGTAATAATATTATTTCAGCTGAATTATATAAAGAATTATCTACGGAATCAGAAAGTAAATTAAAAAAGATTAATAATATAATAGAAGAAGAAAAAATAAAAAAGCAAAACATAAAGAATAAAGCAAATATACTTCCAGATTATACTAAAAAGATAAAAGAACTATTAGATTTACAGAAACCTAAAAAAGAGTTAATTAATACTTTAATAGATAAAATAGTAATTGATGAAAATAGAAATATAGATATTATATTTAAATATGATGTAATACCAGAAATTAATTTTATGTATGAAAATAGGCATTTAGTCAGAAATCCTTATGGAAAAAAGGGAAAAAACATCAAGTAAACTTTATTTATTTAAAAAAAAATACTATAATATATTTAATTAAGTTTTGGCGGTGGTTAAATGACAAAAATAAACTTTGATATTGAATGTGATAAAATTATAGATACGATGAACTTAAAAAGATATGAACAAAATAAAAAGAAAATTTTAAAAAATGCTATTTTAAGATATATTGATAATGGAACGACTTTAAAAGAAAAAGAATATATATTAAATTTAGTAAAAAATATATCGTGGTATTGGAATACTCAAATATCAGATTATTTTTGCGATATAATAAATAAATATTTTAATCGTATGGATACATTAATAATAGATTATGCAGACGAAAAAAAGAAGAGTCCTTATTCTAATAGTACCGCAGAAATATCACATTGTTTATCAAATTCTGGTATTATTATGGATGATGAATTTGTGAAAATAGAAGATTTAAAGACAATTCCAAGCAATATAACAACCTTAATTTTAATAGATGATTTTATTGGGTCTGGTAATAGTATAATAAAACAAATTAAGCGTATAGATGATATGGGAATAAAAAACAAGAAGATAATAATATTGAGTTATATATGTCATATTATTGGAAAACAACAAATTGAAGGCTATCGTTCAAAAAATGAATTGTTTTTATATTTTGAAAAATTGGAAAACAGTTATTTATATAAAGGTATGGAAAAGGATTTAATTAGATATATTAACAAGATTTGTCAACGTTGTAAAAAAAACGAATTGAGATATGGATACGGTGAATGTGGTAGTATGGTATCTATAAATTTCGTTTCACCTAATAATAATTTATCTATGTTATATGGGAAAAATATTGATGATTGGGATTCTTTATTAGATAGAAACTTAAATTTAATTGTATTACATGAAAGAAAAATTAAATTACTATCTAGAAATCAACATATATTGAGAAATTTTTATAATAATAATTTTAAACTTGAATTAACATTTGATGAATTTAAACTTTTGTTGTTGATATATAATTGCTCTGGAATTGGTGAAGAATTATTGAAAGAATTTCACTTTTGTGCTACTATAGATGATGTAAATGAATTGATTGATTCGTTGAGAGTTAAAAATATATTAAGTAATCAATATTATTTATCAATTATTGATAGAAAAATATTAAGAAAATTAAGAACTCTAGATGATAGCTTGAGTGAGGACTATACAAAGAAAAAAAGTATGAAATTTTATTAATTGCACATTCCAGGATTTCATTGTCGATTCGATGATGGTGTATTTAGGTTTCTAGATAATCAGTAAAAACCAAATTAATAATTTGTTTTTACTGGTCATAAAAATAAAACAAATAGAAATTTTTCTTTATGAAAAATTTCATAATAAATCCCGCGCAGCAAATTGCTTGCGCATGGGTATTTGTTTTATTATTATTTGTTGTAACAAGTTGGGCTGGGATGTGTTTTTATATGGATAATTATAATAAATATAAAGAAAAAATTTTAAATGCTGATAAGTTGAGTCAAGAAAAAAAAGACTATTATTTAAAAGTTGCAGAGAGAGTTAATAATAATGGATTTCCCATAATATTAAATTCGTATCATCTGTCAAATTTAGTTGGAATTAAGTGGGATATATTAAAAAAATTAATTAATGACAATGTAAGTTCTTATCATAAATTTTATATCACTAAAAAGGATAGAATTTCTAAACGTGAAATATTAGCTCCAAGTCAAGAATTATCTTATGTTCAAAAGTATATTTGTACAGAAATATTAAATAAAGTTAGAATAAGTGATGCGTGTTATGGCTTTGTTTCAGGTAAAAATATTATAGATAATGCTAAAAAACATTTAAATTCAGAAATGATATTAAATATAGATTTGAAAGATTTTTTTCCTAGTATTAGTTCTGATAGAGTTTATTATATTTTCAATAAGCTATGTGGTTATGATAAAACGTTATCATTCTGTTTAACAAAATTAGTAACATATAGAAATATGGTTCCACAAGGAGCTTGTACCAGTCCAATTATTTCAAATATAGTCTTATATATGTTAGATATTAGATTGCTTAAATTAGCAGAAAAAAACAATATTAATTATACAAGGTATGCGGATGATATTACTTTTTCAGGAACTAAAAATCAGATAAATCATAGATTTTATAGTTTGGTTAGAAAGATAGTAGAGGATGAAGGCTTTAAAATAAATGACAAGAAAGTTCATTTTTCTTCTGAAAGTCAAAGACAAGAGGTTACTGGATTAATAATTAATAATGGTAATGTTAGAATTAAAAGAAATTATATTAGAAAAATAGAGCAAGAACTTTATTACATAGGAAAATTTGGTTTAGAAAATCATATTAAAAATATGGGAACATATAATGCTTTTTATGTTGAACATTTAAAAGGAAAAATAATGTTTGTAAGAGAAGTGAATATTGATAAGGGAAACAAGTTGTTGGAAAAATTTAATTCTTTAAATTTACAATAAAATTATATTATTTATAAAAAACTATTTAACATCGGTAATTAAACTCACCAGGTGGTACCGGTGCTGAAGTAATATATGCACTAAGAAATAATTCTAAATTAGCTAACTCTATTTTGAATAATATAGGTAATACTGGGCAAAGTACTAGAAGAGTATATCAAAGAAGATTACCATCTGATTCTACGAAAGATTATTATTATATATTAAGAGATACAGGAAAGATTGAACCATTAATCGTAGAGTATGGATTTATAGATAATGATAAAGATTTAACTTTTTTAAAGGATAATTATAAAAATTTAGCCGAAGCTGTTATTAAGGCTGTGTTAGAATATAAGAATATTCCTTATAAAGAACCTGATAAAACAATTACTGATACATATATTGTTGTAAAGGGAGATACTTTGTATAGTATAGCTAAGAAATTGGATACAACAGTAGAAGAATTAAAGAAATTAAATAATCTTAATAACAATATGCTTACTATAGGGCAGATGTTAAAGGTACCAGTAAAGATTGTTGATGTGGGGGATACAGATATTTATCAAGTTAAAGAAGGAGATACTTTATATAGTATTGCTAATAAATATAATATTAGTGTAAATGAATTAAAAGCAATTAATGAACTGGATAGTGATATATTATCTATAGGGCAAATTCTTAATGTTCCTAGTGGGTTGTCGCTTGTTAATACATATATAGTAACAAAAGGTGATACTTTATATAGTGTGGCTAAAAAATTTGATACGACAGTAAATGAAATAAAGAAATTAAATAATCTTGATAATAACATGCTTAGTGTTGGACAGAAATTATTAATACCTATTTATGAAGATACGACATATGTGGTAACTAATGGTGATACTTTATATAGTATTGCTAGAAAATTTAATACTACGGTAGATGAAATAAAGAGATTAAATAATTTAAGTAATAATAGTATTAATCCAGGACAAATACTTATTGTTAGAAATGTATAATAAAAACTCTGATTATTTTCAGAGTTTTTACATTATATAATTAATTATAAAGTCTGCGGAAAACATTATTCCTATTATAGTTATTGCGGTTTGATATTTATTTTGTTTTATAAAGAAACTAATTAACGGAATTATTACATATACGAGAAACATTCCGGATATTCCAAAGAATAAAACTGAGCGTAAGCAAATAAATCCTTGAATATTTCCAAAATTCCATATTTCAGTATTATAATCCCAAAGTCTTTCATTACTTATATTTAATAAAAGATATCCAGTAATATACTCTAATATACCACAAGTAATCATGGCTATTAAGAATACTTTTATGGGCTTTTTTTGATGTTTATAGGTAAATAGTGTTATTAGTAGCCCGCCGAAAGCATATAATGGGAGCCATGGACCAAAACCTTTACCTCTTTTTGCAAAGTATCCAATGTCTATACGATAGAATAATATTTCATAAATATAACCAAATATTCCACTTATAATCATGATTGATATTATAAATAATATTTTTTCTTTAGTATTATACTTCTTCATACTTACCTCTTATTTTATATATCTTTATTATAATAAAAAAACTCCATGGGAGTAGATATCATAATGGCAGGGGATGAGAGAATCGAACTCCCAACAGTGGTTTTGGAGACCATTATTATACCATTTAACTAATCCCCTATATTGCTTGACGTATTTAATTTTATCATAATACTTAGTAATTATCAAGTAAATTTATTAAGAATTATGAATATAATTTTATAGGTGATGTAATGATAGTTAAATATACGGATAAAGAAATGGAGCTTTTAGCTAGATTAATGAGAGCTGAGGCGTTAGGGGAGGGAAACCTTGGAATGTTGATGGTTGGCAATGTTGGTATTAATAGAGTTCTTGCTGATTGCTTGACTTTTAAGAATATTAATTCAATATATAAAATGATTTATCAATCTCCAGGTGGATTTTCTGGAACGAATAGTTCTTTATTTTATGGTAATCCGACTGAAAAAGAAAAACTCCTTGCAAAGAGAGTTTTGCGAGGAGAATATTATTTTCCGGCAACAAATGCTTTATGGTTTTATGCCCCAACAAGTGGTGTTGCTTGTTCTAGTACTTGGTGGGATCAAGCTTTTTCTGGTAGGTATAAAAATCATTGCTTTTATCAGCCTAGTACTGGTGTATGTAGAGAGTTACATTAAATATTTAATGTTTCTTTTTTTTCGATTGGTCTTTCTTTTAGAAAATCAATAATAATTTTTTTAATTTCAATACTTCTTTTTCCATAGAAGCAGTCATGAGTAGTATCTTTAATATTTACTAGCGTGTTACTTTTTGAGGATATTTTTTCATGAACAAGATTTGTTGATTCGATAGGTGCTACTTTGTCTTCTGTGCCATGTATTATAAGTACAGGACAAGTTACTTTTTTGATACTGTTTTGACAAGAGTCTACTAATTTAGTGAATTCTAGCATCGTAGCAACGGGAGTTTTTTTGATTCTTTCTACTACTTTTTCTCTACCCATGTTTTTAAATAAATCAGGAACATTTTTAATTGTTGATGTAATATTTTTAATATTTATTTTACCATCTTTAAAATAGAAATATCTAAATGCTGGAGCTACTAAGACTAGTTTTTTTACTTCGGTATATTTAGATGCTAGGTATGTGGCAATAACACCACCCATGCTGTGTCCGATAAGATATATTTCTTTATAGTTATTGTCTATTAGAAATTTTATTTTTTCAACGGATGCATCTAACCATTCTTGATATTTTACTCCTTTAACAACGGTTTTTTCGTGTCCAGGTAAGGTGAATGTAAAAACATCAAAATTTCTATATAGTTGTAATTCGTTTGGTAGATTTTCGTAGTCGTAGTTTCCTCCGACGAAACCATGAATTAATAAAATAGCTTTTTTTCTTTCAAACATATATACCACCTATGTTGATTATACCACAAATATATATAAATGCCTAGACTATGGACTTTTTTTCTTATTTATGAATATTTTTCCTATAATTAAAATGTAAAATATTATAAGTGATGATGTGACATATATAAATGTTTTATTGATATAATTGTAGAAATGAGTGTTGTTATCAAAGAATAAATTGGTGGCTACTATTAGGATAATACTTAATAATATTATTATATATTTGTTATTTATTTTCTTTGATAAAATTGAGGTGTTACTTATATAATACATTATTATGACTAAGTAGATATATCCTCCGACTAGCCATTGATTAGATACGATGTTTTCAATTCTTTCAGCAAAGTTTAGAATGCTTATTTTTTTTAGAACAATATATTCTGGATAACCAAAAGTGTTTACTAGATATTTTCCTAATACACCATATGTAAAGAAAACAATAGTAAAAGCGATTGTTCCGCTTAGGATGTATCCGAAAATGATATTTTTGGTATATTTTTGTTTGTTAGAAGATTTGTCTTTTGGTATTATTAATAAAATTAGTAGAGGTAAGACGTTTATGGATACTAATTTGATAGCTGATGGTAAGATGTTTAGATTATCTTTTAATACTGGTAAAAAATTATCTAGATTGAGATGTGGTATTAGACTAAATACACTTGTTAGAAATAATAATATATTGAAAGCAACTAGTATGGTGCTTACTTTAGTAATTACATTTATTCCTTTGATTGTATTGTATACTACGAGAATCATTAAAATAATGATTATAATTATTTGAGGGGTTCTATATAGTAGTTGTGATGTAATAAAGTTGCAGGTATTATATAAAATAGTGGCTCCAATAATAAATAATATTATGTTTATAAAAATATTAATAATAAACCCCGTTTTTTTGTATAGGAAGTTTATTTTTTCATTTAATTTTAATTCTGGTTTATAGTTAGCTATATATAGAAATAGTATAAGAGGAATAAAGCCTATTATATTGGATATGAGTACTGTTAGCCAAGCGTTTACTCCAGTAGTTGTTTTAATAATATTTATATTTATACCTAAATACATTGTAATATTAATAAATATTAAGAGAGATATTATTTCATAATTATTAACTTTTCTCATTTATTTCCTCCATTGCGTTCCCTTTTTCTACTAATTCTGTATCAACTGAAACATTAACTTTGTAATTTTTATAGGTATCAGTATACCAAGATGCTTTAATTTTTTTATAGGTTTTATAATCATGTTTATAAATGTTATCTAGAAAACCATATGCATCAATATTATATTTGTCTTTCATTTTATTTATATTATTAGTTAATTCTTTTTCTAAGTGGATACTAATTTCGTTTTCTATTTTGTCTATGGTGGATTCTTTTTTAAGTTCATAATGACAAAGTGATTCATTTAAATTTCCGGTTAATTTTATAGATATATTGATATTGTTATTTGAAATGTCAATGTTTGATTTACTAGATGTTATTTCAGTAGTTAAGTATTTATCTTTTTGACATTCATAGGTAATTATTGTGTTTTTAATGTTATTAGTTATTATGTTATAATTTCTTGATTCTTCAGTAGTTAAATATCCTTTTAATTTGTTATTTTTAAAGTATGCTAATCCAGTTAGTTTGTAATAATTTTTGGGTTCTGTATTTTCGGTATTTTCTATTTTTTCTCCAGTTGATTTTTCTTCTTTTTCAATTAATTCAATCGTGGGAAGAACTATTTCTAAGTTGGGATTTATAGTCATGTTAACAAATTCGTTAAATGTTACTTTACTTACACTTCCTAGATATTTGGCATTTGTTTCAATACTTTCTTTGATACTGGCGGATGAGATTTCATCGATAGGAGTAATTACTTTAAGAATGTTTTTATCTTTTCCTATGACAATGTAAAATTCTGTTCTAATAGAGGGATTTCTAATATAAAAATCTATTATTTCAGTTATGTCTTCTTTAGCTAATTCTTCATTTATTATTAAGAGTTGTAAATGCGATGAGTATAGAAATCTTGATGATTTTAATGATATTTTACGATAGGCTTCTTGAAGAGTTTTTCCTTTTTCTGAATATATAACAAATGGGGCTTGAGTTACAGTTGTTTTATCTGGAGCTTGTGGATTTATTGCTTGAATTGTTGTTATATATTCACCATTTTCTTTTGTTATTTCTGTGGCACTGGCTATGGCAATAGAATTTATTTCTTTATAGTCATAACATCCGGTTAAAAGCAAAGAAATAGGAATAATTAATAGTAATATTTTATTCATAGTTTTCCTCCGTAGTATTTTTTGTTATGTTGTTTGATAAAAAGGGATTTCTTTTAGTTAATTTGATTGTCGGAGCTTTAACAATACTGTCTTTTAATCTTTCTTTGTTTGGTGGTGTAAAAGGAGTTAAGTAAGGTATTCCAAGATAATCTGATGAGGCAAGATTTATTAGCATGAAAATAAATATTAAAAGGATTCCATATGTTCCTAGAATTGATGCCCCAAGCATAAAAGCTATTCGATAAATACGTAGTCCATTAATAAATTCGGGTTCTACGAAAATTAAGGATGAGATAGCAGTTATGGCTATAACTATAATCATAATAGGTGAAACAATTCCGGCATTTACAGCTGCTTCACCAAGGATAAGAGCGCCAACTATGGAGATGGCGGAACTAGCAAAACTTGGTATTTTTAAATCACTTTCACGTAGTATTTCAAAAGATACGATCATAAAAATTGCTTCGATAAAGGCAGGAAATGGAACGTTTTCTCTTTGGGCGGCAATACTTATTAATAATTCAATTGGAATTATTTCTTGATTATATGTGGTTAATGCTAAATAGACACCGGGTGTTATTAAAGTTATAAAAAATGTTAAGTACCTGATGATACGAGTTATTGAAACATTAACACTTTTATTATAATCGTCTTCTTCGGAAATAAAATTATCATTAAGTGTAGTTGGAAGAACGATAGCAAATGGATCGTTATCTACGAGAATTACTGCATATCCTTGTAATAGATATCTTGTTACGACATATGGCTTTTCAGCACTAACAGCACTAGGAAATGGATTTTTATTTTCTTTTTCTATTAAATTTCTCAATGTTCCTGAAGCAATCATTCCATCAATGTTAATTTTATTAATTAATTTATCAATTTTATCAATTATTTCTGGTTTAATTATACTATTAATATAGATTAGAGATACATCAGTCATAGTGTATTTGCCTAGTTTATATTTTTTAATCCATAGGTCATTGCTTTTAATTCTTCTTTTAATTAAACCAATATTTGTTTCAATATTTTCTGTGAATGAATCAAGTGCTCCACGGGGAGTATTCTCGGTTGTTGGTGTACTTATACCACGTGATAAATCTTTTTTGGTTTCTAATGCAAGATATTTATTATGAGATATCATAATAATAGTAAAACCACTATTTAAATATAAACATAAATCTTTGTAGGTATTTATTTCTTTATATTTAAAATTACTTATATTATTTTTAATGCGATTATATGAAGGAATTTTAATTTTATTTAAACTCCGAATAATAAAATCGCTTATGTTACTTGAACTAGTTAGGGTTTCATTAAAAACAATATATATGTCTTTAAACAATATTCTTTTTTTTCGATAGTTAATATTATCTAAATTATTTGTATCTTTTTTAAGTTTATTAATTATTTCATTCATTATAATTCACCATTTTTATTATGTTATTTATTTCAAATAAATATGTAAAAATAAGTGTATTTTATTGTTTAATTAAGTTTTATGTGATAGACTTAAGATTGGAGGTATTTATGAGTAAAGATAATAATAGGATTCAAGAGTCAAAAAGAATTATTAAAGAAGAAAAGAAAAAAATTAAGAGAGAAAAGAAAATTCTTAGAAAAAAGAAAATAAATAAATTTAAAAAGACTAAGATTGGTAAATTTATTTATACTTTAAGTGATGACAGGAATAGTTATTCTTTTTCTGAATTATTTATTATTACTATTATATCTTTATTAGTAGGTGCTTTTTCTTGTTTTTCAATTATAACAATTATGTCAGGAGGAAGAAATTATTTAAAATTATCTAAAGAGTTGTCTAAGTTTTATGATTCTTATGACATATTAGTTGAAAATTACAATGGTAATGTTGATAAAAAAGAATTGGTTGATGCGGCAATTAATGGAATGGTATCTTCGGTTGGTGATCAATATACGAGTTATGTTGACACGGAAGGTACAAATAGCTTTAATCAATTAGTTGATGGAAAATACAATGGTATTGGTTGTTTAATTCAAGAAACAGAGGATAAAAAGATTAAGGTTATGCAAGTTTATGAGAATACTTCAGCTTATGAAGCTGGTATTAAAGTAGGAGATATTATTAAAAAAGTAGATGATAAAGATTCTTCGATTGGAAGTACTGAACTTGCTAATTATATAAAGAATAGTAAAAATAAAAGTTATGCAGTTACTGTTTTAAGAGATGATAAAGAAATAAAGTTTACTTTGTCTAGAAATGAGGTGGAAATACCTGTTGTTACTTCGAAGATATTTGATAAAGGAGATAAAAAAATAGGGTATATAAGTATTTCTATATTTTCATCAGTATCGGCAAAACAATTTAAGAGTAATTTGGAAAAGATAGAGAAAGAAGGTATTGATAGTTTAATTATTGATGTTAGAGATAATAATGGTGGATATTTATCTAGCGTTACGGATATAACAAGTTATTTACTTCCTAGAGGTAAAATTATTTATCAGGTTCAAAAAAGTAATAGTAAAATTAAAGCTACGAAAGATAAAACTATAGCTAAAAGAGAATATCCAATAGCAGTATTAGTTAATGAGAACAGTGCTTCGGCATCAGAAATATTAGCTGGAGCAATAAAAGAGAGTTATAATGGGTATGTTGTTGGTATGAAAACTTATGGCAAGGGAACAGTTCAACAAGTATCTGAATTATCTGATGGTAGTATGATTAAATATACGATAGAAAATTGGCTTACACCTAATGGTAATTGGATAAATGAAAAGGGAATAGATCCGACAGATGAAGTTGAACTTAGTGATGATTATTATAAGAATCCGAATGAAGAGAACGATAATCAATTACAAAAGGCTTTAAGTTTACTTAGTTAGTAATAATTTTGATAAAATTTGGTAATTTTTACAACAAAACTAACTATTTTTTGATATTTGGAGTTATAATTATGTAGTTGGGAGGCAATAATGTTAAATATTATTATTTGTGAAGATAATGAAGTTTTTATGAAAAAGAATGTCGATAGTATTAATATTGCGCTGGCTAATAGCGATGTTGATTATCGAATTCGTAAGTTTGATGGGTACTGTGATGAACTTGGTGAAATAATTAGGAATAAGGAAATTAAGAAGATATACCTTTTAGATGTAGAAATTAATGGTACTTCAGGATTAGAAATTGCTTCAAAGATTAGAGAAAATGATTGGGATAGTATAATTATAATTGCTACGGCGTATGACAAATATCATAATGATGTATTTTATACGAGATTGATGGTTCTTGATTTTATTTGTAAATATAAAGGTTATGAAGAAAGACTAGTTGATGATATGAAAGCTGCTGTAGATATTACTTGTAAACAAAGTTTATTTGTATTTAAGTATAATCATGTTGTTTATAGATTACCTTATAGTAGCATTTGTTATGTAGAAAAAGAACCATTAATTAAAAGATGTATAATTCATACATATAATAATCAATATTATATAGTTAAATCTATTTCTTGGTTATTAGATAATCTTGGAAGTAGTTTTGTTCAAACACATCAATCATGTATTGTAAATTTAAATAATGTTAAAGAAGTAGACTGTAGTACAAATACAATAATATTTAAAAACGGAGAGAGTACAAATTTATTAGCTGATAAGAAAAAGAAAGAGATAAAAGAATATGTGGGACTTAATAAGTAATTACTTAGGACCTTTGATTACTACAGTTACAGCATTTATTTTTATGAAATTCATTTTAAAGAAAGAAATAAAAATAGCTCCTATATATGTTGTTGTGATTATTTTATTTGTTCCATCTATTGCTTCTCTTAGCAGTTTAGATAATTATATGTTTTTAAGGACGATGATATCGTGTTTTTTGTGTTTGTTACTGTATATGTTTACATTTGAATTAGAGTTCTTTAAAGCAATGTTTTTCTCAATTATCTATTTTTTACTGCTTATAATATCTGAGTTATTTACCTTTCTAGTTTTAACACAAATATTACATGTAAGTAATAATTATTTATATAATGTATTTGCTGATAGTATCCTATCTAATTCTGTAATGGGATTACTTTCATTGCTGTTTGGATGGCTGTTTCGTAAATTACTTATCAAAGTAGATAATATTAAATTTAAAAATACTTTTCAAATATATTTAGTTTTATTATTTGTTGTATTTTTATTCTTCTTTTATATTACATTTACTAATATTGGTAAGGGAATAGACGTTGCTGCGGGAATTATGGTTGTTGCTGCATTGCTGGTAGTTACAATGTATTTAATAAGTCAAACATATAGAAATAATGCTTTGTTAGATAAATATGATAAATTATTGGAATTTATTAAAAAGTACGAAACGGAAATTGATAATCAAAGAACTGTTAGACATGAACTTAAAAATCAATTATTAACTATTCAATCTAAAATTCTTGATAATGATAAGAAAGAAAATATAATTAAATATATTGATGAGATATTAAATGATAATAAAAAGACCATTAAGCATGAAGTTTATGCAAAATTTAGTAAATTACCATCAAAT
The DNA here is from genome assembly GCA_934098395.1 of uncultured Bacilli bacterium. Classification (GTDB taxonomy): domain Bacteria; phylum Bacillota_I; class Bacilli_A; order RF39; family UBA660; genus RUG705. The sequence continues at coordinate 119,924 of CAKOOM010000001.1, forward strand.
GGTATAAAAGGTTTGTTTTACTTTAAGGTAAGTGAAGCACAAGATAAAGGAATTAATGTTAAAGTTAATATAACACCTGATTTTGATAATTCCAGATTATCTAATCTCGATTCGCTTGAATTTAATCAATTAGGTAAAATTTTGGGAATTATTTTAGATAATGCCATTGAAGGTGCAGAAGTAACTAAAAATAAGGTTTTAGGAATAGAAATATATTCACATGATAAAAAAATTTATTTTGTCATTTCTAATTCTTATTCGAGTCAATTAAATTCAAGTTTAAGTGTAATTAATAAATCTACGAAAGGTGCTCATAGAGGACATGGGTTATTACTTGCAAGAGCGATAGTTAAAAGTAATAAGAATTTATCATTAGAAACTAGTGTAAATGATAGTGTTTATATTCAGATTATTTCTATAAAATAAAAAACTTCATAATGAAGTTTTTTTAGTGGAGTTATTTATTTAATAGTGATTTTGGCATTTTAGGTTCATCAAGAATTAGAAATGTGCATCCTTGAGTTCCTAATGTGGCAGCTAAAGTTCCTAATACAGCAAGTACGCTTGAAAATAATTTCATTTATTTCTCCTTTCTTAATTATATTGAGCATTATAATTTTTATAGTTGTTGTATGATACACCATATAATTTATATGTTATTGGTAGTATCATAATTGTGGCTTCGATAAAGCCTACAAACATGAAATTAGTAATATAATTATCTTTTAAAAATATTATTAATAAGGTCATGATTGTACTAGTAATAATACTTAATATTTTAAATTTTTTTCTCTTTTTTTCATTAATAAGGGGTCTTTTTTCTGTATCTGCTGGTGCATATATTATTATTAGAATTAAAGATATAACTGATAAAATTATTTTAGTTATTATACTTATCTTTAAATATATAGCAAGGAATGCTCCGAATATAAACAATGATATTGATGTGAATAGACAAGCTGTACTGTTTTTGGTATGTAATCCAAAAGCAAATAGTCTTATAATGTTATAGAACAATATCATTAAAATTGTTTCTTTAAATATATTTAGAACTATTGAGAGTAACACAATTACAACTATTTTGGTAATAGTTAAATATATACTTTCTAATCCATATTCAATTATTTCTATTTGTTCTTCATTTAGTTCTGGTTTATTTATTTTAATATTCTTGATGCAGTTATTTAAAATTTTCTTTTTCAATACCGCTCACCATACTCATTATAGTGTATATTGTTTTTTAAAAACTTAGTTTAATTTATTATACTTTGAGAGTGGCTTATTTTATTTTCGGTAAACTAGTTGTTAATAAATTAGGCTAATTTTGAATAATATTTTAAATGTTTTTAATTGGTAAATATAATAATTGAAATTATGATTAACAAATAGTCTTTTTCTTTACAAAAAATAGTAAAAATGCTATAATTTTAGTATAAGTGAGGTAGATGGTATGGCAAAGAAAAAGCAAAAGAAAGAGAAAGAAAAATTTGAATATAGTAATGAGATTATTGGAGTAATATTGATATTACTTTCAATAATTGGAATGCTAGGATATGGTAGAGCAGGTAATTTTATTCGTAGTTTTGCTGTTTTCTTAGTTGGTGTAGCCTATTTTCCATTATTAATAGCCTTTTTAGTGTTGGGTGTCTATTTAATTGTTAAAAGAAAGACTCCAAAGTTATTATCTAGAACTTCAATTGGTGCTGGTTTGATAGTGATGGCTATTTTAACTTTATTACATTTAGAGTATTTATCTAGTGATACGCAAATAATATCAGAAACTTTTAAAAATATTATGTTAGCTTTTAAATCTGTTGATATAATTAAAAATTGTGGTGGAGGTATTATTGGTTCACTTTTGGTATATGTGTTTAATTGGGCGTTTGCAGATGGAATAATTATAGTTGTTATTACTATGATTGTGTTAGGACTTATTTTAATGCTTAATACTTCTGTTTTAACAATGTTTAGTAAATTAAAATTGAAAAAACGTACTAAGGAAGCTAAACATGAGGAAGAATCTGATAATGAAGAAGAGGTTACTGATAAGAGAATAGTTATATCTTCAATTGATGAATTGACTAATAAGAAAGAAGATAATATTCAAGAAAAAGAAACTGATGACGATATTCCAATTAAAACTGGTAATGAGAAAAATGATAGTGAAAAGGTTCAAGAAGTGGTAAAGAATACTGATTATAAGTTACCTTCACTTAATCTTTTAAAAACAGTGAAAAATGTTAATAGTAAGGAAAATGAAGTTAGAGCTAAAGAAAATATTCAAAAATTGGAAGAGGTATTAAAAGTATTTGATATTTCTGGAAAGATAGTTCAAGTAAATATTGGACCTACTGTTACACAGTATGAGTTAGATTTGAAGGCTGGTACGAAGGTTAATAAACTTTTAGGAATCCAGAGAGAAATTGCACTAGCTATGGCTGCTAAAGATGTAAGAATACAGGCACCAATACCTGGTAAGAATACGATTGGAATTGAACTTCCTAACAAAGTAAATTCAAGTGTATCATTTAAAGAAGTTTTAAGTAATATGCCAGAAATTAATGAGAAAACTTTACTTGCTGTTGGTCTTGGTAAAGATATTATGGGTAAGGTTAAATGGTGTGAGATAAATTCAACTCCGCACTTGTTAGTAGCAGGTTCTACGGGTAGTGGTAAATCAGTATGTATTAACTGCATCATTGCATCAATACTAATGCGAAGTAAGCCGGATCAAGTAAAATTAGTGTTAGTGGATCCGAAAAAAGTTGAGTTTTCTATGTATAATGGAATACCACATTTATTGTCACCTGTTGTTACTGATGCGAAGAAAGCTTCAATTGCTCTTAAAAATATTGTTCATGAGATGGAACGTAGGTATGAATTGCTAGAACATACGAAAAATAAAAATATTACGGCTTATAATAAATATTGTGAAACACATACGGAGTACCAAAAATTGCCTTATATTGTTGTTATCATTGACGAGTTGGCTGATTTGATGTTAGTAGCTGCTAAGGAAGTAGAGGATTCAATTATGAGAATTACTCAGATGGCAAGAGCTGCTGGTATACACTTAATTGTTGCTACACAAAGACCATCAACTGATATTATTACTGGTGTAGTAAAAGCTAATATTCCATCTAGAATTAGTTTTGCAGTATCATCTCAAATAGATTCAAGAACTATTCTTGATATGGGTGGCGCTGAAAAACTTCTTGGTAAAGGTGATATGTTATTTTTACCAATGGGAGAGAGTATTCCAATGAGAGTTCAAGGAGCTTATGTATCTGAAGAGGAATTGCAAAAATTAGTTGATTATACGATAGGTCAACAAAAAGCAATATATGACGAGACATTAACTATTGATAGAAGTGAAAGTGATAGTGGCAGAGGTGTTCCTGATAGTGATGGTTATGCATCAAATGAAGAATATGATGATCCGATATATAATGAAGTAGTAGATTTTGCTGTTAGTGCTGGTAAAATTAGTGCTTCATTAATTCAAAGAAAATTTAGACTTGGTTATAATAGGGCAGCAAGAATAATTGATTTGCTTGAAGAAAGAGGTGTTATAGGACCTCCGAATGGTTCTAAACCGAGAGAAGTATTAGTTAAATTAGAAAAACAAGAAGAAGAGTAAAATCTTTCTTCTTTTGTTTTATAAATAATAATATACACTTTATTTTACACTTTAAAATATTTTTGATAGACAAATAAAATTCACAGTGATATATTATATATAGATAATGAATGGAAAGTGAGAATGATAATAAAATGAAAATAGGAATAACTAATGATCATAGAGGTGTAACTGCTAAACATTTTTTGACAGATTATTTGACTGAATTAGGATATAATGTAATAAATTATGGAACAAACACTGAAGAACCAGCTGATTTTCCTGACTATGCAAAAAAACTAGGAGATGCTATTTTAGATAAGGAAGTATCACTTGGAATAGCAATTTGTGGAACTGGTATAGGAATGAGTATTGCTCTTAACAAGATGAAGGGTATATATTGTGCTAAGGTATCTACGAAGAGTGAAGCAATTCTTTCTAAAGCACATAACGATGCTAATGTAATGGCTTTATCTGAAGAGATGGATAAAGAAACAATGAAAGATGTTGTAAAGGCATTTATTGAAACACCATTTTCAAACGTAGATAGATATGTAAATAGAAATAATAAAATTAAGGATATAGAAGATAATGTATAATTTATTATTATATAGCATAGTATTAGTAATAGTGATATGGGCTATGGAAGGAGTAAATATAAATACTATTTTTAAAAAGAATAGAATGTATCAAGCTCGTGTAATGTATATACTAATAGTGTTGTCTTTGACATACTTATCATCAAATTTTATCTTAGATTTTTTAAATAGTTTAAAATAAGGAAGTATAAGAAAAGAGGTAATATGAAAAAAATAATTATATTCATAATACTATTAATTTTTATTCCTTTTTTTATTGTCATAATATATAATAAAAACTATAAAGAAATAGAATTAAACTATATAAATACTACATATATAAGGGTAAAAAGATTAAAAACGAATAATATAGAAAAGGTACCGCTTGAGCAATATGTTGTTGGGGTACTTGCCGGAGAGATGCCAATTAATTTTGATGAGGAGGCTTTAAAGGCACAAGCTGTGGCTTCTAGAAGTTATGCTCTTAAAAAAATGGAGTATAATAAAAATAATGATTATGATGTTGTTGATAGTATTCTTAATCAAGTTTATTTAGATGAAAACTATTTAAAAGATGCATGGGGAATTAGTTATGTTAAAAATATTAATAAGTTAAGAAAAGTAGTGAATGCTACGATAGATGAATATCTTGAATATAACGGTGAAATTGTAGATGCAATGTTTTTTTCTACGAGTAATGGTTATACAGAGGATAGTAAAGCTGTGTTTAATATTGATTGTGAATATTTAAAAAGTGTTGAAAGTCCTTGGGATAAAGAAGTATCCTCGGCATATTTGACAACTAAAACAATTAATTTAACAGAATTTTATAAAAAGTTATCTCTTCCATATAATAAAAATTTAAATATTAAAATAATTAAAAGAAGTAATACTGGAAGAATACAAGTAATTAGTATTAATGGTAAAGAATTTATTGGAACAGATATATATAATAAATTGGGACTTAGATCGACTGATTTTGAAATAGAACTACTTGGTGATAATGTAAAAATAACTACTAAAGGTTATGGACATGGAGTAGGAATGAGTCAGTATGGAGCACAAGGTATGTCAAAAAAAGGATATAACTATGAAGATATTTTGAAACATTATTATCGGAATGTAAATATAAAAAAATTAAAAAATTAAGTATATTTTATAAAAAAACGGTCACACTTATATTAGGTGAGCGAAATGAAAACAAGAAAGTTAAAAAAATTTGTAGTACCTTCAATTTATTTACTAGCAATATGTGTATTTGGAACAAGTTTATATTTAGTACAAAGAATAGTAAATAAAAATACATTTACAACTGATGAACAGATGGAGTATGTAGATAAGGATATTGTATCTGATAATGAGTATGTACCTGTAGTAAATGAACCAGTGACAATTATGCGTCCATATTTAACAAATAATGTAACTGTTGCTAAGACATTTTATAATAAAGATTCAGAAACTAATAATCAAGAAAATTCAATAATTTATTATGAAGGGACATATATGCAAAATTCAGGTACTGATTATACTTTAAAAGAAGTATTTGATGTTGTATCAGTATTGGATGGAACAGTTATTGAGGTAAGTGATAATAAGGTATTAGGGAAGACTGTTAAGATTAAGCATAGTAATGAATTAACTAGTACATATCAAAGTTTATCAGAAGTAAATGTAAAAAAAGATGATACGATTAAAAGGGGAGAATTAATAGGTAAAAGCGGAACAAATGCTATATATACAAAGGACTATAATCTTCACTTTGAGTTATGTTATCAAGGAAAATTTATTGATCCAGAGACATCATATAATAAAAGTCAAGATGAATTATAGGCATATGCCTTTTTTTCAAATAATATAATTCAATGAAGGGGTAAAGACATTGAATAAATTTATAACAAAAAGGGTATTTGATATAGCCAATCATATAATAAATACGAAAGATACTATCCGTAAAACAGCACAAATATTTAACGTAAGTAAGAGTACGGTTCACAAAGATATTCATGAAAGATTACTGTTAATTGACAAGGAGAAGTATTTAAAAGTAAAGAAGATAATGGAAGAACACATAAAAATAAGGCATTTACTTGGGGGAGAGTCAACTAGGCAACTATTTTTAAGAAAAAAACAGATTACACTGTAAAAAACTGTAAATATATGGTAAAATAAAAAATGAGAGGGTGATTTTATGTTTAATAAAGACATCGGAATAGATTTGGGGACTGCCAATGTTTTGATATACATCAAAGGACAAGGCATCGTATTAAATGAACCTAGTGTTGTAGCAATTGATTCGGATACTAAGAGGCCACTTGCTGTAGGATCAGAAGCTAGAGAAATGCTTGGAAGAACACCCGGTAAAGTAAAAGCTATTAAGCCAATGAAAGATGGTGTAATAGCAGATTTTGAAACAACCGAAGTGATGCTAAATTATTTTATCAAAAAAGTAAATGGAAAGAGTTTTTTTCAAAGACCTAGAATTTTAATATGCTGTCCTTCGAATATAACACAGGTAGAAAAAAATGCTATTAAAGAAGCGGCTGAGAGAACTGGAGCTAAAAAAGTATTTCTTGAAGAAGAACCTAAGGTAGCTGCGATTGGTGCAGGTATGGATATATCAAAGCCATCAGGAAATATGGTAATTGATATTGGTGGAGGAACTACTGATATTGCTATTTTATCACTTGGTGGTATAGTTGAGAGTGCTTCAATTAGAGTAGCAGGTAATGCTTTTGATAATGATATTATTAAATATATTAAAGATAAATATAAATTACTTGTTGGAGAACGTACTGCTGAAGAAATAAAAATTACTATTGGCACTGTTTTTCCAGGTAGTAGAAATGAAAAAATGGAAGTAAGAGGTAGAGATTTAGTTACTGGACTTCCACATACTATAACACTAAGTAGTGAAGAAGTAGAAGAAGGATTAAGAGAGAGTGTTTATACGATAATTCATGCGGCAAAAGGAATCTTAGAACAAACTCCTCCAGAATTGTCAGCTGACATTATTGATAAGGGTATTGTCTTAACTGGAGGTGGATCACTAGTTGATGGCTTTAATCAAATTCTTGCTCATGAGTTAAAAGTTCCAGTATTTACTGCTGAAAGTCCACTTACATGTGTTGCTGAAGGTACTGGTGTAATGCTAGATAATATTCATATGATTGATCGATAAAAAAAGTAATGGTTACTTAATAAAACCATTACTTTTTAATTTAGCTTTAATTTTTTCAATACTAGCAGAACCATTTATTCTTGTAGCTGCAGTTTTTTCTTCGCCATTTTTAAAGAATACTGTTGTTGGGGTTCCTGAAAAACTTATACGTTTGTTAAAGTTTTCAGCTTCTTCTTTGTTTAGTAAATCGTATTCAATATAATATACACTAACTTTTTCATCATTAGCAACTGTTTCTAATTTTGGTTTATATTCTAAACAATGAGTACAAGTAGTTTGACTAATTAATAAAATAAAAGTATCTTTGTTATCAAGTTTTTTAATAACATCTTTATATTTTATTTCGTTAAAATAAGTTTTACTAGCTATATTATCATATATTATTCCACCAATTAGTATAACTAAACAAATGCTTACTAATATCAAAATTTTCTTCTTCATATTAACCACCAATTAATATTATATCACAATTTTTTTAATCATTAAATCATAACTCTTCTAAAACTAAATTATTATAATAAATATAACTTGCCATATTACCAACGTATCTAAAATGCCATGGTTCGTAGTTATAGCCTGTGATGTCTTCTTTATTTAATTTATATCTTAGAATGAAACCAAATTTATGAGCATTTTTATGTAACCATTTAATTTCTTCGAAATCAGCTATTTCGTGTTCTATATAGCATTTATTATCACGGTATATGCAGATATCAATAGCTAAACCACTTTGATGTTCAGATGCTCCGGCTGTAGCAATATACCTAAATGCATAATTAAATCCTTTTTGATTTACTAATTTGTTGTATATTTTGTCTTGATAATCATAACTTCTATAACCGCTCATGATATCAATATTATATCTATTTCTTGAAGCAAAATATTTCATTATTTTAAACATTCTAAATACTTTTTGATATATCATAACATTGTCTTTATAAATACTTTCACTATTTACTAAATTACTAGGTATATATGTTCTATCTAATAAGTTATTCTTATTAACTAGCATGAGATAATTCATATTATTCACCTATAATATTATATGCGTATTTAAAAAAAGTGAGCACATGCTCACTATAGCTTAGTAATACTTTTATGTTTACTCATCATTTTCTTTATACCGTATGGATGTGGAAAGGCGATGGTAACTAAATTTTTATCGACTGCTACGACAACACCTTCACCAAATTCGTCATGTTTAACGTGGTCACCAACAATAAAAGTTACATCTTCATTTCTAAACATATTACCTTTAACAAAATTAGATGTTTTGGTAAATATGTTACTGCGATTATTTTCACAATCCATATATTTTGTATCTATTTCATCCATAAATCTACTAGGTAAATTCATTTGAGTATTACCAAATAGCATTCTTTTTTTGGCGTTTAGCATCCATAGGTTTTTCTTAGCTCTAGTAATGGCAACATAACAAAGTCTTCTTTCTTCTTCAATGGCAGCAATGGTTCCTTCATTAATTGAATTATAATGAGGGAATATACCTTCTTCCATACCTACGATAAATACGTTATCGAACTCTAATCCTTTAACGGCGTGAATTGTCATTAAACTTACTTTGTTATTACTGTCTTGATGCTCTGAGATATCGCTAACAAGGGATACTTCGTTTAAAAAATCACTTAAAGATATAACTCCGTATTCTTCTTCATATCCTTTAGTAATGGATTTGAATTCTTCCAAGTTTTCTAATCTTATTTCTGATTCTAGAGATTTATCACCAGTAAGTTCATCTCTTAAACCACTTTTTTTAAGGACTAATTCTACCATTTCGGTTAAAGTTAAATTTTCACATTCTTTGGCCATTTCTAAAATTAAATTTTTGAATGTTAGTTCTTTACCACTACTGATGGCTTCAAATAATGATAAACCTGCTTTATTAGCGATATTATTAAGATTTTCAATTGTTTTGTCACCAATTCCTCGTTTTGGAGTATTTATAACTCTAAGTAGACTTACATCATCATCGGGATTATTGATAAGTCTTAAATAACATAATAAATCTTTAATTTCTTTTCTATTATAGAAATAAAAACTACCAACTATTCTATAAGGGATACCATTTTTTAACATTTCTTCTTCAATAATTCTAGATTGGGCATTAGTTCTATATAGGACTGCTATATCTTCATAGCTTACACCGTCTTTAACTAATTCTTTAATTTTATCAGAGACATATAAACATTCTTCTTTATCATTTTCAGTTTTTATATAATGTACTTTACTACCAATATCATTATTACACCATAAATTTTTATCTTTTCGCATTTTATTATGTTTAATAACACTATTAGCAGCATCTAATATATTTTGGGTAGAACGATAGTTTTCTTCGAGTAAGATTACTACACAATCACTATAATCTTTTTCAAAATTTAAAATATTTTTATAGTTGGCTCCTCTAAAGGCATAAATTGCTTGATCGTTGTCCCCAACAACAAATATATTTCTATGTTTATTACAAAGCATTTTACTAAATATATATTGTGCTTCATTAGTATCTTGGTACTCATCTATTAATACATATTGATATCTATCTTGATAATAATTTAATGTATCGGGATATTCTTTGTATAATTTAATGGGTAAAATTAGTAAATCGTCAAAATCTACAGAATTGTTGATACGTAATTTTTTATTATATTTTTCATATATAGAAATAATATTTTTATCATATTCCATTTTAGAATATTCTGCTGGACTAAGTAGTTCGTTTTTAGCAGAACTAATTTTATTTCTTATTTCTCTTGCATTGTAAAATTTAGGATTTAAATTCATATCTTTCATAATTTTTTTAACAACTGTTAAAGTATCATCACTATCTAAAATTACAAAATTACTTTTATATCCTAGTTTTGAGTAATTCTCTTTAATTATTTTAAGCCCTAAAGAATGAAATGTTGATATTTGGATGTTTTTGGCATCATCACCAATTAATTTATATACTCTTTCTTTCATTTCTTTTGCAGCTTTATTAGTAAAAGTAATGGCTAAAATATTACTGCTACTGACACCATTATCTATTAAATACGCAATTCTATTTGTTAAAACTTTTGTTTTACCAGAACCAGCTCCAGCTAATACTAGCATTGGTCCATTTATATGCTTAACAGCTTTTAACTGTTTATCATTTAATCCATTTAAGTTCATATTACCTCCTTGTATTACCATTATAATTATATCATATTTTCCCATATTCATCGTGCATTATTGACATATTTTTTATAATTATTTATAATAAATTTATGAATATTTGTTTTAAAGGAGATAAGTATAATGGAACAACAGAGCCAAATTAATTATAGATTTATTTTAAAAAGAATTTTAGCTTATATGATAGATATAATTGTAGTAACAATTATAGCAACACTTTTATCTAATGTAAAATTTATTAATAATAATACAAAAGAATATCAAGATATGTATCAAGAATTTAATGAATTATATAAAGATTATACGAATATAAATGTTTTAATAAATGATGCGATAAAAGATGATAAAATAACCGAGGAAGAGTATAAAAAAATGACAGATAATAAGACTTTTAAATCATTTTTTGAGAGTGATTATGACGGTTCAAAAATTAATAAATCTGAAATAACAAAACAAAAAGAAAAAATAACAACATATTATACTGAGAAGGCAGCGGATTACAATTATAAGATGCAAAAGATGAGTATTAGTAATTCAATAATTACGCTATCAGTAACATTATTATATTTTGGTATTTTACAATTTTTCTTAAAGGGACAGACACTTGGTAAGAAAATATTAAAATTAAGAATAGTACCTGCTAATGATAAGAGAAATAATATAGCTCAATATATATTGAGAAGCTTAATAGTAAATAATGTATTATTAAATGCAGTTAATGTAGTATTTTTAGCTACTGCTACGAGGGTAACGTTTAATAAAGTCGATAATATAATTAGCTTTTTAATTAGTCTAGTGGAAGCTGTAATAATATTTTTAGTAATAACTCGTAAGGATAATCGTGGTATTCATGATTTACTAGCTAATACAAAAGTAATTGAAGAAAAGAAATAATGCTTTTTCCATACACTTGAAAAAGTGTTATTTTTTTATTAAAAATATGTTGCTATCCTAACTATTTTTTGTGGTATAATGCATAGTAGGAGAGGAGAATGTTAATGGAGAATCAAAAGTCAAACAAAGTACTTATTGTTTTATTAATTTTATTTATTATTATTACAATTTTATTAGGAGGTTATATTGTTTATGATAAGTTAGAAAAAAATGATAATGAATTATCTAATAAAAAACAAGATGAGAATACAAATGTTACTAAACTAGATGATACTAAGGATTGGATATATGATGCTGAATACGAAAAGAATGTTACAGCTAATTCATATACAACTGTTTATAATAATACATATTATGCGGATGATATAAAAGTACCATATATTAATGTTAATTCTACATATGCTAAAAGAGCTAATAATGAAATAAGTCAGGTTTTTGATGAGGCAATTAAAGTATATAATGACGGATTAAGCAATAAAACATCTTATGTAGATGAATGTGATTATAAAAATTATATTAATGGTAATAATTTATCTGTTGTTTTAACTTATGGTGTTGGATCAACAGATGTTGTTCATCCAAAATACTACACATATAATATTAATTTAATAACTGGGAATGAATTATCATATGAAGAAGTTTATACTTTAGCTAATATTAGTTCTACAAACATTGATTCAAAAATAGAAAGTGCAATTACTAGTGCATTGAAAGAAAGGCTAAAAGATACAAAAAATGATTTAAGTACTTGTATTAATGAAAGTATTGATAATTATAAGGCTTCTGTTAACAACAATACTCTTAAATATTTCTTATCAGAAAATAATAAATTAAATGTTGTTGTTAAATTAAGTATTCCAGCAGGAACTGGAGAACTTGATACGATTATTACTGTAGAATAAAAAGCGCTCATATCGAAATGAACGCTTTTTTAAATTTATTCCATATCAATAACTTTGATATTTTTCTTAAATGATTTAACTACATCGTTAATATGTTTTTTAAACATAAACATATCTATTATATCGGATAGAGCATAAATCATTATTAGTACACCAATAAATGTTGTAATAACTTCTGAAGAAGCTAATGGATGAAGAATGAATACTACACCACACAACATAGATATAATTGATAAAATTAGAGTTAATACCCATGGTGTATCATCATAATCTTTTAATGATAGTGATATTCTAATTTTAACAATACTATCAGTAATAAACCAAATACCTAGTACTATAGGAATTAATTGTGCTATTAATTTAGGATATACAATTAGAATAACTCCTAGTAAAACCATCATTACTCCAAAGAAAATCATATCTGTTAGGATTAAAGAATTATAATTAATTGTAAATAAGTAAATACCAAATATTAAGAATAATCCTCCAATTACATAAGACATAATATTTAGAGAAACATCAGGAAAAATAATTAGACATAATCCTATAATAGTGAATATTATAGATGCAATAATAGATAAATCAACAAATTTGTTTATCTTTTTAATCAATCAAATCACCTCCACTTATATTATTAACATAATTTTAACAAAATAAATAAATATTATCAATATACAAAAATAATTATTTGTATTAATAAGTATGTATATAACATGTTATAAAGTAAATTTATGAATATAAGGAAAAAACTTGTACTTTATAAGTATAAGTTTTAATAATAGGCAAATAATGGTGCCGCTTGACAGAATTGAACTGTCCTCTGAAGCTTACCATGCTTCTGTTCTACCACTGAACTAAAGCGGCCTATAAAGATTATATAACATATTTAATAAAAAAGATACAAAAACAGTAAAAATATGATAAAATTATATCAAAGGAGATAGATGTGAAAAGCAAAGTATATTTTAGTAAAAATTTAGATAAAAGTACATTAGTAGAATTATTTAAAAAATTAGATGTGGATTTAGTTGGTAATGTTGCTATAAAAGTTCATTCAGGTGAAGCTGGTAATCAAAATTTTTTACATCCAGAATACTTTAAGGATATTATTGATTATGTTGGTGGAACTATTGTTGAGTGTAATACGGCATATGATGGTGCTAGAAACGTAACAGAAAAACACAAAAAATTATTGGAGGATCATGGTTGGACTAAATATTATAATGTTGATTTACTTGATGCAACTGGACCTGATTTAGAAGTAGATATTCCGAATGGTAAAATAATTAAGAAAAACTATTTGGGGAAAAATATTAAAAAATATGACTCTATGTTAGTATTATCACATTTTAAAGGACATCCGATGGGTGGTTATGGTGGAGCTTTAAAACAATTATCAATTGGTTGTGCTTCTTCATATGGAAAAGCATATATTCATGGTGCTGGTGATCCAGAAAAGTTATGGACTGCTGATCATGATAAATTTTTAGAATCAATGGCTGATGCGGCATCATCAGTAGTTAATTATTTTGATAAAAAAATTGCTTATATTAATGTTATGGTAAATATGTCTGTAGATTGTGATTGCTGTGCTGTAGCAGAGGATCCTTGTATGAAGGATATTGGAATACTTGCATCAACAGATCCTGTTGCTATTGATCAGGCATGTGTTGATTTAGTATATAATTCTAATGATCCAGGTAAAGATCATTTGATAGAGAGAATTGAATCAAGAAATGGTCTTCATACAATAGATAGTGCATATGAACTTCATGTTGGTAATAAAGAATATGAATTAATAAATATAGATGAGTAGTTAGGAGGAGATAAAAATGAAAAAAACAAGTAATTTAATATGGGGATTATTATTTATTTTGATTGGTTTATCTATTGGATTAAATACATTAGATATAGTTAGTTTTAATATCTTATTTGATGGATGGTGGACTTTAATTATAATAATTCCATGTTTGATAGGACTTATAAATAACGAAGATAAAACTGGAGATATTATAGGACTTTTAATTGGGGTAGCTTTGTTATTAAATGCTCAAGGTATTATTAGTTTTGATATTATTTGGAAATTAGCAGCTCCATTAATATTAGTAATTATTGGTTTGTCTATAATATTAAAAGGTAATAAGGATTCGAAGACGGATGTGGCTATAAAAAAGATAAATAGTAATGATAACGAGAAGACATCAGTTTGTTCTACATTTTCAAGTCAAAATATTAAACTTAATAAGGAAAAAATAAATAATTTGGAACTAAATGCTATTTTTGGTGGTATTGAATATGATTTAAGAAATGGTGTTATTAAAGGGGATATTGTAATTAATGCTACGGCTATTTTTGGTGGTATTGATATAATTGTTCCAGATGATGTAAATGTTAAAATAAAATCTACTAGTATTTTTGGCGGGGCAAGTAATAAGAAACAATTAATGGATGATAAAGAAAAGAAACATACAATATATATAAATGCTAGTTGTGTCTTTGGAGGAGTAGATATTAAATGACATCTATTCAAAAAATGATAAAATACTTTTCACTGGCTTTTGCTGTATTTTTAATTGTATCAATTACTTATGGTGTTATGATGCTTTTGTATTTTTTAGCAACACCACTTGGATTAATTAAATCAGAAAATAGTCAGGAATTAAGAGAAGTTTTATGTGATACTGAAAATATTAAAGATATAAAAATTGAACTTAATAAAAGTAACCTTGAAATAAAAACAGGTTCTAGTTTTAAGGTAGAAACAAGTGGTAATAATGTTACATGTAAGGTTTCTAATAAAGGAATTGTATTAAAAGAAAAGAATTCTTTAACAAACAAACCACCACAAACTTTGATAATTTATTTACCAGAGAATGTTAATTATGAAGATGTTAAGATAGAGACAGATGCTGGAAATGTAAATATCGATAATGTTATAGCTACTAAATTGGATTTAGAACTTGGTGCTGGTCAGAATATTATAAAAAATATTAATGTGTATGAAGCATCTATTGAGACAGGAGCTGGAGAGTTAAGAATTGATAATGGTAATATTAATAATTTTGAATTAGATATGGGTGCTGGAAAAATAGATATTACTTCTAAATTGACCGGTATTAGTAAAATAGAAACGGGAGCAGGTTATTTAAAATTAAATTTAGTTGGAGATGAAGCAGATTATAAACTAAAGGTAGAAACAGGTATTGGTAAAACTACTGTAGCTGGTGAAACAATTAAGAGTAATGAAGTAATAGGTAATGGTTCTTCACTAGTTACTGTTGAATCTGGGGTTGGAAAAGTAGATATTAACTATTTAAATGATAATAGATAAGTTTACACAAGAGCTAAGAATTTTTCTTAGCTTTTTTAATTTAATTTTTTTAATAAGTTAATCATGATATAATACTTAAAAGGAGAGTATGATGAAACAAGCTTTAGTATTATCCGGAGGTGGAGCAAGGGGAGCATATCAAATTGGGGTATGGAAAGCTCTTGAAGAGTTAAATATTAAGTGTGATATTGTAACAGGAACTTCAATTGGTTCTATTAATGGGGCGTTATATACCCAAGGAGCTTTAAAAGAAGCCGAGGAATTATGGAAAAATATAGATTTAGAAACGGTATTTCCAATAACTGTTGATAATAATAATAACAAAGAATTGTTAAAAAAATATTTAAAGTCTTCAATAACTGGGGGAATTGAACCTAGTAATTTGTTAGAAAATTTAAAAAAATGTCTTGATTTAGATAAAATATATAATTCTGATATTGATTATGGTTTGGTAACAGTTAAATATCCGACATTAAAAACAGTTAAATTAACTAAGAGTCAAATTCCTAAAAATAAATTGATTGATTATATTATTGCTTCATCGACAGTTTTTCCGGTATTTAAATTAAAAAAAATAGGAGAAAATACATATATTGATGGGGGATATAGAGATACTGTACCATTAGATTTAGCTAAAAAGATGGGAGCTAAGAAGTTTATTATTGTTAATATTAGTACTGTTGAAAAAATATATCGACCGTCAAAAAAAGAAAAGATTATATATATATCACCAAATAATAATGTTGGTATTCCTTTAATATTTAATGCACAAAAAGCTAAGATAAATATTAGATATGGATATAATGATACGATGAAGGTGTTTAAAAAATTATATGGTAAAAAATATACTTTTAAGGAATTAGATAAAATATATGTGAAAAATGAAGTTTTTAAGACGATAAATAGTTATATAGATACGATTGAATATTTAGGAATGATTTTTAATATAGATGATAGTCAAATATATACGATAGATAAATTTAATAGTATTCTTAAAGAGAAAATGAATGACTATAATCAGAATAATAGTTTAATAAATAGTAGGGAGAGAGTAATATATATTTATAATTGTTTAAATAGTAAAAAGATAACTCCAGGTATTAATAAGATATTAAATAAAGAATATAAAGCTGCATATTATTTATATTTAAATATGTAATTTATATTCTTTTATAATATCTAAATGAGTAATAAGTGAATATTATATACAGAGAGGGGTGATATTATTAATTGTAGAGTTTTAAAAAAAGGGAAATGTAAAATAACCCAAAATTTTAGTAGCAATCATCCGGCAATGGATCTTGTTGGAGAAAATTCTACGCTTGATGAAGTGGTAGCACATAGTGATGGGGTAATTGTTAATAGTCAAGATGGATATAATAATTTAGTAGGAAGCAGAGGTAATGAATCTTATGGTAATTTTATTAAAATAGATCATGGAAATGGTTATTATACACTGTATGCCCATATGTCAAAAGGATTGCCAAAGAGAAATGGAACTAAAGTAAAAAAAGGTGAAGTAATTGGCATGATGTCCGATAGTGGTAATGCTTATGGAAAACATTTACATTTTGAAGTAATTAATGGTAATCAAAAAGTAGATCCAATAAAATATTTGGATAGTGATTTTTCTAAGTCAACGGTGACAACTAAGTATAAGATAGGCGATTATGTAAAAATAAATGCAGTATATATATCAAGTACTAGTAGTGAAAAATTAACTCCAAGTATTACGGAGGGAAAAATTACTAGAGTGATACCAAGTGCTAGAAATCCATATTTATTAGATAATGGAAATATTGGTTGGATAAATGATTCGTGTATAGTAAATGATACTAATAAATATTTGTCTAATTCTAAATATAAAGGTTTTTCTATTGTAGATGCTTTAAAAGAAATAAATGTTGATTCTTCATATGAATATCGTTCTAAATTAGCTAAACTAAATGGTATAAATAATTATACTGGTACAGGTATTCAGAATACTAATATGTTGAATTTATTAAAAAATGGTAAGTTAAGATATAAATAATCTTGACAAAATATAAAAATAAATATACTATTATTAATATAAAAAAAGAAGGTTAAATATGAAAGAAATAGTTGAAATATTAAAAACAAAAAAACAAACTATATCTACTATGGAATCATGTACTGGTGGAGCAATAGTTAATGAAATAACGAATATTGAGGGAGCAAGTAATGTAATTAAATATTCTGCTATAACATATTCAAATGAATTTAAGATTAAAATGGGTATATCTAAAGAAGTAATTGAGGAATATACTGTGTATAGTCAGCAGGTAGCAGATGAGATGAGTATGGTAATTGCTAATTATACTGATTCTGATTATGGAATTGGGGTAACTGGAAAATTATGTGTAGTGGATGAAGAGAATCCGTATGGAGAAAATGATTTAGTGTATATAAGTATTTATGATAGAAATAAGAAGAAATTTTATCATAAAATAAATAAATGTCAACAAAATAATAGATTAGATAATAAAATCTCAGTAGTTAACGAAGTAGTTAAACTATTAAAAGAGATATTGTAGTAAGGAGTAATTATGTCCGCAATAAAAGTAAAAGAGTATTTAAAAAAATATAATATGGATAAACGTATTGTAACGTTTGATACACCAAGTGCTACGGTTAAGGAAGCAGCCGATAATTTACATTGTGAAGAAAAAAGAATAGCAAAAACATTATCATTTACAACAAAAAATGGTTATATTTTAATAGTTATGGCAGGGGATGTAAAGATAGATAATAAGAAATACCGTGACGAGTTTAAAGAAAAGGCTCATATGTTACCAAATGATATTGTTGAAGAGGTTACTGGTCATCCAGTTGGTGGAGTGTGTCCGTTTGCTATAAATGAAGAAATAAAAATTTATTTAGATGTATCATTAAAGAGATTTGAAACAGTATTTCCAGCATGTGGTAGCAATCATAATGCTATAGAGATATCTTTAGAAGAACTTGAAAAAGTTGTACCATATGTTAAGTGGATAGATGTATGTAAAGAAAAAGATTGTCAATAAGTTGTCAAAATAGGTAAAATAAATAAAAAATATTTAAAAAATAAATATATTTTGGTATACTAATAATGTGTTTAAAAAAGCATGTTTAAGGAGGAATTATGAATTTATTATTATTAAGTGGGTTAATGGGATCATTAGTTACATCAAATCCAGCACAAGACCATCAAGAAATGATTAAGGATAGAATAAATGAAGGCGTTGAATATCTTGAAAAACACGCTGAAGATGGAAAGGAATATTTCGAAGAACATTGGACTGAAGGGAAAGACTATTTAGAAAAAAATGCTGAAGAAGGTGTTGAATACTTTGAAAAGCATGCCGAAGAAGGTACTGAATATGTAAAGAAATATGCTGGTGAAGAGGCAGCTGAAGTAACTGGAAAAGTTTTATCAAAAGTAAGTTCTATTCTTAGAGGAATATTAGTAAGAAAATAATTATAAGCTATTTAAATAATAGCTTATTTTTTTTATTTATGATATAATTTGCTTGGTGATAAAATGATTACATTAATTAAAAATGCTACAGTTATAACGATGGATGATACAAGAGATAAGCAATATGAAAAATTAGATATTGTAATTTCAAATGATACGATAAAAGAACTAACAAATGAGTATAAAGGAGAATATGACAAGTTAATAGATGCGACGGATAAGGTAGTAATGCCAGGGTTAATTAATTGTCATACTCATTTAGGAATGAGTGTATTTAGGGCAACGAATGATTCTTTAACATTGGATAAATGGTTACAAGAAAAAATTTGGCCTATTGAAGATAAGCTAACAGATGATGATATTTATTATACAACGATGCTTTCTTGTATAGAAATGATAAAAAGTGGTACTACTACGAGTAATGATATGTATTATAATTGCAATGGTAGTTTGAAAGCCATTAAAGAATGTCAGGTAAGATCACTTTTTAGTAGATGTCTTATGGATAGTGATGGTGGTGGTGATAAAAGAATTGAAGAATTTTTAAAATTATATAATGAGAATGCTTCACAAGATTTGATAACTTTTTCTGTTGCGCCACATGCTATTTATACATGTAGTTATGAATATTTAAAAAAGTGTGCTAATTTAGCAAAGAAATTAAAGCTTCCAATTCATATTCATTTTTGTGAAAATTTAGATGAGGTAAATAATATTAAAAATAAATATCATAAATCTCCTGTGGCATTGTTAAAGGAATTAGGTTATTTAGAAAATAAATTAATATTGGCACATGCTACATATATTAGTGATTTAGAACTTAAGGAATTAAAGAATAGAGATGTTAGTTTTGTTCATAATCCAATTAGTAATTTAAATCTTGGATGTGGAATTGCTGATATTACTAAATATAGAAAATATGTAAATATAACTTTGGGTACTGATGGACAAGGTAGTGGTAATAATTTAAATTTATTTAAACATATGTCTTATGTGGATTTATTACAAAAAGGTATATATAAAGATCCGACAATATTTTCTTCATATGATGTATTAAAAATAGCAACAATAAATGGTGCTAAAGCATTAGGACTTGGTAATTTGGTAGGTAGTATTACTCCAGGCAAAAAGGCGGATATCATAATAATAGATTTAGATAGTACAGAGACATATCCATCTCCGGATTTAATAACAAATATTGTTCATAATGTAGATGCAAGTAATATTGATACGACAATTGTTAATGGAAAAATATTGATGGAAAATCATCAAATAAAACTTTCTATTAATGAAGATAATATTAAAAAAGAGGTAGATAGAATAATAAATAAAATATAAAATTAATTATAATTCTTGCATAAACAAAGTATTACTGGTATAATAAGTATGAAATGTATAACTGTGAGGTGAGTTATGGAAAAAGACAAATATGTTGGTATATGTAAAGTTGGTGAAAAAGGACAAATTGTAATACCTAAAGAAGCTAGAGATATGTTTGGAATTAAACCAGGTGATTCGATTGTTGTTCTTTGTGATAAAGCTCAGGGGATAGCACTAGTAAAATCAGATGTTATTGAAGATTTAACTTCAAAAGTTTTTTCTAAAGGAGAATAATAATGTATTCAATAGAAACAAAAGGTTTAACAAAGAAGTATAAAGATAAGACAGTTGTATCTAATTTAAATTTAAAAATAAAAGAAGGTGAACTATTCTCATTACTTGGAACAAATGGTGCTGGAAAAACTACGACGATAAAAATGTTATCTTCTTTAATAGTTCCAACTGAGGGAGATATTATTATTGATAAGTTTGATATGAAAAAAAATAAACAAAAAATAAAAGAAATAATTAATATTTCACCACAAGTTACTTCATTAGCTCCAAATTTAACAGTGAGAGAAAATTTGGAATTTATTGCTGGAGCCTATCAAATAAAGAATAAAGAACAAAAAATAAAAGAATTAGTAGATATGTTTGATTTAAGTAAAATTATGAATCAAAAAGCTAAAACATTGTCTGGTGGATGGCAAAGAAAACTATCTATTGCGATGTCTTTAATAAATGATCCAAAAATTTTATTTCTAGATGAACCAACTTTAGGACTTGATGTAATTTCAAGAAAAGAATTATGGAAAATAATTGAAAGTAAAAAAGGTAAGATGACAATTATTTTAACAACACATTACATGGAGGAAGCAGAACATTTATCTGATAAGATAGGTATAATCGTAGATGGTATATTACTAGATGAAGATACTCCGAAAGCTTTAAAAGAGAAAACAAAGACTAATACTTTGGAAGATGCTTTTGTAAAAATAGCTACAGGAGGTAAAATATGAGGACAATAAATTTTGCTAAAAGGAATTTAAAAGAATTAATTAGAGATCCATTAAGTATTGTATTTTCAATTATTTTACCAATATTTTTATTATATATATTTCAACAATTTAAAATACCAAATGAAAGTTATAAGTTGCAGAATTTTACTCCAGGAATAATTGTTTTTAGTTTATCTTTTATAACTATGTTTGTATCTATTTTGGTTGCTAAAGATAGAACAACAGCACTTTTGATTAGACTAGGAGTTAGTCCAATGAAATCGGTAGAATTTATTATGGGATATATTATTTCTACAATTCCTATTATAATTATTGAGTCAATACTTATTTATGTTATTTCAATTATATTAGGACTTGAGTTTTCGGTATATATAATTGTATCAATATTTATTGTTGCTATAATAGCTATTCTTTTTATATCATTAGGTATTTTAATAGGGAGTATTTGTACTGAAAAGTCAGCTTCTGGAGTATCTAGTATTATTGTTCAATTAGTATGTTTTACAAGTGGTATGTATTTTTCAAAAGATATGCTAGGAGATGGTTTTAGAAGAATTTGTGAATATTTACCATTTGAGAGTGTTGTAACATTAATAAGGGGTATATCAAGTAATAATGTAAGTATTATAACTCCAAGAAATATAATTATAGTAGTTATGTATACGGTTATAACTTTTATATTATCAACATATTTGTTTAATAAAAATATGTTAAGTGATAATAAATAATGAAAAGAGATCTTTGTTATCTCTTTTTTTCGTGTTCCAATAGTTTAATTTTGTTATCAATTCCTCCATCATAACCAACCATTTCTCCGTTTTTACCTACGACTCTATGACATGGGGCATTTTGCGAAAAATAGAAACAAAAACAAGTAATTGATTAAATCAATCTATTAATAATATAACACATATTATAATTTTTTTAATATAAATATTTATACTAATTTAAATATATTTCAATTGAAAAAGTAAATTAAACAATAAAAATCAAGGATTAGATGAACTAGATTATTCATTAGGCCTTGATTTTTTTACATTATTTTTTAAAATTTTTATTTTTTCTTAGCATCTACAACTGTTGTCTTAGTACATTTTTTATTTTTCAATGTCCATCCGTTTTCGCAATTAAATACTTTTTTCATTTTTAATTCACACATACCACTTGAGTTTAATGTTCCTGAAGGACAATATTTAACATTTTTAGCATCAAATGAAGCATGATAACAATATCCTTCGTAGTAAACTCTTCCATGCATAGTACAATATCTTTCTTCGCTTCTTCCATCTTTAATATAATAACACTTTCCTGTATCTTCATCTAATACAGCACTGCTTCCTTTGTAATATCCATTATTATGATCTTCACAAACATATTCATACTCAACATCTATTTCAGTTGTACAATAATCATTATCCCATGCTCCTGCACTATAACCTTGTGGACATCTACCAGTTGCATTTTTAGTTTCAGTTTTAGTACATTTAGTTCCATTTAAAACATAACCACTTTCACAATAATAAGATGCTGTATTTTTATTATTTGTTTGTGTTTGTTCTTTAGTTGTAGTTTTATTTTTTTCTATTTTTTCCCATTTTGCATATAGAGTTGTATCTTCACTTAATAGAGCATCGTTATAAATTGGTGTTCCATTTTTATCTTCCCATCCGACAAACTTATAACCTGCTTTACTTGGCTCAGTTGGAAGTTTTAATTTAACGTTTTCATGAATAACAATGTCTTTAACCTCACTTCCTCCTTTTGAATCAAATTTAATAGTAATTGTTTTTGCATCATCATTAAAAACAGCTTTTAATTTAATATTTCTATTAATTTTAGTTTTAAAATCAAATGGTTTTTCTGATAAAATGTCTTTTCCATCTTTAACATCAACAATTTCATACCAATCAACAAATGATTCTCCTAAATCTTCCTTACCTTTAATATCACTTGAATTTATTATTTTATTATGTTTAACATATACTACCTGAACATCTGAACCATTATCTAGATAAAAACTTACCTCATATTTACGATTCAAAAAAAATACTAAAAAAATAATTATTGCAAGTAATATAAAACCTCCTATTATTTCAAAAATAATCCTTCTTTTTTTGTCGTTTTTAGACATAATCGTTCCTCCTTAAATATATTATACTAGAAAATTATTAATTTTAAAACATTTTTGTTAATTAAATTATAATTGTTTCAATTCTTATTCTTTTAGATAGACTAATATATATTTGATAAATATTACTTGTATTCACAAAACAATATCTTCTTCATGTACAAGTAAAATATCAAAAATATATTATAATATGAAGTAATTATAATAACAATTAATATGTTTAAGTTTGATAGAAAAAAGAATTAAAGACAAAATTGTATTGTATAAGTATATTGAATTGTTTAATTTACTTTTTCAATTAACCTTTTTTCAACATCTGTATCATACCAAGATTTACTTAATGCTTTTTCTTTTCTTTATTAAAAATATTAGATATTTGTTGATAACTATTTTCCTCTAAATAAAGATTAAATATTCTTTCAACAATATGCCTAGTTGTTTCATCTATGATAGTTTTTTTATTTTCATCTTTTTTATATCCAAGGGATACAGCACCAGGTAAATGACCAGATTTTATCGCACCATTAAGACCAAACTTTGTTCTTTCTGATACGATTTCAATTTCTAGTTGTGAAAGAACTGTTAATATTCTTACAAAGAATCTTCCATTAGCAGTACTAGTGTTAACATCATCTCTATCACATACAAGATAGTAATTATATTTTTCTAGGATATTAATTAGTTCTTCTAGGTCACGAACGGAACGAGTGACTCTATCTAACTTATAAGCAACTATATAATTTATTTTACCTGTTTTAACATCATTAAGCATTTCTTGAAACCTAGGTCTATTTCCATATCTTTTACTTTCATTAAGCATTCAATATTTTCTTCTAGTGCCTTAGCAATATTCTAAATAATATATTCTTCTTTTTTAGGTTTTGGTTCTTCTTTAACTTCGGTGTAAATGGTAAAATAAAATGTAGGAATTCGGTAAATTAATTTGTCGATTTTGGGTTCATCACTCATATTGATTTTCTTTTTAATTATTTTAATCATATCGTATCACACATTTCTTTGCAATAATGCACAAAAAAATCAATCTTTTCAGATTGATTTAATCATTAACGTCACATTAGTGCGACGATTTTATCTTATGGAGCAGATGAGGAGAATCGAACTCCCGTCAGGAGCTTGGAAGGCTCTTATTCTACCATTAAACTACATCTGCAAATCAAGTAGGCAATATAAATTATAGTATACATGCCTACTTTTGTCAACTGTTTTTATTAATTTTTTTTAATTAATTTTTGATTAATGACAAGCTAACTTTGCCTTTATCTTTGTTGATTTCATCAACATAACAATCAACTATATCACCAACTTGGAATAAATCACCAGGATGTTTTATATAATTATTACTTAATTTAGATATGTGAGCTAGACCGTCATTGTGTAAACCAATATCAATGAATAATCCAAAATCAACAACATTTCTAACGGTACCTTGTAGTTTCATACCAATAGTTAAATCATTAATATCTAAAACATCACTTTTTAAAATGGGTTGTGGCATTTCATCTCTTGGATCTAGATTAGGTTTTTTTAATGATGATATTACATCTTCAAGAGTATATATATCAGTATTTAATTTTTCTTTATATTCATCAATATTTAATTTGTTAAGTTTATCAATTAATGTAGAAGTACCAATACTAGAAATGTTTTCATTTAATAATTCTAATAGTTTTATGGCAATGTCATAGCTTTCTGGGTGAATAGCTGTGGAATCAAGAATATTGTTTCCATCAGTGATTCTTAAAAATCCGACAGCTTGTTCATAGGTTTTATCACTAAGTAATTTCTTTTTTTTGATTTCTTCTCTAGATAAAATTTTTCCATTTTTCTCTCTATATTCAATAATTTTATCAATAGCTTTTTTAGTGATACCGGATACATATTTAAGTAGGGAAGCTGAAGCAGTATTTATATTTACGCCAACACTGTTAACACATTTTTCAACTACAAAATCTAATGATTCTGATAATTTTTTTTGTGAAACGTCATGTTGATATAGACCAACCCCAATACCCTCTGGTGGTATTTTTACAAGTTCTGCTAAAGGATCTTGTATTCTTCTTCCAATACTAACGGCACTTCTTTTTTCTACAGCTAAATCAGGAAATTCTTGAATTGCTTGTGGTGAAGCACTGTATATTGAAGCTCCAGCTTCACTAACTATTATATACTTACATTTCAAATTATATTCCTTAATCATTTCACTACAAAATTTTTCTGATTCTCTTGAAGCAGTTCCATTACCAATAGCAATAATATCTACATTATATTTTTTTATTAAAGATACGACTTTTTCTTTACAATTTTTTATTCTTTCATCACTGATTCCTTTTAAGAAGGGTTTAATAACTGTTGAATCTAAATATTTTCCTAGGGAATCAATAACGGCTAATTTGCATCCATTAACAAAGCCAGGATCAAATGCAAGAACATTTTTTTCTTTTAAAGGAGGGCAAAGTAATAGAGCTTCGAGGTTTTTTCCAAAATTGTCAATGGCGGCTTCTTCACCTTTTTCTGTTAAATCAGAACGTACTTCTCTTTCTACAGATGGACTAATTAATCTTTTATAACTATCTTTTATTGCATCAATTATTATATCTGTTATATTACTTTCTTTTTTAATACATTTATCTTTTAAGTATTTGATTATTGCATCATTATCTACGTCAATTGATACGCTAAGTACACCTTCTTTTTCTCCTCTGTTGATAGCTAAAATTCTATGAGGTTTAATGTTTTTTACCATTTCGTTATAGTCATAGTACATTTCATAGGTTTTTCCTTCGTCTATAGCATTTTTCTTTAGTTTAGAACAAATAATGCCATTGCGATAAAAATAATTTCTTATCCATTTTCTATAAAAAGCATTATCACTAATCCATTCGCTAATGATATACTTAGCTCCAGTAATTGCGTCTTCAATAGTTTTTACATTTTCGTTTAAGTATTTTTGGCATACATTATCAATATCTAGTTTATCAGGCTGAGACATAATAATTTTAGCTAATGGTTCTAATCCATTTTTAATGGCTTCAGTAGCTTTGGTTTTTTTCTTTTCTTTATATGGTCTGTATAAGTCTTCAACTTCAACTAATTTATTGCATTTAAGAATATTTTCTTTTAATTCATCAGTAAGCATTCCTTTTTCATCAATTAATCTAATTACATCATCTTTTCTTTTGGCCAAATTAATTTGATATTGATATTGATCATCAATTAATTTGATCTTTTCTTCGTCCATTGCACCAGTAGCTTCTTTTCTATATCTAGCGATAAATGGAATTGTATTTCCTTCTTCTAACATTTTTAAAACGTTTTCTACATATTTAATATCTACGTTTAAATCTTTGGCAATTTCGTTTATTATAAATTCATTCATGTTTATCCTTCTTTCTATTTTTATGTGTAAAATTATTATAACATAAATATATGGTATCTAATTTTATTTTTTTAACATATCTGCATATGTTATGGATTTATCTCCGTATTTATGTTTGATTTCATCAATTGTTTTTTGTAAATTATCTTTTGTTTTAACTGATTTATTGGACATATTAAAAATGGATAATTGTACTTTGTAAATATCTGTTAAGTTGTTTAGAGCAACTCCTAATGATCTGACTTTTTTATCGCTATCTTCATTCCATAGTTTATTAAATATTTTGATTACATTTTCGTATATTTCATTGTCACTATTAATTAAATTATCGAGAGTTATTTGTTTGTTTATTTTTGTAAAATCATGAAATTTTACATATACAGATATACTTGATGTATACATTTTTTTATCTCTTAGTCTTTTCCCTACGGAGAAGGATAATTTTTTAAGTTCTAAATATATGTCATTAATTTTTGTGTAATTATATGGTAATACTAGGGAATTGGATATGCTTTTGGGATTACTATAATCGCTTTCTACGATAGAATTATCAATTCCGTTGGCATATTCCCACATCATTTTACCCATACTTTTGAAGTGTTTTACTAAAAAATCTACATTAGTGTTAGCAAGATCTTTAATGGTGTTTATATTTAATTCATGTAATTTTTTACTGCTGGCTTTTCCTATCATAAATAAATCGGATACATCTAGGTTCCACATTTTTGTTGTGATTTCATTAGTAAATAGTGTATGTACCTTGTCAGGTTTAGAAAAATCACTAGCCATTTTTGCTAATAGTTTATTATTGCCAACTCCGACATTAACGGTAAATCCAAAGTTGTTTTTTATATCATCTTTAATTTTATAGGCTAATTTTATTGGATCGCCATATAATTTAATTGAATCACTGAAGTCGATAAAACATTCATCTATTGAGTATCTTTCTATTTTATTCGTATAATTACATAGATAAGTATACATAATATCAGAGTATCTTTTATATATTTTATATTCTGGGTGATAAACTTCTAAATAGGGGCATTTTTTTCTAGCTGAATATAGGGTTTCTCCAGTAATGATGCCACGTTTTTTACATGGATTACTTTTTGCTAGGACGATTCCTTTTCTTTCTGATTCGTTTCCTGCGATGACGGCATATTTATTTCTAATATCTGTTTTACTACCGTTATGAAGCATGTTAACGGCGGTCCAAGATAAAAAAGCATTATTACAATCTATATGAAAAATAATTCTTTCTGCCATAGTTATCACCTAAAATAATTATAGCAAACATTTATTTACTTTTCAAATAAATTTGTTAAAATAAATTGAAGAAAATATATATTTATGATATACTTATACCGCAAGAGAGGACTGATTTAAATGATTAATCGTTTGGAAGCAATTCAAAATAAGTATAATGAGATAACTGAAGAACTTACTAAAGATGAGACTATCAAGGATATTAAGAAGATGACTGAATTATCAAAGGAACAAAGAAGATTATCAGAAACGGTTGATATATATCAAAAATATAAAAGAATTTTATCGGATATTGAGGCAGCTAAGGAAATGTTAAATGATAAGGAAATGCAGGAATTTGCTAAAGAAGAGATATCTAATTTGAATAAAGAAAAGGAACAAATAGAGGGTGAATTAGAAATATTATTATTACCACATGATCCGAATGATGAGAAAAATGTTATTGTTGAAATACGTGGAGCAGCTGGTGGTGATGAGGCTAATATTTTTGCGGGTGATTTATTTGATATGTATAATCATTATGTAAATAATTTTGGTTGGAAAATAGAGATATTATCTGAAGAGCCTGGTACTGCTGGTGGATACTCTCAAATAGAATTTATGATAAAGGGTGAAGGGGCTTATTCTAAATTAAAATATGAATCTGGTGCTCATAGGGTGCAAAGAGTTCCTGAAACTGAATCACAGGGAAGAGTACATACATCAACTGCTACGGTTTTAGTAATGCCTGAGGCAGAAGAATTTGATTATGAATTAGATGAGTCTGAGGTAAGAATAGATATTACAAGAAGTAGTGGATGTGGTGGACAAGGAGTAAATACAACGGATTCTGCAGTAAGACTTACACATATTCCTACAGGTATAATTGTATATTCGCAAACAGAACGTAGTCAGATTAAGAATAAGGAAAAGGCTTTTAAAATATTAAAAACTAGATTATATGATCTTAAGTTAAGAGAACAAGAGGCAGCAAATCAACAGGAACGTAAAAGTAAGATAGGGACTGGAGACCGTTCTGAGAAGATAAGAACATATAATTATCCGCAAAATAGAGTAACGGATCATCGTATTGGATTTACTTCTATGAATTTGGATCGTATTATGGCTGGTGATTTGGGAGTTATAATAGATGCTTTGATTAATGAAGATCAAAAAAGAAAATTGGAAAATAGTGAGATATAAAAATGACTGATGAAGAAAAGCAAGTGGCATATTTAAGAAAATATTTAGAAAAAGATAAACTTGAAGAGGGGATTGCTTTATTAAAGAAAGGTATTCCTGTTCAATATATCGTAGGGAATGTTGACTTTTATGGAAATATTATAAAAGTAGATAAAAATGTTTTAATACCAAGATTTGAAACGGAATTGTTGGTAGATAAAACTATTAAAAGAATAAATAAATATTTTAATAATAAGTTAATTAGGATTTTAGAATTAGGTACTGGTAGTGGATGTATTGCTATTTCTTTAAAAAAGGAAATTAATTCTATAATTGATGCGATTGATATTTCTAAAGAGGCATTATCTGTTGCTATAGATAATGCTAAAATAAATAATGTTGATATAAATTTTATGTTGGCAGATATGACTACTTACAAGGATAAGAAATATGATGTAATTATATCTAATCCTCCGTATATTAAAGAGGATGAACTTATTATGGATATGGTAAAGGATAATGAACCAAATATAGCATTATATGCTGATGATAATGGACTTTATTACTACAAAAAAATAATAGATAATATTAATTATTTAACTAATGATAAATATCTTATATGCTTTGAAATTGGTTATACACAAGGAAAATATATTGAAGAGTATGCCAAAGATAATTTAAGTGATATAACTGTTTCTATAGAAAAAGATTATAATGATAGAGATAGATTTATATTTATAACAAATATTAAGTAGTTTAAAGAAACTACTTTTTATATTGTCAAATTAACTAAAATATGATAAATTTTATTTAGGGGGATTTATTATGTCTGTAGATTTATGTTTAGAAGAGTTATTTGAAATAACTAAGTCAATTGATGACAATTATGAAGAATTATTCTGTTTATCAAAAAATGATAAAGAAGATAGTAAAGAGTATAATGACACTTTAATAACTTTATATAAGAATGTAGAGAGTTCGGTTGTTTTTTGTCAAAATCAATCGATTGAAACTTTACAAGAGATGATTCGAAAGATAAATATTAAGATAAAAACCAATTTAGACGGTTATTATTATTATACGGCTGCAATGAATGCGGTAGCATTTGTTTATAACAAAAAATGTGCTCAGGATTATTCTCAAGAAGAGCAGGATGAGGTTGTTTCGGAAGAAATATTTGATGAAATTTATCAAGATGATGAACCAGATGAAGAAAAATATATTGATAATGATTATCCAGAAGAATTGGATGATTATTATGATGAAGCAATGGGAATGATTTATCTTGAAGCTACGAGAAAAGTAATAACAAAAATTAAAGCTACTTATACTACGAATGAGTATGAGAAAAAATATAAGAATAGGTTATTGAAGGA
The DNA here is from genome assembly GCA_934098395.1 of uncultured Bacilli bacterium. Taxonomy (GTDB): domain Bacteria; phylum Bacillota_I; class Bacilli_A; order RF39; family UBA660; genus RUG705. Next base: position 150,745 of record CAKOOM010000001.1, read on the forward strand.
ATATAAGGTATATTATAAGTATGATTTTTTAAGCAGTAATATTTTTCTTGAATTAATATCTATTAAGAATAGATTTGATCCATTTGCAATAAATATAGAAATGGAGGGGGATTTTTCTCCATTATATTATAATCAAGCTATTGAAATGATAACTGATTTATATGATAAAACTAGAAGTAATACTTCTCCAACTGCAGTTTGTGAAGATTTATTTTCTGTATCAGTAGTAGAAACAATTATTGATTTGTTGGATGTTGACAGGTTAAATAAATTAAAAGAGTTGTGTGAAGAAAAGTCTTCTAAATATAATAAATTTAATTATGGTAATATTTGTTATGTTAAACTTAAACAAAAATTAAAATAAGAGAAATCTTATTTTTTTTGTTTAATATTTTGTAAATAATAACAATATATAAATAGGTGATACAATGAAGAAGAAAATATTTCTAGTCTTATTTCTTTTATTAGTAATAAATATATATAAGCAAACAGATACAATTTCTATTATTCCTGATAGTTCAATAAGATTAAGAGTTATACCAAATAGTAATGATTCATTAGATATAAATATTAAAGAACAAGTAAAAAAATACTTAGAAAAAGATGTTTATAAATTAATAAATGATAGTGATAGTATTGAAGAAGTAAGAAATATTATTAGTAGTAATATTCCATATATTGAAGAAAATATTAATACTATATTTTTACAAAATAATTATAATCTTCCATTTAAAGTTAATTATGGAGATAACTTTTTTCCGGAGAAGACTTATCAAGGAATAACTTATGAAGAGGGAATGTATGAATCGTTAGCTATATATATTGGTGATGCTAAAGGAGATAATTTCTGGTGTGTTTTATTTCCTAATTATTGTTTAGTGGATACTGAAAATAACAATAATTATAAATCATATTTTAAGGAGTTATTTAGTAAGATATTCTAAAATAAAAAAGAATTAATAATATTAAATAGGTGATATTATGAATTCTTTTTTTACTATTATTCTAATTGGTATAAGTTTAAGTATGGATGCTTTTTCATTATCTTTAATATATGGAATGAGTAAAATAACTAAAAGTCAAAAAATATTTCTTTCTTTAATTGTGGGAATATATCATTTTTTTATGCCCTTAATAGGACTTCAATTTGGTAATATTATTAATAATTTAAATATAATAAGTCTTGATTTGATTGCTTCGTTAATATTAGCATATATTGGGTTTGATTTAATAAGATCTAATTATAAGAATGAAGAATTGACAGTTAGTAAGATAGGTTTTCTTATATTTGGTTTATCAGTAAGTATTGATAGTTTGTCTGTAGGTATTGGTCTAAAGGCTATTACTAATAATTATTATTTGTCATCAATAGTGTTCTCTTTATCTAGTTTAACTTTTACATATTTGGGATTGATTCTTGGAAATATTATTGGAAATAAAGTAGGAGATTATTCTAAGACTCTTGGAGGAATAATTCTTATAATAATAGCAATCTTATTGTATATTAATTAAGTAATGTTGTATAATTTCTTATTTTATGGTATTCTTTATTTAAATGGAGTGATAAAATGGAAAATACTGAAGTTTGTTATGTTGTTATTGATGGCAAAGAATATTTTTTTCCGGAGGAAGCAATATTCCTTGGTATGGAAGATGATTATATTGAATTTAAAAATGATAAGAAATATTTAAACATTGAAAAACTGAAAAGTGAAGGTAATTATCCTTTTATAAGAAAAATTTATGATAGATGTAATTCTTGGGTTGGCATGTCTTTTATGGAAACACCTGAAGAAAAAGAATTTAGCAAACTGACGGGACAATTTAATGCGATTAATTATTTTTCTGATAGTAATTATAAAAGAGGTAAAGTTTCAAGAGCCTGTGATTTAGTGATAGAGGGTATTAAATTATCATTAGAACTATATAATGAGGTTTTAACTAATGAATTAGAACATGAAAATAGATTAAGATAAGATATTTTTGTTATAATATATATTAACTAAATAATGTTATATTTTATTTAGAGGGAGTGATAAAATGGAAAATACTGAAAATTGTTATGTTGTTATTGATGGCAAAGAATATTTTTTTTCAGATACAGTATTTATTAACTTGGATGGTATGAAAGATGATTATATTGAATTTAAAAATGATAAGAAATATTTAAATATTGAAAAACTAAAAAATGAAGGTAATTATCCTTTATTAAGAAGAATTTATGACAAGTGTAATCTTTGGACTGGTATGCTTCTTATGGGGGCTCAAGATATTACGGAAACGACAATACCTGAGGTAGAAGAATTTGGGAAGATGGGAGAAATGTTTAGAAATATTGATTTCTTTTCTGATTATAATTTTAAAAAAGGTAATGTTTCAAAAGCCTGTAATTTGGTGATACAGGGTCTTGAATTATCATTGAAATCGTATAATGATTTTTTAACTAACGATCCGGTACATAAAGATAAGTCAAGATAAAATATTTTTTAGGTAAAATTTTAAACAAGGTAAAATGTAAATTTTATTTTGTTTTTTTGTTATATTATTATCAATTGTTTGATTTAAGGAACGAATTTTTTTAAAAACTTGCTAAATATTAAAAATGTGCTATAATATGTTTCATTGAAAACGAGGGGGTAATTATGGATAAAGCATATATAGAACATAAAATTAAATATTTAAATAGAAAGAGAGATATATTATTTTTACAAATAGATGGACACTTTGATATGGATGTCATTAATTCTATGGAAAATATTGAATGCAGAATATTCGATGAGAAATATCTTATGATTAGATATTTAGAAAATGATAAGGCAAAAATTAATACTAAGGGAATTATTAGATATAATTATGAATGTGTTTTGGAAGATCGTAATTATGTAGAAGCTATTAGATTACTTTTAAAATATATATCTATGTGTGATAAATTGGTTGCTCGAGATATATATCAAGTGGGACAGATGTATTTAAATATTAAAAACTATCAATTAGCTTGTGGATATTTATTGTTAGCAAGTATATTATGTGAGTGTCAAGAATATAGTGATATGTATCAATATTGTCTTTCTAAACTTGATGTTAAAAGAGAATATAAAAAAGATTTGATTGATAGTGATAAGCTAAACTTAATAATTAATGATTTATTACTTAATATAGGATCGATAGATGAAATTATTGAAAAATATGAATTAACTGAAGATGAAAAGTTGATGGTTAAAATATATTTAGTTCAAGAATTATATAAATATGGGGATAAAAAAAGGGCGGATAAGATAATTTTAGATATTAAAAGAATAGATAATAAGACTAGTGATGTTAATGGACTTTTGGAATATACTGAAAAAAATAGAGCAATATTAACTAAAAAGAAAAAAAGAATTTTATCTCAAAACAAAGATTAGGAATAGTCTTTGTTTTTTTAGTATATATTGGTAATGGGGAATAATACTTGACAAAATAATAGGAATGTGCTAGTATATTAACTCGATTTCAAAGGGAGGTTTGGTTATGAAATTTAAAAAGTTATTTTTAGGGCTTTTGTTAGCTGTTATTTCCGTATTTGGAGTTACAGTTAATGCAGCCACGACAGCACCAAGCAGTTTTAATGTAAGATTTAGTGACTTACATTTACTTGATGGTAAAAAATATTTAGATGGTGCTAGTTTACATTTTTATTACAAAGTAAATACAGCAGGAAAAGTTATTTACTGTCTTGACCAAGATAAGGATGTACCTTCAGGTAATCCGACAGTATACTACTTAAAAGGGGAATTATCTGCTAAATATGCATATGTTTTAGCTAATGGATATCCAAATAAGAGTTTAACTGGAGATAATGATCAAGATTATTATATTACTGCTATGTCTATATGGTATTTGGCTAATCCTAATAATTCTATATTTAGAAATTTTGATATTAATAAAGGTACATTTTTAGGAAAATCAAATGCAGTAGCTAAATGGATGGGAATATTAGTAAATGGTGCTAATAAGTATGCATATACAACACCATCTATTAAGATTAATAATGCTAATAGTAATATGTCTTTATCTAGTGATGGAGCATATTATGTTAGTGAAAAGATGTCTGTCAGTACAACAGGTGTTGTAGGAAACTATACAGTTAGTTTAAATAATGCTATAAGTGGTACTATTGTTACAGATGTTAATGGTAAAGCTAGAAACACTTTTGCTACTAATGAATCTTTTATAGTAAAAGTACCAGCTAAGAATGTTAGTAAGATGAGTAATGAATTTAGTGTATCAGTATCTGCTAATGGTACTATAGATAAAGCATATTATTATGCTGCATCTAATTCAAAAATTCAAAGAACTTTAGCATTATATCCTGATAATAGTCAAGTTAATGCAAAAACTAATTTAAATATCAACTTAAAGACTAAGGTAGAAATAAGTAAAGTAGATGCTACTAGTAGTGAAGAATTACCAGGTGCTAAACTTACTATTAAGTCAGTAGATGGTAGTTATGAATATAGTTGGATATCTACAGATAAGCCAAAAGTTATCGAAGGATTAAAGCCAGGAGAATATATCTTAATTGAAGAAAAGGCACCAGATGGATATTCTTTATCAACAGAAACTGTTAAGTTTACTGTTAAGGCAGATGGAACTGTTACTAAGGTAAAAATGGAAAATAAACTTAATACTGTATATATTAGTAAAAAGGATGCTACAACCGGTGAAGAGTTACCAGGAGCTACATTAGTATTAAAAGATAGTGATGGTAAAGTAGTTGATAAGTGGGTATCTACAAAAGAACCGCATATGATATCTGGATTAAAACCAGGTAAATATACCTTGACGGAAACAATTGCTCCAAAGGGATATAAACTTTCTACTGAAACAGTAACATTTATTGTTAATGAAGATGGTACAGTATCTAGTAAAGTTATTATGTATAATAAGCCAGAGACAATTGTACACGTTCCAAAAACAGGTACATTTAAAAATATTACAACATCTTTAATAGGATTATTAACTATAGGCGTTGGTTCTATATTAATATATAGAAATTCAAAAAAGAATAATGAAATGGTTTAATTTAAAATTACAGATAGCAACGGGAGTAATACTTTTAGTTAGTGGAACTTCCGTTTTGTTATCTGACTATGTAAAAGATAAAAGGGATGTTGTATTTAGTGAAATGAATTTGGCTATTTCTGAACTTAATAAGGACACTTTAGAACAAATAGACAACAATGATACTGAAGAAGAGAAAGTTATAGATAAAAAAGAAGAGAAGAAAGAACAATATTATGAAGAATATATAGGGGTATTAGAAATATCTAAAATTAATTTTTATAAAGGTTTTTATAATAAGAATTCGGGTTTAAATAATGTAGATTATAACTTATATGTATTACCGGAATCTAGTTATCCGGATGTAGTTAATGGTAATTTAATGATTGCAGGACATTCAGGTAATTATAATAATAGTTATTTTGCTAATTTATATAAACTAAATGTTGGTGATACGGCTAGGGTTACTTATAAAGGTAAAAAATATACATATAAAATAACGGATATTTATTATGAAAAGAAAACAGGTACAGTAAGAATACTTAGAGATAAGAATAAAACAACACTTACATTAATTACTTGTACTAAAGATGATGAAGCTCATCAAACTATTTATATAGCTGAGTTAATTTAAATTGATTAAGGGGGGTGAAGAAATGACTTATATGACAATATTAGAAAAAATGCAAATATTAATAAATAATATATTAAATCATAAAATGGTATTAGTGTTGGCTATTGCTTTATTTATCTTTACTTTGTTTTATATAATTAAAGTAATAAATAAAAAGCAATATGTTTTGTCAATGATTATGTCTTTTGTAGTGATACTAGGATTTACTATTGGTGATAATTATAGTGTTTTAAGTAATACTTTTGATAAATTTATGACTACTATATTTGAGAATGTTTATTTTCCTTCAATATATGTTTATATAGCTTCAATATTAATTATATTTATAAGTTTAATAATAAGTATACTTAATATAAAGATAAGAAATATATATAGAATAATAAATGGAATAGCTTTTATATTTAATGGTATTTTGCTGGTATTAGTATTAAGTATTGTTTCTTCATCAGAAATAGATGTTTTCTCTATATCATCACTGTATACGGATAAGAATTTATTAGCTATTTTAGAGATTAGTATTGTTAGTTTTATATTATGGATAGTTAGTTTATGTGTAGTATATATAACTAATTGTTTATATGTAAGATTTACTAAAGAGAAGAAGGTATTACCGGTAGTAGAGAATGAATTGGTTTTAACTAATGAAGAAATTAATAATTTGAATACTGATAAAATAGATGTTAATTTAGATAATACAGTTGTTCCTGAGTTAGTACTAGTTGAAGATAAACCAGTTGAATATATTGATGTTAGAAAGATACCGGTTAAGTATGATACAGTATCAATAGTAGAAAATACTGTTGCTACTAATACTACTAGTAGTGTTACTAATAATGCTACTAATAATAATCAAGGATTTAGTTATATATTTAGTGATTATAGTAGTGAAGTATTTAATGAGATAGATAATAGATTAAATGGATTATCAGAAGTGGTTAATCAAGGTATTGTTGATACAAAAGATAATGCTTCAATGAATGATATGGTGGATGCTGTAAATAAAATAGAATATACAATTGATGATTATAAAAAGTTTGTTTTAATGCTTGAAGAAATTAAAGCTAAATCTAGTAAATCTAATTTATCAATAGATGATGCGATGATGTTAAACTTAGTTAATAATTATAGTCTTGATGATTGTATTCGATTTAGGGAGATATTAAAAAGCAATTTGAATTAAATTCAAGTTGTTTTTTCTTATATATTTTGTTAAAATATAATGAAAGAGATTTTGCATGGATTTAAAAAGAGGAACGGCAATGTTAAGTGATTTTAGTGATGAATGGAAAAATATTTACTTGCAAGAATGGAAATTACTTAAGAAAATATTAAAGAAATATATATTAGAAATAGAACATATTTATTATTCTTATGATATGGGGTATACTAAGAGTGATAAAGAAGCTTATCAAATAATAATTAATGATTTGAAGGTTATGCCTAATGAGATTCTTCATATTGGAGATAGTTATATGAATGATTATTTAATACCTAGAGAGAATGGATTTAAAGTGTTATTTTATGATAATAATAAAAATGTAGTTAATAAAGTAGATAATTTAAGTGATATATATGATTTTTTGAAGAAAGAAAAAACTTTTTTGAAGGAGGCGTAATATGTTTGATTTAGTTAGTAAATATGAACCTAGTGGGGATCAGCCTCAAGCTATAGAAAAGCTTGTTGATGGAATAAAAAATGGTAAGAAGAGTCAAGTATTACTTGGAGCAACAGGAACTGGTAAAACTTTTACAATAGCTAATGTAATTAAGAATGTTAATAAACCAACATTAATTTTGGCTCATAATAAGACACTTGCGGGGCAACTTTATAGTGAATTTAAGGAATTATTTCCAAATAACCATGTTGAATACTTTGTTTCTTATTATGACTACTATCAACCGGAAGCTTATGTTCCAAGTACGGATACTTATATTGAGAAAGATGCTAAGATAAACGATGAGATAGATGAACTTAGACATAAAGCTACATCTAGTTTATTATCTAGTAGAGATGTTATTGTTATAGCATCGGTTTCTTGTATATATGGTATTGGTGAAGTAGAAGAATATTTGAAAAAAATGTTAACTATAAATAAGGGAGATATTATTGATAGAAATGAAGTATTAAAAAGATTGGTGGATATGCTTTATGAAAGAAATAATATTGATTTTAAAAGAGGTACTTTTAGAGTTAATGGGGATGTTATAGAGCTTATTCCGGCATATGAGAGAAAGAATGGTATTAGAATAGAGTTTTTTGGTGATGAAGTAGATAGAATAGTGGAGTTTGATGTAGTAACTGGAGTGGTACTTAAAGATAAGATGAGTGTTTCTATTTTTCCAGCTTCGCACTTTGTTACATCAGATGATAAGCTTAAAAAGGCTGTTGATAATATACGCAGTGAATTAGATGAAAGGCTTAAATATTTTATAGATCATAATAAACTTATTGAAGAACAAAGGTTAAGAGAAAGAGTAAATTATGATATGGAAATGCTTTTAGAAACAGGTTTTTGTAGAGGGGTAGAAAACTATTCGAGACATTTAGCTTTAAAACAAGCGGGAGATACACCAACTACTTTGATAGATTTCTTTCCGGATGATTTTTTACTTGTTGTTGATGAATCACACGTTACTATTCCACAGGTTAGAGGAATGTATAATGGTGATAGGGCTAGAAAAATGAATTTAGTTAATTATGGATTTAGACTACCTAGTGCATTAGATAATAGACCTCTTAAATTTGAAGAATTTGAAAAAAAGATAAATCAAGCTATATATGTAAGTGCTACGCCAGGTGATTATGAATTAGAACTTGTTAATAATAGATATGTAGAGCAAATTATTAGACCTACAGGATTGTTAGATCCATTGATAGAAGTAAGAGGTAGTAAAAATCAAATAGATGATTTGATTAAAGAAATAGATATTAGAAAAGAACGTGGTGAAAGAGTACTTATTACTACACTTACTAAAAAAATGGCTGAAGAACTTAGTAGTTATTTAAAAGATATAGATATTAAGGTAGCTTATTTACATAGCGAAGTAAAGACTTTACAGAGAATGAAAATTATTCGTGATTTGAGATTAGGAATATATGATGTATTAGTAGGTATTAATTTACTTAGAGAAGGAATAGACATTCCTGAAGTATCACTTATTGCAATAATGGATGCGGATAAACAAGGATTTTTAAGAAGTAGTAGGAGTTTAATTCAGACTATTGGAAGATGTGCTAGAAATAGTAATGGAATGGTTATTATGTATGCGGATACGATTAGTGATAGTATGAGTATAGCAATATCTGAAACAGCACGTAGAAGAAAAATTCAAGAAAAATATAATATTTCACATGGTATTGAACCTAAAACTATTATTAAAGAAATCAGAGATTTGATTTCTAATGAGGATATATCTGTTAAGGAAGAAAAGAAAGATAAGCTTAGTAAGAAAGAAAAAGTTAATATGATAGATAAACTTACTAAAGAAATGAATGAAGCTGCTAAGAGACTTGATTTTGAGAGAGCGATGGAACTTAGAGATATTATTTTTGAATTAGAGTGTGAATAAAATTAAAACAAAGGTTTTCCTTTGTTTTAATTTTTACTTATATTTAATATTATACCAATACTGAACATTGATACGAGTAGGGAAGAACCACCATAACTTAGAAATGGAAGGGTTACTCCAGTTACGGGAATTAATCCGACGACAACCATTAGGTTAAGAATAGTTTGGAAGGCAATGGAAAAGGATATTCCAAAAGATAGATATTTGGCAAATTTATCATTTTGTTTTATTGATATGGATATTCCTTTATATATTATGGTTATAAATAATGATGCAACAATTAGAATGCCAGCAAATCCTAATTCTTCACTTATTATGGAGAAAATAAAGTCTGTTTGAGGTTCTGGTAAATAGAAATGTTTTTGAATTGAATTACCCAGTCCCATTCCAAGTAGTCCTCCAGGTCCAATAGCATAAAGTGATTGAATAATTTGGAAACCACTGCCTAATGGATCAGACCAAGGATTTAAAAATGAAGTTATTCTTTGTAATCGATATGGTGCTAGTAATATTAAGATAACTACACCTATTAGGCCAAAAATCCCAGCTTTTATAAAGAAGTTTAGATTTATTCCTGATACGAATAGCATAGCTATTATACTTATTACTAAAATGACACCGGTACCAAAGTCAGGTTGTAACATAATTAAGCCAAAAAATATAAAAACCACTGATATAATTGGAATAATGGTTGATTTGTTGTTTTTAATTTTATTGTTTGATAAGTATTTGGCTGTGAATATTATTAAGCTAATTTTGGCAAATTCACTTGGTTGGATACCAAATGAACCAATTCCAAACCAACTACGTGAACCATTTCTTATAGTACCTATTCCTGGTATTAATACTAAGATAAGCAATATTAAACTAATTATTAATAATTTATTACTATATTTATTATATATTTGGTAATTTATTTTTGATACGATGTATATAATAATAAATCCAAGAATTAAAAATAATGATTGAGATTTTAAGTATTTATAGGGATCATTATATTTGTATTCAGCCCATATGTTTGATGATGAATAAATCATTAATAATCCGAATAATGAGAGAATAATTATAGAGATTAAGAGCGTTTTATCTATTTTTTTCATATTATCTACCTTATTAGATTATATGATAATGAGAATGAAAAAAGCACATCAAATGGATGCGCTATAACCATACACCATATATTAGTGCTAGTAGACATAGGATGAATCCGATGATCCAAAATAGTTTGACAATATCTGATTCACGCCATCCTAATCTTTCAAAGTGGTGATGAATTGGGGTCATTAGGAATATTTTCTTTTTAAATAGAACTACAGATGTTATTTGAACAATTACGGTAAGTGTTTCAATAACAAATACTCCACCAATAACTGCTAATGATAATTCGTGGTTTGTAAGAATGGCTATTGTTGCTAATGTAGCTCCGAGGGTTAAACTACCGGTATCACCCATAAATACTTTGGCGGGATTTGTATTATATACGAGGAACCCCATGATTGAACCTACGAGAATGAAACAAAAGATACCCATATCTTGATAACCTTCAATCCAATAGCTTCCCCAGGAAATTAATCCAAATGCTAAGAATGCTATCGCTGATAGGCCTCCAGCTAAGCCATCTAGACCATCTGTTAAATTAACGGCATTTGATGAACCTACCAAGAGGAACAATATAAATACTCCGTAAAACCAATCTAAATTCCATGAGATGTGTAGTAAAGTGATTTCTAGTACGGAGTTAGCATTGGTATATTTACGATATAATACATAGAATATTAAGGCTACGACAAATTGTAAAAATAATTTTTGTATTTGAGTTAGGCCTTCATTTTTATTTTGTTTGATACTTAAATAATCGTCTAAGAAGCCAATTAAACTATAAGATATGAAAACAAACATAACAATTAATAAGTTGACAGAAAACTCTATTTTGTTTGTAGCTATTAAGATAATAGCAGTTATAATGGTTGGAATAATAAAGATAATACCTCCCATTGTTGGAGTTCCTGTTTTTCTTAAGTGATTTTCAACATATATATTTATTCTTTGACCGGCTTTTATTTTCTTTAACATAGGTATAGCTATTAAACCAAAGGCTGTTGCAAGAAGAAAACCAATCATCATAGCAAATAATGATTTTGTTAATGTTAGCATAATTCACTTCCTTTTCATAGTTATTATATCATAAAAATAAGATTGTTTTTTAATTAAGTGTTTACTTTACATTGGATTGTCAATTACTTAAGAGTACTTTTATGGTTGAATTGATAGGGAGGATGGTGTTTTCTTTTGGGGTTATTGATTTTACTATGTTTCCGTTTCCAGAGTAATTTACTGTAAAATCTTTTAATAATTTTTTGGCTTCTTTTAATTCTAAACCTTCAACATCAGGTACTTTTACATATTTGGTGTCATACCAGTTATATACTTTTTCTAGGGTATATGGTGATTTTTCTATTTTTAATTTATCAATTATATCTATCATAATGTTTTTAGCTATGGGAGCTGATACGGTTCCACCGTATTGGGTAACTCCTTTAGGATTATCTATTGCAACATATACGACGGCTTGTGGTTTATCTGCAGGAAGAAAACCGATAAATGATAAGATATAATTTCCTTTCATATATATTCCATTATTTACTTTTTGAGCTGTTCCTGTTTTGCCTCCGACACGATATCCTTCGATGTAAGCATTTCTACCGGTTCCATATGCAACAACGGTTTCTAGGACGGAACGCACTGTTTCACTAGTTTTTTCACTAATAACTTGTTTTATTTTTTGTGGTTTGAATTCTTTAATTATTTCGTTCGAGTTTGGCTCAACAATTCGTTTTACGATATATGGTTTATATAGAGTGCCACCATTTATTACAGCAGACACGGCGGTTATTTGTTGAATGGCGGTAACACTTATCCCTTGCCCGAACGATGTTGTTGCTAGTTCAACAGGACCAACTTTGTCTATATTAAATAATATACCACTTGCTTCGCCATTTAAATCGATATTTGTTTTTTTACCAAATCCAAAATTTTTAATATATTTAAACAAACGTTCTTTACCTAGTTTATTACCTAGAGATACAAATCCTGGGTTGCATGAATTTTGGACTACTTGAATATAGGTTTGGGTACCATGACCACCATGCTTCCAACATTTTATTCTGGCGCCATCAACATTTACACTACCAGAATCATGGAAAGTATCATTTAATAAGTCGACAGTTTTTTCTTCGACAGAAGCTGCTAGTGTGATTATCTTAAATGTTGAGCCAGGTTCATATGTTGCCCATATAGCATGATTTCTATTAATTGTTTCAATGTTATAATTTTTGTAATTTGTCGGATTAAAATCGGGTTTTGAAGCAATTGCTAGTATTTCTCCATTATTTGGATTCATTACAATAGCCCATGCTCCATCAGCATTATATTTACTCATAACATTGTTTAGTTCTCTTTCGACGGATGATTGTATATCAAAGTCAACGGTAAGATATAGATCTAGTCCATTAGTTGGTTCTGAATAAGTACTACTTTTATTTAATTTATTTCCTTTGGCATCAGAAAAGTATTTTATAGCACCAGACTTTCCTGTTAGATATTCATCATATTTTAATTCTAATCCAGATAAGCCTTGATTATCAATACCTACATATCCGATAGAATGAGATAATAAGGAATTATATGGATAATATCTTTTTCCTTCTTTTAAAAGATATACTCCTTCATAATTTAGATTATTTATTTTATCAGCTGTTTCATAACTTAATTGTCTACCTTCTGGATGAATTATTTCTACGGATGATGATTTTTTTACATGTTCGCTTATTTTTTCTTCTTTAACATTTAATATTTTTGCTAAATCTTTAATTACATCATCTTTGTTTTTTATTTGATTGGGTACAACTACCAATGATACGGTTGTTAAGTTACTAGCTATGGTTACATTATCGTTTGTTAGTATTCTACCACGGTTGGCACCAATAATTAAATTTCTACTCCATAGATTATTTGCAAGATTGGATAGTTTTTTATATTCAATTACTTGAATATAAAATATTTTACTGATAATTATTATGAATGCTAAGATAATTAATAATAATAGTATTTTTATTCTTTTGTGTATTTGTTTATTAAACATAATATCCCTCGATTAAGTATATTCTTGATGATAAAATATATGAAAATAAAAAAAAGAGGCTGACCCCCTAAGGAACAGCCTCCCAAAAAGAATAAAAAGGGGTTGGCTAGTGTGATACTAGCACCAATTCGCCTAAGAAATTTGAATTGGTAGTTAATATACTAACCGATGTTTATATATTTGTCAATACTAAAATTGAAAAAAATGTAAAAATATTTGATTTTATTGAAAATAATGGTTAATTATGTTATTATTTTTTTAGTAGGAGATATATATTATGGATAAAAAGAATGTTAAATTAATTGTTATTGTAGCTGTTATATGTGTATTACTTATTGGTGGTACATTTGCGGCTTTGTTGTTTTCTGCTAATATTACTAATGGAAATATTCAAGGTTGTACGACTTCTTTTGCAATAACTTACGGTGTTAGTGACAGTGGGGATGAGGAACCAATTACAGGTACTTTGTTTCCATCAAAGAAAGCTCAAGGTGGATTGTCTGGTAAAGTATCTTTGACAATGGTAAGGGATAATGCTTGTGATGCTTCGATTACGGGTATCGGTACTTTGAAGTTGCATATGAATGGAGATAATAGTAATTCTGCTGATTTACTTAAGAATATTACTACAGGTCATTGTGAAGATACTACTACGTTTGAGACTCTTAGTGATTATACAACAAGTAGTGCATGTACGGCATCAAGTTCTAGAAAATGGGTAACTTCAACGACTGGTTTAAAATATGCAATATACACAAATTCAGCTGGGACAGGAACGCCAGTTAGTGCTGGTTATATACCTAGTGGAGATTTTTCTACGGGGTATGATATTACTATATATGATGGATTTACGATAGACTATACGACTAGGGTTTATTATGTGTTTGTATGGTTAGATGGTTATATAACTGATAATAGTTATGCGAATTTACCAGTTAGTGCTTATATAACTGCTAGTGCAGTACAAAGTAAATAAAATAGAAACGTGGTTGTTTCTGTTTTGCTTTTATGATACAATTTAGGTGGTGATTTTATGAAAAATGTAGTTGTTTTGGGAGGCGGAACGGGTTTATCAGTTTTGCTACGTGGTCTTAAGTTATTTCCCATTAATATTACGGCTGTAGTAAGTGTAGCTGATGATGGTGCTTCGACTGGTAGACTTAGAGAAGAATTTGATATACCAGCAGTTGGTGATCTTAGAAATGTTTTGGTGTCTTTGTCAGAGGTAGAACCAATTGTCTCTGATTTACTACAATATAGATTTGATACTTATAGTGATTTAGATAAGCATGCAATGGGAAATTTGCTTTTAACTGCTATGTATAATATTACAGGTAGTTTGACGGAATCGCTAGATTCATTATCAAAAATATTTAATCTTAAGGGTAGAGTATTACCTTTTACCGAAGATAAGGCTATATTAGTGGCTACAACTCAGGATGGAGAGGTAATTGAGGGAGAAAGCAATATTACTAAGGCAGGTAAGCAAATTAAAACTATTAAGTATAAAAATAAGGTTCATGCAACACCAATGGTACTTGAGGCAATAAAGAATGCTGATTTAATAATTATAGGTATAGGCAGTTTATATACGAGTATTATTCCTAATTTGTTAACAAGAGAAATGAAAAAAGCACTTAAAGACTCGAAAGCGAAGAAGATGTATATATGTAATATAATGAGCGAGCATGGAGAGACAGATGGTTATCAAGTTTCTGATTGTATTAAGCAAATTAATAAATATGTAGATAAGAATTTTATTGATGTTGTACTTGCAAATAAAAAAATAGTACCGGATAATGTACTTAAATTTTATCAAAATGAAAAAAGTTCTCAAATAATGATAGATAGAGAAAATATTCAGGCAATGGGTGTTAAATTAATTACGGCTGATTTATTATATATTAAGAATAATCAAGCTAGACATGATTATATTAAGACGGCATTGGAAGTATTTACTTATCTTACAAGAGGAAGTACAAAATGAGTTTTTCGGTAGATATTAAGAATGAAGTAACAAGAGTAGATTCTTCAAGGGAGGAACTTATATCTGAATTATCTGCGATTGTTAGGAATAGTGCAATAATAGATGATGATATTAAGATTTATTTAGAGAATAATTCAGTAGCAAGAAGAATATTTAAGTTATTTAAAAATATATATGATATAACTCCGGTTATTACAGTAAGACAAAAATATTTTAATAATGGGCTTAGTTATATATTAACTATTAAGAATAAGGTAGCATTGATCCTTGATGATTTGTGTATTAAGAAGAATGATAAGTATTATAATATTCCTCTTGAGTATATAGTATCCGATGATGATTTAATTAGGGCTTATTTAAGGGGAATATTTTTGGTGGCCGGTAGTATTAATGATCCGAAGACTTCAAGATATCATTTAGAATTAATTGTTGATGATATAAAATATGCTGAATTTGTTAATGATCTTCTTAATAATAGTAATTTAAATAGTAAGATTATTAAAAGAGAAAAAAAATATATGATATATATAAAAGAAGCTGAGAAGATAAGTGATTTTTTAAGACTTATTCGAGCATATAACGGAGTAATGTATTATGAAGATATTCGAATATATAGAGATCATAAGAACATGACTAATAGGCTTAATAATTGTGAACAGGCTAATATGGATAAGATATTTTTTACAGCAAATAATCAGCTTAAGGATATTCAAAAACTAGCTGAGTATGATATGTTGGATTTAATAGATGAAAAATTGAAAATTGTAATAGAGTATCGTAAGAGATATCCAGAGGCTAGTTTAGCTGAGTTAAGTGATAAAATGAATGATGATGGAATAAATATAACTAAATCAGGGATTAATCATCGTTTTAGAAAGATTAGAGAAATTATTAATAATATTGAAAATAGGGATTGATATATATAGTAAAAAGATGTATAATTTGTTTATATTATTAGTATTTTAAACAAAGAAGTAGTTTTTATTAATTTAATTTTAGAGAGTTAGTGGGTGGTGCAAACTAATATGTTTTTAAAGACGAATTACATGTTTATAGCTAATCGGGTAAGACCGTTATATAATTAAGTGAATAGAAGGATGGTACCGTCTTAATTGACTCCTTTGTACTGTTCTTTTTTTTAGGGAAGGATGATAAAATGAAATTGTATGATGATTTAAAATGGAGAGGATTAATTGATAATGTTACTTCTCCAGATATTGAAGAGAAGATTAATAATGGGGGAATGACTTTTTATATTGGTGTAGATCCGACAGGAGATAGTTTACATATAGGGCATTATTCAAGTGTTATTGCTATGTGTAAGAGACTTATTGATGGAGGACATAATCCAATAATTATAGCAGGTGGTGGAACTGGACTTATTGGTGATCCGAAACCTAATGCAGAGAGAGCAATGATATCTAAGGAAGCTGTTTTACATAATATTGAATGTATAAAGAAACAAATTGATAAGATACTAAAATCGGATGTTAAAATAGTTAATAATGCTGATTGGTTATTGGAAATGAATGCCATTGATTTTCTTAGGGATTATGGTAAATTCTTTAATATTAATTATATGCTTAGTAAAGATACGGTTAAAAGAAGATTGGATATAGGAATTACTTATACAGAGTTTTCTTATATGATTTTACAATCTATTGATTATTTGAAGCTATATGAAAAATATAATTGTACTTTACAAATCGGAGGACAAGATCAATGGGGAAATATTACTTCAGGTCTTGAATTAATTAGAAAAGTACATGGGATTGATACGAATTGTTATGGACTTACAATGCCTTTAATTACGAGAGCTGATGGTACAAAGTTTGGTAAGAGTGAAACTGGTGAGAGTTTATGGTTGGATATAGAAAAGACTTCTTCTTATCAAATGTATCAATATTTTATAAATGCTGAGGATGAAAAGGTAATTGAATACTTGAAGAAATTAACATTTTTGTCTAGGAAAGAAATTGAAGAATTGGAAGTATCTTTAAATAATGAACCTGAAAAGAGAATGGCACAAAAAGCTCTAGCTAGAGAAGTCATTACTTTTATACATGGTAAGGAAGAGTATGAAAAGGCTTTAAGAATGACTGAAGCTTTGTTTAGTTCTTCATTTAATGAATTAAATTTGGAAGAAATTGAAGAATTATTTAAAAATTATGATAAAATAGAGGTAGAGCTTGATAGTAATTTATTACAAATGCTTCAAGATACGAAGATAGCTAATAGTAAGAGAGAGGCTAGAGAATATATTACTGGTAATGCTATATCTATTAATGGTGAGAAGATTAATGATATAGATTATATACTTAGTGATAAGGATTTTATACATGGTAAGTATATAATTATTAAAAGAGGAAAGAAAAACTATTATATTGGAAAAATTAAGTAGGTGAAGTAAACATGGGCAAAAAGTTTGGCGATAGAAGAGACGGCACAAGAATTAAAATGGGAGGTTTTGAGAGAGTATTATATTTTCTTAAAACTAAAAGAAGTGAATCCGAAGTATATATATCTAGAAAAATAGATGTAAGTAATTTAGTTAAATATATGGAGGATAAGAAGAAAGAGAATGAAAAAATTACTTATTTTCATTTGTTTTCTATGGCTATTGCTAAAGTTTTATATAATGAGAAGATTCTTAATAGATTTATTATTGGAGGACATAAATATCAAAGAAATGAGGTAACTTTGTCATTTGTTGCTAAGACTGATTTTACAGATGAAGCAAAAGAATTTATGTCTGTTATTAGAGTAGATAGTGATGATAATGTTAATACTTTGAGTAAAAAAATTAGTGGTGATGTTAAGAATATTAGAAGCAATCAGGGAAGTGGTGCAGATAAGTTTGTACAGCTTCTTGATAAGATGCCAAAGTTCGTTATAGCTATAATTGTATGGATAGCTAAGAGACTTGATAATCATGACTTGTTACCACAATCACTTACTAAGGATGTAATATATCATAGCAGTGTTATTTTATCTAATTTAGGGAGTATACATTGTGGAGGAATATATCATAATTTAACTAATTTTGGTACTAATTCAATACTTGCTACGATGGGCGAGATAAAAAAAGAAGCTATGGTAATAGATGGAAAAGTTGAAATAAGAGATGTTTGTGAATTTGGAATTACACTTGACGAGAGAATTGCGGATGGAGTATATTTTGCTAAGTGTGTAAATTTACTTGAATATATTCTTAATAATCCACAATTATTGGAGGATGATGCAAGTGCTAAGGTCATTATTGATAAGAACAAATAAATTAATTAATAATTTATTAGATAAGTTGCCTATTAAATATAAGGAGCCGTGGCATAAATATTATAATGGTAAAATGAGATTAGAATATCCGGATGAAACAATATATGGCCTTATTAGTAAAACCGCTGATAAATATCCATATATTAATGCATATGAATACTACGGTAAGAAAGTTACTTATAAAGAATTTATAATGAAGATAAAGAAAACAGCTAGTGCTTTGTTAGAACTAGGTATTAAAGAAGGAGATAGGGTAACGATATGTATGCCAAATACTCCGGTAGCTATTATTACTTTTTATGCTATTAATATGATTGGAGCTACTACTAGTATGATTCATCCGATGTCTTCAAAGAATGAAATAGAATTTTATTTGAATGAATCTAAAAGTAAATATGTACTTACAATAGATTTGGTATATGATAAAATTATGAGTATCATAGATAATACTTCAGTTGTTAAAATTATTGTTAGTAGTATATCTGATGATATGGGTAATTTTAAAAGTGCAATGTATTGGTTTTTCTCTGGTAGAAAAAATAAAATTGAAAAGAATGATAAGGCTATATTTTATAAAAAATTATTGAAGATGGGTGTTTATTATAAGGATTTTCAACCAGTTAGTAGAAAAAGTAGTGATGAGGCAGTTATTTTATATAGTGGTGGTACTACAGGAAGTCCTAAGGGAATTGTTCTTAGTAATATGAACTTTAATGCTTTAGCAATTCAATGTAGTATGTGTGATTTAGCTAAGGCAGGAGATTCGATATTGGCGGTATTACCTATATTTCATGGGTTTGGATTAGGAGTTTCTATACATACGCCATTATATATAGGAATGAAAGTTATCTTTGTACCAGATTTTAGTCCGCGTAAGTTTGGGGGATTAATAAAAAAATATAATCCTAATTTGATTACAGGAGTTCCTACTTTGTATGAGGCATTGCTTAAAACTAAGTTAGGTAATAGAAGTTTAGCACATTTGAAGTGTGTTGTTTGTGGTGGAGATGCATTAACTCCAGAATTTAAAAAACAGATCGATACATACTTACGACAACATGGATCTAGAGCACAAATTAGGAGTGGATATGGACTTACAGAATGTACGGGTGCTTGTTGTCTTAATCCTAAGGGTGAATATCGTGATAATAGTATAGGTATTCCAATGCCAGATATGGATTTTAAAATTAAGAGATTGAATAAACAAGAGGAAGCAAATTATAATGAACTAGGCGAGATATGTGTTAGTGGTCCTACGGTAATGAAGGGATATTTAAATGGGATAGATGAAAGTAAGGAAGTCCTTACTGTTCATGGTGGTAAAATATGGCTACATACTGGTGATATTGGATATATGGATGAAGATGGCTTTGTTTATTTTAAGCAGAGATTAAAGAGATTAATTGTATCTAGTGGATATAATATATATCCAGATCACGTTGAGAGAATTATTAAGCAAATGGATGAAGTAGAGAGTTGCGTTGTAATTGGAGTTCCTCATCCGTATAAAAAACAGGTAGCTAAAGCGTATATTGTTTTAAAAGATAGTGTAAAGGTGAATGCAGTACTTAAGAAAAAAATTAAGAAATACTGCGAAGAAAATTTGGTTAAATATTCATGGCCTTATGAATATGAGTATCGTGATTCATTACCTAAGACATTAGTAGGAAAAATAGCATATAAGGAGTTGGAGAATGGAAAATAATTATACGATAATAGATGGAAAGAGTATAAAAAAAGATATTTTAGAGGAATTAAAAGAAGAAGTTTCTAAAATGAATGAGAAACCTAGTTTTGTAGTAATTCAAGTAGGTGATAATGAGGCAAGTAATGTTTACATTAAGCAAAAAAGAAAAATGGCTGAGTATGTAGGATATATTTATGAACATAAGAGATATGACGAAAGTGTTACAATGGATGAATTACTTAGCGATATTGATAAATTAAATAAGGATCCTAAAATTAATGGTATTTTGGTACAAATGCCTCTTCCAGAACATCTTGATACAAATGTAATTCAAAATGCGGTAATATCTAGTAAAGATATAGATGGTCTTAGTGATATGAATGCTGGACGTTTATTTCATGGTAAAGAAGCATTGTATTCTTGTACACCATATGGAGTTATGGAATTATTAAAGCGATATAATATTCAAGTTACTGGAAAACATGCAGTTGTTGTTGGTAGAAGTAATTTGGTTGGCAAACCAATGTGTATGATGCTTATTAATGCAGGAGCGACAGTTACAGTGTGTCATTCGAAGACAGTTGATTTAGCTAAGTATACACGTGAGGCGGATATTTTGATAAGCTGTGTTGGGAAGGCAAATTTTATAACTGAAGATATGGTTAAATCTGATAGCGTTGTAATAGATGTTGGAATAACAAGAAGTGAAAATGGTCTTTGTGGAGATGTTGATTTTCAAAATGTAGCAAATAAAACTAAATATATTACTCCGGTACCTGGTGGTGTTGGCCCAATGACTGTTGGAATGCTTGGAATGAATGTACTTTTAGCATATAAAATACAGAAGGGAGAATAGACATGTATAAAATATGTTATTTATTTTTGCTATATTTAATGTATGCTTTTTTAGGATGGATAGTCGAAGTAGTTAATTCATATATTAATCATAAAAGATTTGTTAATAGGGGATTTATGATTGGCCCTTATTGTCCAATATATGGAACTGGGGTATTGCTAATTATATTTTTACTTAAAGACTATACGGGTAATTTCTTAGTATTGTTTGTACTGGCGATGGTTATATGTATGACACTAGAATATTTTACTAGCCTACTGATGGAAGAATTGTTTAATGCTAGATGGTGGGATTATAGTAATAGAAAATATAATATAAATGGACGTGTTTGTTTAGAAACTGCTATTCCATTTGGATTATGTGGATTACTTATTATGTATGTAATAAATCCAATGTTTACAGGGATACTTGACATGGGTAGTGAAAAAATTATTACAATACTTGGAATATGTTTAATGATAGTATTTTTAACAGATTTAGTTATATCGTTCTTAATAGTTTTAAAGTGTAGAAAAGCAGGAATAGAAAATTATAAAGATGATACAGAGGAAATGAATAAGAAAGTTAGAGAATATTTGATTGGACATTCAATTTTGACTAAGAGATTTGCGGAGTCATTTCCTAATGCAAGACTTAGGGTTGAAAGATTTAAAAAATTACATGATGAAAGAATTAGAAAAGAGAAGAGCAAATAAACTTCTTTTTTTGTTTGACAATTAAGTTAATTACTATAAAGATGAGCTATTATTAGAAAAATGGCAACAAATGATTAGAAAAACTATTGATTAAATTAGAAAAATATGTTATTTTTGATTAGACGTCGTGTTTAGTATTTGATAGTAACGTTTTTTTGAGGAAAAGCGTTTTTTTCCGTTGTATTTTGTGGAGGTGTATTTTGGAATTATCAAAGGAAGAATTTAAACTTGAGGAGAAGAGACTTTTTGATACGGTTAAAATTATTAGAGATAAGATTTCCGTATTGGGACAAGAATTGTATGACAGGGATGATAAGGTATTAGAATTTAAAAAATTCATGTGGGATAATAGGTCAGATATGGATCCTACAGAAATGAAGACGATGATGTCTTCGAATGACTTAGAAATAAGTATGATGATGAAGAAGGGGGAATATTTACAAAAATTATTTAAGATTCAAAATAATCCTTATTTTGGTTCAATTATATTTAGAGCTAATGATAGAAATGTAGATGATACAGTATATATAGGGATAACACATGTTGAGGATGATAATAACAATTATTATGTACATGACTGGAGAAGTCCAATATGTAATTTATTTTATGATTATGAAGTAGGTCCAGCTAAGTATAAGGCTCCAATGGGGGAAATAGAAGGTAATGTTAAGAGAAAGAGACAATATACGATAAAGGATGCTAAATTGGTACATATTTTTGATAATAATATTAATATAGATGATGAATTACTTCAAGAAGTTCTTGCTAGTGAATCATCAGATAAGATGAAAAATATTGTTAATACGATTCAGGCAGAACAAAATAAAGTTATTAGAAATACTGATGATAGAAATTTGATAGTACAAGGAATAGCTGGTTCTGGTAAAACATCTGTTGCTCTTCATCGAATAGCTTTTCTTTTGTATAAGATTGATAACTTAAAATCTAATAATGTATTAATATTTTCTCCGAATAAAATATTTTCAATATATATATCAAATGTTTTACCAGAACTTGGTGAAGATAATACGATGCAGACAACGATTAATGATTTTTTAGATATGGAAATTAAAGAGTATAATCATGTTGAGACATTTACTTCTTTTATAGAAAGAAGTTATAGTAATAGGGAAGATTTTATGTTTATTAAATATAAACAAAGTGATCAAATATATGATGATATTGATGAGTATATAGATAATATGTGTGATAAGGCAAGGTTTTTGGATGATTTATTTACGAGGGATTATGATTATACGAAAGATGAACTTAATTATATGTTAAATGTTAGATATAATAAATTTCCTTTAGGAGAAAGAATTAATTTTATGGCAGAGAAAATTAGTGATCTTAATTGTAAAGGAAATAAATCTAAAACTAAGGCAATAATTAAACAGTTATATGAAAGAGTTAATATAGATAATAGTTTAGTTAAGATATATATTGATTTTTTTAAGAGTAAATATAGTAAATTTAATAGAGATATAACTGATAGTATGAGTGATAAGTCTATGATTAATTATGATGATGCTTGTTTGTATGTATATATGAAATGTAAGATATATGGATATAATTATAATACTTATATTAAACAAATAGTAATAGATGAAGCTCAAGATTATTCGATGGGGCAACTTAAACTTATTAAGAAAATATTTAAGAATGCTGATTATACGATATTGGGAGATGTTAATCAGACAATTAATCCATACTACAAGTATAATAGTTTAGAAGATTTACTTAAAATATTTGATGATGGTAGGTATATTGAATTAAATAAAACATATAGATCTACTGAAGAGATTATAGAGTATAGTAATTTAGTACTTGGTTTAAATCATGTTACTGCTATTAGAAGAAATGAAAGTAGACCAGTTATTAAGAAGAATGAAAATAATTTATATGAAGATATGGTTTTGGATATAGAAGAGTGTGTTAAAAATGGAAAATCACTGGCTATAATTACGAAGAATGAGCAAGAATGTGATAAGATATATAAAATGTTTCGTGATAAAGGATTATCTAAGATAGATAATAGTTCTAAGGTATTTAATAGAGATAAGGTTGTAGTACCAGTATATATGGCTAAGGGATTAGAATTTGATAATGTTATTATTTATACGGATAAGTTTAATAAATATACGAATGAAGAGAAATATTTATATTATGTAGCTATTACTAGGGCACAACATAGATTAATAGTTTATAATCAAGAAAAGTAATTTGACAAGGATAAAAAATGGTGTTATAATTTGTTTAATTTATATTTATTAATGCAATGACGGGGTTGGAAACCTATCAGCAATATTTTTAGAGAGATTCTTTGGAATAAGCAAAGTGGAACCGCGGTTTAACAATCGTCTTTGCATGATACAGAGAGTCTCTTTTTTAGGGGGAGATTATAGATGAATAAAATGTATAATGAGGCATTATTTTTTCATGATGTTAAAATGTTTTTGGGAGAAGAATTTTTATTGATGGAAACTTTTTATGATTTATTAAATGGTTTTATGAATAATTATTATGATGAATACAGGGAAGAGTTTGAGATGATAAAGCCGTCTGATGATCCAAAGGAAATGTTTAAGTGTTTAATAAGAATGGAAGATGATAGACAACTTTTAAAAGTATTAGATAAAATGGACTTTAATGATGTAATTAAAATTGGTAATTTAGCTACGGCTTTTGTAGAATATATTTATATAATATATGATAGTGAATATACTAGGATTAGGAGTTAGGAGGAAATAAAAATGGAAGAAATTAAGATGCAAGATATGGTAAATTATTGTAAGCAGTATGGTTTTATATTTCAGGGGAGTGAAATATATGGAGGATTAGCTAATACTTGGGATTTTGGACCAGTAGGAGTTGAACTTAAGAAAAATATTAAGAATGCTTGGATGAAAAGATTTATTCAAGAGGATGTAAACAATGTAGGGCTTGATTCAGCTATTTTAATGAATCCAAAGACATGGGAAGCTTCAGGACATATTAGTACTTTTAGTGACCCATTAATTGATTGTAAAAATTGTAAGACACGCTATAGGGCTGATAAGTTAGTGGAGGAAGATGGTTGTGAAACAGCGGGAGCAATGAATGATTCTGAATTAATTAAATATATATATGACCATAAAATAGTTTGTCCAAAATGTGGAAAGTTAGATTATACGGATATTAGAAAGTTTAATTTAATGTTTAAAACTTTTCAAGGAGTTACTGAGGATAGTAAGAGCACAGTTTATTTAAGACCGGAGACAGCTCAAGGAATATTTGTAGATTTTCTTAATGTACAAAGAAGTATGCGTTTAAAAGTACCTTTTGGTATTGGACAAGTAGGTAAGAGTTTTAGAAATGAAATAACTCCAGGTAATTTTATATTTAGAGTTAGAGAATTTGAGCAAATGGAATTAGAATTCTTTTGTAAGCCTGGAACTGAATTAGAATGGTTTAAATACTATAAAGAGGCTTGTAAGAAATTTTTATTGGATTTAGGAATTAAAGAAGATAATTTGAGATTAAGAGATCATGATCCGGAAGAATTATGTTTCTATAGTAATGCTACAACTGATATAGAATATAAATTTCCATTTGGATGGGGAGAGTTATGGGGAATTGCTAGTAGAACAGATTATGATTTAAAACAACATCAAGAGTTTAGTAAAGTAAGTCAAATGTATACTGATCCGGAGACTAATGAAAAGTATATTCCTTATGTAATAGAGCCTTCTTTAGGAGTAGAAAGATTATTTTTAACTATTTTATGTAATGGATACAAAAAAGAAGAACTTAAAGATGGAGATACAAGAGAAGTTATGCAACTTCATCCATATTTAGCACCATACAAATGTGTAGTATTACCATTAGTTAAAAAGTATCATAGTGAAAAAGCAATGGAAATATATAAAATGCTTAATAAAGAAGTAATGTGTAGTTATGATGATAGCGGTTCTATTGGTAAGAGATATCGTAGGGCAGATGCAATAGGAGCTCCAGTTTGTATAACTATAGATGATAATACATTAAGTGATTCGGTAGTTACAGTAAGAGATAGAGATACTATGGAACAAATTACTTTAAAAGTAGAAGAACTTACACAATACATGAATACTTTAGTAAAATTTTAAAAAAAGAATAGTAACTTATTCTTTTTTTCTTGTTTAATAATAATAATTATAATATAATTATCTTAATAGAAGGGATGATATAAGTGAATAAGTCTGATAAAAATAGGAATTATTTAGTAGTTATATTTGAAATAATAATTATTATTTTAGGAATAGTGGGTATTACTCTTGCTACGACAAAGTTACTTAATGATAGGACGGTTACTAATTTAAAGACTGATGAATATAATGTAGATTATCAAGGTGATAAGGATATAGTTATAGAAAAATTAGAACCTATTGATGATGAGAAGATTAATATTGATACGCATGATAATGTTATTAGATTAGAGTTTTCTTTAAAGGGAGTGTCTACGAATAAAAAAGATGATATTATATATGATATAATGTTAAGTGATATGAATATTGATTGTTCTTTATTAAATAAATATACGAAGTGGAATTTATATAAGAATGGTAAATTATTAACAACTGGTAGTTTAGATCCACAATTTGATGGTAATGTACTTAGTGATAATATGAGGCTTACTTTAAAACAGGAAGATTTGCCTAAATATAATGAAGAAAGTGATAAATATGTACTTATATTTTGGATAAGCGAGAGTTGTGATGATCTTTTAACTTGTGAAATGGTAGATCAAAGTGATATTGTTAATAGTAAGATGTCAATGAAAGTATTTATAGCATTATATACGGGAGCTAAGAAGAATTATTATAGAATTCCAAATTATGATACGTCTTGTGCTAATAAACCAGAATTATATGGTAATATGATTGGAGTTAGTTATAAAAATGGTAATTTTGTAGTAGCTAATACGGATAATAGTACTAAAGAAAATATGTGGTATGATTATGGCAAACAAGTATGGGCTAATGCTGTAGTAGTTAGAGATAAGTCTAAATATAGGGAAATTGGTACAGTTATTAATAATAGTGATGTACTTGGTTATTATGTGTGGATACCTAGATATAAATATAAATTATGGAATGCAACGGATGAAGTAACGGATAGTTATAATGCATATGATAATGGAATAGATATTACTTTTTCAACAGGAATTGATGATAATAGTAGTAATAGTTATGAAAATAATACATATATAACTCATCCAGCATTTAAGAATAATAAAGGTTTTTGGATAAGTAAATATGAAATTAGTAAAAATGGTCAAGATTATTTGTTTTTACCTAATATGACAGCATATCAAAATGATACGATAGATAATTATAAGAACATTTTAAGTAATTTATCAAATAGTTATAAATTAGGAGATAAAGCAGAGAGTAGAATGGTTAATAATTTAGATTGGGGAGCCACGTTGTATTTATCTCATTCAAAATATGGTGTATGTAATGGTGATGGATGTAATAGTATTTCAGTTAATGATACTTATGTAGCTGGTAATAATAAACAAGATACTGTTACGAGAAATGTCTATGGAGTATATGATATGGCCGGTGCTAGTTCGGAATATGTTCTTGGTAATAGTACAATAGGAAGTGCTACGAAGGAAGTGTTCTTAGCGAATGGTGATACGTGGAATCAAGGACATTCACTTGTTAGCAATCGAAATTATTTACTTAGAGGTGGTATAGGTAGTAGTATTTTCTATTTTGGTGAAATAGGAATAAATAGTACACTTATATCTACGAGAGGGGTAATTGAAGCTAAATAATAAAAAAGTTATTCCAATTTTGGAATAATTTTTTTATAATGTTTTTAAAGTTTTATAACATTAAATTTATTTCATTATAAGGAATAGTTACTTCACTATATCCGTAGTAATATGGTGCTATTTGATAGTATTCAAAATAAATATTTAAACCTTTGTTAGTTAAAGCAAAATTTTTATAATTATCAATAGTAGGACTGGTACCTTCGATTAGTTTTTGCTTATCATATTTATTTTGAAATTTAGGGTTTTCTTTTAATTTTTCTAAAGATTTAACAGATAATTCTGTTAATAAATTATTATTTATATCAATTAAATTAGAAATATTAATTATTTCATTATTAATAGTATTATAATTAATAGTATGAATAAAATGATCTGGATGAGCTCCTCCTAAGAATTGTTCGATATAAAGGACAATACTGATATAAAATAATATTTGGCATATGTAGTGTAAAATAAGCTTGGTGATGTTGTTATTTATGACAGTAAAGATTATTTGAAAAAACAAATTATGAAGATCTTTTTGAAAGAAATAATAATAATATGAATATTTAGAGGCTAAGTGTATATACTATTATTGAGAAAAATTGGTAAAAGTGGCAAAAATTCTCAATAAACTATTGAAAATATATTTTAAAAGATTTATAATTGTATTGAGAAAAATTGGTAAAAGTGGCAAAAATTCTCAATGGAGGTAATTATGGAAGAAATCAAAAGAGATGTATACCTAAATAAATTAATAAGTAGAAAAGAAAATGGTTTAATTAAAATTATCACTGGTATTAGAAGATGTGGCAAGTCATACTTGCTAGATCCATTATTCAAGAATTATTTGCTTGAAAGTGGTGTAAAAGAAGATCATATCATTAAGTTAGAATTAGATAAAGAAGATAATAAAAAATATCGTAATTCTCATGAACTTAATGAATATATTAAATTACAAATTAAAGATAAAAATATGCATTACATTCTATTAGATGAAATACAAATGGTTGAAGGTTTTGAATCTGTGTTAAATGGCTTTTTATATGAGAGAAATCTTGATGTTTATGTAACCGGTAGTAATTCAAAATTTTTATCATCAGATATTATTAGTGAATTTAGAGGTAGAGGAGATGAAATAAAAGTATTTCCATTATCTTTCTCTGAATATGCAAAAGCATTCAAAGGCGACAAACAAGATGCGTGGAATGAGTATGTTTTATATGGAGGATTACCTTTAGTACTTTCTAAAAAAACTGATGAAGAAAAAGCAAAATATTTAAAAGATTTATTTGATCAAACTTATATAAAGGATATTATTGAACGAAATAATATTCAAAGAATTGATATACTTGATTCGATTATTAATATGTTGGCCTCATCAGTTGGTTCACTAACTAATCCTAAAAAAATATATGATTCATTTGTTAGTAATGGTGAAAAAGAAATATCATCTAACACGGTTAATTCATATATAAAATACATAGAAGATTCTTTTATTGTAAACAAATCAGATAGATATGATGTTAAAG
This sequence comes from uncultured Bacilli bacterium, assembly GCA_934098395.1. GTDB lineage: Bacteria > Bacillota_I > Bacilli_A > RF39 > UBA660 > RUG705. The sequence goes on from CAKOOM010000001.1 coordinate 179,951, forward strand.
GTAAAAAGTATATTCAAACTCCACAAAAATATTATTTCTCAGACGTAGGGCTTCGTAATGCTAGATTAAATTTCAGACAGCAAGAAGAAAACCACATAATGGAAAATATAATATATAATGAACTTATTGTAAGAGGTTATAATGTTGATGTTGGAGTAGTCGAAGTAAGAGATGAAAATAAAAATAGAAAACAACTAGAAGTGGATTTTGTATGTAATTTAGGACAAAAAAGATATTATATTCAATCAGCATTAAACCTAGATACAAGAGAAAAGACTATTCAAGAAGAAAGACCATTAATGAATATTAATGATAATTTCAAAAAGATAATTGTTGTTAAAAACAATATGAAACATTGGATTACTGAAGAGGGAATATTAGTTGTTAGTATTCAAGAATTTTTACTTAATGAAAATAGTTTAGATTTATAATTTGTATTGTAAGATAATATGAAAAAACAAGTAGTATTTAAATTGATTGATTAATATAAAAATGTACTGTTTATTCTTTATATTTGAAAATTTAAATTTAACACAGTTATTTTACTGTGTTATTTGTTTGTTAATAGATAATACTTTTTAGTAAGAATAGAAATAATGATGATTATAAAATGTAGATTATATAATAATTTACTGCTTTTGATTATTAACTTTATAACATTAAATTTATTTCATTATAAGGAATAGTTACTTCACTATATCCGTAGTAATATGGTGCTATTTGATAGTATTCAAAATAAATATTTAAACCTTTGTTAGTTAAAGCAAAATTTTTATAATTATCAATAGTAGGACTGGTACCTTCGATTAGTTTTTGCTTATCATATTTATTTTGAAATTTAGGGTTTTCTTTTAATTTTTCTAAAGATTTAACAGATAATTCTGTTAATAAATTATTATTTATATCAATTAAATTAGAAATATTAATTATTTCATTATTAATAGTATTATAATTAATAGTATGAATAAAATGATCTGGATGGGCTCCTCCTAAGAATTGTTCGATATAAAGGACAATACTGATATAGTCCTTATAATAATATTCATCATATAATACATAAAAAGTATAATACATATCTCTAGATATATTATAATTTTTAGTTAATTTAATAAAGTCATTATAATAATTATTAATGTCTTTTTTTATTTCGTTATTTAATTTCTTATATTTTGTTATGGGGTAATATATTTTTATTTTTCTTCGAGTTGATTCTTCTGTTTTAGATACTTGGGTTAATTTATTATTATTTATTATAATTTTTTCATAGTGATATTTAATATATATAAAAGAAATAATAATGGATATAATAACTATTATATAAAAGATAATTTTATTTTTCATATTTAATTATATGCTTGTTAATAAAAAAATATAGCTAAATACTATTAGCTATATGATTTATACCGGTTCTTATTTTTTCTAAATTGCTTTTTTTCTCTTCTTCAGTCATATTATTCCATAATATTTCAAATAATACTCCAAGACCAATTAAAGCATCATCATCATGAAATTCAATAGTTGTTTCAATTGAATTTCTTATTTTTTCTTCATTGTCTTCTTTAAAGTTTTCAACAATATAAGTTCTAATATCTATATTATTCATATTATTCCTCCGATATTATTATTTACTTAATAGAAAAAAATATACTTCTAAATAATAGAATATAATGTTATAATATACTTCAATATTTGGGGGAATAGTAGTATGTATAATGGAGTGCAAGAAATATTTAATAAATTTGGTTATAAGTATTTGACAACATATAAACCATCAAGAGAACAATTACAAACTTTTAATGATATTAAAAATTGTCATACGAAGAGATTTGGAGGAAGAATATATAAGTGTAAGGAATGTGGATATAGTGAATATCATTATAATTCATGTAGAAATAGATTTTGTCCTAATTGTCAGGCTTATAGAGCAAGTAAATGGATAGATAATCATGAAGAAGAAATATTAGATATAGATTATTATCATGTTGTAATGGCGGTGCCAGTAGAATTAAGAACAATATTTTATCATAATCAACAAGTGATGTATGATAAGTTGTTTAAAATATCTAGTGATATTTTACTTGAAGTGTTTAGTAAATATTTAAATATAGAGATAGGAATAACTTCGATGCTTCATACGTGGAGTCAAAGAATGGAATATCATCCACATATGCATATGATTATAACAGCTGGTGGGGTAAATAATTTAGGAAAATGGGTAGATATAGATAGTAAACAAATACCAATAGATAAAATAAGAAAATTATTTAGAGATAGACTAGTAAAAGCAATTAAGACTAGTAATAAAATAAAAATGTATGGTAGTTATGAATATTTAAATAATAAAGATAATTTGTTTAAATATTTAGATGAGTTATATAATCAAGACTTTGTATGTTATTTAAAAAAATACGATAATATAGAAACGATATATGAGTATTTGGGAAAATATGCATATAAAGTATGTATATCAAATGAAAGAATAGTAAAGATTACTGATACGAGAGTAACTTTTACTTATAGAGATAGATACAATGGCGATGTAGAGAGAAAAATGAGTGTTCGAGGAGAAGAATTTATTAGAAAATTTTTGATGAATGTATTACCTAAGGGCTTTATAAAAATACGTTATTATGGAATAATAGCTGGTAGAGATAAGAGTTTAAGAATAAATAAATTGAGAATTCTTACTAATACAAAAAAGATAGAGAAAGCTCGTGAGGAATTAATAGCTAAATTAAATGAATTAACAAGAAAAGAAGTAGATAAATGTCCTAAATGTCATGGTAAATTAGAGGATTGTGGTAAGATAAAAAGAAAACGTCGGTCGTTTGTGGTAAATAGATATAGTGAATAAGAGCAATACTTTATGGGGTAGGGGGAACTATGCTTAAAAGTAGTAAAATAATAAATATATTAAATAACTGATAAGATTATTAGAAAAAATATAAAAAAGATAAAATAATGCTTTTTCCAAACAAAAAAAGCATTATTTTTTTATTCAAAACCCGTTGACATCCTAATATATTTTTTGCGGTATCATAGTTATATGATAGGTGAGATAGATGAAAAATAGAAATATATTAACAATTTTACTAGTTTTAACCATAATTTTTACCATAATGGGTGGCTCTCTTGCATATTATAATTGGCAAACTAGTGAATCTCAAAAGACAGTTGTAACTTTTACTATTGAAAACGAATTTTCATGTTCTGCCGATGGTGGTGGAAATATATCTAGTGTAAATATTGCTCCAACAACATGTACTGGAAGTTATGCTCTCAAAAGAACCATTAAAGCTATGCCTAAGCTTTCGGTAGCTAGTCATATTTATATGGATTTATGGTTAGATATAAATGAGATAGGAACGGGTCTATCTAACAGTAATAACTTTAAATATGCTCTAACTACCTCAAGTACTAGTTGTGAAACTGGATTGGTTACATCAGGAACATTTACTGGTACAAAAGCTGGCGATAAGATATCGTTATTATCGTCTCAAAAGTATACTCAAACAATGACAGATACTTACTATTTGTATGTTTGGTTAGATAAAGCAGAAACAAGTACTGAGACGATGAATCAATCATTTAGTCTATCTCTAAACGGTGAGTGTACTGATGAAGCGAAAGCATATAGTGAAAGTATTTTAAACGGAGCAGTTCCTGAATTAGATGATGGCATGATACCGGTAGTCATAGATAACAGCGGTAGTGAAACAACAATTAAAACAATATCTAAAAATGACTCTAATTGGTATAATTATGAAAGTAAAAAATGGGCTAATGTCGTATTAACAACATCTTCATCAAGAAGTAAATATCTAGATACTACAGATGTAGTTGTAGCCGAGTCAGATATATTGGCATATCTCGTATGGATACCTCGATATAAATATAAAATATGGACTACGACAACAAGTAGTGAAGGTAGTGAACAAACAATCGATATTATATTCGAAGATAAAACAACCCCAAAGTCAACAGGCACTACGATAGGTAGTTATCGAACTCATCCAGCCTTTACTTTTGGTGATACCGAATTAAATGGTATCTGGGTAGGTAAGTTTGAAACGACAGGTGATGCCACAACACCAACCGTAAAACCTAATTTACAATCATTAAGAAGTCAGAAAGTGAGCGTGCAGTTTGCAACAGCCCAAAAATTCGGCACCAGTACATATGGCTCAACGCCAAAAATAGACGCTCACATGATGAAGAATAGCGAGTGGGGAGCTGTGGCATATTTATCACATTCAAAATATGGTGTAAATGAAGAAATATATAGCAATAATTCAAATAGTTATTATACCGGAAGAAGTGGAGGAAATGTTGGTGGAACTACAGACGCAAGTTCAAGTCCTCATGGAACATACACCTGGGATGGAAAAACAACAGGTGGAAGTTATGCCAGTGATAGAACTTTAGGAACAAAAGCTAGTACCACCGGTAATATTACTGGTGTATATGATATGTCAGGTGGTGCATGGGAATATGTAATGGGAAATTATAATAATACAATAAGAATGTCAGGTTTTAGTACACTGCCAGATAGCAAGTATTATGATAATTATACGACTACAAATACTTTAACTGCCTGCAATGGTGGAATTTGTTACGGACACGCCTTATCAGAAACAGCTGGCTGGTATAGTGATAACACGAGATTTGTTAATTCCAGTAATCCGTGGTTTGAACGTGGTGGTAGCTGCGACGATGGGGCTTATGCGGGTGCGTTCTACTCGAATTACGAAAGTGGTCTTGCGTACAGCCCTGGCTCGTTTCGTTTGGTTTTGTCCGCTGCTTGAGCGTAACGAATTAATCTGATGAGGCAATAGAAATATTTAGGTAGATAAGATAATTAACTACGAAATAGAAAATGGGTTTTGTAGGCGTCCATTTTGCCTCTTTTTTTGCAAAATGGACGCATGGGGGTAGAAATTAAAAATGGTATTAACTTTAATAAGTTGATATAGGGATTATACCGTTAATGCGAACTTTGTTAATTCCAGTAATTCGTGGTTCAAACGTGGTGGTAACTACAACAATGGGGCTAAAGCGGGTGCGTTCGACTCGTTCAACGACTACGGTGGTGCGTTCAGCAACAACTCGTTTCGCTTGGTTTTGTCCGCTGTGACTACAATATATAAGATAATTAATCTTCAGTCAAAATAATGTTTAAGGACATTATGAATATGGTTTATCGTAGAGGTGTAATTTCTAATTGACATAGTCAATTAAACACATAAATAGTATATTCTCTGTGAGTAGTAAAATGGCGAAAATGGAGAAATATGATTAGCAGTACATTCTTTTCGTACTGCTAATTTTTTTTGGAGGAAAATAGATGAGTAAGTTGTATACGAAGTATTTAAAATGTAAATGTGAAGATAAAGATAAGTATTATTTGTTTAAAAGTGGGATGTTTTATATATTTATTGATGAAGATGCAAGAAAAATAGCTAAATTTGTTCCTTTAAAATTAATTAATTTGAATAAGGATGTTGTTAAGTGTGGTTTCCCTTGTAATCAGATAGATAAATATATGGATATATTTAGAAATATTGGTTTATGTGTGGAGATAGTACAAGATAGTGATGAATCGATTAATGATAGTATTATTAAGGAAATAAAGATGTTAGATATAGATAATATTAATCCACTTAAGGCATTAGAAATTTTATATATGTTTTCCAATTTGGAAGACAGTGTCTGCTAAATTGAGTTGGTCTCATTATTTAGAACTTATTAAAATAGAAGAAAAACCTAAAAGAAATTTTTATTTGAATGAATGTATAAATGCTAAATGGAGTGTTAGAGAACTACAAAGACAAAGAGATTCTCTACTTTGTGAAAGATTAGCTATATCTGCTGATAAAGAAAAAATACTTGAACTATCTGAAAAAGGACAAGTTTTAAGAAAAAGCAAAGATTTGATAAAAGATCCTTTTGTATTGGAGTTTTTAGATATAAAAGAAAATACAAATTATTTAGAATCTGATTTGGAAAGAAATATTATAGAACATTTAAAAGAATTCTTATTAGAATTAGGAAAAGGTTTTAGTTATGTTGGGAATCAAGTTAGACTTACTTTAGGGGAAGACCACTTTTATCCGGATTTAGTTTTTTATAATAGACTTTTAAGATGTTTTGTTATTATTGATTTAAAAATTGGAAAAGTATCACATCAAGATATTGGACAGATGCAAATGTATGTTAATTACTATGATAGGGAAATTAAACAGGATGATGAAAATAAAACGATTGGAATATTGTTATCAACTGATAAAAATGAAACTGTTGTAAAATATACATTACCAGTAGATAATAAAACAATATTTTCTTCTGAATATAAACTGCATATGCCAACAGAGCAAGAATTAATTAATGCTATTGAAGAAGAAAAGAGGAATTTTGAGTTAAATGAAGAAAATTAACCATTATATAGTGAACTAAAATAAATTACTAAACATTATCTCATGATTTAAAAAATAGTGTCAAATTGAAGAAAATACTATTAATTTTTTTATATTTGATATATACTTGTAGTAAGGAGGATAAGATATGAATACAAGTACAATTGTTATTATTGTAATAGGTGGTCTTTTACTTTTATTAGTACTTTATGTTATTGGGGTATATAACAAATTAGTAAATGCTAGAAATAAGGTTGAAAATCAATTTAGTCAAATTGATATTCAACTTAAGAGAAGAACTGATTTAATACCTAATTTAGTTGAGACAGTAAAAGGATATGCAAAACATGAGAAAGGAACTTTAACTGAGGTAATTGAAGCTAGAAATAAAGCAGTGAGTGCTAATACAGTTAATGAAAAGATTAAAGCTAATAGTGAACTTACTGGAGCTATCAGTAAATTATTTGCTTTGTCTGAATCATATCCTGAATTAAAAGCTAATGAAAACTTTTTATCTTTACAAAATGATCTTAAAGATACTGAAGATAAAATTACATATGCTAGACAATTCTATAATGATTCAGCAAATGGATTTAATAATTTAGTTATGATGTTCCCATCAAATATTGTAGCTAATATGTTTAATTTTAAAAAGTTTGATTATTTTAAGATTGATGAAAAAGAAAAAGAAAAACCAGAAGTAAAGTTTTAAGATTAATTATAATTAGACTATTTACTGGTCTTTTTCTTTAGGGGGATTAGATGTATATAGAGATAGATAATAATAAATATGAAGTAGATATTAAAAAGAAAAATAATAAAAATACTTATATTAGAGTTAAGGATGGAAAGATAATAGTTACTACGAATTATTTTAGTAGTAATAAAGGAATAATTAAACTTATTAATGATAATATGAGTAGTATTAGGTTAATGATAGATAAAGATAATAAGAGAAAAGATAAGGAAGAAAAGTTTTATTATTTTGGTCTGGTTTATGATGTTATATATGGATTTAATGATATAGATATTGTTGATAATAAGATATATGTTAAGAATAAACGCGAACTTGATAAATATATTAATAGAGAGATAGTAAAAATATTTAGTGAGAGGTTAGAGTATTACTTTAATATGTTTGAAGAGAAGATACCAGTACCTAATTTAAAGATTAGGAAAATGACTAGTAGATGGGGAGTATGTAATACTAAGAATCATAATGTTACTTTAAATTATTATTTATCTAGATATGATATTAAATGTTTAGACTATGTGGTGGTGCATGAACTTAGTCATTTTATTCATCCGAATCATAGTAAGAACTTTTGGAATTTAGTTTCTAAATATTGTCCTAATTATAAAGAGTGTAGAAGGATGTTAAAGGAGTGAACACATGAAAAAAATATTTGTTTTGAGTTTATTACTTATAATGTTTGCACCAATGGTAGCTTTAGCGGATACGATTAATAATGTTACAATGAAGGTATATGTAAATGAGGATGGAAGTGCTGAATTTACAGAAACTTGGAATGTTTTAGCAGATAGTGGGAGTGAGTGGTATAAACAATTATATAATCTTGGTAATATGGAAATTAGTGACTATTCAGTAATGATGGATGGCAAAGAAATGAAGTATAAAGACTGGGATGTTAATGAAGGATTATCTGAAAAAAGTGGATATTATGGAATTAATCAGGTACATGATGGAATAGAACTTTGTTTTGGTAAAGGTGATTATAAAGAACATAATTTTACTTTAAAATATAAGTTATCTAATTTTATTTTTAATACAGATGATAGCCAGATAGTATATTTTACTTTATTTCCAAAGAATAGTATGAAAAGTTTTTCAGTTGAAATGAGTAGTTATTATGAATTTCCTGATGATGTAGATGTGTGGGGATATGGATATAAAGGATATGCTTATGTAGAAAATGGTAAGATTAAGATGAGTAATGAGGGAAGTTTAAATAATGATTATGTTGTTTTATTAGCTAAATTTCCACTTAATACTTTTAATACGAATAATACGGTAGATGAATATAGGAGTTTTGACGATGTATATAATAAGGCTGAAGATGGTACTTTTGAATATGACTACGATGATGACGGAAGTAGTAATTCAGGATTTTTAAATAATTTTTTTGGTTTTATATTTGAAATTTTAAATGTTTTAATAATTCCACTTGTTATATTTTTCTTTGGTTTTGCAATTCATAGTGCTGGAAATAAATATGGATATAAGGGTAATAAGGTTATTGATAAAAAGAATGTTAATAATTTTAGGGATATTCCTTGTGATAAAAATATTTATTATGCGAATGCTTTAATTAAATTGAATAATTTTGAGTATAAGGAAAGTAATATTCTTGGAGCTATTATATTAAAATGGGTTAGAGAGGATAAGATTGGTTTTAGTAATCAGAAAACTGGTATTTTTAATAAGGAAACTAGTGTTATTGACTTAACAAGAAATCCATCATTTGATGTTGATTGTGAAATGAAGTTATTTGATATGATGTATAGGGCATCAAAAGATGGATTGTTAACACCACATGAATTTGAAAAGTGGTGTCGTAAAAATTATGATGATTTCTTTTCGCTATTTAAACGTATAACAGATGATGAAATAAATAAATTAAAAGATGAGGGTCATATATATAAGAGAACAAACAAAGAAGAATGTAAGAAGAAGAATGTTTTAGATGATAAGATATATGATGATAGTGTTAAATTATATGGTTTAAAGCTTTATTTGAAGGAATTTTCTAGAATGGATACGAAAGAAGTAATGGAAGTTAAATTGTGGGATGAATATTTGATGTTTGCATATTTGTTCGGAATAGCTGACAAGGTAGCTAAACAGCTTAAGAATATGTATCCAGAAATATATGAACAAGGTAATTTTGACTATGATACATTTATCTTTATTAACAGTATGACTACGAGTAGTGTTAGAGCAGCATCTAGTGCTAGATCAGCTGCTGAGAGTTATAGTGCTGGTGGCGGCGGATTTTCAAGTGGTGGCGGCGGAGGCGGCTCATTTGGAGGCGGAGGCTCTATGGGTGGCCGATAGCCATAAGTATATTAAAAAATATTTTTGTTTTTTAACAATTATAGAATGATTTTTTTAGAGAGATATTTGAAAAATCTCTCTCTTTTTATGCAATAAAACAATTTAAAAATATCCGGCAAAATATCCGGCAAAATATCCGGCAAAATACTAGTCAAGTTTCAAAAAATATGTTAAAATGTATTTAAGGTATTAGGGGGCGTAATATGATTGATTTATTAGAAAATTCAAGAGTAGAATTTAAAATAAAATTAGTTGATGATTTGGAAGAGTCAATAATTGGATTTTTAAATAGTAAAGATGGGGGTATCATTTATTTGGGCGTAAATGATAATGGTAAAGTTGTTGGATTAAATAACAATTTAGATTTATTACAAAGAAAAATAAAAGATAGAATTATATCTAATATAGAACCATCAGCTTTAGGATTATTTGATTTAGAAGTTTTAAATGATAATAATAAAAAATATTTGAAAATTACTATAGCAAGAGGTTTGGAAAAGCCATATCATTTAAAAGGTATGGGAATGACACCTGATAGTTGTTTTATAAGAATTGGTAGTTCTAATGAAAGAATGAATGATTATTTAATAAGTAAGATGTTTAGAGAGAGAACTAGGAATTCAATTAAAAATATAATTTCTCCTAATCAAGAATTAACTTTTACAGATTTAAAAATTTATTACAAAGAAAAAGGCTTTGATGTTGGTGATAATTTTGAAAAACAATTGGGATTTTTTACTCAAGATGATAGATATAATTATTTGGCATATCTTCTTGCAGATGAAAATACTGTATCTATTAAAGTTGCAAAATATGCTGGTGATGATGTCGATGAGTTAATGGAAAATTATGAGTATGGTTTTTGCTCGTTAATAAAAGCGGCTAATAGAGTATTAGAAAAATTTAAAGTTGAAAACAAAATATATACAAAAATAACTTATCCAGAAAGAAAAGAAAATCCAATGTATGATTATAATGCTGTAAGAGAGGTTATTGTAAATGCTTTAGTACATAATGACTGGGCTAGTGAGTATCCGCCTAAATTTGAATTTTTTAGTAATCGGTTAGAAGTATCTTCTTTTGGCGGTATACAAAGTGAATTTACTGAGGAAGAATTTTTAGAAGGTTATTCTGCGCCAAAAAATCCTGAATTAATGAGAGTCTTTAGAGATTTAGATTTAGTAGAACATTTGGGAACTGGTATTAGAAAAATACTAAAAAAATATGATAAGAGTATTTATCGTTTTTCTCCTCATTTTATAAGAGTTAGTATTAGATATAGTCAAAATGAATTTGAATATGTAAGTAATAGAATTGTAAATAAAATAGTTGGATTAACAAAAGTACAGGAAGATATTATTCAGCTGTTATTAGATAAACCTTGTCTAACACAATTAGAATTAGCAAGAATACTTGGTGTTGGAGAAAGAAAAATAAGATATAATATGAAGGATTTAATTGATAAAAAATATATAAAGAGAGTCGGTTCTAATAAAACTGGTGAGTGGAAGGTAATTGAAATTATCAATGATGAAAAAAAGATTAATACTTAATTGATAAATCATAGCTTGTTAAGCAGATTAAAGTTCTGCTTTTTTATATGTTAAAATGTAGAAGAAATTGCAAATCTATTAAATAATGATTTTGATAAAAGTAACAACCTATAGGTTAATTTTGTTATACCTAGTTAAACTATTATAAAAATAGAAAAGTTATGATATAATTATTTTATAAAGAAGGGATTTTTATGTTGATTACATCAGTTAATAATGAGAAGATTAAAGAAATAGTTAAACTTAAGGATAAGAAATATAGAGATAAGATGGGACTATTTTGTGTTGAGGGTAAGGATATGGTTGATATTGCTTATGAAAAAGGGATTATTGATACATTATTAATACTTGAAGGAACTGAAAATGATTACCAGATACCAGTAACATATGTTAGTATGAATGTTATGAAAAAGATAAGTGATATGAATAGTGTTAGTAAATATTTTTGCGTATGTAAAAAAATAGATAAGAGTGATATTGGTAATAGATTAATTATTTTAGATGGGATACAAGATCCGGGTAATTTAGGAACAATTATTAGATCAGCGGTAGCTTTTAACTTTGATACGGTTATTCTTAGTTTAGATACTGTTGATGTATATAATCCGAAAGTTCTTAGGAGTACTAAAGGAATGATATTTAATATAAATATAAAATGTACGGAACTTCTACAATTAATTGATGGTTTATCTGATTATACGATATACGGGACAGATGTATGTAATGGGGTTAATATTAAGAGTGAAAAATTACCTTTAAAAATGGCTTTGGTTATTGGAAATGAGGGTAATGGTATAAGTGAAATGGTCAAGAGTAGATGTAATAAATTTGTTTATATAGATATGAATGATAAGTGTGAGAGTTTAAATGCTTCGGTGGCAGCTTCAATTTTAATGTACGAGGTGAATGGTAGATGAAATATGTTTTAATTGGAAAAATAGTTAATACGCATGGTTTAAAGGGAGAAATAAGAATATTATCTGATTTTAAATATAAGGATAGGGTATTTGTACCAGGTATGAAGATATATGTTGGTAAGGATAAAATATGTGAAGAAATTGTTACTTATAGGCATCATAAAATATTTGAAATGATTACAATGAAGGGTTATAATGATATAGATGAAGTTCTTAAGTATAAAGGAATGTATGTTTTTGTTAATAAGAATGATATTGAATTAAAACCCGGGGAATATTTAGATGAGGATATTATTGGCCTTAGAGTATTTAGTGATGGTATAGAGAGAGGAACTGTTACTAGGATAGATAAACATAGTAAAAATCTATTGTTAGTAGTAAAAAATGGTGATAAATCCTATCTTATTCCATATAATTTTGATATAATATTAGATATAGATATTAATGCAAAGGAAATGAGAGTATTAAATATATCTGGATTATTTGATTAGTGAGGTAATATAATGAGAATAGATATACTTACATTATTTGATAATTTGTTTAGTGAGTTTGTAAAAACTTCAATTATTAAAAGGGCAATAGAGAATGGAAAAGTCACAATTAACGTTCATAATTTTAGAGAATATTCTTTGTCAAAACATGGCAGAGTGGATGATTATCCATACGGTGGTGGAGCTGGTATGGTACTAATGTGTGAGCCAATTTTTAGAGCAATTGATGCGATAAAGACAGAAGATTCGAAAGTAATTATGATGAGTCCATCAGGGAAAGTTTTTAATCAAAAAATGGCTGTTGATTTATCTCATGAAAAACATTTAATAATTATATGTGGTCATTATGAGGGGTTTGATGAGAGAATTAGATCTATTGTTGATATGGAGATATCTATTGGGGATTATGTATTAACTGGCGGTGAAGTTCCTGCTATGGCTATTACGGATGCGATAGTTAGATTAATTCCGGGAGTTATATCAAGAGAATCTTTAGAGAGTGAGAGTTTTAATGATAATCTTTTAGATTATCCAAATTATACGCGACCTGAAGAATTTAGAGGTATGAGAGTACCGGAAGTATTATTATCTGGTCATCATGAAAATATAGAAAAATATCGTCAAGAAGAAAGAATAAGAAGGACTAAAGAATATAGAAAAGATTTGATGATAGGTGATGATAAGAATGAATAGTTATTATATAACAAAAGATAAACACAAAAATGAACTTGTATGTTTTTCTTATGATGAAGATAAGAGTTATAGTGTTAAACCTAAAGTTAAGGAAAAAGGAGCTATTGAGGTTAATAAAATTGTTTTTATTAAACCAGAGTTTAGTGAAAAGATAATTCGTAAAAAGATAGATGCGAAGATAGATTATTTACTTAATTTACTTAGAGCAATTGATGATAGTGATGATAGTGAAGGAATTATTAAGAAAAGTTTGATTCAAGCAGAGAAGTTAAGAATTCAAATAATTAATCACTATGTTAAATATTTGGGACATACTTATGGTAGTTTAACATTAAGAAAAATTCAACTTATTATTGAACAACTTAGGTATAAATTATATTTATCTATGCAAATGGAAGAAGATAGATATTACGAAGAAGAAAATAAAAATAGAAAAGGCAGGTAACTGTCTTTTTTTCGACAAAATATGTGGATATAGTTGTTTATAATGTTATTGGTGATTTGATGAGGAAGAAAGTATTAGGAATAATTATTCCAGTTATTATATCAATAATATTTGGATATGTTTGTGGTAAGTTTGTTTATAAAACATATAGAGATAATTTATATGACAATTTAAAATCAAAGAGACTTTATTTAGTACAAAAGGGTAAGTATGATAGTTATGATGAAATGAGAGAGGATAATAATGGAAATAATTATGTCTACTATCAAGATGAAGATGGATATAAGACGGTTGTAGGAATAACAATGTATTATGATAATGTAGATAAGATTAAGAAATTATATAGTGATAAGCTAGAGGTCAGTGAGTATTATGTATCTAATGATTTCTTTAATAATAAACAGAATGAATATGATGATGAGCTTACGAATACAAATGATATATATGAAGTTAAGGAAGTAGTTGATAATATATTAAATTTATATCGAAGTGACGATAGTATTAAACTTATTTCTATTAATTAGAATATATATAAATTATATAAAAATATAGTGGAATGTTGAAACTAGAATTGATTCTGGTTTTTTATTGTGGTAAAATTAGTATGGTGATGTTATGATATATTTAGATTATTCAGCTACTACTCCAGTAGATAAAAGGGTATTGGATACTTTTAATAAGGTATGTTTGGAATATCCAGGAAATAGTAATTCTTTACATAGTCTTGGAGTTAAGTCTAAAGAGTTAGAGGATTATGCTACTGAGGAAATAGCTAAGTTATTGAAAGTTAAAAAGAGTGAAATTATATATACTTCTGGTGCTAGTGAATCTAATAACACTGCTATTAAGGGAGTATGTAATAAATATAAAAATAGGGGTAAGCACATTATTACTACGTATTTAGAACATTCTTCGATAATAGCTCCGCTTAATTATTTAGCGAAAGATGGATTTGAAGTTGATTTTATTAAAATAGATGATAATGGTTTAGTTGATTTAGATAATTTACGTAGTTTACTTCGTGAAGATACGATATTAGTTAGTATATGTATGGTAGATAGTGAAATAGGATTAGCACAACCAATTAAAGAGATAGCAAAAATACTAGAGGAATATCCAAAGTGTATATTTCATGTGGATTGTACGCAAGCTCTTGGAAAGATACCGGTAGATTTGACAGGTGTTGATATGGCTAGTATGTCAGCACATAAGATATATGGATTAAAGGGAATAGGTCTTTTATATAAAAGAGAGGGATTGCAAATAGAACCATTAATTCATGGTGGTAAAAGTAGTACTATTTATCGAAGTGGAACACCAGCACTACCTTTAATAGTATCTTTGATGAAAGCTATGAAATTAATTATTCCTAATGTTCTTGAAAATTATAAATATATAGAAAAATTAAATAAAAGGATTATTGATAAGTTATCAGAGTATGATAATGTTCATATTAATAGTACTAAAAATAGTATTGTGAATACGATAAACTTTAGTTTGAAAAATATTAAACCTGAGACTTTTGTGCATGCTCTAGATGAAAGGGAAATATATATATCTACGAAGAGTGCTTGTTCTAGTGCTAATAGTATGTCTAATGCGGTTTATGCTCTTACTAAAGATGAAGAAATATCTAATCATAGTGTTAGAATAAGTTTGTCATATATGACTACAGAAGATGAAGTTGAGACTTTCTTAGAGGTATTTGATGAATGTTATAAGAAACTTAGTTTGTAGGTGAAATAATGAAAATTATAAAAATAGGGGCCGTATGGTGTCCAGGATGTTTAGTAATGAATAAGATTTGGAATAATATAAAAACAAATTATCCAGAGGTGGAAATAGAGGAATTAGATTATGATATGGATAGTTTAGAAGTTTTGAAATATAATCCAGGAAAAGTTTTACCAGTAATTATATTTTTATCTAGTGATAATCAAGAATTAGATAGACTTATTGGTGAGAAGAAGTATGATGATATTAGTGAGTTGATAATAAAATATGAAGATAAATAAAATATTAATAATTTTAGTTATGTTTATAATGAATATATCTTTAGTATACGCAGATACGGATAAGAATTTGGTTAATATATATTTCTTTTATTCGGATACTTGTAGACATTGCGCTAGTGAAGAAAAATTATTAGATGAAATAGATAAAGACTATGATAATGTTAAGATATATCGTTATGAAATTAGTAAGGAAGATAATACACAAAAATTAGAAAATATAGCTGATTTAATGGATACGACAGTTAGTGGAGTTCCATTTACGGTAATAGGTGGTAGTGCATATAAAGGATATAGTGAAGAAGAAGCACGTGAGAAGTTTATTGGGACAGTGGAATACTACTCAAATTATGGATATGTTGATAAAGTTGGAGAATATCTTGGGGTAGACATGTTTCCTAAATATAAGGTAGTAGATAATCAAAAGAAAATAGATGAATATATTTCGGAGTATAATAATTATAAATTAAATATTCCACTTATTGGAACAGTAGAGACTAAGAAATTAACTTTGCCAGTGATAGCTGTTTTAATTGGTCTTGTTGATGGATTTAATCCATGTGCTATGTGGGTTTTATTGTTTTTAATTAGTATGTTAATAGGAATGAATGACAAGAAAAAAATGATTATATTAGGTTTGACTTTCTTATTGTCTTCGGCATTAATATATTTGCTTTTCATGGTTGCTTGGATTAATGTAGCATCATTGTTAGTATCTATTAGTTATATTAGGATATCTATTGGTATAATTGCATTAATAGGAGCAGTTGTTAATATATATGGATATTTTAAACATCGTAAGGATAGTGGATGTAATGTAGTATCGGATAATAAGAGAACTAAAATATTTGATAGAATAAAGAAATTCACACATGAGAGAAATTACTTTCTAGCAATATTAGGAGTTATCGTTTTAGCTTGTTCTGTTAATATTGTAGAGTTAGCTTGTTCTGCAGGACTACCAGTTATGTTTAGTTCAATTTTATCAATGAATAATTTAACTCTTGTTGAAGAAGCTTTATATATAGCTTTATATATGTTGTTTTTCTTACTTGATGATTTAATAGTATTCTTTATAGCTGTTAGAACAATGCAATTAACAGGGTTTTCTACGAAGTATGGAAAAATAGCTAAAATAGTAGGTGGAATTTTATTATTTATAATAGGAATACTTTTAATATTTAAGCCTGAATGGATTATGTTTAATTTTTAGAATTTGACTAAAAGGTAAAAACGTGCTAAAATATGTTTTACCTTTTGTTTATTTTTGTTCTTTGAAATTGACAAAATTAAACATATATTTTATAATTAAAATAGAGGTGATATGATATGCACCAAGATAAAGTTACATTAACGATGCAAGATATTTTAGAACATGACTTTAAGATTGATACGAGAGGATATAGAATGCAAGAGGTAGATCAATTTTTGGATATTATTATTCGTGATTATAATGAATATAATAATATTATTAAGTCATTAACTCGTGAAAAGGAAGCATTAATTAATGAAAATAATTCTTTAAGACAAGAAGTTCGTGGTTTAAGAAGTAGTATTGAAACCGCTAAGGGCGGAGAGAAAGAAATAACTAATGTTGACTTGCTTAGAAGAATTAGTAATTTAGAAAAAATAATACTTGGAAAAGAGCAATAATTATCTGGACAAACGCTGGGTAGAAATACTTAGAGGAAAGTCCACACTCGCACTATCTGAGATGATAGTAGTGTTTGTGCTGAGGGAAAAAATAACCGAGGGCAAGTTTTTACTTGACGGCATCTGTTTATTCTAAGGGAAACTATGAATGAATAGATATAAAGTGCCACAGAAACGATGCTATTTAGAAATGAATAGAATGAAACGCGGTAAACCCCACAAGCGAGAAACCCAAATTATGGTAGGGGAACTATCTTAGGAGAAATGAATCCGATGATGGAAGAGGAAGCTCTTAGATAAATGTTTGTCGCCAGCAATGGTACAGAATGTGGCTTATAAGATAATAATTTGTTTTTAAGGAAGAGGATCATGAGAGATATAGGTTTAAAATTAAAAGAAAAAAGGGAAGAAAATGGTGTTTCGGTAGAAGAAGCGGCTGAAGATTTAAAAATGCGTCCAAGTCAAATAATAAGCTTGGAAAGTGGAAAAAAAGAAGATTTTAAAGATGTTATATCATTAAAATATTTTATTAGAGATTATGCTAAATATTTAGGATTAGATGGTGAAAAGTTAGTAGATGAATTTAATGAATTTTTATTTGATTTTACTTCAAAAATTCCCGTTGATGAAATAGAAAAGGCGAAGTCTAATTCGACTACTACGAAAGAAATTGTATCTCCATATACGAAGATTGAAGATAAAAAAAATCCAATTAAGATAATTGTATTATCAGTAATTGGAATTATAATACTTTTAATAGTAGGATATTTTATAATTAGTGGTGTTGTTGAGAATGATTTTCAAGATACAGATACTAGTTATATAATTAGGAGGTAGTAATGAATAAAGCAAATAAGATTACAATGTCAAGAATTATTTTATCAGTAATAATACTTATAATATTGTTATTTCCTTTTCATCAAATAGGAATAGATATGCCTAGTTATATAGTTAATGGTAATATTACGATAGAGATTAAATATATAATAGCTGGAGTATTATTTGTAATTGCTTCAATAACTGATTTTTTGGATGGAAGAGTAGCTAGAAAATATAATATGGTTACTGATTTTGGTAAGATGATTGATGCGATTAGTGATAAATTACTTACTAATACTTTGATTGTAGTATTAGCTTGTAATAATATGGTAAGTCCAATTATTGCAGTGATTATTATTGGTAGAGATATTGTTGTTGATTCGATTAAAATGTTAATTGGTAATAAGGGAAAAGCAGTGGCTGCTATTAAAGTTGCAAAGTATAAAACAGCTTCGTTGATGGTTGGTTTAACACTTAAATTATTTTATGACTTACCATTTTCTTTAATACCAATTAGAGTATCTGATTATTTGTTAATATTAGCTGCAATATTGTCTATTATATCAGCTGCTAAATATTATGCAATGTCAAAAGAATATATTACAGATAAGTAAGAGCAATGCTCTTTTTTTCTTTACTAAGAGTATTATCTATGTTAAAATATATTTGATAGAATAGGTGATATATATGATAAAGAAATATTATTATATTACAACTTTTATTATTTTTTTGATTGTTGGTTTTATAGGAATTACTTATTCTTATGAAATAGATGATGATAGTCAGGTAGAATTTAATTTGATTGGACCAGAGACATTATATATGGATGTTAATACTGATTATAAAGAATATGGGGTACTGGTTAAATATAATGGTAAAGATATTAGTGATAAGGTAAAAATTAATGATACGAAGGTTATTACTTCTAAGTTAGGTGAATATAGAGTTAAATATTCCATAAAGATTAATAATATAGATGAGTATATTTATAGAACTGTTAAAGTAATTGATATGAGTAGTCCTACAATTGAATTACTAGGAGGAGATAGTATTACGATATTGGTTAATGGTTCTTATTATGAATCGGGATACAAAGTAAGTGATAATTATGATAAAAATCTTGAAGATAAGGTAGTAGTTAAAGGATATGTTGATACACAACATGAGGGAATTTATAAATTAGAATATACTGTTAGTGATAGTAGTAATAATAAAGCTAGTAAAACAAGGGAAGTTATAGTAAAAAAACCAATTATTACTTTATCTAATAGTACTAATGGAATTGCTTATAAAGGAGTTAATGCATATAATTTTTCTAATACAATAATAGATAGTGAGTTTACAGATAAGGGTATTAGTATATCTGGATATATGGCAGATAATGCGAGTAATTATAGAATAAAAATTAAAAATCAATCTAATAAAATGGAATATTTATATAATATGGGAAGTTACAAAAGTAATTATTATGAGGGAGAAATTGACTTGTCAATATTACCAAATGGTAGTTATGATGTGTATATTAAGGGTATAAAAGAAGAAAAATTAAAAAATCATCAATATGTTCTTAATAGAATAGTTAGGTCAAAAGTTGGTGATAAATTAATTACTTTTGTTTACAATGATGATGTAGTTACTATTTTAGTTCAAGATTTTAAGTATGAATATGATATTGTAATTGATCCAGGACATGGAGGTAGTGAGATAGGTACTGCCAATGGATTGGTTAGTGAAAAAGAAATAAACTTGAAGTTGTCAAAATATGAAATGTGTCGTTATGAATCTATGGGATATAAGGTATATATGACTAGGTATAATGATTCTTTGGGAGAAATGTTAGGAGATAAAACGTTAGATAATTTGGATAGAAGAGCACTTACGGTAGGATATTATGGAGCAGTTAGTAAAGTCGTTTATAGTAATCATCATAATGGTTCTTATAATAAAGAGGCACATGGTTATGAGATGATAGTAGGTAATTATTTTAGTGCAAATGATTTATCTTTAATTAAAAATCTTGCTAACGATTATAAAAAATATTATAAAATAAATGATGATGAAGTAAGAATATATTCTAAGGGATATGATAGTTTATCAAAAAATGATAAAAGTAATAATAAGATATATGATGAGAGAGATTACTATTCGATAATTAGAATTCCTTATGAATTGTTTAATGTAAGAAGTGTTATATATGAGGCTATATACATGAGTAATTCAAGTGATTTTAATTGGTATATGAATAATAATAATTATGTAAATATATCAGAGCTTAAAATTAAGAGATATGTGGAATATCTTGGTGGTAAGTATGATAAAGATAATTCAAAATGTAAAAAGATCTTACAAATGTAAGATCTAATTTTTTTTAAATACAATTAATTTACTTATTATATAGTTACCTAGAACTACGATTATTTGAACTAATATTTTCATTATTTTATCGTTAAAGTGACAAACGGATACGAGAATAAACATTAAGCTCATATCTAGTAATAGAGTAGCTATTCTTGAGAGATAAAATTGAGTAGCTTCTTTTTTAAATGATTTATTACTGGATTTAAAAACATATTTTTTGTTAGTGACATATGCAAAAGTAACACAGGCAATCCAGGATGTAACGTTGGCTATTTGAAGTTGTATTGGAACATTAGCATCTAGGATAGTGAATACTAAGAGATAATAAGTTCCCATATTAATAATGGTTGTTAATACTCCGAATATCATATAATTGATTATTTCTTGATATTTTTTATAGTATTTTTTAATCATTAATATTGGTCTCCTTAATGATGTATATTGGTCTTTTCTTTGTTTCTAGGTATGTTTTTGATAAGTATTGCCCCATTATTCCTAGACAAAATAACTGAATACCACTTACAAAGAAGATAATACATACGAGGCTTGGCCAACCAGTTGTTGGATCTCCATATACGAGTGTTTTAATGATAATGACAATAATCATGATAAATGCTATTAAACAAAACAATATACCCATAATTGAACTTAAGACAAGAGGGGTTGTTGAAAAGGCAACAATCCCTTCGATGGCATATAGAAATAATTTCCAGAATGACCATTTTGTTGTTCCAGCAACACGTTCAATATTTTCGTATTCTAACCATTTAGTGTTATATCCTACAAATTGGAATAAACCTTTGGAATATCTGTTGTATTCAGATAGTTCTAGGATTGAATTTACCATTTGTCTAGTCATTAATCGATAATCTCTAGCACCATCAACCATTTCTGTTTTAGACATTTTATTTATTATTTTATAAAACATTCTGGCAAAGAAACTTCTTATTGGAGGTTCTCCTTTACGAGTTACTCTTCTTGTTCCTACACAGTCATAATCAGTAGATTTATCAGTAAGAATAGATATCATTTCTGGTAGAAGTGAAGGGGGATCTTGTAAATCGGCATCCATAATTGCCACATAATCACCACTTGATAATTTTAGTCCAGCTAACATAGCAGCTTCTTTTCCAAAGTTTCTGGAAAAATTAATAAATTTAACTCTTTTATCTGATTTAGCATATTTTTTGATTATTTCAATTGTTTGATCTTTGGAACCATCGTTAACAAAAATGAATTCAAAGTCGTATTTTAAAGAAATTGATACTTTATTTATTTCTTCATAAAAGAAGGGAATGGCTTGTTCTTCGTTATAACATGGAACGATAATACTTATTTTTTTCATATTTTACTCCTTTAGATAATTATAACATGTTTTTGGATATATTTGTATAAAATATTAAATCATGTTATAATTAAATAGATTTGTGAGGAGTATTATATGGAAGTTTTATATAATTTAATAGATTCGATAATTAGTTTTATTGGTGGTCTTTATCCAGTAAGTAAAAATATATATAATATACTTGGAGTATTTTTAAGTGTTATTGTTATTCATAAGGCTTTTTATTTTGTGATAGGGATGTTTTTTACTAGGAAGTTTAAGCCAGCAAAAAAGCAATATAAGTATGCGATAATGATAGCAGCAAGAAATGAGAAGTATGTTATTGGTAACTTGATTGATAGTATTAATAAGCAAGACTATCCGAAAGATAAAATAACTATTTTTGTGGTAGCGGATAATTGTGATGATAATACGGCAGAAATTGCTCGAAGTAAAGGTGCTATTTGTTATGAGAGATTTGATCCGGATCATAGAACGAAAGGATATGCACTTGAATTTTTAGTAGATAGAATTAAAGAGAATTATGGAATAGAAAGTTTTGATGGTTATTTTATTTTTGATGCAGATAATTTACTTAAGCGTAATTATATAACGAAGATGAATGATGCTTTTGATTCAGGTGAGAAAATTATTACTTCTTATAGAAATACGAAGAATTTTGATGAGAATTGGATTGCTTCGACATATGCACTTCATTGGATAAGGTCTATTAGGACTAATCATAGAGCAAGAAGTGTATTAAGATTGGCTACGAATATTCAAGGAACGGGTTTTTTGTTTCATAATGAGATTATTAGAGATGGATGGCATTATACGTCACTTACTGAAGATAGAGCGCTTACGGCTGATGCGGTAGCTCAGGGATATAGAATTAGTTATCAAGATGAAGCTGAATTTTTTGATGAACAGCCAATTAATTTAAAGGTGGCTTTGAGACAAAGATTGCGTTGGTCTAAAGGACATCTTCAGGCTTTTGCTGAAAGTGGGCCATATTTATTTGCTAATATATTTTTAGGAAAAAGATATCTTAAGACTAAGTGGAATAAGGATATTGGAAAAAAGAAGAAAAATAGAAGTTTTAAAGAATTTATGTTAGATATATTAGAGTCTATCAGACATAGATTTGCTTCGTTTGATACGTTAGTTCAGTTAACTCCAATAGCATTTATCAATTTATGTAGATGGTTACTTATTTCGGTATTTATTTATTCTTGCTATACGTATATGTATGGTATTAATGATATGGAGTTCTTTGGTGGTAGTGTTTGGTTAGCTAAATTACTTAGAAATTGGTTCCATATAAATGTTAATATTGATGCAGGGTTTGTGGCTTTAGTAGTAGGTTTCTTTATTTCTATATGGTATAGATTGTTGTATAGAATTGGTAATTATTTTAGAAATATCTGGTTAGCAGTATATTTATTTATTATTGAAGATGCTAGGATAAAGAAAATTAGTTTTTGGAAAAAGGTATTATATGTATTTACTTGGCCAATATTTGATATTATAGGTAGATATACGATTTATGCAGCGTTATTTATGAATGTTACTTGGAAACCTATTCCGCATGAGAGTAAGGTAACGATAGATGACTTGAGTGGGGGTAGTAAGTAATGAAGAATTATATATATCAGTTTTATAATGAGGGATTTGCTACAACATTTTATTTAAAACCAGTTAATTATTTAAAAAAGAATATTCATAATAATAATATTTTCAAAATACTTAGTATGATTGTAAAAATATTATATACGATATTGATAATTGCGTTTGCTATAATAATGTTTATATATAAATTTCCACTTTAAAAGAAGCTATTTTGAAGCTTCTTTTTTTTGTTTAAAATAATTGTATTTAAGAGTTAAATCATTCTTTTTAGTAATGTTTGCGACATAATAATTATTTTGTTCTAATTTTTCATATGTAATATATTTATTGTTAGTTACTTCACCATTTTCTACGTAAACGTTACCATCATACCAAGAATAATCGTTGTAGAATACTAATCCTTTATAATTTGGATCTAGGGCATCACTACCAATATAGTAGTTGGGATTATAATCGATACCAAATAAATTTAGGACAGTTGGTAGGATGTTTAATTGTGATGTTACGTTGTTAATGGTAGTTTTTTTGGTTTCTTTACTCCATATAAAGAATGGTGTTTTATTAATTAAATTATTTGATGTTTGTTTATATTTATCTAAAATAGTTTTATCTTCAAGGGTATATAGATAATGGTCTGTAAATACTACTAAAACTGTGTTGTCTAGCATATTTTTTTCTTCAAGATTTTTTAGTAATAATTCAAACATATAGTCAGTTTCTTTGGCTTGCCTTTTAGTACATTCTTCTTCAGTCATTTCTACAAAGGTTTCATCTTTAGATTTATCTTTTTCTTCTTCGTCTTTAGGATTATCTAAATTGTACAACAATTTACATACTCCTTTGGTATTAGTGAATGGTAGATGTCCAGAGTAGGTAATAATATAATCTACGAAACTAGTATCATTTGGAAATATTAGTTCATTAAATTTTTCGTTTAGAATGAGTTCTCTATCTAGGGTGTATGAATCATCGTGATATTTTTCGATATCGATAAGCCCATAATAATTATCATATCCCCAATTTTTGTAGTTGGTTGTTCTTGAATAATATTCGCCGGTATTCATATGAAAGGCATTAACGGTATAACCAAGGGATTTATATAAATGAGCCATTGAGTATGGGAAATAGTTTTTGTTAAATGTATAGGCATTTTGAGTGTATGATAATGGGGTAATAAATCCAGTATTAACGGCGAATTCTGAATTAAATGTAGAGCCACCACCATTATAGTATGAATAATGATTATTAAAATTAATTCCTTCGTTCATTAATTTATATAATGTTGGGGTATTTTCTTTTGTTAATAACCAATTGTCGAGTCCTTCGAGTTGAACAAATATAAGGTTTTTTCCTTTAAACATACCAGTATATTTGTTATTTGATTTTTGACTATCAGCATATGTCATTTCTAAGAAGTTAATATCTTCAGTGTTTTCATCTTTTTCTGTTTTAATAAAAGTTACATAAAAATTTCTAATAGTATATTCTTCAAGGCCACTTACTTTCATACTTTTATTATTATCATTAAATGATATATAGATATTTCTTGGATTTTTCCATGAAGACCAAGTAAGGGTTGAATTAGCTTTTCCTAAAGTTAACGGGGTAAGCGTATGTAAAAGTAAAAATATAATTATAGATGAAAAGATAATTTTTTTATTGTTTTTAGTTTTATAAGGGATTTTTTTATATCCATAATGTATTGAATATATAATTATAATAAATGTAACATATACGAGAATATTACAATTTTTAAGAGTATCTATTATGTATGGAGCTCCTTCGGAAGCCGATTCAAGTAAGTTGAAGTCAAAAAAAGTTTTAGTCATTGAGTAATAAACATTATTTGTTAGAAATGCTAATAAAAAAATTATATTAGTTATTAGATAAATACGTTTACCTATTTTCTTTTTAAAACCAAGTGATAATCCTACGAATAATGTTATCCATGATAATGTAAATAGATTGGGTGGTAGACGATATATTTTATAGAAATTAATATCATTACCAAATAAACGAGTAATTATATCCATAGCTATTAGAGGTATAGACATAAATATTATATATTTATTTTCAATAATAAAGTTTTTAATTTTATTTATATTTATTTTTTTTAGTAAATTCATCACAATCACCATATGCTATATTATAGCAAAAAATCGACATTAAGTAAACTAATCCTTTGTTCTTTTGTTAATTTATGATATAATGTAAATGTTATAGAAAAAGGAAAGATTAATATGAAGATTAAATTTAAAAAAATTGTAGATTTATTTGTTAATATAAAGAATAATTATCCAGTTACTTTGCTTTTTACGGTTGGTAATTTTATAAATGCAATTGTTCTTAGATTATTTACTACGGGTTCTTTTGGTATTAGGGCATTATTTTTTGATTTTACTTTCGTAATGATAATGACGGGGATATCTTTTTTAATAAAGAAACGTAATAGAACAGTATATTATTTTCTAGCTACTTTATTTATGGTGGCTATATGTATTATTAATTCAATATATTATAATTATTATGAGTCGTTTGTATCGGCTTCATTGCTTGCTACATCAGTATTTGTTAAGGATGTTGGAGATGCGGTAGTTGATTTTGCTTTAAAAGCTACTGATTGGATATATTTATGGATATTTATTGGTTTATTCTTGGTAGTAAAGAAGACTGATAATTCTTTTAATGCTTCGAGAAAAAAAGCTAATAAAATCTTTTTAGTAGCATTAATATCTTTGGCTATTGGTTGTGCATTACCACCATACTATTCATTTAGTAGGTTTATTAAACTTTGGAATAGGGTGTCTGTTGTTAATACGAGTGGTGTTTATATATATCAAATAGATGATTTAGTACAAAGTTTAAAACCAACATTTAATAATATTTTCGGTTATGATGAAGCTTTGAAAAATACAAAGGAATATTATGAAGAAAATACGAGAGTACAGACTAAGAATGAATATAGTTCAATCTTTGAAGGAAAGAATGTTATAGCTATTCATGCGGAGAGTTTACAATCCTTTACTTTGGGACTTAGCTTTGAAGGGAAAGAAGTAACTCCGAATATTAATAAATTAGTAAATTCTGGAATATACTTTAGTAATTTTTATGCACAAGTTGGGGTTGGAACAAGTAGTGATAGTGAATTCACTTATGCGAGTAGTTTATTACCAGCAAATAATGGAACAGTTTTTGTAAATTATTTTAATGATAAGTTTGAAACGGTACAACATTTACTTAATGATAAGGGATATTATGTATTTAGTATGCATGGTAATGTCGGAGACTTTTGGAATAGAGAAACAATGCATATGAATATGGGATATGATAAATTTTATTCAAAATCTTCGTTTGTTATTGATGAAGAATATGGTCTTGGTTTGTCGGATAAGTCATTTTTTAGACAAGTTGTGCCAATGATAAGTGATATAAATAAAAATATAGGTACTCCATATTACGGAACTTTAATAACGCTTACTAATCATACACCTTGGAGAGATGCGAATAAATTTAGTAAATTTATGACTACGAAGACAGTTAATATAAATGGAGAGGTTGTAGTAAGAGATTACTTAGAGGGAACAACAATGGGAAATTATATTAAGTCTGTTAATTATATGGATGAAGCTATTGGTAATTTTATTAATGATATGGATAAGGCAGGACTTCTTGATAATACAGTGATTGTTATATATGGAGATCATGATGCTAGAATTAATAAACAGCAATATGATTATATGTATAATTACGATCCAGTTAGTGATAGAGTATTAGAAGAGGGCGATGAAGGTTATATTGAATTTAATGAATATGACTATGAACTTAATAAGAGTGTTCCATTTATTATTTGGACTAAAGATATGAAAAAGGCAACTTTGATAGATACTCCAATGGGAATGATAGATGTTGGACCAACGTTAGGTAATATGCTTGGTATTTATAATAAATACGCTTTGGGTCAAGATGTTATGAGTATTAAAAAAGAAGAAGGTATCATAGTATTTAAGGATGGTTCTTATATTACTGATAAAATGTATTATAGTGCTAAGAATAACGAGGCATATACATTATCTTCTGGAGTAATACCTGATAATTATGTTAAGGAAAAAAGTGATTATGCAGATAAGATAATAGAAGTATCTGATAATATAATTACATACGATTTAATTAAAGATTTAGAATAATGATTAAAGTTGTCATTATTCTTTTTCATTTTTTAAATTTCTGTATAGCAATATGGACAGTTTTTACAAACAATTGTTTGTAAAAACTATTGACAAATAAAAAACAGTATTATATAATTAATATGTACTGTAAGGGAGGAAATGATGAAAAAAGCAGTTGAAGGAAATAAAAATGGTGAAAAAGATAAAGCATTAGCTCAAGTTTTAGCTGATATTGAAAAACAATTTGGTAAGGGAGCTATTATGAAATTAGGGGAACAAAAAGATATGGAGATAGATGTTGTTCCTAGTGGTTCGATTGCATTGGATATAGCACTTGGTGTTGGAGGATATCCGAAAGGTAGAATTATAGAAATATATGGTCCTGAGTCATCAGGTAAGACAACTTTTGCACTTCATGCAATAGCTGAGGTACAAAAAGAAGGCGGTAGAGCAGCATTTATTGATGCTGAACATTCACTTGATCCGGTGTATGCGAGTAATTTAGGTGTTAATATAGATGAGCTTTTATTGAGTCAACCAGATACGGGAGAACAAGCATTAGAAATATGTGATGCACTTGTGAAGAGTGAAGCTGTAAGTATTATTGTAATTGACTCAGTTGCGGCTTTGGTACCTCAAGCTGAGATTGATGGAGAGATGGGAGATAGTCATGTTGGTCTTCAGGCTCGTTTAATGTCACAAGCTCTTAGAAAATTGTCTGGTTCAATTAATAAAACAAACACTATTGTAATATTTATAAATCAATTACGTGAGAAGGTAGGAGTTATGTTTGGTAACCCAGAGACTACTCCAGGTGGTAAAGCTCTTAAATACTATTCATCAGTAAGACTCGATATTAGACGCGGTGAACAAATTAAAAATGGCACTGATGTTATTGGTAATAAGACAAATATAAAAGTTGTTAAAAATAAGGTAGCTCCACCATTTAAATCTGCATCAGTGGATATTATGTATGGTGAAGGTGTTTCTAAATGCGGAGAATTAGTTGATTTAGCGGCTGATGCAAATATTATTGATAAGAGTGGTGCTTGGTATGCATATAAAGGTGAAAAGCTAGCTCAAGGTAGAGAAAATGTTAAATTGCTATTTAAGAACAATGCGGATTTAAGAGAAGAAATTTATAATCAAGTTAGAGAATATTATGGAATAAATAAAGGCAGTAAAAAGAAAGATGATGAATAAAAACAACGTTCAACAGAACGTTGTTTTAATCTAGTTACAATATATATTTTGCTTAATAGTTTGGTAAATTAATTTATATTGTTTTATTTACAATATTTATTTAATTTGTTATAATTGTTTTATGTTAGTAAGGAGTATTTTATGAGAAAGAAGAAAAAAAAGAAAGTAAAGTCTTGGGTTAAGGTTATATTATTTTTAATGGTTGTTGTTATTTGTTATTTTATTTGTAATAAATACTTATTTGGAGAAAAAAATGTTACTGATGATAAAAACAATACTATTAAAAATAATGTTGCAAAAGAAAAAAAATATGATATTAATTTAATCGCAGTAGGCGATTATTTGATTCATTCTTCAGTATATAGAGATGCAAATAAACATGCAAATTATAATGGTTATGATTTTAAACCAATGTTGACATATATTAAGGATATTGTTAAAGATTATGATTTAGCATATTATAATCAAGAAACTATTTTAGGTGGTACTGAATTAGGATTATCTGATTATCCAACATTTAATTCTCCATATGAAGCTGGCGATGCAATGTTAGATGCAGGATTTAATATTGTTAGTTTAGCTACGAATCATACTGTTGATAGGGGTAAAAGTGCTGTTGAAAATTCTTGTTCATATTGGAAGGGTCATGATGATATATTAACAGCTGGTAGTTATTGTTCTAGTGAGGATAGAGAAAAAACAATTATAAAGGAAAAAAATAATATTACTTATACGATGTTAAACTACACATATGGTACTAATGGAATGCCTGTTGCCAATGACTATTTGGTAAATGTATGGCCTACTGATTTGGAAATAAATGATCCGAGTAGGGATGTTAAATATCAAAATTACAAAGAACAAGTAAAAAAAGATATTGATAGAGTAAGAGATAAAGTAGATGTTTTAATAGTTGCAATGCATTGGGGTGTTGAGTATACACACGAACCTACTGAATATGAAAAAGATATGGCAAATTATTTAGCATCTTTAAATGTTGATGTAATAATAGGAACGCATCCACATGTTATTCAACCTGTTACTTGGATAGATGATACTTTAGTTATATATTCATTAGGTAATTTTATATCAGCTCAGTATCAAAATAAATCTACTTGTTTGAATTACAAGTGTACGGTTGGGTTAATGACTAGTTTTAAAATTGAAAAAACTGTTAAAGGAAATGATAAACAAATTAAAATATCTGATGTTAATAATGAATTAATTTATAATTATTATAATCAAGCATCTTGGAGTGGTTTTAAGATTATACCTTTTAGTAATCCAGATATAGCAAGTTATTTGCCTAACTATAGAAATGTTTATGAAACGTATAAAAAGGTGGTTCAAGGACTTGATAGTAATATGCAGATTAATGATGCTGCTTAACAATTAGAGAATGGGAAAACAATTTTAGTTGTATGTTTTTCCTTTTTTAGTGGATTAAAAAGAAATATTTAAAAATTATATAATAAAAAATCAAGGATATTTGAATCAGTTTTTTTGATTCTTCCTTGATTTTTTATTATACTTTTTATTGTCATGGTATTAGCCCAAATCCAGTTACAACATATCTTCCACCTTGTTTTTTAGCCATAGCAGGTGGGTTATTATATAATTTTCCATTAATCGATAGGGATGTTGAATGCCCTCCGTCAAGGTTTGCAGCGTTGTATGCACCATATTTTTCTAATATTTCAAGCATATCACTCATAGATGCACCATTAATATAATTTTCACCGTCAAATACCAAGAATAATACAACTCCATCTTTTCTTTGAGCAATGGCTACTCTTGGAGAACGACCCCATGGATCACCAACTATTTCTAGTGATTTACCATTAACAATTAGGAATGGTCCAAATTCTAATCCATCAGTCATTCCTTTTTCCAATGCTTCTTCACCAGTGGCATTTGACAATAATAATAATTTACCTTTTTTATTAAATCCTATCAAATTTCCTCTTTGAGTATCGTGATTGGTTAATGGCCAAACAATTTCTTCATTTTCAATAACGTAACCAAGTGGAATATCTGATCCTGTTCCGTGATCTACAAAACCACCACCATTTATACAAACCAATCCTCCATATCTATTGCACATTGCTGTTACTTGCTCTCCATATGATCCAACGTTAAAGTTTTTTGCTCTTATTAATCTTACTTTTGTTGGATCATATATGGCAATCAAATATCCTTTTGTTATACCTGTTTTAATGTTTATTATTTTATAATCATTATTACCTGCTGTACGAGTTAATATTTCTCTATCATACTCATTATCATAATGATCTTTTTCAGATGTATCAATTTTTATATCATCTTCATCAACATTGTCATTTATTGTTATAAAATAATTGCTATTCATAACTTTTTCAATAGTTTCTTTGCTATAAAAGATATTGGCAAAATATTGGTGATCTTTTGTTTTCATTGCTGTGTTAATATATAGATTTCTTACAAAATCCCATGGACCGTACATCATTACAAATCCACCAATTACTAATAAGTCTAATA
Organism: uncultured Bacilli bacterium; assembly: GCA_934098395.1. Taxonomy (GTDB): domain Bacteria; phylum Bacillota_I; class Bacilli_A; order RF39; family UBA660; genus RUG705. The sequence continues at coordinate 211,220 of CAKOOM010000001.1, forward strand.
TGATAAACAAAATAACTAATTTATTAATATTTTTTTTCTTTTTTGGTTTTACTTTTTTCATATTATTCCACCTCATATGGACTATCTTTAGTTCCGTTTCCTTTCAATAGTGATTTATCAATGCTTATAGCAGGAACTATTTTACTTTCACTTTGAATACTTTTGGTAGTTGTTTTTTTGTTTTCTTTAATACTGTAAATCATGTTTCCTTTTTTAGTAACACCAGTTAGGGTAGTAAAATTTGATAATGTGGTATTAGGAATAATGTCTCCGATGCTTATTAAGGCTACCTTAGTATTAATTTTTAAGTTTTGAGCATATTTATAATCATAATTTGATGATGAACCATAATATCCGTTAGACCATGATACTTCTTTTATTTTATCTTTAATACTTAGTGTATTTAAGAATGTATTATTTAGATAATAAGCAATTGATCCTTGTAAGTAATCATCATGATATGAATTTCTGTTTGAATAGATATATGTAAGTTCAGTACCGTTAACTTTTAGATAATCATCTAGCATTAATCTTACTTCGTTATCGTTTACTTGATATATTCTCCAGATAGTATTATCTATTTTTACGTAACTTCCAAAGAAACCGTTATCGTTTTCTATTTTATATGGATTATCTTTTGTACCTTTACCTGATACATATTCAAGGTTGTTTTTAAGAGTTATTACAGGTCTTATACCAATTATATCAGTACCATTATTGGTATTCATTTCGCCATCAGTGTTTATGTACCATACTTTGTTTTTGCTGTTAGTGTTACTTAAATAGTAATATTCGTTATTTGATAAATAACTATCTTTATTTCCTGAATTAATATAATCTTGAATTGATAGAAGACTTACATAACTATCATTTTCTATTTTAGAACATGGAGTGTTAGATAATTTATCCATAATATCAGTACAAGTATTTGTTTTTACTAAGTAACTGTCTTTTTTGTTTAAAATATTTTCAAAGATACCAGTTAAATCTTCACTGCTTGTATTTAACCATTTTTTAACATAGGAATTATTATAATCTAAGTCTTTACCATATGCAAGAGAAGTAACACTGCTGTTAGTTATAAGAGTTATTGTATCATCTTCATTGATTTTAACTATTCTCCATAAAATATTGGAATATTCTACATAGTTGTTATCTGCATTATTGACAAAATATGTTTGTTTGTTAATTGTTTTAAATTGTTTATTTGATTCGTTATTATCTTTAATTGTTTTTACTAAATAGTTAACTTCTTTTGATATCTCTTTTTTGTTTTCAATATATAGTTTTAGAAATCTTGTTCCATAGAAAATAATACATGACAGGATGAATAAAAAACTTATGAAACAAAATAGTTTTTTAAAATTAATTCTTTTCATTTTTTACCGCCTTTACTTCTTAATTATATCAAATTTGATAATTTTAGACAATTAATATTGTTATATTTTACTTTTTATAGTATAATTTACTAGAGGTGTGTAAAATGCAAACATATCAATATATTATAGTATTTGCAGTTCTACTTGTGATATATTTTGCAATTAGAAAAAGTAATAAAAAGGATTTAAAGTTAGAATTTAATAAGTTAGTTGAATGTCTTGGTGGTAAAGATAATATAGTAGATACGGAGATTGAATTATCGAGATTTAAAGTGACTTTGAAAGATATTACTAAAGCTAATAAAGAGGGAATAATGAAACTTGGTGCTAAAGGGGTAGTTGAAATAGATGATCAACTAAAGATAATTTTTGGTAGTGAAGCAAAGCAATTAAAGAAATTTATTAATGAGTTAAAGTAGTTTGGTTAAACTGCTTTTTTTCGACAAAAAATTTGTTTTGTGACAAAATTCGACAAAATTCGACATATAGTTTGATTTATAATATACGTGGTGATAGAAATGTATGCAATATTTACTAAAATAATACTTATATTATTTCCAGTATTAATGTATTTGGTATTTAGTTGTTATAATGTACTTAGTAATGGTAAGATGAATAGAATTATATTTATAATTACAATGTGTACTTCTTTATATTTAAGTTTGGATTATATATCAATAAATAGTATTAGTAAAATTTATCTTTTTTGTAATATTCCAATACTTATATGTTATTTTAAGAGAGAATGGTTATTAGGGGTAATTTTATCAATAATTGTAATTGTTTATAATTATTATGTATATGATATTAGTAATTTACTTAGTATTTTAAAATTTATTATTTATTTAGTTGGATATTTTATATTATGTAAGAAGAGGGAATTTAATTATTTGTTTTTTAAGGTAATGGCGGTAGTACAGGGATTCTTTTTGGCTTTTGAATATTTTATGAATCCGAATACGGATATTAAGGATATACATATTATAATGATTTATATGATACTTATTTTATGTATTACATTTTTAAGTTTATATTTGTTTAAATTAGCTGATAATATTACTAGTTTATATGTGAATATGAATAAGGTTAATGAGGAGAATAAACTTAAGAATTCGTTGTTTAAATTAACACATGAGATAAAGAATCCAATAGCAGTATGTAAGGGATATCTTGATATGATTAATATTGATAATAAAGAAAAGACAGTAAAGTATATAGAAATAATAAAATCAGAAATAGATAGAAGTTTAAATGTAATGAATGATTTTATGGAATATAGTAAAATTAAAGTTGATTTAGAAATGTTTGATATGAATGTCTTGTTAGAAGAAATAAATGATTTGTTTTCTTTGCTTGTTAAGGATAAGAATATAGAATTTAATTATCATAATAGTTATGATGAAATATATGTTAATGGTGATTATGAAAGACTGAAACAGGTATTTATTAATATTATAAAGAATAGTATTGAATCAATTGGTAATAGTGGTATAATAGGGATGGATGCCTTAATAATTAATAGGGAAGTACTTATTAAAATTAGTGATACTGGTATGGGGATGACGGAAGAAGAACTGGCTAACGTTAAAGAGATGTTTTATACGACAAAGAAGAATGGTACAGGACTTGGCGTAGCTTTATCTAATGAAATTATTTTGGCACATAATGGTAAAATTACGTATGATTCGGTTAAGGATGTGGGTACTACATGTATAGTTAGTTTACCAATTTAGTTAGGAGTGTGAAGTAATGGAAAAAACTGCAAGAGCAATAATTGTTGATGAATTTGGTCTTTATACATTGTATAGAGAAAAAGTGGTTAATGGTGTTAGACGTAAGTATTATGCAATACCAGGAGGACATAAAGAAGATGGGGAAACACTAGAAGAAACGGTTATTAGGGAACTTAATGAAGAACTTGGAATAGATATTGAAATAGTGAGATTTTTAGGTAAAATGGATGAAGGTAATAGTGAGAATTACTACTACGAATGTAGAAAGATAAAGGGAGAACCAATACTTGGTGGTGAAGAACTAGAGAGAAATAGTAAGGATAATTATTATGAATTTAGATATTTGCCACTTGATAAGTTAGTGGATAGTGACATTCGGGCAATTGATTATGTAATGATGGTTGTTAATAATGGATGATATATTAATAAATAGTTATCCAAGTATTGATATGCATGGATATGATAGGGATAGTGCAAGGGTAGCTACGCAAGATTTTGTTACATGGAATGTGGCGCTTGGTAATGAAACGGTTGTTATTATTCATGGTATAGGTCAAGGTATTGTTAGAGAAGCAGTTCACGAAGAGTTAAAGCATAATAAGAATGTTTTAAAGTATTGGGTTGATGTTTTTAATCCTGGAGTTACAGTAGTTAAAATTAAAATATCCTTAGAATAAGTTCCAAGGATATTTTTTTGGTAAATCAATATCAAATGTTAATAATTCTAAGGTTGTTGGATGGTAAAAAGATAAGGTTTTAGCAATTAGAGCAATGTTTGATTTATCATTTGATTTAACAAAGGGATTATATTTATGATCACCATATAATGGATTGTTTCTTGATGAGAACTGAACTCTTATTTGATGATGCCTACCGGTTAAAAGATTAATTTTAACTAAGTTTAGGTTATCTACTGTTTTAACTACTTGATAGGTTAAGGTTGATAGTTTTCCTTTTTCTTTAGTAGTTATATAAGAGGTGTTGTTTTTTTCATCTTTTATTAAATAATCATTTAGAGTATCATTATCTTTTAATTTTCCATATACGACAGCATAATATGTTTTGGTCATTTTCTTTTCTTGTATTTGTTTTGTTAATCTTTCAGCAGCTTTACTGGTTTTAGCAAATACCATAATTCCAGTGACTGGTCTATCAAGGCGATGAATTAATCCAAGATAAACATTTCCTGGCTTATGATATTTTTCTTTTAAATAATTTTTAAGAATTGTTAAGAGATCTTCATCTTTTGAGGAATCGGGGCATACGGGCATATTGGCTGGTTTTACTACTACTAATAAGTGATTATCTTCGTATAGGATTTGATACTTTTCCATAAATTCCACAAGGTAGTTGTAAATTGTTTTCAGTAACAGGTAAGCCAATTTCTCCGGTTTCTACGTGACAATTTTTAAATGTTAGAGATAAGATATTATTTAGTGATGTTGGAGATACGCCGGTAGTGTATGCACTTATTAATACGAATTCAAAGTCTTTGTCTAAGATGCGTAATACTTTATTTAACAATTCTTGAATGTTATCTTCAAAACGCCATACTTCTTTATTTGGACCTCTGCCGTAACTTGGAGGATCCATAATTATTCCATGATATGTATGACCTCTTCTGGCTTCGCGGTCAAGAAACTTTAAGCAATCATCTTGAATATAGCGAATGGTGTTATTCTCTAGGTGAGATAGTAAGCTGTTTTCTTTAGCCCATTCGATCATTCCTTTTGATGAGTCAACATGAACTACTTCTTTGGCTCCAGCACTAGATGCGGCTATGGTAGCACAACCGGTATAAGCAAATAAATTTAATATTCTTAATTCTTTATTTTTAGAATTAGATATTTTGTCCATAATATAGTCCCAGTTAGTAGCTTGTTCTGGAAATATTCCGGTATGTTTAAAATTAGTTGGACTAACTTTAAATGTTAAATTCTTATAGTTAACAGTCCATGATTCAGGTAGTTTTTTTCTAAACTCCCATGATCCACCGCCAAGACTACTGCGATGATAATAACCATCCCAAGTATTCCAGATGGGATTATCAGTTTTGTTCCATATTATTTGTGGATCTGGACGATTTAAAATAATGTTTTTCCATCGTTCTAATTTTTCACCATTACCTGTTGATAAGCATTCATAGTCTTGCCAATTGTTACTTATATTCATAAATATACTCCTCCGAATTCATTAATAATTTAACATAAAAATAATAAAATGTCTAGTAGTCTTAAAATAATTGAAAATAGGGTTAAAAAATGATATAATTTTAATGATGTAAACTTTTATTTGTGAAAAGGGTGATAAAGATGAATAAACGTGGTTTTACTTTGATTGAGTTATTAGCTACATTGGCAGTTTTAGGAATTATTATGGGGATTGTTTTAGTAAGCTCTACTTCTTTATTTAAAGATAGGAAGAGTGATACGGAAGATGTATTTGTTGATACGTTAAAAGATGCAGTTAAGATATATATTGATGATCTTGGTGGAGTGGACTTGAATGGTAGTCCAGTGTGTACAATAGAAAAATCTATTCATCCGAATGGAGTTGGTATATATGAGGTTAAAAAAATAACATTTAAAGACATAACTAATTCTAAATATAAACCATTAACGGAGGCAGATATGATTAATCCAGCAAATAAGGACGAGAAATGTAATATAAATGCTGAAGTACATATTTATGCGGATAGTGATTTTGCATATTATTATAAGTTTACTGGGTCTGAACTTAAGTGTTTAAGTAAAGATAAAAATAAAGGGGTTATTAGTAATTTACCTGAGGGGTGTGACATAAAATGATTATACTTACAATTTTAGTAATACTAGTAGATTTTTTTAGTAAGTATATGGTTAGTAAGTTAATGACGGTAAATGAAACAATCGATTTAATTGATAATTTTTTAAGAATTACGTATGTTAAAAATACTGGGGCTGCTTTTAGTATTTTTTCTAATAATACGATATTGGTGATAATAATATCTGTTGTTATTATAGGTTTTTTATTATTTTATATTTATAAGAATAAAGGAAATAATAAATTAGAGAATGTAAGTTATGCTTTTATACTTGGAGGAGCTATTGGAAATTTAATTGATAGATTGGTTTATGGATATGTTATTGATTTTTTAGATTTTGAAATATTATCATATGATGCACCAATTTTTAATTTAGCTGATACGTTTATTGTAATAGGGGTAATTTTGTTTTTGATAAATACACTAAGGAGTAGATATGATGGAAATAGTAGTGAGTGATAATGAGAGAATAAGAATTGATAAGTATTTAATTAATAATACGGATATGAGTAGAAATAAAATACAAAAACTGATTAATGATGGTAAGATACGAGTTAATGGGGGATTAGTTAAAGCGAGTTATTTAGTTAATATAAATGATAAAATAGAAATAGATGAGGATACAAGTGAAGAGATAAATGTAGAACCTGAAGAGATGAAGCTTGATATAGTATATGAAGATAATTATTTACTTGTAGTTAATAAACCATCTGGTATGGTGGTGCACCCAGGTAATGGTAATTATCATCATACGCTTGTTAATGGATTGATGTATTATTGTAATAATAATTTATCAAAGGTTAATGGAGATATTCGTCCTGGAATAGTTCATAGAATTGATGCAGATACGTCAGGTCTTTTACTGGTTGCTAAAAATGATATGGTGCATAATGATTTGGCAAAGCAAATACAAGAAAAGAGTGTAGATAGAAAATATATAGCACTAGTTCAAGGAGTTATTAAGGAAGATAGTGCAACGATAGATGCGCCGATTGGAAGAAGTGTTAATGATAGAAAAAAAATGTGTGTAACTGGTGAGAATTCAAAAGATGCAATTACACATATTAAAGTACTCGAGAGATATAAAACAGCTACGTTAATTGAGTGTAAGTTAGAAACTGGTAGAACTCATCAAATAAGAGTACATATGAATTATATAAATCATCCAGTGGTGAATGATCCAGTGTATGGTTTGAAAAAACAAGTTGATGGATATCAGAGTTTTGGACAAATGTTACATGCTAAAGAGATAGGTTTTGTTCATCCGATTACAAAAAAATATATGAATTTTACGGTAGAGCCACCAAAAGAATTTGTGGAGATATGTGAAAAATATAGAGAAATGTGAGGTGTGGTATGGATAAGGTTATGATCAATGATAAAGATACGGTTGTAATGAATTTAGTTAATTATTTTGTTGCTAATAAAAATTATAATCCAGTAGTTGTTCATGGTATTAATGATGAAATATGGCTTGAGAATATGGATAGTGAATATCGAATAGTGCGTATAGTATCTAGATATATTCATAATAATGAGCAAATGAAATTTAATAAATTTAGGTCTAATCAGATAATTAAGAAATTGAAAAAGAAAACTTTGACAATGCATATGAATACTTTGAGTATATATATTGATTTAGGAGATAATGTTACTGATATATCTGTTGATGATGGAAAGAATAATTTATCTGTACTTGTTAAGAGTATTAATGACTTGGCTAAGAATAAGATGATTAAAGAAACTTTTCCTGATATTGTTGAAAAAACTCATCATGATGAGGATGGAATGGAACTTTTGTTTAAGATTACGGATAATATAAATACTGTTAATGAAAGGAAAAGTAAGAAGATGGAGAAGATTTTTTCTAGTAAAAAACCGATTGTTACAAATACGATTATTGTATTATGTATAATGATGTTTATTATTAGTGGATTTGGTTTTGATACGTATACGTTAGTTAAGTATGGCGCTAATAGTTCAATACTTGTTAAGGGTGGAGAATATTATAGGCTATTTAGTTATATGTTTTTACATGCAGGATTTATTCATATATTATTAAATATGTATTCTTTATATATAGTAGGTCCACAGGTAGAGAACTTTTTTGGTAAATGGAAATATATACTTATTTATTTATTTAGCGGTATAAGTGGTGGACTTTTATCAATAGCGTTTAATGGTAATACTATATCAGTAGGTGCTAGTGGGGCAATATTTGGATTATTTGGGGCTTTAATATATTTTGGATATAATTATCGTGGATATATTGGAACAATTATTAGGAGTCAAATTGTACCAATAGTTATTTATAATTTGCTTATGGGATTTTTTATACCAGGTATTGATGTGTCAGGTCATGTTGGTGGTTTGTTAGGAGGATTAATTGTTTCTAATATGCTTGGAACGATAGAAAATAAAAAGTATAATATTAGTAATATAATGTTGTTTGTAATATATTTTGGTTTCTTAGTATATTTGGGGATTTTTAGATAATAAAGAGCTTATAAAAACAGCTCTTTTTTCGTTGACATAAATAGGGTAAAATGTTATAATTTTTATAGTATGGTGTAGTAGCTAAAAATAGCAGAGGTGATATATAATGAAGAAATTAATTGATAATAAATTTTTATTTGTGGTTGCTATTAGTTTAATAACTTTAATAGGTTTAGGAATTGGAGCTTATTATTTGTTTGATGATAGTGATAGTACTTTTGTTAAGAGCGGATATGTTCTTAATCCACTTAGTTCTAAAGTAGAAAAATATTATTTTAATGAAAATACACAATATAAAGTTAATTTATCTTCAATGGTAGAATTTAGCGATGTAGATAAAAAAGATGTAACGGTTTTACAAGATAGTTTTCTTCATTATATGGATAATTCAATATCTTTTTTGAAAAAGGGAGCTATTTTAGATTTAGATTCAATTACAAATGATAAAAAAGCTGTGTCTTTTTATAATATAACTGATAAATCTATTATTAACAAAACAGGTGATGGATATGTAGTTAGTAGTACTGCTGGTGATATTAAACTAAAGAATTTTATTGGTAGAATAAGTGATAGTAAGTATATAATTGTCGGAGATGTTCGTGCTAAGATAACTGGTAATTCTAAAGAAATATCAGGACAATACTTTGAAATTGTATATACTGCTAATGGAGTTGTTAATATTGAAAATAAAGATGTTAAATATCAGGTAGCAGCAGAAGGCAGTTATATTTATGTTGGTGATAAGGTAATAGATTTAGGCAATAAGAAAATTAAGATGGGTGACGAAGATATAATGTCTTTGACTGCTATTACAATAGATGGTGATGAAAATATTGAAATAATACCAAAGGCTGAGGATAATAAAAATGGCGGTAACGGTCAAGGCGATGGTGATAACCAAGGCAATGGCCAAGGAACAGGCGAAAATGGTAACGGTCAAGGTAATAATGGTAATGGCACCGATAATACTGGTGGTAATGGTACGAATGGCACTGGTGATAATAGTCAGGGTAATGGAGACGGTAATGGTCAAGGAAGTGAAAATAAAACTAAAGATATTATTGTTTCTCTTAAATCAGCAGAAGTTAGTAGTACTTCGATTAAAGTTACGTTTGATATAGATAATAATCAAGCAGATGATAATTTTGTTTTATCTGTTGTTAATGTTGATACGGGTAGAACTGTCGATATTGAAGCTCAAGTTTTAGCGGACAAAGAAATAATAGTACCTTTGCTTTCTCCATCTACGAAATATTTATTTACAGTAACTAATGAGAGAGATGGTGGAAAATATTTTCAGAAGAATTTTGATACGAGTTCTTTTGGAATAAAATTAGAAAAGAGTTATGCTACGGACACAGAACTTGGTTATAAGATAGTTATTGATAAAGGAACGGATATTACTAATGCTAAACTATCTTTATATAAATATAATGAGGAAACTCATAAAAATGAAATAGTTAAAACAAGTTATTATGATGCAGCAAGTGATACGACAAAATATGTAGAGAAGGTTACTTACTTATCTAGTTTAGAAGGTAATATAGAGGGAACTCATGAGGTAATATATGATGGACTTGATAGCAATACGATATATACGGCAGTACTTGATGAATTTTCTGTGGCATCAGCTAACTTTAAGGATGTATATAATGTTACACTTACTTCAATGACTTTAAAGAAAACGCCATCATTTAGTGAGATGGTTGCGGATAAAGATGTTGGCAAGGGAAGTTTTAAATTATCAATTGATAATATAATTGATCCGGATAATGCTATTACTAATTATACATATTTAATTTATGATAATAATGATCCGAGTAAAACAGTAATTAATCCGATTAGTAAGAGTAATGCTTCTCCGATAGAGGTACTAGTTGGTGAGAAAGATAATCAACTTAAAAATGATACGAATTATTTTTATAAAGTTGTTATTGAATACTATGATAATGAAAAATATATTGAATATGTTACTCAAGATAGTATTAACTTTGTGATGGGAAGTGACCCATATGTAACAGTTGTTCCAAACGAAAAGCTTATTAGTTTTGATAAAATTGGGGCTACGATATATTTAAAAGATAATAGCTGTTTGATATCTATGCCTGGTCGTGAAAAATGCATGGGTGCAAGTAATACAGTAATTGATGTTAGTAAGGTTAATGCAGTAACTGGTGAGAAAACATCAGTATATACGAAAGTTGTAGATTTTACAGTTACTGAGGAAGAAATTAAATACGATTTAGTGCTTGATAACTTACAAGCAAATACTACTTATAGTATTGAAGTTAGGGCTAAAAGAAATGATAAGGAATCAGAAGAAAGAGTGGTAATTGAACATACTGATGATTCAAAGAGGACAATAACTACGAAGTCTTTATCTAATTTTATTGCTGAATGGAAAGATAAAGGTAGTACTAGTCAGCACGTTGTTAATCTGCAATCTAAATTGATTGCTGAAGAAGGAACTGGTACATTATCTCCAGAAGACAGTGCAGCATCAATAAAACGAGTAGTTGTTAAATTATATAAAGGAGAACATGTAGAGGATTTACAGAATGAAATTTCTATTGCAGAAGCATCGTTTACTAATGATGATTTTGATTTGAAAGAAGCTTTTTATGATAAAGGTTATATTATTACAACAGATGGTACTTTTGGACTTGATATTGATGCATTAAAACAAAAGAGTGAAGATGGAAAGCTTAGTGAATATTATACAGTTTCTATTCAGGCTTATTATGATAATGATGGTAATAATGCAGTTCGTATTAGTAATAATGTAACAGCTTATAAAATTAATCCGGTTTTACTTATGGAAAATATTGAAGATCCGATAATTGAACTTAAACCTATTACAAAGAATGTTGATAATGTTTGGGATAAATTAGTAAATCCGGGTACTTATGTTGGATATATGATTACTGCTGCTTTTGATAGAGAGGGCCTATTAGCTAATAGCTTAACTCCAGAGAATATTAATATTTATGTATATAATTCTAACAAGGAAAAAGTTAAATTTTATGTTAAAGATGATAATGGTAAGTTAACTTTAGTTGATAAGATTACTTCTTCATTAAATAATAGTAATTATTATGAAGACAAAATATATATGGGATATGGTAGTGAATACTTTAATAATGATTCAATTATGAGTAGAGGAAATACTTATTATATTGGATATGATATAGAGGTTAGTAGTGAAGATGGTAATAGTTGGTTATATCCGACAAATTCTACTAGTAACATTAAAAAGGAAGCTACTGAAAAAGAAACTCCTACATTAAGAATGTATATAGCTAAATCTACTAGTGATAGTGTTACTTATAGATATCAAATTAAAGATCCAGATAATGCAATTTATAGAGAAAGTGCTGATGATGAATATGGATTTTATTATTCAATAGGAGATGGTGAAGAAAAAAAACTAGCTCTTAAAAATAGTGATGATAATAATTATAAGTATGCTGGTGATATGACTATTACTGGACTTAATAATAACGATATATATTATTTATATTATAAAAAGAATGTATCTAAAACCGGAGATTTTAATAATGATGTTGTTAAATATATTGATGGCGAAGATGATGGTGGAAGACTATTTGATGGTTTTTATGATGCTAAAGCTAAAGATAATAATTATAATTTTAATTTTGAAATTATAAATAATCAGAGTGCTGGTAATAAGGTAGAGGTAAAAATATTAGCTAGTGATGAAATGTTAGATAGAATAGTTAATTATAAGGTTTTATTTAAAACTGATTCAAAAATAGTTGATGGTAAAAAAATTCAGGGTGGATCTACGTTAGAGAAAAATATTTGGAAGTTATCTACTTGTAGTAATCAAGTTGAGGGTGAGAGAGATAGATGTTTTTATGTAGACTATGTTGAATTAAAAAAGGCATCAATGAAATCTGAAGGAGAAATAGAAATACCTATTACGGTTACAATTGAGGCATTTTATGATAATGGTTTGACAGGTTTTGACTATAGTGTTGGCGATGATAAAGATTATAAATATATGATTTTACAAAATAACAATACATCAGCTGGTCGTGGTAAATATATTAGTTATAGTAATGGTGGCCAGATAACGGCTTGGTCTTTAGCAATAGATGCGCCGATTGGATATTATAACTATACACTTAAAGGAACAATACTTACATATATTAGTAAACTTAAATCAAGTAATAAATCTGGTATTTCAGTTAATTTATCTTCACTTGGATACTCATCTTCAGTTGGTACTTTGAATTCAAAAATGATATCAATTGATAAGATGGGAAGTGACAATAATAAGTTTTCGTTTAGTAGTATTACTCCAAAGGTTCAAGTAAAGGAAAAGAGCCAACTTATTAATGGCTCGGTTGTTGATTTAACTTTATCTGGCGTTGATCTTGCTGATTTTAAGAGCGAAGATAAGGATGGGGATAAAGAATATTATTTATATGTTGAGACTTGGAATAGTATGGAGACAGCAAATGCTGAGGCAGATTTAAGTAATGATAAACAATATGGAGTTGTTAGACCAACCCTTAAAGTTAAGATAGATAAAAATAATCCGACTAATACACTTAGTGCGGTAATAGATGGTCTTGCTGATAGTATGAATTACTACTATGCAATATATGCATATTTATATGTTAATGGTAATTTAGAATATACGAGATTATTTGATGCTGGATATACATCGGAATATAAGAGTAAATTATATAATTTTAAGGCACTAAGTAAGGGAGATTTATTCCATAGTATAGAGATGGGATATTCTGCAAACAAAGAAAGGGAATATGGTAGTAGAGATTTAAATACTAAGATTAATTTAATAGCATATAAAAATAATTATCCATATAATTTTGATTTAACTTATGTGTTTAGAAAATATGATGGATTACCATATGATATAAATGATACGACTACGAAGAGAGATATTTTATTTAAAAGAACTGTTGAAAATAAGAATATTGAATCTTCGACAATAAGTGATACGCAGGATATTACTGATTATGATTTAGAGTTTGGTCAAAGAGGTGCATATGAAGTTTATGTTTATGCAACAGTTGATTATTATCAAAAAGTTGGTAGTGGATTTGAGGTAGTAAAGCGTAGTGTTGAATTAAACTATCTTGATAGACCAGTTACCCTTAAATCACTTAGTGAGCCATCATTTGTTGTTAGTAGAAATGCTATGCAAGAAGATGGCAAATATTTAATTGATTTTAATATTAATACAATAGATAAAGATAGGGTGCTTGATAATGGAGTATACTATGTTAATCTTGTTAATTCTAAGGGTGAAGTTGTTGGAACTTTACAAGAGAAAGATAGTGATGGTAATTGGGTAACGGTATCTAATTATAAAGAACATAAATTTGATGCATCTGTTGTTAATAAAAATATTAGAATTACTGATTTGGATGCTGATGAAAAGTATACGATTTTGGTATTTAATAATGCATATATTAATAACTATGACGTTAAAAATGTAGTTAAGACTTATAATGAAACGATTGAAAATGATTATATAGATATTCAAGGTGATTATACTAATACAAAAAATAAATTCTATATTGAAGTAACAAATAATGGAACAAGAAATGGTACTTTAGTAAAGAAAGTTGGAGAAGAATATAAGAACGTTGAATATGTAAGTGGTGATGATATTCGTAATGGCCTTGTTAGAGTTAAGGATTTGACAGCAGGAGAAGTAGTTGTTACAATTTATGATAGAGAGCCGCTTATTAAAGACAGTCATACAGTATATTCGGTTAATAGTTATGGGGTAGCTTTTGGTAGAGATATATTATATAGTGCTACGGAAAAAAGTATCGTTGTTACTTTCCTTGGTGGATCTAGTTTCGACAATGTAATGGAAGTTAATTATACGATAGGTTTATGGGATCAGGAACAAGCAACGTATACGACTAGTGGTACATATATAATACCGGATGATAAACAATTTGAAATATTTAAAGATACTGAAGATTGGAGATTTGTAATTGATCCGGATGGTATGAATAATATACTAGGGCAGACTTATACGATTAATTTAAGTTTTAAAGTTAAGGCACCGGATACAGAACTTGGTTATGTAATACTTACTAGTGCTGATAATGCATCATTCTCTGGTAGAACACAATATGTTAAAGATGAAAAAAAGTAAATAATGGAGGTAATATAATATGAGGAGAAAATATGATTTAAGAAATAAAAAAAGCTTTTTAGTGATAGTATTTTTATCGATAATAGTTGTTTGTATTTTCTCCTTGTTTATTTATCGATATAATAAGGCTTCAAAGATTGAATATTTGATTGAAGCAGGAACAATAATTCAAGATATTGATAAGAATTCTGTTAGTGTTTCGGCTTCGGCGAAATTGAAAATAAGATGGAATGGTAAGTATTATTTAGTTTATCAAGATCAGAAAATAGAACTTGGTAAAGAGGTAATAGCTTATAATTCATTAACGGGAGCTATTAGGTTATATGGAACTTTTTATGAAATTCAATCTAATGGTAAAATAGTTGTTAATAAAGATGAAACGATTGTTAAAAATGTTAATGATACGAAATTTTATAAGATAGATGATAGAGAATATTTGCTTATAGATAAAACTATTACTAATACTGATAGGACGATTGAGGCTAATAATTATTTATTGGTTGAACTTGATAAGCAAGGAAATGCTAAATTATCTAATAATAAACTTCAATTAAAGACTATTAGTGAAACGACATTGGTTACTTCAAAATATACTTTTGATATAGCTAATGAAAAACTTAATTATGGTAAATATGATATCGATTTGAAGAAAATTATTGGTAGTAGTAACCAATATGTAAAAGAGAGTGAAAATAGTAGTGATACCGATAAAAATGGTGGTAACGGTCAAGGTGCTGATGGTAATGGAAATGGTCAGGGAACTGGCGGTGGTGATAATCAGGGCAATGGACAAGGTACAGGCGGTATAACTGGTAATAACGGAACAGGTGGCGTTGGCGGAAAAGGTAATGGAGTAATTAATAATACTGATAATGGTAATAATAGTTCTATCGATGATATTAAAAATAAAACTAAGACTACTTCGATTATTAGAACTATAGCTTCATTATCACAAATAGATGTTGATTATGTTATATATGATCCATATAATGAGTATAAAAGTGTTTATGCAGAAATTATTAAATCTGGCAAAGCAGAAATAATTCATTTATCTAAAAATGATACGCATATGGTTATTAGTGGTCTTACACCAAACACTGAGTATAGGATTAGTTTTGTGTATACGACAGTTGATAAGGATGGCAATGTAATACCTAATACTTTTGAGAAAGTTACAATAAAGACTTTGATGCCTAAATATTCAATTTCTGTATATAAAATAAGCAATGTTACAAATAAACTTACTTATAAGGTTAATTTACAAGAGGGATATAATATTAATACGATGAATATTGAATTATTTTTTAATTATAATGTAATTGATCCGGAGACTTCACTTGTTACAACAAAGAAAACAGTGTTAACAGATGTGCTTAGTGTTAATAACGGTGATAAGTTTACTTTTGGAACATTTGATATTACTGGATATGATATAGTGACAGGAACGTTAATGGATTTGAATATTAAGAGTGTAAGTAATGCTAATATGACGTTAGATATTAATAGCGGTTCTACATTTAGATATGGGAGGTAATATACATGGATAAAATAATTCAATATGTTAAAAAGAATTATCGTACGTTGATACCTGTTATGGTAGTACTTGTATTGCTTGTTACTGTATACTTTCTGTATAGAGAATATAAATATGATAATTATCGTAATAAACAAGAAGTTGATGTTTATCAATATTTTGGTGGAGTAAAGAATGAATATAAGGCAATAGTTACTTATAATTTAGATGATAAAATTGTAGATATTACTTCTAAGGACAAGTCTGTTGAATATGATTCTACTCCAGTATATTATAAAGATAAAAAGCAAGTGTTATTTCCTAGTGAAATGAATATTGTATTTCCTTTGAAAGAGGGAAGTCAATTTAAGACATATAAATATATGATGTATGAGAATAATGATGGAGTTCATAAACTTAATATTAATAATCAAATAAGTGAATATGATTATTTCTTCTTATATGATGGACAGGGATTATTCTTTTTGCCAGATAATGCAGAAGTATTTATTAATAATAAGAAACTTAGAGATATTAGTGCGATGTCTTATATAAAGATAGATAGTGGATATACTTTGATATATTATGATTATGATAAGGATGAATCTGAAGTTATTAATATAGAAGGTAAGATTGTGACAGTTAAATCTGGTAATATAGACATAAATTTATCTGAAAGAAGTTTTGATGCTTTTGGTAAAAAGATACTGCTAAGTAGTCCTGATAAATTGAATTCAGTTACTAAAAGCAATTGACAAAGAATAAATATAGATGATATAATTAATTGAGAATAGGGTAATTCTAAGAAGGAGTGAAAATATGGAAACTATTTTATCAAATACGGCATTAGCTATTGGTATTATGATAGGGTTATGCTTTTTAGGAATAGGAATAGGTATTGGAATACTTGGTGGACGTGTTGCTGAGGCAATTGGTAGAAATCCTGAAACTAAAAATGATGTAGTACATTCTGTAATGACAATATTGATAATTACAGCGGTATTTTTGTTGTTCTTATTTGCGTTTTGTTTCTTGTTATTGTTCTTTAATCCACTTGTAACATATTAAGATGGTTTTATTATTTATTGTTGTTTGTTTGATTATTGCTTTTCTTGTATTCTTAATGTTTGTTATATTAAAAAAGACGGTAAGAATTGTTAATTCTCAAACAAAATCATACTTTGTTAATAAGTTGCAGGGATATGACGATTTAATCCGTGATAAAGAAAGCAAACTTAGTGAAATTGATGAATTAATTAAGGATAAAGAAAAGGGAATAGAAGAAGATAACACACATAATGATGTTAAAACTGGATATGCTTTTGATACGAATGTTATTGATTTACTTAATTCAACACAGTATCAAGATAAGAATATATTTGAATTAAATAAAAAAATAGATGAAAATTTTGTTGTAAATTATGAGGAATTAGTTAAAGATTTTTTAGCTTTATGTGATGAGGATAAAGATTATGATTTTTGTCTTAATTTAAGGGGTAAGTTTAGTAGTGATGTAATATATAATCTTAAGAGTATGATGAGTGATAAACAAGAAGAGGAACTTAAGAAAATGCTTAGTAATAAAGAGTATAAGGTATATGAAGCTTTTAAACTAGTAGTAAGCGATCATAGTATTGATAATTTTATTGATTATTTGGATCAATTGGTGGATTTGAATAATCCGAAGATTACGATATTAGTTGGTAATAAGAGTGAAAATTATGATCATTTAAGTGAAAATATAGAAACGGTATTTAATGATAAGATATACAGGGGAATTAAAATTATATATAGGAATAAGGTATATGATTTTAGTTTAAGTGAAAGGAATGTATAATTATGGATGATATATGGACTAGTAATTTAAATGATACGATAGATAGTATTAAGAATAATGAAAATGTTTATAATACTGGTAAGGTTATTAAGGTAAATGATTATAATGTTGAAGTAACGGGACTTAATGATGTGGCTTTTTACGAAGAAGTTAATGTATCTGATAAAGCATCGGGGTATGTATTTGGAATATATCCGGATAGAGTAATTGTTGCGCTAGTTAAGATTAATGAAGAAATTAAACCAGGTGATATGGTTTATGCTTTAAAGAAAGAATTTAAGTGTTTGTTTAGTTTAGATTCTGTAGGTAAGGTAATAGATGTATTTGGTAATGATTTAATTGCTGGTAAAAAGTTTGATAATTTGGTAGAACTTAGTGTTGAAAATCGTCCAATATCATTGATGGATAGAGGTCTTGTTAAGAGAGAAATGTTAACTGGTATTACAGGTATTGATTTGATTTATCCGATAGGAAAAGGTCAGAGACAACTTATTATTGGTGATAAAAAGACTGGTAAAACACAACTTTGTTTGGATACGATAGTTAATCAAAAAGATAAAAATGTTTTGTGTATATATGTTGCTATTGGTAAAACTAAGAAAGAAGTTAAAGATATTTATTATGAACTTACTAAAAGAGGTGCAGCATCATATACGATAGTCATTGCATCTTTTCATGATGAACTTCCTACGCGTACTTATTTAACACCATATGTAGCTTTGTCGATAGCAGAGTCATTTATGCTTCAGACATACGATGTGTTAGTATGTTTAGATGATTTAAAGAAACATGCGGATATTTATAGACAGATAAGTTTAGCGAGTAAAAAAACTCCAGGTAGAGATGCATATCCATCGGATATATTTTATACGCATAGTAGATTGTTGGAAAAAGGATGTCAACATAAAAATGGAGGTTCAATTACAATTCTTCCAATTGTTGAAACTAAAGCTGGGGATATAACTGACTACATATCTACGAATATTATATCTATATGTGACGGTCAGATAGTTTTATCTGCTAAGAATTTTGCTAAGGGTGAAAAACCTGCTATTGACTATGGTCTTTCAGTATCTCGTCTTGGTGGTAATGTTCAAGATAGTGAAATGAAGAAGGTTGGTAGTAAAGTAAGAATTGATTTGCTTTCTTATTTGGATGTTAGACAAATATATGAACTTGCTAATATTGATGAAATGAGTGAAGATTTGCAAAGAAGATTAAAAGAAGGAAAAATAATTCTTGAAAATTTGAGACAATATAAGTTTAGTCCTAAGACTAAGAGAGAAATGATAGATAGTTATAAGTTTTTGATGGAAAATAAACAGTAATAGAAAGGGTAGAATATTATGGTAGTGGGAAAAATTATTTCAATTTTTGATATTAGTGTTGAAGTAATTCTTAGTGATGATAGTATTAAGATTGGTGATATATTAAAAACACATGATGATAAGAATTATTCTTTTGAGGTAGTTACCATTAATAATGTTAGTGCTACGTGTATTAGTTTAGATAGTACTAGAGGCTTGAAAAAAGGGACAGAAGTTATTAAAGTGAGTGACGGTATTGAAATAGAATATTCTGATAGAATACTTGGAAGAGTAATTGATTCTTATGGTAGACCAATTGATGATAAACCAATTGAAAGTATTGCTAAGAGAAATATAGCACATGATACGGTAACTTTAAAGGATGTCGATGTTACTGCTGATATATTATGGACAGGTATTAAGGTTATTGACTTTTTTGCTCCACTTCAAAAAGGATTTCGTATGGGTCTTTTAGGAGGTGCTGGAGTTGGAAAGACAGTGTTGATTAAAGAACTTATTCATAATGTATATTCATCAATTAATGCACATGCAGTATTTGTTGGTGCTGGTGAACGTAGTCGTGAAGGTAAGGAACTATATGAAGATATGAAAGAGTCTAATCTTTTGGATAAAATGAGTATGGTTTTTGGAGCTATGGGTGATAATCCAGTATCAAGAAGTAAGTCGGTATATGCAGGACTAACAATGGCAGAGTATTTAAGAGATGAGAAGAATCAAGATGTGTTGTTGTTTATTGATAATATTTATCGTTTCATGCAAGCTAAATCAGAAATAGCTACCGAATTAAAACAATTATTAATTGAGAATGGTTATCCTGCTGATATGTCTAATGAGATAAGTAAAATAGAAGAGCGTATTAGTTCTACGGATAAGGGTTCTATTACATCTTTTCAGGCTATATATATACCTGCAGATGATTATAATGATGAAGCTGTTCAGACTATTACTTCTTATATGGATGGTCAAATAGTTCTTGATAGAAAGGTTGCGGAACTTGGTTTGTATCCAGCAATTGATGTATTTAAATCTACTTCTAGATTGGTAGATGTTGATAAAATAGGAGAGAGACATTTTAAATTAATAGAAGAAGTATTAAGATATTTAGCAAGATATAAAGAACTTGAAGAAATTATTGCTATTTTAGGTATAGAAGAATTAAGTGAGGAAGATAAGAGAATATTCTACAGATCGAGAAAATTAAAATATTATTTTTCACAACCAATGTTTGTTGCTGAACCATTTACCAATATTCCAGGACAATTTGTTAAGATAGAGGATGTTTTAATAGATGTTGAAAATATGTTAAATGGTGTATATGATCAAGTAGATGAGAGTAAATTCTTATTTATAGGTAAGTATCATGAATAGTGATGGTATAAAGGTAAGAATATTTGATCTTAGTAAAGGTTTGATTGAATATGAGCACATTAAGGTAATAAGAATAGTTAGTAAGGACTATAATCTACTTATTATGCAGGATTATTTACCAATAATTGGTGAAATAGAGGGTAGTGTTGATATTAAGAATGAGGAAATTGAACTTAATTATAAAGATATAAAAGCTTTTTATATGAATAGTAATAATGTATTTAATCTAATGATAAAAGAGGGTAATTAGTATGGATAAGAGTATAGATATACTTGGTAATATAGTTAATTTTTTGCTTGTAGCATTGATATTCTTAGCAGTATTAGCAATTACTTTTAAAATAACTTTAAAGAATTATAATGTTAAGACTAGTAAGATAAAATTTTATGGATTATTTCTTGGAATGAATAATAATTCAATATTAGCTTTTAGTTTAATTACTTTAAATTATTTATTTTTGATATGGTGTACTGCAACGTTTTCTGGAATGAATATTGTGTATTTTGTAATTATGGTAGTATTTATGCTACTGGCAGATATATTAATAAAAGATTATAAAAGAATACTAATAGACTTTTTGTTTTGTTTGATTAATTCGTTGTGTATTTATGTTACAAGTATGCTATACGAGTATTTAACTGATAAATATACGACCGTGTTCTTATTGATAGTACTTGGATTAGTTATTATATTTGTATTTTTATACTTTACTTATATTACATTTAAGTTGCTTAATAATATAGTTTTAAAACAGGAGAATTTGCAAAAAAAGTCTTATAAAAAACTATAAGGGGTGATTACTTATGAAAATTAAAAATGTTGTTAAAGTAATGAACTTTCAAGCACTTCTTAGAATGGATAAAGCTTTAAAAGAAGCTGATAAGTATAGAGATGTTGGAAAAGAAATTACAGATATACTTAGTAGAATTATGTATAATAAGAATTTAATTTTAGATAAGAAGATATTGATTCCGGATCAAGATAAACCAAAACTTAATATATATATAGCTAATGATTATGGATTTTGTGGTAATTTTAATGCAGCGGTTGGTAGACAAATTAGAAAAGATACGGATTGTTATAAAATAATTATTGGTAAGAAAATTACTTGTAATGATGATAAGGTATTATTAAAAATGGATAAAGATGACTTTTTTAAGAGATTTGTTGAAATAGAAGAATGCGTTGAAAATGCTGTTAATTCGATGAATTATAGTCAGATAAATGTATACTACAATCATTATTATTCACTAACTTCGTTTGAATTTGTTAAGATTCAGTTATTCCCTGTAGAATTTAAGGGGGAATATTATGAGGGTGAAGATTTTGTTACTGAGACTGATATAAATAGAGTATTGGGTAGTTTGATGACTTTTTATATATGTTATCAACTTAGAATGTGTGAAAGTATTTCTTTTGCGGCTGAAAATGTTTTGCGAAGTCAAATAACATCTTCAGCTTTAGATAAGATAAAAGAGAGGGAAGAAGAAATGAGGCATGAAGAAATTAAGTTGAGAAAAGAAAAAAGTATATTAAAGAGTGTAGAAAATTTTAAAAAGATTATGTAATATGGAGGTGATTTTATGATAAAACAGAGTATTGGTGATAGCGATTCGATACTTCTTAAAAAGTTTAAAATACTTAGAACTAGTATAATGCTTGGTAATTATAGAAATAGAGAAAGTATTATGAAGGAGTATGAAGAGACAGCTAGGGAAATTGATAAAATAAATAAAAGTGTTTATGAGGAATTATTAGCTAGTAAGATGTATACGACTACGAGTTTAGAAGAGGAACAGACTAGACTTAAGGAATTAATAGACTTTATTGAAAAGAGAATTAAAGAGAGAAATGATTTTATTGATGATTATATTAAAATTACTTCTAATTTTTTAGATGGTCTTGATAAAGTATCTTTAGAAGATGAACTACCAGATTATAAAAATAGAGTTGGTAATATAGATGAGTATTTATCTAATGTTGCTAGAATTAAGGAAATAGATGATGAATTAAAGAAATTAAGGGATGAACTTAAGGAAAAGTATGATAATAAAGCTAATAATGAAATCATTAATTCTAAATTAGAAGAGGAATTAATAGAAGAATTTAATAAGATTATAGCTAGAGATGGGTATTATTCAGGATTAAATTATACGGATATAGATGAAGAGATTGGTAAAATAGATTTATTACTTAAAGATAAGAAAGATGTTATGGATACGTTTACTTCTTCATATCAAGCTTTAGCTTCTGTCGGTATAAGTGGTGCTGAGAGAGAAGAATATTTATCTTATGTACAGGATTCGAGACTGGACTATTATCAAGAAAAAGAAAAGAAATATATATTAGAAATATATAAAGCTGTTTTAGATAAAGAAAGTGATTATGATAAATTATATGAAAAGAGATTATATATTGATGGTATTATTAATGATAGGGAAGAGTGTAGACGAGAACTTGAAATAAATTCGAGAGATATGATAGAGTATTTTGTTGATTTATGTAGGGAACAGTTTAGTATAATTAAATCTCAAAAGTTTAATATAGAGAGTATTGATAAAATAATATTAGAGATAGCTAATAAAGAGGAAGAATTAGAAAAATTAGAACATGCTAATCAAAGAGATGAGATAGTATCTTTGTTAGAGGAATTTTCAGTAGATAATTATGTTGCTCCGAAGATAGAAATGCCTAAGGAGAGAGAAGTTGTTATTGAAAACGATAGTATTGATAATACACCAAAACCAGCAAATATGGTTATAAAAGTAACGGAACCGGTAAATATTAATGTTAAGAATGCTGCTGATACGGCTAAGTTGGTAATGAAAAAGGTAGTTATTGTTTTAGAACCTAAGAAGTTTAATGGTAAGAAGAATAAATTGAAGGAAGCTGAAAAGGAACTTGAAGAGGCTAAAAAGAAAGAATTAGAAAATAAAGAACTTGAAAAAGAAAAAGCTATTAAAGATACTGATGTAAGTCTTGATAGTGATAATTTGTTTAATGATAATTCATTAAATATAAATAATAATAATGAAGAAATTGTTATACCTACGGAAATAAAGATAGAGGAACCTAAGGAAGAGACTATTGATTTGTTTAAGGAAACTGATCCATTTTTAGATGATAATCAGTTTGAGATTAATAGTGGTAATAAGATAGATGATAATCTTGGTATAGACATGCCAGTAATTAAAAATATTGGTACAGTTAAGCCAAATAATGTGTTGTCAAAGATAGAGGATGTTACTAAGGAAAATGATGATATTATTTTACCAACAATGGGTCTTAGTAACAATGAAAAAGAGGGGGTTCCAATAGTATCAGAAAATTATATTAATTAATGTATAAGTTTATGTAAAAGCTATTGCAAAAATGAAAAAAGTTTGTTATTATTAGTATAGTAGAGGAGGAAAGTAAATAATGAATAACAATAATAATGGAAAAGGAATATTTTATGGAGTTATTGGTGTAGCTACTTTAGTAGTAGCAATAATTGGTGCAACATTCGCATATTTCGCTGCAAGTACAAATTCAGCAAATAATGCTGTGTCTGCTGCATCATCTACAGTTAGTGCATTACAATTAAATGAGGTAAAGGATGGTATTAAAGCTAACTTAATTCCTATTGATGAGACTAATGCAAAATTCCCATCAGTAGTAGGGTTAACGGAGAATAGTTGTAAAGATGATAATAAAAATAATATTTGTAGTACTTATCAATTTACAGTTACAAATCCAAATGAACAGGCTCAACAAGTATACTTTTATTTAGAGCCATCAAGTAATACATTTACAAATTTACATTACACAATATTTAAAGGAACTCCAACAACTTATAATGTTAAAGGTGAACAAGTAACTGATGGTGGAGCTGCTGCAAACGGTGCTGTAGTTGTTGCTGATACACAATTAACACTTAATAGTACTACAAGAATTTCTTTAGATAATTTAAGTCAATTATTACCTGCTAAAGGAAGTGCTACATATACAATTGTATTATGGATTCATGAAACTGGAGCAGATCAAACTACAACTGATGCTGGTAAATCATTTGCTGGTGGTGTAAGAATTTCTACTGGTGTTCTTGGTGATGATGGAAACGCTACTAGTGGTGTTACTGGTATATTGGCTGCTTAATATTAAAATATTCCAAAATATAAAAAACAAGGATAACTTGTTTTTTTTAATTCATAATGTTATAATACGTCGTGAGGAACTAGTATGAAAAAATTATATTATGAAATAAAGGATAGTTATAAACAATATGATTATGTTACTACACTAGAAAAAATAGAAAAATATTTATCTATACCAGGTATTGGGGTAGATGGATCATTACTTTTATACTATATGAATACAATGTGTCGTCTTGGAAGAGTAGACGATGGTTATAAGATTTATAAAATATTAGATAAGTATTATGGTGGATATTCTAATTGGAAACTAATATTTGCTAATAAATGTTATGCTAATGATAGGTTTGATTTGTTAGAAAAGATATTTAGTAATACTAGCAATAATAATGTTGATTTGGAATATTTATGGATTAAAGCTCTTTTTATGTACGGTGAATATGACAAATGTTTATGTGAATTAGATAAATTTTTTCAAAAACATGAAAATGATCAAATATCTTTGCTTGTTATTAGCAAGATAGATAGAATTAGAAATTTACTTCAGTATAGAGATAATGGTAATAATTTCGTTCATACGATGTATAGTAATTTCTTGAAAGAGGGAAATGTACTTCAAGGTGGAGATATTGTTTATTTTAATAAGTTTATGTCTGATTATGAACAAGAAAATGGCGTTTATAAAGCATATATTGTTTATAAGGTAGTCGATGATATGGTTTATGCTTTTTCTACATCAAATAAATATGATGATAGGGTGTTTAATTGTCGTAAATATTTAAATATTGGTAGTAAATTATCTTTTTCAGGTGATGTGGTTAAGACTGAACTTAGCAGTGTTATGGAAGTAAAAGAAAGATTAAGTCAAGATGATTTTATGAAAGTATGTAGATATATATATAATAAAATACATATCACTGGTGTAATTTATAATGATAATGTTTTAGATTTTTTGAACGATTATAGTATTGATAATAGTAATGTTAAAGTAAGAGATGTTTTGATATATATAAATAATAGGCAGAAAAAGTATTATTACTTAATAGATATTATAGATGATAAATATAAAGTTGTTTCATTAAATAGAAATGATATGGGACTTTATGTTGAAACTGGGGAAATTGAATATATAGATAGAAATATTTTAGTATATGATAATTTTAGTGTTAGTAGTTTTTGTAGAAAAAAACTTTATTATGATATGAGGAATAAGATATTAAAAAAAGAACAGTAAATAAAATAAATAATTTACTGTTTTTTGTAGTAAAAAAATATTATTTCTTTAATAATAATATTGAAGGAGTAAATATGATTGAATTTAAAAATATTCCTAGAGAAGATAAGCCTAGAGAAAGATTATATTATTATGGAAGTGAATGTCTTACGAATGCAGAACTGATATCTATTATAATAAAGACCGGTAGTAAAAATAATAGTGTATTGGAGGTAGCTTTAAAATTATTGGAAACTATTAAGAATATAGATAAGTTAAAAGATATAGGGATTAATAGTTTAATGAAAATTGATGGTATAGGAATGGTTAAAGCTATTGAACTTAAGGCTGCTTTAGAACTTGGAAGAAGAGTATATAGTAATAATAATGTTATAGATAAGATTAATTTAAATAATTCAAATAGTATATATGAATATTTTTTAAATGAATTTAGAGATAAAAAGCAAGAATATTTTTACTGTATATATGTTGATACGAAAGGAAAATATATAGATAAGAAATGTTTATTTATAGGAACAATTAATAATTCAGTAGTTCATCCGAGAGAAGTATTTAAAGAAGCATATTTATTATCTGCAAGTGGGATAATATGTATTCATAATCATCCTTCAGGAGATGTTAATCCGAGTAGAGAGGATAAAGTTATTACTTTAAAATTAAAAGAAATAGGATTGATACATGGAATAAAGATTATAGATCATATTATTATAGGTAGTAATAGTTATTTTAGTTTTTTTGATAATGATATGTTATAAGTGTAATATTTTTTTAACTTTGTGGATATTATTTACTTTTTTTAACAAATTTTGTACAATTAAAATGGAGGTATAAGATATGGCTACGGTACATATAGAAAGTAATTATGATGATATAGCAGACATTGTTTTAATGCCTGGTGATCCGAAAAGAAGTGAATATATAGCAAAAAAATATTTAAAAAATTATAAATTGGTTAATTCAGTGAGAGGAATGCTTGCGTATACAGGATATTACAAAGATAAGCTTATTACTGTTTTTCCATCTGGTATGGGAAATCCGAGTATGGGAATATATTCATATGAATTATTTAAAGATTATGGTGTTAATAATATTATAAGAATAGGATCTTGTGGAGGATATTCGGAGAGGTTAAAATTAAGAGATGTTATCTTGGTAAATGGTAGTTATAGTGATAGTAATTATGCGAAAGCTATGGGTGGTTATAAAGATAAATTAATTGATAGTAATTTATCTTTGAATAATATAATTGCTAGTACTGCTAAGGAATTAAATAAAAAGATTGTAAAGGGAAATGTTTTTTGTAGTGATGCTTTTTATGAAGTGAATTATGACTATAAAAAGAGAAGTGCTGATAAGAATGTGTTAGGAATAGAGATGGAGACTTTCGCTTTGTTTTCTAATGCTAAAAAGTTTGATAAAAGAGCAACGGCATTATTAACGGTGTCTGATTTGTTTTTTTCTGATGATAAGTTAAGTAGTATGGAACGTGAGAAAGAACTTGATGATATGATAATATTAGCATTAGAAAGTTGTTTAAAATTATAGAAACTGTAAATAATATTAGGGAGAGGTGAGAGGATTGGAATACACAAGTTATGATATGAATGCATATAAATTGCATATTATTAATACGGATAAGTTTAAAACAATAACTGTAAGTGTTGCTTTTAGAAGAAAGATAGTTAAGGAAGAGATTACTATAAGAAATTTAATTAGAGAATTAGCTATAAATTCATCTTTTAACTATCCGACCGAGAGAAGTTTAATAATTGAAACAGAACGATTATATGATCTTAAGTTAATGACTTCAAATTATAGAATAGGTAATGATGCAATATTTACTTTTAAAACGAGATTTTTAAATGAAGAATATACTGAAGAGGGAATGAATGAGGAGTCAATTAGATTCTTTCTTGATTTGATATTTAATCCAAGACTTGATAATGAAATAGATAAATGTAAAAAGAAGGTAGAGAAGAGTATCAAGTCGTTAAGTGATAATAAAGTTAAGTATTCTTTGTTTAAATTGCTTTTTAGTACTGGTGATATGCCATATGCTTATAACAGTTATGGATATATAGATGAACTTGATAAGATAGAAGCTGATGATATAAAGAAATATTATGATAGTATGTTAAAAGATGACTTGGTTGATGTGTATGTTGTAGGTAATGTTAATTGTGAAGAAATAAAAAATATTTTTAGAGAGTATTTTAAAGTTACTACATTTCATAAAAATAATCCATCAATAATAGCTCCAGAGTTAAATAATGTTAGAAAAGTTTTAGAATTATCTGAGACTGAAGATGTTAATCAAAGTCAATTAACTATTTTGTATAATATTAATGGTCTTAGTGATTATGAAAGAAAATATGTTTTACCAGTATATGGAGAAATGCTTGGAGGAAGTTCTAATTCAATACTGTTTGAAGCGGTAAGAGAGAAGAACTCTTATGCATACTATGTAAATACTATTGTTAAATCTTATGATAATATAATGATGATTTATGCAGGAATAGAAAGTGGTAATAGTAAAAATGTTAGAAAAATAATAGATAAATGTATGAAAAGTATTAGTAAAGGTAAGATTGATGAAGAAAAGCTAGAAGATGCTAAAAAAACAATTATTTCTTCAATTAAGGCCAGTTTAGATAATCCAATGGGAATTATTGGTAATTATTATGCAAAGGAACTAGTTAATTCTCTTGATACTGAAGAGAGAATTAAAAAGGTAAGTGAAGTAAGTAGCGAGGATATTATTAAGGTTAGTAAAAAGATATCTATGCATACAGTATTTGTATTGGAGGCAACAGATGAAAAAGATAACGATTAATAAGATTAATGAAGATATTTATTATGAAAAATTAGATAATGGAATGGATGTTTATTTATATATAAATAATAATATTCATAATAATTATGTTACTTTTACAACAAAGTATGGTTCTGTTTATAATGAATTTAAGTATAATAATAAAATGAAAAAAGTTCCTAATGGAATAGCACATTTTTTGGAACATAAGGTGTTTGTGCAAAAAGATGGATTACAACCGGAAGAATTTTATGCGAAGAGTGGAGCTATGACTAATGCTTATACGACATTTAAAAATACGACTTATTTATTTTCGGGTCCAGATAATATTTATGATAACATTAGTTATTTACTTGATTTTGTACAGGATTTGTATATAACAGATGAAAATGTTGAGAGTGAAAAGGGAATTATTACTCAAGAGATAAATATGTGTAATGATAGACCAATGGATTTACTTTATGATAAAATTAGGGAGAATGCTATAAAAATTAATCCTTTTAAGGAAAGTATTATTGGTACTGTTGATGATATTAATAGTATTACGTGTGAAACATTAAGAGAATGTTATGATACTTTTTATAATCCAAGTAATATGTTTTTAGTAGTTAGTGGTAATTTTTCTAAAGAAGAAGCAATGAAAGTAATAAAAGAAAATCAAGAAAAGAAAGAATTTGTAAAAAAAGAAAATCCAGTACTAAAAAAGTACAAGGAACCTGATGAAATAGTTAAGGATTATGAAGAAGTAAAATGTAATACTAGTATTCCCAAAGTAGCTTATACGTTAAAAGTACCTGTTGATATAGTAGATATGGATAAGAGAAAATTAAGTATTTACTTATTTATTTTAAATAATTTGTTGTTTGGTGATACTTCTTTGTTTGATGAGAAAACTAAAAAGGATGGAATAATTACTAGTAGTTTATATGTTAATACATTAAATATTGATACGCATTTTATAATATCTTTAATTAATTCTTGTGATAAATATGAAGAATTGATTAAGAGAATAGATAATGAATTTAAAAATATAAATATTCGTGAAGATGAATTTGAAAGAAAGAAAAAAGTATTAATTAGTAATGAAATATTTAGTTATGAAAATATAGATATGGTTAATGAAATGATTATTGATAATGTTATTTTTGATAATAAAATAGAAAGTGATATTATATCTATGATTGAATCTTTAAATATTGATGAATTAAGAGATATTATTAAAAAGATTAATTTTGATAATAAAAGTATTGTTGTTTTGAAAAAAGATGTTTAGAAAGGGTAATACCTTTCTTTTTATTGTAATATTTTTATAATGGGTGATAATTTTGTTGAAATAAATTTAATTTTATGTTAATATAATTATGGCTTTTCAAAGAAATAGCACAAGTGTTGATTTAAATATCTAGTGCCAGAAGGTGATATTTAGAGAAGAGATGCTTGGAAGATTAAACAAAAGGAGAGTGAAAAATATGGCAGTAGTAGCGATGAGTTACTTATTAGAAGCTGGAGTTCATTTCGGACATCAAACTAAGAGATGGAATCCTAAGATGAAAGAATATATATTTTCTACTAGAGATGATATTTATATTATGGATTTACAAAAAACTACTGAAAAGTTAGAAGAAGCTTATAATGCTTTAAATAAGATTGTAGCAGATGGTGGAAAAATATTATTCGTTGGAACAAAGAAACAAGCTGCAGAAGTTTGTAAGGAAGAAGCAGCAAGAACAGGAATGTATTACATGACTGAAAGATGGTTAGGGGGAACTTTAACTAACTTTAAAACTATTAGAAATAGAGTATACTATTTAGAAAAAATCGAAAAAATGGAAGCAGATGGTACTTTTGATAAGTTACCAAAGAAGGAAGTTGCTTCACTTAAGAAGGAATACGAAAAATTAAATAAGAATTTATGTGGTATTAGAGAAATGAATAAATTACCACAAGCTGTTGTAATTGTAGATTCTACGAAAGAATATAATGCAATTAGAGAAGCTAATAAATTAGGAATTCCTGTATTTGGATTGATAGATACTAATTGTGATCCAGATAATATTGATTATGTTATTCCTGGTAATGATGATGCAGTTAAATCTATAAAAGTTGTACTTGGTGCACTTAATAATGCTGCTGCAGAAGCATTAAATTTAGAGATTGTTGATTATGTATCTGAAGATGAAAGTAAGAAACAATCAAGGGTTCATGAAAAACCTGTTAAAAAAGAAGAGAAAAAAGAAGTTAAAACTGTAAAAGTTCAAGAAAAGGTTGAAGTTAAAGAAGAAAAGCCAGTTGTTGCTGAAAAAGCACCTAAAATTGATTTAACGATATTAACTGTAGCTGAACTTAGAGAATTAGCTAAGAAAAAAGAAATTAAAGGCTATTCTAAAATGAAAAAAGAAGAATTAATCGAAGTTTTAAAATAAATTATAAAGGAGAATATTACATGATTAGTGCAAGCATGGTTAAAGAATTAAGAGAAACTACTGGTGCTGGAATGTTAGATTGTAAAAAAGCATTAGAAGCATCAAATGGTAATATGGAAGATGCAATTACATGGCTTAGAGAAAAAGGAATTTCTAAGGCTGCAAAAAAAGCTTCTAGAATTGCTGCTGAGGGTTTAGCTATATGTAAAATAAATGGTAATAAGGCTGTTGTTGTTGAAGTAAATTCAGAGACAGACTTTGTTGCTAAAAATGAAGAATTTAAGAATTTAGTTAATATTATTGCTGATGAAATAATTAATAGTGATGTTAAGACTGTTGAAGAAGCACTTAAGCTTACTCATGAAGGTAAAACTATTGAAGAATTAATTATTGAAAAGACTTCTACAATTGGAGAAAAGTTATCTTTTAGAAGATTTGAAGTTGTTAATAAGGACGATAATTGTGTATTTGGAACTTACTCTCATATGGGTGGTAAAATTGTTGCACTTACTGTTTTAACTAAAGATGAAGAATTAGCAAAAGATATAGCTATGCAAGTAGCTGCAATGAGACCATTATATTTGAATAGAGAAGATGTTCCTGCTGATGTTCTTGAGAAAGAAAGAACAGTATTAACAGAACAAGCTGAGAATGAAGGATTAGATTCTTCAAAAATTCCAATGATTGTTAATGGTAGAATTAATAAATACTTTGAGGAAGTATGTTTAGTTGATCAAGGATTTATTAAAGAAAATAAAATGAAGGTTAATAAATTTGTAGCTTCAAAGGATAGTGAAATTATTTCTTTTGTTAGATATGAAGTTGGCGAAGGAATGGAAAAGAGAGAAGAAAACTTTGCTGATGAAGTTATGAAACAAATAAATGGATAGTACTAATGTAAAATTAGTACTTTTTCTTTTTGTTTCCTTTACTTGATAAAAAATAAATGTTACACTTATTATAGAGGTGTGGTATATGGAGAAAGTTGATAATAAAAAAGAATTAAATACTATTACATTAGAACTTTTAAATAGAACTAATGAATTAAAGAATTCAATTATGAATTCGATGGTTATTGGAGATTCTTCAATTATAACAGGAATTGTAATTTTTGAAGAAGTTTTGATGATGATTAATCCAACTGATATTACTGAAGAGATTACTCAGCAGATACAAAAAAATATAGATAAAGAACTTGTTAAAAATAGAGGTAATTTTAAATTAATTAATAAATATGTTCGTAACGGTGTAGAATATTGTTATTCAATATTGTATTATTTTGAGAAAAGTTTTGTGAATGGAACGGTAGTATATAGTAAGACTAAGAGAAAAAATAAAATAAATAGATAAATAATTATTTACTTTTATTTTTTTTTGATATATAATATGCTTATATTTTGTAAAAACTGTGAAAAGGACACGATTATATATAATTAAATTATAGAGAGTTAGTGGATGGTGCAAACTAATATTAATGTATATAATTACTACCTTGGAGTTGCTACCGAAAGGATAGCCGGGTAATACTCGTTAATCTAATTAAGTTCCAATTAGGATGGTACCGTGTTAATGACACTCCTTATATTATAAGGAGTTTTTTATTTATAGAAAGGATGATAGAAATGATAAATATTAAAGAAAATGAAGAGTTAAGTGTAATGAATCATAGTTGTGCTCATTTGTTGGCTCAAGCTGTTAAGCATTTATACCCACAGGCAATGTTTTGGGTAGGTCCAGTAATAGATAGTGGATTTTATTACGATATTGATTTAGGTGATTTAGTAATTAAGGAAGAAGATTTAGAAAAAATTGAAAAAGAAATGAAGAAAATTTCTAAAGATGGAAAGAGAATTGTTAGACATGAAATATCTAAAGATGAAGCATTAGAAATGTTTAAAAATGATCCATATAAGATTGATCTTATTAATAGGATGAGTGAGGATGAAAATGTTATTAGTTGTTATACTCAAGGAGATTTTACGGATTTATGTCGTGGACCACATGTTGATACGGTTAAACAACTTAAATATTTTAAATTACTTAAAGTAAGTGGAGCTTATTGGAAGGGTGACTCTAATAACAAGATGCTTCAGAGAATATATGGAGTATGCTTTGATACGGAAGATAAACTTAATGAATATTTGGAGTTGTTAGAAGATGCAAAGCAGAGAGATCATAGAAAAATAGGAAAAGATTTAGATATATTTATGACTAGTGATTTAGTAGGTAAAGGAATGCCTATGTGGCTTCCAAATGGAGCTTTAATTCGTAAACAGTTGGAAAATTATATATATGAAAAAGAAAAGAAATTAGGATATCAACATGTTTATACACCATGTGTTGGAACTGTTGATTTATATAAAACAAGTGGACATTGGGATCATTATAAGGAAAACATGTTTCCTATGATGAAGGTTGATGAAGAAGAATTTGTTTTAAGACCAATGAACTGTCCTCATCATATGCTTGTTTATGCTAATCATTTGCATTCATATCGTGAACTTCCTATTAGAATAGGGGAATTTGCAGCTGATTTTAGATATGAAGCAAGTGGAGCTGTTAAAGGATTAGAAAGAGTTAGATGTATGTGTCAAAATGATGCACACCTTTTTGTAAGACCAGATCAAATAGGAGAGGAATTTAAAAAAGTTGTATCATTAATTCTTGATGTTTATCATGATTTTGGAATTGAAAATTATAAATTTAGATTATCATTAAGGGATAAAAATGATAAAGAAAAATATTTTGATGATGATAAAATGTGGGATGAAGCTGAAAATAAACTTCGTGAAGTCTTAAATGAATATGGTTGTAGTTATACTGAAGTGATTGGTGAAGCAGCATTTTATGGTCCAAAACTAGATGTTGAAGTTAAACCTGCGGTGGGTCCAGAAGTAACTTTATCAACTTGTCAACTAGATTTCTTGCTTCCTAGAAGATTTGATTTAAGTTATATTGATAATGAAGGAAACAAACAGACACCAGTTGTTATTCATAGAGCTATTTTGGGAACATTTGATAGATTTACTGCTTTTATTCTTGAGGAAACAAAAGGAGCACTTCCTACATGGCTTTCTCCAGTTCAAATAAATATAATACCAGTAAATAATGAGTATCACTTGGAATATGCAAATAAGTTGATGAATTCTTTTAGAGAACTTGACTTTAGGTGTGAAATAGATTCGAGAGATGAAAAACTTGGTTATAAGATAAGGGAAAGTCAAACAAAGAAAATACCTTATACATTGGTTCTTGGCGATAAAGAAAAAGATGATGATTTAATTACTTATCGTAAATATGGTACGAGTGAGTTAGTAACTGAATCTGTATCTGAATTTATTGAGTTAGTTAAAAATGATATAGTTAAGAAGGGAAAATAATTCCCTTTTTTTGGTGTGTGTAAAATTTGTGTAAAGTAGCTAGAATTGTCTAAATATTGTGCTATAATTAATTTGAATGATAGTTGAGGGTAGAGATACAGTCTATCATTATTGGAGGTGTTATTTCAGGGGACACAAAAAAACAAAAACAATTTATAGAAAAGGAAGGTAAATATGAAGAAAATAGGAAAAAAATGTAGTAAGTTTACTAAATTGCTTATTGTATTCGGAATGTTATTTACTAATTTATCACCATTATCTATAGTTTTTGCAGAATCAGTTAATAGTGATGTTACTGTTTCTGTTAATAATGACAAATTAAATGTTAATTATTTAGGTGATGTTGATGATACGGATGAAATAAGTGTTACAGTAAATGAAAATTATACTTATTTAGATAATACGACTGATAATAGTCAAGATGCTAGTAAGGTTTTACTTGGTTCTGATTTTGGAACGAACGGTGTAGAGCTTGATTCAACATTATTATCTAATGTAATATTTGATGGTTTATATGAAGTGAGTGTTAAGTTATATAATTTAACTGATTCAGAAGAATTAGGAGAAGTTATTTTTTCTAAGAATATAGAACATCAAAGTGGTTTATCATATAAGGTATATGATGGAACTGGTGTTACGGAAATTATTCCATCTAGTGAAGGCAAATATGGTGTAGATGGAGAGTTTATTGTTAAATATAAAGTATTAGCTGGTAAGATTAGTCCAAGTGACGTTTTTAAAGATGAAACAACAGGAGATTTTTATACAGCTAGTCAATTATTAGAAAAAGAATATAGTATAGTAGAAAATAAAGATGGTAATTTGTATGGAGAATACAATGTTTTATTTAAAGTTGCTTTAACTAAATCTGCTGGTGAGGCTACAGAGAATTTTGTGTTAGAAGATTCAGTTAATGTAATGTATGGAGAATATTCTGATAATGCAGATTTATTGAATAGTTCTGCTGATAGTCTTTTAATGAATTCAAAATATATATTTAGTGGGGAAGACAAAGATGGTAAAATATTTGTGCTTCCAACAAATCAAAAATATTTGGCTACGGATATACTTGATATATTAGATTTAGCATATATTAACAACGATAAAGTTAATTATGTTATTAGTAATTCTGAATATTCTGATGTAATGAGTGCAACAGATGAAGTATATGTTGATGATGAGACAGTAGTAACTATTACTAGTGGTGATTTAACTATTACTTATAAGTGTGTAATGATTGGTGATTTAAACAACGATGGAATAATTGATAATGCTGATTTAAAATTACTTGTTGAAAAAATAGTTAATGAAACAGAGGTAAGTGATAAAACAGATGTTTATAAAGATGAAGTATTAAATACTTACGATGCACAAAGTATGGCACAAGTAATAGAAAATAATAGTTGGGATGGCGATGTAGTTAGTATGGATGCTACATTTGAGCCAAGATTAGAACTAGTTAATGAAGATATTGTTAGCGGTGATACATTTGTAGTTAAATATGTTTTACCTATTGAGCAATATAATGTGTCTGGTATTGCTGGACTAGTTAATTATGATAAATCATTAATGGAACTTGTTAATATTAATGTAAAGAATGATTTTATTGGTGCTAATAACAATGGTAAGTTTTTGTATCTTGGTAATAGCTTAGATAGTAGTAATAGCGAATATGTAATGTTTGAGCTTACTTTTAAAGCGTTATCTTCAGGTAATGGAACTATTTCTGTTACTGATAATGAATTATTTAATAAGGATACTTATTATAATACTCAAGATATGGATGTATCAACACAAGTTGTTATTAATACATCTGCTGATAACGAACTTAGTTCTTTAAAGGTAGCAGGTCAAGAAATACAACTTAAGAGTGGTGTGCTAGAATATAGAATAAGTGTTGATAATGATGTAGTAACTCCAAATGTTGAGGCTATAACTAATAATGTAGCAGCAAAAGTCACTTCAATTGAAGCCCCTGAAGAACTTGTTGAAGGTGACAATATTATAAAAGTTAAGGTTACTGCTGAAAATGGTGATGAACTAGTTTATACGATTATTGTTAATAGAAAAGCTAAAGAAAGTAATGATAATAATAATAGCACTAAACCAGTTAGTTATCAAAATGATAATAATGTAGCAGAAGATACTCAAGAAGATATAAATTTACCAGCAATTGATGATAAGAAAAATGATACTACAAAAGATAATAAAAAAGATGATGAAAAGAAGGAAAGTAATACTTCAAGAATAATAATTATAATATTAATTTTACTTGTTATAGCTGGTTTGATATATTTAATATTTAAAGATGATGAAGAAGATGATGATGTTAAAAAAGCTAATAAAGATATTAATAAATTAAAAAAAGAAAATATTAAAGCTTCAACTTCTAAGAGTAATATTAAGAAAAGTAAAAAATAATTAGAAAAAAGAAAGATATAACTTTCTTTTTTTTTGTTGTAATGTTATAATTGATATGATAGGGGTAGTAGGAGGGGTAATATGAATAAAAAAGGACAAGCTTTAGTTGAATTTGTTTTAATATTGCCAGTGTTTTTATTTCTATTATTTTCTATTTATGATTTCGGAATGATGTTTACTACAAAGAATAAGTTGGAGAGTGACAGTAGTGATATAATTTCGGCATTTAAGAGTAATAAAAATATAGATGATATAAAAGTTAAATATAGTGATTATGTTATTAAGAATGGTCATGACCAAGAATATTATTATTTTAAAATAGAGAAGAGTATTAAGTTAATTACTCCGGGCTTTAATAGAATTTTTGGTAATCCTTATGTTGTTAGTGTTGAGAGGTATATACCATATGATGAATAATAAGGGACAAAGTTTAGTTTTATTTGTTGTGGTATTACCAATTACTTTAATGATACTAGTCCTTGTTTATGATATTGGTAGGATGTCGTTATTAAAAAATGAGCTTAATAATATTAATTATATGGTTGTTGATAGTATACTTAGTGATAAAAATGTTACGGATGATGATATTAGAGATTTAATAATAAAAAATAAGAGTGATATAGATAAGATTAATATACAACATGATGATGATAAGTTGCATATAACTTTGATAGTACAAGGAGATAGTATATTACCAGTTTTAAATAATTTAAAAATATATAGAATAAAATCTAGTTATGTTGGTTATGTGGAAGATGACAAACATGTAATAGAAAGGAATAAATAGGTGATTATATGGATCATAATGGAAAAATAATTACTGTTTCATCTGTTAAAGGTGGAGTTGGTAAGACAACTTTAACATTAAATTTAGCAGGATTATATTTTCTTATGAAAAAGAAAGTATTAATTATTGACTTAGATTTATATGCTGGAGGAATAGCAACTTGTTTAAATATTAATAATAAAAGAGATATTTATATGTTAGTAGATAGTCTTAGTAGTAATAAATCTGTTTTGTTAGATGATTATGTTACTAAGTATAATAATGGTATTTCTATATTAGCATCACCAAAAGATCCGAGAGATGTTTCTAAGATAGAGAGTAAATATATTAATACGATATTTGATATGGCTAGATTAGAATATGATATTGTTTTAGTAGATACATCACATTTATTAGATGAGATTTGTTTAGTAGCATTAGATGCTTCATATAAAAGTGTATTTGTTATTACTAACGATTTAGTTGATCTTAAAAATATGAAAAGTTTGGTAAGTATTTTTAGAGAAATGGGTAAAGAGAATTATAAAGTAGTTTTAAACAATTCACGAGATACAGGACGTGATTATATTACTTTGTTTGATATTAGAAATATGATAAAGAGAAATGTTGATTTTACAATATCAAAGAATTTTTATATTAAAAATATAGATAAGTATGTTTTAAATGGTGAAATATTAACACTTAATAAAGGAATTAATTTATTTAATGGTAGTGATATTAAAAATATGAATAAATTAGCACTTTCTTTAATACAAGAAGAAGATGGAGGTGCTGATAAGGATGAAAAATAATAGTAATTTATTAACAGAATTTAATGTTCGAAAAAAAGAAAAGTCGGTTGTGGATGTTAAGGATTATGCAGTT
The DNA here is from genome assembly GCA_934098395.1 of uncultured Bacilli bacterium. Taxonomy (GTDB): domain Bacteria; phylum Bacillota_I; class Bacilli_A; order RF39; family UBA660; genus RUG705. Next base: position 249,898 of record CAKOOM010000001.1, read on the forward strand.
TTTTCTGATAAGGAAAAACTTGATGCTCTTAGAACAAAGATAGTCCAAAATTTAATTAATAATAAGATTCCAGAAAATATTACTTTGGAGCAATATATTAACGATGAGATAGATGATGTTTTACAAGATTATGATTTGGGAGCTTTAGAAAGAAATCATATTTGTAATTTAATTCAAAATGAAATTAATGGGTATGGACCATTAACGGATTTACTTAATAATGATTCAGTTACTGAAATAATGGTTAATGGAACAAATGATATATATGTGGAAGTGGATGGTAAACTTGTTAAGGATGAATCTGTTTCATTTATAAATGAGGATCATATTATTAGAACAGTTCAAAGAATTGTTCAACCATTAGGTAGAACAATTGATGCGGTTAATCCGATGGTGGATGCTAGGCTTAGAGATGGTTCTAGACTTAATGCCATTATTCCTCCGTTATCTTTGACGGGCCCAATAGTTACTATTAGAAAATTCTCTAAGAGAATGAATAGTATTGATGATTTGCTTAGAATGGGTACCATGACTGCTCATATGGCTTTATTTTTACAAGCATGTGTTAGGGCAAAACTTAATATTATTATATCTGGTGGTACGGGTACTGGTAAAACAACTTTGCTTAATATTTTATCTGGATTTATTGATGATGAGGAAAGAATTATTACTATTGAGGATGCTGCTGAATTAAAACTTCATCAAAAACATGTTGTTTCTCTAGAAACTAGAATGGTTAACTATGAAGGTGAAGGAGAAATTACGATTAGAGATCTTGTAAGAAACTCTCTTAGAATGAGACCTGATAGAATTATTGTTGGTGAAGTTAGAGGTAAAGAAGCATTTGATATGCTTCAAGCTATGAATACAGGTCATGAAGGATCTATTACTACATTACACTCCAATTCTCCGGATGATGCGATTAATAGATTAGAGACAATGATGCTTATGAATGATATGGATCTTCCTGTTAGTGCTATTAGAAATTACATAGAAAAAGCAATTAATATAATAGTTCAAATAGATAGACTAAGTGATGGTAAAAGAAAAGTTACTTCAATATCAGAAATTGTTGGATTTAAAGATGATAAAGTTAATTTAAAGGAAATATTTTCTTTTAAGGAAAATGGTTTGTCAGAGCATGGATATGTAAGAGGAGAATTTGTTGTTTATAAGCATGTTCCTAAAGTATATGATAAAATTAAAAGAAAAGGTATTGTTTTAGACAATATTTTTGGGGAATAATATGGGTAATGTTAGTAAAGGTAAGTTGGTTAGTTACATTTCTATATTGTTAATAATATGTATTTTAGCATTTTTGGTTGCTAAATATATTGTTAGGGATAATATTGGTGATGAAAAACCACCGATAGATACGAGTGAGAAGTTGTAGATTGTAGAGGTGACAATTATGGATAAACGTTTTATTATTGTTGGTATACAAATAGTGTTGATTTTTACGATTGTAATAATTGTCACTTTGTTTATACGATTAAATAATGCGGTAAAATTAGAAAAGAGAATATCTAGATATAGTGTCAGATATGATAGCAGTAGAGATAATACTTCGATGTTTGATAAAGTATTAAAAAAATATTTATCATTTATAAAAAAACAAAGAAAGAAAATTCGAAAATTATTTCCAACATTAGTCAAGAGATATGAAAAGTATGTTGCTAGTGATAATATTAAAGCTGCTGATTATGTTACAAATAAAATAGTTATATCTTGTTTATTTGTTTTACTTACTATAATAGCTAATATAATACAAAGTAAACTTGTTACTATATGGCAGTTGTTGTTTAGTATGGCTTTTGGATTCTTTATTTTAGATTTGGTGTTGATAATTCAAAGAAAATTTAATAAGAAAAAAATAGAAAATGAAATGTTGAGAGCTATTATTATTATGAATAATGCTTTTAAATCAGGGAAATCAACAATTCAAGCTGTGGAAATAGCTAGTAGGAAACTTCCTAATCCAGTTGGATATGAATTTAAGAAAATATATGAAGAAATGCAATATGGAATGTCTGTAGATACGGTGTTTGATAGATTTTCTAAGAGGGTTAATATAGAAGAAGCAGAATATTTATCTTCATCATTAACAATTCTTAATAGAACTGGTGGTAACATTGTTGCAGTTTTTGATTCGATAGAAAAAACTTTATTTGATAAGAAAAAATTGAAAGAAGAGTTAAAAAATACAACAACGGTATCTAAATTAGTTGTTAGAATTATGCTAATAGTACCACTTGTATTTATATTGTTAATATATTTATTTGATCCGAATTATTTTGATCCATTCTTTGAAAGTACTCTTGGATATATATTTATGGCAATAGCGTTTATATTATTTATAATTTATGCATATTTACTTGATAGAATAGTAAGGGTTGATTATTAATGAACAAGTCAGAATTTGTAAATAGAATTTATAGTGAAAAGTATGTTAGTAAAGTTATATCTAAAGTTAAGTTACTTGGATATGATAGTAATGTTTCAGCATATGATATTATACTTATAAGACTTTTTACTTCGGTAATATTATTTATTTTAATGTTATATGTTTTTGACTATGGTTATATTTTTGGACCAATTATTACGTTAATATATTATTTTATGTTTAATAGGATTGTTCTTGATAATAAAATTAAAAATAGAATGATAAAATTAGAGAATGAAGCTATGCACTTTTTTGAAGTGTTAACATTATCTCTTGAAACTGGGAGAAATTTAGCTTCAGCAATTGAAGTAACTACGATGAATGTTTCTGGTATTTTGTCTTCAGAATTTAGTGAAGCAGTTAGAGAAGTTACTTTTGGAAAAAGTTTGAATGAAGCACTTACAGATATGCAAGAAAGAATACCATCAGAAACTATAAATAATATTATATTATCTTTAACGCAATCTAATTTATATGGTAATAGTATTATTGATAATTTATATTCTCAAATAGATTATTTGAGAGAGAAGAGAAAATTAGAAGTAAAAGGTAGAATTAGTAAAGTACCAATATATATTAGTGTTATTTCAGTATTGTTTTTTGTACCACTTTTGTTATTAATTATATTAGGTCCAGTAATTTTAAATTATTTTAAGTAATAAATCTTTAAAATATGTGAAATTTATGATAATATAATTATTGTGAAGAGGTGAGAAAATGTCAGGACATAGTAAATGGTCAACAATTAAGAGAAAAAAAGGAGCAATAGATGCTGCAAGAAGTAAAGTGTTTCAAAAGCTAGCTAAAGAGTTATATGTAGCAGCAAAGTCAGGTGATCCTGATCCAGCAAATAATGCTAGTTTAAGAATGGTTGTTGAAAAATGTAAAAGTGAAAATATGCCTAAGGCAAATATTGAATCAGCTATTGCTAAAGCAGCTAGTAAGGGAGCAAGTGATAATTACGAAGCTATTAGATATGAGGGATATGGTCCTTTAGGTGTAGCTATTATTATAGATTGTTTAACTGATAATAAAAACAGAACTGCTGGTTTTGTTAGAAGTACTTTAACTAAGAAAAATGGTAATTTAGGAACTGCTGGTTCTGTTAGTTATATGTTTAAGAGAAAAGGTGTAATTGTACTTGAAAATGTATATTCAGAAGATAAAATAATGGAAGATGTATTAGATTTAGATATATTAGATATTGTTATAGATGAGGATATTACTATATATACGGAAGCTGATAAATTCTTAGAGGTTAAAGATAATCTTGATAACCTAGGATATGATAAGTACTTGGTAAGTGAGGTAACTTTTGTACCGGATAATTATATTTCTTTAGATGAAGTGGGTACTGAGAAAGTTATGTCTTTAATTGAGGCATTAGAAGATATTGATGATGTACAAAATGTTTATCATAATTTAGAATTATAGGAGATAATATGGAAGATAAATTAGAAGAATATAGAAAAGAAAGAGACTTAATCATTAATGAGATTGGTGAATTTGATGAAGAAGACTTTGTTAAATCAGGTATTTCTTTGGAAGAATATACTAATCCAAATGAAGATACGATTAAAAAGTTAGTTGAATATGTAGCTAATGAATATGATCAAACTTCAATTTATAGTGAGTAAAGATAGATAAATCTATCTTTTTTTCATATAATTTAATATGAGATTTAGAAGTTATAAGAAGAAAAAGTTTAGTGCTTTTTTTACTAGAGGATTAATAATTTTGGTGATAGCTTTTTTAATATCTTTAATGATAATTAATTATTTTTCTAGTCAAATTAAAACTATATTGTTACCAATTGCGGAAGCTAGAGTTAATAAATATGTTAGTAATATGATTAATAACGCTACAGGGAATATTTTATTTGATAAGGAATTGTTAAAAATTAATAAAAATAGTAATGATGAAGTAGAGATGGTTACTTATAATACTTATGAAGTTACAAAATTGATTGATAAAATAACAATGAATATTCAAGATGAATTTAATGGCCTTGAGTATGGTAAGGTAAATGATGAATTTGTTCTTCAGAAAATTCCTTTGGGAGTTATATTTGGAAATGTATTTTTGAGAAATTTAGGTCCAAAGATAAATATTAGATTTGATATGATTGGAAATGTACTTACTAATATAGAAACAGAAGTAAAACCATATGGAATAAACAATGCATATGTAGAGACTAGGGTATTTATTGAGGCTAATGCAAGAATTATAATTCCTTTTGTTACAAAGAATATAAAAATTACTAATGTAGTTCCAATATCAATAAATATTTATCAAGGAAAAGTTCCTAATGGATATATTACTAGTTTTAATAAATAAAAGATGTTACCCAAGGGCAACATCTAAAATCATCATTATAGAAAAACCAATTATTGTAAATATAGCCATGAGTTCTTTTTTTTCATTACTTTGACTTTCGGGAATTAATTCTGATACGACAACATATATCATTGCTCCGGCAGCAAATGATAGAAAAAATGGAAGTAAAATTTGAACTTTAAGAACTAGTATGGCTCCGATTACTCCGAATATGGGTTCAACAATTGCGGATAATTGACCGTAAAAAAAGGCTTTTTTGCGACTTATTCCTTCACGTCTTAATGGAATTGATACGGCGGAACCTTCGGGAAAATTTTGTAAACCAATACCAATAGCTAACATTACAGCAGAGATGGTTGTGGCACCGGATATTCCATAATATATTGAACCGAAAGCAATACCTACGGCAAGACCTTCCGGAATATTATGAATAGTAATTGATGATACAAGCATAAGCATACGTTTATTTTTTTTATCTAGTAGTTTATTAAATACTTTGTCAGCTAAAAATAAAAGCATTCCTCCGGCAAAAAAACCAATAAAAGTAGTTAACCATGGATTTAGATTTAGTTCGGTACTTGTATCTATTGCAGGAGATAGTAGTGAAAAATATGATGCAGCAATCATTACTCCGGCAGCAAATCCAAGCATAGCATCCATAACGTTTTTACTTATTTTCTTGAAAAAGAAAACAATACTAGCACCGAGCATAGTTATTAAATATGTAAATGTCGTGGCTATTAGAGCTTGATATATATAATTTAAATTTATAAACCAATTAATCATATTACACCTCATTTTATTGTATGTAACTAAAACGTTTATGTAATGGGCTAAAAAATAACTATTGGTAAATTAATTTGACAAATTAAAATTAATTATTTATTATGAACTTATCTAACTTTTGTATTTTAGGAATGGAGTGAAATGTTAAGACTTAGAAATGTAGTTAAAAGTTATACGAATGGGCGTAATAAGACGGTTGTACTTAATGATGTTAATTTAGATTTTAAGAAGAATGAATTAGTATTTATATTAGGAACTTCTGGAAGTGGAAAATCTACGTTACTTAATTCAATAGCACTAAATATTGATATAGATAAAGGAGATATTATATATAAAGATAAGGTTGTTAATAAATTAAAAAGAAATAATAAAGATAGTTATCGTAATCAAGTTATTGGGATGATTTATCAAGATTATAATTTAATTGACTATATGAATGTAATTGATAATGTTATGCTTCCAAGTAATATGAGGATGTCAAAAAATAAAGTTGATAATTTATTAAAAGAATTAAATATATATGATAAAAAACATGTTTTGGTAAATAAATTATCTGGTGGTGAAAAGCAGAGAGTAGCAATAGCTAGGGCATTAATTAATTCTCCGAAAATAATCTTAGCTGATGAGCCAACTGGGGCATTAGATAATATGAATAGTATTAGAGTAATGGATATTCTTAAAAAACTTAGTAAAAATATATTAGTAATTGTTGTTAGTCATGATACGGAATTAGCTAATAGATATGCGGATAGAATTATTCGAATAGATGATGGTTATGTAATGAACGAGGAGTGTTGTCAGGATATAACTAATAGTAGTGATAAATGGAAAATAGATGGTAAGGGAATTAGAGGTATATCTCTATTTAAATTGGCTTTTAAGAATTTGTGGTTAAAGAAAGGAAGAACTTTATTTACAGCATTAACTATTGCGATAGGTTTAATTAGCATGATGATAGTGATGTGTTTGTTTAGTAATTTTAATTTGGAAATAGAAAAACTAGAAAAAGATATTGTTGGTAATTATCCGATAACAGTAACTAATTTAGATTATAGAAATGAAATAAATAAGAAAGATACAAATGAGATAGGTATTTATAAACATGATAAGTATATTCATAAGAATTTAATAACAGATAAGTATATTAATTATTTAGATGAAATTAAAGAAATTAAATATATTAATTATGAATACGATATCTTGATGCCTATTGTTAGTGATAGATATGTGTTTATGAATAGTGATTATTTTAATTCCTTTAATAATTTGGAATATATTAATGATAACTATAATATTTTATATGGAAGAAATATAAATAATAAGAATGAAGCTTTGTTATATGTAGATAATAATAAGATGATAGATGAAGAATTAATTAAATATTTTTCGATAGATATGGATAAATTTAGTTATAATGATATACTTGGTAGAGAGATGAAATTAATTGATAATGATAATTATTTTGATTGTAGTAATGATTATTGTTATTTAAATAATGTATATAAAGATATGTATATGAAGAGTGAGTATGTACTTAAGATAGTAGGGATAGTTGAAATAAAGGAATCATTAGATATAGGAAGTGGTATTTTATATAATGATGATATAAGAGGAGATTTTATTGGTAAAAATGAAAATAGTTTAATAGTGAAAAAACAATTGGAAAATAACTATAATATTTTAATAAATGATATGAAAAAAGAAGAATTGCTTAGTTATCTTGGTTATCATAGTTTGCCTAGTAAATTAGATATATATGTTGGTAATATAAATAATAAGGAAAAAGTTATTGACAAGTTAGATGAATACAACAAGAAAAATAAAAAAATTATATATGAAGATGTAATGGCGGAATCAATTAAGACAGTACGTGATTTTGTATCGATGATTAGTTTTATTTTGATAGTATTTACTGGTATAACTGAAATTGTAGGAATACTGATGATAAATATAGTAACAGGAATGAGAGTTGTTGAGAGACGAAGAGAGATAGGAATATTTAGAGGACTTGGGGCAAGAAAGAGAGATGTAGTAAAATTATTTAATATAGAGAATACAATTATTGGAATTATAGCTGTTATAATAAGTTTTTTAGTATTAATGATTATTAGTACACCACTTAATAAAGTTATTAATAGTATACTAGAAATAGATAATTTATTTAAAATAGATTATTATATGGTAATAATTTTCTTAGTTATTAATATATTAATTATTAGAATAATTGGTAGTATTCCAGTAAGAAGAGCTAATAGGCAAGAAATAAGGGAATGTATTAGTAGTAAATGAGTAAAATAAAGACAAATATTTAGAAAATACTTGACTATATGAAAATTATTTGTTATTATTAAAACGTTCATGAATTTAGGTTTTGTCATGTGACAAAACTTATATTTATAAATTGTAATGAAACGCCTGGGTATGTGTATGAAAAATGTACTTAAAGTACTTGGGTTTATGAAAGAGAGGAGGAAGAAAAATGCCTACAGTAAATCAAATAATTAGAAAAGGTAGAGGAAGTAAGAAGACTAAGAGTAAATCTCCAGCTTTATTAGTTGGTGTTAATACTATTGAAAGACATCAAACTAAACAAGTATCTCCACAAAAGAGAGGTGTTTGTACAAGAGTTGGAACAATGACTCCAAAGAAACCAAACTCTGCTTTAAGAAAATATGCGAGAGTAAGATTATCTAATGGAATGGAAGTAACTTGTTATATTCCAGGTATTGGACATAATCTACAAGAACATAGTGTTGTTTTAATTAGAGGTGGAAGAGTTAAGGACTTAATTGGTGTTCGTTATCATATTATTCGTGGTACAATGGATACTGCTGGAGTTCAAGATCGTAAGCAAGGACGTTCTAAATACGGTGCTAAAAGACCTAAAAAATAAAATAAATAAAATTTAAAATATATAATCAAAGTTTGAAGGGAGGATTACAATGAGAAAGAGACAAGCTGTTAAAAGAGATGTACTACCAGATCCAATATATAATTCAAAAGTTGTTACTAAGCTTATCAATCAAATTATGAATGATGGTAAAAAAGGAACTGCTCAAAAGATTTTATATGGTGCTTTCGATATGATTAAAGAAAAAACTGGCGAAGATGCTATGGTAGTATTTGAAAAAGCTATGAAGAATATTAAACCAGCTCTTGAAGTTAAATCAAGAAGAGTTGGTGGTGCTAACTATCAAGTTCCTGTTGAAGTTAAGCCAGAAAGAGCTCAAGCTTTAGCATTTAGATGGTTAATAAATTATGCTAGATTAAGAAATGGTCATAGTATGGCTGAAAATTTAGCAAATGAAATAATTGATGCATCAAATGGTGTAGGTGCTTCAGTTAAGAAGAAAGATGATACACATAAGATGGCAGAGGCTAACAAAGCGTTTGCACATTACAGATGGTAGAAAGGATAAAACGAAATGGCTCGTAAAATAAGTTTACAAAATACAAGAAATATTGGAATTATGGCCCATATTGATGCCGGTAAGACAACTTGTACTGAGCGTGTACTTTACCATACAGGTAAGATTCATAAGATTGGTGAAACACATGATGGTGCTAGCCAAATGGACTGGATGGAACAAGAACAGGAAAGAGGTATTACTATTACATCTGCTGCTACAACAGCGTATTGGAAAGATCATAGATTCAATATTATAGATACTCCAGGACACGTAGATTTTACTATTGAAGTTCAAAGAAGTTTAAGAGTATTAGATGGTGCTGTGTTATTACTAGACTCTCAAGCTGGTGTTGAGCCTCAAAGTGAAACTGTTTGGAGACAAGCAAATGAATATAAAGTACCTAGAATAATATTCTCTAATAAGATGGATAAAATGGGTGCTGACTTCTATATGAGTTTAAATAGTGTTAAGGATAGACTTGGTGCTAAGAGTGCAGCAATAGAATTGCCTATTGGTGCTGAGAATGAATTTAGAGGAGTTATTAATCTAGTTACAATGACTGCTTTAGAATTTGATGGAAGTCAAGATGAAAATGCAAAGGAAATAGAAATTCCTGAAGAATTAAAAGATAAAGCTATAGAATATAGAAATATCTTAATAGAGGCTGTAGCTGATTATGATGAAGAGCTAATGATGACTTATCTTGATGGTGAAGAGATTTCTGTTGAACTTTTAAAGAAAGCTATTAGAACAGCTACTTTGAAAGCAGAATTTTTCCCATTCATGTGCGGTACAGCATTAGGAAATATGGGTATTAAGCCATTACTTGATGCAGTTATTGATTACTTACCAAGTCCACTTGATATTGAAGCAATTGAATGTACTGATGATAGAGGTAATGAAGTATTAAGGCATCCAAGTGATTCAGAACCATTTACAGCATTAGCATTTAAAGTAATGACTGATCCATTTGTTGGTAAATTAACTTTCTTTAGAGTATATTCAGGTACTTTAAAGAGTGGTAGTTATGTACTTAACTCTACAAAGGGTGAAAAAGAAAGAATTGGTAGAATTCTTCTTATGCATGCTAATCATAGAGAAGAAATTGATGAAGTTTATGCTGGTGATATAGCTGCTGCTGTAGGACTTAAAAATACTACTACAGCTGATACACTATGTGATGAGAAAAAGATTGCAATACTTAAAGGTATGGAATTTCCAGAACCAGTTATTACTCAAGCTGTTGAACCTAAATCAAAAGCGGACCAAGATAAGATGGGTATTGCTTTAGCTAAATTAGCAGAGGAAGATCCAACGTTTAGAATGAGAACTGACCATGAAACAGGTCAAACTGTTATTTCTGGTATGGGTGAGTTACACTTAGATGTATTAATTGATAGAATGAGAAGAGAATTTGGTGTAGAAGCTACGGTTGGGGCTCCACAAGTAGCATATCGTGAAACTATTACACAAGCTGCTGATTGTGTTGGTAAACATATTAAACAATCTGGTGGTCGTGGACAATATGGTCACGTTGAAATTAGGTTTGAACCAAATCCTGAAAAAGGCTATGAATTTGTTGATAAAATTGTTGGTGGTGTAGTTCCTAGAGAATACATTCCAGTTGTTGATAAAGGATTACAAGAAGCTATGGCTACAGGTATTTTAGCTGGATATCCAATGGTTGATGTTAAAGCTACATTATTCTTTGGATCATACCATGATGTAGACTCATCAGAAATGGCATTTAAGATTGCAGCTTCACTTGCACTTAAAGAAGCTAAAACAAAATGTAAACCAGTATTATTAGAACCTATTATGAAAGTAGTAGTAGTAGCTCCAGATGAATATACTGGTGGAGTAATCGGAGATATTACTTCAAGAAGAGGTAAGCCACTTGGTCAAGAATCAAGAGGTAATGCAATAGCATTTACAGCAATGGTTCCACTAGCTGAAATGTTTGGTTATGCAACAAGTCTTCGTTCTAATACGCAAGGTAGAGGAACATTTACAATGGTGTTAGATCACTATGAAGAAGTTCCAAAGTCTATTGCTGAAGAAATTATAAAGAAAAATGGTGGAAATTAGTAATAATACTTGCAAAAATTTTAAAATTTGCTAAAATTATATATGTATATGAAAGAAAGAGAGGAAAATAAAAATGGCAAAAGCAAAATTTGATCGTAGTAAACCACATGTTAATATTGGTACAATTGGTCACGTTGACCATGGTAAAACTACATTAACTGCTGCTATATCTGCACACTTAGCTGGAAAAAACGGAAATGAAAAAGTTGATTTCGCTAATATCGATAAAGCACCAGAAGAAAGAGAAAGAGGAATTACAATTAATACTGCTCATATTGAGTACAGTACTGAAAAGAGACATTACGCACACGTTGACTGTCCAGGACATGCTGACTATGTAAAAAACATGATTACTGGTGCAGCTCAAATGGATGGAGCAATCTTAGTTATTGCTGCTACTGATGGACCAATGGCTCAAACTAGAGAGCATATCTTACTTGCTCGTCAAGTTGGAGTACCTAAAATGGTTGTATTCATGAATAAGTGTGATATGGTTGATGATGAAGAACTTCTTGACTTAGTTGAAATGGAAATTCGTGAATTATTAACTGAATATGGATATGATGGAGATAATACTCCAATTATTAGAGGTTCTGCTCTTAAAGCTCTTGAAGGAGATCCAGCTTGGACTGCTAAGATTGATGAATTAATGGATGCAGTTGATGAATGGATTCCAACTCCAGAAAGAGATAATGACAAACCATTCTTAATGTCAATTGAAGACGTATTTACAATTACAGGTCGTGGAACTGTTGTTACAGGACGTGTTGAAAGAGGACAATTAAAACTTAATGATGAAGTTGAAATCGTTGGTTTAAAGGATACTAAGAAAACTGTAGTTACTGGTATTGAAATGTTCAGAAAACAACTTGATTATGCTGAAGCTGGAGATAATGCTGGTGTACTTCTTCGTGGTATTTCAAGAGAAGAAGTTGAAAGAGGACAAGTATTAGCAAAACCAGGAAGTGTTCATCCACATAAGAAATTTAAAGCACAAGTATATGTACTTTCTAAAGAAGAAGGTGGAAGACATACTCCATTCTTTACTAATTACAGACCACAATTCTATTTCAGAACTACAGATGTTACTGGTGTAATTACATTACCAGAAGGAACTGAAATGGTTATGCCTGGTGATAATATCACTATGACAGTTGAATTAATAGCTCCAATTGCTGTTGAAAACGGAACTAAGTTCTCTATTCGTGAGGGTGGAAGAACAGTTGGTGCTGGCTCAGTATCTGAAATTATTGAATAATTTAAAAAACACTTTTAAAGTGTTTTTTTCTTGTCTAATTAAATAAATAATGTTATATTAATATAGGTGATATAATGATAAATATTATTTTATATTTTTCAATTGGTTTAATATTACTTGGATATTGTTATTATATATATTTATATATTACTTATAATAATACAAAAATTACTGATGATAATGGCTTTTTAATAATTAAGGATATTATATCTATTTATGATAAGATAAATGTTATTTTAGGTGAGGGTAAATTTAATATATATAATATTAAAAGAAAAGTAATTAAATTAAATAATAAGACATATTATGGAAATGATTTAAGTGATATTTCTCTTGGCTTAATGGAAGCAGGATTATCTGTTATAGATAATAATAAAAATAAATTTATGTATTATATTAAATATTTATTTAATAATTTATTATTGTTGTATATATTACCTGTATTGGCGATTGTTATTAGTCTATTAACATATAATTATATAGATGTGAATATAAACATTATTATAATGGTACTTCTACTGATAATAATGTATATGTTGATTGATGTTAGAACGATGTCTTTTATGTGGATAAAGGACAATATTAAGAGAGTTAATACACTATCTAGAAAAAATATAATTGATATAAATGATTATATAAATAGATTACTAATATCTGATAAATTAATTTTTATTGGTGAATTAGGATTATTGCTTAGATTTTTTGCTATTTTAATAAGTTAAAAGCACTTTATGAAAAGTGCTTATTTTTTATACATATGAGTTTCAAAATATTTCATCATTATTTCGTTTCCAGATTTTGATAGATGAATACCATCTTTAATATAATAGCCATCTTTTAATCCACCATCACTGTCTTTTAAACTTTCTGCAGAATTTAGGAATGGTAGTTTTAGTTCTTGACACATTTCTGCTATATAATAATTTAGTTTATTTATTTTATCATTATTAATTGTATTTGTTTTACTGTCATAACTTTTTGCTACTGGTGGGATAGATTGAATAATAATAAGGGTGTTAGGGCTGACTTTTTTAATTTCATTTAATAGTTTTTTATAATTTTTAATAAAGTATGCTGGTTCCATGTAGGCAGCACTATTTGTCCCTAAGGTCATAATTACTTTTTCTGGTTGTTTTTCTTTGAAATTTTCAACAAATGTTTTTTTAGTATCAATATGATTTATATAAATACTACTGGTAAGGGCTGTTTCAGGATCTATTCCTTCTTTGTGCCATAATCTTTTTCCAGTTATTTGTTTGTTGATTACGTAGTATAGAGCAGTTGAATCACCTGCAAAAATAAATTCATCGGAATATTCTTTGCCACCATCTTCAGTTTCTTTAAGAATTACATCATTAAAGAATCCGTTTAAATCAAAGTCTTTAACGCTTTGATTAAGTGGAGTTTCTTTAGTAACGGTTACTGTTCTAGTAACTGTTTCGGTATTATTACTTTTGTCGGTAACACTATATTTAATTTTGTATGTACCTTCTTTTTTGGTATCTACATTACCAGTTATTTTTACTGATTTATCTAATGATTTATCATAATTGTCAGTAACTGTATATCCTGGTTCAGTATATTTTGTATTGATTGGAATAATTAATTTATTTCCTTTATTTAGGGTTATAACAGGCTTTTCAATATCTTTTACTTCAATTTTCTTTTTAACTTTGTATTCTTTAGATTTATCTTTATAAGTAAAAGTTACTTTATATTTTCCTAATTTTTCTTTATTTATATTATTAGTATGTTTTACTTTATCAGTTACATCTTTGTTTTTAAATGTAGCAGTATATTTTAATTCATCAGAACTATTTACATTTATAATAGTATTCTTTATTTCAATTTTTAAGTTATTTTTAAATAAATTACAAATGATAAGAATAATTCCAATAATTAAAATTAGGAATATTAAGATGTTTTTAATTTTAAGTTTTACTTTTTTCTTTTTTCTTTTCATATATCCTCCCTTATTATGATAGTTTAATTATATCACAATATGTAAATTAATAAAATAATGTTTTTATTAAAATTAAATATATGATATAATTGTTGTAGAGAGGTAAGGTGAAGTTATGGAATTTCAGGTATTATTGCTTGGTAATGATATAAATGCTTATTATATGGCGAGAAACTTTCATGAGGAATATGGCATTAAATCTTATATAATAGGTAGAGTTCCAATGCTTTTTACTAGTACATCTGAGATAGTAAATGTGGAAATATTTCCAGATTTATTAGATGAAGATAAATTTGTTAACAAATTAATAGATAAAGCTAAAGAAATAAATAGTAAGAAGATTATTTTAGTTGGTTGTAATGATGATTATGTTTCTTTTATTATTAAATATAAAGAGAAATTAAGTAAGTACTATTTATTTAATTATACGAATAATGATTTATTAGATAAACTTGTTAATAAAGAAATGTTTTATAAAAATTTTAAGGATTCAGGATTAGATTTTCCTAAGACTTATTTTTATGATACGGAGAGGGAACTTTTAGAGAGTGATATAACATTATTTAAATATCCAGTTATTGTTAAACCTAGTAATGTTGTAATGTATCATGAATGTGATTTTCCAGGACAAGCTAAGGTATATAAGTTAGATAAATTTAGTGATGTAGTAAATACTTGTAATGAAATAAAAAATGCTGGTTATACAGATAAACTTATTATTCAAGAATTTATTCCTGGTGATGATCATAATTTGTTTGATTGTGTATTTTATGTTAATTCAAAGAAAAAGATATGGTTACAGTCTTTTGGACAAATCGGACTTCAAGAACATACTTCAACGGGAATTGGTAATTTAACGGTAGTAATAAATGGTTATAATGAATATAGAAATACTGAGAAAATTAAAAATAAATTAAAAGATTTTCTTCAAGATATTGAATTTAATGGCATTTGTGAAGTCGATTTAAAATATGATGTGAGAGATAAGAAATTTAAAGTATTTGAAATTAATCCAAGACAGGCTAGAAGTAGTTATTATTTGACGGGATGTGGATATAATTTAGCTAAATATTTAGTTGATGATTTGATATATAATAAAGAGTATGACTTTGTATTTATTTCAGAAAAAGTTGCTTTATCTTTTGTACCTGATTATGTTGTTAAAAAATATATAATGTCTAGAGAATATAAGCAGGAATTCTTTAAATTAAAGAAAAATAAGAAATTTGTTGATCCACTTAGATATGATAAGGATATGAATTTTGAACGAAGAAAATGGTTGCTTAAAAGAAGTATTAACTATATAAGGAAATATAAAAACAATAAATGGTAGATTAGAGGGTGATATATTATGTGTGGATTTGTTGGATTTGTAGACAAGAAGAAAAACAAGAAAAAGATTATTAAAAATATGGCTGATTTAATTAAGCATAGAGGTCCAGATAGCGATGGATACTACAATGATGATAATTGTGCTCTGGGATTTAGAAGGTTATCAATAATTGATTTAGATGGTGGTACTCAACCGATATATAATGATAAAAATGACATGGTAATTGTATTTAATGGAGAGATTTATAATTATCAGGAAATTAGGGAAGAGTTAATAAAAAAAGGATATAAGTTTAAAACTAAGACTGATACGGAAGTTATATTACATGGTTATGAAGAATATAAAGAAAATATTTTGAATAAACTAAGAGGCATGTTTGCATTTGTAATTTATGATATTAAGAATAGGGAAGTATTTGGTGCTAGAGATTTCTTTGGTATAAAGCCACTTTATTATTATAAGAATGATGATGAGTTTATGTTTGGGTCAGAAATAAAGAGCTTTTTAGGGCATCCAGATTTTAAGAAGGAACTTAATAAAGAAGCTTTAAAACCATATTTAACTTTTCAATATTCTTGTTTAAATGAAACATTTTTTAAAAATGTGTTTAAATTAGATCCAGGACATTATTTTAAATATAAAGATAATGAATTAAAAATTTGTAAATATTATGAAATTAGTTATGATAATAAAAAGTGTGATCTTGATAAGTGTGTTGATGAAATAAATGCATGTATGGATGAGAGTATTAAATATCACAAAATAAGTGATGTAGAAGTAGGTAGTTTTCTTTCTTCTGGTGTTGATTCATCATATATAGTAAGTTGTGCTAATGTTGATAAAAGTTATACAGTAGGTTTTAAAAATGATGGTTTTGATGAAACAGAGCCTGCTAGAGATTTATCAAAAATACTTAAGAAAAAACATCGTAGTGAAATAATTACTCCGGATATGTTTTTTGATATTTTACCAACAGTACAATATCATTCAGATGAACCACATGCAAATTTATCGGCTGTACCACTTTACTTTTTATCAAAAATGGCTTCAGAAGATGTAAAAGTTGTGTTATCTGGTGAAGGAGCTGATGAATTGTTTGGAGGGTATTTATGGTATGATGAACCTGATGTAGTTATTAAATACAAAAAAATACCATATTGTATTCGTCATGCATTAGCGGTTGTCGCAAAGAAGTTTCCTAATATGAAGGGAAGAAACTTTTTAGTGAAGAATGGTATGCCCCTATATGATCATTATATTGGTCAAGCATTTATAATGGATAATCACGAAGCAAACAGTATACTTACAAATGAATATAAATCAAATATTACATATCAAAGTATTATTAAAGATACTTATGATCTTGTGAAAGACAAACCGGAAATAATTCAAAAAATGTATTTAGATATGAAGTATTGGTTACCATATGATATTTTGCTTAAAGCGGATAAGATGACGATGGCTAATTCTTTGGAACTTAGAGTACCATTTTTAGATAAAGAAGTATTTAAGTATGCTAGTGAAATACCAGTGGATTATTTAGTTAAAGATCATACGACTAAGTATGCATTTAGAAAGGCTGCTAATAAGAAAATTCCTGAAGAGTGGTCTAAGAGAAAAAAACTAGGATTTTTAGTACCATTTAGAGAATGGATTAAAGATGAAAAATATTATAAAAAAGTAAAAGATATTTTTAATCAAGAATGGGTTTCAGAGTTCTTTGATGTACATAAAATTAATAATTTATTAGATGATCATTATCATAAAATTAAAAATAATGGAAGAAAGATATATACAATATATGCATTTTTGATATGGTATAAAGATTATTTTGTTGATAATATTTATTTAAGTAAATAAAAAAATATTTAAAGTTATAAAGAAAAAGACTGTTTTTTACAGTCTTATTTTTCTTTTAAAAATATATTTAAAAGATTAGTAGCAATATTTAAAGTTCTATTATCAATATCTAATAATGGATTGTATTCCACAAGGTCTAGAGATTTAATAATATTTTTGTGTTCTTTTAAATATTTCATAGTATCATAGGCAGTATCTTCTGAAATGCCGTCTTTTTCAGGAACAGATACTCCAGGACAAGTGATTGGATCGATATAATCTAGGTCATAACTAATATGAACACCTGTTGTATTATCACAAGCTATAGCAAAAGCTTTATCTAAGATATTATTGATACCTTCTTTTTTTATATCTTTTGTAGTAAATACGGTTATACCTTTTTCTTTAAGGTACTTTAATTCTAGTGGATCAATGCTTCTGGCTCCAACTACGACAGTGTTTTTAGGAGATATATAATTATTAGTTAAAAAACTAGATAATTCTTCTTTGTTTGTTCCATTAATAACTGCTAATGGTAGGCCATGAATGTTACCGGTAATTGTTGTATCGAGATTATTATAATCTGTATGAGCATCTATCCAAATGATACCAATAGATTTGTAATAATTATTAGAGGCTAGGGCACTACCGATAGCTATTGAGTGATCTCCACCAAGCGTTATAGGAAATTCATTATTATTTAAAACTTCTGTTACGGCATTAAATAATTGGGTATTAACTTTATTAACTTCGTTTAGATTTTTTCTCATATTGGTTGAATCTTTTTCTTTTTTATATGTATTATCTTTATTGATAATTATATTTTTATATTCTGAAAAATTATTATATATTGCTGTAGGTCCTAAGTTAGTTCCATCTCTACTAAGACCTAAATCTGAATTTACGCATATTATTGTATTGTTCATGTTTATCCTTCTTTCGCAATGTTAATTGTAACATAATACGACATAAAAATCAATCTATCTTTTTTATGGAAAATGGGGTATAATAAAGTTATGGGAGAGTATTTTTATGAAGAGATTAAATGAGTTATATAAAGTAGATAGTGATGTTTTAGTTAAAGGCATTTCAATTAATAGTAATGATATTAATGAAGGTGATATTTTTGTTTGTATTAAAGGAAACAAGGTAGATAGACATGACTATATAGATGATGCAATTAAAAATGGTGCAGTAGCATTAGTTACAGCTAAAGAAGTAAATAGTAGTGTTCCTTATGTTATTGTAGAAAATCCAAATGAAGAAGTAGGACGTTTAGCTAGAGAAATATATGATAATCCACAAGATAAACTTAAATTATTTGCAGTTACAGGAACTGATGGTAAGACTAGTGTAGCTACGATAACTTCACAGCTTATTGGAAATGATAAATGTGGATATATTGGTACGAATGGGATGAGTTGTGCCAAGATAAAGGAAGATACAAATAATACAACACCATCAATTGAAAAATTGTATAAATTTTTTAGAGAGTTTTTGGATTGTGGTTGTGAAAATGTATGTATGGAAGCTTCAAGTGAAGCTATGTTGCAAGGAAGATTAAATGATCTTAGATTTGATTGCATTGGTATTACAAATATTACTTCGGAACATTTGAATAGTCATAAGACACTTGAGAACTATGTAGAATGTAAAAAAGATATAATGAAGTTAACTAAGAATGATGGGATATGTGTAATAAATCATGATGATAATTATTATTATGAAGTTAAGAAAGCATGTTTAGGAAAAATTCTTAGTTATGGTATGGAAGATGATAATGAGCTTCAAATAGTTAATTATAAATTAAATAATAATAAGACTGAAATTGACTATAAATATCAAGATAAAATTTATCATGTTGATTCACCACTATTGGGAAAGTTTAATGTTTATAATTTGGCTTGTGCTTTATTAATGTGTTTGTCTCAGGGATATGAAATGGAATATTTACTTCGTAATGTTGATAAGATAAATGTAGATGGTAGGTTGGATATTGTTGATAGAGGGCAAGGATTTATGGTTATGGTTGATTATGCTCATACCCCAAATGGAATAGAGAGTTTACTTGATTTTGTAAAAACATTAGACCATAATAGAATCATTACAGTTATTGGACAAGCAGGCGAAAGAGATACTTCAAAAAGAAAAACTGTAGGTTCTGTTGTAGCTAAAAATTCTGATATAGCAATATTTTGTTATGAAGATCCGCGGGGAGAAGATCCTAAGGATATTATTGATATGATGTGTGAAGATATTCGGGATATGGATAATTATAAGGTAATTATAGACCGTAGTGAAGCTATAGGATATGCAATAGATATAGCACAAGATGGGGATATAGTGTTGATACTTGGTAAAGGTAATGAAACATATCAAAAAATGAAAGATGGGGAAATATATTTTAATGATGAAGAAGAAGCTATTAAATATTTAGATAAGAAGATGAATAAAGTTTTAATATAGTAATTAATGGTGATAAAAATAAAAAATAGAAATTGATTTAATTAGTGATTGGTGGTGTGTCAATGAAAGAAATAATATATAATGATGATAATTTGTTGGAAAGTGATATTACAGAAGTAGTTGTTAGAACAAAAGCTTTAATAATTAATGATAATAATATATATTTAGGATATGCAGATAATATATATCAATTTCCGGGTGGACACTTGGAGGCTAATGAAACAATTAATGAATGTTTGAGAAGAGAAGTAATGGAAGAAACTGGCATTGAAATTAATGATAATGAGATAAGTGAGCCATTTTTAAAAATAATTTATATGAATAAAGATTGGCCTGAGGTTGGTAAGAATAGGAAGTCAGAGATATACTATTACGTTGTTAAGACAAATAAAAAGCCTGATATAAATAAGGCTAGTTATACAGAAAATGAAAAAAAATATGATTTTAAAATTGAAACTATTCCACTAGACAAGGCAATAGCTACTATTGAAGAGAATATTTCAAAAAACGAAAAAAATATAGTTATAGCACGTGATACGATAATTGCTCTTAGAATGTGCTTAAAAAAGTATAATTAATAATAATTGATGAAAAAAGACATATTATTTACTAGGTGATAAAGTGAAGAAAATATGTTTTTTTTGTCTTTTGTTTTTTATGTTTTTGACTAATGTAATGGCAGAAGACGTTAATTTGGCTGAAAATGCTAAGAGTGCTATTTTAATTGAAGCGTCTACAGGAGAAGTATTATATAAAAAGAATGAACATGAGAAGTTGGCTCCGGCTTCAATGACAAAAATTATGTCACTAATTTTGATAATGGAAAATATTGAAAATGGTAATTTAAAATGGAATGATATAGTTGTGGTTTCTAAGAACGCAGCTTCAATGGGTGGGAGTCAAATATTTCTTGAAGCTAATGAAATGATGAGTGTAGAGGATTTAGTTAAAGGTATATGCATAGCATCTGGTAATGATGCGGTGGTAACTAAAAAGCAGTATTAAATGATAATATAATTATTTATATATAAAAATGATATAAATTAGTTCCACTTTTCTTTTTTTGTGATATACTATATATAATTATTTTTGGGGGAGAATGATTTTGTGAATAATTTTAATTTAAATTTATTTAAATATTTTTATTATGTTGTTTATTATAATGGATTTACAAATGCATCAAAAAATTTAAACATAGCTCAGTCATCTTTAAGCTATAATATAAAACAATTAGAACTACAATTAGATAAAATATTAATTATTAGAAATAATAAGAATTTTGAATTAACTGAAGATGGATATAACCTATATGAAAATTTAAAATCTGCTTTTAGTATTTTGAATAAAAATTTGGAACAGTTTGATAATCAAAATGCTATGGAATTAACTATTGGTGTTAGACATTATTTGTCGGATTTTATATTTAGAGATTCAATAGTTGAATTTATTAATATGTATCCTAATGTTCATATTAATTTGAAATTATATTCTAAATTAGATGTTAAAAAATTTGATGATGAGTATGATATTGTTATTGATTATGAAGATTATACAAATTTAATTAATAGTACTAATAAAGATTTATTATGCACTTTAAGTAATATTTTTGTTTCAGGTAAAGAATTATCAAAAAATTATGAAACAGTTCAATCAATTAAACAATTGGCAAATACAAAATTAATATCAATGTGTCCGAATAAACGTAATGGTAAATTTCAAAAGATGTGTTTTGAAAATGGTATTTTATTTGAAAATATTATTTCAGTGAATGATAGTATGATATCTAAGAAATTGGTAAAGAATAATTTGGGACTATGTTTTGCTAATAAAGAGTTTTTTAAGGAAGAGTTAGTTCGTGGTGATATTAAAGAAATTAAAATTAGTGAAAATGTATTTGATGATAATATATATATTGTTTATAAAAAGTGTAAAAATCTTAACAATATAGTTAAATTTATTAATATACTAAAAAAGCAATATGAGGAGGAATTATAATGAGTAAATGGGATTTATATGATGATAAATTTAACAATACTGGAATTATTATAAACGATACGGATGAAATACCAGATGGTAATTATCATTATTCAATAAATGCATGGATATTAAATTCAAAGAAACAGTTATTATTAATACGTAATACTTTAAATTACAATATGCATTATCCTGGCTTTTGGAGTAGTATAAATGGAAATGTTTTGAGTGGTGATCTTCCAATTGATACATGTGTTGAAACTATTAATTCTAAGATAGGAATAGAAGTTTCAAAATCTGATATAAAAAAAATAGATACAAAATTACGCGATCCATATCATTATATTTATGAAACTTATATTATAAATAAAGATATTGATTTAAATGAAATATGTTTTGTTGATAATACTGCAGTACAGGCAAAATGGGTAGATTTAAAAGAATTATACAACATGATTGAAAATGGTGAAATTGCATGGGTTTTGATTCCACGAATAGAGGAATATGTAATACCTACAATGAAAAAAGACTAATTTGACTTAAGTTAGTTTTTTTATTATTAATTTTTTCTATGTATTCTATCGAATTTTTGAATGACTAAATTGTGCTTTACTATTATATAATAGTAACAGTTAGGTGGGATATTATTGTATGCAAAATTTGCCAGATTCATTAAAAAGAATAATAGAAAAGACTCCTAGTTTGGAACATCGAGTTAGAGGATTGCCAAATTTAGGTGAAAATTTAATTAGTGGACAGTTTTCTAATGAAGTAAGTAAAATTCATGATGCTTTTGGACTGTATGGAAATGAATTATATATACTTGAGAACGAAAAAATAAAAAATATTTCTTCAAGATCGCTTGGTGGTGGTAGTCCGATGAGAACGTCCATATTTCCTTTGTGTAAAGAAGCATTAATTAATGTAATAAATAGTGATGAACTTTCTGATTATCCAATGGCAGCTGGTGATGAGGAATCAAGGAAAATAATTTCTGAATATTTAAAACAAGAGGGATTTAAAAGTAATAATGGCTTGTCGGAAAATAATATTATTTTTACAGTATCTTCGACACATGCTTTTAATATTATTTCGGACATTATTGCTAGACCACATGATGTAATATTAATGACAGGTCCTAATTATGGTTTATTCACTTTTGTTCCTGAACGTGTTTCTGGAGCTACTGTCGAGATATTGCCATTATCTGAAGAAGATAACTGGTATGTTAATCCGCAGAAATTGTCAAAAAGAATAGATGAAATTAATTTGGAACTAAAAAACAAATATGAAAATTCATTAGATTATATACCTAGAGTTGTTGCTTTTTTAAATGAAAATCCACATAATCCATTAGGAAAAGTAATGAATGAGAACAATAAAGAAATACTTGAGGGAATAGGAGAAGTTTGTTTATCTAAAGGCGTTTTTGTTATAGATGATTTAATATATAGGGATTTGACTTATGATAGAGACAATTTAGCAAAGCCAATGGCTTCTTATAAAAAATTCTTTGATAATACAATAACGATAACTGGTTTATCAAAAGCTTATGGTTTAGCATCTATTAGAGCTGGGATGGTAGTTGCAAATGAAATAATAATTAGAGCAATACGAAATAAAATTTTTCAGACAATGGATTCTTCTCCAGTATTGCAAGGAAGAGCTTTAGCTGGTGCGTTTAATGTATCTGAAAGACGAAAGAAAGAATATGATAATTATTTTAATCCGATTATTGCTGAATATAGATATCGTTTAGAATTATTGAAAGTATTAATTAATGGATTGGATTTTGTTAAAGATAATAATTTAAAAAAGCAAATAGAAAATGATATAAAAAATTATGGATATGGTTATAATATAAATCAAATTTTGGATGGAATTCCAAATGTCGACTTTGTAAACGGAACAATTCCGGATTCTGGTTTTTTTGAAATGTTGGATTTTACAGGATTAAAAAACAAGGTAGCTGAAAATGGAAGAGTAATTAGTGATGATAAAGAATTGCTTAAATACATGTATGAGCAAGAAAAAATTAAGCTTATTCTAGGCCGATCAATATCATGGCCAAATGAGGAACAAATTATAGGGCGAGTTACTACAGCATTATCAAGGGAAGATTTAGTTGAACATTTTAGTGCAATGAATAAGTGCTTAAGAAAGTTGAGATAAGTATGAAAAAAGTAGCAATTGTATCATGTGATAAATGGATAGGTAAATTGGAGGAAGATAATAATTTAAAAAATGCATTAATTAATTTAGGAATAGATGCTAGAATTATATCTTGGCAACAACCTTTACAAGAAGAATATGATTTGTTGATTTTAAAATCTGTTTGGGGATATCAAAATTATTATACTGACTTTAAAAAATGGCTTTTATATATTAAAGCTAATAATATTCCGTTATTTAATAATGTTGATATGGTTCTTAGTAATATTATGAAGGATATTCAGTTTGATATTTTAAGAAAGGGAAATGTTGACTTTATAGATACAATATTTTTACAGCAATCCGAGGTATTGAATATGAATACATTTGATATGTTAGGGAATAACTCTTATGTAATTAAACCAACTATTTCAGGAAGTGGGGAAAATACTTATTTAATAAATGGCTCTAGTGATATGTCTATACAAAATGTAATACAAAAGGAAAATATAGTAGAAATATATAGCAAAATATTAGATAACAATAATGATTGTAAGATAATGATACAACCATTTATTTCAGAGATAAACAATGGAGAATATTCATGTATATTTATAGATGGAAAATTAACTCATACAATGTTGAGATTTCCAAATATATTTCATGAGAAAAGAAGACCTTATTTAGTTAGTGAGGTTCCAGATGTTATTATTGAACTTGCTAAAAGAATTGAAAAAATTCAAGAGTTTAATGAATATTTGTATATGAGGGTTGATATGGTTTTAATTGATGGAAATGCTAAAATTATGGAGGTAGAATTAACTGATCCCGATCTTTTAACAAAATATATAAGTAATATGGATGTTAAATCAAATGTTATAAAAACTTTAGCTAAAAGTATTGAGAGGAGAATTGGGTAAAATGAATACATATAAAATAGTTTTAACCGGTGGTCCTTGCGGTGGAAAATCAGAGTCAATACATTTTTTATCAAGGAAATTAATTGAACAAAAATATTCAGTTAAAATAATTAATGAAACTGCTAATGCTCTTTTAAAAATAGGTTATGTGCCAAATACTAATATTTCCATATTTGATTTTCAAAATTTATTATTTAAAATTCAGTTTTTGAATGAATATATTTTGGAAGGAACGTCAGAAATTTTATTATGCGATAGAGGTCTTTTTGATGGCAAGGTATATATAAATGATACTGATTTTCAAAAAATATTAGATTTAAATAAAATGAATGAGCATGATGTTTTTTCAACTTATGCTTGTGCTTTATACTTTAAAAGTATTTCATATGAATATCCGGATGAATTTATAAAAAAAAGAATTTATGAGACACCAGAAGTAGGTATGTATAGAGATGAACGTTGTAAAACAATCTGGGCAGAAAAAATTATTTTTTGTGATTATAATAATTTAGATGGATTTAATAATAAACAAAAAATGATACTTAATTCTTTAAAAAAACAATTAGAAGTTTTGAAAATGGATATACCTACTAAATTATCCGATTATTATGATATGAATCACTTTAGATACGTTTATGATGGGCTTAATGATATATTAGAAAAGAATAATATATCAAATAGTGTAAAAGAAAAAACAAAGGAGCTTATAAAATGAAGACATTGTTGTATTTTGAAGAATATGAGTCAAAATTATCTCACAAATTATTAGAAAGAATAGATATTAAACCTATAATAATAAGAACAAATAAGAATATGAAGTTTTTTAATGAAAGTTATCTTAAATCAACTGAAAAGATATTAAATTATGTTGTTGACTATTATAATGATATTGATGATGAAGTTTGTAAGTTTAAAAAATGGTTAAAAGCAAATAATGTAACAATTGATTATTTTTTAAATGATTCAGAATATTATTTAGAATTTTCTAATAAATTTGCTAGAAAATTAGGATTATATGCTTTAACAGATAATCAAATATGCTGGGTAAGAGATAAAGTTGATATGAAAAGGAAATTTCGAGAAATAGGCTTGGATACTGTTAATTTTAAGGAGATTAATAGTAAAGAAGAACTTAAAAATTTTTTTATAAATAATGGAAGTAATAAAATTATTTTTAAACCGAGAAGAGGTATGAATAGCATTGAAACTTATATAATAAATTCACTAGAAGATATAGATAGTTTAACATTAGAAATTGTACCAGGAAAATACATGGTTGAAGATTTTTGTTATGATCACGAGTGGTCTATAGAAAGTCTAGTACAAAATGGCAAAGTATTGGATTCATATGTTACTTACATTCCTAATCCAACTATATGGGCTTCTATTTCAAATGATTTAAATTGTCATATGACTGTTCCTAGAATACCATCATATTTTAAATTTGTTCCTAAAGAATTTATTCAACAAATAGTATCTGGTATGAATTTAAAAGATGGCGCGATGACAATAGAGGTTTTTATTAATGAGGATGGAAATATTAAGGCAAGTGAACTTGGATGGAGATTACCTGGTTGTCAAGCTACTTTAAATCATAGTTATTCATACGGAATTGATATTTATAATACATTATTGGATATAGCAATTCATAAAAATGTTGTTTTAAATTATCAAAATGAAATCGTTAGTGTTGGTGATTTATATTTACCAAATAAAGAAGGAATTGTTGAATGGATAACACCGTTGGAAGATTTATTAAAAATGGATGGAGTAATAGACGGTGAAATGTTTGCAAAAATTGGAGAATATCAAATAAAAAGAAGAGTTGGAAATGATGCGTCTGGTTGGGTTCAAGTGCTAGGTGAAAATGAATATGAAACATTAGAAAAAATGCAAAAAGTATATAATGCGTTTGAAATAAAAATTTTGGATGAAGTGGGAGATAAAAGGTATGTTAAAAAGGTGTAAAAAAAATGTATGGTTTTTATTATTAATAATATTTATGACTACAGGATGCTCTAATGAATTAAATATTATTAATACAAAAGAAGATTTGGTTAATAAAAATATAGGTGTATATACTGGTTCGGAATATGATACAATTGTGAAAAAAAATATAGCAAATGTAAATGTTTTGTATTATAACAGTTATAGTGATGAAATATCTGCATTAAAGTCAGGTAAAATCGATGGCTTTTTAACTGATGAACCATTAGCCAAAGAAATAATAAAAGAAAATAGTAATTTAAAAATATTAGATGAAAAACTTACTGATGATAGTTATGCATTTGCGATTAATCCTTCAAAACAAGATTTACAAAATGAGATTAATATAGTTTTAAATAAAATGAAACAAAATGGTAAGTTACAGAATTTAGAAGAAAAGTGGATGGGAAATGATGATAGTAAAAAGGAATTAGATGTTTATGATTATGATGATTCAAAAGGTACTGTTAAATTTGCTACAGTTTCTGGTTCTGCTCCATTTGCATATATGAAAAATAACAAAATTGTTGGATATGATATTGATGTAATAGGTTACATATGTAAAGAAATAGGTTATAAATTAGAAATTATAGAAATGTCTTTTGAAGGAATAATTCCAGCATTAAAGTCTGGTAAAGTGGATGTTGCAGGATGTTCTATTGTTGTGACTGAAGAAAGAAAGAAATCTGTACTTTTTTCTGAATCTGATTATACTGGTGGAATAGTGGTTGTAACTAGAGGGTAGAAATGAAGAAAAAACTAATAAAAATTTTAATCTTTCTGTTTATATTAATATTAATTATAATTTGTAATAAAGAAACTATAATAAATATTTTAAATAATATATATAGCAGTTTTAATAGAACGATTATTGAAGAAAAAAGATATATTTTGTTATTTAATGGATTACAAGCAACATTGATAATTTCGTTTTTTTCAATTATTTTTGGCACACTATTAGGATCTATTTTATTTCTATTGCAAAAAATTAAAATTGAAATTTTTGATATACTATCACGTATTTTTGTAAGATTTTTACAAGGTGTTCCAGTGACTGTGCTATTGTTGACATTTTATTTTGGAATTTTTGGAACAATAAATATTGAACCTATTATAGTAGCAATAATATCTTTTTCTATATATTTTTCTGCATATGTTTGTGAAATTATAAAGGGTGCTTTTTCATCAATAAATAGAATTCAAATTGATTCTGCCTATGCATTAGGATTTACAAAAATTCAAACATTTAAATATATAATTTTACCTCAAGTAATTTCATATGTTATACCTGTTTATAAAAATGAAGGTGTTTCATTAATCAAATCTACTTCTATAGCTGGATATATATCTGTAATAGAATTAACTAAAGCAAGTGATATTATTAGGAATAGAACATATGAAGCATTTTTTCCACTAATATTTACGTCACTAATATATTTTTTAATTTGTTATATTTTTTGCAAGATGTTGGACTTTATATATAAAAAAGTTAATCCTAGGTTGGTGAAAAAATTATGAAAAAAGAATTTATATTAGAACTTGAAAATGTCACAAAATATTATGGAAATGAATTAATATTTAGTAATGTGAATTTAAAAATAAAAAGAGGTGATGTAATATCTTTGTCTGGAAAAAGCGGATGTGGCAAAAGTACTTTATTAAAGTGTATAAATCGTTTAGAAAATATAGATAGTGGAAAAATAAAATTTAATGGAATTGATATTTCAAAAATTTCTACTACTGAGTTGAGGCAAAAAATTGGAATTGTTTTTCAAGATTATAACTTGTTTGAGCATTTAACTGTTTTAGATAATTTAATAATTGGATTAATTAAAATTAAAAAATATTCTAAGAATGAAAGTATTCATAAAGCATTAAATATTTTGAAAAAGGTTGATTTAATTGATAAAAAAGATAAATATCCGGATGAATTATCAGGAGGACAAAAGCAAAGAGTAGCTATTGCTAGAACATTATTGATGAAACCAGATATTATATTGTTGGATGAACCAACCAGTGCTTTGGATAGAGAAATGAAAGATAGTGTATTGAATCTTATTAAAGAAATTGTGGATGAAGATATGACGTTAATTATAGTATCTCATGAAGAGGAATTTATGAAGAAAGTATCAGATAAAATTTATTATCTTAAAAATAATAAATTAATGGTATAATTTTGATGAAAGTAAGTGTAAGGAGGAAATGTTTATGTTAAGTATAGGAGATTATAATATTAAGGAAATTGAAGGAAAAGCTGGGTTATCTAATAGATTTATTAGAGCATTTAGACCTAAATTGTTTGAAAATGGTGGTTTCCCTACTACTGTGCAGGAAGAACAAGAATTGGTTAGATATATTGATAGTATGCATGCATATAGTTTCGAGAATCATTATAACAATTTATGTGGGGGTATAACTGAAG
Source organism: uncultured Bacilli bacterium (assembly GCA_934098395.1). GTDB lineage: Bacteria > Bacillota_I > Bacilli_A > RF39 > UBA660 > RUG705. The sequence continues at coordinate 279,274 of CAKOOM010000001.1, forward strand.
ATGAATTCGAATTATTAAAAAGAACTACTAAGGATATATATGATTTAACAAAAAAGAAATATCATGCAAATTTTCTTGTTAAGGCTCCGATGATAGCTTCTATATGCGAAAAAAGAATAATAGAAGCGGCATTAGGAAATGTTGATAATAAGAGAATATTTGAAATAGGTGGTGGATCTGGTACTTTAGGTTGTCTTTTGCTAGAAGATAATATAAAATACTCTGCAACAGATGTTACTCAAGCTTTCTATTTGATTCAAAACAGACTGTTTGATTATATTACAAATAATGAAATCAATGAATTGGTTACTCAAAATTTAAATGTTGATTCGAAATGTATTCATATTCCATATTGGAAGTTATGGCAAATGAGAGAGAATCCGATAAATATTGATTTAACTATGTCTAATCATGCGCTTTTGGAAATGAGTCCTAATTCTTTAAGATTTTATTTGAATTTTTGTAAAAAGGCAATGCAAGAAAGCAAGAATGGCTTATTTGTTTTCCAAGGTGGTGGTTGGCGAATTGATCAAAATTTAATGGATTTAATAGAATTATTTGATGAATATGGTTTTTATTTAAAATATTTTGATCATAGTAAGGAAATAGCTGGCTTTTCTTTAAAAGAAGGCTCTGTAAAGAAAGAAGTGCTTTTAGCATTAAAAGAATTGTTGGCTAATGGCGTAGAAAGTGAAAAAATATATGCACTTGGATCTAATATTAACTCAAGGTTAAATTCAAATCAAATTTTCTATTGTGACGATATTGGTGATAGAATGAATACTGCTTTTCAAAAAAATTCTAATTTACATAAAGTAGATATTGAAAGAGTAAAAGAATATTATGATAGTTTTGGTATGATAAATGATTCACCAGATGATGAATTTGCAGAGTATATATCTTGTAAGAAAAAGATAAGGAGGTAATTAATTTGAAAACACTTATATTAGTTGGAGGGGCAACAGCTAGTGGAAAGAGTACATTAGCAAACAGTTTAAATAAAAGAATTTCTAATAGCATTAGATATAGAAGACATCAAGGCTTTTTTGATATAGCTTTTCAAAAGGGGATTTCAAATGATGAGATTTATAAGAAAATTACTTCTGATGAAGTGGATGACTGGTTTGTTAACATGTGTGATAAATCTGATGTTGTTATTTCAGATGTGCACTATGCTATTCAATTGAGTAGGAATGGTATAGATTTTAATCAGGATATTGATATATATCAGAGTTACGTTCCAACTATTTCGAATGATCTATTAAATAAAATTTTATATAAAAATATTCGTATTATTGCTATTTTTTTATCTTGTTCACCTGAACAATGTTTGGACAGAGCAATATTTAGATATAATAAAAGTCAAAAAGATATTCGAAATATTTCTATTGAAGATGCAATTATTGAAAATAATGCTGAATACAGAGAATGGAAAAATCTTTTGTCCACAGACATTGTGGAAGGTTTGGAGTTAAATTCTGAATTGTTTTCAGTTCAGCAATTAACTGATCAATGCTTAGAAAGTTTAAAAGATTGTAAGAAAAAAATATTAAAAATAGATAAGTGTGACTAAAAGGATATAAGGTGAAGAAAATGAAAATTATTGAAAAAATATATAATTATGATAATTTAACATTGGAGCAGATTGATGAAAAAACAACTAGGTCAAGGGCAATTCTTATTAATTCAAACAATGAGGTATTAATGTGTTATTCGAATGGGTTAACACATTATGAATTTCCTGGTGGTCATTTAGAGAAAAATGAAACACTTTTGGAAGGATTAAAAAGAGAAATATTAGAAGAAACTGGGATAACAATTGATGCTAATGAAAACGATTTGTTTTATGCAATAAAGTATTATTGTAAAAATTATAAAGGCACTGGAAAAAATAGACTAGTGGAAATATACTATTATGTAATTTATTGTGAAACGATATATGAAGAAGCTAGAAGACAACTTGATTCTAATGAAATTATACAAAATTATGAATGTCAATATATAAATATTGATCAATTAAAAGATATTCTAATTCAAAATAAAAAAACTACTAAGGAAAATAATTCTGCTCTTGATGATATGATATTGGTTTGGGAAGAATTTTTAAAAATATATAAGGGTAATTGTTATGGAAGATTATGATATTTTTAATGAAATGAAAAATGTAACAAATAAAAAAACTATAATTGTTATAGAAAATGATGAAAACTTTATAATTAAAAATTTGCTTAATTCAAACTTTGAAATAATGCCAGTAAGATTTGACTATGATTTATCTTGCTTTTCTGATGATTATATAGATAAAACAAAAGAATTATTTACATTTTATTATAATGAGATAAATAATTACAAAAATGAATTATTAAGACTTAAAAAACATTTTATGCATTATCAGAGAAAGCCTAGTATTGCATATATACCAAATCATAAAAAATATTTAAAACTTAAGAAAATGTTAACTGAAATAGGTGTAGAATGTATTTCTAGTAAACAACAGCTTATTAATGTAATTAATAAAAAATTAATATTTATTGATATTGATGATACATTAAGAAAATCAGATGGAACAATTTCTGAAAGAGTAAAAAAAGCGATTCATGATAATAAACAAAGTGGTAATAAAATTGTTATTTGTACTGCTAGACCACGTTATCAAGTACTTGAATTAATAAAGGAATTAAATACTGAAGATATTATTGTGTCATCTAATGGTTCAGAAATTTATGACAATAATAATAAAAATATTATATTCAGTTCATTTATTGATAGAGATTTAATAAATAAATTGGTAGAATATGCATATACAAGAGATATTAGACTAATATTGACAATGGATAATTATGATTATGTTACTAAAAATATAAGAAATTCAAATCAAAAATTGCTTAATGAGAAATCTTATATAGAAGATCTTGCTAAATGCAATGTTAAACAATGTATGTTTATTGATAATAAAAATAACGAGATTTGTGAAATTAAAGATATAATATCTAAAAATAATAAATTGTACATAGTAGATGAAATTAGTGAGGATAGCGTATTTGATGAAAAGTGGTTTAGTGTTATTAATTCAAATTGTTCAAAGGGAAGTGCACTTGAATTTTTATCATCCTATTTAAATATACCAATTGAAAATACAATTGCAATTGGTAATGATAAAAATGATATTTCTATGTTTGATGTAGCAGGAATTAGTGTTGCGGTTGCTAATGCTTCAAATTATATAAAAGACAAGGTTGACTATGTAACTCTTTCTAATGATAATGATGGTGTAGCTATTTTTCTTGAGACATTAATAAAATAGTTATAAGTCTATAATATGCAAGATTTGTAGAACTTGAGTATTTGAGTTCTTTTTCTTATTTATTCTAATATGTTTAAATAAGGAGGAGAAAGCTTGAATAACAGTCTTGAAACTCAAATTATTAAAAAAATGATACAAAAAGAGATATTAAATGAACTTTGCAGTAAAAATTTAATTGACTTTACAAATACGAGTAATATTATTAGAAAGTTGGATGAAGATGTTAGTAAACTAAAGGAATTGCAGAAGAAAAATGGAGATTTAAAAAATATAATGATTAAAATTCTAGTTTAGAAAGAGGCATTAGATTATATGAATATATATCAAATTAGAAATATTTTATCACAAGGTAAAAAACTTATTGAATTACCACTTCACGTTACATTTTATGCTCGTGTATCAACTGACCATGATGAACAATTAAATTCGTTAGAAAATCAAGTTATGTATTTTGAAAATTATATTAAATCACAGACAAATTGGATTTTTGTGCCTGGATATGTTGATGAGGGTATAAGTGGGACAAGTGTAAATAAAAGAGATAATTTTATTAAAATGATTAATGATGGTAAAAATGGAATGTTTAATTTAATATTAACAAAAGAAATATCAAGATTTTCAAGGAATACTGTTGATAGTATTCAATATACTCAAAAATTGTTATCTTATGGAGTTGGAGTATATTTTTTAAATGACAATATTAATACTTTTGAAACAGATTCTGAGCTTCGTTTAACTATAATGTCAAGTATTGCGCAAGATGAAATAAGAAAGTTATCAGAAAGAATTAGATTTGGATATAAAAGGAGTATTGAAAAAGGAGTGGTTCCAGGGAATGATAATTTTTATGGTTATAAAAAGAATAAAGGTAAACTTGAAATAGTGGAGGAAGAAGCGGAGTTAATTAGACTTATATTTAATGAATATAGTAAAGAACAAATGGGAACATCTAAATTAGGCCACTATTTGTATGATGAATATAATATAAAGAGTAAAACAAATAAACCGCTTAAAGGAACTGTAATTGGTAGAATTATTAGAAATCCAAAATATAAGGGTTATTTTTGTGCACATAAGGAAACAACAGTTGATTATCATTCTAAGAAAAGAATTAAATTTAAGCCGAATGAATGGATAATTTATAAAGATAATAATAGTTGTCCACCGATTGTTAGTGAAGAAGTGTGGGAAAAATGCAATGATATATTAAATAATAATTCTAATCGACATAAAACACATACTAGAACTGATATGAGATATGCTTTATCTGGTAAAATAAAGTGTTATCATGATGGAGCAACATTTATAAAAGGTAGTTATAAAAATAAGAAAACTGGTGAAGTAAAAAAATATTGGGGATGTTCAAATTATAGAAAATATGGTAAACAAAAAATAAATGGGTGTAATACACCAATTATTCACTATCAGGAATTATTTGATATATTTAAAAAGATGGCGAGTTTTTTCTTAAATAAAGAGAGTGATATTATAAAAGAAATATATAATTTAATAAGTAATACAAAAATTAATAAAAACTATACTAAAGAAATAATTGATATAGATAAAAGAATAGAAGATATTAAAAATGCTAAATTAGAACTTATTAATATGAGAGCAAGAAAAGAAATAAATTTAGAGGAATATAATATTCAAAGAGAAAAATATAGTTCTAAATTAAATTTTTTAAAGAACAAGAAAAATAATTATTTATCAGTTGTGAAAGAAGATAACTTTAAGGATAGTATGGATAATTTTTATAAAGAAATAAGTGATGTTATTTTTTCTGATGATGAAAGTATATTTAGAATATTTGGATCTATAATTGATACTATATATGTTGAAAAAATAGAAGAATATGATAATATGCATAAAGTTATGTTATATTTTAAACTCAGTGTACTTAGTCACAAAAATAGTGACTTAAATTTAAACAAATTTTTACTGCTTTTTACAAACAGTTAGGGATGCAGTGGTAGCTTTAGCAGAAAAGATTGCTGGTACTGAAAAGTCTTTTGTTAAATTGATGAATGATAAAGTTGCGGAACTTGGTCTTAAAAATACTCACTTTGTAAATGCTACAGGATTGGATGCAGAAAATCATTATTCAAGCAGTTATGATATGGCGATGATGGCGAGAGAATTGGTTCGTCATGAAAAAATATTAGAATTTTCTAGTATATATGAAGATTATTTAAGGAAAGGAACTGATAATAGTTTTTGGCTTGTTAATACGAATAAATTAGTAAGATTTTACTCATATATAGATGGCCTTAAAACAGGTTTTACGGATGATGCAGGATATTGCTTAACGGCTACGGGTAAGAAGAAAGATATGAGATTAATTAGTGTTGTTATGGGAGAAGCTAGCACTGATAAGAGAAGTTCTGATACACTAGCGATGCTTGATTATGGATTTAATATGTATAGTATAGAAAAGATGGTTGGTAAAAATAAATCGTTAGGTACTGTGGATGTTAATATGGGTAAAAAAGAAAAAGTAGATATTCAAATAGTTAATGATGTTACAGTTTTAAATAATAATCAAAAAGGAAAAAGAAATATTACTTATGAACTTTCTTTAAATAGTATAAATGCACCAGTTAAAATTGGGGATACAGTGGGAAAGATAATGGTATATGAAGATGGTAAATATTTAATGTCTAAAAATATAACAGTTATGGAAAATGTAGATAAAGCTAATATATTTAAAGTAATACTTAGAAATATTAGGGATATATTCGGAATTAGAGTTTAACTGTTTGACATAGTTAATATATGGTTATATTTAATTTTTATTTAATATTTAGAAAAGAAGTATTCGGTAGATATTTGAGTTAATGTGTGAGGAAGGATATCACAATGTATCGGCAATAGATATAGCAAAATATGACTGGTATCTACAGGTATTATTTACCAATATTTTAATGATAAAAGAGATATCTTTATTGGAAGCGTTCGTTATTATGTAGATACGATTATGTTTCCAATATAGATAATATGATTATTGATAAATCTAATTTAGAGAGTATATTATCTAGAATGATTGATAGTTTTAAGGATACACATAATTTAAAAAAATAAAACAAGGATTTCCTTGTTTTATTTATCTAAATCTTTAGTAAGAATACCAATGTTTATAATTCCTGATACCATTACTAATACGTATACAATTCTTGTTATTAAGGCACCATCTCCAAGTAGGTATTCTACGAGGTTAAAATTAAATAAACCTACAAGACCCCAATTGATACAACCGATGATACTTAACACTAATGTTGTTTTAAATAATGTATTCATAATCTCCTCCTTGATAATAATATTTTTAACAAAAAATGTTTAATTATTCATCATATTGTAAAAATAGTGCCATATAATTTACCATAAAGATAAAAAAATGGGGTGAAGAGTGAAAAAAATATTTTTATGTTTAATTTTAATTTGTTTAATACTTACTGGATGTGGTAAAAAGGATGAGAAAACAGTGCTAAAGGAATTTGGTGATAAAGTTAATAAAACTAATTCTTATTATTTGTCTGGTAAAATGGAACTTCTTAATAATGAGGATGTTTATAATTATAATATTGGGGTTTCTTATCAAAAGGATGATCATTATAAAATAGAGCTTACTAATGTTATAAATGATCATAAACAAGTCATATTAAGAAATGAAGATGGTGTTTATATTGTTACACCATCACTTAATAAAAGTTTTAAATTTCAAAGTGATTGGCCTTATAATAATTCACAAGTTTATTTGCTTTCTAGTTTATTAGATGATATATCTAATGATGAGGATAGAAAATTTGAAAGTACTGATGAAGGTTATATCTTTACTTCAACAGTAAATTATCCGAATAATGATAAACTTGTTAATCAAAAAGTATATTTTGGTGATGATTATTTACCTAAGAAGGTTGAGGTACTTGATAAGGATGGCAATGTACAGATAAAGATGTCTTTTGATAAGATTGATTTAAATACTGAGTATAATGATACTTATTTCGATTTAAATTCATTAATGGATACGGATAATATTAAGACACGAGATAATAATGATATTACAAATAACAACAGTAATTCAAATAAGAATGATAATAGTAATTCAAATAAGAATGATAATAGTAATTCAAATAAGAATGATAATAGTAATTTAAATAAGAATAAGGATGAAAAGGATGATACAACAACTTTAGAGCCAGGAAAAAATAAGACCGATAGTAGTACAGAAAATAAGACTGATGAAAAGAGCAATAGTACTAATGAAGGAAAGGATAAAACGACTGCAACGATAGATGATATAATATATCCGATGTATTTACCTACGAATACGTATTTAACTAATCAGGAAAGAGTATCTACCGATGACGGTGAGAGATTAATATTAACATTTACTGGAGATAGTTCATTTATCTTAGTAGAACAAACAGCAAAATATAGTGATAATCCAGAGATAATACCTACATATGGTAGTGTGGAATTAATTGGTAATGCACTAGCAGTTATTAATGATAATTCAGCTAATTGGTTTGACAGTGGTATAGAATACTATTTAGTGAGTGATACGATGAAGAGTGATGAATTACTTCAAGTGGTTAAATCTATAAGTGTAATACCTGTTAGTAAATAGTTAATGAAAAAGAAAAGATAACAGTTTCTTTTCTTTTTTTGTTATATGTGTTAAAATTATATTAAGTATAATAGAGGTTGGTATTATGATTGATGGTAATAATAAGAGTAATCAATTGTTTAGTGATATGGATGTTTTTTGTGATAATTCATTAGAGGTATTTATTGATGAAAATCTGAGTAAAAAAATCACATTAAATCAAGTTACTATTGAAAGAAATGATGTTAATGGTAATTATGTTTATAATGATGGAATAGATGAATTGGAGATTGTTGATAGTAGAATAAAAAGAATAATTAAAAATAAAAAAATTATTTTAATTATAATGATACTTATATTTATTTTTACTTTTATAACGGTAATAAAAACTTTTGTTCTTAGAAGTAAAGTAGATAAGTATGAGAAGTTTTTTACGATTATCGAAAAAAAAGAATCTACGAAAGTAAATGTTTATAGTGAAGATGTAATTGACTCGAAATTACTTAAAAAAAGTGCAGCTTCAGAACTTGTTAATTGTATTAATTCTAAGTTAGATAATAATAATTTATCTGATGGTATTAATAAAATTATTGATGAAATTAATAATTATTATAATCAATCAAATAATTATTTTTCATTTGCATACAAAGATATTTATACTGGATTTACTGTTACTTATAATGATAAACAGGGTATTTATGCTGCTAGTACTATTAAAGCTCCGGCAGATATTTATATATATGAAATGGCTGGTTTGGGGAAAGTGAATTTAGATGAGATATTAACATATACTGGGAATTATTATGTAGGCGGAACAGGTATAATAAAAAACAATAAGGTTAATACAAAATATAGTGTAAGGGATTTACTTAATTATTCAATAGTTTACAGCGATAATATTGCTCATAATATGCTTATGGATAAGTACGGTAGAGTTAATATGCTTAATTTTTGGCAGAATCTTGGTACTAGTTCGATATTTGTTGCTAATAATAATTGGGGTAATGTTAGTGCGCGTGATGGAATTATATATATGGATGAATTATATAGATTTTATTTAGAAAATGATAAGTATGGTGAAGAAGTTATGGGGATATTTCTTAATGCAAAAACAAAATTTATTAGTAGTTCAAATAATTACAAAATAGCTAATAAGAGTGGTTGGAGTGGTACGGCAATTCATGATGCATCAATAGTATTTGCTAACAATCCGTATATAGTCGTAGCTTTGTCAAACTTGGGTGATACAGATTATTATATGAGTTATTTTAATAGGGTTAGTGAATTGGCCAGTAATTTACATGAAGAATATTGGAAATATAAAATGAATAAATGTAATAATATTAATCAATATTAAAATTTATAAACAGCATTAATGATTATAAGTGCTGTTTTATTAATATTATAAAAATAATGTGAAAATGTATGAAGTTTATGATATACTAATAGATGTGAAAGAAGGTAATATAATGGATAAAGATACTTTGAAAATGTTAGCTAATAAGTTGATGTTTACTATGGATGAAAGAGAATATGATACCTTATTGGATGAGTTTGATACGATATTAAAACAAATGGAATTAATTGGTAATATACCTAATATTAAAGATGTGGAGCCAATGGTATATCCGAAAAGATTGGATAATGTAAAATTGCGTGAGGATGATGTAATGGAAGAAATGGAACTTGATGATATTTTAGTTAATAGTGGTAGTACTTTATATAATCAAGTAAAATTACCTAAGGTGGTGGAATAATGAGTAAGAGTATTAGTAAAATGAGAGAGATGCTTGATAATGGAAAAGTAACTGAAGAGGAGTTGTTTCAGGATGCAAGAGATAAGGCAATAAAATATCAGGATAAATATAATTGTTTTGTTACTATAATGGATAAATATCAAGAAACAGGAAACGGGATACTTAAGGGGATTCCATATGCTCTTAAAGATAATATTTCTACGAAAGGTATTCTTACTACGGCGTCTTCAAATATATTAAGTAATTATGTGCCAGTATATGATGCGACAATTTATAAGAAATTAAAAGAAGCCGGAGCAGTACTTGTTGGGAAGACAGTACTTGATGAGCTTGCTATGGGAGGAACTGGAACAACTGGTCATACGGGAGTAGTTAGAAATCCTTGGAATTCAGAAAGATTAATTGGAGGATCTTCGGCGGGAAGTGCGGCAGCTGTAGCTCTTGGAATTGTACCTTTTGCAATTGGATCTGATACGGGGGATTCGATTAGAAAACCAGCAGCTTATGGAGGAGTTGTTGGATTTAAACCAACGTATGGAAGAATATCTAGATATGGCTTATTTGCTTTTGCTTCTAGTTTGGATCATTTGGGGGTTATATCAAGAAGTGTGCTAGATACGGCGATGGTTATGAACTGTATTAAGGGACATGATGATAAAGATATGACTAGTTTGGAAGATGATAATATAGATTATTTAGAATATTTAGATAAAGATGTCAAGGGGAAAAAATTATTTTATATAAAAGAAGCATTAGATATAGATGATAGTGATTATGAATTAAAGAAAATTATTGATAATTTTAATAAAGTAATAGATAAGTGCAAGAGTTTAGGAATAGAAGTGTGTGCAGAATCAATAGATAAAGATGTTTTATTAGCATTATATCCGACATATATGTCAATATCTTGTGCTGAAGCTACTTCAAACGATGCTAATTTGACAGGAATTCATTTTGGTGTTAGAGGAAATGGGAATACTCCTGATGAGATTATAAGAGATGCTAGAACTAAGGGATTTAGTGAACTTATTAAGAGAAGATTTGTACTTGGTAGTTATATATTACAAAAAGAGAATCAAGAGAAGTTATTTTTGAATGCTTGTAGAATTAGAAGAATAATAGTTGATAGAATGAATGAATTATTTCAAAAATATGATGGATTAATTATGCCGGCAGCTTCGACGATAGCACCAAAATTTGATGAAGGTACGGATAAGCTTAGTGATAAATATTTAATTTTAGATAATCATTTAGTTATTGGTAACTTTGGAGGATTTCCTAGTATTACGATACCTTCAGGATTTGTTGATTCGATGCCTGTGGGGGTTAATATAACTGGGGCTTTTGATAATGATAAAACAGTTTTGAATATTGCAAATAAACTTGAAGGTAGTATGGAATACAAAGGACAGGTGGCAAATGGTGGTGAAGAGAATGTATAAGACAGTTATTGGACTAGAAGTTCATTGTGAATTAAAATCTAACAGTAAGAACTTTTCTAGTGCTAGAAATAGTTATTCAACAATACCTAATAGCAATGTTTCAGTAATTGATTTAGGATTACCAGGAATTTTACCAGTTGTTAATAAACAAGCTGTTAAAAATTCAATAAAGATGGCCCTAGCAATGAACTGTACTGTACCAGAATATTTAACCTTTGAGAGAAAGAATTATTTTTATCCAGATTTACCTAAGGGATATCAGATAACACAATTTAAAAATCCAATAGGTACAGATGGATATGTAATTATAAATGTAAGTGGTGAAGAGAAGAAAATATTAATTCATGATACTCATTTAGAAGAGGATACGGCTAGTTTAGATCATTATAATACTTATTCTTTGATTGATTATAATAGATGCGGAGTACCTCTTTTAGAAACGGTTACTGAACCATGTATATCGAGTGCGGATGAGGCAGTTCTCTTTTTGGAAGGACTTAGAAGTATATTTTTATACTGCGATGCATCAGAAGCAAGAAGTGATAGAGGACAAATAAGATGTGATGTTAATGTATCTTTGATGAAAGAAGATGCAACAGAGTTAGGAACAAGAGTTGAAATTAAAAACATAAATTCTTTTAGTAGTGTTAGGGAAGCAATATTAAGTGAAGAAAAAAGACAGCTAGAGATACTGGAGAGTGGTGGAGTTGTTTTACAAGAAACTAGAAGATTTGATGAGACAACGCTTGAAACTTATTCGATGAGAAGTAAGGAAGATGCGATTGATTATCGTTATTTTACAGATCCTAATTTACCTCCAATTAAGATAGATAGGAAATGGTGTGAAGAAATAAGAGCGGAAATTCCAGTTCTTCATAATGAGCGTTATAGAAAGTATACAAAGGAATATGGAATTAATAGTAAAGATGCAAATACTTTGGTAAGAGATAAGTATGTATCGGATTTTTATGAGGAATGTATAAAAAATAGTAATCAATATTTAATTATATCAAATTGGTTAACTGGCGATGTGCTAGGTAATTTGAATAAAATGGGAATTAGTTTAAAGGAAAGTAAAATTATGCCAAAGATGCTAGTGGATTTAGTTGATTTAATAACTTCTGGTAAGATATCTGGTAAACAGGGAAAAACAGTTTTAGAAAAGATGCTAGATAGTGGTAAGGATGCAAAGACTTTAGTAGATGAACTTGGTTTATCTCAAATAGATAATCCGGAGGAAATTAGAACAATAGTACTAGCGGTTCTGGATGAAAATAAGGAATTAATTTTAGACTATAAAAATGGTAAGAGAGTATTTGACTATTTTATAGGACAGGTAATGAAAAAAAGTAGGGGAAGAGCTAATCCGGCATTAACTTCACAAATACTTAAAGAAGAACTTTCAAAAGTAGAGTAATCTACTTTTTTTCTTGACTTTAATATGGAGGTATGCTATTATAAAAAGCAATATTTGTAGGGGGATGAGATAATGGATGAAGAAAATAGAAAGTTTGATTTAACATCATTTTTTATAAAGGGGATTATTGTTATTATTTTTATTTTATTTGTGATATGGTTATTGTCAATTACGGCATTTTCTGATAAGACTAATAATAATGATAAATTAGATAATAAAGAAGAAACTAAGGATATATTTAAAGATAATCTTAAAAAAATGAAGGATGTTGGGGTTAAGTATTTTACGAGTGATAAGTTACCAAAGGATAGAGATAGTAATGTTATACTTAGTTTAGATGATATGTATAAACAAAAGCTTGTGAATAAGATTACTGATAAAAATGGTAAGGAATGTTCTAAAGATAATTCTTATATTATGGCATATGTAGCAGAAGATAAGTATAAGCTAGAAGTTAATTTAGAATGTGATAAAAAGAGTGATAAAGTGGTAGTAGACCTTTCAAAATATGAGTCAAAAAAAATGTATGAATATGCACTTATAGAGAGTGGATATTGGTCAGAATATTCGGATTGGTCAGAGTGGACTATTAATTATGTGAATAGTAGTGATAGTAGGGAAGTAGATATGAAGAGTGAAATGGTAGACTATTCATATTACTTAGATTGGATAGATTTAATAGCAACAGATAATTGTAGTGAGACGGTATGCTATGATGAAATGCCTACAAAGGTGTTAGTTACAGGAAGAAAAATGGTTAATTATTATCGTTATAGAGATAGATATTATAATAGTGATAATACTACTTATAAATGGAGTTATAGTAATGATGATAGGGAATTGATTGAACAAGGATATGTATCTACTGGAAAGACGAAAGAAACTTAATATAAAAGCTAGAAAATAATAGCTTTTTTCTTTATAAAATGATATAATTTTGGTATGAGAAAGTTAGTTAAAATAATTGTATTTGGAATAATTACTTTATATTTACTTGTATGCTACCAAGTATGGAATGATAAAAGAACGGTAAATAAATATAATAAATTGATTATTAAAAATACTTCGGTAGAAAAGATAGATTATTTGAATATATATGGAGATAAATATATTGTATTAACAGATGATAATTTGTATGTATTTGATAAGAAATACCATGAATTATTAAATGTAGATAAGATTTTAATTCATGATAATAAAAATAATTATGATATTGTATATGATGATAAATTGATGTATCAAGAATGTTTGGAAAAGGGGAATAAGATTGTTTATAATTATTATGATATATATAGTTATGAATTTATTAAGAGTGTTTCTTTAGGAGGTTAGGGATGGATGATAAAATAATTGATTTGTTAAAACTTAGACCAATAGTTATACCAAGAATACTACTAAATAATTATCGATTACTTAATATTACTGATAGTGAATTTATTGTTATTATGATTCTTTTGTCATATGGAGATAAGATAACATATAATCCAGAAGAATTTGCTCGAGAAGTTGGAATGAGTAAACATGAGGTTATGAGTATTATTGATAGTTTGTGTGATAAGAATATTATTTCTTTAGTGGTAGAGAAGGTTAATAAAAAGACATATGAGTATTTGTCTATGGAATTGTTATATCAAAAATTATTTAATATAGTAGCTAATGATGAGAAGCATGAAAAAGAGGAAATAGATAATAGTATTTTTTCTGTTTTTGAAAAGGAATTGGGTAGGACTTTATCTCCGATGGAGTTTGAACAAATTAAAGAATGGATTACAAGTGGGAATAGTAATGAGTTAATTATATGTGCTTTAAGAGAGGCTGTTTTAAATGGGGTAGGTAATTTACGATATATTGATAGTATTTTAAATGATTGGCGAAAAAAAGGGTATAAAAAACAAGAAGATGTAAAAAAAGATAGAGAGATATATCGTAGTAAAAAAAGTAAGGTTGAAGTTTTCGATACGGATTGGTTAAATGAATAAAGAAGTATTAGATTATTTGGATGAATTATATCCAAATCCAAAGTGTGAGTTGGAATATAATAAGGATTATGAATTATTAATAGCAATAGTTCTTAGTGCGCAGACTACAGATAAGAGAGTTAATAAGGTAAATAAGGTATTGTTTTCTAAGTATCCAGATTTAGTTAGTTTGAGTAAGGCAACAGTTAGTGACATAGGGAATATTATTAGAGAAATAGGAACTTACAAGAGAAAGAGTGTGTATGTTTTAGAGATAGCTAAGATACTGGTTAATAAAGGGTATTTTACTATTCCTAATGATAGGGAGTTTATTGAATCTTTACCAGGAGTCGGTAGAAAGACTGCAAATGTATTTTTATCTAATATATATGGATGTGAAGCAATAGCTGTTGATACACATGTAGCTAGAGTTAGTAAGAGATTAGGAATTGCAAAAGAGAATGATTCGGTAATGGAAATAGAACGTAAATTAGAAAAAAAGATACCTTATGGTAGATGGGGTAAAACTCATCATCAAATGGTATTGTTTGGAAGATACTATTGCAAAGCTAGTAAACCAATGTGTGATACTTGTAAGATAAGAGATGTATGTAAGTATAATAAAAAGTAAGAGTTTTTCTTACTTTTTTTCAATAGCTTCAGTTGGACATTGTTCAATGGCTTCGTTAGTTATTTTTTCTAAGTCACTAGGAATTTCTTCAAGTATGCACTCAGCTAATCCTTCATCATTAAAATCGAAGACTTGGCTTTCTGTTAGAGCTACGCAGTTTCCACATCCGATACATTTATCTTGTTTAACATTTGCTTTCATTTATATCTTCCTCCACTAAATAATTATAAGTGTAAAGATAGAAAAAATCAATAAAAATTATTTTATTTACTTTAAAAATATGATATTATATATATAGGTAGAGGGTGAAGCTATGAGTAGTAGAATGGATAAGTATAAAAATACTAGAGAGACAGAAGAGTATATTCCTACGAGAAGCGATAAGAATAGGGAATTGTATAAACAGATATATAATGCTTATGATGAA
This sequence comes from uncultured Bacilli bacterium, assembly GCA_934098395.1. Taxonomy (GTDB): domain Bacteria; phylum Bacillota_I; class Bacilli_A; order RF39; family UBA660; genus RUG705. The sequence continues at coordinate 294,816 of CAKOOM010000001.1, forward strand.
TTTGAAAACTTAGTTGTTCCTTCTAATGCAAGAGAAATTAATCCAAGTGAATTAAAAAAAGAGATTACTAGTAGAGGTGAATATCAAAGACAAAAAGAATACAATGATATTACTAATACAAATAATAGAATTGTTAGAAAAGAAAAATTGGAAGAACATCAAAAGCAGGAAAATGAAATATATGATATAAAAGAATTGCTTAATAAGGCGGTTACTAAACAGGATAAGCCACAAATAGTTGAGTCTACTTTGACGAATGAGGATTATTTGAAGAAACTAAAACTTGATAATAGTAGAACTAATATTGAGCAAGTAAAGGAAATGTATGAGGAAATTCAGGAAGAGCAGATGGATGAAGATGAAGGGCTTTTGAAAACTGCTAATTTATCTTTGGAGATACTATCGGATTTAAAGAGCGATAATGATGGTACAATGGTTAATCCTCCGATAAAGAAAGAAGAATTACCAGATGATGATGATAGTGATTTCTATAGTTCTAAGTATAAATTTAGTAAAAAAGATTTTGAAGATAAACGTGATAAGGGTAATATAGATGACGAGATGGATGAGGATGATGGAGAAAGTGGTAATGGAAGGTTCTTCTTTAAGATACTGTTACTAATTTTTGGAATATTACTAGTATTAATTGTTATAATATATTTATTTAATTATTTTAATAGAGTTTAGACTCTATTTTTTTGTCAAGTGAACTAGTAATTAAACGTATAGTTTGTTGAATAAATTAGAAAAATATGTTATTATTTTACTAGGTGATAGGAATGGATGAAAACAGCAGAATATTTGAATACTCTCTTGAAGAGATAATGGGAGAGAGGTTTGGTAAGTATTCAAAATATATTATTCAAGATAGAGCTATTCCTGATGTAAGAGATGGTCTTAAACCAGTGCAGAGAAGAATATTATTCTCAATGTATAAAGAAAGAAATACATATGATAAGGCTTATAAGAAATCGGCTAGAGCTGTCGGTGATGTTATGGGTAAATATCATCCACATGGGGATAGTTCGATATATGATGCAATAGTCAGGATGAGTCAGAGCTGGAAAATGAAGGAACCATTTGTTGATATGCAGGGTAATAATGGTTCAATTGATGGAGATAGTCCAGCTGCTAGTCGTTATACGGAGGCTAGATTATCTAAAATTAGTAATGAAATGTTAAGGGATATTGATAAAGAAACGGTAGTGTTTGCTCCGAACTATGATGATACGTTAATGGAACCAACAGTACTTCCTAGTAGATTTCCCAATTTGTTGGTAAATGGAACTACGGGTATATCAGCTGGATATGCGACAAATATTCCACCACATAATTTATCTGAGGTAATAGATGCGACGATTTATAGAATAGATAATCCTAATTGTAGATTGGAGACATTACTTAACTTTGTTAAAGGACCAGATTTTCCTACGGGTGGTCAAGCAATATCAAAAGATGGTATTAGACAGGCATATGAAACTGGTAGAGGAAAGATATTTATTAGAAGTAAATTAACTGTCGATAAGAATAAGATAGTTATTACAGAGATTCCTTATGAAGTTAATAAGCAAGCACTTGTTAAGAAAATAGATGAGATTAGAATAGATAAAAAGATTGATGGTATAGCAGAGGTAAGGGATGAATCTGATAAGGATGGACTACAAATTACTATTGATTTAAAGAAAGATGCAAATAGTAAGAATATTTTAAATTATTTATATAAGAACACGGAATTACAAATTAGTTATAATTATAATATGATAGCTATTGTTAATCGTAGACCAATGCAACTTGGACTTATTCCAATAATAGATGCATATATAGATCATCAAAGAGAAGTTGTTAGTAAGAGAAGTAAATATGATTTGATGCATGCGAAAAAGAGATATCATATTGTACTTGGTTTAATAAAAGCAATATCTATATTAGATCAGGTTATTAAGACTATTAGAGGTAGTAAAAATAAAGCTGATGCAATAAAGAATTTAATTGAATTATATGAATTTAGTGAAGAACAAGCTACAGAGATTGTTATGTTACAACTATATAGATTGACTAATACGGATGTTGTGGTATTACAGGAAGAAAAGGCTAATTTAGAGAAGATTATGGAAATGCTAGAGGCTATTTTAGCTAGTCCAGAAAAACTTAACATGGTTATTAAGGAAGAACTTAGAAAAATTAAGAAAGAATATGGTATTCCTAGAAAAACTGAGATAATTGATGAAGTTGAAGAGATAAAAATTGATACGACGCAAATGATTGCTAAAGAGGATACAGTTGTTGTAGTAAGTCATGATGGTTATATAAAGAGAGTAAGTGTTAGAAGCTATTCTACTAGTAGTGATGCAACAGGATTAAAAGATGGAGACTATGTTATTGGTCAATATATGATAAATACTACACAAACAATATTAGTGTTTACTGATAAGGGTAATTATTTATATTTACCGGTGCATGAAATACCTGATGTTAAATGGAAGGATATGGGTAAACATGTTAGTAATATAGTTAGTATGTCATCTGATGAAAAAATTATTGGTAGTATTGCAGTATATGATTTTGAAGCTTTAAAATATATAACAATATTTACTAAGAATGGAATGGTTAAACGTACTAAATTATCAGATTTTAAAGTAGGAAGATATTCAAAAGAAATTAGTATGATAAAAATGCAAGCTGATGATTTAGTAATAAGTGTTAGTGATAGTGATATGGATGATTTATTTGTTACAACGAAAAATGGATATGGATTATGGTATTCGGCATCAGAAGTAAGTGTTGTTGGCATTAGGGCTAGTGGTGTTAAATCTATTAAGTTAAAAGATGACGAGGTTGTTAGCAGTTGTTTATTTAATCCAGATTGTGAATATATTACAATAATTACTGATAAGGGTACAGCTAAGAGACTTAAATTATCTAATGTAGAAAAGACTAGTAGAGCTAATAGGGGAATTCTTTTAATGAAAGAGATTAAGAGTAACCCAAGTAAGATAATAAATAGTTATTTGATTAATTCTAAAGAAGAGATTATGGTTAGGTCGATAGCTGAAGAAAAACAAATCAAACTTACAGAGATAAGTATAATGGATAGACAAAGTAATGGTTCTTTTATAGTTAAAGATAGAATTATGGATACTTATAGAATTGTTAAGATGATAGAACCAAATAAAGAAAAAGAAGTTAATACTAATAGTGAAGTAGTAACACCGGTAAGTGTTAATAATAAAGAGTATAAGGCACTTGCTGATATAGATAAAAAAATAATGACAATAGATTCAATGTTAGAAACATTGGAAAAATAGAGAAGGAGATGGAATTATGGAATTAAAAGGTAGTAAAACTGAAAAGAATTTAATGGCAGCATTTGCTGGAGAAAGTCAAGCAAGGAATAAGTATACTTATTATGCTTCGAAGGCTAAGAAAGATGGTTATGAACAAATAGCAGCAATATTTGAAGAAACAGCTGGAAATGAACGTGAACATGCAAAGATGTGGTTTAAGGAGTTACATAATGGAGAGATTCCTGATACACTTAGTAATTTGTTAGATGCCGCAGCTGGCGAAAATTATGAATGGACTGAAATGTACGAGGACTTTGCTAAAGAAGCTAAAGAGGAAGGCTTTGATCGCATTGCAAATTTATTCTTAGCAGTTTCTAAAATAGAAAAAGAACATGAGGAGAGATATCGTAGATTAATTGAAAATATAAAGAATGAGAGAGTATTTAAAAAAGAAGAATCAGTAGTTTGGGTATGCCGTAATTGTGGACATGTTCATGTTGGAACAACTGCACCAAAGGTATGTCCTACTTGCAATCATCCGCAATCTTATTTTGAAATTAAAAATAATAATTATTAGGAGGAATATATGAGAGTATTAGTAACAGGTGGAACTGGTTATATAGGAAGTCATACGATTGTAGAATTAATAGGTCATGGATATGATGTTGTAGCAGTAGATGATTTTAGTAACTCAAAACCGATTGTGTTAGATAAGATAAAGGAAATTACTGGTAAGAAAATTAAGTTTTATGAGTTAGATGTATGTGATAAAGAAAAACTTAGAGTTGTTTTTATGGAAAATGAAATAGATGCAGTAATTCATTTTGCAGGTTTTAAGGCAGTTGGTGAATCAGTTGCTAAACCTTTAAAATATTATCGTAATAATTTAGATTCAACAATTACATTATTAGAGGTAATGAACGAGTTTGGGGTTAAGAAAATAGTATTTTCTTCTTCGGCAACGGTATATGGAGATCCGGAAGAATTACCAATAAAAGAAACAGCTAAATTGGGAGTAACTAATCCATATGGAGCTACGAAATTGTTTATTGAAAATATTCTTAAGGATGTATATATATCTGATAATGATTATAGTATTGCGATTTTAAGATATTTTAATCCGATTGGAGCCCATGAAAGTGGTTTGCTTGGGGAAGATCCGAGTGATATACCAAATAATTTAATGCCATATATAGTAAAAGTTGCTACTGGTGAATTGCCACATTTAAATATATTTGGTAATGATTATGATACGAAAGATGGTACTGGAGTAAGAGATTATATTCATGTTGTTGATTTAGCTCTTGGACATATTAGTGCTTTAGAGTATATAGATAAAAATAAGGGAATAGATTATTATAATTTAGGTACTGGACATGGATATAGTGTGATGGAAATAGTTTCAGCTTTTTCAGAAGTTAATCATGTAGATGTTCCATATGAAATAGCTCCGAGAAGAGATGGAGATATAGCAGAATGTTATGCAGATACGACATATGCTAAGGAAAAATTGCATTGGGAAGCTACACACGATTTGACTGATATGGTAGAGAGTGCTTATAATTTTGTAGTAAAAAATAATGAATAAAGATAAAGAAAAAGTATTAAAAAGGGTTCCAATAGCAGAAAGTAATATATGTATTAAACGTGATGATAAGAAATGTATAAATTGTGGAGCATGTAAGGGAATATGTATGAGCCGAATTGGAGTATTTGGTCATTATGATATGCAACACGAAAATATTAGATGTATAAATTGTGGACAATGTTCTTTAATATGTCCTACGGGTAGTATTAGTGAGGTACTTGATTATAAAAAAGTAATTAAAGATATTGAAAATGATAAAACAGTTATTTTTCAAATAGCTCCAGCAGTAAGATTTTTACTTGGTGATGAATTTGGATATAAACCTGGTAAAAATGTTCAGGGAAAAATAATAACAGCTTTAAAAATACTAGGGGCTAGTTATGTATTTGATACATCTTTTGGAGCAGATTTAACAATATGTGAAGAAGCTAATGAATTTATTGAGAGGATTAATAATAATGAAAGATTACCTCTAATGACAAGTTGTTGTCCGGCGTGGGTTAAATATGTATCGGAGTTTTATCCGAAATATAAAAAGAATTTATCTACGACAAAGAGTCCTGTTTTGATGATGGGAGCAGTAATTAAAAATTATTTTGTAAAGAAGAAAAATCTTGATAATGTAGTAGTAGTGGCAGTTGTACCATGTACAGCTAAGAAATATGAAATCAGTAAGACGGATGATGTAGATATAGCTATTACGGTAAGAGAACTTGGAATGTGGATTCGTGAAGCAGGAATAAATTTTAGAAAATTAGAAAATAGTAGATTTGATTCATTTGATGGTACTGGAGCTGGTATTATCTTCGGAGCTAGTGGTGGTGTAACAGAATCAATGATAAGATATGTTTATCATAAATTAACTAATAGGTCTCCTTATAGAAAAATTCTTGAATATACACCAATACGTGGACTTGATGATATAAAAATTGCTGATATTAAAATTAGAGATCATAGTATTAAGATGGCTGTTGTAAATGGTACAGGAGACGTTCCTAAACTAATTAAGATGATGGAAGATGAGAAAAAACACTTTGATATTATTGAAGTAATGGCTTGTGATGGAGGATGTATTGCTGGCGGTGGTGGTAGCCGGGCATATAAAATAAATAATGATAATAAAAAGAAAAGAATTTCTGCAATATATCGAAAAGATAAAAGTAAGAAGAGAAGATCTAGTTATGAAAATCCATTGATACGTAAACTTTATAAAGAATTATTGATGGAAGTAGATAGTGATGTTGCAAAGAAACTTTTGCATATTAGGGAGGAATAGTATGAACAAAAAAGGTTTTACTTTAATTGAATTACTAGCTTGCTTATTATTACTTGGAATAATTTTAGCAATAGGTTTACATGCATCACGAGATATGATGGCTACTTCATTTATACAATTTAGACGCGTTAGTGAAAGAGAAATCTTTTCTTCCGCAGAAAAGTATGTAATAGACAATGATTTGTCAGGAGAGGTATATGTTAGTGTTATAAAATTAGTAGAACTTGGTTATATTAAAGATATGAATGACACTTCAGTTAGAGATAAATGTGTTTTAGTAAATAAGAAAAAAAATAGGATTAAAGAAATAAAACTTGTTGATAGTTGTGAATAAAGGAGATAAGAATGAAAGTAAAAAAAATAATTATATGTTTAGTTTTAATGATTTTACTTACGGGGTGTGGTAATAAGGAAGTTAAATTAGATTTAAGTAAAATAGAGACTGATTTGAATGAATTAACAGTTGATGATAGTAAGTTATTTTTAGATAATGAGAAATTATCGATGGAAAAATTGCAAGATAAATATGGAATGAATACGGATATATTTGATGAAATATTAGTTAGTACTCCAAGTAAAGTAGGATCTGCTAGTATGTATGCAGTATTTTTACCTAAAGAAGGAAAAGAAAGTGAATGTGAAGAAGAAATAGATAAATTCTTTGATAAATATTCACAAGCTTGGACAATGGGGTATTTTCCTGAAGAAGAAAAATTAGTGGAAAATAAAACTAAAGATAAATATGGAAATTATTATATATATGTTATTTCCCGTGATAATGATAAAGTAATAGATAAAATAAAAAGTGAATAGGAGGAAATTAAATGGTTTTTAGTAGCATTCCTTTTCTCTTTTTCTTTTTTCCACTTTTTTTAATTCTTTATTATATAGTTCCGTTTAAGATAAAGAATTATATTTTATTAATATTTAGTTTAGTGTTTTATGCGTGGGGTGAACCAGTATATATTTTTTTAATGATTTTTTCTTCATTTATTAATTATTTAGCTGGTTTACTAATAGATAAGTTTGATAATAAGAAGAAAAGAAAATTAATTTTAGTAATTAGTATTATAATTAATATTTTAATATTAGGATTTTTTAAATATGCTGATTTCTTTATAGAGATTGTTAATGGAATGATTGGAATAAATATAGATAAATTAGAATTAGGATTACCTATAGGAATAAGTTTCTTTACTTTTCAAGCAATGAGCTATGTAGTGGATGTTTATAGAAAAGAAGTGGTTCATGAGAAGAATTTCTTTATATTTATGACATATATTTCGATGTTTCCTCAACTGATTGCTGGACCAATAGTAAGATATGAAACAGTTAGTAAAGAGTTATATGATAGAGAAATTAACTTGAATAATTTTTCTTTAGGATTAAAGAGATTTATGTTAGGGTTATTTAAAAAAGTATTAATAGCTAATAATGTTGGTTATTTATTTAGTGTTATATCAGGAATGGATAATTTATCAGTACTTTTAGCATGGCTAGGTATCATAGCATTTACAATTCAGATATATTTTGATTTTTCTGGATATTCAGATATGGCAATAGGTATGGGAAGAATGCTTGGTTTTAATTATTTAGAGAATTTTAATTATCCATATATTGCTAAGAGTATTACTGATTTTTGGAGAAGATGGCATATATCATTATCTACTTTCTTTAGAGATTATGTATATATACCACTTGGTGGAAGTAGAGTTGGTAAATACAAACATATTAGAAATATAATGATTGTATGGATGTTGACTGGGCTTTGGCATGGAGCTAGTTTTAATTTTATATTATGGGGATTATACTACGGAATATTATTAATACTTGAGAAAAAAGTTTTTAATAAATGGTTAGATAAATTGCCAAATGTATTTAGACATATATATGCATTATTTTTTATAATGATAGGATGGTTAATATTTGCATTTGATGATATGTTTAAATTACTAGAGTATGGTAAAACAATGTTTTTTATGAATGGAGATTTTATTAATCAAGATTTCATTTATTATTTTAGAAATTATTTTATTATTTTAATTATTGCTTCAATATTTTCTACCCCTATATATAAAAGAATTAGTGACTATATAAATAAAAGTAAAGACAGTTTGTTTAGAAGTATTATAATTATGGTTATATATATATTATTATTTATAATAACAATAGCTTATTTGGTAAGTGATACCTATAATCCATTTTTATATTTTAGATTTTGAGGTGATATGATGAATAATAATAGTAATAAAATATTAGCTTTTATATTAAGTATGATTACCATGATGTTTTCTTTGTTATTTATATTTAATAAAAAAATGGATTTTTCTGAGAATGAAAATAGATATTTACAAGAGATACCTAAATTTAGATTAGATAAATTAATAGATGGAAAATATATTCAAGATATTGAGAATTATTTTACAGATCATTTTCCTTTTAGAGATTGGTTTGTTGGGATTAAGACAAAGAGTGATAAGTTGTTAGGACTTGAGGAAGAGAATTCAGTATATTTTTGTAAGAATGATTATTTAATAGAGAAATATAATAGTAATAATGATAAAGATAAGTTTATAAATAAGCTTAATAATTTTTATGATAAGTTAGATAAAACAGATATGTCTTTGATGTTAGTGCCTAGTAGTATAAGTGTTAATTATAAATTGTTACCTAAGAATGTAGAATATGAGGATCAAGTTAATGATATGAATTATATATACGATAAGATTAAATTTAGGACAGTTAATGTATATAATATACTTCTTGATATGAATGATAATTATCAGATGTATTATAGATTAGACCATCATTGGACTAGTTATGGGGCATATTATGGATATATGGAATACATGAATAGTGAAGCTATGCCGATTGATAGTTTTAAAGTAGAGATGGTAACTGATAAGTTTATGGGAACATTATATTCGAAGAGTGGAGATTATAGTAGAAAACCTGATAAGATATATTTATTTATTCCAAATAAACATGACTATACGGTTAATTATGTATATGAAAATAAAGTTAGTAATACTTTGTATGAGATGTCTTATATAGATAAAAAAGATAAGTATGCATTATTTTTAGATAATAATCATCCATTAATAGTTATTACTAATAATGATATTGATACGGATAGAGAAATAGTAGTTATTAAAGACAGTTATGCGAATAGTTTTATTCCATTTTTAATAAATAATTATAAACGAATACATGTAATAGATCCGCGATATTTTAATGATAGTGTAAGTGAATATATCAATAGTAATAATATTAATGAAGGGTTAATATTATATAATATGAATACGGTATTACAAGATCATGGAATAATGTCGATGGAGTAAGTTAACTATTAAATAAATTTTAATAGTTTTTTTCTTATTTTTTTATGACAAAGAGTTAATTTTGTGTTATCATTATTAAAGAACGGGTGATATTAATGACAAGACATGAACAAAGATATAAAGCAATGACAATATTATATCAAGCAAATTTATATGATAGTAATAATATTAGTTATGATATTAAAGATATAATTAATCTTCAGTTAGAAGAAAAAAATAAATTTGTTGAGAATTTAGTTAATGGAGTAATTTCTAATAAAGAAGAAATTGATAAGTTAGCAAATAAATATTTAGATAATTGGGATATTAATAGATTAGGATTTACAGATCAAGCGATACTTAGAATAGGAATTTATGAAATTCTTAATACAGAGACACCTGATGTTACTTGTATTGATGAAGCGGTAGAACTTAGTAAAGAGTATTCAGATGATAAAGTCTGTAAGATGATTAATGGAGTACTTGATAAGGTATATCATAGTAAGAATTAGTTGTGAATAAGTAGGTGTGATATGGAGCAGGAATATATTACAATTAGTGAATTAAATCATTATCTAAAAGAATTATTTGATGATAATATGTTTTTAAAACATGTTTATTTAAAAGGGGAAATATCTAATTTTAAAGCTCATACGAGAGGACATTTATATTTTACTTTAAAAGATGAGACTAGTAGACTTAATGCAGTAATGTTTTCTTATCAAGCTAATCAATTAAAATTTGAACCTGTAGATGGAATGAAAGTAATGGTTACTGGTAAGATTTCTGTATATGAAGCTACGGGGGCTTATCAAATATATGTTGAAGATATGCAACAAGATGGACTGGGTAATTTATATATAGAGTTTGAAAAATTAAAGAAGAAATTAGCTGCCGAGGGACTTTTTGATAAGAGTAAGAAAAAAGCTATACCTAAAACTCCAAAGAGAATTGGAATAGTTACTGCTAGTACGGGGGCGGCAATTAGAGATATACTGACTACAATTAAAAGAAGATATCCGATATGTGAGACGATATTATTTCCTTCATTAGTACAGGGAGCTGAAGCTGCTAAGGATATTGTTAGAAATATAGAACTTGCTAATAGTTATGATATAGATACGTTAATTGTAGGTAGAGGTGGAGGATCTATTGAAGATTTATGGCCTTTTAATGAAGAAATAGTTGCTAGGGCAATATATAATTCAAAGGTTCCCGTAATTAGTGCAGTAGGTCATGAAATAGATTTTACAATAGCTGATTTTGTAGCTGATCTTAGAGCTCCAACTCCAACAGCTGCGGCAGAGTTAGCAGTTCCTAATATAGATACGATTAATACTTATTTATTAAATGTAGTTAATAGAAGTACTCTTAGTATTAATGGTTATATAGATAACAAAAAACAAACTCTTGGTAGTTTAATTAATAGTTATGTATTAAAAAAGCCTACGGCATTGTATGAAATAAAAGAACAAAATTTAGATTTTTTAATAGATAAAGTTAATAAAGAAATGAAACAAATACTTGGTAATACAAGAATAGAATTGTATAAATTAATTAATAGTTATGTGTTAACTAATCCAGAAATATTATATAAATTTAAGAGTCAAGAGTTAGAACATATGATTAATAAACTAGATGTATTAAATCCGATGAATACGATTAAAAGGGGATATGCAATAGTTAAACATAATGATAAAGTATTAGTAGATATTAATAAGTTAGTAAAAGATGATATATTAGATATAGATGTTGTTAATGGAACAATAAAAACTAAAGTAGTAGAGGTGAAGAATGGAAAAAAAGGAAGTTAGTTTTGAAGAGAAAATAAGAGAACTTGAAACAATAGTTAAAGAACTTGAGAGTGGAGAAGTTAATTTAGATGATGCGATAGAAAAGTATACGACGGCAATGAAATTAGCTAAAGAATGCTCTGATAAGTTAAATAGTGCTACGGAGAAAGTGAATAAGATATTAAAAGAAAATGGTTCTTTAGAGGAATTTAAAATAGAAGAATAATTTTCTTTCTATGCTGAAATAGCTCAATTGGTAGAGCAACTGAATCGTAATCAGTAGGTTGCGGGTTCGATTCCTGCTTTCAGCACCAGATTGATTGATACTCGAACTTTTTATAGTTCGGGTTTTATTTAATATTTTATAATTCAGTAATATGTGATAAAATATATATTGTTGAAGGAGGTATTTTTTGAAAAATAATACATGTTTAATGGATCTCATTTTTAATTTGTAATAACAAATTAAGGAGGAGATAAAATGAAATATGAAAAAGCAAAAAAATACAATATTGATTTAGTAAATCAAAAAATTATGGGACCTAACCCATTAAAATTGGAAGAAGAACTTATGTTAAATAGCAAAATAAAAAAAGGCTCAGTTGTTATGGACTTAGGTAGTGGTCAAGGGATTACATCAGTTTTTTTAGCTAAAGAATATGGTTTTATAGTGTATGCAGTTGATCTTTGGAGTAATCCAGAAGAAAATAGAAAATTTTTTAGAGAAATGGATTTAAATGATAAAGAAATTATACCTGTTTTAGGGGATGCTACTGATTTGAAATTTGAAAAAGATTATTTTGATGCAATTATTAGTATTGATTCATATAATTATTTTGGAAGAGATATTAATTATTTAGATGATAAACTTTTACCTTTTGTAAAAAAGAATGGCTATATTTATATAGCCATTCCTGGAATGAAGAAAGATATACATAATAATATCTCTGAAGAATTAAAATTATCTTGGAATTCAGAGCAATTAGATTACATTCATGATATAGATTATTGGAAAAAGATTATTTCAAAATCAAAAAATAGTGAAATTGTTGCTATTTATGAAATGGAGAGTAATGAAGAATGTTGGAATGATTGGATAAATTGTGATAATGAATATGCTAGAAATGATAAGATGGCTATTGAAGCGGGGGCTTGTAAATATTTAAATTTTATTGCTATTATATTAAGAAAAAAATAAGTATTATATGAGAGAGTGTTAATTACTCTCTTTTATTATTTTGATTATATTTGAATTTATGATATAATTTTGTTAATTACGAGGTGATGAAATGGGTAATAATAATGACTTTGAGATAAAGATAACAAAAAATGGTGATATTTATAGGGTGGAAATTAGTGATGATCTTTTAATTAAAGAATTTGTTGGAAAAATAAAATCTGATAATAAATATCAAATTTTAACTTTAATTAGTAGTAATGTTCTTTGGAATAGTATTATTCAAAAGATTGATAAAGGTGTATACTATGTAATGTCAAAAGATAATAAAATATTTAATATAGCTTTTGCAGATAATGGATTAAAAATTGACGAGAGAATAAGTTTAGATGAAGATATAATTACTGGTAAGAAGAATATTGTTGAAGAGAAAATTATTACTCTTGATTTTGAAAATATGAATTATTATTATTTTAGTGGTAAACATGATAGTAATGGTAGTACATATTATGGAAAATATTATAGTAAGAAAAAAACATCTCATATTCAAGAATTTTATTTTTCAGCTGAAGAATGTTATGATGAGATTAGTAAAATAATTTTTGATTTAAATGATTATGGTATTAGTGATGTTATAGATATGGAAATGATAGATAAGTATGTATTGTTAGAAATAGATAAGAGAAGAAAAAAGTAAAATATAGTTAAATAACTATATTTTTTCTGTACCTTGAAATGTTTCCTGTAGATAATTAACTTTTAATAATATACTTATTATGTGAAGGGAGAGAAAATTTATGAATCAAGAAAAAATTGGTAAATTTATTATGGAATGTCGAAAAAATAAGGGGATGACACAATCGGTTTTGGCTGAGAGATTGGGTGTTTCTGATAGAACGATAGGTAACTGGGAAAATGGTAGAAATATGCCAGATTTATCTTTATTTAAACCAATATGTGAAGAATTAGATATTTCTATAAATGAACTTATTAGTGGAGAGAAAATAAATGACGATAAATATCAGAAGAAGTTAGAAGAAAATCTTATATATACGATAGATTATTCAAATAAAAAAATAAAATCTAGTAATAGTTTAATGAGTATTGTTTTAATAGTAGTTGGAATACTTTTGGCTTTTACTTCGATGACAATATTTCCATCTGATAGTTCATGGGGAGTTAAATTTTTAGTTATTGGGGGAATTATATCTTTGATTGGAGTAAATAGACTGATAAATCATATTCCTTTTATTAAGAGATTATTGATTTGTTTTTGTTATTTTATCTTATTTTTATTAGTACTTTTTGTTATTGATTATGTAAGTGTTATTTCTTTAAAACAGATGCCTAGATTTTGTTATATAAAAAGATATACCGATAATGTTTTGGAATGTGAAAATATATTTTATAATGCTTATATTGTTAATAGGGATACGATAAATGAGTATATTATTATTGATAAAGATAAGGAATATAATATGGATACGATACCTAATGTGCCTTTTAATAGAAATAAGTCTGGAATAGATAATATTATTAAATATAAAAATAAATATATAGGAGATAATAGTAATACGAGTGGACTTATTAATTCGTTACCATTATCTGAATATGGTTATGTTTTTGAGATAGATAGTGAGAATAAGGGATTGATAATAGATTATCATATTACTGATTGGTATATTAATAATGATAATTATTTAGAGAAGAGTATTGTTTATAATTCGGTATCGATATTTGCATTAATAGAAAATGTTAATTATATTAAATATAATTTTAGTGGTAAACAATATGTTGTTAAAAGAGATATGATTGAGAATAACTATCCTTATTATGATACCGTGGTGATGAATGGGGTAGATAAAGTATTATTTAATAAGTATGTTGAGGGTAAGATAAATGATACGAATTTTATAAATGAAATATTTAAAGATACTATACAATAATGTATAGTATTTTTTATAAGTAATAAAAAGTTATTTTAATATATAGATAATTATTGTATAATTATATTATAGGAGGAAAACTTTTTTATGGAAAAGAAGAAAAAATGGATTATTGCTTTAATAGTAGTAATAGTTCTGTTACTGATAGTAATATTGTTTTTGTTATTTAGACATAAGACATATACGATTACTTTTAATTCAGTAGGTGGGGATAGTGTTGCTAGTATAAAGGTAAAAGAAGGTGAGAAAATAGAGTTACCTAATGAACCGAAAAAAGAGGGTTATAAGTTTGTTGGTTGGACTAATTCGGAAGGGATGGTTATAACAAAGGATGTTGTGGTAGATAATGATATTATATTGACAGCTAATTGGATAAGTAAGGATGCGGATACATATGTCATTAGTTATGTGCTTACTGATGGTAGTATATATAATGTTATTGTTGAGAAAGATAAGACTATTTTATTTCCGGTAAATCCGGTTAGAGACGGGTATGTATTTTTAGGATGGGTAGATGAAGAGAATAATTATATTACTAAAAATATGTTTGTTACAAAAGCTTTGAAACTTAGTGCAGTATGGGCTAAGAAAGGAGCTAATACAGTAGTTGTTAAAGTAAATGCGGATAATGGTAGTGATATTGATAGTATTTTGATGGAAGATGGTAAGAAGATACTACTACCGGTAGCTCCAAGTAAGGATGGGTATAAATTTGTTTCTTGGATAGATAGTAATGGAGATGAAATTACTAAGGATACGATTATAAATAAGAATATGACTATTAAAGCAAAGTGGGTTTTGCCATATACTTGTCCGGATGAATGTACTCCGCAAGGTGATGGTAGTAAATGTGTGAAAGAGAGTACTACAAAGATGGTAGATAGTAATGTTTGTCCGAGTGGTTATACGGAAAAATCTGGAATGTGTTTAGATTTTTCAAATAAGTATCATGCAAACAATATATCAGAAGCACCATTTTGGCAATGTAATAATGGAGATTATATGTATAGTGAAGAGGATGATGCTGGTGGAGCATTTATGTGGTGTGTTAAGAAAACTAATAAAGTAAGCTCTAGTACATGCCCTGATGGTTATACAAAAGATGGAAATACTTGTAAGAAGACAGAAACAATAAATTGTACAGCTAATTAATTATAATAATAAAAGTGGACGATATTGTCTGCTTTTGTTAATATGAGGAGGATTATATGAATGAGAGAAGAATTGATGAATTATTAAATACTTATTATCAGGACAATTATAACGAAGATAATAGACTGATTAGAGATAAGATGCATTTTTTGGAATTTATTACTACGACTAATTATATTGATAAATATTTAAAACCAGGTGATAGAATTTTGGAAATAGGGGCTGGTACTGGGCAATATTCTTTACATTATGCAAGTAAGGGATATGAGGTTGATTCTTTGGAGCTTGTTAGTAGGAATATAGATATAATGCGAAGCAAAGTTACTAATTCAATGAATATAAAAATAACTCAAGGTAATGCAATAGACTTATCAATGTATGAGGATAATACTTTTGAGGTAACGCTTTTATTAGGGCCTATGTATCATTTGTTTAAAAAATCAGAAATAAGAAAAGCTCTTGATGAAGCCATTAGGGTTACTAAGAATGGGGGACATATATATATAGCCTTTATTTTGTTTGATTTAACTATGTTATCTTGGGGATTTGTAGATAAAAATATATATGATAATATTGGTGTTAATAAACAGGTAAGTAATGATTTTATGCCAAATAATCGTGAAGAGTTGTTATTTAATATGATGTATTATAAAGATATATGTAGACTTGTTCGTAGCTTTCCTGTTAAAGAGATTTGTTATGTGGCTACGGATGGAATAGGTAGATTGATTAAGAAAGAGATTAATGAAATGAATGATAAAGAATATGAATTATATGTAAAATATCATTTATCTATTTGTGAAAGAGAGGATTTAATTGGCTATAGTGGGCATATTTTATCTATCATAGAAAAATAATAATATTATTATTGTGTTTTTTTGAGAAAACCTTTATAATATTCAAAAAGAAGTGGTGATAGTATGCTTAGTTATAATCGAATAGAAGATAGAGAAGAGATGCTTAAATATCATAGAACTAAGGATATGATGAATTTACTTATGTATTTTCCAGATATTAGTCCTGTACGTAATTTAACAATAGTTAAATCTATTTTGGATTATGAAGAGAATTATGATGTTTGTAGTAAGTTACCAATGGAGAGAAATGATACACTTGTTACAAAACCTTCTATTAAAAGTATAGAGACGAAGGGGATTAATGTAAATATTGAAGATATTTTTAATAAAATGAAGGAAATAGATAGTGATTCAGTATTGGTTTTATTTAGTTTATGTCATGAACCTAGTGAAAGATATGAAAGATATGCTGGGATATCAGTTGGGGTAAGTTTAGGTACTGGAGTATATATTGATGCAGTAGGTAAGGGCTTTGATGGTAGAGAAGTATCTAAAGGAATAGCTGTTCACGAGAGATATTTTATACCTTGGTTTGATCTTAGAAGATGTAATATTAATAATTTCAGAGATTATCGCAATTATTTAATTAATGAGATAGATTATATAGAAACAAGAAATAATAGAATAGAATTTTTAACTAGTATTGGAGTAGATAAAGATGTAGCTTTAAGAAGTGTTCCTGATAAGTATCAAGAAATACCTGACTTTATATGGAGTGATATTATTAAGAATATAATTAAGAAGTTGGAAAAAATGGAAGATGAGTTATCAGCAGTGGGATTGAATGAGTTTGCTATTAGTGGACATACGGAAGGAAAAAAATATTATCCATGGCAAATGTTTGATAAAAGTAGATATACATTGACTAGAAAGAAATAAGGGAGATAGAGATGAAATTTACAAATAAGAATGTTTTAAAAGAAGAGAAAAAAATTAAAAGAGGAATGATTATAGGAATTGCTTTAATAGTTGTTTCTTTTGGATTATTTTATTTTGGTAATAGAGCAATGGAGAAAGCAGATAATAATATTAAAGATATGAATTCTATAATTGAATCTAGTGATTCAAAGAAAGATGGTTTAGAGACTTATCTTAATATTAAGAAGGATCCATATAGATTTGCTGTTTATGATGATACGAGTGATGCTTATTATTTTGTTACTGATGGAGATTATATTTATATTGTATATATGTCAGTAGATAAGTATAAGGAAATTAGTAATGATGATAGTGATTCGGAATATGTAAAAGTAAAAGGTGTTACTAGTACTACGACAAAAGATGTTAAGGAAATAGCAGTTGATAGTTATAATGAGATTTTTAAACTTAGTGACGGTGAAGAAATAACTATGGCTGACTTTAACAATTATTTTGGGTCTGTTTATTTAGATATGACTAATGATACGAGTGATGCTGGGGGAATGGAATTTTTATTAGGAATAATAGTATTCTTTACTGGACTTGTTTGTTTTTTAGCAAATGATAGAGTAAGACGTAGTTATAAGAAAAGTCTTAAAAAATATACGGATAGTGATATAGAAGCAATTGATAATGAGATGGATGATAAGGAATCGTTTTACTATGATAAATCTAAATTATATTTAACTCCAAATTATATTATTAATTTTTCTGGAAAGTTTTCTATTATTAAATACAGTGATATATTATGGGTATATCCTTACGCACATAGAACTAATGGTATTAAAGATACACAATCTATTATAGTGAAAGATAAGTTTGGAAAGAATTATGTGGTAGCTAATTTAAGTATTATTACTAAAGCTAAGAAGGAAGAATTTAATGAAATAATGAATGCGATTATTTCTAAGAATGATAAGATGCTTGTTGGTTATAATAGTGAGAATTCAAAGAAATATAAAGAGATAATAAAGTTAAATAAAGAAATGTAGGTGATATTAATGATTAAGAATTTAAAAGGTACTTTTGATTATATGCCTAAAGATATGAAGGTAAGAAATGATATTATAGGTATTCTTCGTAGTAATTTTGAAAAATATGGATATTTACCGGTAGAGACGGCGATGTTAAATTATTATGATTTACTTAGTTATAAGTATGAAGATGATGCGGAAATACTTAGTGAGATATATAAGTTGACTGATCAGGGTGATAGAAAATTAGGACTTAGATATGATTTAACAGTACCATTTTGTAAGATAGTGGCTACGAATAAGGATATAGTTATGCCATTTCGTAGATATGAAATTGGAAAGGTTTTTAGAAATGGTCCTGTTAAGACAGGAAGAACAAGGGAATTTTATCAATGTGATATAGATGTTGTAGGAATAGATAATCGTTTTATTGAAGCGGAACAAATGTGTATGGCTATTAATACTTATAAGGAATTAGGGATAGATGTAATTTGTAAGTATAATAATAGAAAATTAATGAGTGGATTAATTGAATATGCAGGAATATCTGATGATAAGGTAGATAGTGTTATTGGAATTGTTGATAAGATGGAGAAAGTTAGTTCTCAAGAACTTGAAGAGATGATGTTAGATAAGGGAATAGAGAAGGAAAAGATAGATAAATTATTTAATTTATTTGAGATGGAACTTGATGAGTATAGGGAGCTTGCTAATGAGAATGAAAAAATATATGCTGGGGTAACAGAATTAACTGAGATAAATGAGTATTTAAATAGTTTGGGAATAGATGGTAATTGTGTATTTAGTCCAACTTTAGCGCGTGGTTTATCAATATATACGGGAATTGTATTTGAATTCTTTGATCGTGAAGAGAGACTTAGTTGTGCTCTTGGTGGCGGTGGAAGATATGATAAGATAATAACTAATTTTATAGATAATGGAAATAGTTATCCGGCGGTTGGATTATCTTTTGGATTAGAACCAATATTTAATATTAAGAAAATGGAATATGATGATAAATCATTAATTGATATATATATGGTACCTCTTGATACAAATGTTGATACATTAAAGTTAGCAACAGTACTTAGAGAGAATGGTTATAGAGTATTAATAGAGATGAATAAGAAAAAGATAGCTAAATGTTTTGAGTATGCGGATCGTGAGAATATTCCTTATGTAATGATTATTGGTCTAAATGAGGTAGAAAATAATTGCTTTAAGATAAAAGATATGAAAAAGAAAGAAGAATATTCTTTTAGTAGAGAAGAACTAATTAAATATTTAACTAATAATAAATAATAAAAAGTATTTATATGGAATTCACTATATAAATGCTTTTTTTCTTGTAAAATAATAATTTTTGTGATAGAATATTTAGCCAAATCGAAGGGGATTTATTGAATAAGATAAAAAAAGGTGATGAAATGGATAATTTTGAGTATGTAACGGAGTGTTATAATATTTGTAAAAAATGTGATTTTGATAGGGAAGAAATAGGAAGCTATGTTTATGGTAGTTCAGTGGATGTTGATAGAATTATAGAAAATGGAAAAAAATATTTAGAAATTACTAATGGTAATAAGTTGATAGATTTTAATAATCCACTTTCTAGTCATGAACAGGTAGTTTCTTGGTTAAGTAAATCTAATAGGAGAACACAATATTATGTTGATTTTGGTAAATCAAATGATAAATTATTTAGAGAATATTTAATGATGGATTGTTACTTTACTTTTATTGCTAATGATAAGCAAAAGACAAAAGAATTAATTGATCGTATAGGAATAAATGAGAGAACAATTAGAAAATATGCGAGAATTTACTATAAAGAATATATGGGATTAAGTGATAATTGTTTTAAAAGATTAGAAGCTAGAATGGAACTTAGTAATGGGTTTATTGAAAAGTTATATGAAATGTTTTTTGACAAAGCTAATTCAGTTGAGACTTTTAAGGTAGATTTTCCACGTATTCTTTATGATTACTTCAAAGAATATAACTTTTCAATTAAAGTAATAAAAGATACGGCTAGAAAGGCAGAGATATCTTATAAAAAGATTATTAGGTATGTTATGATGTATGCACGTGATGAATTAAAAATTGATAATTTTATTATAACTGATGAGAATGATGAAGATAAAATTATGAGTCAATGTGGAATAAATGCTTGGATTGGTAAATCAGAAGTTAGAAGACAGTTTTATGAAAATTATAAGGGTGAACCAGCAGAATTTATGAATTATATTTTAAAATATTGTTATGAGTATGCGGAATCAGTTCAATATAATATAGCAAAGATGACTGAATTTGGAAATAAATTTGAACTTAATTATGGTACGATATTTAATTATGTTAGAACATATTGTATTAATAAATTAGGTCTTAATTGGGATGAAAAATCAAAAGAAATAACATTAATTAGAACAAATATAAAGAATCGTGGTAAGTTAGAAAAATGGTTAAATAATGTAGAATTAAAAATAGTTTATGATAAACTTGGTGGTGGAGACTATGATAGGTTTATGCGTGGATTTGTTAAATATTGTTTTGAATATTGTAATTTAGTTAATTTTAATTCATATAGATTAGAAGTTTTTCTTAAACCATTTGAATTTACAATTGATGATATGTTTAGATTCTTTAAGAATTATAGAGATGTTTTAGGAGTTACTACTTCACAATTAAATGAAAAGTATGAACAAATAAAATCAGAGAAAAAGAATGGTGATTTTTCAATAAGATCTAAACAGATGTCTTTAATATGTAATAAACTTGAATCAGTATCAACGGTGTCTGAGATAGATGAGATTATAAAATCTTATAAGAAAGTTGACTTAAAATTACTTAGTAATTATACATTTGATTATGTAACAGGATTTTATTATGATATGTCAGTAGTGGAACAAGATGAATTGATAATGTCTTTGAGAAATAAAATTAATAAATATCAAGAGTATTTGGAAGAAAAAGCAAACATAGCTAAAGGAGAAAAAATAGCTAATAGTAAAATTTTACAAAATAAATTAAAAAAAGCTAGAAAAATTATTAGTGATTATATTGAGTCTAAGGCAGAATTTGTTGAAGAGTATTGTAGAATTAAATCAGTATCTGAAGATGATTTTAGAAAGTATTTAGAAATAATAAAAGTGTATGATCAAGAATTATATTCAGAATATCAAGAGAAAAATAATTCGATTAATATAGATTCAGATTATGAAGAAAATGTAAAGACAGTTAAAAAAATAGTTAAATTAATTAGAAAAGGTTTAGTAGTTGATGGCGATGAAGTAAGAGAGAGAAGAGACGTTAATGAATCATATAGGCCAATGGATTTATTTGACTATCACCAAATAACAAATTTAAGTTTTGATAAGATATATCGAATTGGAATGAAATGTTTGGATAGAATAGAACTTAAGTCATTAGGTAGTTTTATTTCTAAGAACATTTATGTTGGATCAATAGATAGAGAAGAAATATTAACAAAGGATTATATTTTACTTGGAGTACAAGTTAAGGATGAGGCAAAGAAAGCGGTAGTAAGATACTTGGAAGAAAATAATATACCAGTTAATGAAGAAATTGTAAAAATAGTTCTTAGAAGATATTTAAATGGTAAATACAAACTTGATGGTAAGAAGTTAGTTAAAAAAGTAGAAGAATAGTATAGGGGTATGTATATGGGATTAAAAGAGAGTTATAATATTTGTAAGAGATATGGTTGGAATATTATTAAAATAAGAAAATATGCGAAAGATAATAATTTGGATATAAGTGAAATAATGGATAATGCAAAAATATATGTAGTAGATGTTTTAGGAATGTCTTATGATGAAATATATAAAAAATATGATACTGATACTAATAGTGAAAATTGGCTTAGAGAATGGCTATATAATGATAAAAGAAAGCAAGTATATGATCTTCTTGGTGGTGGAGAACCAATGAAATTTAGATATGAGCTTATGAAACATATTTATTCACTATGTATAAAGGTAGATATGGATTATGATAAAATAGATAGAATTGCTAATTATTTTGGAATATCACATCAAGTAGCAGTAAGATATGCTAGAAAGTATTATACAATGGTACTTGGTAATAGTTATGAAGATTGGAATAAACTGGTTAAGGAACTTCGTAAGAAAAGAAAAATTTTGAACTCGATGAGCAATTTTTGTAATTATTCAGATGTTACTAGGGAGATATTTGTTAATAATAAGGTGCAAGGAATAGATGATTTTAATAATAAATTAATGAAGTTATACTACGATTATTATGTATATATTGGTTGTAATGATATAGAAATGAAAGAGTTTTTAAAACAACAGCAAAATAATTATAGAACTTTTTATAAGTATTTAGAGAGAGACTTTACTAGTGAAATATCTTCAAATATATGTTCTTCTAAAAAGATAGCGTATTGGATAGGTGATTCGCCATATAGAAGAGATATATATGAGAGGATTGGTGGAAGTAATTATAATGAGTTTATAATGAACTTTTCTAAGAAGTGTTATGAATACTACGAATCTGTTGATTATAGTAGTGAGAAGTTATTAGAGTTATCAAATATTATTAATATGAGTATAGTAACGATAAATAAACATATTATGAGATATGCAAGTACTGTTCTTAAAATAACTCCAGAAGAGTATGAGAGTAGAAAAAAAGATATTATTGATATGAAGAGACTAAATGTATGGCTTAGTGGTTCTTTAGCTAGAAAAGAGTTTTATATTAATTCAGGATGTAATAGTTACTCAGAATTTAGGAAATATATTTTAGAATATTGTTATCGAGAAGGATTTAACTGTAATTTTGATAAAAATAGTATGCAATTATTAGCTGATTCGATAGGGATAAGTTTTGAAAGTTTTTCTCATAATGCTCGTGAGTATGCAATTAATTATTTGCATATAGATTTACCAGAATGGAATGAGATGCGTAATAATATAGTATGGGATCAATATAAACTTAAACTATGGCTTAGTGATATTAATGAGAGAAAGAATATATATGATTTATTAGGGGGAGAAAATTATTCAGAATTTCATGATAGGCTAATAAAATACGTTTATGATGTTGGAATGAATGTTTCTTTTCAAGCAGATGAAATGCGTAATTTATCACAGTCAATAGGAGTATGTATGGCGACACTTAAAGCATACATTAAAGAATATGAAGATAAGTATTTAAATAAAAAGAAGAATTTGAAAAAATGATTCTTTTTTTTGTTGACTATCTGTTTTTCTTTTGTTATAATTAGTAGCATGCTATGAATGGAGAGGTATAATGGAGAATCTTGAAAAGATGTCTGTTGGTAGACTGATAAAGATTAGTAATTTGATTTTTGAGACATATATTAATAATAATTTAAAAGAGATGAATTTAACTGGTTCACAGATGAATGTTTTGATGTGTGTTTATGTGATGAATAAAAAACATATGAATGTTAATCAAGTTGATATTCAAAAAATATTTAATTTAAGTAATCCGACGGTTAGTGGTATTTTAAGTAGATTACAGGATAAGAATTTTATAATGAGAGAAACTGATGGGAGAAAGAATAGAATTAAATTAACTGATGATGGTATTAAATTAATAAAGGATGGAGAAAAGAAAATAAGAATGGTTGAAAATAAAATACTGTCATGTCTTAGTGAACAAGAATATAATATTTTGTTGGAGACACTTAGAAAGATTATAATAAATAATAAGATGGGAGTTGATATTGATGATTAGAGAATTAGCTAAGTCTATTAGAGAATATAAGAAAGAAACAATAATAACACCAATATTTATGATATTGGAAGTTATTATGGAGATGCTTATTCCTTATTTTATTGCTGATTTAATAGATAAGGGTGTAATGAATGGAGATATGTCAGTAATTATAAAGATTGGAATATATTTAATATTATGTGCTGTTATGTCTTTAATTTTTAGTATTATTGCTGGAATTATTTCAAGTAAGGCTTCAAATGGCTTTGCAAAAAATTTACGTCATGATATATATTATAAGGTACAGAATTATTCTTTTTATAATATAGATAAATTTAGTCCAGCAAGTATTGTTACTAGAATTACAACAGATGTTAGTAATATTCAGATGGCTTATATGATGATGATAAGGATGGCTTTTAGAGCACCTTTTACAATCATTATATCTTTATTTATGGCATTTAGTATTAATAAAGAAATTAGTTTAATATTTTTATTAATTATTCCAATACTTGGTACTGGTCTTATTTTGATTGCAAAGAGAGCTCATAAGTATTTTGATAGAGTATTTAAAACTTATGATAAACTTAATAATGTGGTATCTGAGAATGTTAGAGGGATGCGAGTAGTTAAGTCATTTGTTAATGAGGATAAAGAGATTAGTAAATTTAAGAGAGTGTCTAATGAAATATATAAATATTTTACTAAAGCAGAGAAAGTTGTGGCTTTAAATAGTCCGCTTATGCAAACAGTAATTCATAGTTGCGTTTTATTTATTAGTTATGTGGCTGCTAAGCATATTGTTAGTGGAGTTATGACAACGGGTGAACTTACTAGTTTGATTACTTATACGTTACAAATATTGATGAATTTAATGATGTTATCAATGATGTTTGTTATATTAACAATATCAGCAACATCAGCTAGAAGAGTAGTAGAACTTTTACAAGAGGTTCCTGATATAGTTAATAGTGATAATCCATTAATGGAAGTAAAGGATGGAAGAATAGAATTTAAGAATGTTAATTTTAGTTATAAAAAAGATAAGGATTCACCTTGTTTAAAGAATATAAATTTAGTTATTAAATCAGGTGAGAGTGTAGGAATATTAGGTGGTACAGGTAGTTCTAAGTCTACGTTGGTTCAATTGATTCCTAGACTTTATGATACGACAGAGGGTAGTGTACTTGTAGGTGGAGAAGATGTTCGTAATTATGATATAGACACCCTTAGAGATAATGTTGCAATGGTTTTACAAAAGAATGTTTTGTTTTCAGGAACTATTTTAGAAAATTTAAGATGGGGTAATGAAAATGCTACGGAAGAGGAAATAAAAGAAGTTTGTAAATTAGCACAAGCAGATGGATTTATCTCGGAATTTCCTGATGGGTATAATACATATATTGAACAAGGTGGTACGAATGTATCAGGTGGTCAAAGACAGCGATTATGTATTGCTAGAGCATTATTAAAGAAACCTAAAATATTAATATTAGATGATAGTACTAGTGCAGTTGATACGAAAACTGATAGATTGATAAAAGTCGCTTTTTCTGAAAAAATTCCAGATACGACAAAGATAATTATAGCTAGTAGAGTTAATAGTATAATGGATTGTGATAAGATTATTGTAATGGAAGATGGTAAGATTGATGGAATTGGTAGTCATGATGAATTAATAAAAAATAATGAAATATATCGTGATATATATGAATCACAAACTAAAGGAGGTGTCCTAGATGAGTAGAACAAGAGTAAAGGGTGGACTTCCTGATTTTAAGAAAATAGATAAAAAAGTATTGAAAAGATTACTTAGTTACATTTTTAAGAATCATAAATTACAATTTACAATAGTCTTTATATGTATTATTTTAAGTAGTGTTGCTTCGGTATCTACGGCATTATTCTTAGAAAAGTTAATTGATGATTATATTAGTCCATTGATTGGGGTAACTAATCCAGTATTTGATGGTCTTATTAAAGCTATATCAGTAATGGCTTTAATATATATAGTAGGAATAATGGCAACATATGTATATAATCGTATGATAGCTATTATTAGCCAAAGTGTACTTAAGGATATTAGAAATGAAATGTTTGAAAAAATGCAGAGGTTACCAATTAAATATTTTGATACGCATACATATGGCGAAATAATGAGTTATTATACGAATGATACGGATACGTTAAGAGAAATGGTATCAAGGAGTATTCCGCAATTTATTTCTTCGACAATATCAATTATTACAGTATTATGTGCGATGATATATACGAGTATTCATTTAACATTAATGGTGTTTATTTTTGTAGCTATTATGCTAGTAGTTACTGGAAAGATTGGTAAGAAGTGTGCGGGATATTTTGTATCTCAACAAAAATCTATAGCAACGTTAAATGGTTATGTAGAAGAAATGATTAATGGTCAGAGAGTAATTAAAGTATTTACACATGAAGAGAAAGCTAAGGAACAATTTGATTTATTGAATGAGGATTTATGTAGGAATGCTACGAAGGCTAATCAATATGCAAATATATTAGGTCCAATACTTAATAATATAGGTAATTTGGAGTATGCTTTTGTTGGTATTGTAGGAGGAATACTTGCTAGTTTAAATATTGGTGGTTTAACACTTGGAGCTATTGCTTCGTTTATTGGTCTTAGTAAGAATTTCTTATCTCCAATTAGTCAAATTAGTCAACAAATTAATTCAATAGTTATGGCTTTAGCTGGAGCATCAAGAATATTTGATTTGATGGATGAAACTCCAGAAGTGGATAATGGTTATGTAACACTTGTTAATGTTGATAAAAAGCATGGTGAATTAATTCCAGTTGATTATAATACCGGATTTTGGGCTTGGAATAATCATGATGAATTAATAGAACTTAAGGGTAGAATAGAGTTTAAAAATGTTAACTTTGGTTATGAAGATGATAAAGAGGTATTACATGATATTAGTTTATATGCTAAACCTGGTCAAAAGATAGCTTTTGTTGGAGCTACTGGAGCTGGTAAAACAACAATTACTAATTTATTAAATAGGTTTTATGATATTAATGATGGAGAAATCTACTACGACGGGATTCCTATTAAGAATATTAAGAAAAAAGATTTACGTAAGAGTTTAGGAATGGTACTTCAGGATGTTAATTTGTTTACTGGAAGTGTAATGGATAATGTTAAGTATGGTAAGACAGATGCAAGTAATGATGATGTAATTAAAGCATGTAAATTAGCTAATGCACATGATTTTATTATGAGATTACCTGATGGGTATGATACGATACTAGATGGTAATGGAGAGAATTTATCTCAAGGCCAGAAACAATTAATTTCAATTGCTAGGGCTTTAATAAATGATCCACCAGTAATGATACTGGATGAAGCTACTTCAAATATAGATACACGTACGGAAAAAATTGTAGCAAGTGGAATGGATAAGTTGATGGATGGTAGAACGGTATTAGTAATAGCTCATAGATTATCTACGATACAGAATGCTAAGGCTATTATGGTAATGTCTCATGGTAGGATTATTGAAAGAGGAGAACATGATTATTTGATTAGTCAAAAGGGTGAATACTATCAATTATATACAGGAGCTTTAGAGTTAGAATAAGAAGAGAATTAAAATATCTTCTTTTTCTTTAAAAAAATTGAATTTTGTAGTAAAATTAGTATATAAAGAATTAGAGGAGTGATAAAATTGGTAGTTAAGAGTATTATAGATGATATGCTTCCTAATATATGGCCACTTGTATTATTTATATCTGTTGTAGCTATAACACTTAGATGTGCTTATTTATTTAGAGGTAGTAAAAAGTTTGTTTTACATAAAGAATTACTTTCTTTAGTATTTATAATATATATATTATGTTTATATTATGTACTTACATATCAAGATATTAATTATGGAGGAGTAAATTTAATTCCATTTAAAGAAATGACAAGATATGAAATTGGCAGTTATAAATTTATGAAAAATATTGTAGGTAATATTTTATTGTTTGTACCATTTGGTTTTTTTGCATCCTATTATTTGAATAATAAAAAAGCTTCAGTAATAACAATAGTTACTTTGATAGTTAGTGGATGTGCTGAGGGAATGCAATATTATTTAGGTAGAGTATTTGATATAGATGATATTATATTAAATGTACTTGGAGGTATTGTTGGTTATTTACTTTATATAGGGTTGATGGCTATTAAGGGTAAATTGCCTAAGTTTATGAAGAGTGATGCATTTATAAATTTGGTTATTATAATATTAGTAATATTGATAATATGTTTTTCATTTGATATAGATTTACTTAGTTATATAGGGGGATAGTATGTTTGAAATTATTAAAGATATAGATAGAGAAATACCAGAGATGGATATACTAAATGATTATGTTAATTATTTGGTAGGAAAATTGGAACTAGATAGATGTGAATTTAATATTATTATTATTGATAATGAAAAGATTCATAAGATTAATAAGGAATATAGAAATATAGATAGAGAAACTGATGTTATATCTTTTGCTCTTGAAGATAATATGGATGTTGAATATGTTGATTTTAGATTGCTTGGCGATATATATATATCTATTGATAGATGCTATCAACAAGCACAAGATTATGGTCATTCAAGGATTAGAGAGATATGTTTTTTGGCTACACATGGAATACTTCATTTACTTGGTTATGATCATATGAATCCTGATGATGAGAAGGAAATGTTTAGTCTTCAAAATGAATTATTAGATGGATATAATATAAAAAGATAAGGAGAATAAAATGAGAGAAGAATTAATTAAGTTGTTGGATAAGGCATATGCACCATATTCAAAGTTTAAGGTAGCTGCAGTAATAGAAACAGCTGATGGTAAGTATATACCTGGTGTTAATGTAGAGAATGCTTCATATGGAGCAGCAATATGTGCTGAGAGAAATGCCATTACAACAGCAGTTGCTATGGGGTATAGAAAAGGTGATTTTAAAAAAATATACATCATGGTAAGTGGTGATAAATTATCAATGCCTTGTTTTATATGTAGACAAGTAATTGTTGAATTTTTTGATAAAGACAGTGAAATAGTTTTAATTTCAAAGAATGGAGAGGAAGAGAGACATACAGTTTCGGAATTATGTCCTTATCCATTTGATGAAACAGATTTATAGGGAGGAATGTTATGAAAAGTGGTTTTATAGCTTTAGTTGGGAGACCAAACGTTGGTAAGAGTACATTGCTTAATGCAATTATAGGTAAGAAGGTAGCAATCACTTCGGATAAACCACAAACTACAAGAAATATTATTCAGGGAATTAGAACTGATGAAGATAGTCAGATGGTTTTTGTAGATACCCCTGGTATTCATAAGCCTAAGAATAAGTTAGGTAAAATTTTAAATAAACAGGCATATTTTTCAGTAAATGATGTAGATGTTATATTATTTTTGGTAGATATAACTGAGAGTTTAGGTAAGGGAGATATGTTTGTAATTGATGTACTTAAAAATGTACGAGTACCAGTAATATTAGTAATTAATAAGATTGATAAATTACCTAAAGAAGAAATATTAAAGAAAATAGATGAATACAAAGATTTATATAATTTTGATGAAATAATACCAGTGTCAGCAAGAAAGAAAGATAATGTTGATAGGCTTATAACAGTATTAAAAACTAAACTTACTGATAATATAAAA
Source organism: uncultured Bacilli bacterium (assembly GCA_934098395.1). Lineage (GTDB taxonomy): Bacteria > Bacillota_I > Bacilli_A > RF39 > UBA660 > RUG705. The sequence goes on from CAKOOM010000001.1 coordinate 324,522, forward strand.
TACTATGATGATGAGATATATACGGATAAGCCAATTAATTTTATTGTGTCAGAACTTATTAGAGAAAAAATATTAGAACTTACTTTTGAAGAAGTACCACATAGTGTCAGTGTTGTTACGGATTTAATGGAATACAACAGAGATGCAGTTAATATTAAGGCTACGATTGTTGTCGATAGAGAAAATTTAAAGAGAATTTTAGTTGGTAAGAATGGTAGTATGATAAAAGAAATTGGTACTAGAGCAAGAATGGAGATAGAACCACTTCTTAAAAAGAATGTATATTTGGAATTGTTTGTAAAAGTTATTCCAAAATGGCGAGATAGAGAAAAGTTTTTAAATGAAATAGGATTTAAGGAATTTAATTTTGATAAATAGTGTTTAAAAATAAGAAAACGAAAACATAATGATAATAGGTGATATAAATGACTAGTAAAGAATGTTTTCGTTTATTTAGAGAAACAGGCAAAATAGAATATTATTTGGAATATGTTCGTTTATCTAGAAAAGGGAAATAATAATGGTTAAGAAGTTTGAAGGAATAGTTATAAGTGATATTGATTATAAAGAAAGTAGTAAGATTATAAATGTACTTACTAAAGAAGATGGAATTATTGGGATAATTGCTCGTGGTACGAAGAGAGTTAAGAGTAATTTATCTTCGGTAAGTACAAAACTTACTTATGGATATTTTCATGTTAATTATAAAGAGAATGGTTTGTCAACATTGATTGAGGTTGATGTTATCGATAGATTTAGAAATATAATGATGGATATAGGTAAGATGAGTTATGCACTTTATTTATTAGAATTGTCTCAACAAGTATATAAACATGATAATAATAGGGAAATTTATAATTTACTTATAGCTAGTTTAAAAAAGATAAACGAGGGGTATGATTATCAAGTTATTGCAAATATTTTTGAATTGAAAATGCTTGATTTCTTAGGTATAAGACCTGTAGTGGATGAGTGTGTTAATTGTGGAAGTAAAACTGATATTGTAACAATTTCTAGTTATCGTGGGGGATATTTATGTAAAAATTGTGCTCATGGTGAAGTAATTGTTAATATTAAAACAATTAAGTTACTTAGAATGTTTTATTATGTTGATATTAGTAAGATTGAAAAATTAGATATTACTGATACGATAAAGAAAGAACTTTCGAGATTTATTAAGGACTACTACGACAGATATTCAGGAATATATTTAAAAAGTAGAGATTTTTTAGAAAATTTAGAGAAGATATAAGAGCGATGAAATAATGCTTTTTCCATATGGTAAAAAAGTGTTATTTTTTTATTAAAAATATGTTGCTATCCTAATTATTTTTTTTTTGTGATATAATCTATAATAGGAGAGGAGAATGTTAATGGAAAATCAAAAGTCAAACAAAGTACTTATTGTTTTATTAGTTTTATTTATTATTATTACAATTTTATTAGGAGGTTATATTGCTTTATCAAAAAGTTCTACTAATAAAACTGTAAATAACAGTCAAAAGAATGATGGTACAAGTGATAATGTATCTAATGTAGTTAATAGTGAATATAATTATAATTTAACAAAAAGAACAACAACACAGGCTGTTAGATCAGATTATATACAGATTATTGTTGATACGGAAGGGAATGCATATTTATCTTTAATTGGAAATCTTAATACTGAAGAGGATGCGAATATCAAGAAAAATTTAACTAGTTTAAGAAGTAAATATGATGTATATTTTCCATCAAATCATCCAGAAGATGATAAGTCAAACAATGCTTATAAGTTAGATATGGAAAAAGTAATGACTGCGTACTATGTTTCTATGGGAAATGGTGGAACAGGTTATTTTGTATTTGTTAAAGAAAACGGAGCTTTGTCATATTTAAGTTACAATGATTTAGTTAATAAGGGATTAGTTAATTTAAAAAATATTGACAATCTTCAAAATGTCGTTTCTGTTGTAGAAAATACTTATACAATGACACCTTATGTAATTTGTTTAGATGGCACTGAAGTTAGTTTATATGATTATATAAAATAAATAAAACGGTTTGAAAAGATATTTTTTCTTTTTAAACCGTTATTTTTGTGTAAAAATAAAACTACTTTCGATTGAAAGTAGTTTTTATGTTAAACTCATTTTTCGAGTTGTCATTAAACTGGTGGCTCCAGCGGGAATCGAACCAGCGACACGAGGATTTTCAGTCCTCTGCTCTACCGACTGAGCTATGAAGCCAAAAAAATGGCGGTTCCGACGGGAGTTGAACCCGCGATCTTCTGCGTGACAGGCAGACGTGATAACCACTACACCACGGAACCATTGGTTGCGGGAGCTGGATTTGAACCAACGACCTCTGGGTTATGAGCCCAGCGAGCTACCGAACTGCTCCATCCCGCGATAAAATATTATAGATGGCGGAGGAAAAGGGATTCGAACCCCTGCGCCGCTCGCACGACCTCCCGGTTTTCAAGACCGGTCCCTTCAACCAGACTTGGGTATTCCTCCAAAAAGATGGTGCCTAAGGTCGGACTTGAACCGACACGAGGGTTGAATCTCGCAGGATTTTAAGTCCTGTGCGTCTACCTATTCCGCCACTCAGGCATTAACTTTCTTGTCTTTTTTCGTGTTGACTAGTTAATTATATAACAAAAAAAATAAATTATCAACCTTTTTATTGAAAAAAATATAAAAACTTCAATAAATTTAGTTATTTTAATAAATTTAATGGATATTAAATAATATAAAAATCGGTTAAACAATTGACAAAATATAATTATCTTTATATAATTAAACTATATATAATTAAAATAAGAGGTGGTTGGAATGGCAACTTACAACAATGGATCAGTAGTTCAATGTATGAGACAATATGAAATGTTTGCTAATAGTTTAAATTTAGTTAAGAATAATGAAGAAAAGAATATGATAATTAAGCAATTAACTAAGTTAGAAATGAAAATTATTGAACTTACCAATGAAGTATATGAAGAAGAATATTATGCATTAGCTAACAAAGAGTGTGCTTTACTTGATGAAGAAAAGAAAAGAATAACAATGCTTATAGATTTAATTAATCAAAGATTAACTTATGTTGAGAAGAGATGTAACGACCACTATCAACTTACAGGAGAAAGTATTGATGCAAACGATGTTTTGGGAGCTAATACACTAGATTCTTTAGAAAATAAAGTTAAGATAATTGATAAATATAGTAAAAATATAAAATTAAAAGAAGAGTTAGAAAATGAAGTTAAATCTTTATCTAGTAAGATATCTTTAGCTTCAGAGAAGATTGGTATTAATGAAAAATTGAATATCGAATTAGAAACTAAGTTTAAGAATTTAATAGGTTCGGCAATAGAGAAGTGTAATTATTATGAACTTTTAGATAATAGAGAAGAAATTGAATATGCATATCAAGAGACAGAGAAATCTTTAACATTAGCTGAAGTTAATTATGAGACTGCAAAAACTTCTCCGATGAATATTTTAGAAGATTGTCAAGCTATGCTTGAGGATATAAAGAAAGATTATACTAAATATAAAAGTAAGATTAGTATATTAAAATTAATGGAAATATTTAATAGGGAAGTTAATGATTATGATGAATTAATTACTAAGAGAAGAGAAATTAATGATATACTAAAGTATATTAAAGATAAAGACTTTTTAGATATGGTATTAGATACGGTTAGTAAACAATATAATACAATTATTATGGAACAACAAGATATTAATACGTATAATGATCTTACGCTTGAAAAAGATAGAAAGATGGAAGCTTTAGCAGAGATTGAAAGTGAAAATAATAGTGAAGAATTCCAAAGTATGTTAAAAGTATTGATTGAAAATGAAAAGAAACGTCAAGAAAAAATAATGGAAGAGCAACGTAAGATTGAAGAAGAAGAAAAAAAGAGAAGATTAGAAATTGAAAGAAAAAAACAAGAAGAGATATTAAAAAGACAAAAAATTATTGAAGAAGCAAGAAAAAAAGAAATAGAAAAGAGAACTAGAGAATTATTAGAACAACAACAAAATTCTGTTTTACAAGGTAAAAAGAAAGAAACGTTAAGTTTTGAAAATATTAAAGGTATTTCAAATAGACCAGTTGAGGATGTTTCTTTACAAGATGATGTAATGAATACTGAGAATAAGAAAGAAGAAAATGGAATATTAAAAAGAGAAGATTTTAGAAAAAAACAAGAAAATCTTGATAAAATAGATTTAGTAGAAAATATAGAACAGAATGAAGGAGTTCCTGTTGTTAAGAATAAGAGTGCAATAGAAAAAGAGTTATTTGAAGAGTTTAATGAAAAACCAATAGAAAAAAATAAAGAGGAAAAACAAGAAAATAAATTACCAGAAATAGATATAGATCAATATATGAAAAATTTTAATGAAAATGATGTAGATGATGTGGATAATATATTCAATGATGATAATATATTTCCAAGTATTCCTTTATAATAAAAGAAATAACTAAAGGAGGTGATTATATGTTAGTAAATAATGATAGTAATTTGAAGTTATTGAAAATGAAAGAAAAATTATTAGAAAGTTCTTCAGTTAATAGAGAGAAAAATTTAGATGATTATAGTGAACTTGCTAGTAAGATAGATTCATTTAGTTATAATAATTTGATAGAAAAGATTCATTTAGCTACTGACAATAATTATACTCTTTTGGAAGAAATTAAGTTTTTGGAAGATGTTGAACATGAATATATGCAATTAGATGAATTACAACATAGGCTTAGAAAGGTGTTTTCTAAGTATTCTTCTAAGGAACTTGAATTATCTGATTTAAGTAAGATTAGAATTGAAGAAATTAGAAATAGAAAAAGTGTTATTAGTGGATATTTAATAAATATAGAAAATATTGAAAAAGATAAAAAGAGACTTGAAGAATTACAAGAAAAATTAATTGATGAAAGTAAAAAGAGAGATGTTACGATAAATAGATTGCATATGATGGATAAGGAACTTACTAGTAGTTTTATGAATGCTGAAGGTAGACTTAGGGATGATATTGGATTAAAGAGTACTAGTATTAATGCTGAATATATGCAGAATGGATTTAATTTAAATAGACTGTTTAATGATGAAGAGTATTTAGATCAGGTATATACTGATGTAATTAATAATTATAATGATAAGAATGGTTTGTTTGTGGCTGCTGTTCGCCTACCTGTTGCAGAAGATGAATATCAAGATGTGTTTAAGGCTACGAAAATGGATGCGATTAAAGCTAAGTATCAACGTTCTTTGATAGAGATGGTTAGAAAATTAAAGAAGGAAGATAATAGTGTTTCTCAGGCAAGGGATAAGAGAAAGGATTTACAATCTTTATTTAAATATCGAAAAGATTATTTAGATAATTTTAAGATAATTTATGAAATAGATCCTTTTAGTAGAATTAATTTGAGTAATCAGTTAGAGTTTATTAATTCTATTCAAGCTAATGATAAAAAGATTAAGGATATTAGAAAGCAAATTACTGATATTAATACAAAACTTGAAAATATGATTAGTAGTAATAAGGAACTAAAGATGTCAATTAATGATAGGCATGAATATCTTGTGCCTGAAGAGAAAACGGAGATTGTTGATTATACATCGTTAGGTGATTATATAGATTTTGGTGATACTGATAGTAGACCTGATAATATGGTAGTTTCAATTAAAGATATAAATGATAAATTTAATATGAAGAAGGCTACGGAAATAGTTAATAATGTTATAAATAGAGTTTATAAGATGCTTACTACGGTTTCATTACCAGATGGTAAGGTAGATACTCAAGATAATGCTTTATACCCTGAATTATTGATAGGGAGTGAAGTAGTTGATGAGAAATTAGATGAGGAGCCAATTTCAATAAAAGCGGAAGAACCTGAAGAGGCAAAAGCGAGTGTATTAGATAGTGATATATTCCATGATGAAACTCCGTTTGAGAGTGTTCCACTATTTACTGATAAAGCGATTGATAGTAGTAATATTTTTAATGAAACTAAGAAACCTGTTGAAAATATTAGTAATAATAATGAAATATTGAATGATGAATTTGTTAATTTTTCTTTACCTAGTAGTAATGGAGAAGAATCATTAATGCCTGATATTGGAGATTATTGGACAGGAACTCCAGTTACTAATGATAGTAATACTGATTTGAAAAATGATAATGTTATATCATTTGATGAAGAAATTAATAAATTAATTAATGGTGATACGAAAACAATGAAAAGAGCGATTTAGGAGGAAATATGAAATTAGAAGTTAATAAGATTATTACTTTAGGTAATGATGAAGAGTATTTAGTAGTTGATAAAGTGTTAAAAGATGATAAAGAATATTATTATATAGCTCAGGTAAATGATGAAGAAACTGATATTAAAGATAATTATAAGATAGTATGTGCTACATATAAAGATGGAAATGTTTATCTTGATGAAGTTCTTGGAGAAGATAAGTTAAAATCTATTTTACCTTTATTTGTTAAAGAATAAGTTTAAAAAATGCCTATTTGGTATTTTTTTCTTGACAAAATAGTAAATATTTAATATAATCATAATCGGTACATTTTATATCTAATTGATTTACGTATTGGGAACACGGAAATTGAGAAGATAAATTTATTAATTAAAAAAAGGAGAAAAAATGAGAACATTTATGCAAAAAAAAGAGACTGTTACTAGAGATTGGTATGTAATTGATGCTAAAGATGTAGCATTAGGTAGAGTAGCAGCAAAGGCAGCATCAATGTTAAGAGGTAAGCACAAAGTTACTTATACTCCACATATTGATTGCGGTGATAACATAATTATTATTAATGCTAAAGACGTATTATTAACTGGTAATAAGCTTAATGGTAAAAAATATTATAATCATAGTAGATATGCTGGTGGACTTAGAGAAAGAACTGCTAAAGAAATGGTTGAAAGTTATCCAGTAGAAATGGTTGAAAGAGCTGTTAAAGGAATGCTTCCACATAATAGATTAGGAAGACAAATGTATAAGAAATTATTTGTATATGAAGGAAATGAACATCCACATGCAGCACAACAACCAAAAGAAATTAAGGTAGGGAGAGAATAATTATGGCAAAGAAAGATAATAGTAGAGTTTTTTATGGAACTGGTAGAAGAAAAAGTTCTGTAGCTAGAGTTAGACTTATCCCAGGTGGAAGTGGAAAGATTACAGTAAATGGTAGAGATGTTAATGAATATATGCCATTTGAAGTATTAGTAATGGATTTAAAACAACCACTACAAATTACTAACAATATGGAAACATTTGATATTGAATGTAACGTATCTGGTGGTGGATTTTCAGGTCAAACAGGAGCTATTAGACTTGGTATAACAAGAGCATTACTTGAATATGATAAAGAAAATGAAAAGAATGATGATAGCTATAGAAAAATGCTTAAGAAGGCTGGAATGGTTACTAGAGATCCTAGAAGTAAGGAAAGAAAGAAACCTGGTCTTAAAGCTGCAAGACGTGCTCCACAATTCTCTAAGAGATAATTTGTATATAGAAGCCTTGATGAAATATCGAGGTTTTTTAATAATTTTTAAAAATATAGTTGCATAAAATTAAAATATAGTGTATTATTAATATGTTCCTATTTCTTGGTGTTACGTACTCCTTACGAATAACTAGGAATTAGGTGTAAATATTTAAAAGGAGGTTAGATTATGGCTTTAAGTAAAGAAGTTAAGGGTAATATTATTAAGAAATATGCTAGAGATGAAAAAGATACTGGTTCTCCAGAAGTTCAAATAGCTATTTTAACTGAAGAAATTAAACTTTTAACAGAACATTTAAAAAACAATAAGCAAGATAAACATTCTAAACGTGGACTTTTAATGAAGGTTGGTAAGAGAAGAAGTTTACTTAATTACTTACTTAAGAATGATGTTGTTAAATATCGTGAAGTTGTTAAAGGTCTTGGACTTAGAAAGTAATTATTATGATTTTAGTAGGCACTCTTTTTTGAGTGCCTTTAAATTTGTTTAATTATTTCTTAGACGTTTGTCAAATTGAAAAAAGATACCGAGAAGGAAAATATTAAAAAAGTTGAAGATAATTTAATAATATGAGAAGAATTAAATGATTTATAGGAGGAGTATGTATGAATAAAAAAGTATTTGAATTAGATTTTCATGGAAGAAAGTTAGTGGTAGAGCATGGTGAGGTTGCTAAACAAGCTCATGGTGCAGTTTTAGTTAGATATGGAGATACAGTTATTTTATCAACAGCTGTTGTTTCTAATAATGCTAATTTATTATCGGACTTTTTTCCATTGATGGTTCTTTATAATGAAAAATTATATTCTGTTGGAAAGATACCAGGTGGTTTTATTAAGCGAGAAGGTAGACCTACGGATGCTGCAACATTAGCTGCTCGTATGATAGATAGACCACTTAGACCATTATTTCCAGAAGATTTTAGAAATGAAGTACAAGTTGTTAATACAGTGTTGTCTGTAGATAAGGATAATTCTCCAGAATTAACAGCTTTGTTTGGTTCATCATTAAGTGTATCTATTAGTAAGATTCCATTTAATGGACCAGTGGCTGCTGTTAAGGTAGGTAGAGTTAATGGGGAATTTGTTATAAATCCTACGGTAGAACAAGCTGAAGTTTCTGATATTGATTTAACAGTAGCTGGTACTAAAGAAGCTATTAATATGGTTGAAGCTGGTGCTAGAGAAGTATCTGAAGAGGATATGTTAGAAGCTTTAATGTTTGGACATGAAGCTATTAAAGAACTTATTGCTTTTGAAGAAGAAATAATTGCTGAAATAGGACAACCTAAGATGGAGTATGAGAAATTAGAAATATCTGATGAATTAAGAAAAGATGTTTGTGAATTTTGTACTGATAGAATAGATGCGGCTTTGAGAATAAAGGATAAGATTGAGAAATATGAAGCTCTTGATAAAGTAAAAGAGGATGTATGTAATAAGTATAAAGAAATGTATGAAGATACTATGAAACCTGATGAATATAAGGAACTTATTACTAAAGTAATGCTTGTATTTAGTGATATTGAATATACGATATTTAGAAATATTACGGTATTAGAAAAAACTAGAGCTGATGGTAGAAGAATGGATGAAATTAGACCATTATCTACGGATATTGATTTGCTTCCAAGATGTCATGGTAGTGCTTTGTTTACGAGAGGACAAACACAAAGTTTGGCTACAGTTACTTTAGGTGCTTTAGGAGAACATCAAGTATTAGATGGCCTTGGTATTGAGGATGAAAAGAGATTTATGTTACATTATAATTTTCCAGCTTTTTCTGTTGGTGAGACTGGTAGATATGGAAGTCCTGGTAGGAGAGAAATTGGACATGGAGCTTTGGGTGAAAGAGCTTTATCATATGTTATTCCGTCTGAAGAGGAATTTCCTTATACGATAAGAGTAGTGTCTGAAATTCTTGAATCTAATGGTTCTTCAAGTCAAGCAACAATATGTGCTGGTTGTATGGCTTTAATGGCAGCTGGGGTACCTATAAAGACTCCAGTAGCGGGTATTGCAATGGGACTTATTACATCAGGAAATGATTATACGGTACTTACTGATATTCAAGGCCTTGAAGATCATCTTGGAGATATGGATTTTAAGGTAGCTGGTTCAAGAGAAGGTATTACTGCACTTCAAATGGATATTAAGATTAGTGGTATTAATAAGCAAATTTTAAAGGAAGCTTTAGAACAAGCTAAGAAAGCACGTATGCAAATATTAGATGTTATTGAAGAACAAATTAAGGAACCTAGAAAAGAAGTTTCTAAGTATGCTCCAAAGACTTGTACATTTATGATTAATCCAGATAAGATTAAGGATGTAATTGGTCGTGGTGGAGAAATGATTACAAAGATTATTCAGGAATGTAGTAATGTAGTATCTGTTAATGATGATAAGGCTGTTAAGGTTGATTTAGAAGATGATGGTAGAGTAATGATATATCATATGGATCAAGAAGTAATTGATAAGACAAGGGAAAGAATTGAAAATATTGCCCGTGAAGTAGAAATTGGTAAGATATATAATTGTAAGGTAGTAGATATTCAAGATTTTGGAGCTTTTGTTGAGGTATGGCCTGGATGTGAGGGATTGATTCATATATCGCAGTTAGATTTAAATAGAGTAAATAAGACTAGTGATGTCGTATCTGTTGGTGATTATGTACTAGCTATTGCTACGGGATATGATAAGAAAGGTAAATTAAATTTATCTAGAAAAGAAGTATTGCTTAAAAATAAAGCTAAAAATGAAGAAGTAAAAGAAGAAAAGAAAGCTGAATAGCTTTCTCAGAGTATAGACAAACCCCTAGATTTTTTCTAAGGGTTCTTTTTTTATAAAATTATAAATATTAAATGATAATGTAAGTCCTACATTATCATTTTTTATTGCTATATTTTTCATGTTATTTATATTTCTTTTTACTGTATTCATCGAATAATTCTTTGAATCTAGTATAATGAATAATTTCTCTTTGCCTTAAATATAATAGAATATCAATAACATCTTGATCATTAGTTAAATCTATTAGGTTTTCATATACAGCTCTAGCTTTTTGTTCGGCAGCCATATCTTCAGATAAATCTGCTAGGGGGTCACCAGTAGATGCAAAGTAAGCTACGGTAAATGGTACTCCAGATGCATCTGTTGGGTAAAGGGATGTACCATGTTCAGCATAGTTAGTGTCTAATCCAGCTTTTTTCAATTCTTCAAGAGTAGCTCCTTTTGTTAATTGGTAAATCATGGCTGATATTATTTCTACGTGGGCTAGTTCTTCAGTACCGATATCTGTTAAAATAGCTTTACCTTTGTCGTCTGGCATAGTATACCTTTGGTTTAGATATCTCCAGGCGGCAGCAAGCTCGCCATTGGCACCGCCTTTTTGTAAAAGGGACTAATTATAATATATTTCTAAGCAATCGCTTATTTTATCGTATTCTATGTGGTTTATCAACTTGTTTATAGCCGCATATTTTTTGTGAATTTCAATATTTTTATCTTCAAGTATTTCATAAACTTTCTTACCATTTTCTATTATTTCTTTTTTTCTACTATTATTGTTTTTAGGCTTTTCAATTAAATTTAATTGTTCTTCTAGTCGTTTTTTTTCTTTAATTAACAATTCTTTGTTAGCTTTGTATTCTTCTAATGTATCAATTCCATCTATATATGATTCTTTTATTCTTTTTTCTTTATCAGATAAATCTTTAATTTTCCCTGTTATTATTTCATATTCGTTTGTTGTTTTTGCTTTTTTAGTATTATCAACAATGTTTTTGATTATTTGTGTTGAAAAATCTTTTTTTATTTGATTAATGATTATATTTTCAGCTTCCTTTATTAAAATTGTGTTGTGATTGGTGCATTTACCCTTGTTGTAGCCATTACACCTTAATTTTGAGCGATTACAGGTTACCATAGTACAATTACACTCTTTGCACCTAATGAGTCCCTTAAGCCAAAATTTTAGTGAATAATCGACTCTTTGTCTTGGCTTTTTAAAAACATTATTTTTTGATAATTTAGTTTGTGTTGCATTCCAAGTATCCATATCAATTATTGGTTCATGGTTTCCATTCGTTAAAATAGTGTTTGGATCATCAAAATCGTATGTGTTTCTTCTGCCTGGTGTATATCTTAATTTACCTATATAAGTTGGATTATTCAAAATATAACACAATGATCTGTTTTCAAAAAAATTTCCGTTTTTGTTTCGAATTCCTAATTCGTGTAATTTTCTTGCAATTGTTAACATAGGTATATTATTAATTGTATAACTTTCGAAAATAAATTTTACAATTTCAGCTTCTTTTTCATTGATGACTAATTTATTATTTGAAACATCATATCCAAAACTAGGCCTTGTTTGCAATCCTCCTTGTGAATGTTTTTCTAGTTGTCCTTTTTTTACTTCTTCTGATAAGTTTAGCGAATAATATTCTGCCATTGCTTCTAGAAAGGCTTCTAGGATTACACTCATTTTATCATCTGGATCTAGAGGTTCTGATATAGAGATAACGTTTATATTGTATTCTTTTCTTAATAATGATTTGTATACGATACTATCTTCACGGTTTCTTGAAAATCTGTCAAATTTATGCACTAAAATTACATCAAATTTCTTTGGTTTTGTTTTTGCAATTTTAATCATTTCCATAAATGCCGGTCTTTTTTCTGCTTTTCTACCAGATATACCTTCATCTTTAAATATATAGGTTTCATCTATATAAATATTGTTTTTTCTTGCATAGTCTTTAATTGCTTTAATTTGTGCTTCAATTGAGTATCCTTCTTTTGCTTGTTCATCGGTTGATACTCTTACGTATATTGCACCATATTTCATAAGTTCATCACTTTCTTTCTTTAAATTTTATTAAATTAATTGAAATTTAAGAATAAATATGGTAAACTTATATAGAAAAACCTATATAAGTTTATTTCGATATTCTTATATTTTAGTTTGCTAGACTAAACGTTTTTCATTTGACTAGACTGTTCCAGCAGTTCTAGTCTTTTTTTATTTATTTTTTTTATAAATTATTGTTAATGTTATTATTCCTGCAATGAGCCACAAATTATAACCAATAGCATGAGGCAAGCTACTGAAAATTTCACTAAACGTTTCTTCCCAAGAACCTGTTTCCATATAGTTTCCTTGATAACTTGTGTATTGGATAAAAGCAAAAGGAATAAAAATCAATAGGTAACCTAAAATTTTTTTCTTTTTCATAAAATACCTCCTAATACCTTATATATAAAAATACCTGTACTAGCATATTTTTAATTAAATTTTATTTATTACATCATTATTATTAAAGATTACCTTGTTTTTTAGTTCATATTTAACATTGTATTCATTTAATAATAAGTGTTTTTTAACTTGTTTAAAGCCTGTTTGCTTTTTTAGTTCTGTTAATGAATTACGAATTCTTATTGTACCACTAGTAGTGTTAATCATACAGTACTTGGAATATTTTTCTTTTGTTATATACAGTATATCATTTAGATGAAGTTTTACTTTTTTATTATTGAAATATATTTCTATAAAGTCTTCATCTAATAATATATTTTTAGCTGAGTTAAATGCTCCAAGTAATTCGTTTTCAAGATTATTACTTTTTTCTATATAAGTGAGTGCATTAAGTCTTAATGATATTATATTTTCTTTTTCATTATAAGAAGAAAAGAAAATTATAATACTTTTCCAATCGTGTTCTCTTATTATATTTGCTATACTTGTACCATCTTCTTTAGAATTTTTTAATCCAATATCTATTAAATAAATTTTTTTATTTTTATCATTAATAATACATTCTAAATCCTCAGTATATCTATCAAAATATAAAAAATTATCTTCTATATTATTATTTTCTAAAATTTTTTTTATTTTGTTTTGCCAAAATAATTCATCTTCAATTACTACTACTTCCATTTTTTACTATTACTCCTACTATATAAGTATAACAAAAATAAATTATAATTAAAATTATTTTTTGTAATTGGTAAAAATTACCATTCATGGCCAAAAAAAGTGTTTTCATGGCCAAGCCATTGTTTTATTTCAATTTCTTTGTTATTATCAAAGGCAATCGAAATGAGGTGTAGTATGTATTATGAAGAGTTTATTAAAATGTTAGAAGAGAAGAAAATAAATATAGATTTATATTTTATTGTTATCGAGGACTATTGTTAGTCTTCTTTTTTATTTATACCTTCAATCATATCTGCAATTTTTAATAATTTATTTAGGTTTTCTTCATTTATATTTTCATTTTCATCCATTAAGCCTTTTTCTCTTAATATTTTTTTGTATTCCTCATCATTATTTATTCTGGAAGAAGTATTATTAATTTGATTAACAGAAATAAAATTACCAACATCCATATCAAAATAATTTGCTAATTTTATAGCCCATTCTAATGTAATTTGCCTTGTGTTATTTTCCCATTTTGCTAATGTTGAGGTATCAATATTTAAATCTTTTGCTAATTTAGTTTGTGATATTCCTTTTTTTTCTCTTAAATACTTAACATTAATATTAGTGTAATTTTTATTGTCTTTCATAGTTTTACTCCTTTCCAATACAATTATATAACAAAAATAAACTAAATACAATATTTTTTTGACAAAATGCCAAAAAAGTATTGACATTGGCAAAATGCCATAGTATAATGTTTTTTGTAAGGAGGTAAGCATGGAAGAAATAAATAAAAACATTTCAGCAAAATTAAAAGGATTACGAGCCGAGAAAGGTTACTCACTTGAAGAAATGGCAGAAAAAATAGGAATTCATAGAGAAACACTAAGAAAATATGAAAGTAACCCATTGTGTATAGAAATAGGTACTTTATTAAAAATGCTAAATATTTACAATGTTGAAACTACTTATTTTTTTGAATTAATTTATGGCAAAATGCCAAAAGAAAAAGAGGAATAGGAGATAGAGATGGAAAATTTAAAAGAAGAATTAATTAAGGCATTAATTAAAAAATTAAAAAATGGTGAATATGTTTCAGAAACTGAGTTTAGTTTATTAAAATTTTTAGATAACAAAAAAGGAAATAGTTAAAAATAACTAATTCTCATGCTCTGTATAAGAAAAAACTTTAATAGCCTCAAATGAAATACAGGATTTATTTAGTTTAATAACGGCATTGTCTTTCATTTTGTCACTCAATAATACTGTATTTAATATTATACATTCTTGATTTACAACGTGATTCTCATCAATTTCAAGAGTTCCACAATAAAAATTGTTTTGCGTTTCTATAGAACAATGAAATGAGAGCTTTGGATTTTCTCTTTTTAAATCATATAATTTTGAGACTATGCAAAAAACTTCATCTTTGAATGTCATATTTTCACCACACTTTCTAACTACTTATTATAAGTTAGAAGTGAGAAAAAGTAAATAAAAAGATGCTGGAACATCTTAATTAAAAGTCAGCAAACTAAAAATGTCGAATATAAATAGTATAGGAGATGATAACTTGAAAAAAAGTTTAAAAGTTATAGTAAAAACTATATTAACGAAAGAAGAAAAGGATAAAAAGATAGAAGAACTATCTAAATATCTACAAGAGTGTTTTTACTCTTAGTAGTGAAAGGGGACAAACTATGAAGTTTATTAAAAAAAATAAAGCAGTATTATTACTTTATTTAGTAATTACGGTAGGAACATTAATGATAAGCTACAACAATAAACAATATGAAAAAAGTATATCTGCTAGTATTGAGAACACAGATATACAAAAATAAAAAGTACACCAATACTTTTTACATACTTAATTTTAGCAAAAAAGTATGTTTTTGTCAAGGGTTTAGTTGAGAGGTTGAATCGAACGGAGGTAACAATGAAGGACAGCATTATATTTTATTTATCACATTATGAAGTAGTGCAAGAATTAACTAATGAACAATTTGGCAGGTTATACAGAGCATTATTTGAAACAGCAAAGGGAAATGATCCAAAAATAGATGATGATATTAAAATACCGTTCGGTTTTATAAAAAATCAAATGGTTTTAGATATTGATAAATTTAATAATAAATGCTTGAAAAATAAGGAAAATGGTAAATTGGGTGGTAGACCTAAAAAGGATAAATCTGATACTACTACTGAAGAAACCAAAAAACCGAAAAAAGCGAATGGTTTTTTTGAAAACCCTAATGATAATGATAATGATAATGAGAATGATAATGATAATGAGAATGAGAATGAGAATGATAATGATGTTAGTGTATATAGCATCATCGAAAAAAATTTTGGAAGGACATTAAATTCTATTGAATATCAGGAGATATCATTGTGGCCAGATAATGAATTGACACGATATGCTATTAAACAAGCTGTTTTAAATAGCAAGTATACTATTAAGTATATTTCTAGAATAATCGATGCTTACGAAAGAGAGAACATACAAACTGTTCAACAAGCCCAAGAAAGGGAAAGAAAGTATAACGAAGCAAAGAAAAAAAGAAATAAACCTGAGAGCCAAATGGATAAACTGGAACGTGAAATTCAAGAACTGGATGAACTTGAAAGGAAAGAAAATGAAAAGGCAAGAGGTACTTAAATTTTTACAAAAAATCAAAGTATATTATCCAAATTTTAGCGCTGATGGTCAAATGGTTAAAGATGAATGGACTAGAAAACTAGAAGCATACGACTTTGATGACTGTTGTATGAAACTAGATGAACATTTGGCAGGTGAATATCAAGATAGACCACCAATGCCAAACTGGATAATTAAATATTTAAAAACTAGTGAAGAAAAGAAAAATTCACATGAATATTCAATAGTTTGCCCAACATGTGAAGTAATTGTACCACTAGCACATTTCGAGAATCATATTCGAAGATGCAATTCAATCGAATACATTATCAAAGAAATGGACAAATATTTTGGGCGAGCAGTAAGCAGAAAAAGACTAGAACAATTATCTGAAAAAGATTTTTGGGATAAGTATGATGCGATGTTAGAACTTATTAAGACAAAACTTCCAGACAATTCTGGTAAGAAAAAATTAATACAAGCATATTTTGGAGAAATAGATCTATCCAAAAATGACTTAGAAAACGCAGTAGCAAATGGCTACGAAGAAGAAATGGAGAAATAATTATGGAAAATAAAAATATAAATAAAGAAATTAAAAAATTTTATGATGAAATAATGAAGGGGAACAATAGAGCAGCAATAATGTTTACAGATAATTCCTCATTAATTTATGGAACTGGATTAGAACTAATAGCTATTTTAACGACAATATTGAAAATAATGAGAAAAAATGGCACTCCTGAAAGTTTACTAGAAAAAGCTTTTGAAATTTCAAAAAAGACAGATGAAGAAATAGAAAAAGGAGAAATAGAAAAAGGTGCATCCAAAAATGTAGTAAAAAATAAGGTTAAAGCAATAAGAGAAATGTTAGATTTTTTGGAGGAAATAGACAATGAATGGTAAAAAGCAAATAGCAGTAATAGAACAATTACCAAAAATAACAGAAAAGATTGAAAAAGTTGGTGCAGATTTAGATAAAAGACTTGCTGATTTAAAACTAGATTCATTAGTTTGCAGTGAAGAAACAAGAAAAGAAATTAAAACATTGAGAACACAATTAGGCAAGGAGCTTAAAGACTTTGAAAGCCAAAGAAAAGCTATAAAAGAAAAAATAAATGCTCCATATGAAAAATTTAATGAAACTTATGAGAAAGAAATAAAAACAAAATATCAAAATGCAGATTTAATTTTAAAAAATAAAATTGATATTGTTGAAGCTGAGATTAAAAACAAAGCAAAAGTGTTAATTGTAGATTTTTTTGAAGAACATAAAAAATCAAAGGCATGTCTAAAAGAAAATTATATTAAGTTTGATGAACTTAACTTATCAATTGGATTGGATGCTTTAACAGAAAAGGGTTTATTAGCAAAAAAATACAAAGATGCAATTATTGAAAAAGTAGACAATGTTGAAAGAGACATTGAAACAATAAATACTATGGAACGTCATGATGAAATACTTGTAGAATATTTGAAACATAAAAATCTATCATTAGCAATAAAAGAAGTAAATGATAGACATGTAATACTAGATCAAGTACAAAGAGATTATGAAATAGTGCAAGAAAAGCAAAAACAAGAAGAACAAGTTATTGAAAAAGTAGAAGAAGTATTATCAGCCCCAGTTGAAGAAACAATACAAGGTCAAATGACTATTGATGATTTTGAAGAAACCGAAAAAACAAATGAAGAAATTTATGAGATGACATTTACAGTAAAAGCAACTTTATCAAAGTTAAAAGAATTAAAAGAATATTTAATTCAGGAGGGATACATTAATGAATAATCAATTACAAAGTAAACCAAAGTTTAGTTTGGCTATTCAAAGTGAAGGATACA
Source organism: uncultured Bacilli bacterium (assembly GCA_934098395.1). Classification (GTDB taxonomy): domain Bacteria; phylum Bacillota_I; class Bacilli_A; order RF39; family UBA660; genus RUG705. Next base: position 342,445 of record CAKOOM010000001.1, read on the forward strand.
AAAAGTTAATTAATAATACGTTAGGTGATTCAAAAAGATCAGCAAAGTTTATTGCAGCAATAAGTAGTGCGGTAGCTACTAATTCTAGTTTGCAAGAGTGCGATGCCGGAAGTATTCTTAGTGGAGCATTACTTGGAGAAGCACTTAACTTAAGTCCAAGTCCTCAATTAGGCCAATACTATTTAGTACCATTTGAACAAAAAAAATATAATGAAAAAACAAGAAAATATGAAACAATATCTAAAAAAGCACAGTTCCAACTAGGATATAAAGGTTATATTCAATTAGCAATTAGAAGCGGTCAATATAAAGACATTGATGTTATAGAAGTAAGAGAAGGTGAGTACTTAGGTAGAGACAAAATTACTGGTAAACATCAATTTGAATTTATAGAAGATGAGGTTGAAAGAGATAATAAACCAATAATTGGTTATATGGCTTATTTTGAATATCTAAATGGTTTTTATAAAAACTTATACTGGTCAAAAGAAAAAATGCAAAAGCATGCACTAGAGTATTCACAAGCATATGCTAGTGACATAAAAAAGGGAACTAATTATTCATTTTGGAGTAAAGACTTCAATGGCATGGCTTTTAAAACAATGCTAAGACAATTAATTTCAAAATGGGGAATTATGAGTATAGATATGCAAGAAGCTTTGACTAAGGATATGTCAGTGGTAAAAGAAGATGGAACTTACGATTATGTTGATAATCAACCAGTAATGGAAGTTCCAAGTGAAGAACGAGTTGAACAAACAGCAGAAACTGCTACAGTTGAAGTGAAACAGGTCAACATAAATGAACTTTAAAATAATTAATACTGGTTCTGATGGTAATGGATTGATAATAGAAGACACTATTTTAATTGACTGCGGAGTATCATTTAAAAAACTAAATGAATATTATAAGCAATTTAAAATAGTACTTCTTACACATTGCCATGGCGATCATTTCAATAAAGAAACTATATCAAAATTAGCTTATGAAAGACCAACTTTAAGATTTGGATGTTGCGAATGGTTGGTAAAAAAATTAATTGACTGTGGAGTAAACAAAAAGCAAATAGACGTCTATGAAACAGGCAAAATTTACTCATATAACGAGTTTAAAGTTATTCCTATCAAATTGTATCATGATGTACCACAATGTGGCTACAAATTGAAAATAAATGGAAATAAAATAATATATGCAACTGATACAAACAAGATAGAACATGTTATTGCCAAAAATTATGATTATTACTTCATAGAGGGCAATTATGAAAATGAAGAAGAATTACATAAGAGATCGGAAAATAAATATTATGAAAGCCGAGTAAAAAATACGCATTTGAGCAAAGTACAAGCTACAGAGTGGCTTATGAAAAACATAGGGGATAACTCTAAATATATATTTATGCACGAGCATAAAGAAAGGTAGTGAATTAAAAAATGAATAAAGTGTTTTTAATAGGAAGATTATCAAGAGATCCTGAATTAAGACATACTTCAAATAACACACCATTTTGTCAAATAAATGTGGCAATATCAAGACCTGTAGGTCAAGGTAAAGAGCCTGAAACCGATTTTATAAATGTTGTTGTATGGAATAAACAAGCAGAAAATTTAGTTAAGTATGTTAAAAAAGGAAATCAAATAGCAATTGAAGGAAGAATTCAAACAAGAAGTTATGATAATGAAGAAGGTAAAAAAGTATATGTAACTGAAGTATTAGCTAATCATGTCGAATTTATCGGAAACAACAGCAATAAAACAAATGACAATCAAACACAAACACAAGATAATAAAACTTCATATACTGCCGAGGAAATAGATAATATTGATGATCCATATGATAATTTTGGCAAAAGAGTAGAAGTGACAGATGATATGCTGCCATTTTAGGAGTTAAAATATGGAAAATATAAATTATTGTGATAAGTGTGGTAATTGTAGTCGTTGTGGTGAATGTTGTGTTGCAACACTACCAATTACTAAAGCAGAAGAAAAAAAGATAAAAGAGTATATTTCTAAAAATAATATAGAGCCTGAATTTTTTCAAAAAGATGACACTATTAACTTACAATGTTGTTTTTATGATAGGACTAACAAAGTATGTAAGATATATGAGGTGAGACCTAGTATATGTCGGACTTTTAAATGCAATAAACCAGTTGAAGAACTTGAAAAAGAAAAAGAAGAGGCACATAAAAAAGCATGCTGGAACAAGTTGGCTGGTGGTAAGACTACTAATGTAACAGATATGAGATTGTTGTTTTATGGAGATCCTAGAAGTTTGATAGCAAGGATAATACATTATATTACAGATGGTACAATGCAATGTAATAAAGAACAATTTGGTTTTGTAAAAATGTTTTTAGCAACACATGGACAAAAAGAATTAGCAAAAAGTATAGTCGGAGAATTAAGTGATAGATGATACTGGAAAGATAGAAAAGTTCTTGCCACTAATATTTAGATTAGATAAAGATACTGTATATGATATAAAAATAATCAAACACGTGGAAAAAAGAACATTAAAGGCTAATAGATACTGTTGGAAGTTATGTACTGAAATAGCAGCTGTTTTAAATAAAACAAAAAATCAAATTTATTACGAAATGTTATGTGATTATGGTGTGTTTAAAACTGATGAAAAAGGAGAAATAATTGCTGGAATATTTCCTAAAGAAATGGAAGTAACTAGAATCTGTGATGGATATTGGCAATATATTGAACCAATAAATTATAAAGGATTTGTAGCAAAGAAATATTACTTGATAAAAGGTTCATCTGAATATAACAAAAATGAGATGAGAATATTTCTGAATGGGATAGTACAAGAAGCTAGAAATTTGGGAATAAAAACAAAAGATGATATAGAGTTAGAAAGAATGATTGATTCATTAAAACTAACAGATTAGGAGTATGATATGAAAAAATTAAAAAGAATAAGTGCAAGGTTGAAAAGGTTGTTTAAAGAATTTGAGGCATATGACATAATGCACGATGGTAAATTAAGTAGTGCATTGATTGCTGGAATATCATTTCTATTAATTTTATTAGCAGCAATATATTTTGTATTATTTGGGTAGGTGAAAATATGGAAGAAGAAAGAGATTTATTCTTGACTGATGAAGAAATACATGGATTGGATGAGCCAACTCCAGAAGAAATAGAAATAGAAAAACTGAAAGAAGAAAACAAGAAGATGAAATACAAACTGGAGGATATCAAAATAGTAATTGATAAAATGTATAAACAAGCAACTAAAGCGTTAAAAGAAGAAATAGCACCAAGTGTAAAAAAGTATCTAGAGTATGACATAAGGGATATAAGAGAGTTGTTAGAGATTTTGAGTGATGATTAATGACTGCAAGAGAAAGAGAAGAGATAATCGATTTCGCGATAGGAAAACTGACAGAATTAAAGATTAAGGCTGATTTTGAAGATAGAGCTAGAAAAAAGATAAGATATGTGAAAAAATCACAAGCATATCAAGATTTAATTAATTTTTTAAAGGAAATGAAATATTATGGGTAAAATGAAAGAATATGCACTGTATATAGGTGATAAGTTTATTGATATAGGTACTAAAGAATATTTAGCTAGCTTATTAAATGTAAGAAAAGAAACAATTGAATTTTATGCCTCTCCAACTCAACTTAAAAGAAATAGAGATAACGGTTATGTAGTAGTGAGGATTGATGATGATGAAAGAGAAAAATAAAAAAGATGAAATAGTAATAATGATGATAAGTTTCTTTATAAATGAAATGATTGAAAATGGCATAGCAACCGATAAAGAAATATCAGACTATTTTAATGAATCAAACGATAAGCAATTTAGGAAAATGATTAAAGAATATAAAGAAATAACATTAATAACAAGAAGTAAATCAATTAAAAAAATTAAGGAATTAAAAGAAGAAATTAAAACTTTAAAAAGTGATATCAAGATATCAGAATAAGTAAATAAAGTTATTTAATTGGTAAGTATGTATGTTTACATACTTACAATTGTAATTACATTAGGAGAAATAGTTATGAATAAAGAAGAAATTAAAGACTATTTGAAAAGAGTTGATGAGTTAGGGGCTAAACTGACGGGAGAAGATAAAGAAACTTATATTTGGTTAATTTATGGCTATAATCAATGTGCTAAATTGTTAAATGAAACAAAACAACAATGTGAAAAACAAAAAGAAATAATTGATAAGGCAATAAATAAAATAGAAAAAACAAAAAAAGAAGATATTTATTCGAAAACGAAATAGAAGTATTAAATATATTTAAAGAGGTGTCAGAATGAACAAAGAAGAAGTATTAAAACAATTATTTCAATTACCTAAAAATGATATATTAGACATTTTTGAAATTATAAATGGTTATAAAGAGAGAGTAAATAAAAGTAAAAAAGATACTTTACTTGTGAGATGTGTATTTATGAAAAATTATCATAGTATAAAAGAATTTTATGAAAAAAACAAAATAACAAAAGACAGTATGTTGGCAAATGCTTTAAATTATGAAACAGCAAATTTAAAAGCATATTTAAGATTAAAAAACAGTTTATGTATAAATAATGAAATGTTTAACAACATTCTTTTAGAACTAGAGCAAGGAAGTGATAATAATGAACAAAGAAATATTAGAAATAACTAAACGATTTCATGATACATACGAAAAATTATCTAGTGATTACAATTATGAAACTAGAAAAGATACTAAAGCATTCGATGTTAATTCTAGTAATGGAAAACTCATGTATGCAACAGTCAGTGAAGTAGTTAACCCAATTTTAGAAGAAAACAAACAACTAAACAAAAGAGTTGCTTATTTAGAAAGAAGTAATGACAGAAGAGAAGAAACTATATTAGAGCAAAGACAAGAAATTGTTGGATTAGAAACTCGTTGGAATATATTAAAAGAATGTCTTAAAGATGTTATGAATAGTTCTGATTCTGATGATAAAGATTTTGTAGAAACAATTTTAGATATAATGCAAGAAATAGAACAAGGAAGTGACGAATAAATGACAAATGAATTGTTAGCAAGAATTGATTTGTTTGAAAAAGAAAACAAACAATTAAAAGAGAAACTATCTAAAATAGAAACATTAATAATAAACCATAATTGCGATACTGGTGATATTTATTATAAGTATAATAGCAGATTTTTAAAAAGTGAATTAAAACAAAGAATATTAGAGATAGTATATGAAGAAGAAAGTGGGAGTAATAAAGCTAAAGATGAAAATAAAGAATTAAAGAAACAACTTGAAGTAGGAGAAGAACAATATAATGATTTAATAGAAGAAAAAGAGATTTTACAAGAGCAACTATCAATTAAAACTTTACAGTTGGAAGAATTAAAGGAACAAGTAAATAAGGGATTATACAATATTTGTATGCCATATACAACTGGTTATAATAAAGCAACGAAAGATAAAGAAACTCAACAAAAAGAGTTTATAAATTATTTAGAAGATTTAATAAAACAAAATGAAACAGTTGTTGAAGTATCAAAATATGGATTACCTAAAAATTGTTCTAAATTATTAATAGATTTTTATAAAGAAATTTTACAAAAATATAAAGAAATAATAGGAGATGATAAATAGTGATAAAAAAGGAAATATATCCTAAAACAAAAAGAGTTAGCTGTAAAGGTAATAAAGTATATATTACGGAAAAGTTGGATGGAAGTAATTTAGTATTTTTTAAAAAGAATAATGAATTATATATAGCTCAAAGAAAAAGTATATTTAAAATAAGTGAATTAGAAGAAGTGAAAGACATTTTATACAAAGGATTATATCAATGGCTGATTGATAATAAAAACGTTTTAATTGATGAATTACATGATAACAGTGCTATTTGTGGCGAGTGGCTAGGAATGGGTTGTTTGAAATACAACATTGATGAATTTGACAAGAGATGGTATATGTTTGCAAAAGCAAATATAGATGATGATTATAATTTATATAATTTAATTTACAATCATGATTTGTTTATTTATCCATTTGTAAATCAACAAATACCTAATTTTATTGGTGTAGTTCCTGAGGTAATAGAATTAGTGAATATACCAAATAAGGAACAGTTAGATAGTATTTACGAAAAATATCAAAGCAAAGTAAAAAGAAATGTTGAAGGATTTGTTATCAACTACAACAACGATATTACTAAATATGTCAGAATGAAAAATGGTAAATTACAAGAGCATTTTGATAGAGGAGAGTAAAAAGTTGAAAGTAAAAAGGAAAACATTTAGATACAATGATGACTATTTTGAATTCTATGATAGAAATAAAAACAAGATAAACATAATATCATTAAAAATATTAGCAGATAAAATAGTGTTAGAGTATGAGGAGTTAATTGATGACAAAGAAAGATATAAAGAATTAAAAACAAAACTAGCAGCAACAACAGATAATAGACAATTAATGATAGCTGAATTAAATAAGAGAGAAAAACAGTTGAACTGTCCTTATAAGAATAGGAGATATACAGAGGAAGAATTACAAAAGATACTAAAAGGGGTGTAATTAATGTATTTAGAATATCATGAATTATTGAAAAAATTTAAAAAAGCAGAAAAAAATTACAACGAAGCACTAGAAAAGAAAAGTGAGTTAATACTATCAGTAATGCCAGGAGCAGTTAAACCAAAAGAAGTTATAACAACTAGCAATACTTCACCAGACACTAATTTAATTGATTACACAAGTGAAATAGATGAAGTTGATAGATTAATCAATCAGAGTAGAAACACACGAGATATGCTAAATTATGAGTTAAAGAAGAAGTTAATTAAGATGAGAGAAGAAGGAGATGTATATGACAAGATATACATTTATCGATGGATAGAACATAGATCTGTTTATAAGTTTTATCGTTTAGTTGGCTACAGTGTTAGACAAACATATAATTATATTGAAGAAATGAAAGAAAAATTGTATAAAAATTAAAATTGCACAAAATTGCACAAAATTAGGTATACACTAGTATCGTGAGAAAATAAATAATTCACACATAATACCTAACACTATCTTAACAGTTGGGTTACTAATACCATAGCCTTAGTGAAGGCAAGTCTTGATAGTGAGCTATAGACTACCTTCTATGGAGAACTCACTTTATGGTATTGTTATACTATCTTTAATAGATAGTGTACTGATGATATAAGTCTGGTGTACAGGTGGCTAATAGAATAGTTTGTTAGTATACCTATTCAAAAGCACCTTAAAAAAGTAAAACTAACATTTACCGTTATGTCATTAGTACAGTATTTACTAAAACGAAACATATAACTTCCTTTACGAGAGACTAATAGTCTCTTTTATTATGCAAATATCCTCAATAGAGAATTAAATATAGCAAAGGGGTGATCATATGAAAGAGGTCACTAAACTATTAATCAATGATTTTAAGATTAAACAGTTGAACTACGACTTTATGGGCTATTCTCTGCAAAAGGGAGATATATATACATTTCATCATTTCTTAGTAGCCAATAGAAATAACGGTCCATATACTTACTGGAATGGTGTGATATTGTGTGGTAAAACTTCACATCCATATTTACACTTGATAGAAAGCAAAGATGAAGATAGATTCTATGATATAACAAGTGAGTTTTTGGATATGAAGAACAAAGGATATTTAGATATAGAAAACTTAAGATACATAGATGCTATATTAGCAAGTTTTGAAAGGGAATATTGCGGTAAGAGAAGTAAAAAAGGAAAGATATTAATAAAAGAAGAATATACAAAAAGGGTAAAATTATGAATTGGAATAAATGTATGAAAAATTTTAATTGCAAAGTATGTAGTGATTACAATTATTGCAAAGATGAAATTTTAAATAAAAAAAACAAAAAAACAAGAAGACAAACTTGTATAAAAATAGGAAGTGATAATGATGGCTTTAAACATAAAACAAGAAAAATTTATTCAAAACATAGTTAAAGGTATGAGTCAAAGAGAAGCATATAAAGATGCTTACAATGCTAAATACAAAGATGAAGTTATAGATGTTAGGGCTTGCGAGTTATTTAATTCTAGTAAGGTTCAGGTAAGGTATAAAGAGATTATGGTTCAATTAGAAGATAAAACTATTATGAGTGCTAAAGAACGTATGAAATGGTTAACCGAAGTTGTAAAGGGAATACAAACAAATACAACTTATGGCGAAAACGGGCAAGAATACGAAAATGAAGCATATATAAGCGATAAAATGAAAGCAATCGATTTATTAAATAAAATGGATGGTCAATATGTTCAAAGATTTGAAGCAGATTTAGATTTCAATATAAGAGTTGAATTAGATGACTAAAGAAATAAAAATATCAATATCGAAAAAAGTATTTAATGATGTATATATACCTTATTTAGATAATATAAGCAGATATTTGATATTTTATGGTGGCGCTGGTAGTGGAAAGTCTTTCTTTGTTGTTGAAAGATATATATATAAAATACTTAATTCAAAAATGATGAACCTATTGACAGTTCGTGCTACTGGTAAGAGCAACAGAGATAGTACATTTGCTTTGTTTAAGCAAGTTATTAATAAATGGCACTTAGGTATGCACTTCAAAATAAATGAAAGTGATCTAAGAATAAAGTGTTTACTTAATGGCAATGAAATAATATTTAGTGGACTAGATGATGTTGAAAAGTTAAAATCAGTAACTTTTAGCAAAGGAGAACTTACTGATATATGGATAGAAGAAGCTTCTGAAATACTAGAAAGTGATTTTAATCAATTAGATGTCAGATTAAGAGGTAAAGGAACTAAAAAACAAATAGTTATATCTTTTAATCCAATTGATATTAATCATTGGTTAAAAAAGAAGTTCTTTGATGTACCAAGAGATAATTTAACTATAGTACATACAACATATAAGGATAATAAGTTCTTAGATGAAGATTATAAGAAGTTACTAGAAAGTTATAAGTATACTGATGAGTATTATTATAATGTGTACTGCTTAGGTCAATGGGGTGTTCTAGGAAAGACTGTATTTGATGCGAGAGCAGTAAGCAGAAGATTGCAAGAAATAACTAGACCAATCAAGACTGGTTATTTTGAATATAAATATGATGATACAATGCCTATTGGAAAGAAGATTACTGATGTAAAATGGGTAAACGACGAAAATGGTTATATAGAACTATATGAATTGCCTAACCTATACAAATATTGTGTAGGTGGTGATACTGCTGGTGATGGCTCTGATTGGTTTACCGGACACGTTCTTAATGCTAAAACAGGTAAACAAGTTGCAAGGTTAAGACATCAGATGGATGAGGATTTATATGTAAGGCAAATGTATTGTTTAGGCTGGTATTATGCTAATAAGAACTTAAAAACTGGTGTAGTAACACCTGCTCTTATGTGTATTGAAAGTAATTTTAGTAGTTTTCCTAATAAAGAATTAGTACGATTAGGTTATCCTAATATGTTCGTAAGGGAGAAAGAAGATAGATATACAGGTGTAATGGACAAGTCTTATGGATTCAAAACCACTTCATTAACAAGACCTGTTATAATAGCAGAACTAGTTAAAATAGTTCGTGAAAATGTTGAATTAATAAATGATAAATTAACACTTGAAGAAATGCTAACTTTTGTCAGAAATGAAAAGGGAAGACCTGAGGCACAGCAAGGAGCACATGATGATTTGGTTATGGGGCTTGCTATAGCCTATTATTCAAGGACACAAGTAGTATTTGATGTTGAACCGATAAAAGTAAGTCAAGTATTTAACTTCAAGTCAGAAGAGCCACTAGAGGCTGATTATGGAGAGGAGATAGTGATCATATAATGAAAAAGAGAGTATATAGAAAAAGACATAATAAGGAAATAACTGAAGAAATAGTTCAAGTCGTTGCAAATGCGATTATAGAACTGGCAGATGAAGAAGAAAGAACCGTTGAAGACGTTGTTAATGATATTGTTGAAGAAAGCAAATCAGATGACTTTGAAAAAGGTGATAAGTAATGGAAACAATAGCATTACTTTTTTTATTTGGTATTTTTATAATTTTAGCTTATACTTTAGGGCTTAAAAATGGTCAAAAATTAAAGAATAATGAAGAGATAAAAATGCCTGAAATTAATCCTATTAAAATAGTTAGAAATGAAATAGATGCTTTTGAACAAAGAAAGAAACAAGATGTTTACGATACCATAATGGCTAATATAGATAACTATGATGGAACAGGATTAGGACAGAAAGATATTAACTAATTAGGAGGTGACATGATGGATTTAAACGAAGTAAAAGAAACTGATATATGGGAGCTATATGAAAGAGGTAGAAATTATAATCGACTAAAAGGCCTATATTCAGATACTGATAAAAATTATAGAATGTATAATGGTAATCAATGGGCTGGATTAAAGATCAGCGGAATAGAACCCATTCAATTAAATATAATAAAGCCAATAATTAAGTATAAAGTCGGAGTAATCAACAATAATATGTATTTACCTGTGTTTAGTGCTGAAAACTTTGAAAATAAAGAGTTTAAAGATGTAGCAAATAAAACCTGTGAACTTCTTAATAAACTAGCTGCTAAAGTATGGGAAAAAGACAATATGGACTACAAAACAAGAGCAATAAGCAAACATTCTGCTATTAATGATGAGTGCCCAATTTATGTTGACTATGATGAGAAGGCAAATATGCCACAAAATGAGATATTATCAAAGAACGATGTATATTATGGCAATGAGAACGATTCAGATATACAGAATCAGCCATATATTTTAATTAAGCATAGAAAACCAGTTATTAATACTATTGAAATGGCTAGATTATCAGGAGTGTCAGAGGACAAACTTAGGTATATAGTTGGTGATAATGATACTTTTGAAGAAGCTGGAGAAGACTCTAGAGAAGAAAAAGATGATATGGTAACTATTATTACTAAACTATATAAAGAAAATGGTACAGTCCATTTTAGTCAAGCAACAAGATATTGTGATATAAAAGAAGACAAAGACACAGGGCTTACACTTTATCCACTAGAGCACATGCTTTGGGAAGAAAAAGAAGGATATGCTCGAGGAGAAGGTGAAGTCAGATATTTAATACCTAACCAGTTAGAAATTAATAAGACTATAATGAGAAGATTAATATCTGCAAAAACTACCGCTTATCCACAAAAAATTGTTGATATATCTAAAATACAAAATCCTAATGCAATAGACAAAATTGGTGGCACTATTAAAGTTAATGGTATAAATGTAGATGATGTTAAGAAGGCAATTGGAGTTCTTCAGCCAGCGCAAATGAGTGCAGATGTTGAAAAGGTAATGAATGAATTAATATCTACTACTAGAGAATTAGCTGGTGCTGGAGATATTGCTACTGGTGATGTTAATCCGGAAAGTGCGAGTGGTAAGGCAATATTGGCAGTACAGCAAGCATCACAGATGCCAGTAACTGAACAAACATTGTCATTAAAGACCACTTTAGAGGGATTAGCAAGAATTTGGTTAGATATGTGGAAGACATATGCTACCGATGGCTTAGTAATAGACTATGAAGAATCCAATCCTGCTACTGGTGAAGTAAGTTCTAGACCAGTAAAAGTACCTTATAGTGTATTACAAGAATTACAAGCAAATGTAAAGATAGATATTACACCAAAGAGCCCTTATGATAAATATGCTCAAGAATTATCACTTGAGAATATGTTAAAGGCAGGATACTTTACTGCTGAAAGATTAGCAGAACTAGAAGTATATGTAAGTCTATTAGATGATGACAGTTCAATGCCTAAATCTAAGTTAGAAGAAGCAATAAAGAAAATGAAAGAATCTCAGCAAAGAATAGCAGATGTTCAGACAAAGGCTCAAGAATTGCAAATGAAAGCTAATAAATTTATCGCTAATCAACAAGATATAACTGGCATAGGACAATATGGAAATCAATTAATTAATCAAGCAATGACTACACAATAGTTGTTGCTTTTTAATAGTCCAAGCATTGTAAGACTTTAAAAGAAGATGGAATAGTGAAGTCAAACACTTAAAAAAATAGGAGGAAAAAAATGAACGAAGAATATGATGTTCAAACACCTGTTACAGATGTAACTGAAAACACTGAAGCTCAATCAGTAGAAGAAAATGAGGAAGGTATAGAATTAACTGATACCACTTCTCAAGAGGAAGAAAAACAAGAAGTTAAAACTTATACTGCAGAAGAAGTAGAAAAGATGGTTAATGATAGATTAAATACTTTACTTCCGAAGAAAATCGAAAGAGAAAAAAGGAAAATGGAAAAGCAATATTCTGATAAATTAGCCAAATATGAAGAAACTGACAGTATATTAAAGGCAGGCCTTGGAACTAAAGATATCTCTGAATCTAATCAAAGAATGAGAGAATTTTATAAAGAACAAGGAATTGATATACCTGCTTATTCAAAACCTAAATATTCTGAAGAAGATGAAAAGATTTTAGGCAAAGCAGAGGCTACTAAAATCATTGATTTAGGATTTGAAGAAATGCAAGAAGAGGCAAATAGACTGGCTGCTATTGGTGCAGACAAAATGACACCTAGAGAGAAAGTTATATTTAATACTCTTGCAGATGAACTAACTCATCAAAAACAAGTTAAAGAGTTAGCGGAATTAGGTGTAAAAGAAGAAATACTAAATAATTCTGAATTCAAAGAATTTGCTAGTCAATTTACTTCAAAAACACCAATTAAAACAATATATGAAATGTATACTGTTACACATCAGTCTAAACCAAAGATTGAAAAGATAGGAAGCATGAAAAACAATATTTCAAAGGAAGAAAAAGACTTTTATACTCCAGATGAGGTAAATGCACTTACTCCTGAGGAATGGGAAAAACCAGGTGTCTGGGAAAAAGTAATGGCTTCTCAAAGAAAATGGAAATAAAGGAGTGATAGAGAATGAATGATGCAAGACAAACGATTTGGCATCAAGGGTATGAAAGAGCCCTAAAGACTATAACTTCATTAAGAAATCATAGCGATTTCAAATATGAAAAAGATACACATAATGCAAGAAAAGTAATAATTTTAAATGCAGATAAACCTTTAGTAAGAAAATATACACCAGGAGTTTCAATTGAGAGAGATAAAGCAAGTGTAACTAAAAAAGAATTCGAAATGGATCAAATGTATTATTTCAATGTTGGAATAGATCATGTTGATAAAGCACAAACTGTTCCAGGAGCATTAGAAGCAATCTGCGAAGAAGGAGCAATTGCACTTTCTGAAGAAGGAGACAAATATGTTGCTAAACTAGTTAATGATGGTGTTAATGCTGGTACTGTTGAAGTGGTTGATGGTACATCTGCTACTAAATCAAATGCTGTCGAAAAATTAGAAGAAGGCTTTGTTAAATTATATAGAAATAATGTTCCTAAAAACACTGAATTATATTCAGAAAATGATCCAGGATTTTACAGTAAAATCAGACAAAACTTAACAGAGCTATATACTAACAATGTTGATATGGCTAAGAAAGGTATTGTAGGTAAATATGGTAATGCTTTAATTACTATTGAAAACCTTTTACCTAAATTAGATCCAACATATGCTGTTACAACTGATACAGATATTGTTGAAGGCAAAACATATTATACAAGAAGTGGAGAATCAAGTGCTTATGTTTATACTGAGGTTACTTCTCCAGCTAAAGCAAGTATAAGTTCTTATTATGAAATTACTGGTTACGGAAAAGTTCTTAATTTCTTAAGAACTAAAAAAGCTGTTGCATTTGCAGAACAAATTGAAAAAGTAGTTAACTACGAAGTTCAAGATGGCTTTGAAACAGCTCAAAAGGGTTTATATGTGTATGGTGGTCTTTTAGTAAGACCTAAAGAAATTGTGTGTATCAAGACAAGTCTTTAAAAAAAAAGAGAGAGAAATCTCTCTTTTATCGTGTGATTAGTGTTAAGAGTGGTGCAATTCCACTCCTCACGACCAAATAGTAGGAGGAAATAATGAAAGTTGAATATTATACATTAAAACCAAGTTTAAAACAGTATTTTGGAAGGAAAGTTAATAAATCTTTAACATTTGATGAATGGACTGAAGATAAAAAAGTACATCAGACTTTGAAAGATTTAGAACTTGTAACTGAAATACATGATGAAAGAAAAATGAAAATGATAGTTTTAGGAAAAGAAGAAACAATTACTACTGAAGAAATAAGTACTATAAAGCAGAAATTAGCAACTGGAGTGATTTTGATTTGGGATGAACAGCAAGGGTATATAATCCCACCATATGAAATGGCTACATTAGATGAAATAGAAAAAGATTTGATTGCCATGAAGGATGTATATAGGAGTGATGATAATGACATTACTAGAAATGAAGAAAAAAGTATTAAGATTAATCGAGGAAATTAATGATAAAAGCAAATTATTAACTGATGATCCTGATATAGCAAACAAAATAAATGATGTTATAAATCAGATTCAAAATGAAATTGCTAGAATAAAAAAAATACCTGCTAAAGAAGAGTTAGAGGTAACTAAAGGTGATGAGATTGATTTTTCTGATATAGCAAAGGATTTATTTCAAATTAACATTGTTAGAGGAGTTGAAAATGATATCGTAGGTAATACTATTAATTTTTATGGTGATGGTGTTGCTAAGATATATTATTATAAGTATCCTAAACAAATAACTGCTGATACAAAAGATAGTGAGTTTACTTTTGATTTATCAACAGATGTACTTGAAATAATGCCTTATGGTGTAGCTGGTGATTTACTTAAATCTGATATATCAGCTAGTTATGGACAAGTTTATTCAAATAGATATGAACAAATGTTACAAAGATTAGATCCAAGATTTCATACTGGTAGCATTTATATAGAAGGAGATGACACTTATGAGTTCTTATAGTAGTTCAGGTGGCGTTCCAAGTGGGGCATTAGTAACAAGAAAAGTAGATAACTTTGCTGGTGTCGATTTTAGTAATAGTGATACTAATTTAGCAAGAAGTCCTGATAGTTTAAATATGTGGAAAAATTATAAAAATAATAGTGCTGGTATAGAGACAAGGCCTGATATGGAATTAGTAAAAGAATACGATAATACCATATTTGGCCTCTTTTTTTATGATATAGGTAATGAAACTCATAAAATAGTTCATTCTGGGACTAAACTTTATGATAATGATACCGTAATATTTACTGGAATGAATTTAATTAGGAGCCAAGCATTTATATTTAATAATATATTTTATATAAAAGATGGTTTAAATTATCTTGAGTATAACGGAACTGAAATAAAAGAAGTGGAAGGTACAATTCCAACTACAACTATAGGAGATGCTACCGGTGAGGGAACAACATATCAAGATGTAAACTTGCTTACAGGTCTTAGAAAAAATCTAAGAATAGGTGATGGAGAAACAACAAAGTTTAAACTAGATACTGAAAATATAGACAGTAATTATGCAGTGACTGTTAAAGTAACTGTAGGCTTAAATGAAATAACTTATGTACAAGGGAAAGATTTTACCGTTAATGTTACAGAGGGAAGTATTACTTTTAATTCTGCTCCGGCTGCTCCTACTACAGAAGGTCAGCATAATGTAGAAATATTATTCAGAAAAACAATTCAAGGATATAGAGATAGAATTAATAAATGCACTATGTTAGCTGTATTTGATAACAGAGTGTTCTTTAGTGGCAATCAAGATTATCCTAATGCAATATTCCATAGTTCATTAGAAGACCCTAGGTATGTTAGTGATTTAGATTATTGTAATGAGGGGATGGATTTGGCAAAGGTTAAAGCACTAATACCTAGTAATAATGCTCTATGGGTATTAAAAGAACCATCACAAGCTAATACAACAGTATTTTATCATAATCCGGTGTTAGATAATAATTATGGTAAAGTTTATCCAAGTACACATTCTAGTATATCAACAGGGTGCGTTTCTACTGGAATAAATTTTAATGATGACATAGTGTTCTTTTCAGATAGAGGGATGGAAGCTATTAGTGGCGATATAACCAGTGAACAAGTACTGGCACATAGATCTAGTATGATTGATGGCAAATTGCTAAAGGAAGTAAATTATAAAAATATGCTACTAGAAGAGTGGGAAGGCTATCTTTTAGTGATTATAGATAACAAAATTTATTTAGCTGATAGTAGGCAAAAATATCAAAATATTAATGTTGAATATGAATGGTATTATTGGGAATTATCTTGTAATATTAGTTGCACTTCTGTTAAAAATGGAGTGCTTTATTTATGTGGTAACAATAAAATTTATAAATTGACTAAGACTAATGGTGAAATAAATTCTTATTGGACTACTAAGCACCATGATTTTAAATATCCTGAATATCAAAAAACCACTAACAAAAGAGGTGGAATTGCTGAAGTAGAAGGTGAAAATATAAAAATAGAAGTTAAAACTGATAGTAATGATTTTGAGGAAGTTAACACTTATGATAATGTTAAAGGATATATAGTTTATAGAATAAAAAAGAAAAAATGGAAACGTTTGCAAATGAAGTTTAGTTCTACTAAACCATTTGGTTTAAATAACTATACATTAGAGTCATTTGTAGGCGGATATGTAAAGAGGTGATAATAATATGGCAATTTATGATGTTAATTATGATGATAAGAGATTTAAAGATGTTGAGAACGAAAAACAAAGCGAATTAAACAAATATAATGAAACTTATGATAATTTGATAAATGAAAGAAATAATTTTACTAAGGAACAACAAGATATGGTTGATAGGTGGGAAAATACTCAAAAAGATATTGCTAATAAGAACCTTCAATATCAGAAAGATTTGATAGAACAACAAAGGAAAAAGGCTGAACAAGCATATCAAAACGAGGCAAAATCATCCTATATCGACTATCAAAAAGAAGTTGATAAGTATGGTGTTAGTAGAGAAAATGTTGTAAGTAACGGTCTTTCAAATAGTGGCTATGCTGAAAGCTCCAAAGTTGATATGTATAATACTTATCAAAATAGACTTGGCACTGCTAGAAAAAGCATGCAAGATGCTGCATTAGAGTTTGATAATGCAATAAGACAGGCACAGTTATCAAATGATGAAACATTAGCACAAAATGCGTTAAAAGCATTACAAGATAAATTAAATATTGCATTGGAAGGATTTAATTATAAATCAGAACAAGAAAATAATAGATTGAATTGGAATAATACTATTAATAACAATTATTACAATAGATATAAGGATGTTGAGAGTCAAATTAATTATGAGAATGAAACCGCTGAAAAAATTAGACAATATAATGAAAATATGGCATATCAAAAAGAACAACAAAGATTAGAACAACAAAGATGGGAACAAGAAATGGCATATCAAAAACAACAAGATGCTATTGCTAATGCTCAAAAATGGGCTAGTATAAATGCTAGTTATGGTGGTAGTGGTGGAAGTTCATTGACAGATGGTGGAACAAATGAATTGAGTGGTAAGAATTCTAATTCAAGTTCGAATTCGAATTATACAAAAACAGATGATATTTTTCAAATAAATGGTAAAAATTATCCTGTATATAAAGGTAAAGATGGATTTATATATTATTTAAAAGGCAATAGTTATATAAGAATTGCAAACACACGTAAAGGCGGTGGAACAAATTCAGCTGGTTACGGTGGTAAAAGTGGTGGAAGATAGGAGTAGTTTTTATGGGACATTTGTTTATAGCTAATTCAAACGGAAGTATATCAAAGCAAAAAATAGAAAAGAAAACAAAAATTATAAAAAACGCTGATGGAACATTAGATTTAAAATACTCTGGAATGCAAAGAATAAAAAATAGTATCAAATCCACAGGTAATTTAGTTACTAAAGGTGCTATAAAGGAAGCTGAAAGTCAATTAGACTGGATGAATAAAGCTAACTCAAAAGTTATGAGCGGTGCATATAATTTACTTGGAAGAAAAGATTTATCTCAAAGACAAACAGAAAATAGTAATGACTTTATAAAAAAAGATCTTACTCAAAAGTTATGGAATAAAACAGGATTACAAAATTCTCTAGAAAATCAAGCAATAAATGGTTCAATAATAAAGGAAAATAATATTGGTGGTCAAATAGCATATGGCTTAGGACAACAGGGTGTAAGAATTGCTGAAGGAGCATTATTGAGTGGCGGAGCAAATATTGGAAAAATAGATGACTTAGATAATTTAAGTAAATTTAAAAAAATTGGAGTTCAATTAGCGATAGATGCTCCTAGTAATGTTGCTATGTATGCAAGTTCTTATGGTAGTGGATATGAGCAAGCTTTACAAGAAGGTGCTACTACTAAACAAGCAGAAAAATATGCTAAAGGAAGTGCGGCTGTAGAATTTGCTACAGAAATGATGACCGGCGGAATTCCTGGAACTAATGGTAAAGGATTTTTAGATTATGGTGCTGAGAAAGTAATAGATAAAATATCTAAAAAGGCAAGTTCAAAAGTAGCCAATATAGCTCTTAAATATGGATACCATATTGTTGGTGAAGGATTCGAAGAAGCAATGTCTGAAATTCTTAATCCATATTTAAAAAATGCAACATATAGTTCTAACGAAAAAATAGATTGGAATCAAGTATGGAATGCTGCTGTTGTAGGCGGTGTTATTGGCGGAATATTGGAAGCACCAGGAACTGTTAGTGAATTAAAGTATAACAAAATAAACAGAGATGAAAAATCACAAATTCAAGAAAATAATACAAACACTACAAATAATATAAATCAAAATATTAATGATAAATCACATAATATCAATGTTCGTGGTGAGAATTTAGAACAAATACAAAGTGAAATACAACAATTAGAAGTTTTAGAAAAAAACAACAATATAACTAAACAACAAGAACAATATTTAAATGAATTAAAAAAACAGTTAAATGACATTCAAAATCAAAATACTGATACAGATTTTTCTTTACCAACAAGAGAAAGTTTACCTACAGTTCAAGATATAGTTCAGCAAGAAAAAACAAATCAAAGTAATATTAATTTGCCAGTATATAATCAGCAAAGTAATGTTAACAATTCTGATAAGGCTATTTTGCCTACTGTGAACGATTTTAATAGTTCTAATGCAAATATGCCTGCTAGTGATATAAAGGTTGACATGACTAAAATAAAGCCTGAAATATTAAATGATATTAAAGGTTTTAAATTAGGAGATCCTAATATTGAAGGATACAAAGGCAGTTATATAAAAACAATGTTAAATGAAGTTGGTATAAAAGTGCCTACTGCTATGAATTATGTAAGTGAAGTAAGGCCAGATATGAGTTTTACTACAACTAAAGATTTAACTAGACAACAATATGCTTCAATTGGAAATGCTCTTCAAAAATTAAGAAGTGTAGATGTGACTAGTGTTAATAATGCTAATTATAGTATTCCAATAGGCAATTATCAATATGTTAAAAGTTCTAATGCAAATATAAATGAATTAAGAAGAACCGCCAGCATGTATTTAAATAATACTGCTAGATCGAACAACACTATTAGGCTACTAGAAAATATAATAAAAGATAGGAATTATATAATAAGATTCAATCCTAATATAACTAATGAACAAGGTGTACCTGTTAACGGATTAATTACAAAAGAAAATGGTAAAACTATAATTGAATTAAATCCTAATGCTGATAATTATGTTGAGTTTTTGGTTGTTCATGAAATAACTCATGACATAGCAACAAAAGAAATGAAGGAATTAATACTTGATTATGCTAAACAAGATCCTGAGTTTGAAAAATCATTAGAATCATTAAAGGAAAGGTATAAAACTAATGATGTATCAGATGAAGTAGTGGCAGATGTATGTGGTGAATTGTTTGGCAATAGAGAATTCATTCAATCAGTTGTTGAAAAGAAACCAAATATATTTAAGAAAATACTAAATAATATTAGAAAATTAGCAGAAAAAATTAAGGGTACTGGTGCTAATGAGTATGTAAGTTTTGTTGAGAAGTTAAAAACTATGTGGGAAGATACCTATTATAGTAATAGAAGTAATCTTAATGAAACCAAATATATGATGACTAGTATTAAAGGAATGAAAAATGGTATCAAAGTTAATAATAAATATCAGGACATTAAAAATAGATATGATTTTGCATTAAAATTAGAAAATACGGGCAATTATACAAACGAAGATATCAGAAAAAAGACAGGATGGTTTAAGGATAATAAAGGAAATTGGAAATTTGAAATATCCGATACAAATACATATATCATTAAAAATCCTATAAAAAATACAAATTATGATTTATCTGATATTTTTGAGGCTAAAACATTATATGAAATGTATCCTAATTTGAAAAAAGTTTCTGTAAACTTTGGCGAAATAAAGGGAAATGCTTCTTACAATTCGAAAACAAAAACAATCAAAGTATCAAACAAATTAATTAATAATAATGACAGTTTAAGAGGCACATTACTTCATGAAATACAACACTATATTCAAAGCGAAGAAAATTTGCCAACCGGAACAACGATTTTATTTGGAAATGAACAATATGCAAATAATCTTGGTGAAATAGAAGCTGCCGATACCAAAAATAGGAGAAATTTAACTGTTGCAGAGAGAAAAAAATCTATTCCAGAAAGTGCTAAATTAAATCCTACTCATCCAAATCGTGATGCAATTTTGAATCATAAAAGGAATACTATTGAAAAAATTGCAGAAAAATTATATAATTTACTTGGTGATAAGGCAAATGAAGTTTTTGAAGAAAACGATATTGAAACCACTAAAGAAAATCTTTCGAAAAATAGTAAGAATGATTCCAGTGGATTGGGGAACAGACGAAAATATGATGTAGAAGAACTAGATAATAGTTCTTTTCTTTTGAAAAATAATGAAGGTAATGATATTGATATCACTAATTTAAAAGAGAACGATTCGATGTTGAGAATGCACTGTAAAAGAGTTTATGATAAAAACACGGTAAAAGCATATAGAGGTGTGAGCGAAAATACAGGATCAAATGGTGCATTTTATGGATTGGGATTATATACAACGTTGGATAAAAATTATGCAAAAAAATATGGGGAAGTATTTGAAGTAGATAATGATTTATTGCCAAATAATCCTTTAATGTTTAAGACACAAAATGATTTTCAAATTTGGGAACAACAATTAGCACAAGAATTAAATATAAGAAAAAATAAATTATATTCGAATAATTATGGCGTGGAACAATATATAAAAAGACTTGGTTATGATGGTTTAATGATTGGCAGTGGTAAAGATACAGATTTAATTTCTTTTAAAGATGTATCAAAAAAATATTCTCAAAGTGCTAAAGAGTGGAATGAGTATCTTAAAGAAAACTTTCCATCAGCTGGAACTAAAACTAAAATGTCTGACATTAAATTACCTGTTAGAGACGATATAGGAAGTAGCTCTAATAAAAACAGAGTTTTAAATCCAAACGAAATATCAAAATCAACTAAAAAAAATACTAAAAATGAATCCGAAAAATTGGCAGAAATATTAAGAGAAAAACCTACTACTATTGAAGAAAAAGATAATTGGTTAAGAAAACTTGCTACTATTAAGTTTATTGATAAAGGATACTATGTTGATAAACTGGCAAGAAAAGTTAAAAATAAAGAGTTAAGTTCTAAGTACGATTATTCACTTTTATCTAATGGAATTGCTAATCAAATAATAGGAAATGGTAGATTCAATGATAAAGGCAATAAAATAGGTAAAGGATTATATGAGATATTTGAGCCTATCGAGAATAGTGGCTTGTTAGATGATTTTAGTAAATATATGTATCATAAACACAATATTGATAGAATGAGTTTACAAAATAGATTTAATGAAGCAAATAAAGCTGTATTTGGGGATAGTATGACTTCTGATATGTCAGAAAAAGTAGTTAATGAATATGAAACTAAATATCCTGAATTTGAATCTTGGGCTGATGATATTTACGAATATAATAATGCTAATTTAGAAATGCTTGTTAAATATGGAGTATTATCAAAAGATAGTATGGAATATTACAATAAAAAATATCCACATTATGTACCTACCATTAGAGAACAAACTAAAACAAAAACTCAAATGGATTTCTTATTAGGTAAAAAAGCAAGTGTTAACAATCCTGTAAAAAAAGCTAAAGGTGGAAATGGTAACATAATTCCATTAAAAGATGCAATGGCACTTAGAACTATGCAAACTGTTAACTCTGCTTTAAGAAATAATTTTGGACTTGAGTTGTTAAATAGTATTGAAACCGAACAAATAAGAAATCAGGAAAATATTGATAATATTGTTGAAGAAATTAATAGTGATGATTTATTAATTAAAAGTAGTGAGACTAGTCCTGCGACTTTAACTGTTTTTGATAAAGGTGAAAAAGTAACTTTTGAAATATCAGATGAAATATATGAGGCATTGAAACCTAGTAACATTAAAACATTTAAGTTTTTAAATAAATTAAATAATATTAGAAGGGGATTGCTTACTGAATATAATCCGACATTTATGATAACTAATCCTTTAAAAGATATTCAAGATGGTAGTATTAACAGTAAACATCCTAAATTATTTATTAAAAATTTACCAGAAGCAATTATGCAAATAAAAAATAATGGACAATATAAACAACTATATATTGCAAATGGTGGTTCATATGAAACATATTTCAATTATAATACTGGAACTAACATAGTACCTAGCAAATTAGACAAAATAACTCCATTAAAGAAGATTAGTGAAATAAATGAGGTTATAGAAATGGCACCTAGGCTTGCTGAGTTTATTTCTTCCATTGAGGCAGGAGATAGTATAGAAACTGCTATGTATAATGCTTCCGAAATAACTACTAACTTTAAAAGAGGAGGAGATATAACTAAAACTCTTGATAGAAATGGTGTTACATTCTTAAATGCAGGAGTACAAGGTGCTGTAAAACAGGTAAGAAATGTTCAAGAGGCAAGAGTTGAAAGTATTAAAGGAATTACTAAATTGGCAGTTAGATGGACTATTGCTGGACTTACCCCAGCACTTCTTATGGGAATGCTTTGGGGTGATGATGACGAATATGAGGAATTATCTGATTATATTAAAAATAATTATTATATAATTGGTAAATATGGCAATGGAGAATTTATTAAGATTCCAAAAGGTAGAGTAGTTAGTGTTCTGCAAAAATTCTTTCAAAATTTAATAGATGGAGCAAATGGAAAAAAAATAGATTTGGAAGGTCTTGCAGATTTGATTGAAAATAATTTACTACCATCCGATCCAAATGAAAGTAGTTTAATTGCTCCTATAAAACAAGCAATTAATAACGAAACTTGGTATGGTGGTGATTTAGTTCCTACGAGACTTCAAAACTTGCCTAATGCAGAACAATATGATGAAACAACTGATAGTATTAGTATTTGGTTGGGGAAAAAGTTAAATATAAGTCCATATAAAATAAATTATGTACTAGATCAATATGCTGGGGCTATAGGAGATTATACATTACCTTATTTAACTCAAGCAGCCGAAAGTGGCAGTGACAGTTTTACAGGAAAATTATTAGCACCAGTTAAAGATAAATTTACTGTAGATAGCAATCTTAAAAATCAAAACATTTCTGATTTTTATAGTTTAAGCGAAGAATTGACTAAAAAATCTAATAGTTCTACTGCTACAGATGAGGATATACTAAAAAATAAGTATATTAATTCTGTTAAAAGTGAAATTAGTAAATTATATGCTAAAAAGAGAGAAATACAAAGTTCTTCCTTAAAAGATAGCGAAAAGTATAATCAAAGTAAGGAAATTCAAAAACAAATCAACGAATTATCAAAGAATGCCATAAATGGTTATGATAAGGTTGAGTTATATGATAATTATGCTATTATCAGTGATAAAGAATATTATAAAAATAGTAATAATGAGTGGACTAAAGTAGATAAAACAAGTACAAAATATAAAACTGCAAAATTAATTACCAAATATAATGTTTACTTATCATGTGATAATGAAATAAAAAAGTTAAAAAAACAAAATAATAATTCTAATAGTAGAAAGATAGCAATTATTAAATATATTAATTCCTTGGATTTAAGTGTTCCTCAAAAAGCTATGCTTATTAAAATGAATTACTCTTCTTATAATAGTTATAACAATCAAATAATTAATTATGTGAATAATCAAAATATTTCTTTAGATGAAAAAAAGGAAATACTTGAAGAACTGGGATTCAAGGTAAGAAATGGTAAGGTGTATTCGAAATGATAAACAAAAGAGATATAAATAAGTTACGAACACCAGAAGATTTAGAAAGAAGATATAATCTTAAAGATATTTTCAAGTTAAAAGAAAACTATGAATTACAAAAAAATGGACTCAATAAAGTTGAAAATGAATTAAATAATTTTGTTATTGCAACTGGAAAAAACTTAAAAGAACTTCAAGACCAGGTAGATGGAAACATTACTACCTGGTTTTATTCTGGAGTTCCTACAGATAATAATGAACCCGCTAAAAATTGGACTACTGATAATGAAAAAAACAATCATTTAGGTGATCTTTATTATGATAAAGAAACTGGTTATGCTTATAGATATTCACTTGATAATGAAATTTATGATTGGATAAAAATTACTGATACTGATGTAACACAAGCTTTAGCAATAGCAAATACAGCTAAGGACACTGCTGATAGTAAAAGAAGAGTGTTTATTGTTCAACCATCACCACCATATGATTGTGGGGATTTATGGCTTAAGGATGAAGAATTATATAGATGTCAAACTACTAAAACAAAAGATGAAATATTTGAAGAAAATGATTGGATAATAGCTACTAAGTATACTGATGATACAAAAGCAAATCAAGTTGGGGAAAATCTAACAATATTAAGCGGTACTGTTACCGAAATAAGAAAAGATGTAGACAAATTAGATACTACTATGACTAATACTACTAAACTAGTTGATGAACAAGGCAAAACTATTGGGACACTTGAAACAAAACAAAGTCAAACTGAGCAAACAGTGGAGGAAATATCAAATTCTGTTTCATCTGTTGGTACAAGGGTTACAACAATAGAAAATTCAGTACCAAAATATCAAACTGAACTAGATATATACAACATAACAATACCTGTTGATAGTGAACTGAAACCTCTAGAAAACAAAGACTATTTAGTTAGTTATAGCACTAAATTTGAAGGTGCAGAAGTAGAATCAACAGTTAGTTCTCAAAGTGAGAATACTGGTATTACATTTGGATTACCAAATAATAAAATAACCTTATCAGTTCTAACAAGTGGTGCTATTACAAGTTTAAGTAATGAATTTGTAATAGATTTCGAATATGAAAAAGATAATACTACTTATAATGATTCCAAAAAATTAGTAGTGGATTTATTAATAGTTGTGGATGATGAATTAAATGATTTGCAAAATCAAATCAATGACACTAATAAAGATTTGAATAATAACTATACCAACAACACAGAACTAGACCAAAAACTAGAAAATCAAAAGCAAACTATAACAGAAGAATTTAGCACAAGGATCACTCAAACTAAATCGGAATGGCAAGCAAGTGTAATTGAATACATAAATACTAATGGTGTAGAAAAATTTGTTAATACTTTGGTAACAATTGATATTGATGGTTTAAAACTATCTAAAAGCGATGAGGACATAGTTTCTTTGTTAAATAACAAAGGTCTGTATGTTAGTGATGGTAAATTGAGGGAAGATTTAGCTAATTTGCTTATGAAAGTAGATAGAACTGGTGCTTATTTAAAGTTACTTGAAATATTAGGAACTATAAAAGAACAAGGGATTATTCAAAAGGAAAAAATAACTGATGATGAATTTGGAGAGTGTCAAGCATGGTATTGGATAGGGAGTGATAATTAATGGCAACATTTAATGGTAATATTGGTACTCCAAGCGGTGGTTTTAACTTAAAGGTTGATTATAATTTATCTGCAGTTAACGATAACATATCAACAAATGCAACTAAAATAATTTCAATCGTAGGTCAAGTAAAAAGAAATAACAGTAGCTACTATCCTTTTAACGATACTAAAAGTGCTAGTATAAAAATAGAAAGACAAAAAGAAAATGGACAATGGGAAACAGTAAAAACATTGTCCGTAACATCTGGAAGCTATTCACTTAATAATAATAACTATCAAACATGGGTAAGTGGAACAAATATATCGATATCACATAAGAATAATGGTACTCAAAAAATAAGAATTACATTTAGCGTAGATGGTAAACTAAGTAATTATTATCCAGTTGGTAGTATTAGTAAAGAAATAGAACTCCCTACAATTCCTAGAGCCAGTGATATAGCAATAGCTAATACTGATTTGGGACAGAATATACCGATTACAATAGGTAAAAAGGTGGATTCATTTACAAGTACATTAACTTATACCATTGGAACACTGACAGGGACAATAGTAGAAAAAACTAATTTGTCTAACTATCCATGGGTAATGGGTGAAGAACTTATTAGTCAGATAAAAAATGCTTATCCTAATACAGGATCATATGCTAAAGGTGGAATTGAAACAAAGGTTACTTGTAAAACATATAACGGAACAACTTTGATAGGTTCCAAAGAGGCAACATTTAAATTGTATATAACTGATAAACCTGTTATTAGTAGTGCTACAAGAACTGAATTAAACACTAAAATAAAAGCATTAACTACAAGTGTATTAAGGCACGCATCACAGAATAAATTTACAATTACTGCAACTGCTCCAACTGGTGCTACAATTACTGGTTATAGGGTAAAAAATGGCACGCAAGATAGTGGACTATCAACAAGTAATGTAGTTAATCTAAACGATATTCAAACTTATTATACAGAAAGTAATGTATTAAAGACTAAGTTCATAGTTACTTGTGTAGATTCGAGAGGAAATGAATCAGAAGAATTTCTCGTGGTGTGCAATTTTATTAATTACATACAAGTATCAATCAATAAGACTGATGTAACTATAAAACGAAGCTCAGGAACTTCTACAGATTGCAAAATTTATGCGACTGGTAATTTTTTCAATGGTAAGATTGGAACGACCAGTAATACAATTGCGTTTAAGGTAAGATCTAAACTAAAAACTGCTACTACATGGGGAAGTTGGACAACAGTATCAACAACATATACTGGCAATACATTTAAAGTTAATAATGTCACTATAGCAGGTACATTCAGTTATACTGAAAATTATGATTTCGAACTTATGGCAACTGACAAAATAGGTGAATACGATGATTATACTAAGGTATTTGTAAATAGTGTGCCGACAGAGAAACATCATAGTAAGGGTGCTTGGATAAGGGAACTATCTACTGATAAATTAGATGCTAAAGCAATAACTGATAATTTCTTGGGATTAATTATTGAAAAAGGCAACAATGAAAAAGGAAGTTGGATAAAATTCGCTGATGGAACAATGATTTGTCGATTTACTCAAATAAAAAATATTGCTGTAGAAACAGCTTGGGGTTCTCTGTATGGTGGAAAAGGCACTTTACATGATTATCCTCAAGAATTTGTTGGTATACCTGACACATGTATCACTTTATTATCAAATGAACAAACAGATGGTGGCAATTGGGCAGGCTGGCTTAATGCAAATGGTGGTTCAGACGATATAAGACCTACAAACAAGAATTTCGGAACAGTCGGTATAGCACGACCTACCAAGGCATCGTATGCGTATTATAAGTTTAGTGTTATAGCAATAGGTAGATGGAAGTGAGGTGATAAAATTGGAAAGTATAACGGTTAGTGAAATTTATGATACTTTAAAATTTATTACTGAATTTGTAGGTATAATAGTTACAATACTAATAGGTAGTAAAAGAATAATAAACAAGCAACTAGAACCAGTAACAAAGAAAATTGATAAAATAGATGAAAATCAGTGTCGAAATTTTCTTGTGAATTTTCTTGCTGATGTAGAAAAAGGAATCGAAAAGGATGATGTACAAATTAAAAGGGCATACGAGGTTTATGAACATTATACAAAAGATTTACATAAAAATTCATATATCCATGACAAATGGGAAAAATCAAAGAAAGAAGGTAAAATATAATGAAAATCAAAGAAAGAATAGCAAAATTAATTGATTTAAAGAGTATTCTATCACTAATTGTTGTATTATCTTATACAATTATGTGTTTCAAAGGAATAGTAGAGGCAGATTATAAAGATTTGGTAATAATGATAATGACATTTTATTTCGCAAGTAAAGTAGAAAAGAAAGGAAATGATAGTAATGAAATGTAGAGTATTAGAAAGTGGAATTTGTGAAGTAACACAAGAATATAAAGGAGCACAGCATGGCGGGATTGATGTTGTAAATAAAGGTTATACATTAGGAAATATTGTAGCACATACTGAAGGGCAAGTTGTTGAAGTAAGAAATAATTGTAATTCTTTTGAGCCTAACGGAAGTTATGGTAATTATGTTAAAATTAAACATGATAATGGATACTATACTTTATACGCACACATGGCATATAACACTGTAAAAGTATCTAAAGGTCAAAGAGTATCTAAAGGACAATTACTTGGATACATGGGTGCTACAGGTACTGCTTATGGCGGTCATTTGCACTTTGAAGTAAGAAATGAAAACAATATAAGAATTAATCCTACCGAGTATTTGGAAAAAGATTTATTTACAAAAAAAGTTAATAAATCAGTAGATGAATTGGCTAAAGAAGTTATAGCTGGTAAATACGGTAATGGTGAAGAAAGAAAAAAAACTTTAGGAGATAGATATAGTGAGGTACAAGCAAGAGTTAATGAAATCCTAACACCAGCACAAAAAACAAGTGTGAATATATTAGATTTAGTAAAAAAGACTATTAGAGGAGACTTCGGTAATGGTGATGCAAGAAAGAATGCTCTAGGTTCTAACTATGCTGAGGTTCAAAGACAAGTGAATCTTAATTTCCAAAATGGAACTACAAGCTGGGATAATATAAGATTATATTAAATTGAAGTAGGCTAAGTGTCTACTTCTTTTTTTATGTTAAATTTGCACTTTTCTTTATTATATGCTATAATACAAAACCAACAAAGGGGAATATTATGGATGAAAAAATTATAAAAGGTCCACTACCATTTGTTGGCTTTCCAGAAACAAAGGAGGGAGAGACTCCAGAAGGATGGACTAAAGTAGAAACGAAAGAGGAGTAATACCTCTTCTTTTACTTTAAATAATTTCTTCTAAATACCTTAATAAATTCTTCTCTAGAACCAATAAACTCTTCCCAGTATAATTGACCTTGTTTATGCCAATAATCGTTAAATTGGCTATTTTCTTGCTCTCTAGAATGGCAATTTAAACACATTCTCAAACATAGACCATTTTTCATAGAATTTTGTCTATTCTTTCCAGCATAGATTTCATGCCACGTTAGTTTATAGGTGCTACCACATAGGTAGCATTTTTTAGTATCATTGCTGAATACACTATATCTATTTCTTTCTAATTTTGTCAATTTTTTCGATTTATTGTGCATTTTTGTTTTTTTGAGAACACTTTTTCCCAATGATTGTGCATTTTTTCTCATTTGACTGTTATTTGATTGTCCGGTTAAGGCTGGACTTTTCCACTTATAATCGGATTTTTTATATTCCTTATTATTACATTCCTTACAATATGAAAATGAAATTTCTTTCCTTATTATATAGCAGTATGGTTTTGACTTCCTTTTTCTTAAATATTTGCAATAGTTCATATAAGCCTCCTTTGATGTCCCTTTTGTAATACGAACCGCCATACTGAGTAACGAGATATTTAGCCATTCTTAAATCTTTTTTCTTAATATTTACGGGGTATTGTAAAGTTTTTACGTATTTCCACATTATTTTGTTCCCTCCCAAGGCCAAGGTGATTGTAACCAAGACCAGCTATTATTATTTGATGGGTCATCTAGAGTTAGAGGACCAAAATTTTTAGTGTATTCAAAGCAAGCTCTCTTTTTTTCTTCTAGATATTGGTTGTATAGATTTATCATGTTTCTATCTTTTGGATAAATGTCTAGATATAAGTTTAGTTCTGTTAGAACAAAATCATATCTTAGTACATTAAGTAATAGTTCTTCTCTTTTGTTAGTAGCTGTTAAATTATTATATTTATAGTTTTTATATGGATCATAGAGATTATTAAAGAGATTTCCTCGATCAAGGGCTAAATTAATAGTAGCTAATTGATTAGAGGCCATATTATTTGAATAAAAAGTATCATTAAATTCTTTATACCAGTTTTCTGGTATGTCATAAAAGTTATTGTTCATTATTCCTCCCATATTAATCTATGATAATTGCATATATGTGTATAGATTAGTGCCTATAACATATATAGGGAAGTATCTGGTTCTTTGTAAGTATCGTTGTTTTTTTCATTTTCTAATCGTGATATTCTTAATTCTAGTTTTTTTAGACGATTAGATATATCATTTAATTCTCTAGCAATGTCTGGCATCATAGGGTTATACATCATAGGCATTGGGTTATTATTTATGGGAGTATTATCAAAAAAATTCATAAGATCACATCCATAGTATTATATTCAAAATAATTATTTTGGTTATTGACATGATATATTTAATTTGCTATCATATGCTTAATTGGAGGGATATGGAATGAATGAGGAATTGAGTTTTCTTTCTTTGGTTGATAAAAATATTTTATTTAATAGTAAACTATCTGAATCTGAGGAAAAGATTATAGAGATGCTTTTTTCTAATAAAAAAGAGATGGGTGATTTATCTAGTCAAGAATTAATGGATATATCTGAATTAATAAGATTATGTGGTATATATAAAGGATTTCTTGTTTTAATTTACGAGATAAATGATTTAATATGGGATAAGGAAAAGATTAATTTATGTGTTAAGAAGAGTAATGCTGCGATAAAATGTTTTGTTGAAATTATTAATAATCCTAGATGTCAAGTATTTTTTGATAAGATAAATGATGATAATGATAGGTTTGTTAAAGTTCTGGATTTGGTTATTAGTAGAGAGTTAGCAATTGATGATAATAGTAGTTTAATAAATACGATAAATACGGAATCAGAAACATTATCTTGTATGATGGGAAAATATTTAAAAGAAATAATAAATAATATGGATGATAAGTCTGAAAATTATATTAATATAAAGAAAAAGATTAATGCAATGAGTGATTTATCTGTATTTGATATAAATATTTATAGGTTATCTTTGTTTATGGATAATAGTAGTGAATACTACGAAAAGTATGAAGAGATTTTTAATAGATATGTATCAACGCTTAATAATAATATTAAAGATATTAAGAATTTTGGCTTAGAGATAAATGAATATAAGACTAAGATAATGAATGTTATGAGTACATATTTAGATGCTAAGAAAAAGAGACGTTTATATAATAGTGCACCAATTGTTTTAACTGGTATTTCTTTAGTAGCAACAATATGTGCATTAAATTCTAATTATCAAAAAGTTACTACGGAGAGTTTTGTTAATAATAATTATGAGATAAGTGAGGTATATGTTCCTGATGATAGTAATGTGTATAATGGAATATATGTTGATGTATATGGCGATGTTGTAGATATAGTTGTTAATAATAAGGTTGATCAGGGAGTTGTTGTTAATAGATATGATGCAAGTGGTATGGGGATAGATGATATATATGATTATGAAAAAATAGATATGAATAAACTAAATAAGCTTGTTTCTACGTTGATAGTGAATGTTCCTGATAATGATGAATGGAAAGAAGAACTTGTAAGAATTTCTAAGATAACTAGTGAAGAGGTGACTAGCTTTGAGAAAGAGACTGGTCAATATATATTTATTATTATATATTTTAGTGTTATATATTATTTGATCTTTGCTTTACTAAATAAACAATTATTTGGTAAAAAGATTGATAGTTATGTAGATGTAATTAAAAATATGGATAATGATATAGATAAATGTATTTCTTTGATTGAGTTACTAGGAAATGAGATTAATGATAATAATAAACTTATGGAAAATTTTAAAGAATTTTATATAAATAAAGATTATATATTTAATGATATAGATAAATATAAGAATGAATATTGTGAAATAAGAAAATGGTTTGATTTTGAACAATCATTTGATTATGTTGATTATAATTATTTTATTAATAGGGTTAAGAAAAGGACTAAATATAAGAAATAGTCTTTTTCTTTACAAAGATATATTAATATGTTAACATACTTAATATGGAGGTAATGATGAGACTTAAGAATGTTAAAGGAGCTAATGAAATAATTGTTTTAGGAAAGTATTATGTGTTAGATCCAAAGGAGAACAAGGGTAAGTGGAAGAGTGTTTTTGGTAATGATAATCCAATATATATAGAAATAGGTATGGGAAAAGGCGATTTTATTATTGAAAATGCTAAGAGGTATAAAAATATAAATTTTATAGGAATAGAAAAATATGATAGTGTTATAGTTAGAGCTATTCAAAAGTCTAATGAATTAGAACTTGATAACTTGAGAATAGTTAGGATGGATGCGAAGGATATAAATTTAGTTTTTGATAAAGAGATAGATTTAATTTATTTAAATTTTTCTGATCCATGGCCTAAAGATAGGCATGCAAAGAGAAGATTAACTAGTCCTAATTTTCTTAGATTATATGATGATATATTTAGGGATAAGTGTCATATTATAATGAAGACTGATAATGTATTGTTGTTTGATTATTCATTAGATAGTTTGACTAATTATGGATATGAAATTAAGTATATGACAAGAAATCTTGATTGTTTAAATGAGGATAATATTATGACGGAATATGAAAGTAAATTTTATAATAAAGGAGTAAAAATTAATAAATTAGAGGGAATTAAATAAATTGCTTGAATTTTACTTTTAATTATGATAAAATTATGTTAGTTATAGAATAGAGGAGGTATTTTGTTATGGCCTTTAGAAACAAGATTAAAGAGATAATTTCAGATGAAGATACGAATGAAGATTCATATTATACTGCTGATAGTGTAGCGGTACCTACAGGAACTGGTAAGATGATTTTACTTGAACCAAGAGCTTTTTCTGAGAGTCAGCAAATTGCTGATCATTTGAAGAAAAGAAATACAGTAGTTGTTAATATGAAGAGAGTAACAGCAGAGCAAGCTAAGAGAATTATCGATTTTTTAAGTGGTACAGTATATGCAATTGGCGGAGACTTACAAAAAATAGGAGTAGGTATATTTTTGTGTACTCCGAAGAATGTTAATGTTGAGGGATCAATATCAGATGAAGATGGCAATAAGAAACAAGAAAATATAGATTTATAATGGTGATATTATGAAGAGATTTAGTATAGTAGATCGTGGATATGATATTGATGAAGTTAATAGATTTATTGATATTGTAATTGGTAGATTAGAAAAACTTAATACAGAGAATGCGACGTATGCTGCTAAAATAGATAAGTTAAATCAAAAATTGAAAACAAATAGTGTTAGTGATACGGTAAAATTAGAAAAAGCTATTTTAGCGGTCCAAGAAACTGCTGATAAGATGAAAGAAGTTTCAAGAGAAGAAGCTAGAATAATAGTTGAAGAAGCTAAGAATAATGCTAATTCAATATTACATGAGGCTTTAGTTAAAGCTGAAAAAACTGAAAATGAGAGAATGATATTAGAAAAGAATATTAGGGTATATAAGGAAAGAGTAAGATCTTTATTAGAAGCTCAGTTGTTAGTATTAGATGATATAGATAAGGTTGAGCTTGATTAGGAGGACTGTATGAATATAGAAACGGTTAAACAAGAATACATGATAATGTATGATTCTCTTAAAAGAAAGATAGAAGATGAACTAAAAAAGTTTACATATTCTACTTTTTTTGTTGATAGTCAATCATTTGGTATTGTAGATAATATTATTAAAACAGATGTTAGTGCATTATTTGAAAGATCTAAGATAATAAGTGCGAGTAATGATGATGATAAAAATACATATAGAGAAAATGATTCTAGAATTAAAGATATGATAGCTAATTTAAAATCTTTAATGATTAATAATTATAATGCTAGATTATATTATATTAGACAGATTAGAGATGAAGCACTAAATGAAGTTTCTAGTGATGTAGAACTTACAGCACGTATTAGAGATATTAATATTCCGGACAATGTTAATAGTAATGGGATTAATTATAGAACTAATATTAGTAAAAGAGTAGGTACTTTTATTGATAGTGAGGCAATACTTAATAATATTTTTGATATACAACAAGAGTATAATGAAAAAGTACATAAGTTAGAGGAAGAAAAGCGTCAAGAAGAAGATAGAAAAAATAATATTAGATTATCGATAATAAGTGATATTGCAACTTTCGAAGATATCGTTAATGACTTTGAAAATGGTGTTAAAACAAGTCTTTTAATGAGTGAAATAAGGGATGAATATAATAGAATAACTGACTTTGGTAAAGTTGCAATGAAAAAAGTTAATGACGCAAAGAATGAGGGCATTTTAAATGAAACTGAATGGAATAATTATTATCATAAGTTAGCAGCAGACGATGATAGATTATATCGAATTAAAAATAGTATTCCTATGAATATGGATGATATTCATGATAAGAAAATTTCTGAATATAAGGAGTTAAAATATGATTTATATATGCTTGATGGAGAAATATTAAATTATATTGACACAGTTATGGGAATGTTTGATGAGGATGATGCAGATCTTGAAATGTTCATAGAAGATTATATGGATATGTTTAAGAGCCTTGAAGAAATTAAGCGTGATGTTGAGAAAAAATATAAAGAAAAAATAATTGATAAGCAATTATATGATAATTTAATTAATTATTATTCTAAGTGTATCGGACATCTTGATGAACTTGGAAATAAAATTAAAAAGATAGATGATAAGAAAATAGATGAGATAGTAGTCAAAGAACTAAAAATAGATTCGAGTAAAAATATTAAGGCTTTAGAGGAAATGGTTAAACATTTTGAAGATTTAATTAATAATGATTTTTGGGATGCTTGGAAAAGAAAAAGAATTGATGATTTATTTAAATATTATGACAATAAAGTTCAAGAAGTATATGGAATGATTAATGTTAATGATGAAAAAAATGCAGAATTAATTAGTAGATTAGATGTGTTAAAAGCTAAATTAGACCAATTACATAATCATGAAAATATAATAAAATATCAAAATACAAAAATAGATAATTTAAAGATATCAGAAACTAATAAAAAGAATTTTTCAGAATTTAAGGTGAAAGCTGTTAAGTCAGCAAAAGATTTTTATAAAAAACATAAAGATGTGCCATTAAATGTATTAGGACTTATAAAGTTATCGTTTAAACATCCGACAATTGTACCAGCTTTAGTACATGGAATGATTGTGGAAAAATTACCGGTTAGAGATAAGCTTATTGAAATGTTTCCTGATAAATTTAGAAAAGATGGCGATAAAGTATATATGGCTAATGGAATGGAAGTTAACTCAAAAACAGCCGTATCTTCAATGTTAAAGGCAATAGCTGATAGTGATGTTAGTAATCCGAAAATAGTAACAAATATGGTACAGGGTGTTAGAAATGTTATAGGTAAAGTAAAGAAAATGACTGAAAAAGTTAATGAAAATTTAAAAGCGGTATTTACCAATGAGGAAAGTAATGAATACTCTGATTATATTAGAAAATTAGCAAGTCAATATTTACTTACTGATATGGATTTAGAGGAGTTTTGTAATAAAAATAATATTTCTAAAGAAGATAAATATAATTTAGGAAGCTTTATAGATGAAAAATATTATTGGGATTTAGCAAAAGAATATATTAATGGTGATGAAACTGATTACGCAAAATTTGTGGATGAAAAGCATTTAACACAAGAAGATAGTAGTCATGTTGTTGAAATAATAGATCAAATTTACTACAACAATTTGATTGGTGAATATACAAATTCTGGAATGAGTTTTGATGAATTTTGCGAAGAAAAAGCTAAGAGTAGTAGTAGATTTTCTAAGGAACAATTTGCTAATTTGTTAGATACTAAGACAAGAACTAGAGGTGCTAGATAATGGTTGATAAAATAGTAGAATTAGAAAATGATAATAAATATTTAATTCTAGATTCTAAAGAATTAGATTTGATTAATTATTATTATGCATTATTACTTGATGAGAACGATAATCCTACACAAGAATATTTGTTTTTTAAGGAAGAGAAAAATGGTGATGATGTATATTTATTACCTGTTAGCGATAAGTTATTAGAAAAGACTTTAATTACAGCATTTTCAATAAATTATGTTGATAAGGCATATGATAATGCTAATTACTAAAAAATAACAATAAACAGACTAAGATTTACTTTTAGTCTGTTTTTATGTATAATATTGTTGTGAGGTGAGAAAATGCGCTATTTTATGACATTTTCATATGATGGAAGTGATTTTCAAGGTTATCAAAAACAACCTAGACAAAGAACTATACAAAAGGAATTGGAGGATGCTTTAAAACAGATAAATGGTGGAGAAGCGGTTAGTGTTTGTGCATCAGGTAGAACTGATGCAGGAGTACATGCCTTAAATCAAAAAGCTCATTTTGATATGAAGGTAAAAATAACTTGTGATAAACTACTTAAAGGGTTAAATAGTTTGTTACCGGAGGATATTTATGTAAAAAAGATAGATGAAGTAGCAGATGATTTTCATGCGAGATTTAATGCAATTGGTAAAGAATATGTTTATAAGATTAATATGGGTGAATATTCTCCAATAGAAAGAAAGTATTGTTATCAATATAATAAAAATCTTGATGTTGTAGCTATTGAGAGGGGACTTAAATATTTTGAAGGAGAACATAATTTTAAATCTTTTACAAAGGCAAATGATGAAATAGAAGATTATGTTAGAACTATTAGTCAAACTTCAATAATTAGAGATCCGAAAGATATTAATAAATTAATAATAACTTTTGTTGGTACAGGATTTATGAGATATATGGTTAGAAATATGATTGGTTTTTTAATTGAAGTTGGTGAAGGAAAAAGAAAGCCAGAAGAAATAATAAATATTCTTAAAAAGGAAGATAGGACTTTAGCAGGTAAAACTGCTCCAGCATGTGGTTTATACTTAAGGAATGTTTTTTATTAGGGTTGATTTATTTGTAAAAAAAGTGTAGAATATTTGTTAGGAGGTAAGATTATGAAAAAGAGTGATATTATCCTTATAGGAATAGTATTAGTTATAGTTGTGGTAGCAATATTTGCTTCGAAAGGAACAAGTGCCCTTGAAGATATTGATTTTCCACTTGAATTAGAAGGAGAAAAAGGACTTAATCAAATAACATATTCTGAATATAAAGAAATGGTTGATAATGATAAAGCATTTATTGTTATTATAGAAAGAGCAGGATGTAGTTATTGTCAAATGTATATGCCACTTGTAGAAGAAGTAGCTAAGGAGAAAAAAGTAGCTATTACTTATATAGATACGGATACGCTTAGTGAGGAAGAAGCTAATGAACTTTCTACGACAAATGCATATTTAAAGAAAAATGATTGGGGTACTCCGACAACATTATTTATGTTAGGAGATAGAGTGGTTGACTCAATAGGTGGATATGTAGAGAAGGAAACATTCGAGAAATTTATTGCTGATAGAGTAGTAATGGGTGAATAGAATGAATAATTGTTATAGCTATTTAAAAAAGTTTATGAGTAAATATCCACTTACTGTAGCGTGGAGAATTAAGGCTCATAGTAAAATTATTGATAAGCATTTAAATGAAGGAGAAGAAATATTATATGCTTTTGTAGGACAAAAGAATGATAGATCAGTTGATATATTTAATACTTATGCAGTAGTTTTAACTAATAAAAGAATAATGGTAGCTACGAAGAGAGTAGTTTTTGGTTATTTTCTTAAATCTATTACTCCAGATATGTATAATGACTTAACAATAGGTAAAGGTATTATATGGGGAAGAGTAGTAATAGATACGATAAAGGAAGTAATAACTATTACTAATATAGATGCAAGAGCATTAGATGAAGTAGAAACTAATATTACTGAAATAATGATTAAAGCAAAGAAAGAATATGAAGAAAAGAAAGATTAATGTTTAAATATCTTTCTTTTTTTATGTCTTTTTTTATTTTTTTTCATATCTTATATTGGGAGTGATTAAATTGTATGATACATATATAGTTAAAAAAAATGATACGATTGATAGTATCTCTTTAAAATATGGTACTTCTCCGGAAGTATTATATCAGCTAAATGGTTATGAATTTAGTTTAGATGAGGGTATGACTTTGATAGTTCCTAGAAGAACTAGTAAATATTTTGATTATTATACGGTTAAGAAAGGGGATACTTTGTATAAAATAGCTAGCGATACGAAGATAGATCCGAATTTGTTGGCCCAACTTAATGGAATAAATACGAGTGATTATATATATCCGAATCAAGTATTGTTAATACCTAAAGCTGGTTCTATTTTATATATTACTGCTGTAGGAGATACTTTAGCTGAGGTAGCTACGGGTCTTAAAACGAATATAGATGAATTAGTTAAACAAAATGATAAGATATATTTACAACCAGAGCAACTTATTGTATATAAATATAAATAATATTTGTTTAAAGAAGAAATACATGTTATAATTATTCTAGGTGATAGGGATGATACTTAGAAAACCATATGCTTTTTTAATAAAACATTTTAAGTTAATACATTTAGTTATTACTGGTATTTTATTTTATTTAGTACTTAAGTATAGGGATGTTTATGTGTTTTTAAGAAAATGTGTAACAGATAATGCCTATAAATATAATGCTTTGGAGTATATAGATTATACGATATATATATTTATATTAATTGCTATTTTATTACTAGGAGGTATATATTTCTTATTAAAATATAAAGATAAACCTCGTAGACAATATATATTTTCAATAGGAGTATATATAATTATTGGTATTGTAATGCTTGCTATTTATGGTTATTTAAGAGATATAATTAATAATTTAATAGAACAAAAGACTATTAGATTTTATAGAGATATTACTTTTATATCATTATTATTTCAATATTATATAATTGCTGTTATGTTAATTAGAGGACTTGGATTTGATATAAAGAAATTTAATTTTGGAAAAGATGTTCAAGAATTGAATTTAACTGATGAAGATGGCGAAGAGATTGAAGTTAATGTAGGAATAGATACGACTAATATAGTTAGAGGAATAAGAAAGAAAAAAAGAGAATTAGGTTATTTTTATAGAGAGTATACGAAATATATTTTAGTTATTATATTTATAATATTAATTATATTAGGGGTAAAAGGTTATAATTATTTTAATAGAGAATTTAAAGTTTATAATCAAGGAGATACTGTAGGGGTACATGATTTCATAAAAATTACTGATAGTTATTATGATAAGAGTGATGATGGTAATTATATAATAGTTAAGTTTGATGTGTATAGAAACGGTGTTAGACAGAGACTTGATGTTGGTAGAGTTTCTTTATATGTAAATAAAAAGAAATATAATGCTGATAAGAATGTGTGTTATAAATATGATGTAGTTGGAAACTGTTATAAAAAGCAATATATTTTAGAGAAAGAAAAGAGTTATATATTGGTATATCCAGTAGATAAGATGAATACTAAGAACAGTTATATAATTTATAATGAAGATTATGATAATAATTATAAGATAAAGTTATCAATAAGTGAATATTAAGAATGATTTAGTCATTCTTTTTTTAATAAAACTGACTTTTTTTGCATATATTATATTGTAAAAAAGATTTTTTTTTGATATAATTAATATGTCTTTTAAGTGATGGACCTATAGCCAAGTGGTAAGGCATGGGACTGCAACTCCCTGATCGTTGGTTCAAATCCGACTGGGTCCTCCATTATAAATATTAGCAAAACTAAGAATTGGTTTTGCTTTTTTTATGTTTTTTACTTGATTTATTAATTAAAAAATATTATTATGTATTTAAGGGAGGTAGTAACTATGGGTAAAAATAAAGGTTATAAAGCGTATAATAAATTTGTTTCTGAACTATTAGTAGATGAAAGTATAAGAGAAGAAGTAATAACAAGAATTGGTAGTTTTTTAAAGTATGGAAATGTTTGCTTTGAAGGTAATAGTTTATTTGGTAAATGTTTTGATTTTGAAGATGCAGAATACTTAGAAATAAAATATGATAAGAATGGTTTTGTTTATAATCATACTGAAGGGGCATGTAGGACTAATGTAAAAATAACACAATATAATTTAAAACAAGGAAATGTAAAAGTTGAAAGAGAAGAACAAGTAAATTATGATATAGATGATAAACATAGTCATGAGGAAGATAGGGAAATATTAAGAAGAATTTATAATAAAGATAATGTATTGATTTATGAAGAAAAGTACAGTGAAAATAGACGTTACAATTTCAACAATAATGGTTTACTATATTCTGATAGTGGTTTTGGAAATAAGTTTAAAATTGAAAAACAATGGAATATATCAAATGGTTCGATAATTCAGTATAGATTGAGAAAAGATTTTTATGATGATTCTTTATTGGAAGAAAATTATTATATAAGTGAAGGATTATATAGAGATCCTTTGGGGTTTGGTATGTATTATTTTGATGATTTGGATAAAGATCTTTTTGAGTTATTTATGACTGGTAAAATAACTATAAAAGAAGTAATAGAGAAAACTAGAGAAAAAAATAAACAGAAAGAAAAGATTCGTAAAAAGAAGAATTTGTCTAATCAAGAGTAATAACAAATTGTTACTACTCTTGATTTTTATTTTTAAATTAGATATAATTTATATATGTTAGATGGAGGTAATAATATGAAATGTGTAGTTATAACAGGTAGTGCTAGAGGATTAGGTTTTGAAATGGCTAAACGTTTTAGAAAGAAGAATTTCAATGTTGTTATAAGTGATTTATTTAAAAATGACATAGATAATGCTAAGAATAAACTATTAGATATAAAGAGTGATGGAGATGTGTTATCTATAGTTTGTGATGTTACACAAGAAAGTGATATTAAAAAGTTAATTAAAAGTTCTAAAAAGAAATTTGGAAATATAGATATATGGATTAATAATGCCGGGGTTAATCAACCTGATAAAATGATATGGGAACTTAGTGGAGAAGAGATAAGTAAGTTAATTGATATTGATTTAAAGGGTACGATGATAGCTTCAAAATTAATTATGGAAGAGATGATTAAACAAGGAAAAGGTGCTATATATAATGTTGAAGGTCATGGTAGTAATGATGCAGTAATACCTGGTTTATCGGTATATGGCACTGCTAAGAGAGGGGTAACTTATTTTACTAATGCACTTGCTAAAGAAATAGAAAATAGAAAAGTGGATATTATGGTAGGTAAGTTAGCTCCGGGAATAATGATTACTGATTTTGTAGTTAATGCTTTTAGAGATAAGAAAATAAAACTAAGTAAAAAGAATAAACGAGTATATAATATATTAGGGGATTATCCAGATGTTGTAGCTAATTTTTTAGTTAATCGAATGATTAGTAATACGGATAATAATGTTAGAATTAATTGGCTTACTAACAGAAAAGCAGCATTTAGATTTATGAGTAGTTTTATTAGAAAAAGAGACTTTTTTGGTGAAAAAAAATAGAGTTTTTTAAAAACTCTATTTTATTATGAATAAATTATTTGAAACATCAATTGTAATAGTACTATTAAATTTAACTTTGTCTTCAAGGATTTGATTAGCTATTAATGATTCAATATGTTTAACAACGTATCTTTTTATTGGTCTAGCACCAAAAGATTCATCATATGAATTGTCAATAATATAATCTTTAGCATCTTTAGTTAAGACTAGTTTTATTTGTTTATCTTCAAGTCTTGTTTCAATGTCTTTTACAATATTGTCTAAG
Organism: uncultured Bacilli bacterium; assembly: GCA_934098395.1. Classification (GTDB taxonomy): domain Bacteria; phylum Bacillota_I; class Bacilli_A; order RF39; family UBA660; genus RUG705. The sequence goes on from CAKOOM010000001.1 coordinate 384,428, forward strand.
ATTTTATATACAGTATCTTTACTTAATGAATTAAAGGTAATTATTTCATCAATTCTATTTAAAAATTCTGGTTTGAATGTACGTTTTAATTCATCGTTAACTAGTTCTTTAGTATTTGGTAATTTATTTAAGATATATTCACTACCTAAGTTAGATGTCATGATGATAATGGTATTTTTAAAGTCGACAGTTCTACCTTGTGAATCGGTTATTCTTCCATCATCTAATATTTGAAGTAATATATTAAAGACATCTTTGTGTGCTTTTTCTATTTCATCAAATAATACGATTGAATAAGGATTTTTTCTCACGGCTTCGGTTAATTGTCCACCTTCATCATATCCGATGTATCCTGGAGGAGAACCTACAAGACGTGATACGGAATGACTTTCCATATATTCGGACATATCGATACGAATGATATGTTTTACGTCATCAAATAGTTCATAGGCAAGAGTCTTTGCGACTTCTGTTTTACCAACACCAGTTGGCCCAAGAAACATAAATGAACCAATTGGCCTACGAGGATCTTTTATACCAGCACGTGCTCTTTTTATGGCTTCGGCAACTAAATGAATAGCATTATCTTGACCGATTACATGTTTTTTCATGTTATCTTCAAGATTAAGTAATTTTTCTCTTTCTGAACCTACTAATTTAGTTACAGGGATATTCGTCCATTTTGAAATAACGGTAGCTACTTGGTTTTCATCAACGGTATTACTTAGTAATGATGAGTTCTCATTATTAAATTTTAGAGTGGCTAATTCTTCTTGTAATTTAGGAATTGTACCATGTTTTAAAACAGCAGCTTGTTCATAATCATAATTAGATTCGGCTAATTCTAATTTATGATTAGCTATTTCTAATTCTTCTTTCTTTTCTTTAATTTTGGTACTTAATTGTTTTTCTTCATTCCATTTGTTTCTTAATACTTTTTCTTTTTCTTCAAGTTCTGTCAATTTTTTATTGATTTCTTCAGTTCTTTTTAATGAAAGTTCATCTTTTTCTTTTTTTAATGATTCACGTTCTATTTGAAGAGTCATGATTTCTCTTGTTAGGTAATCTAATTTTACGGGAACTGATTCCATTTGTACTTTAATAGTAGCGCATGCTTCATCTACAAGGTCAATGGCTTTATCTGGTAAATATCTATCAGTTATGTATCTATTTGACAGATTAGCTGCTGCTACAAGAGCGGCATCTTTGATAGTTACTCCATGAAATACTTCGAAACGAGATTTTAAACCTCTTAATATAGCAATAGTATCTGATACAGTTGGCTCTGATACGAGTACTTTTTGAAATCTTCTTTCAAGAGCACCATCTTTTTCGATATATTTGCGATATTCATTTAGGGTGGTAGCTCCGATACATAGTATTTCACCACGGGCTAGCATAGGTTTTAATAAATTACCAGCATCCATGGCTCCTTCGGTTGCTCCAGCTCCGACAAGTAAATGAATTTCATCAATAAATAAAATGATTTTTCCATCGGAATCTTTTATTTCTTTTAAGACAGCTTTTAATCTTTCTTCGAATTCTCCACGATATTTAGCTCCGGCAATTAAAGCTCCCATATCTAATGACCAAATAGTTTTATCTTTTAAATTATTTGGAATATCTCCCTTAATTATTCTTGTAGCAAGTCCTTCGATAATGGCAGTTTTACCAACACCGGGAACTCCTACTAGGACGGGATTGTTTTTAGTTTTTCTTGATAATATTCTGGTGATATTACGAATTTCTTCATCTCTACCAATGACAGGATCTATTTTACCATCTTTGGCTTCTTGAGTAATATCACGTCCGTATTTTTCTAAGACATTTTGTAAATTTTCTTCATATGGATTTTGATTATTCATAATAACCACTTCCTTTCTAATTATAATTATAGCACAAAATTAGCAATTGTCAATGTTAATTGCTAATTTTCTATTGACAATTAAAAATATAGTGCTATAATTAGTTTAGAAAGGAAGTGAAGAGAATGTTACCAAGTAGAATATTTTTTGATAATTTCTTAGATGATATAGATTCAAAGAAATTTGATAAGATGATGAAATGTGATATATATGAAGAAGATAATATGTATCATGTATTAGTTGAAGTTCCTGGATTTAAAAAGGAAGATATTAAAATTGAATTTGAAAATGGTTATTTAAAAGTTATTGCTGAAAATAGTCAAGAAGAAAATGAAGATAAAAAATATCTTCGTAAAGAAAGAACTTCAATGACAAGATGCGAAAGATCATTTTATTTTGGGGAACTTAATGAAGATTTGATTAAAGCAGAATTTAAAGATGGTATTTTAAATATTTCAGTTCCTAAAGATAAACGTGAGGAAGTAGTTAAAAAAATAATAAATATAGACTAGAAATAGTCTATATTTATTTTGTTATTGTAAATTAAAGTTACATTTATTGACATTATTATAAATTATAGATATACTTAATGTAGATAGGAAGGTATATTTATGAATAATATGGATTTTTCTTGGATAATTAAAGATATAAATGATAGTTTAATTATAAAAGCTTTTTATGAAGAGAAGAGTACTAGTTTTGATGTATGTAATTATAGTGCTAAAGAAATACTTTCAACTACGGGAGATGAACTAGTGGTTGAAGAATTAAATGTTAGTGATATTAGTAATTTTTTAAATATGGGGATAGTTAGATTTGGAAATAGTAATGGTGGAATTATGGATATTCCTCTTCGTAATATTTATGTGTTATATAGTCATGCAGTTGATTTTTATAAAGATAATGATAGTTCTGATATAATTGATTTTTCTTCAATTGAGGGTTTTTCGGTGCAAAAAATTTATGATCTTCAGTCATTTATTATTTCTACCGTGCCTAGTATTTTGTTAGAAATATTAGAAATAGCTAAGAATTTCTCTGTTATGGATAATAATAAAAAATATAAGGCTTTGGTTAGAGTAATGGAGATTAATAGAGAAATGGTGATTAAGAATGTTAAAAACAAGAAATTTTAATCTTGTTTTTTTGTTAAGACTTATTTGCATGGTCATATTGACTTTGATATTTTTAATTATTATAATTTATATAAGGATGTGGTATGATGTATGCGAATGTTATAATTGAATATGGTAATAAGGCTGTAGATACTTTGTTTACATATATTATACCAGATAATTTAAGAGAAAAAATTAGGATTGGTCATAGGGTGTTGGTGCCTTTTAATAATAGAGAAATAGAAGGCTTTGTTTTAGGTATTAGTAATGAGTTTAATAGTAAGTATGAACTTAAGGAGATTAGTTCTTTATGTGATTTAGAACCAGTACTTAATGAGGAAATGATAATACTTGGAGAAAAAATACAAAAAGAAATTTTGTGTAGTAGGATTTCTATATATCAAGCTATGCTTCCTAAAGCACTTAAAGCTAAACATAATATGAATATTGGAATAAAGATGAATAGATATATTACGCTTAATATATCTCGAGATGAAGCTTTAAGGTATATAGAAGGGTGTAGGTTTGCTAAACAGAGGGAAATAATTTCAAAATTGTTAGATAATGATAAAATTTTATTAAGTAATGTTAATTCTAGTATTAATACTTTAATTCGTAATGATGTTATTAAGTATATCTATGAAGAGGTTAATAGATATGTAAGTAAAAGTAGTGGTAAATATAGAATTGTTAAACTTAATTCACTTCAGGAAGAAGTAGTAAATAGTGTTAAATTGGAAGAATATAACAAATATTTATTGTGGGGAGTAACGGGTAGTGGAAAGACTGAAGTGTATATGGAACTTATAGATAGAGTTTTAAAACAGGGTAAAAATGCAATTATGTTAGTACCAGAGATTAGTTTGACTCCACAAATAGTAGATAGATTTGTTACAAGATTTGGAACGGATATTGCTATTTTACATAGTGGATTATCTGATTATGAAAAATATGATGAATATAGAAAAATAATAAATGAAAAAGTTAGAATTGTGGTAGGAGCTAGAAGTGCTGTATTTGCTCCGCTTAAGAATATTGGGATAATTATTATGGATGAAGAACACAGTAGTACTTATAAGCAAGATAATTCTCCGAGATATCATGCAAGGGATGTTGCTATGATGAGGGGTGAATATCATAATGCACCAGTACTTCTTGGTAGTGCTACACCATCTCTTGAGTCTTTTGCAAGAGCTGGACGAGGTGTGTATAAACTTCTTACTTTAACAAAAAGAGCTGGTGGCGGAGAATTACCTGATGTCCAAATTGTCGATATGAAAAGTGAAATAAAGAAAGGTAATTTTATTTTATCAGAGTTACTTGTAAAAAAAATAAAAGAAAAATTAACAAATAATGAACAGATAATTTTGTTGCTTAATCGTAGAGGGTATTCTTCGATGCTTACTTGTAGAGATTGCGGTAATGTTTTGAAATGTCCTAATTGTGATATCTCATTAACATATCATAAAAGTAGTAATACAAATAGATGTCATTATTGTAATTATAGTATTAAAAATGTAGATAAATGTAATGTATGTGGTAGTAGTAATATTAAAGAGTATGGTCTTGGTACAGAAAAATTAGAAGAAGAAATTGTTCGAATGTTTTCGGCTAGAGTAGTTAGAATGGATATGGATACGACTAGTAAAAAGGGAATGCATGAAAAGATTATTGCTGATTTTGGGGATCATAAATATGATATATTACTTGGTACACAGATGATAGCTAAAGGACTTGATTTTCCTCTTGTTACTTTAGTAGGAGTAATCAATGCAGATTCTTCTTTAAATGTACCTGATTTTAGAAGCGCTGAGAATACTTATCAATTGCTTAGTCAAGTAGCAGGAAGAGCAGGGAGAGGAAACTTGGTTGGAGAAGTAATAATTCAGAGTTATAATCCAGAACATTATAGTATAACGTATGCGAAAAAGCATGATTATTTGAGTTTTTATAAGGAAGAGATGAGTATAAGAAAGTTGCTTAATTATCCACCATACTACTACATTACTTTAGTTAATATAAGTAGTAGAAATTATGATGATGGATTTAAGGAAGCAAATAAGATTGGCGAATATTTGAAACGTAATCTAGATAAAAATACGATAGTTTTAGGGCCATCAATGGCTAATGTATTTAGAATTAATAATGTATATCATTATCAATGTATTATTAAATATAAAAAAGATTTATTACTAAATCAGGTATTAACTAAATTAGATGAAATATATAAAAGTAATACGAAAGTACAAATACTATTGGATGTTAATCCAGTAAGGATGTGATTTATGAAAATAAAAATTGAAGCAATGGATCATAATGGATCTGGAATAGGGAGAATAGATGATAAGGTTGTTTTTGTTCCTAAGAGTATTGTAGGGGATTATGTAGATACAGAAGTAATTAGAGATAATAAAAAATATATGAATGGAATAATTAAAGAGATAATTACTCCGAGTAGTAAGAGACAGGAAGCAATATGCCCATACTATGAGAAATGTGGAGGTTGTCAGATAAGTAATCTGTCTTATTTGGAACAGTTGGAATTTAAGAAAAATAAGGTAAAAAATATATTTTCTAGGTATTTAAATAAATCAATAGATCCAGTAATAATAGATAGTGATAAGAGATATCAGTATAGAAATAAGATAACATTTCATAATGAGGGAGAACTAGGTCTTATATCAATAGAAAATAGATGTGTACCAATAGATAGATGTTTATTAGTTAGTGATAAGGTAAATCAAATATATGAACTTATTAAACGAGAAGATACGAGTAGATTAGATAAACTGATTATTAAAGAATGTGATAATGGTATTATTCTTAGTATATATGGAATTATAAATTATAATAAGTTTAGAGATTTATGTATATCAATATATGTTGATGATAAAAGAGTTTATTTTAAGGAAGATGGGTATATTTATATTAAAGATATTAAATATTTAATATCTAATAAATCTTTTTTTCAAATAAATACGAGTAATATAAGTAAGTTATATGATTTAATTATTCAATATGGTAAGTTTAATGGTACTGAGAGAGTAATAGATTTGTACTGTGGTGTTGGAAGTATAAGTTTATATGTTTCTAGATATGTTGATAGTGTTCTTGGAATAGAGATAGTAGATGATGCGATTAAGGATGCAAGAAAGAATGCTAATAATAATATGATATCTAATGTATCTTTTATTTGTTCTGATGTATCTTTAGTAATAGATGATAATATTAATTGTGATGTATTAATTGTAGATCCTCCAAGAGTAGGAATTGATAAACATACGATAGATGTTATTAATAAATCAGGTATAAAGAAAATAATATATGTATCTTGTGATCCGATGACTTTAGTTCGTGATATTAAAAGATTAGATAATTATGAATTTGTAGATATAACATTAGTAGATATGTTTCCACAAACACATCATGTGGAGTGTGTAAGTGTTTTAAAACTTAGATAGGTATTGATATTATAAGTAACTATTTAGTAAATGTTAAAATATAGAAATTGTTAATGAAATTGAATAGTATGAAAACAACAGGGAGGTTTTGGTTAGTGAATGAATTATTGATAAATGAAAGTTTAAAAATTGAAAAAATGATTTTCGAAGTGAGGGGTAAACAGGTTATTTTATCTTCTGATGTTGCAAAGTTATATAAAACAGAAACGAGAATTATAAATCAAACGATTAAAAGAAATATTATGAGATTTCCAGAATCATTTTGTTTTTAATTAACTATGGAAGAAGTTGTTGATTTGAGATCACAAGTTGTGACCTCAAGTTTAAAAACTAAACTTGCGCATGGTGGTTTAAGATATTTACCATATGTATTAACTGAACAAGGAATAATGATGCTATCTGGTCTTCTTAAAAGTGATATTGCAGTCAAAGTTAATGTTCAAATTATTGATGCATTTGTTGCTATGAGACAATATATTTCAAATACATTAGTAAATCAAAATTTTATAAATAGTTTGGTATATAAGCATGATGAAGAGATAAAGTTGCTAAAAGATTCTTTTGATAAGTTACAAGAAAATAAAAAATCAAACGCAATATTTTTTGATGGTCAAATTTATGATGCTTATTCATTATTATTAGATATTTTAAATAGTGCAAAAAAGGAAATTATTATTATTGATAATTATGCAGGTAAAGAATTATTAGATATTTTAAAACAAATAGATATTAACGTAATAATTTATTCTGCAAATATAAATGAAATATTAATTAAAAAATATATAAATCAGTATAGAAATGTTGAATTTTTTCATAATGATAAATTTCATGATAGATTTATTATCATAGATAAAAAGATTATATATCATTGTGGTAGTAGTTTTAAGGATTTAGGAAAGAAATGTTTTGCTATTAGTAAAATGGAAAGTGATACAATTTTAAATGATGTACTAAATAAAATAAATATCTAGTTTTTTTGAAGGGTATATATTCATAATAAATATTTTAATCACGTTGAGTGTGTAAGTGTTTTAAAACTTAGATAGGTATTGATATTATAAAAGGTATGATTTAGAAAGGAGATGATAATATGACAGTAATTTATTTAATTAGACATTCAGCACCTTTTGTTGAAATAGATAATTATGATGATTATAAAAACATCTTATGGAGTGAATATAATAAAAATATGATTTTATCATCACAAGGAGAAGCTAATGCAAAGAAGTTATGTAATGTTAAAGAATTAACGGATATTAAGGAAATATATGCAAGTAATTCATCTCGAGCAATTGAAACAGCAAAATATCTTGCAGAAAGTAATAATTTAAAAATAAAATTAGATGAGAGAATTAATGAAAGAGAATTTGGAGTTGAATATATAAAAGATTTACCAGATAATTTTAATAAAATATCATTTGATGATAAAACATTTAAAATGAAAGATGGAGAATCGTTAAATGATGTGGATAATAGATTTAAATCTTTTATTGATGAAATATTAAAAAAAGATGTTGATAAAATTGCAATAGTAATGCATGGAATTATTTTATTATCATATTTAAAAACTATTTGTGATTGTTTTGAATTTGATGGTAGGAAATTTAATATTAGTTATAATGATAATATAATTTTAAATGGGACTCCTAAAAATCCAAGTATTTATAAAATTGAATTTGATAGTAATAAAAATGTTAAAAATGTTAGTTATGTTGAATGTGATTTGTAATGACTGTTTTATGGAATATATAAAAAATAGAGATAAGTATTTGAATGAATATTTATAGTGAGATTAAATGCTATGATTAGCAGCATAAATGTATGGTTAAATTGCTTTATTAGATATTAAATATTTAGTATATTATTATCAAGAAGGAGATGATAATATGACGTTAGGTCAAAAATTAAAAGAAATAAGAAAAAGATTTGGCTTATCTCAAGAACAACTTGCGGAAATTATTAATGTTTCTAGACAAGCGATAACTAAATGGGAAAGTGATAATGGATTACCTGATGTTAGTAATTTACAAGAATTGTCAAAAGTGTTTGGAGTAACAGTAGATTATTTATTAAATGGTGAAAATAAATTACCAGCCTTAGCTATGAGAAGAAATTTGTGTATGGGAAAAATAAATTTATAAATTGTGGAAAATTAAAGATAAATAACAAATAATAAGATTTTAGTTAGTAAGGGGTATGATATATATTAGATAAAATTAGTGAAATATAGAAAGGAAAGAATTTTTATTGTGTTGTAATAACAATAAATAGTTATATGATTATTATGACACATAGTATTGGTGATAAAGATGGAAAAGAAACTTAATTCAAATCATTTAAAAATAATTGCAATAATAGCAATGACTTTGGATCACATGGCTGATTTATTTTATCCGAATATGCCTAATAGTATTGTTTCTAATATATTGCATATTATAGGAAGGTTAACAGCTCCGATTATGTTTTTCTTCATATGTGAGGGTTTTTATTATACGAAGAATTTAGGTAAATATATTAAGCGATTATTTTTATTTGCAATAATTTCGCATTTTGCATATTGTTTTGCATTTGGAATTAACTATATTCCTTTTAGTACAGGAGATATATTTAATCAAACAAGTATTATGTGGACACTTGCTTGGTCGGTGGTGGCACTTTATGTAGTATATGGAGATACTAAACTGAAAGAGTGGATGAAGTGGGTGTTAATTATTTTAATAAATATAATTACTTTTTCAGCAGATTGGAGTTCAATAGCAGTAATGATAATTATATTTATGTATAAAGATAGAGGTAATTTGAAGAAACAGATGAAGAGTTTAATGATGTGGACATCTATTTATGCATTAGTATCATTTATATTTGTAAATAAAAATTATGGTATTATTCAATTATTTGTTATATTGGTTTATCCATTACTAAAAATGTATAATGGGGAGAGAGGAAATATTAAATGGATGAAATGGTTTTTCTATTTATATTATCCACTTCATTTAATAATTATAGGTATTGTTAGATTGATGATGTATGGGAATGTAGCATTATTATTTAATTAAAAATAGATATGATTACAAGGAAAATCAACAATTTCCTTGTATTTTTTTGAATTTTGTCATATAATTATGACTTGTGTGAAGAAAGAAGGGTAAATATGAATGATAAAATAAGAAATATAGCTATTATTGCTCATGTTGACCATGGTAAGACAACTCTTGTTGATAAATTATTGGAAAAATCAGGTACATTTAGAGAAAATGAACAAGTAGAAGTTAGGGCTATGGATTCGAATGATTTGGAAAGAGAAAGAGGAATAACTATTTTAGCTAAAACTACAGCAATTAATTATAAGGATTATAAGATTAATATATTAGATACTCCAGGACATGCTGACTTTGGTGGAGAAGTTGAGAGAATAATGAATATGGTTGATGGAGTGTTATTGTTAGTAGATGCTTATGAAGGAACAATGCCACAAACTAGATTTGTATTAAAGAAGGCTCTTGAAGCTAAGGTTAAACCTATTGTAGTTATTAATAAAGTAGATAAGCCTACGGCTAGATTAAAAGAGGTAGTAGATGAAGTAATAGACTTGTTTATTGAACTTGGAGCTGATGATGATCAGTTAGATTTTAAAGTAGCTTATGTTTCTGCATTAAATGGTACTGCTTCGATGAGCGAAGATATAAGTACTCAATCAAGCGATTTTTCATGTATTTATGATTTAATTATTAATGAAATTCCTGCTCCGAATGTAGATGTTAATGGAACTTTAAAATTTCAACCAGCATTACTTGATTATAATGAATATGTTGGAAGAATAGGGATTGGTTTAGTTAAAGCAGGAAGTATTAAGGAAAATCAAATGGTTTCTTGTGTAAGATTAGATGGAAGTATTAAACAGTTTAGAATTCAAAAGTTATTTGGATTTTTGGGGCTTAAAAGAATTGAAATAAAAGAGGCTCATGCGGGTGAAATAATTGCTATTTCTGGTATGCCAGATATTTCTGTTGGAGAAACTGTATGTGAAATAGGACATGAGGAAGCTTTACCAATATTAAGAATTGATGAACCAACATTAAAGATGACTTTTATGACAAATGATAGTCCATTTGTTGGAAGAGATGGAGAATTTATAACTGCAAGAAAGATTGAGGAAAGATTGTTTAAAGAGACTCAAAAGGATGTATCTTTGAGAGTTGAAACATCGGGACAAGATTCTTGGATAGTTAGTGGTAGAGGTGAATTACATTTATCTATTCTTATTGAGAATTTAAGAAGAGAAGGATATGAACTTCAAGTATCTAAACCAGAAGTTATTATTAAAGAGATAGATGGTGTTAAGTGTGAACCATATGAAGAAGTTCAAATAGAAGTTCCTGAAGAATCTGTTGGTAATGTTATTGAAGCTCTTGGATTACGTGGAGCAAAGATGGAAAATATGACAAATGTTAATAATTTAGTTAGATTATTATATACGATACCTTCAAGGGGACTTATTGGTTTTACTACAGATTTTATGACAATGACTAAGGGTTATGGAATATTAAATCATACATTTAAAGAATTCTTACCAGTAGAGGATGTTTTAGTTGGAGAAAGAAAACTTGGAGTACTTGTTTCTATGGAAAATGGTAAGGCTACAGCGTATGCGATTGGTAACTTGGAAGATAGAGGAGTAATGTTTATTGAACCAGGTACTGAGGTATATGAGGGTATGATTGTTGGTGAATGTAATCGTGAAAATGATTTAGCAGTAAATGTTGTTAAGGGAAAACAATTAACTAATACACGTGCTGCTGGATCTGATCATACGGTTGTATTAAAAAGACCTAGACCAATAACTTTAGAGTATTGTTTAGATTATATTAATACTGATGAATTAGTTGAAATTACTCCACATTTCTTGAGATTAAGAAAGAAAATTTTAAATACTGAATCAAGAAAGAAATTTGATGCGAAGAAAAATGGATAAAATTAAAAACGACTTTTTTGTCGTTTTTTTAGTATCCGATTGAAGTAATTAATTTTTCTACAGTATCTTTATTAGTAAGAGGTGTCTTACAGAATACTAAGGTATTATCGATTCTAGAACTAATCATATAATAGTTATTTGATATTAGAATGTATTTGTAATAGTTTTTACCTTTATCTTTAGTTTCAGCAGCACCAGTACTTTTTAGGGTATTAAAGCCTTTTATTTGACTATCTTGTACTTTCTTAGCATTATCTTCAGTATCATAAGTAATAAATTCGATAGATATATCTTCGTTGTACCTAGCAATATAAGCGCTTAAAATATAATTATAGTTACTGTATGAAGTTAGGTTATCTTCATAAGTAAAATTATTAGATGTAGCATTATTTGCAAATGTTTCACTAGTAATTGCTTCTTTACTGGTATTAGAACATCCAGATATAAAAATACATAAAATTAATATAAATGTTAAATAAATTTTTTTCATTCTTTTACTCCTTTACTATAATTTTATTATAACACTAAATAGATAATATATGTTAAAAAATATTTGATTTTACATATAATGTATTAGGTGGTAAGATGAGTAAGATAGATGATTTTAAGTTATTTGCTAAGAAAAATCCAAGTTTTGCTAACTATATAAAAGATGGCTCAATGACATGGCAAAAGTTTTATGAATTATATGATATGTATGGAGAAGATTCTTCAGTATGGAATGAATATGCTGAAAAGATAGATGATAAAAAGAGTTCAACTACATTAAATGATGTTATAAATATGGCAAAGAATATTGATATAGATAAGTTACAAGATGGAGTTAATTCTTTATCTAAAGCAGTATCTTTATTTAGTGATTTATTTGTAGGTAAAGGTAAAGGCAGTGGTGATAGTTATAAACCAAGAGCTATATATAAGAGGTTTGAGGATTAATGAGATTAGATATTCAATATAGAATATTCGAAGATCCGAGACAAAGAATGTTTTTAAGAGAAAACTCTTATTGGTATAAATATTTAAATAGAAGAGGAGAATATTATAAAGATTTTATTGAAGATATGAAAGAAAAATATAAGTTAAAACCAGCAGATAAGATTAATAAAATAATGGATAATATTCAGATGGTTAGAACATTTCTTGATGTATTAAAATAATTGTGTTATTATATAAACAGGTGAAAAAATGACTGATATTATTGCTAGTACTTATAAGTTGTTAGATGTAATGGATGAATCTGATTTGATAAAAGAAATAGAAAAGTATAAAAGAAAAATAGAAGGTAATAGTTATATTTTAGAGAAAGTTAAGTTATATAATTCGATAGATAATTTAGAAGAAAAGATTAAGATAAAGAAAGAATTATATAATAATTTAGATTATAAACGTTATATGGAATGTTATAATGAACTTTCTTTAATAGTATTAAAAATAGATAAACAATATAAAAAGTATACGAGTACAAAGATACATAATTGTTAGTTAGGAGTATTATGAAGGTTATTAGTGGTAAATTACGTGGTAGAAAAATAGATGGTTATGATATTAATGGTACAAGACCTACGATGGACAGAGTAAAAGAATCTTTGTTTGGAATGATTCAAGAGAATATATATGATAGTGTGGTATTAGATTTGTTTGCTGGTAGTGGCCAATTAGGAATTGAAGCTATATCAAATGGTGCTAATACTTGTTATTTTATTGATAATAATAATATAGTTATTAATATACTTAAGAAAAATATTAGTAATTTGGGTATTAATGATAATTCAAAAATAATATTATCTGATTGGAAAAGAGCAATAAATAATTTTGGTGATAAGGGTATTAAATTTGATTTAATATTTGTTGATCCTCCATATGACTATGATGTATATGAAAAGATTCTTAGAAAGGTAGATGAACTAAATTTACTTAATGATAAGGGATTGATTGTTTTAGAACATCATAATTTAAGATTTGATAATGAGTATGGTAATTTAGTTAAGTATAAAGAGAGAAACTATGGTAATAAAGATATTACTATTTATAAAAATAATGTCAAAAGTGATTAATTGCAATTGACATTATTTTTTTGTTATGTTATATTTTAATCATAGAGGAGGATAGAAATGAAAAGATTAAATAGAAAAGGATTTACTTTAGTAGAATTATTAGCAGTTATCGTTATTTTAGCTATTGTAGTAGGTATTACTTTAGTTACTGTATTACCAACACTTAAGAAATCACGTCAGGAGGCATTTAACTTAACAGCACAAACAGCAGCTGATTATGTTGAAAAACAATATCAATTATCTTTAGTTGGTTCTAATATTTCAGGAAATACTTTAGAAATAACAAATTTTGGTAGTTCTACTACTCCATATGAGATTAAGCCTGCAGATTTTGAAAAAGCTGGATTAAAGGCAGATAATTATGACTGTACTGTTAAAAATTCTTGCATATGGTACATTAACGAATCAACTGGTAGAGCTTGTGTTAAATTAACACGTAGTACTTCAGGTGAATATAATGATGCAAATGATAACAATGGAGTAGCTGAATCAACAGGTTGCTAAAAATGATTAATTAGACTCTTCGGAGTCTTTTTTCTTTTGAAAAAAAATGATATAATTATATTAGGGTGATGTAAATATGGATAATTTAATAATAGGGTGTCATGTTGGTTTTAATAATAAGACACAGTTAGTAGGTAGTGTAATGGAAGCTGTTAGTTATGGGGCTAATACTTTTATGTTTTATACAGGAGCTCCACAGAATACGAATAGATTACCTATTAATAATAATTTAACAAATGAAGCTTATAAAATAATGGAGGATAATGGAATAGATTTATCTAAAGTGATAGTACATGCACCATATATAGTTAATCTTGGTAATTTAGATAAGTTTGATTTTTCAGTTAATTTTTTGATTGAAGAAGTAAAGAGAATAGCTAAGTTAGGGATAAAATATATGGTTTTACATCCGGGAGCTTATGTTAAGTATGAGAGAGAAGATTCGATTAATTCAATTATTGATGGGTTGAATATTATTCTTGATAATGAAATGGATGTAACTATTTTGCTTGAAACTATGGCTGGTAAGGGAACAGAGATAGGTAGTAACATGGAGGATATTAAAAAAATTATTATGGGGGTTAAATATAAGGAAAAGATAGGGATATGTTTAGATACTTGTCATTTATTTGATAGTGGAGTTGATATGAATAAGTTTGATGAATACTTAGATTTGCTTGATAGGGAAATTGGAATTAATTATATTAAGTGTATTCATGTTAATGATTCGAAGAATATGATAGGCAGTCATAAGGATAGGCATGAGAATATTGGTATTGGGAATATTGGTTTTGATACGCTTATTAAGATTATATATAATGATAGGCTTAAGGATATTCCTAAGATATTAGAGACACCTTATGTAACACGAGAAGATGGTAGTAAAGAGAAGGTTTATCCGCCATATAAGATAGAGATAGAAATGATTAGGAATAAATGTTTTTATGATGATTTAATAGATAGAGTAAGGGAAGAATATAAGTAATGAATGAAATAAAGAAAAAAGCAATAAATATGGCAATATTGGAATCTGTTAAGAATGCAAGAAATAATTATCGTGATGGTGGTCCTTTTGGGGCTGTTATAGTACGGGGAGATGAAATTATTAGTCACGCACATAATACGGTTATTAAGAGTAAGGATCTGACGGCTCATGCGGAAGTTAATGCGATAAGAATGGCAGCGAAAAAACTTGATACGCATGATTTATCTGGATGTGTATTATATACGAGTGCTGAACCTTGTCCGATGTGTTTATCAGCAATAGTATGGGCTAATATACGTGAGGTATATTATGCGAATAGTAGAGAGGATACGGAAGATATTGGTTTTAGAGATGATAAGATATATGAATATATTAAGGGTAATAGAAAGAGATTGATTAAATTAAATCAGATAAAGAGTGAAGATGCAAAGAAGATATTTGATGATTTTATTTCTAGAGAAGAAAAGAGCATTTATTAGAGGGATATATGAAGAGATTAGTTGTAGGAATAATTACATTTTTATTATTTATAAATGTAAGTTATGCACTTGATGAAGTAAAATTATCTAAGTGTGTAGATGGAGATACGATAAAGGTTAAAATAGATGATAAAGAGTATACTGTTAGGATGCTAGCAATAGATACACCTGAGAGTGTTCATCCGAAGAAAAAGGTTGAATACTATGGTAAAGAAGCTAGTGAATATACGTGTAATATAGTTAGTAATGCAAAGAAGATAGAACTTGAGTATGATAGTGGTAGTGATAAGACTGATAAGTATGATAGACTACTTGCTTGGGTAATTGTAGATGGAGAATTACTTCAGGATAAATTAGTATCTTTGGGATATGCAAAGGTAGCTTATTTATATGGAGATTATAAATATACATCTTTGTTAGAGGAACATCAAGAGTTGGCATCAGCTAAGAATTTGGGAATATGGAATCAACAAGAGAAAGATAAGTTTGATAATAATAGTAATAGTACAGATAATAATGATAATAATTATAGTACACAAGATATAGTTATGATAGTTATACTTCTTTTAGTTATTACTTTTGTGGGAGATAAAACTATTAAGAGAAAGGCTAAAAAGAAATTAAATAAATATTTGAAATAGTACGTGAGTGGGAGAAATTGATGAAGGATATAATAAACATAGATAAAACTATAAGTAGAGAATTGTTAAGAGATAAGGATAATTTATGGGAAGTATTACCAGAGATTAATAATTATATTATGAAGGTAGTAGATAAGAGTGGATATACGGAGATAGATAGTAATGTTTGGGTTGGAGAAAATGTTATAATAGATAAATTATCTACGATAATAGGGCCATGTATAATAGGTAGTAATACAGAAGTTAGACCAGGAGCATATATTAGAGGAAATGCTATTATTGGAAAAAATTGTATTATCGGTAATAGTACAGAGATAAAGAATTCAATTATTTGTGATAATTGTCAGTTATCGCATTACAACTATGTTGGTGATTCTATTTTGGGATATAATGTTCGATTAGGAGCAGGAGTAATACTTAGTAATTTAAAAATTAATAATAGAGAAAAAACAAAAATTGGTTCTATTATTGGGGATGATGTGATGATAGGATGTAATAGTGTATTATATCCAGGGACGATTGTGGGAAAGAATACGGATATTTATCCTTTGGTAAGAGTAAGAGGGGTAATAGCTTCTAATAGTATTATGAAAGATGAGAATTTAGTAATAGAAAAAGAATAGGATGTTTAAAAAAGCTTCTTTTGTAACAATATAGTTATGAAAGGAGTTTTTATGGCTAGATATAAAGTTGATATATGTGGAATTAATACGAGTAAATTAAAAGTTTTAAGTAATGAGGAGAACTATGAATTGTTTAAAAAGATGCAGGAAGGAGATCCATTTGCTAGAGATGAGATAATTAATGGTAATTTAAAACTTGTTTTATCAATACTTAAGAAATTTAATAATAAAGTTGATAATTTGGATGATTTATTTCAGGTAGGGTGTTTGGGATTAGTTAAAGCAATAGATAATTTTGATATGTCTTATAATGTTACTTTGTCAACATATGCTTGTCCTTTGATAATAGGGGAAATGAAACGATATATTAGGGATAATATTTCTCTTAGAATATCTAGAAGTGTTAAGGATTTAGCTCATAAAGTAATAAAACTTAAGGAAGAATTAACTACAAGTGATGGAAGAGTACCTAGTGATATGGAATTAGCTAAGATACTTGGAGTTAGTGAATATGAGATTGCTAATGCACTTACTTCACTTAAAGAACCTGTTAGTATGTATGAACCAATATATAATGATGGAGGGGATACGATATATTTAAGTGATCAGTTATCAATGCCAGAAGATAATTTTGATAAAGATTTAAGATTAGCGGTAGAAAAGGCAATGGAAGGGTTAAAAGTTAGAGAACTTAGAATACTAAAGGATAGATTTTTGATTGGAAAAACACAGATGGAGATAGCAGAAGAATTGGGAATATCACAGGCACAAATATCAAGAATTGAAAAAAGTGCTATTAGTAATATCAAAAAATTAATTAAATAGAATATATTTAATTAGGTGGTAATATGAGATTATCTGATCTTCAGATGAAAGAAATAGTTAATATTGTTGATGGAAAAAGAATAGGAGTAATAATAGATGCTGTAGTAGATGAGAAAGGGGTTATTACTAATTTAGTATTGGAAGAAAAAAGAGGAAGAAAATTTTCTAGAGAAGAATATAATATTTTATGGAAACAAATTGTTAAAATAGGGGATGATATTATTTTGGTAGATACGAGAAATAAATAGCTAGTTTTGTCGAATATATAGAAATATAATTAAAAGAGTGATATTATCTAGATATGTAAAGGAGATAATGATGCCAGATTATATTTTATTAGATGATATTATTGATGATATGATAGATGATATATCATATATTAAACTTAGGACTTATCTTGATGTTAATGAAGAGTAATTGAAAAATTATTCTTTTTATTTTATAATTATATTGGTGATTATATGGATAATTATAAATATGAAAAAGAGTTATATAAAAAGGGAATTAAGTATATAGCAGGAGTAGATGAAGTAGGAAGAGGACCTTTAATAGGTGCAGTGGTAGCGGCGGCGGTTATTTTACCAAATGATTTTTATTTAGAGGGATTAACGGATTCGAAGAAATTATCTGAAAAGAAGAGAGAAGCTTTTTATAAAGTAATAATGGATAAGGCTTTAGCTGTAGGAATAGGGATTGTTTCTGAGAAGAGGATAGATGAGATAAATATTTATGAAGCTACGAAGGAAGCTATGATTATGGCTATTAATAATTTAAGTATTAAACCAGAACATGTTTTAATAGATGCGATGAAGTTAGATATAGATATAGATACGACATCTATTATTAAGGGGGATTTACTTAGTGTAAGTATATCAGCAGCTTCAGTAGTGGCTAAAGTTACGAGAGATCATATGTTAATAGAGATGGATCGGGAATATCCAGTATATGATCTTAAGAATAATAAGGGTTATGGTACGAAGAAACATATCGAAGCTATAAAGAAATATGGGATATGTAAGTATCATAGAAGAAGTTATAAACCGGTTAGTGATTATGCGGATAAGATATATGAATAATATGTCTTTTTCTTGACATGAATATAAAAATAGATTAATATATTTTGTTAGAAAGAGAGAGAAAATGATGAAGAAGAATAATTATCCGATTAAATATGCGATAATGGCATTAGAAGAATATAAGGGTGATGAAGTAGATGCGAAGGATGTAGATAAAAACTTTGATATATATGCATATATAGTAAGTGAATGTTATTTGATAGGAGAGAGAATTATTTATTTACCAGATGGTGATAATAGACATAAATATGAAATAGTATATAGTTTTAATCCGGATACGGATGAAGAAGTATATCCGGAATATAGTAATAATGGAATATGTTATAATTCTGTTTTGGTAGATATGGTGTATGAAGATTTGGAATTAGCAATGATGCATGCACGTATGAAGAATGAGAAGTTAAAAATATATGAATTAAATAATAATGGATATATGGATATTAATAAAGCTTCACTTATGATAGATGAAATGTATTTATCAGCATATAAGAAAGAAGCTATGCAATTAAGTAGAAATTTAAAAAAATAGAATATTTGGGGGAAGTATGAATATTTGTGAAAAGGCGGCATTAGCTTCGATTAAGTTTGAGATGACTAATACAGAATTAAAGAGAAGATATTTAATTAATAATATAGAAAAGGTACATAGTATTATGGAGATTACTCCAGGATATAGTGGTACTTATGGTACAGGGTATCCTTTTTATGCTTTAAATAGTGAACTTTTAGGGGAATTGCCAATTATAATGGAACAAATAAGATATGATAATGAATTGTTAGAAAATTGTTTGGGAATGAATACGGAGTGGTGTTGTGCTAATTGTTTAGAGAGAAATAGTCATTTAATGCCTGATTTGAAGAGAATATGTAAACCTTGTAAGAGAATAGATAATGATTTAAAACCGAGAAAGGTTATTAATAGATTACCGGATATAGATATGTGGATGGTATGTAATGATGATAATATAGATAAGGCAATGACTGAGATAGTGTTAGAATTAGATAAGAATAAAATGTATACATCAGATATAGATCCGGTTGGTACGATAAATAGTGTTTATCATATTGCATCAATACTTAGTGATAAGATGATGCCTAGTTATAGTTTACCAATTGATATTCATATAATTGAATATAGTAAGATATATGAATTATTATGTCAGATAGAGGGAGAGATCCAGTATAGTATTAATACAGGGCATATGCCTTATTTACCTATATTACCACATTCACTTAGAAAGACATGGCAATATGATGATGAAGCTTATAATTTTGTATTAGATTATATGTTTAGTATGACACCATTTAATATGGATAATTTAATATATGAAAAATTAGTAGATACGAGATACAATATAGCTAATAGCTATAGTTTAGAACAATTATATGATATATTTTATATGGTATCAGGAGAAGCTGTTAAGAGAAGATTTGATACGAAGGAATTAAAAAGAATATATGAGAGAAGGATTAATTCATGGAAAAGAAGATAGATTTACATATTCATACGAATTGTTCTGATGGGGATAATAGTATTTATGAAGTTATAGATATGGCTATAAATAATAAGTTAGATATGATATCTATTACTGATCATGATACGGTTATGGCATATAGTGATGAAGTATTTAAATATGCTTATGATAGAGGAATAGAACTTGTTACGGGGGTAGAGATATCAGTTAAATATAATAATGAAACAATACATGTACTTGGTTATAATATTGATGTTGAAAATGAAAATTTAAATATTAAGTTAGAAATGATACGTAATCAAAGACATATTTATTTAAGGGATGTAGCTGATAAGTTTATGACACTTGGATATATAGTTAATGTAGATAGTTTGGATAAGATTGAAGCAGTTACTAAAGCACATATAGCTAATGATATTATTAATAATAAAAATAATAGTAAATTGTTAATAGATAAATTTGGATATATACCTGATAAGGGAGAATTTATTGAAAGTATGATGAATGAAGGATGTCCTTGTTTTGTTAAGAAGAAAAGTATTAGTCCAGTTATGGCAGCTGAGATGATAAGAGAGGCTGGAGGAGTGGTATTTCTTGCTCATCCGGTAGCTTATAAGTATGAAGATGGTTTGACGGATGAGGATATACTAAGAATAGTAAGAGAAATGAATGCTGATGGAATAGAAGCTAATTATATATATGTTGATAAATTTAATAATGTAATAGATGATAGAGAACATTATCAAAAGTTAGCTAGAGATAATGGATTAAAGATATCTACAGGAACTGATTTTCATAAAATAGATGGAATACATCCGGAGATTGGATTTGTTAATTATGAAATGTAAAATTTTACTTGTTAAAATTATAAAAGTGTGTTAGGATATATATGTAGTTTGAAAGACGAAGAATAGAAGTAGTAATAAAATAGTAATATTTATAGAGAAGATATGGTTGGTGGAAATGTCTAATATGAAATTTATGAACTTGTCTATTTAGTTGATGTAAATCCGCAGAAATGCGTTAAAATTAAAGTGTATAACAATAGTTATAAAATAAGGTGGTACCGCGGTTATTCGTCCTTATGTTTATAGCTATTTTTTAATGAGGAGGAGATAATATGTATAATTTTACTAAAGTAGAGAAGAAATGGCAAAAATATTGGAATGACCATGAAACTTTTAAAGCAATTACTGGAGATGATAAGAAACCTTATTATATATTGGTAGAATTTCCTTATCCATCTGGTGCTGGACTTCATGTGGGGCATGTTAGGGGATATACGGCACAAGATGTACTAGCTAGAGTTAAGAGAATGCAAGGATATAATGTATTGTTTCCAATGGGGTTTGATGCTTTTGGAGCTCCAGCTGAACAATATGCGATAAAGAATCATATACATCCGAAGGATGCGGTTAAGGAAAATATTAAGACTTTTAAAGGACAAATGTTATCTTTAGGATTTTCTTTTGATTGGTCTAGAGAGTTTTCTACGACTGATCCGGAATACTACAAATGGACACAATGGCAATTCTTACAATTTTATAAACATAATATGGCATATAAAGCTAAGACACAAGTTAATTGGTGTCCAAAATGTTTAACAGTTTTATCTAATGAAGATGCTGCTGGTGGAGTTTGTGAGAGATGTGGTAGTAAGGTATATCAAAAAGATAAAGAACAATGGATGCTAAGAATGAGTGATTATGCTGAAGATTTAATACAAGGATTAGATGATACGAATTTTGCAGATAGAGTAAAACTTGGACAAATTAATTGGATTGGTAAATCTACGGGAGCTGAAGTTGATTTTACAATACAGGAAACTGGTAGTAAGTTAACCGTATATACGACTAGATGCGATACATTATTTGGGGTAACATTTATGGTTTTAGCTCCAGAACATCCAATTATTGAAGAGTTAAAAGATATAATTACTAATATGGATCAGATAAGAGAATATCAAGAATATGCAAAGAGTAAGAGTGCTTTTGAGAGAACGGAAGTTAATAAAGATAAGACTGGTGTTAAGATAGAAGGACTTACAGTTAAGAATCCAGTATCTGGTAGAGAAGTAGCGGTATTTATATCTGATTATGTAATGATGGGTTATGGAACGGGTGCTATTATGGCAGTTCCAGCACATGATCAAAGAGACTATGAATTTGCTAAGAAATATGATTTAGAAATTATTCCAGTAATTAAAGGTGGAGATATAGAAAAAGAAGCTTATACTGGAGATGGAGAAGTAATAAATTCAGACTTTTTGAATGGATATACGAATAAACATGATTCGATAGAAAAGATGCTTGAATATTTAGATAACAATAATATAGGTAGAAAGAAAACGAATTATAAATTACAAGATTGGGTATTTTCTAGACAAAGATTTTGGGGTGAACCAATTCCAATGATACATTGTGATAATTGTGGTTGGGTAGCAGTACCTGATAGTGATTTGCCAGTATTATTACCTGATGTATCAGAGTATGAACCTACGGATACGGGAGAAAGTCCACTTGCTAAAATAGCAGACTTTGTAAATGTTAAATGTCCAAAATGTCATGGAGATGCAAAGAGAGAAACTGATACGATGCCTAATTGGGCAGGTTCTAGTTGGTATTTCTTACGTTATATGGATCCGCATAACGATAAATGTTTTGCATCAATGGATGCGATGAAATATTGGAATAAGGTAGACTGGTATAATGGAGGAATGGAACATACTGCAAGACATTTATTATATGCTAGATTCTGGGTACAATTTTTATATAATATTGGGTTGGTGCCTTCAAAAGAAATGATTTGGACAAGAGTTAGTCATGGAATGATTTTAGGTTCTGATAATCAAAAAATGAGTAAATCTAAAGGAAATGTCATAAATCCAGATGAAATTGTTAGTGATTATGGTGCTGATGTACTTAGAGTATATGAAATGTTTATGGGTGATTATCAACAAGATGCTCCATGGTCTACAGATTCGTTAAAGGGATGTAAGAGATATATAGATAGAGTATATAGACTAAAAAATAAACTTAATGATAAAGAAGGATATACGGAAGAACTTGAATTTCTTCAAAATAAGACTATTAAGGGATGTACTTATGATTTAGAAAGAATGGGCTATAACACATATATATCTAAGTTAATGATTTTAACTAATAAGTATGAAGAGATGGATACGATAAGTAAGGAAGATTATAGATTATTATTAATTTTATTAAATCCAGTAGCTCCACATATAACTGAAGAGTTAAATGAAGAGATGGGATATGATTTAATAAGTAATGCAAAATGGCCTGTAAGTGATGAGAGTAAGTTAGTGGAAGAAACTAAAGAAATAGCAATTCAAGTAAATGGTAAAGTTCGTGGAAAGATCTCTATTAATATTAATGATAGTGATGATATGATAAGAGATAAGGCATTAGAATGTGAAAACGTTAAGAGATATCTTCAAGGAGTAGAAATTGATAAGATAATGGTAATTAAGAAAAAGATAGTTACGATTGTTACTAAATAGAAGAAGTGTTCGAAATGAGCGCTTTTTCTTTACATAATTGTTAAAACTTGTTATAATTATTTTAATAATAGAGGTGTTGCTTATGGGAGAATGGATAAATAAAAATAAAAAAATTATTTTAACAATCTTCTTAATGTTAATAATTATTATATCTGGAACAGTAGCTTGGTTAACTTGGAAGAGTAAAGAATCATCTTTAGTATTAACTGTTGGTGAAGTGAATGGACCAACAATATCATTGTATCCATATCAATTTAATGGAACACTTAGTCCAGTACTTAGTTATGAAAGTATGAATTATGTACAAGTGGAAGCTACGAATAATAGAAGTAAGAAAGTAAAGGCTAAATTATTTTATAATATAAAATCAATAGACAGTGCTTTAATTAGTAGTGATGTTAAATATACAGTAACAAGTAGTGATAGTAAGAATGGAACTTATACGGAATATGCGACGGGAGATTTTTCGAGTGCTTTAGCAGGTAATGTACTTGAAATTGCTAATATAAGTATTCCAGCGAATAGTAATAAATTTTACCGAGTATATGTATGGCTAGATGGTAATGGTTCTAATTCAACAGCAATGCAAGGTAAAACTTTAAGTATAGAACTTAGAGCAGAGTTTATGGCTGATGATATAATACCAGTACTTGATTCTGGCATGATACCGGTTACGATAAGTGATACTGGAGTGGTAACAACAATATCTAAGAGCGACTCTAATTGGTATAATTATGATGAAAAGAAATGGGCTAATGTGGTTTTAACAACATCTTCATCAAGAAGTAATTATTTAGGAACATCGGGAGTAACCGTATCCGAGTCAGATATATTGGCATATCTCGTATGGATACCTAGATATAAATATAAAATATGGACTACGACAACAAGTAGTAAAGGTGGCGAACAAGCTATCGATATTATCTTTGAAAATACAGATACCCCAAAATCTACTGGTACTACGGTTGATAGTTACCTAACACATCCGGCCTTTACCTTTGACGATATGGAACTGAATGGTATGTGGGTAGGTAAGTTTGAAACAACTGGTAATGCCACAACCCCAACGGTAAAACCTAATTTACAATCATTAAAAAGTCAGAATGTAAGTACTCAATTTGCAACAGCCCAAAAATTCGGAACAAGTACATATGGCTCAACATCAAAAATAGACGCTCACATGATGAAGAATAGTGAGTGGGGAGCTGTGACATATTTATTACACTCTAAATATGGTGTAAATAGAGAAGTATACATTAATAATTCATCCGGTTATTATACCGGAAGAAGTGGTGGAAATGTCGGCGGAAGTACTGCCATAAATACCGTATATACCAACCAAACTTCCACAACCCAATATAATACATATGGATTTTATACCTGGGATGGATATTTACTTAATTATAATACCAATACGAAATCATCAACTCACAATATAAGTAAGGTAGCCAGTACTACCGGTAATATTACTGGTGTATATGATATGTCTGGCGGTTCTTGGGAATATGTAATGGGTAATTATAATAATACGATTAGTTCATCTGGTTTTAGTACACTGCCAAATAGTGAGTATTATGATAATTATACGACTACGAATACTTTAACTGCTTGCAATGGTGGAATCTGTTACGGACATGCCTTATCTGAAACGGCTAGCTGGTATAGTGATTACGCGGACTTTGTTAATTCCAATGGTCCGTGGTTCATGCGTGGTGGTCGCTACATTAATGGGGCTTATGCGGGGGCGTTCGGTTCGAGCGGCTACGATGGTAATGCGTTCGACGACACGTCGTTTCGCTTGGTTATAGTTCCATTATCATATCCAGAACCTGCTGAACCTAAATTAGATGATGGTATGATACCGGTTACGATAAGTGATACTGGAGTGGTAACAACAATAGATAAAAATAATTCAAATTGGTATAATTATGAAAATAAAAAATGGGCTAATGTCGTATTAACAACATCTTCATCAAGAAGCAAATATTTGAATACTACCGGAGTGTCTGTATCTGAATCAGATATATTGGCATATCTCGTATGGATACCTCGCTATAAATATAAAATATGGACTACCACAATAAGTAGTACTGGTATCGAACAAACTATCGAAGTAGTATTCGAAGATAAAACAACTCCAAAATCAACTGGTACCACGGTTGATAGTTACCGAACACATCCGGCATTCACTTTTGGTGACACCGAATTAAATGGTATTTGGGTAGGTAAGTTTGAAACAACCGGTAATTCCACAACCCCAACCGTAAAACCTAATTTACAATCATTAAGAAGCCAGAGAGTGAGCGTGCAGTTTTTAACAGCTCAAAAGTTTGGAACAAGTACATATGGCTCAACATCAAAAATAGACGCTCACATGATGAAGAATAGTGAGTGGGGAGCTGTTGCTTATTTATCACATTCTAATTATGGTGTAAATAGAGAAATATATATCAATAATTCAAGTAGTTATTATACCGGAAGAAGTGGTGGAAATGTCGGCGGAAGTACGGCAATTAACACCGTATATACCAACCAAACTTCCACAACCCAATATAATACATATGGATTTTATACCTGGGATGGATATTTACTTGATTATAATACCAATACGAAATCATCAACTCACAATATAAGTAAGGTAGCCAGTACTACCGGTAATATTACTGGTGTATATGATATGTCAGGCGGTGCTTGGGAATATGTAATGGGTAATTATAATAATACGATTAGTTCATCTGGTTTTAGTACACTGCCAAATAGTAAGTATTATGATACATATTCCATAACAAGTAATGATTCATGTACGATAGCAACATGTGGGGGACATGCTTTATTTGAGACAAATAAATGGTATAGTGATTACGCGTACTTTGTTAATTCCAGTAATCCGTGGTTCCTACGTGGTGGTAGCTACAGCAATGGGGCTAATGCGGGTGCGTTCTACTCGTTCAACATCGATGGTAATGTGTTCAGCAGCAGGTCGTTTCGCTTGGTTTTGTCCGCTGTTTGAGCGTAGCGAATTAATCTGACGAGGCAATAGAAAAGTTTAGGTAGATTACCTTTGATTTTCTAAAATTAATGCATAGTGAGAGAAATGAAAAGTTGTGGTAACTATAACTGATTTTAGTGAAAATTGAAATTTAAATAAAAAAATTAAAAGTTTAGTTATAAAAAAACAAAAAACTATTTAATTTTTTTTATTTCTTTGATATAATGTAGGAGAGTAGGTGGAGTATGAACAAGAAAAGAATAGTGTTTTTTGTGACCATAGCTCTTATATTAACAGGTTGCACGAAGATTACAAATAATTATGATGAAATAATAGATACGACTATGAAAAAAGATAATATGACTACGAATACAGTATCTACAGGGTATGAGTTATATATACCTATGGGTGTTATGCAAGTTAAAGATAGTCAATATAATCAAAGATTTAAGATTAAAAATCGTTATGTATATTTGTATGTAGATACGGTTAGTTATTATTATAAAAATACTTTAAATTATAAGAATGATGGATATTATAATTATTATTATAAGGAAGTTAATTTTAATAATAAGAATGGATATGTAGGTATTAATAAACTTGATAATGGAGAATATTTTTGCGAGATAGTATATAATTATTCGAAGATAGAATTTTATGCTGATTTGGATGATTTACCAATAATACTTGCTAATTCTTTAATTATTCAAAATAGTATTAGTTATAATGATACGCTTATTGCATTAGAACTTGAGAGTAATGCACATGATGGACGTGAATTAAAATATGAACTTAAGAAACCAAAGGATTCTGAGAGTACATTTTCTGATTATTTACAAGAATATGTGGCAGAGGAATCAGAGGATGTGGAATTACCTGATGATAATTAATTTTTTGGAGGTGTTTGAATAGTGGGACTATTTGATAAGATAAAAGATTTATTTATGGATGAGATTGTTGAAGATGAAGAGGTAGAGCTTGAAGAGGAAAATAAAGATATATATGAAGAACCTAAGAATGTTTTACCTAAGGTAATGAGAGATACGATTAAGAGAGAAGAGAAACGTGAAGAAGTTAAGCCTCCGGTATTAGAAGTTAAGAAAGAGAAAAAAGAAGTAGTAGAACCTGCTAAGAAATTTACTTTTCCAATTGATTTTGGAGATGAGCTTCCTAGTAGAAATACGAAGAATTCATCAGTTAATGTTTTAAAAGCAGAAAAGGAAGTTCCTAAGAAGGTAGCAGAGCTTTATCCGAAGAAGGAAGAAGTTAAGACAAAGCCTAAGTTTAAGGCCACGCCAGTAATTTCTCCAGTATATGGTATTTTAGATAAGAACTATAAAAAAGAAGAAGTTAAAGAAAAATCTGATGAGATATCTATGAAGAGGCCATCTAAGAAAGTTGATTTTGAAACAGTTAGAAAGAAAGCTTTTGGTAACTTGGTAGATGAAATAAAAGATAATATGTTATGTGAAAATTGTGAATTATATAAAGAGGTAAAAAGAATTAGTTCTATTAAAGAAGATGGATTATTGTATGATATGATGGTTGATGATGAGGATGACGGAGATGTTACGATTGAGAAAGCATATGATAATTATGAAGAATTTGGAGTTGCTTATGAACCAAAGGTAGAACCTAGAATTAATAATAATAATAATCAAATTGTTGAAGAAAAAGAAGTAGAAGAAGAAGTAAATGTTGAGGATTTAAAACTTGATACGGAGAAGGTAGAAGAAAAGGATGAAGTAATTGAAGAAGTTCCTTCAAGAAGTAAGAAGAGTGAAGAAAAGAAGGAAACTAAGGTTGATGCGGATTTCTTTGAGTTAATAGATTCGATGTATAAAGAAAGGTCTGATGATTAAGATGATGGATATTTTGCCAATAATTTTATATATATTAGGTTCTATTTTGTTGATTGTTTTAATAATATTAGGTATAAAATTAATTGTTACGATGAATAAAATAGAAAATGTTGTTGATGATATTAATGGAAAGATGAAATCTTTGAATGGATTTTTTTCGATAATTGATTTTACTACGGATAAGTTATCACTTATTACTGAGAGATTTGTTGATGCGGTTTCATCTTTGATTAGAAGAATATTTAATAGAAATAGAACGGAGGAGAATAATAATGAGTAAGAAATCTAAAGGTTTATTAAAATTTATTGCTGGTGTAGGTATTGGAGTTGGAGCAGGAATGCTTTTAGCACCAAAGACTGGTAAAGAATTGAGAAAAGATTTACAAAAGAAGATTAATGAACTTGTTGATAAGGCTAAAGAAGTTGACTTAAGAGAAGTTGGAGATGACTTCATGAAGAAAATTAATGAGTTAAAGGAAGAAATTGAAGATCTTGATAAAGAAAAAGCTATAGAGATAGCTAAGAAGAAGGGTAAAGAATTAAAAGAAAAAGCTAATGAGTTATATGAAATGGCTAAAGCAAAAGGGACTCCAGTATTAGAAAAGGCTGCAGACGAAGTTAGACAAAGAGCTATTTTAGTAACTAAAGATGTGCTTAAAAAATTAGAAAAAGAAGAGGCTAAATAGTTTCTTTTTTTTTAAAATTATTATATAATTAATATGAGGATGATAGGATGAATAGAAAAGGCTTTACTTTAATTGAACTTATTGTTACAATTGCGCTTTTAGCGGTTGTTTCAATTATTTCTTTTGTGTCTATTACTAGTATTATTAATGACTCAAAGGAAAAGAACTGTAATAATTTAGTTAAGAGTATTAAGAGTGCTACGAAAGATTATATTAGTGATAATAGATATACTGATGAATTGTATATGACAGATGGAAGTATTAAGACGGAATTTAATACTAGTAATATATCTAAATATTTAAATGGGGATTTAGTTAATCCATATGATAATAAAACTGATATAAGTAATGATATTAAAATTATAGTAGAGTATAATAGTGATAATACCCCTAAAAATGTTTCAGTATTTTATAATAATAGTGAAATTAATTGTAATAATGGGAAATTGTAATAAAATATAATTAGTGGTTGTGAATATATATATAATATGTTAAAATTGTTATAAGTAGGTGATAGAATGAATGCGAGTGAAATTAAACAAATTATTAAAGAGGTAAGTAATAGTCTTAAAGAGAAGGGATATGACCCAGTATCACAAATTGTGGGATATTTGATAAGTAATGATTTGGGATATATACCTGATTTTGATGATAATCGTAATAAGATAGCTACGTTAGATAGGACACTTATATTAGAAAGTATGATTAGTGATTATTTAAAATGAGATGTTTAGGATTAGATCTTGGTAGTAAGACTTTAGGAATAGCTATTAGTGATTTGACTAATAGTATTGCTTCAGTTTATACGACTTTAAATATAGCTGAAGATGATTATGAGAGTTTAATTTTGCCACTTAAGAAGATTATTTTAGAGGAAGGAATAGATACGTTAGTACTTGGATTTCCTAAAAATATGGATAATTCTTTAGGTAAGAGAGCAGAGATTACAATGTCGTTTAGAGATAGATTGATTGAGGAGTTTCATCTTCCGGTTATAATGGAGGATGAAAGACTTACTTCAGTTATTTCTAATAATGTTTTAATAGATGCGAATTTGTCACGTAAGAAGAGAAAGAAAAAAGTAGATGGACTGGCTGCAGTTTTAATTTTACAAGGTTATTTAGATAGATTATGAGGTGATATAATGGATGAGAAGAAGAAATTTGTGATATTAGATAGTAATGGTAAGGAAGTAGAATGTGAACCTTTATTTACTTTTGAATCTGATGAAACTAAGAAACAATATGTGGTTTATACGGATAATTCAGTAGATGAAAATGGCAATGTACGAGTTTTTGCTTCAATATATAAAACCAATGATAAAGGTGGTGAACTATTACCAATTAAAACTAATAAGGAATGGAAGGTAATAGAGACTATTTTAGATACGATACAGAGTGAAGGTAATAAAAGTGGTGAATAGTTGTGATAAAGAAGTATAAAATACTGATGATAGGCTTATCAATTGTATTGGTAGGTATTTTGTTTACGGCATTTTTTTATAATTATCAAATGTCAGCAATGTCAAATGATAGTGAAGAAGTAGTTGTAGAAATAAAGAGTGGAAGTGTTGCTAGTATTGGTAAGACGTTGTATGAAAATGGATTAATACATAGTGAACTTATATTTAAGATATATGTTAAATTAAATAGTGCCTCATCTTTAAAGGCATCAACTTATAAGTTAAATAAAAATATGAATTTAAAAGAAATAATTAATATTTTGGAAGAGGGAAATAGTTATAATCCAGATCAAGTAGTTATTACTTTTAAGGAGGGACTTAATGTTAGAAAGATAGCTAAATTAGTCGAAGAAGAGACAAATAATAGTTATGATGATTTTATGGGGCTTATGGTTGATAAGACTTATATTAATGAGTTAATTGATAAGTATTGGTTTTTAGATGATGGAATACTTAATAGTAAGATATATTATCCACTTGAAGGATATTTATTTCCAAATACGTATGCATTTTTAAATAAGGATGTTACTTCAAAGGAAATAATTGAAAAAATGTTAGATGAGATGGATATACAACTATCTAAATATAAGAGTCAAATAGATAGTTCTGAATATAGTTTACATGAACTTATGACTTTGGCTTCCATAGTAGAATTAGAAGGAGCTAGTGCAGATGATCGAGCAGCGGTAGCTGGAGTATTTTATAATCGATTAAAAGATGGTTGGGTACTTGGATCTGATGTAACAACCTACTATTATTTAAAGATAGATGATTTTAAACAATCTTTAAATGGTAATAAGAATTTATTTACATGTGATTATGCTTATAATACGAGATGTACTTCGTTTGTAGGTTTACCGGTAGGACCAGTATCTAATCCGGGAAATGAGTCAATTGCTGCAGTTATGAATTATAAAAAACATAATTATTATTACTTTGTTGCGGATTGCAAAGGAAAAACTTATCTTAGTAAAGATGCAACAGAACATTATAATACGATAAATAGACTTAAGAATGATAATAATTGGTGTGTTTAATCTATATAGAATACTAAGTGAGAGGTTATATTAATGTATAACCTCTCGCTTAGTACATATAGTGAAATTATAAGATAAAAAATAGAAAATAAATAACTTTGCTTACTTTCTTTTTTTTGATAGTCGTAGTATAATATTAATAAATTTTTGAGGAGATTGTTATGTTGGAAGAATTGGAAATTAATGCAAGAGAGAGAAAAATACCGATAATGCTTCATGATGGAATGGAGTATTTATGTGAATATATTAAAAATAATAATATTACTAGAATATTAGAGATTGGGAGTGCTATTGGATATTCATCAATAAATATGGCACTAGTTAATGATAAGATATATATTACAACAATAGAAAAGGATATAGATAGATATAATGAAGCGGTTAGTAATATTCATAAATTTGGGTTAGATAAGAGAATTAATATTATATGTGATGATGCACTGGATACGGAGATTAGTGGGATTTATGATATGATATTTATTGATGCATCTAAAGGAAATAATATTAATTTTTTTGAAAAATATAAAAAGAATTTGAGTAATGATGGGGTAATAATTACTGATAATTTATTGTTTCATGGTTTAGTAGATGATGAGAGTTTGATTAAGACTAAGAATCAAAGAGGTATTGTTAAGAAAATAAGAGCTTTTAGGGATTTTTTAGATAATAATTTAGAATTTGATACGGAATATGTTTTAGTGGGAGATGGAATATCGATATCCAAGAGGAGGAGTAGTAATGAGTAAACTTATATGTACGGGTAATAGTGTTAGTGATATAGAAAAGTTATTATTAAAAGATATTAATGGAATAATTTTATATATAGATAAGTTATCTGTTAATTCTTCTTTTTATATGGATATAGATGATATAGATAAGATAGAGTGTGGAGATAAGGAATTGTTTATATGTATGAATAAACTTATGCATAATAAAGATATAGATTATTTAAGAGAATGTTTGTTAAAAGTAAGAGATAAGAATTTACATATTCTTTTTTATGATATGGCTGTTTATAATATAGCACGAGAATTAGGAATAGAGGATAAGTTAGTAATATATCAGGATCATTTGAATGCTTCGATTTTATCTAATAGATTTTATAATAGATTGGGAATTAAATATAGTTTTATTACTTCGGATATTACAATGGAAGAATTACTTTTGATAAAGAGAAATGTTGATAGTAAGATAATGTTTTTGGGATATGGTTATTTACCAATGTTTTATTCAAGAAGATATTTGATTAGTAATTATTTAAAGTATATTGATAAGTTTGATGGAGAGAAGAGTAAATATGAGATAGTTAGTGATATGGGTAAGAAATATACGATAGCAGAAGAAGAGAATGGTACGACAATATATACGGATAGAGAAGTTAATTTGATTAATTATATGGAACAATTAGATGAGATAGATTATATTGTAATGAATAGCAATAATATTGATAGTGATGAGTATTTACGAATGGTAGATAAGTTTATTAAAAGAGAAAAAATGGATGATTGTTATTTAGGATTTCTTGATAAGAAGACAGTATATAAAGTAAAGGGGGCTAATTAATGAAAAAGGTAGAATTACTTAGTCCAGCTGGTAATATGGAAAGATTGAAGATAGCTTTATTATATGGAGCTGATGCGGTATATATTGGAGGAAGAGACTATAGTCTTAGAGCTAATGCAAAGAATTTTTCTATTCCTGAAATAAAAGAGGCTTGTATTTATGCGCATAGTTTAAAAAAGAAGGTATATGTTACTGTAAATATTGTTTTTCATAATGAAGATACGGTAGGAATAGTAGATTACTTAAAGGAACTAGAAAAATGTGGAGTAGATGCGATTATTGTATCAGATCCGTTGATAATAGATATAATACATGATAATAATATTAATTTGGAGATACATATATCTACACAGTATTCTTCGGTTAATTATGAGGCTGTTAAGTTTTTTAAAGATATGGGAGCTAGTAGAGTTGTTTTAGGAAGAGAAACTTCAAGAGAAGAAATTAAAGAAATAATAGATAAGACAGGAATAGAAATAGAGTGTTTTATTCATGGGGCAATGTGTGCTAGTTATTCTGGAAGGTGTGTTTTATCTAATTACTTTACTAATAGAGATGCGAATAGAGGGGGATGTGCACAGATATGTAGATGGAGTTTTGACTTAATTAAAGATGGTGAGTTAATTCAAGATAAGACAAAGTTTACAATGTGTTCTAAAGATTTATGTATGCTTAAATATATTTCTGATATGATAGATATTGGAATATGTAGTTTAAAAGTAGAAGGTAGAATGAGAAGTATTTATTATGTAGCTACGGTTATTAGTACTTATAGGCATGTAATAGATGAATATTATAGTGGTACTTTAACAAGTGATAGAATAGAATATTATATGAAAGTATTAAATAGGGTAGCTAATAGGGATAATGTAGTACAATTTTATGATAAATTTCCAGGAGTTAATGAACAGTATTTTCTTGGAAGAGAAGAGACTACAAATCAAGATTATTTAGCAATAGTGGATAGTTATGATAAAGAGTCAGGTTATGTTACAGTGACACAGAAGAATTATTTTAAACCGGGAGATATTGTGGAAATTATTTCACCATATAGAAAGAATATGAAAATGGTTATTCCAAAGATATATAATAATGATATGGAAGAGTTAGAGGTAGCAAGGCATCCAGAGGAGATTATTAAATTTAAGATTGATTTTCTAGTATCTAAATATGATATGATTAGAACTTTAATAAAATAGAAAAATATACTTGACAAAATATTAAATAACTAGTAAAATGTTGAAATGTTAAAAGAGGTGATGAAAGTGAGTAATAAAGTATATTTAACTAATGAAGGCTTTTTAAAAATAGAAGAAGAATTAAATCATTTAAAGGAAGTTAAGAGACCGGAAGTAATTAAGGCTTTAAAAGATGCAAGAGCTTTAGGTGATTTATCAGAGAATGCTGATTATGATGCAGCAAGGAATGAACAAGCTAAGGTTGAGGGAAGAATATTAGAACTTGAAAAATTATTGGAAGTAGCAGAATTAATTGAAAAGAGAGACAATGATAAAGTTGGGCTTGGTGCTACGGTTAAGATTATGTATGATGGTGATGAAGATGATACGGAAGAATATTGTATTGTAGGTTCTAAGGAAGCAGATCCATCAAATAATAAGATATCTAATGAATCGCCTTTAGCTAAAGCTATAATGGGAGCTAAGGTTGGAGATACATGTACTGTAGAAAGTCCTAATGGTAACTACGAAGTAGAAGTATTAGAAATAAAGTAAGGAGTAGAAAATGAAAGAAGAAAAGAATTTAATTGTTAAAGGAACTGAATGGAAAGGGTTACAAGATAAGGCATATGAGAAAGTTAGTAAGAGTGCTAAAGTAGATGGCTTTAGACCAGGTAAGGCTCCAAGAGATATGTATGAGAAGAAATATGGTAAACAAGATATCATGATGGAAGCTGCTGATATGGCTATTAAGCATGAATATGAAAGATTACTTACTGATGAAAAGATAACTCCAGTAGTTGAACCTAAAGTTAATTTAGTTAAGTGTGATGAGGAAGAATTAGAGGTTAAATTTGAATTTGTAGTAGAACCTAAAATTGAACTTGGTAAATATACGAATCTTGGAATAAAGATGGATAAAGTTAAAGTTACTAAGGAAGAAGTTGAAAATAGAATTAAATCTTTACTTGATGAATATGCAGAGATTGAAGTAAAAGACGGTAGTGTTGAAGATGGTGATATAGCCGTTATTGATTTTACTGGGTTTAAAGATGGGGTAGAATTTGAAGGTGGTAAGGGAGAAAATTATTCACTTACTATTGGTAGTAAGAGTTTTATACCTGGATTTGAAGATGCAATTATCGGAATGAAGAAGGGTGAAGAGAAAGATATAGATTTAACTTTCCCTGAAGATTATATGGCTGAAGAATTAAAAGGTAAGGCTGTTGTATTTAAAGTTAAGGTTAATGAAATTAAGACTAGAGTAGTACCTAAGATAGATAAGGAATTCTTTGAAGACCTTGGTATGGAAGGAGTAACTACGAAGGAAGAATTAGAACATGAAATTAAACACGAATTAGAACATCAAAAAGAGCATGAAGCAGAACATGTATATGAAGAAAAATGTTTAGATAAAGCTGCAGAAAATATGAAGTGTGATATATGTGAAGAACTAGTAATGGATGAAGTGGAACACATGTATAAAGAATTCATTGAGAGAATGCAAATGCAAGGTATTAGTGAAGAGATGTATTTTCAATATACAAAGGCTAAGAAAGAAGATATTACTGATCAAATGAAGCCTGAAGCTTTGAAGAGAATTAAATATCGTTATTTATTAAAAGAAATTATTAAAGTTGAAAAGATTAAAGTAACTGATAAAGAAGCTAAGGATAGAGTTAAAGAAATGGCTAAGATGTATCAAGTTTCAGAAGAAGTTATTTTAAAAGAATTATCTTTAGAACATGTTAAATTAGATAAGATGTATCAAAAAGCAATGGATTTAGTGTGTGCTAATGAAGAAAAGAAGAAAGATTAAGGATAATGCTTTCTTTTTTTTTATAAGTAAGGTATAATTAGGTATAGTTAGTCAATAGGAGGTAAATATATAATGGCAGGACAATTAGCGGAGCTATTAGTAGATAATTTTGATTCATTAACTAATTTAAAATATGGTAAGGAGCTTATAATATTTATTATTTCTATGTTACCAATATTGGAACTTAGGGGAGGATTGATTGCTGCTAGTTTGTTAAATATGGATGGTATAAGTAGTTTTATTATTTGTTTTTTGGGTAATATAATTCCGATACCATTTATTTTATGGTTAATTACACCAATATTTGATAGATTAAAGAAAACTAAACTTCTATCAGGAATGGTTAATAAACTTGAAAAGAAGGCTATATCTAAGAAAGATCAGATAGAGCGAATGCAATATATAGGACTTATGTTATTTGTAGGTATACCATTACCAGGTACAGGAGCTTGGACGGGGTGTTTAATAGCAGCATTACTAGATATGGATAAGAAAAAAGCGATGCTTTATGCGATATTGGGAGTAATTATGGCTGGTATTATTATGATGTTTTTGTCTTTTGGAATACTTGATAAGATTATTCATTAAAATTAACAAAAATGCTTGAAAAATGCTTTTATTAGTGATATAATTTTAATTGTCTTGTTTTAAAGACATTAAGTGGGCTGTTAGCTCAGTTGGTAGAGCAACTGACTCTTAATCAGTGGGTCTAGGGTTCGAATCCCTAACAGCCCACCATTTAATTTGTTTATAAAAAGTGTAAAAATACTTGATATATTATAAATGATATGATATAATCAAAAAGCAAGACGCAAAATGGGCTTGTAGCTCAGGTGGTTAGAGCGCACGCCTGATAAGCGTGAGGTCGATGGTTCAAGTCCATTCAGGCCCACCATTTTGTATTTTGGCCCGTTGGTGAAGTGGTTCAACACACATGCCTTTCACGCATGCATTCATGGGTTCAAATCCCGTACGGGTCACCAATTGATAATTTAGCCTTTGAAATAAAGGCTTTTTTTCTTTTTTATATTTATGCTAGGTACATATTAGGTACATAATTTTACCAAAAAATATTAATTTTCTATTAAATTTATTATTTCATTGAGTTTAGATTTATACATGTGTGAATATCTATTTAGTGTCATGCTAACCAAGATATTCGGCTACTAGTTTTGGATCAGCATTTTTGGATATTAATAAACTAGCACGGCTGTGTCTAAAATCATGTATTCTTATTTGCTCAACATTAGCAATTTTACAATATTTATTTTTATGAAATTGAATAGTGGTTTCGAGTGTAGGTTTTATTCCACCGAATACAAACCAATTACTGTTAAAACCATCCAATTTACATTGTACATTATAAAGCGATTTTAGCTGGCATTTTAATTGATTAGTTTCTATAACTAGATTTGGTTTTTGGTGGGAAAATTGACCATTTTTCACCCTTTATTTTTTTGTGAGAGTTTTATTAACACTGATGGTTCCTAAATCAAAGTCGATATCATTCCAATTCAATGCTTGTAATTTTCCTTGTCTTAAACCACAACAGAATAACACTTTAAATAATGTTAGCCAAAAGTCATCCGTTATTACAGTGCAAAATTGTTTAAATTCACTCGGATTAAAAAAATCCATTTCTTTCTTTTGCTTAAAAGGATCTTTAAACCCACCAGATAGTTTAGGTATCTTATTGTTTACATCATAAAATGTATCACTATAATTAATTAAAGTTATAACTAACTTATGTATTGTATTTTTATAATCTGTACATAGGCAGTTTATTTAATTCACTCTTGAATTTTTCATACTTCTCTAATGTTAGGTTATTTATTTTTACATCTCCTAAGTATTTATTGATATATTTATATAAATTGTTTTTTCTTAAAATTGCTTGTGGTCTAACATAATCTTTTTTCTTTTCAATATATTTATTATATATGTCATCAAAAGTTAAAGATTTTCTTTTGCTTTCACCGACAGTTAATAAAAATTTTGCTTCTTCTTTTGTAGAAAACTTTTTACTTTTCTTTTGTTTTATATTTCCGTAAATATCTCTATAATTACATTTAAAGTCCATATTTTATTGTCTTTTGTTTTTTATTTTTTGTCTTATAAACTGGCATAAAAATCACTCCTTATTTCAAATTTTATATTGAATTAGGATTATATTTATGCTATAATTAAATCACATAAAAAATCCTAATCGCACTAGATTAATTTTTTGTGTATTTTGGCTAGATACTGTTCCAGCAGTTCTAGTCTTTTTTTAATTTGTATCTATTTGTTTTATATTCTCATTGTTTTCTAAATATCTACGATTAATATTATTTTCTTTTGTAATGACATTTCTACCAAGTTCTTTTTCTAAATTATCACGAGTATTTTTAGCAATATTACCTCCTCGTTTGGCAATTTCTTTGTTTTGTGTTAATCCTTGTGGATTATATTTCTTTGCTAATTCTCTTGTGGCAGTTTCGCCAATATCTGTTAATAAGATTTCTAAATCGGACATATTATCTCTTAATGATTCTTTTCTGATTCCTTTATATTCTTTGTATTGACTTGCTTTCATTCCAGACCAAGCATTATATATTTCGTTTGTTAATATACCATATTCCATAGGTTCATTTATGCCTCCAGATTTCCATACATCTGTTAATTGAAATCTATGTAATTGACCTTTTAATCTTTTTTCAATCCAAGCATCACTATATCCTTGTGATTTATAAATCATAATACTTCTATCAATTGCTTTTGACGGATCAAAGGTTTCATCAATTTTTTCACTACCAACTTGGGCTAACCAAAGTTTAAAGGGTTCTGCTTTGGGACTAGGTACACTTTGTATAAGTCTTAATATTCCTTTGGTATCTAATACATCAGTGTTATAAAATTTTCCATCTGCTGATTGCATTTTCAGTTGACTACAAATTGTAGCCAACTCAGAACCTTCATTTTTTAATCTTGTTTTAAGAACACTCCAATATTTCCTTGGATTTAAGCTGTCGGTTAATGCTTTGATAACATCGACAACACTAAAATAGTAATCTTCTTTTTCAACATCCCATTTTGTTCTAATATTTGTGTTTTCAAATATTCTTATAATATTTTTCTTTTCATTTAATTCATTCTTCTCTTTGACTTCTGTATCCATTTCATACTTCCTTTCTATATTTTAAAAATACCTGTATTAGCATATTTTTAAGCATTTTTTTTGATTATCTTATAAACTATATATGCAATTAGTGCAAAAGAGAAAAATGTCATCCAGTTGTCATAATTATCGTTTTCCTTTTTAGTTTTTCATTTTCTTCTTCTAGTTCTCGAATTTTATCTTCTAATTCCGAGGTATTGTTACCATAATTTGAAGTGTCGGTTAATTCATATTCATTATCGTAACTTCCACAATTACAACTTGGACTATAAGTTCCATCGTTGCATACCCATTTTCCTACATTGGTATCACAATATGCTTGTCCTCCGCGCCAAGAACAACAACCACTTCCAGCATCGACTTTATATGGTATCAATATAATAATTGCTATTATTATAATTATTAAAATCTTTTTTTCATTATACTCCCTTTTTAATTATTTATCTTTCTTTATTATAAAATCCTTATTTGCTATTGCAAAATCAATTAGTTTTTTTGCATCTTCTTCTGTAATGCTTTCATCTGCTAAACCTTTATTCTTTAATAATTGTTTATAATTTTCATTGTTTTCCTCGTTAGGAGCAGTTTCTATGTTGATTGTTCTTAAATCTTTGCTAACTAGATCGTACAATGAAACGTTCAATGCATCTGCAATTTTAATAGCATTGTCTATTGTTGTTTCAATTTCATTGTTTTCGATTCTAGAAACTGTAGAACGATCTATTCCAACTTATCAGCCAAACCTTGCTGAGAAATTCCATTTTTCGTTCTTAAAAATTTAATATTATTATTTAAAAATTCAGCCATCTTATTCCTCCTCTTTGTTAAATTATAGCATAAAAAAACAACTTTTTTTGTGTAAATTTGCACACTATAATGGGGTTAGTTAGGAGGGATAAGATGCAAAATGCTATAGGAAAAGAATTGAAAATTATTAGAATAAGAAATAATTTAAGACTTGAAGATGTAGCTGATGATTTAGATATTAATCGAGAAACACTTAGAAGATATGAAAATAATTCAAATGGATTATCGGTTGAAAGACTTGAAGAATTATTAAACTTTTATAAAGTAGATAAATCAATTTTTTTTGAAAACGTATGTGCAAATAAGCATGGTAAAAAAGAAAAATAGGAAATAGAAATGTATGACGGCAAATATGAAAAAATATTGCTAATACTTTTATCAATACAATTAGTACTTGCAATATTTATAATAATAGGAAGTATAGTAGCAATGATTTTAAAATTTAAAGGACTTTAACTAATTCTTTTAATTAGTTCTTGTATGGAATTAGCTATCACTTTTAGTTCATTACCATTAATACTTTGTTTGGTGTAAGTAACACCATAATCTTGCTGAAGGTTAATTGTGAAAATTTCAGAATGTTTCTTTTTGCCACTTAAATAATCAATTTTAAAAGAAATAGCTTCGATTCCAGAACATTTGCTTCTAATAGGTAATTTATAAAATTGATTTGGTGCAATATAAGAATCGTTTAAATATTCTAAAGCTTTATTAAGATTCAAGTCGCTAAGTTTATTGATACTTTCCTGATCATATGTTAACGATGTTATATGTGCGGTTGTATTACCACCGTTTTTGATAACTAAATATTCAACAGGACTATTAATATTTATAACTTCTTTATACATCATAATAAATGCTTTTTTAGATGATTCAATTATTTGATTATTTTGAATCAAAACTATCACTATTGAAATAGTAGAAATTATTGCTAATACACCAGAAGATATCGCAACCCATAATTGTATTGTATCACTTACTGTCATATAAATACACCTCTCTTTCTTTATAACTTTATATTATAAGTGAGGTAAAAACAAAAGTAAATAAAAAGATGCTGAAACATCTATCTAGTGCGAAAGGAGAAAAATGGGAAAGAGTAAAAAAAGACCTGTCTATGATTACATTGAACAGGAAAAAATTCTTAATAAACCTTGGTTAAGTACTGAGGATTTAAAAATTATATTACCGCTCGGAGAAAATGCAATAAATGATTTTAGAAAATCTGTTTGCGATGAAATGGAAGAAAATAATGAATTTTATTTTAAAACAAGACCTATATTAATTCCTACTAAAAAGGTAGTAGAAAAATTAAATATAGATGTCGCCTTAATAAGAAGAGTGGCAAGTAAAATGAGAAAGGGTTAATATAATGAAATTTATTAAAAAAATAAAGCGGGATAGTTCTTTAAATGGAATAAATAAAATAGCTAAAGAACAGGGAAGAGATGTTGCTTATAAAATTGCAGATAAGATTATAAAAAATACATATAAAACGTTAATGACTAGGGGAATGAAGGGTTGTTATGTTTATTGTGTAGATAAAAATTTAAGTAATTATATAAAGAAAAGTATAAAGCAAGAGAATTAATTATTATATAGAAGTCCTTAGGGGCTTTTTTTTATTCCTTTTTATGATATAATTAATATAGGTGATATATATGAAAGATAAATATTTAGTGGTTAATTGTGGTAGTTCTTCATTGAAGTTTTCTTTATATGAGATGCCAACTGAAAATGAATT
Source organism: uncultured Bacilli bacterium (assembly GCA_934098395.1). GTDB lineage: Bacteria > Bacillota_I > Bacilli_A > RF39 > UBA660 > RUG705. The sequence goes on from CAKOOM010000001.1 coordinate 426,327, forward strand.
GATTAATGGTTATATTGAAAAGATTGGGTTTGAAGATAGTTTTTGGACTATTAAGTATAATGGTAGTAAAATTAGAAAAAGTAAGTATATTGAGGATCATGGGGATGCCGTATCGGTAATGATAGATGAGTTACTAGAAAACAAAGTAATTGATTCGCTTGATGAGATTAAAGGAATAGGACATCGGGTATTACATGGAGGAGAGAAGTATAATGATTCGGTAATAATTGATGAGAATGTACTTTTAGATATTGTTAAGCTTACTAATTTAGGACCATTACATCATCCGGGAGAGATTGCTGGTATTAGAGCTATGAGAGATAGTATTCCTAGTGCGGTAAATGTAGCTGTTTTTGATACGGCTTTTCATCAAACAATGCCAAAGGAAAATTATATATATGCATTACCTTATGAATGGTATGAAAAGTATAAAGTTAGGAGATATGGTTTTCATGGTACCAGTCATAAATATATTACAATGATGATGAAGGAGAAACTTGGACGAGATGATGTTAATTTAATAATATGTCATGTTGGTAGTGGTGCTAGTATTACTTGTATTAGAGATGGAAAATGTTTTGATACATCAATGGGACTTACACCATTAGATGGATTGATAATGGGAACGCGTTCTGGTGAAGTTGATCCGTCAATTATTAAATTCATGGCTGATGAAGCAGGTATGAATGTTGATTATATTACAGATATTCTTAATAAAAAGAGTGGTTTGTTAGGAATATGTGGTAAAAATGATTTTAGAGATGTTGTGGCATTAAGTAATGCTGGTGATGAGCGAGGAAGACTTGCTTATAAAATGTTTATGGATGCGATTATTAAACATATAGCAGAATATTATTTTGAATTAGAAGGTAAGTTAGATGCGATAGTATTTTGTGCTGGTGTTCTTGAGAATAATGTTATGTTAAGAGAAGATATTATAAATAGTTTATCACATTGTATGAGTCTTAAATTAGATAAAGAGAGTAATGATAATATTGGTTATGGCCATGATGAATCTGAAGGAATTATTACTACCAAGGATTCAGATATTTCAGTATATGTACTTCCAACAAATGAAGAGGTAATGATTGTTAGAGATACATATAGATTAATAAATAGTTGTTAGTAATGGAATAGTGTTAAACGATGTTTAATGCTATTTTTTGTGTTATAATAGAAATGCAACCGATAATTTACAAAAAACAACTACTAGTTGGTGGAATGCAACCGGTTATTATAATAAAATGGCGATGAGGTGTGAAAATGGAATTTAATGAAAAATTACAAAAATTAAGAAAAGAACATAATATAACTCAGGAAGGTTTGGCAGATAAGTTAAATGTTAGTAGACAAGCTGTTAGTAAGTGGGAATCTGGTAGTGCTTATCCAGATATGGAAAAGTTAATATCACTTAGTAGAATTTTTAATATTAGTTTAGATGATCTTGTTAATGATAAGAAATTAGTATCTAAAGAGAAATGCGTTAAAAAGATGTATTTTAAGGATATGATAGATAAGGTAATAGAATTTATTTCTAAATCTATTAATATGTTTTGGTCAATGAAATTTAGTGAGAAGATAAAGTTTTTATTTGAAATGGGAATAATTGTTTTAATGACTTTATTAATTGCTTATGTTACTACGGAGATTATTTGTTCGATATTTAGAGAGATTTTGGCAGTTTTACCTAGTGATATATATATATTTATTATGACTTTGATTAGTTCTTTGTTATCTATTATATGGATGATTTTAGGGGTAATAGTTGTTATTAAGGTATTTAAGGATAGATATTTAGATTATTATTTAGTAGTAGATAACGATATGGAAATGGATATAGATAAAGATATAAATGATAAGAATGAATTAGTAGAAAAAGAAAATATTCAGAATAAATTTACTAGAGAAAAGAAAGAGTATAAAGTAATTATTAGGGATCCGGATGATAGTAAATCTAATGTCTTTGATAAGTTGTTAAAGATATGTATTAATTTATTTAAATGCTTTTTGTTGTTTGTAGCAATACCAGTAATAATTTTATTTGTATTTTTAGTTGGATGTATGATAGTAGATTTATTTTATGTTAAATATGGATTATTATTTGTTGGAGCAGGTATTTCAATAGTTGGTGCTATAGTATTTGTGTATTTATTTATAGAGTTTATTTATAATGTTATTTTTAATAGAAAACATGCATTTAGTAGGATATTTATTATGCTTATTATTAGTATATCTTTTGTGGGAATAGGACTTGGTTTATCGACATATTCACTTAGTACATATGATTATATTTATAGTGATGAGATAAATAATAAGAAGGATAGTCATATAATTGAAATGGATGATGAATTAGTTTTGATGAATATGGATGGTTTACTAGATAAGATAGTTATTGATAATAATAGAAATGATATTAAGATAGATATTAAGACAAGCGATTGTGTGGATGTATATGTATATTCATATATGAGTGAAGATAGTGATGGTAATAGTTATAAGATAATACATATTAATGATAATAGGTATGGGTATGATTATTTTAAAATGGTAGTTAAATATTTAACGAATAAGGAAATAGTTGTTAATAATGATGGTTTATATGAAATAGATAAGATATATATATCAGAAGATAACTTGACAAAAATAAAGAAAAATTATGAGAGATATATGAATGATTATGAATAATTATAGATAGATGATATAATTAATTAGGGAGGATATTTAATGTTAAAGTTAAAAAATGTATCTAAATATTATTATAGTAAGGGGGTTATAGCTACAGGTTTTAGTAGGGTTAATATTGAATTTAATATTGGTGAATTTGTAGCAATAGTAGGTGAGAGTGGTTCTGGAAAGAGTACACTTTTGAATGTTATAACTGGACTTGATAGTTATGAAGAAGGGGAAATGTATATTGATGGTAAGGAAACGAGCCATTATAGTGAAGAAGATTTCCAAGAATATCGTAAGAAGTATGTTTCTAATATATTTCAGAATTTTAATTTAGTTAATAGTTACACGGTTTATCAAAATATAGAGTTGGTTTTATTACTTAATGGTTATAAAAGCAGTGAAGTAAAGGAAAAAGTATTAGATTTAATTAATAAGGTTAAACTTACTAAGTATAAAAATACGAAAGTTTCTAAGTTATCTGGTGGGCAGAAACAAAGGGTAGCAATAGCAAGAGCGCTAGCTAAAGATACCCCAATTATTGTATGTGATGAACCTACGGGTAATCTTGATAGTAGATCTGCTAAAGAGATTATTAAATTACTTAGCGAGATAGCTCATGATAAGTTGGTTATTGTTGTTACGCATAACTTTAAAGAAATTGAGGAACTTGCTACGAGAGTAGTAACAATGCATGATGGTAAAATAGTTAGTGATAAGTTAATAGAGAAGAGTAAATCAAGTGATAGGGTATATGAAAATAAGAATAAGGAAGTAGGGTTTTTAAATGTATTAAAGTTAGGTATTAGAAATACTTTTAATATTATTCCTAAGTTTTTACTTATATTTATAGTATTTTTATTTATTACTTGTAGTTTGCTTACGGTATATGGATCTTTTAAGAAGAGTGAGTATGAAGAGTCTAGACTTGGTAATAATGATTATTTTAGTAATACTGATGATAAGAGAATCATTGTTAAGAAGAGTGATGGTAGTAATTTCTTAGATGAAGATATTGAGAAGATAGAAAAGATTAAGAATGTAGCAAATGTTATGAAAAATGATATTTTGTTAGATGAATATATTTATTTTGAATCATGCAATGATGAGTATTATGGATTTAGTGGTACTTTTATGAATATAGATAGTTTTAAGGGAAAATTAGATTATGGAAGAATGCCTAAAGATAAGCATGAAGTTATAGTAGAAGTATCAGATGATGAATGGTTATTTACTAGTATGATAGATGAACTTATTAATAAGAAGTTTTATATTGAAGGAAATAAATTAGGAAACTATATAGTACTTGTAGGAGTAAGATATACGGATATTCATAATGGATATGGAGAGGCAGTGGTTTATGCTGATAGTGAATTAATGGCGGAACATATGAAGACGATTACTGTTAATTATAGTAAGAACTTAGTTACTATTAATAATAATAAAATTAATGATATAGGAATTAGTTATAGTAATAAAATAAAAGATGGATATGCGTATATTAGTACTGAGATGGAATATGCTTGTAAGTATGAAAAGTGTCCTCGACAAGAACTTTTGCTAGATGTTAGTAATATTAATTATAAAGATAGTAAGAAGTTAATGATTAGTAATATTTATAATGAAAAGAATGTGGAAAAGTTACTTGGTATAAATAAGGATGAGATGCCATATAATACGCTTTATATTAGTGAGAATGATTATAATAAATTATATAATAAGGGAAGTTATCAGATAAGTGTTTTTGTGGATAAGATAGATAATATAGATAAGGTATCTAGTGTATTAGAAGATTATGGGTATGATCAATTACAGATAAGAAAGACTTTTGATAAGAGTGGAAATGACTTAGTTAAGGCTATTAAGATAATTAAATTAGTTGTTATTATAGGAATGGTTATTACAATGTTCTTTATTTCTTATTTTGTTATTAAGTTAGTGTTAAAATCTAGAAATGTATATTTTTCTACATTAAGAATACTTGGAGCTAATTATAGAAGTACAAAGAAGATATTAGATGTAGAGTTATTTGTTAATTCAAGTGTGGCTTATCTTACATATATTTTGTTTATATATTTAGTTAGGATTAATGTTATAAATATTAATTTTGTTAAGAGTGCATCTGAATATATGAGATTAAATGATTATCTACTGATGTATTTGATACTTATAGTTATGTCTTATTTAATATCACAAAGATTTGCTAGTAAGATATTTAAGAAGAGTGCAATGAATTCTTATAGGGAGGAAGTATAGGATGATTAGAATAGATAAACTTAATAAGTTTTATAATAAAGGTAGAAAGAATCAAATACATGTTATTAATAATACTAGTTTAGAACTTCCTGATAAGTCTTTGGTGGCATTGCTTGGACCATCTGGTTGTGGTAAGACAACACTTCTTAATGCAATAGGAGGTCTTGATAAGGTAAATAAGGGAAATATTTATATATTTGATAAGAAAATTACTAGGAGATGTTCAACGAAAATAGACAATATTAGAAACTTAGATATTGGTTATATATTTCAAGACTATAAGTTGATAGATAATATGACGGTGTATGATAATGTAGCAATGGTTCTTAAGATGATTGGTATTAAGGATAAGTTAGAAATTAGTACTAGAGTTGATTATATCTTAGAGAGAGTTGGGATGTATCGATATAGGTATCGTCCTTGTGGGATGCTATCAGGGGGAGAAAGACAAAGGGTTGGAATAGCTAGGGCACTAGTTAAAAATCCAAAGATAATTTTAGCTGATGAACCAACGGGAAACTTAGATAGTAAAAATACAATAGAAGTTATGAATATTATTAAATCTATATCTAAAGATAAGTTAGTTATATTAGTTACACATGAGGTAGAGTTGGCTAAGTTTTATGCTGATAGAATAATAGAAGTTAATGATGGAACGGTGGTAGCTGATTATAAGAATGAATTTGCTGGGGACTTGGATTATAAGATAGATAATAAGTTTTATTTAAAAGATTTTGAATATCAAGAGAATATTAAAGATAAATTTGTAAATATAGACTATTATAGTGATGATAAGAATAAGTTGGATTTAGCAATTGTTTTTAAGAATGGTAATATTTATATAGAGAATAAAAATAAAAATGATTTAAAGATAGAAGTAGTAGATAATAATTCAAATATAGAATTAATTAATGATAATTATAAGTCTATGGATAAGAGTATTTATGAAAAGTATTCATTTGATTTTGATAAGATTATTAATAAAAATATTAAATTAAAATATAGTTCTATATTTAATATATTTACAATATTTAGCAATGGTTTTAAAAGAGTGTTTGGATATTCAGTAGTTAAGAAATTATTATTAATTGGATTTTTATTGTCTTCGATGTTTGTTACTTATTCGATTAGTAATACGTTGGGAGTATTAACAGTTAAGGAAGAGAATTTTATTACAAGAAATAAGAATTATTTAGCTATTAATAATAATAAAAATAAAATAAATAAATATCTAGAATATGAGAAGATGGATGATATTAATTATATATTACCTGGTAGTAGTATAGTTAATTTATATATTAATAGTACTAAATATTATCAGACTATGAATAGTGAGATGAAGATTAGTGGATCTTTATCTAGTATAGAAATGATTAATGATGGAGATATAATTGTTGGTAGAATGCCAGAGAAAGATAATGAGATAGTTGTTGATAAGATGATATATGATAAGACTGATAATATTGAGATGTTAGGTTTTTATGATATGGATAAATTTATTGGTAGTAGTTTGTATACGAAGAATGGGTTATTTAATTATACAGTAGTAGGAATAGTTGATAAGAAGAGTCCTAGTATATACATGTCTCAAGATAAATTATTAGATACGGTAATTAATAGTGATGAGAAACAGAGACAAGTATATGATTATAATTTATATAAAGATAAGATTAAGATAAGTAAAGGTAGAGAACCTAAGAATGATTATGAAGTTATTGTTAATGAAGGATTAATGGATAATTTTAAATTAAATAAAGAAATAGATGTAAAACTTAATGATAAGAAATTAATGGTAGTTGGTTATTATAAAACACAAGATGATATTAATAGTTATTTTACTAATAATAATATGGTTAAGTATGATTATGTAGAAAATTCTAAGGGAATTATTATTTATCCGAAAGATAAAGATAAAGTTATTGAAGAATTTAATAAAATGAAAGTTGATATTAAAGATATATATAATGCGGATAAGAAGAATTATAAAGATGAGAGAAAAGATAGTGTTAAATCTAATTTAGTAATTGCTTTAATAATACTAGGAATATCTTTGATAGAGATTATTTTAATGGTTAGATCATCGTTTTTATCTAGGATAAAAGAAGTTGGAATATATAGAGCTATTGGAGTTAAGAAGAGCGATATATATAAGATGTTTACAGGAGAGAGTTTTGCTATTACGACATTAGCTTCAGTACCAGGAGTATTGTTTGTTAGTTATTGTTTGTATGTACTTAGGGATATAAGTTATATTAGTAATAATTATGTGATAAATGGATATGTAGTAATATTATCGATAATAGTGATGTATTTATTTAATATTATAGTTGGTTTAATACCAGTATTTAATACGATGAGGAAATCTCCAGCAGCAATACTTGCAAGACATGATTTAGATTGATTAATAAAAGGAACATTTTTTGTTCTTTTTATTTACTTTTAGATTAGTAATTGATATAATTATGATAGTAGGTATAGATAGATAAATATATATAGAGAGGTGTAGTTATGAAGAAATATGTTAAGTATTTAATAATTACTTTAGTAGTAGGAATAATAATTGCAATAGGTACTTATGCTTATTGGAGTTATGAAAGTAATAATAAGAAAAATATTTCTATTAGAACTAGTCGGGAATTATCTAATTATATTATATATGATGAGGGTGAATCTAAGTTTACGGGTGAACTTAAGGTAGGAAGTAGTTATTTAGATGGGATACATACGACTATTTCTATTAAGAAAACGGCTGATGCGAGTAATTTAGAGTTAATGGCTACGGTTAATATGACAGTTAATGCAATTGGAGATAATATTAAAAATTCTTATGGACTTAAGTGGGCTATAACTAAGGGTGATAGTACAAGCACAGGAACATTATTAAATCAGGGCAATTTTTATGGTAAAAATAATGATGATGTAATTGAACTTAAAACAGGTATTGAAGTAACTACGACAGAAGAAAAATATACGGTATGGATATGGATAGATGGTAGTGAGAATCCTGATCCGAAAATAGTGGGAGAAACACTGGATACGAGTGTTTGGACACAGGTAGATCAAATTCTTGATAATCGTTTTGAAGTTACGAGTATTAATAGTAATTATCAATTTATTAATGCTAGCGCAGTAAACACGACGAAGAATATTGTGGCATATGCGGTTACAAACACAAGTAGTCAACCAAGCAGTTACACGAATTTAACAACACAGGAACAAGGCAATGTATATAATGTGGTTGATTATAAAGTAACAAGCACCGGAACATATTATGTGTGGTTTAAAGATAGTGCAGGAAGTACAGTAAATAAAAGTGTAGCAGTTTCTAAGATAGATACGACACCACCAGTATGTACGTTTGGTAATTTTGAACCTTCTACGATAAAGAATGGTGAAACATCCGTAGTTGAATTGACTTGTGTGGATGAAGAAATTGATATAAAGAGTAGTGATATAACTAGTTCTAGTATAACTCTTAATGGAAGTAGCGTAACGCTTAATAGTAATATAGAAAAAACAAGAATTACAAATGGATTTAAATATAAGTTAACAGTAACTGGTACTTCAACAGATGGAGATACTTCGTTATCATTAAAGGCTGGTGTAGTAAATAACAAAGCTGGACTTAGCAATAGTACTCCTTCGAGCACACCAACAGTCAAAGTACAAAATTTAACGAGTGTTGCTATTCCAATTCAAAGTGGTACGCTTACATATAATAGTACAAGCCAGACGGTAACTTGGTCTAATTATGATAGTTCAAAGATGACAGTATCAGGAACGACATCAGCGACGAATGCGGGAACATATAGTGCAACATTTACATTAAAAGATACGACAAAATATAAATGGCCTGATGGAACAAGCACAGCAAAGACAGTTAGTTGGACAATTAATAAAGCAGATTTAAGTGATGCAGTAATTGATGGTGTAGAAGATAAGACATATACGGGTTCGGCAATAACACAAAGCCCAACGGTTTATGTAAACATATTAAAAAATTATAATACATGTTATGCAAGTTGTATTAGAAATTCTGCAGAAGAATATCCTTGTGTAATACAATGTTCTTATACGGCGGTAAGTGGAACAGATTATACGATTAGTTATAGCAACAATATAAATGCTGGTACAGCTACGTTGACTATAACTGGTAAAGGTAATTTTACCGGAACTGCTTCCACAACTTTTACAATAAATAAAGCTAGTTTGACGGTTCCTAGCCAAAGTGGAACATTGACTTATGATACATTGGAGCATTCACCAGCTTGGTCTAATTACAGCGATTCAGCAATGACAATATCTGGAACATCGTCTGCGACGGATGCGGGAACATATAATGCAATATTTACATTAAAAAGCACAACAAATTATAAATGGTCAGACGGAACAACTGCGGCAAAGACGGTTAGTTGGAAGATTGAACGGTATGATATATCTAATTTAGGATTTGATATAAATCCATCGAGTTATACATATACGGGTTCGGCAATAACACCGCTACCAACAGCCACGGGTGAAATATTTGATGCAGATGGTTGGAATGTATGCTATTCAGCATGTGATCACTCAGGAGATTCGGTAGCATGTGGTGCTGCATGTGATAAAGAATTTACTTATATACCAGTAAAGGATACGGATTATACATTAAGTTATAGTAATAATACAAATGTTGGTACAGCGACTGTGACTATAACAGGAAAGGGTAACTTTAACGGTAGTACTCAATTACCTTTTGAGATAGTCTATAAAAAAGTAACGGTATATCAAAATATATTTGATGATTTTAAGGATTATTCAGTAAGTGGTAATAATACGACTATTTCATATGATGCTGGAAAAAATGAGTATACTTTTAATAACACTTCAACAAGTGATCCTTATGCAGAAATTAGTCAGAAAGCTTATTTGACCGCAAATACTACGTATACGATTCATGCAGATTTTAAAACTACCGATGGTACAAAAATAACTGGTTCTTCGAAAATTTTTCAAATTTTTTATAAAACACAAAGTGGTGCATATAGCGAGGCTAATAGTGTTAAACTTTCACCAAGTAGTAATACGGTAACTTTTAAACCAACTTCGACGGGTTATTATTATTTTAGATTTGATAATGATTATGGTAATAACATGATAGTTTATAATTTTAGTATTGGTTTTACTAAAGATACTACTTATGGTAAAACTTATGGTGACTTAACTTCAGGAAGTCAAATAGTAGGTAGTAATACAGAATTGTTCGTTGGATGGTATACGGAGACAAGTTATACCAATAAAGTTACTTCGACAACAATGGTTACAAATATAAATTCACATGTTTTATTTGCTAAATGGAAATTATATGGTAAATTTAATTATTGGAATGGTTCAAGTATTGCTAGTACTTATAGTACATGTGAGTTAACAAGTGGTAGTACTTGTACATTATCTGTTCCAAGTGCTGTTAGCAGTAGTAAGCCTAAAAATAATTCTAGTTATGCAGGAGTATCTACGAGTACTTCTAGTATGACAGCTAGTTCACTAACTATTAGTAGGAATCAAACGTATTATGCTTATTATAGTGCTACAATTTCAAATAAATATTATAAGGGAACTAACAATAGTAATGATTATGATCATCAAACTGATTGGGGAACTAGGAGTCTATATAAAAATGTATTTTTCACTAGTGGAAGTGCTTTAAGTTATGTTATTAGTGATAGCAAAACTGGTACAACAAATTTATCACATGGTACCGGTATGGGGGGAGCGGCATTTAAAGGATTTTCTAGTGATAAATTAAATTACATGACAATGGGAACTGCGGCTGAGTCAACAAATGCGGTTTTATATTCAGTTTATAATATTTGGTATAATGCTAGTAAATCGGCTTATTATAATAGTTTATCAACAGCAGTACAAGGTGCTACAGCAGGTAATACTTTAACACTTAATGCATCTTATTTAGAGGATTATGAGAAAACAGTTATAAATAAGAAGATATATCTAGTTATATCAAGTGGAAAAACAGTTGAATTTAGTAATAATTTGGGTGATATTCCAATTGCGATTAGAGACAGTGGCGGTACCATTACAGCTGGAGATTTATATTTATCTGGTACTGGTACACTTAAATCCAATAATAAAAGAACAATTTATAATTATGGGGGAATATTACAGTGTGAGAGTGTAAATTTTACTGGTTCGGCAATACATATTTCTTCGATTAGTGGTACGGTATATTTAGGTACTAGTAGTGGAACGAATGGTTGTAGTATTACAAAGACTAGTACTACGAATAATCAATCTGCCGTGGTTGTTGGTGGCGGTACAGCATATATGTATGCAGGGTCAATAGATAGTGCCGGTTATGGAATATACGTTCAAGACGCTGGTACTGTTAATGTGTATGGGGGTAGTATTACTTCGACAGATAGTGCAATTTATTCTGCAGCTGGAAGTTCGGGTTATATTCGTATTGGTAGAGCTTTTTCTGATGATAAAACTTTAAATCCGAATGGAATTTCTGACACAGCAAAAAATAGGTATTCTGGTTTGGGAAAAACAGCAAACGTTACTAATCCAAAAATTATAGTAGATGGAACTGGTAACCCTGCTATTAATATATATTCAACTTCCTCAAGTGCAAATAATGCTTATTTGAGAATAAATCATGGTTATATTGAGGCAAAAAGTACAGTTGTTAGTATTTCTTCGAATGCTAAAAATACGGTTTACATAGATGGTGGAGCATTATATTCATCTGGATCTCATGTTTATCATAATCAATCTACAAGTGTTATAACGGCTTTTACAGGTAGCGCTCATTTGTATTCAGACGGATATTCCGCAGTCAATTCAGTTAATACACTTAGGATTAATACTAGTCTTAATGATGTATATAATGGAATAGAAGAATCGCGAAGTGATTGTTCTGATTCCGATAGTTCTGGTTTAGGTAGATATTATGGTACGTATATTATGAGTAAAAGTTCTTATGGAATTTATTCTTCTAATAATTCAGCAATTGGAGTATCTGTTGGAGATAGTACTTATACGCAAGGTAGTAAAACTTGTGATAAATTTAAAAATGAGGGTGCTACGATAGCAAGCTATAAAGCTACGTTTATCGGTAATATTAATTTGTATTGGTATGCAGGATCGTCTTATCATAATTCGGCTGGTTCAACGAGTTATGCTGGTGATAACGTTACAAAGAAAACGGCTGCTACAACGCGATTACATTCAAAAAATAATGCAATTACTGCTACGACAATTACTCAAAGCTTTAATGGTACAAGTAGAAGCGTTAGTATTGATAGAAGAAGTTATCCATATCAAACTGAATTAACTAAGGCATTTGGAAGTGAAGTTACTACTGTTACTAGAACATCTGGTACGTTATATGCTTGGCGTTCTGGTTCATCTTGTACAAGTCTTAGTAGTTGTGGAACTGGTAGTTGTAATAGTATTGGAGTTATTAAGTCTAATTGGAACATTTATGTTATATCAAATCATTCAACGTATTCAAATTTATATTATGCTTGGGTTCCGATAACTTCGGATGCATGGAGCGATAAATATCCTGGTTATCATATTTTAGCAAAAGATGGAAATGCTGCTATATCTACTTGTTCTGGTTTATCAAAACCTATTACTTTTAGCAGTTATGTAACAACAACTTATAATAAAAGAACTTATGCAAAAGTAATAATACCGTTAAAAAATGGTAGTACTTGTTATGTAAGCAGCTGTAGCAATTTACCTAATTAGTATATGAATAAATTTATATAGAGGTGGATATGAATAAGAAGAAAATAGTAATTATATCGATATTTATAGTTATAGTAGTTGGTATTTGTTTACTTTTAATCTTTAATGGAAAAGGAAATAAAAAAGGATATGCTACTGTTGAAGAACCAGATAATTTTGTGGTGGATACAGAAAATAAAGAGAATGTTGATATAATTGACAATATTAAGATTAATAATTCACAAAAAGTTAAAGGTAAGATTTATGCTAAACCTTTGAATAAAGGGAAAGATAATGTTGTTTATATGGAGAATGCCAGTATTAAATCAGATATAGATAATGATACATGTGTATTTGAAGGTGTTGTTTATAATAATACTGGTAAAGATATTAATAGATTATGTATTGGGATTGTATTTTACTCTTCTGATGATAAAATTATTGGAACAGTTGAATATTATGTTACGGATATAAAGAATAATGGTAGTCAAACTGTTAAATATGATTCAGTATATGATTTATCTAATGCTTATAGATATACTTTGACGTATGATATTGTAGAATGATAATTTTAATTAAAAAACCAAGATATGAAAATATACCTTGGTTTTTTGCTGTAATTTTTTAGGGGATAGTTTCGCTATTAGTTACTTATTATAGAAAATAAATAAAGAGAAGTCAAGATAAAAAAATAGTAAATTTTTGGAAGAAAAAAATAGGTGTAAAAAATGTGTCAAATCTATTGATATATGGATAAAAATAGTTAAAATAAGAAGACATGAAAAGGAGATGTGACTGTTATTAATTATTGTTTAATAGCAGTCACAAAATCGTTATATGGAGGTGATTATCGTGGTTGAGACTAATTTACCAATATTATTTTTAAGAGATGTTGTTTTACTTCCTTATAACGAACTTAGAATAGAGATAAATACGGAAATTGAAAAGAATATATTAGATATTAGTGAGAGACGTCATGATAATCATATATTATTTATAAATTTAATTGATGCTTTAGAAGAAAGACCAAGTGTTAGAAAATTACCTAAAATGGGTATTTTAGGTAAGATTAAAACTAAACTTGAATTACCTAACGGAATTGTTAGATTAGTAGTTACGGGTATTGATAGAGTAGAAGTAATGAACTACTGTGAGAATGAAGATGGATCATATGAAGCCTTTGTTATACCTACGAAGGAGTATGATTATAGTGAGTTAGAAGCTAATGCTTTAAGAAGAATATTAATTAAAGACTTAAATGATTATATAGAAATATCTTCATATATATCTAATAACGTACTTGGGAGAATTAGTGGAATTACTAGTTTATCTAGATTATCTGATATAGTATTAGCTGAGTTACCGATAGATTATTTAAGTAAGATTAGATATATTGATATGCCTAATCCGATGAATAGAATTAAAGCTATTATTGAAGATTTGAATAGAGAGATGGAAACTGTTAAGTTAGAGAATGATATTGAGGATAATTTAAAGATTAAGTTAGATGAAGAAAATAAGAATTATATTTTAAAGGAAAAGATTAAATTAATTAAAGAAGAGATTAATGAAGTAGATATTAAAGATAATGATATAGAAAAATTAAATAGTAAGATTAACGGAAGAGATTTTCCGGATTATATTAGTAATAGACTAAGAGATGAAATGAATAGATATGAGCTTACTTCACCAACAAGTCCAGAGATGTCTATTATTAGAAATTATATTGATTGGTTGATAGATTTACCTTGGAATGATTCGACAATTGATAATATGGATATTGAAGATATTAGGAGGAAATTAGATAATACTCATTTTGGACTTAATAGTGTTAAAGAAAGAATTGTTGAATATATAGCAGTTAGTAAGATAAGAAAGAAAAATAAGAGTCCTATTTTATGTTTGATTGGTCCACCTGGAGTTGGTAAAACAACTTTAGCTAGATCTATTGCTCGGGCACTTGATAGAAAGTTTGTTAAGATTAGCGTGGGTGGTATTCATGATGAAGGAGAGATTGTTGGACATAGAAGGACTTATATTGGAGCTAATCCAGGTAAAATAATTCAGGGATTAAAGAGAGCTAAAGTTAATAATCCAGTATTTTTAATAGATGAAGTAGATAAATTAACAAAGGATTATAAGGGAGATCCAGCTTCGGCTTTATTAGATGTACTTGATAGAGAACAAAATAGTGGTTTTTGTGATAATTATATTGAAGAAGAGTTTGATTTATCAAATGTATTATTTATACTTACAGGAAATGATGAGGAGAGAATACCTGAAGCATTAAGAGATAGATTAGAAATTATTAATTTATCTAGTTATACGATATCTGAGAAAGAGAATATAGCAGTTAATTATATTATTCCTAAATTAGAGGATGAATATGGAATAACAGTTAATATAACGCATAGTAATATAAAAAATATTATACTTAATTATACGAGAGAAGCTGGTGTTAGGCAGTTAGAGAGATGTTTTGATGAAATATTTAGAAAGAGAATAATTGAGGGTGGAGAGATTAAAAAGATAGATATTAAGGATTATTTAGGTAATTATAAATATCAAGAATTGTCTAATGAAAAGGATAGTTATGTTGGTATTATTAATGCACTTGGGTATACTCCATATGGGGGATGTATTTTGAAGGTTAGTAGTTTACTTTATAAGGGTAAAGGTAATATTAAGTTAACAGGAATGCTTGGAGATGTTATTTTAGAGAGTGCTTATGTTGCTATTAGTTATATAAAAGCTAATAATATTATTATGGATATTGATAATAAGATATTTGATGAAAATGATTTTCATATTCATTTTGAAGGTGGAGCAACCCATAAGGATGGTCCTTCAGCAGGAGTGGCAATAATTAGTGCATTAATTAGTTTGATTAAGAAAAAGCCAATAGATAGTTCTATTAGTATGACGGGTGAAATTACATTAAGAGGCAAGGTATTACCTGTTGGTGGAATTAAAGAAAAAGTGCTTGCGGCTCTTAATAATAATATTAAAACAATATATATACCTATAGATAATAAAGAAGATGTAAGAGAGATACCGAGAGAGTTACTTAAGGGGATAAATATTAAATATATTAATAATTATTTAGAAATATATAATGACTTATTTTAATCATATGAAAAAATTCATATGATTTTTTAATTTTAAATTTAAAAATGGGTTGTTAATAATGTTAATTTATGTTATATTTATATAGAGGATAGATAAGTATGAAGAGAATATTATTGTTTTTATTTTTATTAATACCATTTAGTGTTTTTGCGGATACGGTTAAATTAACTTGTCCTGATGAGATAGCTAGTGGTGAAGAATTTACTTGCTCGATAGAAGGAAATACAAATGGTATAATTATTTCAGTTGATATGAATGCAAGATTTGGAAGTAATTTAAAGATGATATCGTTTGTTCCTGATGGTAAATGGTCTGGAGACGGAGCTAGTGGATATATTCGATTATATACATATGTTGATGTTAATGAGAGTTTTAAAATAGGAACTTTGAAATTAAGAAATGATAGCGGTAGTAATAACAGCGTTATACTTGACGAAATTAAATTTTATTATGATGATGATAGTTTCCTAGAATTAAACTCAATAACTAAAAATATTAAGATTAAGAGTACTACCAATAGCAGTAATAGTAACAGTAATAGTAATAAGAGTGATACGAGTAGTGGAAATACAAAAGTAGATAATAATAGTGATAGTAAAAAAGATACTAAGAGTGATAATACAACAAATAAGAATGAAGATAATAATCAAGATAATGTAGATAGTACTGATAGTGATGTTTATGGAAATGCTTATTTAGTAGATATTATAATTGGTAGTTATGATATACCATTTGAAAAAGATGTATATGAGTATGAGTTGGCTATTAAAGACGAGAGTAAACTTGATATAGAACCAGTTTTAATGGATAGTAGTTCAAAGTATTCAATAACGGGTAATAATAAATTAAAAAATGGGAGTGTTATTGAGATTAAAGTAACGGCTACGAATGGAGATACAGAGACTTATAAGATAAAAATAATTAAAGAGGAAAAAAGCAGTAATATATATAAAATAGTATTTATTGGAATAATAGGAATACTTGTAATAATTAATATTATAAGAGTAGTAAGTAGGAGACGAAAATGAAGAAGATAATTGAAATGATTAAGAAGAATTATGTTATAAGTGCTGGTGTTTTATTATTAATATGTTTATTTGTAGGTGTTACGATATTTATAATAAATAAAGGTACAAGAGCATTAGATGAAGGTGTAACTAATAGTGTGGCTTTACGTTGCCCTGAGAAAGTAGCAATCGATGGTGAGGCAAAATGTGAAGTTATAGCTAATATAGTTGATAAGACTGTTATGTCAGTAAATGCTAACTATAATCTTCCTGAGGGAGTAACTGTTAGTGAATTTACAGTGAATACAGAATGTGCTGAAGGGGATTGTTTTGAAGAGTTTGCAAATACAGAGAATGGATTTGCAATGGCTAATTTGAATGGTATTAATAAAAGTACTTCTTTGGGAACTTTAACTCTTAAATTTAGTACTCCGGTAGTATCTAATAAAACATATGATATTGAATTTGTCAATGTTGAGTATAGTGTTGAAGCTGGTAGTGGTGAATATGAGATGTTAAGTTTAGAGAATACAAAGGCACAAGTTAGAACATTATCTGATGTTAATACGTTAGATAGTGTAGAAATAAATGGTACTTTTGATAAAGAATTTAGTAGTGATGTACTTGAATATAAAGTTACAGTTGAAAAAGATGTTGATAAGATTAAAATAAATGCAAAAGCAAGTGATGAAAATGCAAAAATATCTGGTGATACTGAAGAAACTAGTTTACATTATGGTACCAATAGTTTAAAGATTATTGTAACAAGTGAAGACGGTAAGGAAAAAACGTATACATTTAATGTATATAGAAAATATGAATTTAATACAGATAGTTATATTTATAATAAAGATAAAAATGTATTATTTACTGGTAGTGTTTATGATAATGATAAAATTATAGCTGGTTTGAAATTAGATGATAGTTTAAATAAAAAGATTAATAATGGTAAATTAGAAGTAATGTATGGCGAAGAAGTTATTAGTACAGTAGATTTGGCTAACTTTAAATATACAAATACAGTAAGTAATAAGATGCTTTATATTGATAAAGATACAACATATGAGACATTAGTTAATAATTTAACTTTGAATAAAGTTAGTATTAAAGTAATTGATAGTAGTAAGCAAGAAGTTAATAGTGGTGTAATTAATGATAGTATGAAGATGGAAGTATATTACGAAGATACTTTATTAGATACATATACATTTACTGTTAGTTATTTGAAGTTAGATGATAGTTTAAATGTTAATGAAGAAAAGAAATTCTTTGAAAAACAAACAGCAGGTACTAAAATAGGCGAGTTAAAGAGTAAGATTAGTACTAGTGGAGAAGTTAATTATATTTCTAATGATGGCAATGCAGTAGAAGATAATGATATTATTAAGACTGGTGATAAAGTTAGTATTAATATAAATGGTACTAAAACTGAATATAAAGTGATAGTATTTGGTGATGTCACTGGTGATGGCGAAATAAGAAGCAACGATGTTGCAAAAGTTTATAGATTTATAAGAGGAAGAATATCTAGTGATGTGTTTGATGATTTATGTGTATCTGCAGGAGAAGTTACTGGTGATGGTGAAATAAGAAGCAACGATGTTGCAAAGATTTATAGATTCATAAGAGGAAGAATATCGTCTTTGTAATATTAGATTTACAAAACAAAAAATAAATGCTATAATTTATTTATATGATAGTGAGGTATATAATGAAAAGAAAAATATTTATATTGGGTATTATGTTGTTAATTCTTTCTCCGCTTAGAATTTATGCGGCTGAACAGGTTAGTATGGTGTGTGATAAGACAACGGCTAAACCTGGAGATCAAATTAGTTGTGACATTAAGCTCAGTACAACAATTGAAGTTACTGCTGTTGAAGGTAATATTGCAACAAGTGATAATTTGGAATTTGTTAGTGTAGTTCCTATGAGTGATTTTGTTTTTCAAGGAGGAGCTATTGATGAAAAAGAAAAAAAAATTACTCTTACGCGTGAAGTTGTAATTAAAGATGAATTTGTTGCTGGTAAAGTTATTTTAAAGGTTAAGAGTGATGCAAAGAGTGGCGATGCAACGATTGAATTGACAAATGCAAGCATTGGTAATGATAAGGGTAAAATGTATGATATTACTAGTAATAAAACTACGATTAAGATAGAAGTTCCTGTAGTTAAGGGACTTAAGAGTCTTAATATTAGTAAGGGTTATATAAAGGATAGTTCTTTCAGTTCTTCAAGAGAAGGTTATACTGTAATTATTGAAGGTAATACTTTTGGACTTAGTATGACTGCTAATAATTCTAGTGATAATATAGTTGTTACTGATGGTAAGGGTAATACAATAAATGATGTTAATAATATAAAATTTGATCCAAATGATAGTGGATTAATGCTTCTTTATATTGGTGTTGGAAGTGGAGATACGGCATTTAAGTATACACTTTCAGTAAGTAAAGATGTAGATGATGATTATCGTGGTTATTTATCAAAACTTGTTATTGGTGGCGTAAATGTTGAACTTACAAGAGGAAAAACAGAATATACAATTTATTTAGATAATATTAGTAGTTATGATATATCAGCTTATTTAGAGAATTCAGAAAATTTTATGATTGAAAATGGTGGAATTTCTAAAGGAAATGGTTCATGGGTTAATATAAAGATTGTTCCTAAGGATCCATCAAGCGGAGCTAAATCAATTACTTATACGATTAATGTGCTAAAGAAAGGTTCTAGTTCTAATGGTACAAATAATAGTAGTAATAATGCTAGTAAATCTCCACAAACGGGTGATATATCAATGTTCTTTATGGCTTTGATACTTATATCATCACTTGTTGGTAGTTTGTATTTGTATAAGAAAAATTTAGTTGATTTAAAGAAATAATATGAAAAAGAACAAAAAGTTGTTCTTTTTTTCATATTATATAATGGTGATAAGATGAAATTGTTCTTAAAGGGATTGATTATAGGGATAGGTAAGATTATACCAGGAGTATCTGGAGCAATGTTGGCAATTAATTTTAATGTTTATGAAAAGGCAATTGAAGCAGTTAGTAATTTTTTTTATGATTGGAAGAATAATTTAAAGTTTCTTTTATTACTTGGAAGTGGAATATTTATATCGATAGTATTATGTAGTAATATAGTTATATATTTTCTTAGTAATTATATGTTTGTTACTTTGATGTTGTTTATTGGATTAATAATGGGAGGAACTTATAATTTTTCTCGAAAGATAGTATATAATAAAAAGAGTATATTTTTAATTTTTTTGATTATGGTATTGTTTTTATTAATTAGTTTAGGAAATACGAATTATAAATATGTTCTTAGTTATAAATTTATGGATAATATTATGTTTTTTTTAGGAGGTATTATTGAGATAGTAGCATCAATTGTACCAGGAATTAGTGGGACTGCGCTTTTAATGGTTATGGGGATTTATGATATAGTAATGGAGATGATTAGTAATATATTTGATGTTAACTATGTAATTAATAATATTAATTTGTATATTAGTTATGGTGTTGGGATGGGTGTTTCATTTATTTTAACTGTTACTTTGATAAATTATTTGATAAAAAGATATAGAAATATAACATATACAGTTATTTTAGGGTTGTGTGTTTCAGCAATTATTTTTTTGATTATTATGGCTTTTGGAGAAAAGATTGAAATTATTGAATTTATACTGGGAATGATGAGTATGATGGTTGGATTACTTATTAGTTGTATATTTGATAAATAATTAATTGTAAAGTATATAGTAATTAATAGACAAAATAAGATAAATTTGATATATTTAGTATGGTGGTAAGAGTATGAGAGGTAAATTAATTGTAGTAGAGGGAACTGATTGTTCTGGGAAGGAAACACAAACTAATTTATTGTTAGAAAGGTTAAGAGAAAAAGGATTAAAAGTAAAAAAATATAGTTTTCCTAACTATAATAGTGCTACGGGGAAAATAGTTGGTGGTCCATACCTAGGTAAGAGTTATATATGTAATGGATGGTTTCCAGAGGGAGCTAGTAGGGTAGAGCCGGAAGTCTCTTCACTTTATTATGCGGCAGATAGAAAATACAATATATGGTTAATAAATGAAGATTTAAATAATGGATTTAATGTTATTTTAGATAGATATGTATATTCGAATATGGCTCATCAAGGTGGTAAACTTGATACGAGCGAAGAAAGAGACAGAATGTTTAAATGGTTAGAGAAGCTAGAATTTGAATTACTCGAGTTACCAAAAGCAGATATAAAAGTGTTTTTACATATGCCATATGGAGCATCATTGAAATTAAAAGAGAGTAGAGCTAAAAATGAGGAAATGGATCAATTAGAGAGTTCTAAGGAGCATTTACTTAAAGCAGAGAGAGCTTATTTAGAATTATCTGATAAATATGATTTTTATAAAATAGAATGCGCGATAGGAAATGATGCTAAGAGTATTGAAGATATTAATTTGGAGCTTTATGATTATATAATAAAACAATTAGAGAAATAGTTATTCCTCTAATTGTATTTTTTTATTTATTTTATAGTTTATATTATTGTTTATTAAGATAGATAGGTCTGACGACTTGATATCTATATTATATGATACGGTAGTATCAAATATTTTATTATTTATTTTGATATCTTTTAAGAGATAATTTATAAGGGGTACTTGGTTATAATCGAAGGTTATATCAATGTTATATCCATCGATTAGGGTTAGTAGTTTATTTTCTTTAATAGCATTAGTTAGACATTTTGAATAGGCTCTTGTTAGGCCACTAGCACCAAGTAGTATTCCTCCGAAGTATCTGACTGTAATGGCAAGAGTATTTACAATATTCATAGTGTCTAAAACTTTTAACATGGGTATTCCAGCAGTACCTTTGGGTTCTTTATCATCAGATGATTTTTTGATGTCATTTATTATAAATGCATAACAGTAGTGGGTAGCTTGAGGATATTTAGTTTTGGCTAGTTCTAAATATTTATCTACATCTATGGGACTATTTATTTTATATAATAGACAGATAAATCTAGAATTTTTTATAATAAGTTCATATTCAGAATTATTGTTTATGGTATACATATAATCACCAACTTCAATATAATTATATAGTAAAAAAAGGATTGTGACAAGTTAATGTTGTGGTATAATTAATTTATGAATTATTTGGGAGGTGTTTTATGAATGAGATAGATGAATTATTAAATACGGCTCCGCATAGTCCGGGATGTTATTTAATGAAAGATAAGAATGGTTGTGTTATTTATGTTGGTAAAAGTAAGAATTTAAAGAATAGACTTAGTTCTTATTTTAAACAAAGTCATAGTGGTAAGACAATGATGCTTGTTAGAGATATAGTTACTTTTGAATATATTTTAACTAATTCAGAAGTGGAATCTTTGTTACTTGAACTTAATTTAATAAAGAAGTATACCCCTAAATATAATATTTTATATAAAGATGATAAGAGTTATCCATATATAGAGCTTACTAATGATAAGGTACCTCGTTTGTTAATAGTAAGAAACCCAAATATTAAGAGAAGTGGTAATAGAAAATTATTTGGTCCGTATCCGAATGTTACGGCAGCAAAGAGAGTAGTAGAAATTCTTAATAGATTATATCCCCTTAGAAAATGTCATACGATGGGAAAAAAGGAATGTTTGTATTATCATATTGGGGAATGCTTAGGATATTGTATTAAAGAGATAGATAAAGATATGATAGATAATATGAGAGATGAGATAATAGCATTTTTTAATGGAAATAGTCAAATAGTTATATCTAAACTAGAGAAAAAAATGCAAGAAACGGCTGAGAAGTTACAATTTGAGAAGGCAATTGAATATAAAGAATATTTATCATATATTAATATTACTTTAGAGAAACAGAAGGTAATATTAGATGATAATTATGATAGAGATGTTATTGGTTATTATGAGGAAGATAATTATTTATCAATTAATATTTTATTTATTAGAGGGGGAAAATTACTTGATAAGAAGAGTAATATCTTTCCAATGATAAATGATACGAGGGAAGAGGTTCTTAGTTATATATCTAATTTTTATGATAAGCATACGACTAGGGTTAAGGAAGTATTGGTACCAGATATGGACATTAATTTAGTACTTGAAGAGAGTTTTTCTCTTAAGTTTATTACACCACAAAGAGGAGTTAAGAGAGAGATATTGAAATTAGCTATGGATAATGCAAAGAATTATTATAATGAGCAGATATCTATGATAAAGAAGGATGATGAAAAGATTAATAATAGTTTGAATCTTCTTAGTGAATTACTTTTAATAGATAAGTGTAATCATATTGAGATATTTGATAATTCGAATATTTTTGGTAGTTTTAATGTTTCTGGAATGGTAGTATTTATTGATGGTAAGAAACAGGTTAATATGTATCGTAAGTTTAAGATATCTAATGATAAGAATGATGATTATGGTACGATGAGAGAAGTAATTTATAGGAGATATTTTAGGGTACTTAAGGACAATCTTGAGAGACCAGATTTAATTATTGTAGATGGTGGTGTGGGACAGATAAATGTAGCTAGAGAAGTAATTAAAGAACTTGGTCTTGATATAGCAGTAGCTGGTTTAAAGAAGGATGATAAGCATAGTACGAATGTACTTTTAGGAAGGGAACCACTTGAAGAGATAGTGTTAAAAAAAGATAGTGATTTATTTTATTTACTTACAAGAATGCAAGATGAGGTTCATAGATATACGATTAGTTATCATAAGGATATTCGTAGTAAGGGAGCTTTAGCATCAATACTTGATAATATTCCTGGTATTGGGGATGTTAGAAAGAAAAAAATACTTAAGAAGTATCATACGATAGATAAGATGAAGAATGCTAGTATAGAAGAATTAGGAGAAATTATGCCTGAAGATGTAGCAAAGGAATTTCATGAATATTTAGAAAAAATAGATAAATAATATTTTATAAATTAGTTATTTATAGTATAATATTAATGAATAGATAGGGTGATATATAATGAAGGGAAAAATACTAAAGATATCTAGTAATGATTTATATGGAAATACAGATGATAGATTAGTAGCGGTATATGCTTGTTTTACTCAGAAAAAATATATGAATAAGTATATTATATTTTCTATATATGGGGAAAATGATAAGAATAAGTTATACTATGGATCTATTCACTTAAAGACTAATTCTTTAGTAGTTTTTTCGGTTAGAGATGAAGAATTAAATTATATTAAGCCTTTTATTGATGAATATATGAATGGTAGTATAAATGAAATGGAGTATGAGTTAATAGATCTTGATAAAATTGAGAAGATAGAGTTAATTTCATATAATTCACTTGATTTTGATAAATTAGCTTATTTAGAAGAAAAATATATTCCTAAAGTTCAAAATAATGATAAGGAAAATGGTAAAAAGAATAAGGGTATGGGAACAATATTTTTATATATTTTGTTATTTATTTTAATAATACTACTTATGGGAATTAGTTATTTACATTTTTTTCCAGAAGATTTTCAGGTTGAATTAAAGACTTTAAGATGTACGAATACATTACATAATTCTAGATTAGAGATGGATTATCAGATAGATAAAAATATTGATTTTGATAAGGATGATAAATTTAAACATATAAATGTTATAGAAAGATATAATTTTATGGATCAAGATCAATATTTAGAATTTAAAAATAATATAGATAAGGATGATTATTTTAAGATAGATGGTAGTTATAAATATAATGATGATGATAATCAATTTGTAGTTATGTATAAAGAAAATAGTATAATGGAAGATTATAATGAAATATTAGAATATTTAAAAGGGGAAGGTTATGAGTGTGTAGAAGGGACTATATATGAATAATTTATATTTAATTATAGGGGAAGATGAAAAAATAGTTAATTTTAATTTATATAATATATTAGATAAAATTGATTATGTTGATGATAATAAGATTATATATGATCATAGTGTAGATAGTTTAACTAGTGTAATAGATGAAGCTTCGATGATGAGTTTAAATGGGCTTTTAAAAGTTATTATTTTTAATAATTTTGATTTGAGTAAGGTAGACAGTAATGAAATAGATTATTTATCTAGATATATTAATAGTAAAAACAAAGATGCTTATATTATACTTGTTGCTAAAAAAATTGATGGTAGAAAGAAAGAATATAAGATATTTAAAGATAATTTTAATATTATAAATACAGTAGTAGATAATGATAATAAGAGTAAGATACGTGATTATATAGATAATTATATAAAGAGTAAGAGATATAAAATAGATAGTGTTAATTTAGATTATTTGGTTAGTAAACTTGGAATAGATATTAATAATATTAATTTAGAATGTGATAAGTTAATGTTATATAAAAATGATGATAAATATATAGATAGACAAACAATAGATTTATTAATATCTGATAATATAGATAATATTATATATGAGTTTACTAATGCAATAATAGAAAAAGATAATGATAAGATAGTTAAGATGTATAATGATTTTAAGACAATGAATATTGGTTATGATTATCTTTTAGTATCAATTGCGAATTATTTTAGGCAATTACTTATTATTAAGATGTTATATAATGATGGTAAGAGTAATATAGAGATATCTAAGGTAATAGGAAAAAAAGAGTTTTATATAAAAAAAACATTAGAGAGATTATATAATTATACGGAAGATGATTTAAAGAGTAAGATTAGTCAATTAGGAAAGATAGATATAGATTTTAAGAGTGGTAATAGCAAAATAGACATGCTTTTATTATTTTTAGTAAAGAGTTAATTTTATTTAACTCTTTTATTGTAATATAAATATAAATATGTTAAAATTATGGTAGGGTGATATGATGAGAAAGTTAAATAGTAGAGGATTTACGTTAACTGAGTTATTAGCTACTTTAGCAGTATTATCATTAGTTAGTACAATAGTGATATATGTAGCGATTAATGTTGTTAATTCTGCTAAGGATAAGAGTTATTTAGTAACAAGTAACAATGTAGAAAAGGCTGCAGTTAGCTATTTGGAAGAAAATAATGATAAGATTCATTTTGTTAAATATGATGATAATATTGAATATCAATGCGTAACTGTCCAAAATTTAATAGATACGAATTATTTTGATAAAGATGTATTGAATTCGAAGATAAGTAAAGATAAGACTATAAGTGATAGTGATTATATTTATATTGAAAGAGATAAAGGAAGTAAGGCTATTAAAAATAGTAAATTAGTTACTGATAGTGATAGTGATAGTGAATATAGTACAATATGTGGTAATTATAATTCTAGATTGGATGGAGATATAGAATTTAAGATACCTGGAGGATATGCAAAAGAAAAGGATGTATTAATTAGGTATTGTTTATACAATGTTACTAATTATAAAGAAATTAAATATTTATATAATTATGTACCTAGTGATAAAAGTAGTTTTATTAAAGAATATGATGAAGATAATTGCTTTGTTAAAAATATTAAAATACTTGATAATGGTGAATTAACGGCAGAGGTTAAGGATACGGATATTAAGAAGAGTACTTCAATAACTGGTATTGATAATACGGCACCAGTTATTAAGATAGAACCAAATGGGGATAATACTTATACGAAGAATAAGACGATAAATATTAATATAAGTGATGATTTAAGTGGAATAAGTAGTGATAGTACAATAAAATATGGATTTAGTAAATCTAAGAGTGAAGAACCTGGTAGTTATAAAGAGGTTAATGTAAGTACTGGTAATGTAAAGGTTATAGAGAGTAGTTTAACTGGAGAGTATTACTTATGGGTTAAACCTAGTGTTAAAGATAATATAGGAAATGAGAATAATGGTACGTTAGTAAGTAATGTATATAAATTTGATAATACAGCACCAAGTATACCTACATATATAGCTAAATATAGAGATGGTAGTGGTAGTTATACATCTGGAAGTAATGCAAATAAAGAGGTAGTAACTGAGATATCTACGACTGAAGCTGATAGTGGAATAGAAGGAATATATTATTCGAAAGATAAGAATAGTAAGACTAAATTTAACTTTGGAGTATCAGCGTTAGCACAAAATGGTAGTACATGGAGTGGTACAGAATCATGGGATTTTAAAAACGGAAGAAATGATAGTTATTACTTTATGGCATGTGATAAGGCTGGAAACTGTTCTGATTGGTCTAGTATATTTAATATAAAATATTTAACTTCAGTATATATAAAATATAATGCTAATGGTGGCAGTATGGCAAGTAGTCATGGAAGTGAATATGAGGTAAATTCAGATGGAATGATTACTAAGAATGGTAGTATATTAACAACAAAAATTAATTATCAGGGAAAATTAGGTAGTAATGGTTTGTATAATACTAAGAATTCAAATGCAGTTAATTTAACTAATGGAAGTTATTCAATATTTAGTGGTCGTGAGTGGTGTACTATTTCAAATGGTAGTGGAAAATGTTATGATGAGGATGCTCAGTATAGTGCGAGTGATTTTTGTGATATATCAAGTAATGATTGTGAAGTAACTTTATATGCGAACTGGTTAAGTTATTATTGCTCATATACGAGAAGGAGCTATCCGACTAGATCAGAGGCGGTTAGAGCATGTACAGTGACATCAATTAAGAATGTGGAAACTACAACAACGACTACATATAGTTGTCCAGCTGGATATACGTGTAGTGGAGGAACATGTACAAGTACAAGTACTTGTCAAAAGACGGTAGATGGAACGATTACAACAAAATATTATTGTTCTCATAATGGTAAATACCAAGATAGTTCTACATGTAGTTATATGAGTGGTGGTTATTATGATGATCATTATGATTTAAATTGTGTTAATGGGTCTAACTGTACTTCCAGTTGCCCTAGTGGTAGTACATTGAAGAACGGAAAATGTTATAAATATGATAAAACTTCTTGTGGATCAGGATGGAGTGCGACAGCAAATGGATATTGTGCTTATACATGCGGTTATTCACATGGTTTGCAATATTCTCACTGTACTGTTAATTATAAAACTTGTCAAAGTAATCCGGCTAACTATTCTTGTACTTCTACTTGTGGAAGTGGTGATGACAGTAATTGTAAATCTGGATTTTATATTAGCGGTAGTAGTCCACATGCAAATTGTAAAACAGATTGGAAATATTATACTTGTTCTAAGAATGCAACAAAGAGTTGTAATAAAGTATATAAAGCAGGTAGTAAGAGCGATACGAAGACTTATGGTAGTTGTGCTTCTGGGTATACAGCATCTAGAGGAACTGGTTGTACTACGAAAATTACTAAAGATGGTAAAGAGTATTGTGATACTAGAACATATTGGAATGGTAGAAGTTGTACGTCTTCTTACTCTGGAGGTTCTACGAATAGAGTGGATATGAAATGTACTAAAACTGGAGAATTAAGATATTACTGTAGTCTTACAGGTAAATATACGACTTCTAAACCATCTTGTACAAATACAGAAAAAGGAAATTTGATTAGTACAACAACTACATCTTATTCTTGTCCGACAGGATATGATTCTACAGGTAATTTGAATCAAAATAGTGTATGTACTAAAACTGTTGTTTATAATGTGTATTAAGGAGGCAATATGAAGAAAATATTATTATGTTTAATGTTTGTTTTACTGCTAAGTGGATGTGGTAAAGATGTTAATACCAATAATGAAAAAGTGTTGGAAGATAAAAAAGATATTAATATAACGCAAAAGGAAGATACTGTTGGTGATACGGGACTTAATGTTAGAATAGATAGTTTTTATTATAAAGATAATAGTTCTACGGTTAATTTAATTGTTAAAAATAATAATGATTATGATGTATATATTGGTGAGTATAGCGTAATGGTTTATGATAAAGACAATAAATTACTTGGAGTATATACATTAAATATGAATACGACTATTAAGAGTGGTGAAGAGACTAATCAAATGTTTAGTGCTAATGAAGATTATAGTAATGCTTCAAAGTTTGTATATGTGTTTGATGATACGAAGAGAATGTAAAAGTACATTCTCTTTTATTGTAATATAAAAATAAATATGGTAAAATTATGATGTGGTGATGCGATGAAAAAGTTAGATAATAGAGGTTTTACTTTGGTAGAATTATTAGCTACTTTGGCAGTGTTATCATTAGTTAGTACAATAGTAATATATGTAGCAATTAATGTTGTTAATTCTGCTAAAGATAAGAGTTATCTAGTAACAATTAATGATGTAGAGGATGCAGCAGTTAGTTATTTAAGGGAGAATAGTGATAAGGTTCGCTTTGTTAAATACGATGATGATATTGAATATCAATGTATAACTGTTCAAAATTTAATAGACACGAATTATTTTGATAAAGATGTATTGAATTCGAAGATAAGCAAAGATAAGACTATACGTAGCAATAATTATATTTATATCGAAAGAGATAGTAACAATAAGACTGTTACTAATAGTAAGTTGATTGCTGATAGTAATAGTGACTATAATACTTTATGTGGAAAAGCTAGTTTGGATGGAAATATAGAATTTATGATAAGTCCTAATGGTTTTGCACGTGAGAAAAATGTAGATATAAAATATTGTTTATATAACGTATCTGATTATAAAAATGTAGAATATTTTTCTCAATACAATGATTTAATATATAACGATGGGAATAGTGACAATACTTTTAGTGATAACTGTTTAATTAGAAAAGTTACAGTAAATGAAAATGGAGATATGATTGCTAAGATATTGAAAAGGAATACTGATGGCAATAAGGAAGAGGTAAAGTCAGCTATTGCTAAGGTTAGTAGTATTGATAATACAGCACCAGTTATTAAGATAGAACCTAATGGGGATAATACTTATACGAAGAGTAAGACAATAAATATTAATATAAGTGATGATTTAAGTGGAGTAAGTAGTGATAGCACAATAAAATATGGATTTAGTAAGTCTAAAAATGAAGAACCTGGTAGTTATAAGGAAGTTAAAGTTAATGGTGATATAAAAATTATAGAGAGTAGTTTAACCGGAGAGTATTATTTATGGATTAAACCTAATGTTAAAGATAATGCAGGGAATGTGAATAATGATACATTGATAAGTGATGTATATAAATTTGATAAGACAGCACCAAGTATACCTACATATATAGCTAAGTATAGAGATGGTAGTGGTAGATATACATCTGGAAGTACTGCAAATAAAGAAGTAGTGACAGAGATATCTGCGACTGATCCGGACAGTGGGGTAGAAGGAATATATTATTCGAAAGATAAAATTAATAAAACTAAATTTAACTTTGGAGTGTCAGCATTAACACAAAATGGTAGTACATGGAGTGGTACAGAATCATGGGATTTTCGTGATGGAAGAAATGATGGTTATTATTTTATGGCATGTGATAAGGTTGGAAACTGTTCTGACTGGTCTAGTATATTTAATATAAAATATAAGACAAATAAGGTATATATAAAATATCACTCTAATGGTGGCAGTATGAGTAATAACAATAGTAATTATACGATTAATTCAACTAGTAAGTTAATTGAGTATAATGGTAATAGTAAATTTCATAGTGTAAGTTACGGAAATAGTTTAGGTAGCAATGGCTTATATGATGCAAATAATTTAAAGTATATTAATTTGATTAGAACTGGATATTCAGTAGTATCGGGTAAAGAATGGTATATTAAGAGTGATGGAAGTGAAAAGTATTACAATCAAACAAAACAATATAAAGCGAATGATTTTTGTGATGCATCAAATAACGACTGTGAAGTAACATTATATGCAAATTGGAAAATTAATAAATTGTATATAAGATATCATGCAAACGGTGGTAGTATGGCAACAAATCATGGAGTTAATTATAGTATAAGTAATGATGTAGTTGTTTATAAAAATACAAGTGGTAATTATGAGACTAGATTTCATAGTGTAAAATATGGTGAAAAGATAGATTTTTATAATACGAATAATTCGAGTTATATTAATTTAGTTAGAACTGGATATTCAATAGTATCAGGTAGCGAGTGGTGTACTAAAAATGATGGAAGTGGTACTTGCTATAATCAAGTTAGTGAATATTTGGCAACATATATATGTAGTTCACTAAAAACCGGTAATTGTACGATTGATTTATATGCAAATTGGAAGAAAAAAAATACATGTCCGAGTGGATATGTTGAATCATCTACTAAGTATGATTGTGAAAAAGTAACAAATCCAACAAAAAAATATACGAAGACTACAACAAAATGTGCTAGTACTGGTAAATATAAATGTAGCACGAGTCCAACTATATCGGATAAACATACTTTTAAATGTTCTTGTCCAGATGGTACTGATCTTCGTGGTTATTATGGAAATAACGCTAACTGTACGCCAAGTGCATCTGGTCAAAGAGGAAGATATGCAATAT
This sequence comes from uncultured Bacilli bacterium, assembly GCA_934098395.1. Taxonomy (GTDB): domain Bacteria; phylum Bacillota_I; class Bacilli_A; order RF39; family UBA660; genus RUG705. The sequence continues at coordinate 457,573 of CAKOOM010000001.1, forward strand.
GTAGATATTATGAATGTCCAGAAGGGTACACAAAGTCAGGTAGTAAAACTAGTGCGACATGCTATAAAGCTGGACAAACTTCATGTCCGAGCGGATATACAAAAACTAAAGAATATAAATTTAAAGATTCAACATCTACTGTAAGTAGTTGTACTAAGGGAAGTTCATTTACTTGTAATAGTAGTAATTCTGGTAAATCATATGTATCAAACTGTAAGGTTATAAGTACAACATGTTTGGATGGTAATTATGATTCAAGATATGATAAGTGTTATGCATATGCTAGTTATGAATAACAAATATATATAAATGTTAATATTAGTTGACAAAATTCCAATTTAAGTTGCTAGACAAAGATTAAAAAAATTATTAAAATATTAACTAATTTAAAAAAGGAGAAATTGTTTTTATGAAATTTTATGAGAAATTGATAATATTGAGAAAGAAAGCGTTATTATCACAAGAAGCTTTAGCAGAAAAATTAGATGTAACTAGGCAAACAGTATCTAAATGGGAGCTTGGGCAAACTAAACCTGATATAGATAAATTAAATGAAATTAGTAAATTGTTTTCAGTTGATATAAATGTTTTAACTAATGATGAGGTGACTTTAGATGATGAGAAGAAAGAGAATGTTAAGAAGGAAGAGAAAAAGGATAGAACTTATATTCTTTATATAGCGATTGTTATTTTAGTACTTTCAATATCTGTTTTGGTTTATAGAGTTGGATTTTCAATAAAAGATAAGTATGACACTTATAAAGAGAATGCTCAAGCGGAGTTAAGAAGGCAACAAGAAGAAGATGACAAAATAAAAAAACAACAACAAGAAGAGACGGCTAAGAAAGAGGCTGAAAAAGCGAAGAATAATTTTAATAGAGAACTTGAATTTTATATTGGTTCAGAAATCGGAAATAATGTAGGTAGTGAACTAGATAGAGTTATAAAGAGTAATAAAACAAGTACAGAACATTTAGTTGAAGTAGTATTTGATGGAGTATCATGTGGATATGATACAGAAAAAATAAAAAATTTAAAATCTAAATTAAAGAATTTTAAAGATGATGGTACAGGATTTCAATATTATGAAGTATCAGTTGATTATGATGAGAATGGTTATATATATAAGGTAACTATAGAGACAAGGTAGGGTGATAGGAATGTTAATAAATATATTGTTGGTAATTTTGATTATTATATCTGGAACTATTATTAGTTATTATAATAAGTTTGTAAAAAATGGTAATAGGGTTTTGGAAAGAGAGTCACAAATAGATGTTTTAATGAAACAGAGATTTGATTTGATTCCTAATATTGTTGAATGTGTTAAGGGATATACGAAACATGAATCATCTACGTTAAAGGAACTTACTGAGTTGCGTTCTTCTTATAAAGATAATGGCTTTAGTATTGAAGAAGCGGAGAAGGCTGATAAAAAATTTAATAATATAATGATGTTATCTGAAGCATATCCAGAACTTAAAGCTAATACACAGTTTTTAAAACTTCATGATAATTTGAGTGAAATTGAAGATGAGTTAAGTGATGCTAGGACAAGTTATAATTATGCTGTTACAACTTATAATAATTTAGTTGAATCTGTTCCTTCGAATATTATTGCTAAAATATTTGCTTTTAGTAAGAAGAAATTGTTTGAAATAGAAGATAAAGAAAAAGAAAATAATAAACTTGAATTTTAAGGAATCTTTATGGTTCTTTTTCTTTGGTTGATTAATTTAGATTTATTTGTTATAATTTCTAAGAAGGACTGATATTATGGATAGTAAAAACATTAGAAATTTTTGTATTATTGCACATATTGATCATGGTAAAAGTACGTTAGCTGATCGAATACTTGAGTATACGGGAACAATTGATAAACGTGATATGAAAGATCAGATACTTGATTCGATGGAATTGGAAAGAGAAAGAGGAATAACTATTAAGTTGAATGCAGTTAGAATTAATTATAATGGTTATATTCTTAATTTAATAGATACTCCAGGTCATGTAGATTTTACTTATGAAGTTTCTAGAAGTATGGCAGCTTGTGAGGGAGCTATTTTGATTGTAGATGCAGCCCAAGGAATAGAAGCTCAAACTTTATCTAATGTTTATTTAGCCTTAGAAAATGATTTGGAAATAATTCCAGTTATTAATAAAATTGATTTACCTAGTGCTGATGTGGAAAAGCGTATTAGTGAACTTAATAAGACTTTTGGTTTTAAAAGAGAAGAAATAATTTTAACTAGTGCTAAGACTGGTGTTGGAATAGGTGATGTAGTTGATGCAGTTATCAATAGAATTCAACCACCAGAATGTAGTTATGATGATAATAAACTTAGATGTTTAATTTTTGATAGTTATTTTGATTCTTATCGCGGGGTTGTTTCTTTAATAAGAGTAGTTAGTGGTAGTGTTAGTAATAAAGATAGAATTAAAATGGTTACAACTGGTGCTAGTTATGATGTTACAGAGATTGGTTATCACACACCAAGTGAAAAGGTAGTGGATAAGTTATCTGCTGGTGAGGTAGGCTTTTTATGTGCTTCAATAAAATCAATCGATAGTGTTAGAGTAGGAGATACGATTACTTTAGAAAAGAATCCGTGTGATTTGGGATTACCAGGGTATAAGTCTTTAAAACCAATGGTTTTTTGTGGAATATATCCGATTGATAGTAAAAAATATCCGAATTTGAGAGAAGCTTTGGAAAAGTTAAAGCTTAATGATGCTTCTTTATCATTTGAACCGGAAACATCAGCTACGCTTGGATTTGGTTTTAGAACCGGTTTTTTAGGATTGTTACATTTAGATATTATTACAGAGAGAATAGAGAGGGAATTTAATACTTCGATTATAGCTACGGCACCATCAGTAATATATGAGATTACTTTAACTGATGGTTCGACGTTAATGGTTGATAATCCAGCTGATTTTCCTCCGAAGGTTAAAATTGCTAAGATTAAAGAACCATATATTAGAACTAATATATATGTTCCAAATGAATATATTGGTAGTATGATGGAATTGTGTCAAGAAAAAAGAGGGACATATATATCAACGGATTATATTGATACGACAAGAGTTAATATTCATTATGAGATTCCGTTATCAGAGATAGTATATGATTTTTTTGATAAGCTTAAGAGTTATACGAAGGGATATGCTTCGTTTGATTATGAACTTATTGGTTATAAGGAATCTGATTTAGTAAAGATGGATATTATGTTAAATGGAGATATTGTTGATGCTTTATCGGTAATAGTACATAGAGATTTTGCTTATAAAAGGGGTAGAGTAATTGTTGATAATTTAAAGGAAATAATACCTAGACAGATGTTTGAGATACCAGTTCAAGCAGTTATTGGGTCTAAAGTAATAGCTAGATCTGATATTAAGGCTATGAGAAAAGATGTACTTGCTAAATGTTATGGTGGGGATATTACTAGAAAGAGAAAACTTTTGGAAAAGCAAAAGGAAGGTAAGAAGAAAATGAAGACTATAGGCAAGGTAGAATTACCTAAGGAAGCGTTCTTATCGGTACTTAAGGCGAATGATATTAAAAAGGATTAGATCTTGTCTTTCTTTTTTTGACAAATTTATAATTGTGTGTTATTATACATAGTCAAATTTGGAGGGGATATGATGGGTTATATTGAAGCTTGTAATGTTTTAGGCGTATCAGGGAATGAAACTTTTGAAAATATTAGTGCTAAATATTATATGTTAATTAGTAAATATGCTTCGAAGAATATAGCTGATTTATTTTATAATGAAGAGGCTAGTTTATTGATAATTGCCTACTACAGTATTAAAAAGTTTTATAGTATGGATAAAAGAATGATTAAGAGTAGATAAATATTCTTAATTTTCTTTTTTTACTATACTTTTTATTTTATATATTATATAATTTATAAGGGAAGTGAAGAAGTATGAATTTACCTAATATGTTAGAAGCAAAAAAGAGAAGTAATAAAAAAGTAGATATTGTATATGATGATTATAATAATAATGATATAGATAATATTGGTACTGGTAAGAAATATATGATTTTAACTTATGGATGTCAAATGAACGTTCATGATAGTGAAAATATTTCTGGGATAATGGAAGATCTTGGTTATGATAAAACTGAGGAAATGGAAGATAGTGATGTTATTATTGTTAATACTTGTGCTATTAGAGAGAATGCTCATAATAAGGCAGAGGGGATGCTTGGTAGAATTAAGCATTTTAAGGAAGAACATGATAATGTTATAGTTATTTTTTGTGGATGTATGGCACAAGAAGAAGGATTAGTTAATAAGATTAAGGATTATAAATGGATAGATATTATATGTGGGACACATAATTATCATAAAATACCAGAATATTTATATGAATATATAGAAAAGCATGAGGATGTTAGAGAAGTATTTAGTATTGAGGGAAATGTGTATGAGAATATTCCTGTTAAGAGAGATAGTAAATATAGTGCTTGGGTTAATATTCAGTATGGTTGTGATAAGTTTTGTACTTATTGTATAGTTCCTTATACACGTGGTAAACAAAGAAGTAGAAAACATGAAGATATTATTGATGAGGTAAGAGAATTATATAATAATGGATATCAAGAAGTTACTTTGTTAGGACAGAATGTTAATGCTTATGGAAAAGATTTTGATGATGGTTATGATTTTGCAACGTTACTTGGTGAAGTTAGTCAAACAGGTATTCCAAGAATTAGATTTGTAACTAGTCATCCATGGGATTTTACCGATAAAATGATTGATGTTATTAGCAAGTGTGATAATATTATGCCATATATTCATTTACCTTTACAATCTGGCTCTGATCGTATTTTAAAGTTGATGGGTAGAAAATATGCGACTGAAGAATATTTAGAACTTGTTAGAAAAATTAGAAAAAAAGTTGATAATGTTAGTATTACAACTGATATTATTGTAGGCTTTCCAGGTGAGACTGAGGAAGATTTCGAAAAAACAATAGATATGGTTAATTTAGTTAAGTATGATCTTGCATATACATTTATATTTTCTTCGAGAGAGGGAACTCCAGCAAGTAAGATGAAGGATGATACGAGTATGGAGATTAAAAAGAGCAGATTAGCTAGACTTAATGAATTAATCAATAAGTATGCACTTGAGGCTAATGAAAAGATGAAAGATAAGGTAGTGGATGTATTAATCGTATCTGAATCTGATAAGAATGGTAAGTATATGGGATATACGGATAATATGAAATTAGTTAATGTAGCATGTGATTCTGGGTATGTTGGGAAAATAGTACCTGTTAAAATTACTGGTGTTAAGACTTGGTCTTTAGATGGAGAAGTATATGATAAATAGTAGTATTAGTGAGTTATTTAATACAATAGAGAATTCTAAATTATATAAAGATTATAAAAAGATGGCAGATATTCTTAGTAGAGATAGTGAAATAAAAGAGATAATAGATGAGATTAAAGAATTAGAAAAGAAGGCTACTTATTTAGAGAGTATCGGGGATAATAAGTATTTAGAAATAGATGAAATTATTAAAGAAAAAGCGAATATTTTAAATAATAAGCAAGTATATATAGAATATTTAGAAAAGATGGAAGAATTTAATAATGAATTAGCTATATCTAGTAATATGATTAATAAATATATTAGTGAGAAGGTGTAGTAATGCCTTCTTTTGTTAGTCATATAGAATTATCAAAAGATGTTAGCGATAAACTTTGTTTTGATAATGTATTAACGAGATATGCAAGTACTTATTCTTTAGGGGGAGACTTGTGTAGATTTTCTAAATGTAGGAGATTATCTCATAGAAAGAAAAAAGAAGAATTTATTTTTAATATGGTTAATTATATTAAGGAAAATAAACTTACTGATAATAAAGAAGTTATGGGAATACTATATGGGCATATTAGTCATTATATTATGGATGATACGATGCATCCCTTAGTTAGATTAATAGATAAAGAAAGTAGTCCAGTAAGAATGAAGAGTCATACATTGATTGAAGGAATGATAGATAGTTATATTGTTAAATATAAGTATAATAAGGAAATAGATGAGTATTTAAATAAAGGAATGCTTATAGTGGGAATTAATAAAGATGGTTATAAAATGATTAATAAGGTATATGAAAAGACTTATGGTGTTAAAAATGTGGCTATTAGTTATATACTTAGTAAGTTTGTTTATGGGAAGATTTATTTATTAATTAGATTAATTGGTAAGAATAATCTAAAAAAAATTACGGGGTATGATAAGTTTATAGCTAAAAATAAAGATGTTATTGATAGAAATAATAAGATTATTTCTTTATATGAAGAGAGTGTTAGATTAGTAGTATTAGAAATAAATAGAGTAGTTAAATATATGGAATTATAAAATGTGTTAAAAGATGGAGGAATGATTTACATTTCTCTTTTTATTTGTTATAATTGTTTATGATAGGAGGAGCGTATGAAGAGGATAGTTTTAGTTATTATGTTATCTATTTTAGTATTTAGTGGTTGTTCTAAGAATGGTGATGAATTGGTAATGGTAACAGAAGCTGGTTTTAAACCTTATGAATACTACGAAGGAGGAGAAATTGTCGGAGTTGATGTTGATATAGCTGAAGAGATAGCTAAGTATTTAGGTAAGAAATTAGTTGTTAAGGATGTAGCTTTTGACTCAATTATTAATGAACTTAATAGTGGAAAAGCTGATTTTGCAGCGGCAGGAATGAGTGTTACTCCGGAGAGAATGGAAGAAGTAGATTTTTCTTTAGAATATGTTGTTAGTAATCAAGTTGTTATGGTAAGAAAAAATAGTGATATTAGTTTAGATAAGATAGATGGCAAGAAGATTGCAGTACAACTTGGAAGTGTTGCAGATACTTATGCGAATAAGAATTTTAAAAACTCAGAAATTATTTCACAAAAAAAATATTTAACAATGATTGAGGATTTAAAAGCTGGAAAAGTTGATTTAATTATTATGGATAATTTACCTGCTAAAGAAATAATTGATGAAAATAGTGAACTTAAGATATTAGATGGATATTTATTTAGTGATAGTTATGGAATAGCTGTTAAAAAAGGTAATTCTGAGTTATTAGAGAGTATTAATACGGTACTTAGTAAATTAATAGATGATGGAAAGATAGAAGAATATGTTATAAAACATTCTGAGTAGGAGTAGTTATGAATGATATAGTATTAGATTTTTATAAGACAGTAATATATGATGATAGATATATGATGATACTGGAGGGGTTAAAGAATACAATATTAATTGCTCTTGGATCAATAGTTATTGGTATTTTATTAGGATTATTAATAGCAATAGTTAGGGATATGTACGAAAAGAATGGTAAGGGATTAATATTAAATAAAATATGTAAAATATACGTAGATGTTATTCGAGGTACTCCAGCACTTTTACAATTAATGATTATATATTATGTAATATTTAAAAGTGTATCGATTGATTTAGTTTTAGTTGGAATATTAGCTTTTGGTCTTAATTCTTCAGCTTATGTTAGTGAAATTATTAGAGCAGGAATAAATTCGATTGATGTAGGACAGATGGAAGCTGCGAAGAGTTTAGGCTTTAAGTATTTTCAAAGTATGAGATATATTATATTACCACAGGCTATTAAGAATGTATTACCAGCTCTTGGCAATGAGTTTATTACTTTAGTAAAAGAAACTTCAGTAGCTGGATATATTGGAATAATGGAATTAACAAAGTCAACGGATATGATTGCTTCAAGAACGTATAATTACTTTTTCCCTTTAATAATTGCTGCTTTGATTTATTTAGGGTTAACAATGTTATTAACTAAACTTTTAAATAGATTTGAAAGGAAGGTTAGTAATGCTTAAGATAGAGAAATTATATAAAAATTTTAATGATTTAAAGGTATTAAAAAATATAAATATTCAGGTTAATAAAGGCGAGAGAGTTGTAATAATTGGTCCATCTGGTTCAGGGAAAAGTACATTACTTAGATGTATTAATTATATGGAAATACCTACGAAAGGAAAAATATCTTTTGATAATCAGATACTTAATGATAAAAATATAGATAAGTATAGGCAAAAGATTGGAATGGTATTTCAAAGCTTTAATTTATTTAATAATTTAACGGTTTTAGATAATCTTATATTAGCACCGGTAAAGATAATGAATATGTCTTATGATGATGCGAAGAAGAAGGCAATAGATTATTTAAAAAGAATAGATTTAGTAGATAAAATGAATGTATACCCAAGCAGTTTGTCTGGGGGACAAAAACAGAGAGTAGCTATTGTTAGAACAATGATGATGAATCCAGAGATGATTTTGTTTGATGAACCAACATCAGCACTTGATCCGGAAATGGTTAAAGGAGTTCAAGATATGATGCTAGAGTTAGCTGATTTAGGAATGACAATGGTTATTGTAACACATGAACTAAGTTTTATTAAGAAGGTAGCAACGAAGATAATATTTATGGATAATGGAGAAATAAAATTTAGTGGGACTTATGAGGAGATAAAAAAGTGTGATGATGAAATTATTAAAACATTTTTATCTAATATAGAATGAAAGGAAGGATGAAAAAATGATAAATGTAAAAAGTGAAATTATGCCACTTAAGAAGGTCTTATTACATAGACCAGGGAATGAATTGTTGAATTTAACACCAGATTCTTTAGGAAGACTTTTATTCGATGATATTCCGTATTTAAAGATAGCAAGAGAGGAACATGATGAATTTGCAAGGATTCTTAGAAGTAATGGAGTAGAGGTAGTATACTTAGAAGATTTAATGGCGCAAACGCTTGATCAAAATCCAGATATTCGTGAAAAATTCATTAGACAATTTGTATATGAAGCTGGAATAAAGACTCCGAAGTATAAAGATGAAGTAATAGATTTCTTAATGGAATTTAGTGATAATAAGGAATTAGTTTTAAAAACTATGCAAGGTATTAGAGTATCTGAATTATCTGCAATGGAGAGAGATTGTGAACATTCTTTAGTAGATATGGTTACTGAGGATTCAAAGTTCTTAGCAGATCCGATGCCTAACTTAGTATTTACTAGAGATAACTTTGCATCAATTGGTAATGGTATTAGTTTGAATAAGATGTATTCAGTTACGAGAAATAGAGAAACTATATATGCAGAATATATCTTTAGTTATCATAAAGATTATAAAGATACGCCAAAGTATTATGATAGATATAATCCATATCATATTGAGGGTGGAGATATTTTAGTGCTTAATGAGCATACTTTAGCTATTGGTGTTAGTCAAAGAACAATGGCTGAATCTATTGAACAATTAGCAAGAAATATTTTTAAGGATAAAGATACTTCAATTGATACGGTATTAGCGTTTACAATACCTAGTTCTAGAGCATTTATGCATTTGGATACGGTATTTACACAAATAGATTATGATAAATTTACTTTCCATCCAGGTATTATGGATACTCTTCAAGTATTTGAGATAAGTGAAGGAGTAATGGATGAGATAAAAGTTAAGGAAGTTAATGATAACTTAGAAAATATCTTAGAACATTATTTAAAAAGAGATGTTACTTTAATTCCATGTGGTGGTGGAGATAAGATTATTTCTGAGAGAGAACAATGGAATGATGGAAGTAATACTTTATGTATAGCTCCAGGAGTTGTTATTGTATATGATAGAAATAATATTACTAATGCTGTGTTAAGAAGATATGGTATTAAAGTACTTGAGATGCATGGATCTGAATTGTCTCGTGGTAGAGGTGGCCCAAGATGTATGAGTATGCCTTTAATAAGGAGTGATAATTAGTGAATTTAAAAGGAAGAGATTTTCTTACTTTATTAGATTATACACCCGAAGAAATTCGTCATTTGTTAGATTTAGCGAAATATTTTAAAGAACTTAAAAGAAAAGGAATAACTCATAAATTTCTAGAAGGGAAGAATATAGCAATATTATTTGAAAAGGATAGTACGAGAACAAGATGCGCTTTTGAGGTAGCTGGATATGATCTTGGTATGGGTGTTACTTATTTAGGACCAACAGGAAGTCAAATGGGTAAAAAAGAAAGTATTGCAGATACGGCTAGAGTACTTTGTAGGATGTATGATGGAATAGAATATCGTGGATTTGATCAAAGTATTGTTGAAGATTTAGCAAAATATAGTTCAGTTCCAGTATGGAATGGATTAACTACACAGTTTCATCCGACACAAATGTTAGCAGATATTATGACTGCTGAAGAAACATTTGGTGATATGAAGGGAAAAACATTGGTATTTTGTGGAGATGCTAGAAATAATGTTGGTAATTCTCTAATGGTAGTTTGTTCTAAATTAGGAATTAATTTTACATGTTGTGCTCCGAAGGATTTATGGCCTAGTAGTGAATTGGTTTTGAAATGTAAGGAAATAGCTGAAGGTAGTGGCAGTAAAATTTTGATGACTGAAGATATAATGGAAGGTACTAAAGGAGCTTCGGTAATATATACGGATGTATGGGTATCTATGGGTGAAGATCCAGCAAAATGGGAAGAAAGAATTAATCTTTTAAAACCATATCAAGTAACAATGAATGTTATGAATAACGCATCGGATAATGCAATATTTTTACATTGTTTACCATCATTCCATGATACGAATACGACTATTGGAGCAGAAATTAGTGAAAAATATGGTATTGATGAGATGGAAGTTACGAATGAAGTTTTTGAAAGTGAAAGATCAAAAGTATTTGATGAAGCTGAAAATAGAATGCATACGATAAAAGCAGTAATATATGCGACAATGGGTGAAGAAAAATGAAAATTGTTTTAGCTTTAGGAGGGAATGCTTTAGGGAATACTCCAGAAAAGCAACTTAGTTTAGTAAAAAAAACAGCTAAACAAATAGTTAAAATTGTAGCTGAGGGTCATCAGGTAATTGTAGTTCATGGTAATGGACCACAGGTTGGAATGATTAATTTAGCTTTTGACAATGCGTATCAGTGTGATGCGGGTACTCCATTAATGCCTTTTGCTGAATGTGGAGCAATGAGTCAAGGATATATTGGCTATCATTTACAACAAGCAATAAGTGATGAACTTAGAAAGAATAAAATAGATAAAAATTGTGTGACAATCATTACTCAGGTAGAAGTTGATTTAAAGGATAAAGCTTTTAAAAATCCGACTAAACCTGTAGGAATGTTTTATAACCAAGAGCAAGCTAAGAAAATTAGAGATGAGAAGGGTTATATATTTGTCGAAGATGCAGGACGTGGTTATCGAAGAGTTGTACCTTCTCCGAAACCAGTTAGCATTGTTGAACAGGAAGTAATAGAGAACCTTGTTAATGATGGACAAATTGTTATTAGTTGTGGTGGTGGTGGAATACCGGTAATCACTAAGAAAGGAATACATGTAGGAGTAGATGCGGTAATTGATAAAGACTTTGCTGCTTGTAAGTTAGCAACATTAGTTAAAGCAGATGTTTTATTGATACTGACGGCGGTTGAAAAAGTATGTATTGGCTTTAAAACTGATAATGAACGTGAACTTGATGTAATTAATGTAGATGAAGCAAAAAAATATATTGCAGATAATGAATTTGCTAAAGGAAGTATGCTTCCTAAAATAGAAGCTTGTATTAATTTTGTTGAGTCTAATAATAAAGGTGTAGCTATTATTACTGATTTAAAAAAGGGACTTTTGGCTTTGAAGGGTAAGACAGGTACGAAAATAATTATGGGAGGAAATGAAAAAAATGACAAAGAAAAAGAAAAATAAAAATATTTTGTCAGCGTTCTCAATTATATTGCTTATCATTATTGCATTAGGAATTATTTCTCATATTTTACCAGTAGCGCAATTTGTTGATGGTGAAATTGTTGATGGTAGCGGTGTAACTGGAGCGAAGCTATCTGATGTCTTAATGAGTCCAATTTTAGGATTTAAAGATGCATTTAGTGTATGTATATTTATAATGATACTTGGAGCATTTTTAGCGGTAATTACTAAAACTGGAGCACTTGAGACTGGAATTAAAGTTTTAATTAAAAAGCTTAAAGGAAGAGAGCTGCTTTTAATACCAATTCTGATGTTTATCTTTAGTATTGGTGGTACAACATATGGAATGCTTGAAGAAACAGTTGGTTTTTATGCATTGTTGTCTGCTACAATGGTAGCTGCTGGAATGGATACGATAGTGGCATCTGCTACGATATTACTTGGTGCTGGTGTTGGTGTTCTTGGATCAACAGTTAATCCATTTGCAGTAGGAGCTGCAGTGGATGCATTACCAGAAGGTATTGTAGTTAATCATGCTATTATTATTGCAATAGGTGTTGCTTTATGGATCACTTCTTATGTAATTGCAACATTATTTGTAATGAATTATGCAAAGAAAGTTAAAAAGGATAAAGGCTCTACATTCTTATCACTTCAAGAGCAAAATGCTATGGAGAAGAGATATGGTAAGAATAAGATAGAAGATGATGTTAAACTTACAGGTAAACAAAAAGTTACTTTATGGATATTTGCAATATCATTTTTGATAATGATTTTAGGATTTATTCCTTGGGAATCATTTGGAGTTACTATATTTAATGATTTTACAGGTTGGTTAATTGGTGTACCAATTGGTCAATGGTATTTTGATGAAGCTTCATTGTGGTTCTTCCTTATAACTATATTATTATGTATAGTTAATAGATTTACTGAAAAAGAGACAGTTGATACATTTGTAGATGGTGCAGATGATATGATTGGAGTAATTCTTATCATTGCGGTAGCTCGTGGAGTATCTGTTTTGATGGGTGTAACACATTTAGATAATTATATTATATATAATGCTGCTGAATGGTTGAATGGAATGCCTGCAATATTATATGCACCATGTAATTATTTACTTCATATAGTATTATCTGTGTTGGTTCCATCTTCATCTGGAATTGCTAGTTTATCAACACCAATTATGGGGCCTTTAACAGCTCAATTAGGATTTTCAGTTGAAGTTAATGTTATGATTTTAGTAGCTGCAAATGGTCTAGTTAACTTGATAACTCCAACGTGTGGAGCTATTATGGGAGGACTTGCACTTGCACGTGTTGAATATTCAACATGGTTTAAATGGGCTTGGAAATTAGTAGCTTATTTAGGGCTTGCTTCAATGATAATCTTAACACTTGGAATGATTATATTTTAATTAATTGGAAATAATAGGGTAATATAATATGTTTTGTATTACCTTATTTATTTAGGAGATTAATATGAAAAGTAAGAATATTATAATAATTATTTTATCTATCTTGGTAGTTTGCTTATCTGGATATATAGTTTATGATAAGGTTTTATTAGATAATGATGATAAAAATAATGATAATGGTAATAATAAGCAACAGACAGTTGTAGAAAATAAATATAAACAATATAGGACAGGCGATACGGTAAAATTAGAGAATAACACTGAGTGGATAGTGTTAACTGATAGTGGAAATGACATGGATTATGTTACAATATTATCTAGGACGCAATTTGATATTGATTCGAATTATTATGATGAATTATCTAATGAATATTATAATCGAAGTGATGATTGGAAATTTTCTAATTCAAAAATGTATAATTATTTAAAGATAATTCAAAAAGATATCCCTGCTGATTTTAAAAAAATTGATGGATATGAAATAAGATTAATTAGTGTTGATGAAATTCTTAAAATGGATAATTTATTTCAATATAATTCAGAAACTGATTCTTATGATTATCAAGGAGATAATGTAAATAAAAATTTAATTGGATTATCAACAATGGACAAAACAAAGTGTGGTATGGGTAAATGTGCTCAATATTATACGACTGGAAGTGCGGTGGATTATAGTTCATGTTCAGGAGATAATGATTGTAATAAATCAAGATATTTTATATCTACTTGGTCATTTGGTCTTGTTAACCCAACTCCAGTTATTAATGTATATAAAAGTAGTATTTTTGAATAACAAAAAAAGGTTGTTCTTTGGAACAATCTTTTTTTATGTTAGAATAAGTTTTTAATTCTAGTAAATAGATTAGTTTTTTCTTTAGTAGTATTAGTAGTTTTAACTGTTTTTTCTTTGGCTTTTTGACCATCTATTACCATGATGAATTTGGTTGTACCATCAGTATCATTATTCTTCATAGTAAATGTTTGATAATCATTACCAAGTTCAAGTAATTTTTCTAATCTAGCAGAGGTTGGAGCTACTTCGGTATTAATCAAGTTTGTTAATACTTTGATACCTTCTTCGTTATATTTATGAATGCCTTTATTTAATTCGTCAGCACCATTGTATACTTTAGTAGTACCATTATAGAATTCATAAGTAAGAGCATCTATTTGATTTAAATCTTTATAAATATTTTCTTTAGTAGTATCAATGTTAGCTATTTCTCTCTTTAAGGCTTCGACTACAGGTTTAATAGTTTTAATTAATTCTTCAACATTATTATATATTTCAGTTAAAACATCTTTGTTTTGTTCTAATGTTTTTAGGTTATTACTTAATAATTCGATTAATTCTTGGTTGTTTTTATAGTTAGTTTCAAAATTATATTTGATGTTATATAAATTTTTAGTTGGATCCATTTCTAGAACTTCATCATAAGTATAACTATCTAGATTGTTTTGATAGTATTCGGCAAATAAGTTATCATTTATTTTTTTCATACTGTCAATCATGTTTTTAGTTTTTTCTAGTAAATCAATAATGTTAGCAAGGGATTCATCATTGTTGGCATTATTTAGGTAATCTTTAATACTTTGAAGTTTTTCTAGAGTTTGAATAAGGCCATCTATTTTATCAATATTACCATTTTTTACTTCATTAATTATATTGTTTATATAATGAACGTTAGTATATATAGAACCAGTAATATCGTTTATTTGTTTAGTACCAGCAAGTAATTTTTCGGAACCTGATTCGATTTGATCGATACCATTTTGTAACATAGTGGCTTTATCTTCTATACTTGTTAACTCGTTTAGAATAGATAAATCACTTTCGTTTAGAAGATTAGATGTAGCTATATTATATATAGTAGGTAATTCAAATTTTTCAGTATCATAAGAGATAGTTATTTTATTTAGTGGTGTAAGATTAGATAGTTTTAAACTTTCTTCAAGACCAGGTGAAGTAATACCTAGTAGGATGTTATTTATACCATTATTGATTATTTTACCATTAGTAATTTTAATATTAGAATTTCCTTCTTCAGGTAAAATTAGAGAAGTTGCAACAACAAATGGGGTATACATAGATTCATTTTTACCGGAAATATTGACATATTTTAATTCGTTATTATAGTAATTTATAATAATTTCGATATGTCCTTTTTTACCTAGAGCTTTGTCTAGTGATACTTCTTTACCATCTAATTTATAAGTTAATTTAATAGTTATTGGTAATTGTTTATTAATTATACCTTGGTATGCAATATTATTTCCATTAGTATTTAGAGTAAGAATGTTATTATTTATATTGATTTTTTCTTCGTTGCTTAAATTAATTATATTTTCTAGATTAGATATATCATTAACTGATTTATCTTTGTTATTATTTACGATTTGTTCTGTAACAATGGTATTTTTAACTTTACCAGTTTCGTCTAATTTAGAATATACGGTTTCATTTTTAGTTAGAGCATTTACGGGTGTTATAAAGGTAAATGCAAGTAACATTGGTAATATTAATTTCTTTTTCATAAATTTTCTCTCCTTTGTTTTTAGAATAGTAGTTTTAGTTATTAATTTATCAAATGTTAGTAGAATAGTAGGTAAGAATAAGATTACACTAAACATACTGATGATGGCACCACGTGATATTAAGAAACATAGTGAACCAACCATTTCTAAGTGTGAATAGATACCTACGCCAAATGTGGCGGCGAAGAAACATAATCCACTGACAATTGTTGAATTAGTTGAGTTATTGCAAGCTTTTAACATAGCTTCTTTTTTCTCTAAGCCATCTTTTTTATTAGATAGATAGTTAGTGGTTAGAAGGATTGCATAGTCGATAGTAGCTCCCAATTGGATAGTACCTAGAACGATAGGTGCTACGAAAGGTAAGATGGAACCACTAAAGTATGATAAACTCATATTCATAAATATGGCAAATTCAATTGTAGTGATTAGTAGTATTGGCAATGAAATTGATTTTAGAGTAAACAACATAATTAATAGTATGCAGATAATAGATGAGTAATTAACGTTTATGAAGTCTTGATCACTGATACTGATAAGATCTTTCATAAGTGGCCCTTCACCAGCTAAGATAGCTTTATTATCATAGTTTTTAATTATTTTATCAATAGTAGTTATTTGATTATTTAATTCATCAGTAGCTATATCATATATAGAATTAACTAATATTAATTGATATTTATCACTTTCCATAATACTTAATAGTTCACTACTTAGATATTCTTTGTTAAGACCTAGATCTGATAATTTATCTTCAGATAATACAAGATCTATACCTTCGACTGATTCGATTTCTTTAGTTAGTTTTTTTAGGGTATCTGTTTTAATATCTTTATTTACAAGAATTATTTCTGGAGATACGATATTGAAATTTTCTTTAATTTCTTTATTTGATTTGATACTTTCTAGGGTACTAGGTAGGGTTTCATCCATTTTGTAGTATACTTCGACTTGCTTGTATCCAAGATATGCTGGAATGAATAATATAATGAATACGACTAGAAGAATAGCTTGATGATTTATAATAAATTTGTTAAGACTATTGAATTTAGGTACTAAACAACGATGGGCTGTTTTATCAATAGCATTACTAAAGAATAGTAATAGACTAGGGAATATAGTTAATACTGATATTACTCCAAGAAATACACCTTTAGCCATAACTAGACCTAAATCGGTACCTAGGGTTAGTTTCATAGTACATAATACTAAGAAACCAGCGATGGTAGTAATGGATGAAGCAGATACTGAGGTGAATGTTGATTTAATAGCTTTAACCATAGCTTCATCATTGTTTTTCTCAGTTTTACGATAATTCATATAAGCATGATATAAGAATATCGAGAAGTCAGTAGTGACTCCTAATTGTAATACAGCTACGAGAGCTTTAGTAATATATGAAATATTTCCAAATATAATATTAGATCCTAGATTTAGAATAATAGCTATACCAATATTTGCTAGTAGTAATACTGGTACAATGTAAGAATCAAGAGCTAACTCTAATATTAATAAGCAAAGGGCTACTGCTATTACAATATATACAGTTATTTCTTTTTCGGATAATTCCATAGTATCTAGAACCATAGAACTCATACCACTTACTGAATAGCTACGATTTTCAATGTTTCTTAATTCTTTTATAGCATTTAGAGTAGTTTCATCTGAAGTGGAACCGTTAAATGTAACAATTAAAAGATCACTTTCTCCTTTACTTACTTTATCAATAATTTCTGATGGTAAGATTTCTTTAGGAATATCAGTACCAATTACATCATATAGACTGGCTACTTTGTTAACACCATCTATTTTTTTGATAGTTTTTTCTAGTTCTAATATTTCTTTAGGACTCATATCATCAGTAACTACGATGGAAAAGGCCCCCATGTTAAAGTTATCTGTTAAAATGTTTTGTCCTTTTACTGTTTCTATATCTTCAGGTAAGTATAATAAAATGTTATAATTGATTTTAGTTAAACTCATACCTACTAAGGATAATAGGAATAGTATAGATGTAATAATTAAAACTAATGTTTTGTTTTTACATATAAATTTACCAAATTTTTGCATATATTTTTCCTCCATTCGTTAATATTTTATTTCTTTAATTATAAATATTCCACACACATAATGTATTCTTTGTATGATAATAGACATATGTAGGAAAATGTACTAATATATTAATAAGAAACTTTACAAAAATAAATATATGGTTATAATATAATTAACTGGTGGTGATATTATGGATAATAAAAAACAAGATTTGAGGATAGTTAAGACTAAACGACTTTTGTATGATACGTTAATTGAACTTATGAAAGAGATGCCTTTTGAAGAGATAAAAGTATCGGATATATGCAATAGAGCTTTAATTAATAGATCTACTTTTTATAGTCATTATTCAGATAAATATGATTTGTTTAGTGAGTATATTAATGATTTAAAAAATACGTTAGCTACTTCTTTAGAGAATAATAGGGATTATAAGGATGCAAGAGAATATTATATTGAACTTATTTCAATATTTTTAAATCATGTTGAAGATAATAGAGAGATGTATAGATTAATTTTATTAAATAATAAGAATAGTATTGTTATGGATATTGTGTATGATGTTTTAGATAATGATATTAAAAAACATATTTATGAATTTGATAAGAATAATAAAAGAGTACCAATAGATATTGTTACTAAATTTTATTTAGGAGCTATATTTAATGTTGGTATTGAGTATTTGAATAGTGAATATAAATATACCAAGGAAGAGATAGTTAGATATATTTCTTTATTAATACCTAGAGAAATTAGTAATTTATAGTAGACTTTTTAAAAAAATGTGTTATAATATAGAACCAAGCATATTTTAATTATATATAGAAAGGATGATAAATATGAAAATATACAAAAAAGAAAATGATATGATTGAAGTATATGAAATGGGTATTAATGATGAAGTAGTTAAATTATATAAAGATAGTCTTGCTAATAGAATTAAGTTTTATGATATTAAATCAAGCAATAATGATAAACTAAGAAAGTTTGATAAACAAGATATTATGAATGCTGGAGCACTAAATGGATATAAGGGTAAATATGATTGGATTTTTACAGGTATTAGTAATGAGAAATATGGTCAAGACGAGATATTAAGTAAGTATATTGATGGTGAATATGATCAAGTTAGTGTTAAGGAAATATATGGTAGTAATAAGGATAATTTTGATGAAGTGTTATATGCTTTAATACCAAGTGATAATTCAATAGTTATTACTAGAGATGAAAATGTTGGAGATATATATGCTCTTGAAAATATTTTAGTATTACCTTATGAATTATATAAACTTCAGATGTTATTACAAGGAAGATTTGATAAGTTATTACCTAAAGATTTAGAATTATTTAACTCATTTTATAACTTAGAGTATTTAGGTAATTTAGAACATAGTTTAGTTAGTGAGATAATTACTGATAAGGAAATTAATATATGCAATAGAATTTTGAAAAAGGCAAGATAATTCTTGTTTTTTTTCCTTATAAAAAAGTAAGTTTGATTTGTTTATATGATATAATTATTCAAAGGAGGGAGAAATAATGGAATATAAACACTTAGGAGTATATGGATTAGTTATTAAAGGAGAGGAGGTACTACTGATTAAGAAGGCTGTTGGCCCTTATAAGGGTAAGTTAGATTTACCTGGAGGAACAGTTAATTTTGGTGAAAGACCAAATGAAACATTGATAAGAGAATTTGATGAAGAAACAGGTTTAGCAATAACTGATTATAGTTTATTTGATGTGGATTCAGTAAAGTTTTTGTATAAAGAAAATGACAAGAGTATAATGGTACATCATATGGGAATATTTTATAAGATACTGGGATATGAGAATGATATTAAAGAAAATATTTCAGTGGATTTAGTTAATGATGATTCGTTGGGAGCAGGATTTTATAAGATAAGTTCTCTTAGAAAAGAAGATTTATCAAAAATTGCTATATTAGAACTGGAAAAGTTAGGGTATGAATTAAATGACTGAAATGAAATTGCAAGATAAGTATTATGAATATATACTTAATGGAACGAAAAGAATTGAAATAAGGTTAAATGATGAGAAGAGACAGGGGATTAAAATAGGTGATAAGATTAAGTTTATTAATGAGAGTGATGCATCTAAATATTTTATAGCAACAGTATGCAACTTAACTTATTATAATACGATAGATGAGATGTTTAATGATTACAATATAGAAATACTTGCGGATAAGAGTATGACTAAAGAAGAACTTAGGCAGGTATTAATGGAATTTTATACGATAGAGAAACAAAATAAATATGGAATGGTTGCTATTTTGATAAAACTCGATTAAGAGCTGACAATTTATCTTTAATAGACATAAAAAAGTGATGTTTCAATAATTTATTGATGGTAGGAACAGGAGAGTTATAAGTTTTTAGTTAAGAAAAAATAAATATATCGATTTGACAAAAGCATACGAATTTGTTATAATTTAGTATGCTTTTATACTTTATTTAAATTAAGAAAGGAGAGAAATGAGTAAAATAAATATATTTAGTCTTGGTGGGCTAAATGAAAATGGTAAGAATATGTATGTTATCGAAGTAGATAATGATATATTTGTTTTTGAAGCGGGTTTACAGTATGCGGATGAGCATACGTTAGGAATAGATTATGTTATTCCAAATATAGATTATTTAAAGAATAATAAGGATAGAATAAAAGGGTTGTTTTTGACACATGGACATGATGAGAATATTGGAGCATTAGTAGATATAGTTGATGCGTTAGATAATGTTAAGATATATGCATCAAGATTTACAATGAATATTGTTAAACATGAATTTATGACTTATAAGAAAGATATAAGTAATTTAATTGAAATAAAGGAAAATAAAGCACTAGATTTTGGTAATGTTAGGATAGTTCCTACGAGTTTATCACACTCGATACCAGATAATTTTGGATATGCAGTGTATACTCCGGATGGGGTTATATTTTATGCATCTGATTTTGTTATAGATTCGATGATGAGAGGTCCATATAAGACAGAACTTGGAAGACTTGCTTATATTGGTAGACAAAATGTTTTGTGTTTAATGGCAGAATCTTTGTATGCAATGAAGAAGGATCATACTTCTCCGAATCATAGAATACAAGGACTAATTAATGAAACGTTAACAAAACATAAGGGAAGAATTATATTTAATGTTCTTAATTCACATTTATATAGAATACAAGAATTATTTAATGAAGTATCTAAGACTGATCGTAAGATTGTAGTTATGGGTAAAAGATTACAAAATATAGTTAAGTATTCGATTGAAAATAATTATTTACATATAGATGAGAGTTTTATTGGTGATTTATCGAATATTAATGATAGTAATGTAGTAATTTTGAATTCAAATGAAAGAGAAAAACCTTATGTAAATATTATTAAGATATTAGATGGATATGATAAATTTATAAGAATTAATAAAAATGATACGATATTTTTGGCTACGCCTATTTATGAGGGAAGAGAGAAGACTTTCTATAGACTTTTAGATAGAATAGCAATGACAGGGGCTACAGCGGTTACCCTTAATCCGAAAAAATATTTATCTCATCATGCTTCATCTGAGGATTTGATGTTGATGATTGATTTAATGAATCCGAAGTATTATTTTCCAATAAAGGGAGAATATTCAGAACAAGTAGCTAATGGTGATTTGGCTTATGAACTTGGTATCCCTAGAGAAAATATTATTTTAAAAGAGAATGGTAGTGTAGCTACATTTGAAAATGGAGTATTAATAGATAACTTTAAGCAGGTACATACGGGTATTGTGTGTATTGATGGTGATTCTTCGGATGATATTGGAGAATTGGTTTTAAAGGATAGAGAAATGCTTTCTAATAATGGTATAGTTATTATTAGTGCAACGATTGATAAGAAGAGTAAGGCTATTTTATCAGGGCCTGAAATACTTACCAGGGGATTTATTTACGTAAAAGATAGTCAAGATCTTATTAATAGTATTAAAAAGATGAGTTCTTCAATTATTGTAAGTAACGTTCATAATAATTATATTGATTATTCGAAGGTGAAGAATACTATTAGGGAAAATTTATCAAAATATTTATTTGAACAAACGGGTAATAGACCAATGATAATAACAGTTATTCAAGAAATTTAACAAGTAAAATTGTTAGATTTTTTTATTAACTAAAGAATATTATGATATAATTATGGTATAGTGGATGGTGATTATAGTGAAGTTTGTAGTAGTTATTCCAAGTTTTAATCCGAGTGAAGCACTTATTAAAATAGTAGATGAGTTAATTATTAATGATGTTCGGAAAATTATTATTGTTAATGATGGTAGTGAAAATAGATGTAATAGGATTTTTTCTGAGTTAAGAAAAAGAAAAGAATGTGTAGTATTAAGACATAAAGAGAATATGGGTAAGGGAGTAGCTATTAAGACCGCACTTAATTATTATTTTAATAATTTATTTACTACGTATAAGGGAATTGTTACAATGGATTGTGATTCACAACATTTGGTTAAGGATGTAATTAAAGTAGGTAAAGCGGTAATACTTGAAGATAAATTTGTACTTGGAATGCGTGATTTTTCGTTAGATAATGTTCCTTTAAGAAATAAGCTTGGTAATAAGATAACTTCATGGGTATTTAAAAAGTTATATCATGTTTATTTAAGAGATACACAAACTGGTCTTAGAGGAATACCTAATAGATTAGTTAGATATTTAAAGAAAATTGATGGGGATAGATTTGAATATGAAATTAATGAGCTAATTGATTTGGTTAAAGATAAGGAAGAAATATATCAAGTAGATATTGATACGGTATATTTAAAGGATAGTAATAAACATAGTAAGTTTAAAGTATTTAGAGATTCTTATAATATATATAAGGTTATATTTAAGAGAAGAAAGTAAAATCTACACAAAAGTGTAGATTTTTATCGATATTCAGCTTTAATCATTTTAGCATGAATTACTATTCTTTTTGTTCCATCATCAGTACAAGTAGATAGAGTTAGGATTTTATCTTTGTATGTTACATCTTCGTTGAAGTTGTAAATACTACGAGATTTGATAGTATTTATAAATTCTTTATGTTCTTCATCACTGTCAAAGTATGTTTTTATGTAATAAGCTTCAGGTTTTATTATATATATTGAAAATATTTTCCATACGGTATTTGAGTCTGGAGTTGATAACTTAATATACATATTTTCTTCGTTTTTATACCATGATTCTTTTAAACACCAGACAAGAGAACCAAACATAGTTCTGTTAGTTAAGTTATGGGCATAAATGATGGTATTATTTTCAAAATATTTAAAATTATCACGATAATCAGCAAAAACCCAACCGTTGTAATTACTATTTTTATTAAAGTCGTGATGGAGATAATATTCATTATCATTGTGTTGAACGATTGAATAGTTAACATTAGTATTGTTTACTTTAATCCATCCGACAGTTTCACTATTTTTTTTAATTAGATCATTAAAGTCCACGGAGATATAACTTATATTTTTGTATTTATCATTGTCAACAGGGTTATATTCGAAGGTTTCATTATTAGTATTTTGTTCTTCTTTTTCAATAATTTCAGTACTTGATATAATATCTTTTGATAGGTAGTCTATTTTTAATTTTTGAACGTACCATCTAGATATTATGAATATGCATATAAAATATACGGATAGACTAAGAAAAATCATAATTATAGGAATAATTGGTTTACCTTTATATTTTAAATTAGCTCCTTTTTTAGGATTTATAATGCATATTAATCCTTTTATGAAATATTTTGGAATAATAGTTATAGTTGTATATAATCCGAGGAAGAACCAACGTATTATTTTTATAAGAAACACCTCCTTATATTGTTTTAAGTATATCATAATTTTGTCAAAAATGGTATATATACTTTGAAAAATAAAAAAATTTTGGTATAATATGTTTAGTTTTAAGGAAGAAGGTGAGTTTAGTGAATGTTGATGGTATAAAAATAGGTGATAAGTTACAAATTCATTGTTATAAACATGATGGTAGTTTACATAGAACATGGGATGAAGCTGTTGTTTTAGATATTTTTGATGATTATATGGTGTTTGGTAATAATAGAACTACAGTAGTTGATTCGGACGGCAAGATTTGGAAAACGAGAGAACCAGCAGTTATGTTTTTCTTTACTAATAGATGGTTTAATATAATTGGGCAATTAAAAGATTATGGAATTTATTATTATTGTAATATAGCTACGCCAGCTTTGATAGATAATAGAGTAATTAAGTATATAGATTATGATTTGGATTTGAGAGTATTTCCTAATGGAAGTTTTAAAATCTTAGATAGAATGGAATACAAATATCATAGAAAACAGATGCATTATTCGAATAGATTAGATTTTATACTGAAATATGAACTAGCTAATTTAATTGAAATGGTAAGAGAAAGAGAATTACCTTTTGATAAGAATATAATTAATAAATATTATGATAAGTATGTTTCATTAGTTTCTAAACAGTAGTAATACTGTTTTTTCTTTTTATAAAATGAAAAATATGGTATAATTAATGTATAAGTATATAAGATTAGGAGATAGATATGAATAAAGTAGAGAGAATGAAGGAATTAATAGCTACGCTTAATCAGGCTTCGGTTTTATACTACCAATATAGTACAATAATGATGACTGATTATGAGTATGATAAATTATATGATGAGTTAGTAGAACTTGAGAAGGAGACAGGGATAACTTTATCTAATAGTCCAACTATTAATGTAGAACCTGAGGTATCTAGTTCTCTTAAGAAGGTAGAGCATCCATCTCCAATGTTATCTTTGGCTAAGACTAAGAATATAGATGAGTTAGAAGAATTTTTAGGAAAACAGAACGGTCTTTTATCTTGGAAATTAGATGGGTTAACGATAGTGCTTACTTATGATAAGGGGGAACTTATTAGTGGAGTTACTCGTGGTAATGGGATTATTGGTGAGGATGTATATGAGAATGTGCGTCAGTTTAAGAATATTCCTTTAAGAATAGCTTATAAAGGGAGACTTGTTTTAAGAGGAGAAGCTATTATTAAATATTCTGATTTTGAGAGAATGAATAATGAACTTGGTGACTCAGTAAATCAATATAAGAATCCACGTAATTTATGTTCTGGTTCAGTTAGACAACTTGATAGTAAGATAACAGCTAAGAGATGTGTTAATTTGATTGTTTTTGCTTTGATTAGTGCAAGTGATAAGGATTTTAGTACAAAGAGTGAAGAATTTGCTTGGCTTAGTTCTTTAGGATTTACGGTGGTTGAGAATTTTCCAGTTACAAAGGATACGGTTAGGGAGAGAGTACTTGATTTTAAAAATAGAGTAGTTAGTTATGATATTCCATCTGATGGTTTAGTACTTACTTATGATTCAATAGAATATAGCAATAGTTTAGGTACTACGGCTAAATATCCGAAACATTCGATGGCTTTTAAGTGGCAAGATGAAACGGCTGAAACGGTTATTAGAGATATTGATTGGATGGTATCAAGAACGGGATTAATTAATCCAGTAGCAGTATTTGATCCGGTAGAACTTGAGGGTACGGTTGTATCTAGAGCATCACTTCATAATGTTTCAGTATTAAAAGGATTGAAAATAGGAATTGGGGATACTGTTTTGGTATATAAAGCTAATATGATTATTCCGCAAATAGCTGATAATTTAACAAAGAGTAATAATTTATTAATTCCAGATAAGTGTCCGCGTTGTAATCATCAAGCTAAGATAATTAGCGAGAATGATATAGAATATTTATATTGTATGAATGAAGTATGTCCTGCTAAATTGATAAAGAGATTAAGTCTTTTTGTTAGTAGAAATGCAATGAATATAGATGGACTTAGTGACCAGATACTAAGTAAATTAATTGAAATGGGAATTGTTAATAGTCCAGCTTCAATATATAGAATAAGTAAATATAAAGATACGATTATGTCTTCTTTTGGATTTGGAGTTAAATCTTATAATAATTTAATAGATTCGATTGAAGCATCAAGAAATGTACGAATAGCTAACTTTATTTATTCTTTAGGTATTCCAGAGATTGGTTTATCAAGAGCAAAACTTATATGTAAAAATTTTAATAATTCAATAGATAAAATTAGAAATTTAGAATTTGATGAATTGAGTCAAATATATGGAATTGGTCCTATTATAGCTAGAGAATGGATGGATGCTTTTAATAATGAGGATTTTTTACAAGAGTTTAATGAGATTCTTAAAGAAGTTAATATAATTAGTGAAGATGATAATAGTCAAATACTTGATAAGTTAAACTTTGTTATTACAGGAAGTTTATCTAAATTTGATAATAGAGATATGTTAGTTGAATATATAGAAAATAATGGTGGTAAGGTGTTAAAAGCAGTATCTAGTAATGTAGATTATTTAATTAATAATGATGTTACTTCAAATTCTTCGAAGAATAAAAAAGCTAAAGAACTTGGAATAAAGATTATTAGTGAAGATGAGTTTTTGGAGTTATGTAAGGGAGATACAGAATGAAAGAAAAATATTATAAGTATGCAGAATTATTATTGAAAAAGGGACTTGATATTAAAGTAGGACAGCCACTTTTGGTAAACTTTCCAGCTGAAGCAATGGATTTTATTAGAGTATTAACAGAAGTAGCTATGAATTTAGGAGTTAGAGATATCTACTACGATATAAGTGATGAAGAATTAAAACATATGCAATTAAAATATTATTCAATTGGGGATATTAAGAATAGTAGATTTTGGAATAAGAGTATTCATGATGAGTATGCAAAGAAGGGAGCAGCATTTTTGTTTTTTGTGTCTTCAGTTAATGATAGAATGAAGGATATTGATAATGAAAAGTTAGAAGTGGCTCAAAGACATTCTCTTCAGACAAGGAAATTGTATAGAGAAATGCAAGAGAAAAACGAGGTTGATTGGTGTATTGCTTCAGTAGCTACGAAAGAATGGGGAGACATGATATATGGAGATACAACTAACTCAAGAGAAAAGCTATGGGAGACAATATTTGATATTTGTTTAATTAATGAAGATGATCCTTGTTTAGCATGGACTAGGAAGATGGAAGAAAATAGAAGAAATTATCAAAAATTAAATGATTTACATATAAAAGAATTACATTATAGGAATAGTTTAGGTACTGATTTAAAAATAGGTCTTAGTGATAAGGCTAGATGGCTTGGCGGAGCTAGTTTAATAAAGGGAAGAGAAATAATTGTTAATATTCCTACTGAAGAAGTATTTACGACACCAGATAAGCATAAAACTAATGGGGTAGTTT
The DNA here is from genome assembly GCA_934098395.1 of uncultured Bacilli bacterium. Classification (GTDB taxonomy): domain Bacteria; phylum Bacillota_I; class Bacilli_A; order RF39; family UBA660; genus RUG705. Next base: position 484,677 of record CAKOOM010000001.1, read on the forward strand.
ACTGCTCTAAGCCACTTCTTTATTCAGGAAGTATTATTAAAGATATTATGCTTGAATTTAGGGATGGTAAAGTCGTTAATTATAGTGCTAGTAGTAATCAACAAGTTCTTAAAAATATAATTGATTATGATGAAGAGTCTAGTTATCTTGGAGAAGTAGCTTTAGTAGATTATGATTCGAAGATATCTAATACGAATATTCTTTTTTATGAGACATTATTTGATGAGAATGCTTCATGTCATATAGCTTTGGGTAGAGGATTTAGAGAATGTTTAGAAAATGGTAATGATTTAAATGATTTAGAACTTGAGGAAGTTGGATATGATAAATCTAGAAATCATGTTGATGTTATGATAGGTACTAAAGATTTGGAGATAATTGCTAAGACAAGTGATGGTTTAGAAATTGAATTGTTTAAAAATGGTGGTTTTTGTATATAAGAGTTGTTGTTCATTTTGATGAATATTTTCCAGACTATAATGAGCGAATACCAAAAAAGAAGAGAAGTCAAATATGACTTCTTTTTTGGTATAAAAAATAATAAAAAGAAAATAATAATATTGGTGATAAAGGATGAATGAAAATAATGAATTGTTAATGTATATTTATCAGAATAGTTTGATGGGAGTTAAGTCTACGACAAAGTTGATTAATTTGTTAAATAAATCTGATAATAAAATTAAAGAAATTGTTGAAGGAGAGTTAAAAGGATACGAGAACTTTTTAAAAGAAAGTAAAAAGTTGTTAAAAAAACATAAAATAGAACCTAAGAATAAGAATATTATTGCAGAAATTACTTCTTCAATAGCAATGAATGTTGAATTTTTTAAAGATAATAGTGATGCGAAGATTGCAGATATGTTGATTAGAGGTTTTACTATGGGAAATATTGATATAGATAAGAAGATTGATAAATATAGTAGTGAAAGTGACGCTTCAATTTTAAAATTAGCTAAAAAGTTAAAGAAATTTGGTGAAGAAAATATTGAACTTTTAAAGAAGCATTTGTAAGATGTATTATATAAAGATATTCTTGTTGTATTCTTTGATTGGTTTTGTATATGAATCAACATTATTTAAAATTAAACATAGTAGTAAATATAGTGGAATATTTTACGGACCAATAACAGCAGTATATGGAATTGGAGTATTAGCAATAGAAATACTTAATAAATATTTTTTTAAAAAAATTAAAACTAATAAATATTTAAAATATATAATTGAATATATTGTTTTAGTTGTAGTACTTACTTTAATAGAGTATATTGGTGGTAATGTATTAAAAATTGTTTTTGGTATAGATATGTGGAATTATACGAAGCAAGATATGAATATAGGTAAATATATATGTATTGAATATGCTTTATTATGGGGAATAGCTGGGATGATATATCTTCATATATTTAAGAAATATACGGATAAAATATTAGAAATTTTTTCTAGAAAAACAACAATTACTTGCTTTATTATTTTTATATTTGATATACTTTTGGTATTGTTTACAAAGATATGACTCAAAAAGAGTCTTTTTTTGTTAAAAAATTGATTAAGATACTTGTCAAAGATAAAAAAATATGATATATTTAGTATGTCTTTTGCAAATGGCGAGATAGCTCAGTTGGCTAGAGCATTCGGTTCATACCTAATTAGCCACTGACTTAATTTATAAATTTAAAAATCAATTTTTACTAGATTTTATAAGGGTTTGC
>CAKOOM010000002.1 GCA_934098395.1 uncultured Bacilli bacterium
AAAGAAGCCAAAGAAAAATCTTCTGCTAAAGAAACAGCTAATAATGGTAAAGGCATTTCAGTAGGAATCTCAAATGCTAATGATCATTATGAATATCAAGTTATTAGATTATATAAATAATCATAAATTACAATTTATTAATTAGATTAGTTTGAGATACAACTAATCTTTTTATTTGTAGAAATGGAGGAAAAAATGGAAATTTTAAAATGGATAATTTTTATTATATTTGTTGTGGTAGTCAGTACACTATCACTTTTTTTATATTGTGGTCTTAAATTATCTAGTAAATATTCAAGACTTGAAGAAGAAAAATATAAGGAGGATTTTAAATGAGTATAATGCAAGATTATGAAAATATTAGAAAAGATTTAGGTTTCAAATATGATGCAATAGAAGATTACTTAAATGTGGTTAGCCCACCTAGTCAATATAAAAAATATGAGGAAGAACTAAAAAAATTATCTAGTTTAGACTATGAAAATTTTGATATTAAAAATAAAAAATTAAAAAGTAAATATGGTATTACTTTGTTAAGTGATATTCTATACAATGAAAAAAATTGGAATAAATATATTAAATGGTTTGATAAACAATTAGAACCATTTAAGATTATTAAACATTCTGATAGTCTATTTTCTATAATTTTAAATGAAAAAGATATAGATAAAAGTATTTTTAAACATAAGTTTACAGGTAATGGGTACGACTTTGAAAATTTATTTAGAAGTTATGTAGAAAATAAACTCCCAAAATTGTCTAATGAATTAAGGTACGATTCTGAAGCAGGTATGTTCTCTGCTTTTTCTGATAGTGAGAAGCCATTAGAAAAAATTGCATATTGCTTTAACAATGACTTAAAAAATAATAAAGATTTTATCACTTCACTTATTTTAAATATGACAGATTACGAGGTACAGTTATGATTAAAGAATTGAGTAAATGGAATCCACCTGTTTATGTAGAATCAAAAAAAGAAAAACAAGAATTAGAATTTTAATGTTAGGAGGTATTAAATGAAATATTATATTTTAGATTATAGTTTGAATAAAGAACAAAGAAAATATTTAGAAAGTAAAGGGTTTAATTGTTATGATTTAAGAGATAGTTGTTTCTATGGTGATGATGCTACTATTGAAAACAGAGTTATAGTTAATAATTGTGGCTCTATTATTATAAATGGTGATTTACATTTATCAAATAATGAGTTTTATTCGTTAGATTTGCTTATGGATAATGCAACTGAATATAAATATGAAGAAATACAAGATTATTTAGATAATTGTTGGGATTTAAGAAATAAAAATGAGGATTTAGATTTATAATGATAGATAATTCTATGCCTTTTTTTAATATAATTATTCTAATCTCTGTTATTGGTATTATAATATTTATTATTTACATAGAGCCAAGAATATCAAAACATAAAATTAAAAATAAAAACGAACACGGATCAAGTAAGTTTGCAGATATGAAAGAAATAACTAAAACTTTTAAGCAAGAACAATTATCTTCGTTAGAAGATGCAGGGTTTCCTATTTGGTTTGAAAAGAAAAATAATCATTTTAATACAGTATATTTTGATAATACTAGTCCACATTGGGTTTTAATTGGATCAAGTGGTAGTGGTAAATCTACTTGTATTGTATTACCTGAATGTATTATGTTTGCTAAAGCAAAAAATAAAAGAAGTATTATAGTGACCGATCCTAAAGGAGAAATCTTTTCTAAAACTTCAAAATTATTTAAAGACAATGGTTATAATATTTATACAATAGATTTTAGAAATCCTAACTTATCTAATCGTATAAACATAATGCAACCGATCATAAATGAGTGGAAACTACATTGTAGTAGTAATAATAAATTATTTATATGTATGTGTTATTTATATGAAAAACTAAAAATTGATTATGACTTATTTGTTAGTAATGAATCATATAGAAATGAAATAAAGTTAAAAAACAAAATAGATAATTATATTATTGAGTATTTGTTAAATAAAATAGATACTATAAATGACAACTTACAAGATGAATCTTCTATTATAAATGATAAGTCAATTTTTAAAGATGACTTTAAGGAAATAAATGATAAAAGTTTAGTATCATTTTTTAACAAAATGAAATTATCAACTTTATTAGATTATATAAAAACATATCAAAACGATAGTTCAAGTCATCAAGCAGAATCTATCAGATTAACTAATTCATTAGCAGATTTAATATTTGTTGAAAAAGATGATAAAGATCCATTTTGGTTAAATTCTGCTAAAAATTTATTTAAAGGCATTTGTGGTATATTTTTGGAAGATTATCAAAATGGTCTTATTCCTGAAGAAAAAATAAATATATCAAGTATAAAAAAATTTCAAAACTCATCTCTTATTAAAGAAAATCAAATGTATTTACAGAGAAACTTAAATAATCGTGAGTATGGAACACTATCTAAAGATTATCTTACTTCTATTTTATCAGCAAGTGAAAATACTTATAAAAGTATTACTACTGTATTCGCTTCTAAAATGCAAATTTTTGATGACCTTAATGTAGAAAATATTACTAGTATAAGTGAATTTGAATTTTCTTCTATTGTTAATAATCCTACGATTCTCTATATTATAGTACCTGATGAAGATAAATCCTACTATCAACTCATTACTATAATTGTAGGTATTATTTATAAAGATTTAACTAAACTTGCTAATTTACCTGAAAATAAAGGAACATTACCTAGAAAAATTGAGTGGATATTAGATGAATTTGCAAATTGTCCCCCTTTAGCAGAAATTGATACTATTGTTAGTGTTGCTCGTTCTCGTGGTATGAGGTTTCAATTTTTTATTCAATCTTTCGCTCAACTAGAAAATGTTTATACTAAAGAAGTAGCAAGTATAATTTTGGATAACTCTGCTTTATGTTATTTAAAAACTAACTCTGTTGATTGTGCTAATATCATTTCACAAAAGTTAGGAAAAGCAACTATTGAAACATCTTCAATTAGTCAAAGTACAGATACATTTAAAGTTGGTGCTAATCAAACTACTTCCCTAGTGGGTAGAGAACTATTAACACCTAACGAAATTATTGCATTAAAATATAAAACAATTATCTTTCCAACAATTTCTAATCCAATCTTTAGAGATACTTATTTATATAATAAAATATTTGATAATGTAAAAGAATTTGATCCAATAGAAAGAACTTCTAAAATGCTTAAAAAAAATACCTCTACTTATTACACAGTAGAACAAATGAAAATGAATTATGAAAATAGTTTACAAAATAACATATCATCAGTATATGAAGAATTTGATAAAGAAGAAGAACAAAAAGTAATGTATAAAAATAATAATTTAAACATAGAAAAATTTATAGATAATATCAAAGAAGTAGTAGAAGTACAAACTACTTCTTTTTTTAATGACATTTATACTTTAATTATTGATAAGAAAATAAGTAAATATGAAGAAAATAAAATAATAGATTCAACTACACCATATATAACTTGTGAGATTTTAATAGATGAAAATGGTATTACTACTATAAATATTTGGAGGGAGGTAGATTTAGATAGACAAAGAAAAGTTTAGCATAGATGATATTAAAAATATGACTGTTGGTAATTTAATATCTCTAATGTCAAGTGAAAATACATCTTCTTCTAATTCTTCTGATGAGGTTATTTATGATACAAAAGCACTACTAGAACATTATCCTACTATATTTAATAAATACACTTTAGATATTGCTATCAAAAAAGAAAATTTACCTTTCTTTAGGATAGGACATTTAAGATTTTTTAAAAAGGATTCAATAGATAATTGGATTAAAGAAAATAATAAACCTTTAACTACAATTAAACTAAAAGGAAAAAATGGCACTAAAAATTTATAATAATTTATACAAATATAGTGATAATACTTATTTAGTAGCAATTAACAAAAAAAATCTACTTGGGGAAAAGATTGTTATAAATCAATATTTTGAGGCAACAAGTGATAGTGATGCAATAAATTATAGAAATAAAGTTTGGAAAGAAAATAATTTTGAAACTAAAACTAATCAAAGTAAAAAAGTAAAAAAAGATAAATGTGTTTCAAAATATATCTATCAAATATCAAAGAACTCTTATAGAATAAGAATTAAAAAAAATAAATTATTTCCTAATGGATTTAGTGAGTATGTTGAGGGCGAACTAAAAGAAGTTGAAGAATATAGAGATCAAATTATCGCTAAAAGTAAACTTGGAAAAACACCAATATCTAAATACAGAAACTTTACTTTAAAAGATTTTGAACGAGAATTTATTGAGAAGTATTGTTATGATAATATTTCTGATGTGACGGCAGAAGATTATGATCGTATGTTAGTTTCATTTGTAAATAAAAAATTTGGAAAATATAAAATGTATGAAATAGAAAATATGACTTCTGATATTCAACTTTTTATAAATGAGTTAAAAACTACACCTAATAAACATAAACCTGATAAACCAATATCTACAAAATACCAAAATTCAATTTATAATGCTTTTAATAAAATGCTAAATGTTGCAGTTGATTGGGGTGCTATTACTAAAAATCCTATGGAAAGTATTAAACCACCAAAATTTAAAACAAAGAAAACTAAATTTTATACTCTTGATGAAATGTATGACATTTTAGATAAATTATTTGAAAATGAATCTATTAGAGAAAAATTTATGATTACAATATTTGTATGTGCTGGTATTCGTAAAGGAGAACTAGTTGGATTACATACGGATAGTTTCAATTTTGAAAATAATACTATCAAAGTAAAATATAGTGTTGTTAGCACCAAGAGAAAAGGAACTACTTACGAAAAAGAAACAAAAACAGAAAATGGCGAAAGAATTATTAAATTGCCAAAATTTGTTATGAATTTAGCAAAAGTTTATTTTAAATATCGTGAAGAACAAATATCAATGTTTGTTAATAGATATGGTAAAGACTACAATGCTCCTGATAATGTGTTTTTGAGTAGATTTGGAAAGATAATGCACCCTGATACACCTTATAAAGTGTGGACTAACTTTAGAAATAAATATGCTCTAGGGGATGTGACTCCTCACGGATTAAGACATAGTTGGTGTACGGCAAATTATCACGAAAACGAATATCTTACACCAAAAGAATTGGCAGTTTTGATGGGACACGGTACAGATATTAAAATGACAGAACATTACACTCACGAAATAGAGAGTAGAATGCAAAGAGCAGATGCTATTTGGGATAATTATCAAAAGAAAATTGATAATAAAAAAAATAATAAATTTGTAATAAATTTTGTGGAGTTATCTACTGTATTATCAGGAAGATTATATACAGATTCAGATAAAATAACTGATTTATTAAAAAAATATTATAATATGGAAACTGATCCGACTTTTGAAGAAATACCATACAAATTATTAAATTTAAGACAAGCAGTAATAAAAGAAAATGATTTATATAATGAGATAAAAGATTTTTTAAAGGCAAATTCAAATGATTGGAAAGCAATAAATAAAGGTATTGAAAAATACGGAAATGAATTTACAATAAATGAATATACTAAAAGTAAGCAATATGATGAAAAAGATACCAAAATTGATAAAGAAATGGTAATTTAGGCATTTTTTTAAGGAAATTTTGTGTTAAGTATTGTCAATTAACAATATTTATGATATTATTATATTGCTTACTTGATTTATGGCGAGGTAATTCAGCTGGCTAGAATGATCGGTTCATACCCGATATGTCGGGGGTTCGAGTCCCTCCCTCGCTACCAATATGAGTAATAATAGATAGAAATATCTATTTTTTTATAAGAAAATAGAATTATAGTATATGTTTTATTTAAAAAATTTTTAGGGAAATTTTAGGGATTTTTTATATAAAAAATTTTATATCTATTTGAATTTACTTTAATTTACTTATATTTTGTTTGGTGATGAATGTTGTGGCGAAACCTTATTTAATAAGGAAAATGGCATAAAATAAGTAATAATTTAATTTAGGGCTTATTTTTCATACCCGAAGGGTCGAGAGTTCGAATCTCCCTCTCGCTACCAATATGAATACCTACTAATTCAGAAATGAATTAGTTTTTTTGTGTGTCTCCAAAATGGAGTTCACATCACTTTGACAGGAATTTTTATTTACTTTATTGTAAGGTTCTGTTATACTATTAATATAGGTTAATAGTGAAATAAAGGAATGAAATTATGGATAAATATATAAAATATTTAATAATTACTTTGAGTATAGGTATTATTATATCTATTGGTACATATGCATATTGGACTTATGAAAGTACTAATAAAAAAAATATAATTGTAAAAACTAGTAAAAATTTAGCTGAATACATTGTGTACAACGAAGGTGAATCCAGATTTGTGGGAAGTTTAAAACCTAGTGAATCATACTACGATGGATTGCATATGACTGTGTCGATGCATAAGACAATAGATATAGACTTATATGTAACTTTTTATATGGATGTAGTGACTATAAGTAATGATATATCTAATACAAATGCAGTAAAATGGGCAATAACAATAGGAAATTATAATAACAAGGATGCTCAGATTATAGGTACTGGTGATTTTCGTTCAAAAAGCGCAAATGATACAATTGAACTAGTATCAGATGTACCAGTTAATAATGTAGATACAAAATATACTATTTGGGTATGGATTGATAAAAGCGTTAGTGGGGCAACTAATTTATCTGGTTCTTCTTCTGATATGAAAGTATGGCCTATGGTAAATCAAGATGCAAATCTCCCAGCAAAACCTGAATTAGACGATGAAATGATACCTGTTGTATTTGATATAAATAGTGGTAATACATTAATAAAAACTATTAATAAAAATGATGCAAATTGGTATTGTTATAGTAAAAGGAAGTGGGCAAATGCAATACTTGTTACTAATTCTTCTAAAAGTAAATATTTAAATACAAGTGGTGTGACAGTAAGTGAATCAGATATTTTAGGATATTTTGTTTGGATACCTAGATATAAGTATAAGGTGTGGACTACAACTATGGGTAGTGCTGGTAATGAACAGTCGATTGATATTGTATTCGAAAGTAATGATGTTCCTAAGTCAATTGGAACAACTATAGACAGTTATCGCACCCATCCGGCATTTACTTTTGGTGATACTGAATTGAATGGAATATGGATTGGTAAGTTTGAAACGACAGGTAATGCAACATCTCCAAAGATTATTCCTAATGTAACTTCGTTGGTTAATCAAAATGTGGCTTCTGAGTATGAAACAGCCAAAAAGTTTATGACGTATAGTTCAACATCAAAAATAGATTCTTATATAACAAGAAATAGTGAATGGGGAGCTGTTGCATATTTATCTCATTCAAAATATGGAATTAACGAAGAAATATATTTAAATAATAGTTCTGGTATATATACTGGAAGAAGTGGCGGTGCAGTTGCTGGTGATGTTATTACACTTGCTTCACAGTTTCCTGGAGAAAGTACATCAACAGAAAGATATAATAATTTTGGTTATTATACATGGGATGGTAAAGTGATAAGCCTTTCTGGTACTATTGGCAATTATGCTGACAGTAAGAGTTTGGGAACGAAGGCTAGTACTACCGGAAATATGTATGGAGTATATGATATGGTCGGTGGTGCAAATGAACATGTTATGGGAAATTATAATGCTGTGATAGGTAATTCTGGTTTTAGTGCTATGCCTGATAGTAAGTATTATGATAAATATACTGTTTCAACTATGAGTTCATGCACAATAGAAATATGTGGTGGGCATGCTTTATTTGAGACAAATAGATGGTATAAGGATTATCCTGGATTTGTTACTTCAAATTATGCATGGTTTGCTAGAGGAAGACATTATACGAACGATACTGGCGGTGGAATATTTTATTCAGCAGGCTTTGATGGCTCTGCAAATAGTACAAGGACGTTTAGAACATCTTTAATAGTTAAATAAAATAGAAAGGTAGAAGAAATATGAAACAAAGGGTATTGCTTTTAACAATTATATTATTGCTTATTATGGTTATTTCAACATACGCATGGTTTACTTGGCGGGGCAAAACATCATATATGTCATATGTTATTGGCAGTGACGAAAGTACTCTTATTTCTTTAACTCCTTATCAGTATATTGGAACTTTAAATCCAGTATTAACATATTTGAATGAAAATTATGTTCAGATAGAGGCTAGTAATAATAAAAGTAATAAAGCAATGTTTAATTTATATTATGTTGTTAATTCAATAAGTAATGAGTTAATTAGCAGTGATGTTAAATATACAATTACTAAGTGTGATTCATTAAATGGTACATATACAGAAATTAAAACTGGTGATTTTTCTAGTATTTCAGTAAACAACGATTATAGCATTTTATCAAAAGAAACAATTCTTGGTAATACGAAAGCTTATTACAGGGTATATTTGTGGATAGATAGTAATTCAGGAAATCAAAGCAGCATGCAAGATAAAAGCTTGAATATAGAACTTAGAGCTAATATTGTTTCTTCGAACTTAATAATGGTTGATTTGGATGATGGAATGATACCAATTGTGTTTGATACGGATGAAACTAATACTGTTATTAAAACAATATCTGCTGATGATGAGAATTGGTATAACTATGATAATAAACAATGGGCTAATGTAGTGCTTGTGAGTGATGCATCAAGAAATAATTATTTGGGCACATCTGGAACAATTGTTGATGAAAATGATATTCTGGCATATTTAGTTTATATTCCAAGATATAAGTATAAGATATGGTCACTTACAAGTGGTGGTAAAGGTACTGAACAAATGATTGATATAATGTTTGAAAATAATCTGGGTTCTGTATCTAATGGTTCAGCGATTGATAGTTATTTAACTCATCCGGCATTTGTTTTTGGAAGTAAAGAATTAAATGGGATTTGGGTTGGTAAGTTTGAGACTACGGGTTCTGGTGATAATCCAAGTGTTTTACCTAACGTTCAATCATTAAGAAAACAGATTGTATCTGTTGAATTTGCGACTGCTCAAAAATTTGGCACAAGTATATATGGTTCGACAGCAAAAGTAGATGCTCATATGATGAAAAATAGTGAATGGGGAGCAGTAACTTATTTGGCATATTCAAAATATGGAATAAATGAGAACATTTATATTAATAATAGTTCTAATTATTATACTGGAAGAAGCGCTGGAGCAGAGGGTAGTAGTAGTACTAAAACAAGTAAGGGTGGAACATATACTTGGGATGGTAAAATTATGTCAGGAACGTCAATAGGAAGTTATGCTAGTGATAGAACATTAGGAACTAAGGCTAGCACTACTGGAAATGTATATGGAATATATGATATGTCAGGTGGAGCCCATGAGTATGTTATGGCTGTTCTTGCTGATAAGAATGGTGCACCACGATCTGGCTATGCAAGATTATATAATTCAGGGTTTACAGGAATTGTATATGGATATGGTACAAATGGTACATATAATGGAACGCCTTTTCCTGATAGTAAATATTATGATTTATATACTACAACTGATAGAACTACTGCATGTAGTGGTACAATATGTTTTGGGCACGCATTATCTGAGACTTATGAATGGTATGGTAATTATGCTACGTTTGTTTCTGAAAAATATCCATGGTTTATAAGAGGTGGATTATATAGTAGTGGAGCTGAGGCTGGAATAAATGACTATGGTAATGCATCTGGCGATGACGGAAGTTCAGATCGAAGTTTTAGATTAGTAATTTCTTATGTAGAATAAATTAATTCAGAAATGAATTAGTTTTTTTGTGTAAAAAAGATAAATATAAAGAATAAAAAATCTCTTTAATTAAAGAGATTTTTTGTAATAAATTATTTTGTTTTGACTTTAACTGAATTAATAATTTTTAAACTTTCAGCAATTTGAGGTTCTAATTCTCTTATTTCATCAAGTGAATAATATTCTTTATTATTATATCCTTCAATATAGTCACTTGTATTGGCAAGACAAACTTGATAGTTGTTTTCAATTAAATATTCATAGTATGTTTGGTTAAGCATGTAATTTATACCATTTGAATAAACAAGTAACTTTTCACTTGATAAATCATATATCTCAACAGCGTAAAATAAGCCACCTAAAACATCTTTTTTATTATAAATGCATTCAGTTATTTCATATGTTTCTTTGTTAAAAAGTAAATATATGTTTTGACTATTATATAGTTTTGTTGCTTTACCATTTTGAATTACGTATTTGCGATAATCATCAATATTAGAATATTCTTCAGAAATAGCAGGATGTTCTGGGACTTCGTTTTTATCTTTGTTAATAATGGTACAACCAGTTGTTCCAATCATTACACCAGCTAGACCGAATGCTAATAATCTTTTTTTCATTTCTATTAATTCATTTTTTTTCATATATTGCCCTCCTTGCAAAAGATTTGTGATATATTATAACATATTTAGTTAGAAAATCAAGTTGTTCTATAATCATTACAAAATTGTAATATTTAAATTATTATAATAATGATATAATAATTATATGGAGGATGGTGTATGAAGAAGATAATGATTGTTGAAGATGATAAGGTTATAAGAGAAGAACTTATTGATTTATTAAAGGGTGCTAACTATCAAACTTCTTTTGTTAGAGATTTTGCTAATTCTTTTAATGAAATAATTGATGCGAAAGCTGATTTGATAATACTTGATATAAATATACCGTATACTAATGGGGAAATACTTCTTAAGAATATTAGAAAAAGTTTGGGTGTACCAGTTATAATGGTTACTAGTAAAAATACCATTGAAGATGAGGTTTTATCTTATTCGAATGGAGCGGATGATTATATTACTAAACCTTATAATCCGACAATATTATTACTTAAGATTCAAGCTATATTTAAGAGATATGTTACTAGTAGTAAAGTTATTATTTATAAAGATTTAACTTTTGATATTAGTAAGGGAATAGTTAAGAGAGATATGGATGAGGTAATATTAACTAAGAATGAAATAATTATATTTAGTTTATTATTAAATAATCGAGAGAGGATAGTTACTAAGGATGAGATAATGACTGATCTTTGGAATAATGATGAGTATATTAATGAGAATGCTTTGGTTGTTAATATCAGTAGACTTAGAGCAAAATTAGCTAGTCTTGGTTATAATAATATAATTGAAACACGTAAAGGGATAGGTTATAGAATAATATGAAGTTTAAGAAATATGTATTAGATTTATCGATTAGCATTTTTATTTATTTGTTTACTATAATTTTAGTTTGTTTATTACTTAATGTTTTAAAAATTCCAAAGTATATAAATATAATTATTTTTATGGTTTTATTGTTATGTGGATTTATTATTGTAGTTATTAATTATTTTAGAAAATATAATTTTTATAATACATTAATAAATAATTTAGATAAGCTTGATAAGAAATATTTGATACTGGAGACAATGCCAGAAGCAAAAACATATGAAGAGAGTGTGATGGCAGATGTAATGTATGAAATAAATAAATCTATGATAGAAAATATTAGGAATAGTCAAAATAATATTAATGAGTTTAAGGAATTTGTAGAGATGTGGATTCATGAGGTAAAGATACCAATAGCTAGTATGGTACTTAAGTGTCATAATCATCGTGATAAGTATAATTCAGAATATGGAAGTTTGATTAGAAAATTAGATAATAGTGTAGATCAAGTTCTTTATTATGTAAGAGCTGAGGATACAGAGAAGGATTTTTTTATTAATAGAGTAGATTTAAAAGAAGTTATTCGTGAGGTAGGAATTAAGAATAAAGAAGATCTTCTTTTGAATAATATTTCTTTTTTAGTAGATTTGAATATTGTATGGGTATATACGGATAAGAAATGGTTAGAATTTATTATTAATCAGATTATTAATAATAGTATTAAATATAAAAAGGATAATGATTCACAAATAAAGATTAGTAGTTATTTAGATAATGGACGGATATGTTTATCAATATATGATAATGGAATAGGTATTAGTGAAGGTGACTTGAAAAGGGTATTTGATAAGTCTTTTACTGGTAAAAATGGAAGATGTAATGTTAAGTCTACGGGTATGGGATTATATATAGTTAAGAATCTATGTGATAAGTTAGGTCATAATATTAAGATTTTTAGTAAGGAAAAGGAATATACGAAGGTAGTAATTGAGTTTGGTAATAATGATATGTATAAATTTTAATATTACAAAATTGTAATGTTCTGTAATATTGTTATAACGACAAAAAATATATATGAGAGTATTATGTTTAATGAAGGGAGAGAATATTATGGAAAAAATATTAAAAGTTAAAAATGTGGAAAAATATTATGGGAGTAAATCTAGTTTAACTAAAGCAATTAATGATATTTCATTTGAGGTAGATAAAGGTGAATTTGTTGCTATTATGGGTGCTAGTGGTTCTGGAAAGACGACACTCCTTAATTTAATATCAACGATTGATAAAGTTACTTCAGGGAATATTTATGTTGATGGAGAAGATATAACTAAATTAAAGGGGAATAAGTTAAATGAATTTAGGCGAAATAAATTAGGATTTGTTTTTCAAGATTTTAATTTATTGGATACTTTAACAGGATATGAAAATATATCTTTGGCTTTATCTATTCATAATGTTTCTTATAAGAAACAAAAAGAATTAATTGAAGAAATAGCTAAAAAATTAGAAATTACAAAGATTCTTAATAAATATCCGTATCAAATGAGTGGTGGTGAAAAGCAAAGAGTAGCTAGCGCTAGAGCTATTATTACTAATCCAAGTTTGATTTTGGCTGATGAGCCAACAGGGGCGCTTGATTCGAAGTCTTCAAAACAATTATTAAAGAGTTTTGAATATTTGAATAAAGAGATTGGTTCGACAATATTGATGGTTACACATGATGCATATACGGCTAGTTATGCTTCGAGAATAATATTTATTAAAGATGGAAAGATATTTAATGAAATACATAAGGGAGATTTAACTAGAAAAGAGTTCTTTGATAATATTATAGATGTGGTAACACTATTAGGTGGTGAATTAAACGATGCTTTGTAAGTTATCACTTTCTAATATAAAGAAAAGTATAAAGGATTATGCAATATATTTTGTTACATTAGTACTTGGAGTTTGTATTTTTTATATATTTAATTCAGTAGATTCACAGACTGCAATGTTGAGTGTAGAGGCAAGTAAGAGTGAAATGATAGGTCTTTTAACTGAGTTACTTTCATATGTATCGGTATTTGTGTCTTTTATATTAGGTTTTTTAATTATTTATGCTTCGAGATTTTTAATTAAGAAGAGAAATAAAGAATTTGGAATATATATGACTCTTGGAATGTCTAAGGGGAAGATATCAAGACTTTTATTAATAGAAACTTTTTTAATAGGAGTTATATCTTTGACTGTTGGATTATTTTTAGGAGTAATATTATCACAGGTTACTAGTATTTTTGTGGCTAACATGTTTGAGGCTTCGATGGATAAATTTGTATTTAATTTTTCTATGAAGGCTTTAGTTAAAACGATTATTTACTTTGGAGTAATATACTTTATAGTAATGATATTTAATACGATAATAATTAATAAAAATAAACTTATTAATTTACTTCATGCGAGTAAGAAACAAGAAAAGGTTAAGATAAGAAACCCAATTAAATGTATTATATTGTTTATAATATCTATTTTAATGTTAGGAGTAGCTTATTATTTAGTTACTGCAGGTATTGATAAATTACTTAGACATAGTGTTAATATTTTGCTAGTTCCAATTTTGCTTGGAATATTTGGAACAGTATTATTTTTCTATTCAGTAGCTGGATTAATTTTAAGAGTATTATCTGGATGTCATGGGGCCTACTACAAAGGATTAAATACTTTTATTTTTAAACAGATAAGTAGTAAAATTAACACGATGGTAATATCTATTTCAATGATATGTATAATGTTATTTTTTACATTATGTTTATTGTCGAGTGCATTTACAATAAAAAATTATTTTAATAATTCCATTAACAAGTATGCACCAGTTGATTTTGAAATGGTTTGGTATCATGATTCAAATAATGATAAATTAGATAATCAAGAGATAGTTAATTTACTTTATAGTGATTTGGTACTTAAGGGAAATATTATAAATTTAGTATCGGTTAGTGAATACTACGACGATGAGTTTTTATATAAAGAATCTTTGGGAGATTATTATAGTGAATTAGTGGAAAGATATCCATTAATTAATTATCAAGCTAATGTGGGAATAATGACCTTAACAGATTATAATAAAATGGCAGATTTATTAAAAATTGATAGAGTGGAACTTGGAGATAATGAATATGTGATAGTATCTAATTATGAAGAACAATTATATAATGTTGTACTTTCTAGAGGTAATGTGATTAAAGTGTTTAATCATGATCTTATACCAGCGAGGGAAGAATGTGTTGAAGGATTTTCTAAGATTGGTGGTAATCCATCAAATATAGGATTTATAGTGGTACCAGATATGGTTATAGAATCTAGTGCAGATAAAGATATTTTAGTTTTTGGTAATTATTCAGTGATGGATAAGGATGTAATAGACAAACTTGATAATAGATTTGCAGATATAACAGAGGGAAATAATGTTACGTTTGATACGAAAAATGATATTAGAATGGCTGCCACAGGGTTGTCTTCAATAATTACTTTTATTAGCTTATATTTGGGAATAATATTTTTAATATCATCATCTGCTATATTGGCATTAAAAGAATTATCAGATTGTTTAGATGATAAAAATAAATATAAAATATTAAGACAAATAGGGGTATCAGAAGATGATATAAATAAATCGTTGTTTAAACAAACATTAATATTCTTTATGACGCCATTGTTGTTAGCAATAGTACATACGATATTTGGGTTAAAATTTTGTGTATATATTTTAAATAGTTTAGGTGTTGAAAATATTTTGAGTGGTTCAGTGGTAACATTTATGCTTTTAATATTTATATATGGTATATATTTTATAGTTACTTATTTATGTAATAAAAATATTATTCGGGAAGAATAGTAAATAAAAACCTTAATTCATTTGATGGATTAGGGTTTTGTTATTGATAAATATATGATATACTAAGGGTGATAGGTGGTAGATATGAGAAGTAATTTTGTTGATACGGTGGAGTATATTAAAGATTTAAAACAAAAAATAAATGAAGAAGAAATAAATATTAATGATCGAATGGTTTTAATTATTCAAGAGGCAATACTTAGTAATAAACATTATATGGGAAGTATTATTTTAACTAAGAGTTATGGAGAATTTACGATTAGTAATATTCAGAAGCATAGTTATGCTTGGAAATTAAATGGTGAGAAAATAGATATTCAATATGTGCTTTTAAAATGTATGGAATTAGGTATTGATACGGAGATAAAATATCATCCAATAGGAGATAATATAAGTGACTATGAATTTATATTTTTAGTTAATATGGATAAAAAGATAAAAACTAGGAAAATTTCCTAGTTTTTATATGATAAATAGATATCTGGTTTGTTTAATCTTTCATAGAGGATAAAATATTTATCTTCATATAAAGATTTATAATTATTATCTTTAGAAAGTACGTTATATAAATTGTTATTTTCTTTATAAATTAAGATATGAGTGATGTTATAAAAGTCAAATGTTTGGTTATATTGATTAACTACATAGGTATAGTCATCAAAGATATCGTATTTATATGAACTAAATGGTTTAGTGTATAGATCAGCGCGAGAGTCAATAAATACTTTGATATCGTTTAGTAATAGATAACTACCAAAGTTATAGTCATTAAATAGACGCATATTTGTAGTATCAATATTTTTTTTAATATAAGTGGTTGCGTCGACAGGGTATAGGGTTTTATCAATATAATCTTTTTTAAGTTGATTAGTGAAAAGGTAGGTTGATAATGAAACAATTATAACTATTAGAGGAATTAGTAATTTTTTATTTGATACGATGTTTATAAATTTTTCTTCCATAGGAATGTTATAGTTATTTAAGAATAGAGTAAATACTCTTGCGAAACAAATAGTTCCAATTAATGCTAAGAATGATAGGTGTCTAATAGAGATAATGGACATTAAGATAAGGCCACTTATCATAAAGAAGTCTCTTATTTTAGTTTTAGATATAGCTACTAGGAAAAGGGTTTCTATAGCAATAATTATGGTAAAGGGACTTTCAGCCCAACTTAGCATTTGATGTTCGTTTATGTAGCTTGTGGAATTACCCTGCATAGTTTTAATAATATATGTATATGGAGTATCACCGATAGGGGTTAATAATCCAGTTAAAATTGACAAGATAAAGATTATAAATAATACTTTAATACCGTCATTTTTTTCAATAATAAATTTATTTTTAATAAACTTAGTAATTTTATTATCTTTTTTAATTTTATTTAGAATAATAGCGGTTAGATATTCAGCAAAATATGGAAGATATAATATAAAATAGAAAGGCCATACGGCAACATGAATATTGCAAAGTATTAGGGATACTAAGAGTAGTCCAAATAAGTATTTCTTTTTCTTCTTCTTTAAAAACATTTCTATAAAATAGATAACAAGTACAAATAAGATAAAGCTAACTAGTTGAGCTCTAGCTGTTATAAAACTTGCGATAGCTAATTCACATATAAATGTAGCAAAGGTGGCTGCAAAAAGATTTTTACAAAGAGTAAGATTAGTTTTATAGACAATAGTTATTAGAATGTAGAATAACAAAATAGTTGATATATAAATCGAAGTATAACCACCAATTTTATATACAAGATAGATGAATGAATCATACAACCAATGAGGATAAGTATAAGCTAGGGCGTTGTGAAATGAGAAATGATCTAGCATATCAATACCATGATTAATTATTAGTTCACCAATTTTAATCGTATAGAATGTATCATTTTGAAAAGATTTTTTAACTAATCCAAGAGCAAAAATAAAAGATAAAATTAAGAATATAATACTGAATCTTTTAGCTTTCTTAGAATCTATTTTTAATGAATTATACATATTATCACCAAGTTAAATGTATCATAAGTATAATTTTATTTCAATTAGGTTGACAAATATTTTACTTAACTCTTTTTAACATGATAGATATGATGAACGGTAACGTAGATGATGTTAATTAAACTAGCGATAATAAAACCATTAAAACCAATAAATAATGGAAGAATAATTAGAAGAATATTTTTAATAATTGCTCCGACAAGAGTTCCATACATAGCAATATTTGATTTATCTATAGCTTGTAAATATGAAGTTAATGGTCCTTGAATATAATGCAGAATAAAGAATGGAGCAATTATTTTTATATAATTTATACCAAGATTGGTATTGTAGATGAAATTTAATAAGATATCAGGAATAGTCATAAAGAAGCAAGTACAGAAAATGCCAATACCAAGAGAGATATAAATAGCTTGTTTTAGTTTCTTCTTAGCATATTTATATAAACCTTTAGCATAACTACTGGAAATTACTGGTAAGAGAGAGGTAGATATAGCCATAGTAAAAAATGATGGTAGTAATAATAGAGGATAGACATAACCGGTAATAACACCATATTCTTTAATAATATAACTAGAAGAGTATCCAGAGTGAATTAGGACATAAGTTAATATTATAGGTTCTAAGAAATAAGAAATTGAACCAATTAATCTGCTTCCAGTAGTTGATAAGGAAATATTTAGAATGTCTTTTAATACTAAGCGGTCAGGAACAAAATCTTTAAAGTTTATTTTTTTATTGGGAATGAATAAAATTAGACAAATGATAGATGTGAATTCACTAATTGTGTTTATTAGTACAACACCAGTTACGGCGATATTAGTACCATATTTTAATAGATTAGGAATCATAAAAATAATGAATAATAATCTTACAGTTTGTTCGATAATATTAGATACGACATAAGGAAACATATTTTCTTTGCCATAAAAATATCCTTTTAGAATACTGGAGATACAGATAAAGGGGAGGGTAAAACTAATAGCTATAATGGGATAATATGCATCTTTGGTATTTAGTAAATGATTGGCTATAAATGGGGCAAAGATAATTAGCAAGATCATTAAGAGAAAGTTATATATTAAACTTATGGGAATGATTGATAAAATGGTATGTTTACTGTTACCTTGAGTTGCTGTTACTTTACTAATTGAAGTAGATAAAGACATTGTACAAAGAGTGATGAATAAGTTAAATGTAGGTAATACTAACATATATAGACCGATACCTTCATCTTTAATACTTCTTGTTAAAAATATTTTTAAAATCATGGCTAGAGCTTTAGTAACGGCACCACCAATAATTAAGATGATAGTTGATTTTATAAATTTATTTTTCATAGTTAATTATATGTTTTAGGTTCATAAATATAAATATTATGATATAATTAAGTAAAAGGAAAGTGATTTAAATGTACTATTTTATTGGAATTAAGGGTGCTGGTATGAGTTCTTTGGCAGTTATTATGAAAGGACTTGGTTATAAGGTATGTGGAAGTGATTTGGAAAAACATTTCTTTACTGAGGAAGAGTTAATTAAGAATAATATTTCAATGTATCCATATGATGCGAATAATATAAAAAAAGATATGATAATTATAAAGGGAGCATCAATAAAGGAAAATAATGTTGAATTAATAAGAGCAAGAGAACTTGGCTTAGAGATTATCGAATACAACGAAATGGTTGGAAAATTAACTGAGGAATTTAAGACGATATGTGTAGCAGGTTGTCATGGTAAAACGACGACGACGTCGATGATAGCTCATGTATTTGAGGGAATTAAAGGAATTAATTATTTAATCGGAGATGGTCGTGGTGCTGCCAAGAGAGAAAATGAATTCTTTGTATTGGAGAGTTGTGAATATTGTAGACATTTCTTAGCTTATCAACCATATTATGCAATAGTTTTAAATATTGAAATGGATCATGTTGATTATTTTAAAGATATGAATGATGTAATATTGGCATATTCAGAATTTGCAAATAAAGCAAGTAAAATGGTTATTGCTAATGGTGATGATAAAAATACACATTTAATGAAACTAGATAAAGAAATTATTTTCTTTGGATTAGGTCAAGAAAATGATGTTAGAGCAATAGATATTAATTACAAGACAGATGGAATAGAATTTACGGTTTTAGTTCATGACGCTATATATGGCAAGTTTGATTTACCGATATTTGGAGAACATCAATTAATAGATGCTTTAGCGGTTATTAGTGTATGCTATCTTGAAGGACTTTCTAGTAATCAGGTTAATGAACAATTTAAAAGTTTTACTGGAGCACGAAGAAGATTTAGTGAAACAAAAGTTGGTGACAATATTATTATCGATGATTATGCACATCATCCGAGTGAAATAAAATCTACATTAAAAGCAATTAAACAAAAATATCCGAATAAAAAAATAGTAGCTATTTTTCAACCGCATACTTTTTCTAGAACTAAGGAATTTGCTAGCGAAATAGCAGAGGTTCTATCTTTAGCTAATGCATCCTATGTAATGGATATACATCCGGCTAGAGAGAAACAAGAAGATTTTCCAAATATTACTAAGGATACGATTATTAATGATACGAAGAATTGCTATCCAATAGGAATAAACGACGCATATATTCTTAATGAATATGTTGATACGGTATTTATCTTTATGTCTCCGAATGATATTTCTAAGTTAGAAAATGACTTAATTAAACTTAAAAGTAATAAATAGTTAACTATTAATTTAGTTTAAAAAAATAAAAAGAATTTTCTTTTAAAAAAAGTAAAATTCTTTTTTTATATTTAATATAACTAGTGAGGAGGTGATAAGGGTGAGAAAAAAATGTATCGTTTTACAAGATGGTTTCAAGGAATGCGGTAGTGCTTGCTTATTATCGATAATAAGATACTATGGAGGAAATGTTTCAATGGAGAGAATACTGGAATTAACAAAGACTGGTAAAGATGGAACTAACTTTCATAATATGTCACTAGCAGGATTGGAATTAGGAATGATGTCTAAAGGTTATTTTATTGATAACATAAATGATTTAGATAATATTGAAAAACCATTTATTAGTCAAATAGTTATTAATAATTATCATCATTTTGTAGTAGTTTATAAAATTAATGGTGAAAAGATAACTATAATGGATCCAGCTAAAGGAATGGAGAATATTAGTATTTCTGAATTTTTAAAGATATTCACAGGATATATATTGATAATGGAACCAACAAAGAAATTACCAATATATAATGATAATAATTATTTATTGAATACAATTAAAGAAATAATTATTTGTAATAAGAAGATAATTATAAATTTGATTCTTCTGACACTTATTACAACAATATTTATGTGTTTATATAGTTATCATTTTAAAATAATTATAGATAAAGTAATTGATACGAATAAGCTTAATTTATTAATTGTAGTTATTATCTTTGCCTTTGTCGAGGTTATAAAATTGGTAAGTGAGTTTTTAAGAAATAATCTCTTATTATATTTAGAACAAAAAATAGATTTATCCATTATAACTAATACAATTAATAAAATAATTTCACTTCCTTATAGTTATTACAAAAATAGGACAACTGGTGAGATAATAACACGAGTGAATGATTTGTTTTATGTTAAAAACGCCATATCTAAAATAATTGTTAATATATTTTTAGATATTATCTTAGTGATAAGTGCCTTCATCATTTTGTTTAGTATTAATAAAACAATGACAGTGTATTTAATTTTTGTGGTAATTATTTATTTAATTTTATTTAGAGTGTTTAAAAATAGTATTAAACAAATGACTAATAAGATTCAAGAAGATAGTGCAACAGTTAATTCTTCTTTAGTTGAAACGATAAGTGGGTATGATACAGTTAAGGGTTTGAATTTAGAGAATGCTTTTAAAAATAAAATTAATAAACAATATTTAAATATGATAAACGATAATTTGATTATGTCTAGAATAAATAATTATCAAGAGTTTTTGAGAGATTTGTTTGAAGGAATAATTGTTTTGTTGGTTATGTATTTAGGTGCAACTTATATAATGGATAAATCGTTAACGATTGGTAGCTTAATTACTTATAATTCTATAATCTATTATTTTCTTAATCCGATAAGAAATACTGTTGATTTTTATAAAGAATTATTCTATGTTAAGAACAGTATTAAAAGAATAAATAATATATTAAATTTAAAATACGAAAGTCAGATGAAAAAAACGGGATTAGTGGTTAATGGTAAGATAGAGTTTAGAAATTTATCTTTTAGTTATAATGGGGTAAGAAATATTATTGATAATTTTTCTTTGAAGATAGATGATAAATCAAAAGTATTAATTTTAGGAGATTCCGGAGTAGGTAAATCTACTTTGTTAAAGCTAGTATATAAATACTACGAAACTCCCAGGGGAATGGTTTATATTAATGATAAAGATATTCAGGACTTTGAATTAGGTGATATTAGAAGTAATATTACTTATGTCTCACAAAATGAAATATTGTATACGGATACGATTAAAAATAATATTATCTTGAATAGAGATATAAGTGAAGAAGAGTACTTGAAAGTGTCTAGGTTGGTCTATGTTGAAGATATTATTTTAAAGAATAAGTTATCATACGATTATATGCTAGAAGAAAATGGAGCTAATATTTCTGGAGGACAAAGGCAAAGAATTATTTTGGCAAGAGCTTTATTGAAGAAGGGGAAAGTCATTTTAATAGATGAAGGGTTAAATGAAGTAGATCCGAAGCTTGAGAAAAAAATCTTGAAAAATATTTTTAGAGAATACGAAGATAGGACATTTATTATTATTTCTCATAGAAAAGATAACATTGAGATGTATGATAAGGTTATAAATGTTAGTGATAATGAAGGCAAGGAAGTGGCTCATGAATGATATATTAGAGCTTGAATGTATACTTAAGAGGGAAAGGTATCCGAGTATATATAAGTTTGGTTGGTTAATGATAATAATTATAATATTGTTTTTATATGTTATAAATACATATAAATATCAAAGTTATTATATAACAAAGGGAATGGTTAAAGATAATTTTATTGAATTATTGGTTCCGATAAATGATCTTAAGTATGTTACTGATAACAAACAAATAATTTTAGATGGTAAGAAATACAGGTACAATGTCAATGAGATAAGTAAGGATATATATGTAGATGATAAATATAATAATTATAAATATATTTATATTGATATTCCCGGTTTAAGTAGTGTTAATAATTATGTTTATCAAGTGAAACTTGAGAAAGAAAATAAGTCTCTTGCTAATTATTTGTTAGAGTATATAAAAGGAGGAACAAATGGAGTTAACTGAAAAACAAATGTCTAACGTAGATGGAGGAGTTAGTTTTGGATTAATTGCAGGATTTGCTGCAGCACTAACTTTTCTTGTCGGAGTAATTAGCGGATATACAAATCCGACACGTTGTAATAATTAATGAATAGGAGGAATAAATTTGGAACTTAATAAAAAAGAGATGGAAGTAGTTACTGGTGGAGCTTTTTCATATTCGATGATTAATGCTTTTAGTAAAGCAATTAATATTATTTATGAACTTGGAAAGCAGACTGGTAGTAGCATTAGAAGACTTATTCACGGAAAGTACTGTCCAATTAATTAACATAAGGCCTTAGGGCCTTCTTTTTCTTTCCATATATTTACAAAATGTTATCTTTTTGGTAAAATTAATGTAGTAAGTGAGGGTATAATATGAGAGAGAAAAACATTAGTATTAAAACATATCAAGTATTATTGTTAATACCACTTTATTATATTATTGGTAATAAGAATATTTTTCTTTATGCCTTAACATTATGTTTATATAATATTTTTGTATCTTGTTTTACTCATATTAGTATTAAAGATACACTTGCTAAGATTAATAATAAGAATGAAAGAAAGAAATTTTTTAAGATATTTGGTTTAGTAAATGTAGTAATTCAATTATTAATTTTAATACTAAGTATAATAGTGGGAGATATAACTTCGGCAGTGTTAAAAATAGATGATGTATTTTTCCCTTTTCTCTTTATGGGACTTAGTGTATTTACAGAATTACTTCTTAATTATTTATTAGATTATTTAGATGCGATTAATTATAAAAAAATATCTTTAACATTTTTTAAAATGTATTATTATATTGAGGGAGTTTTGTTAATTATTATTAGTTTACTTTTATTTAGGTGTTTTAAAATTAATGATAATTTAGATATCGGTTTAATGTATTTATCAAAAATAATAAGTATAGCAATAATATTTGTCCTTAGTTATTTTTTGATTCTTAATAAAAAGAGTAGTAAAATGATGCCTACTAGTAAAAGTAATTTAAATATCCATAAAGAAATAAAAAAAATCTTGACAAATAATAATTACATAAGTATCATTAATATAGTTGAAAAAAGTTATTATTATTTATCAATAATAATATTATATTTTGTTTTAAGTACAAGATATAATTATGCAACAGATAAAGTTTCTAAAATAATTATTTTTGTATATTTTTATGGGTTGTATATAATTAAATATTTAGTTGATATAGTATTATATTTAGTTAATAAGATTTGTAATAAACGAGATTGCTTTGAACGTTTATATTACACTTTTAAAATGTTTTTACCACTATCAATTATTTTAGGTATTATTTCACCACTTGTATGCAAGGTATTATTTAATAGTCCTGATATGGCGATATATTTAGTAATGCTTAATTTCTTAGGTTTAAATTTAGCACTTTGTCAGGTTATAATTAATAGTAATAATAATAAAAAAATATTATATATTAGTTTGTTATTATCATTGTTTTTTAAAATATTACTTAGTATTCCTTTAATAAATGCTTTTTATAGAATGGGATATAATCTAGTATATGGTGATATAGTTAGTAGTATTATAGGTTTTATAATTATAATAGTAATTAATTATGTATATTTGAATTATAAAAATAAGAAACCGGTTAATTATTTAATGAAAATAATGGATATAATATATGATAATATTATTTTATGTATTATTTTGATAATACTTGAATTTATCGTTCCGATAGATACGAATAATTATTTTAAATCTGTGGGATTAATGATTTTGTATTTGATAGTAAGTATAATGTTTATTAAGATAAAAAATGAGAAAAGAGGAAAGTAATGGAGAAGGTATATGTATTTGGACATCGTAATCCTGATACGGACAGTGTAACGGCAGCAATAACATTATCAAATTTAAAAAAAGAACAAGGTATAAATGCTGTACCAGTTATTCTTAGTTCTATTTCAAGAGAAACAAGATATGCTTTGAAATATTTTAAAGTTAAAGAGCCAATGTTTTTAAATGATGTTAAATTAAAAGTAAAAGATTTAGATTATTCGAAAGGATATATGGCTACGACGGCTATTTCTATATATGAAGCTTATAAGAAAATGGAAGACGAAGGTATTAGCAAAATACCTATTGTAGATAATAATAAGAAAATTTTAGGTATTGTAAGTATGAAGGATATTGCATATGAATGCTTGAATGGTGATTATTCGAATATAGAAACATCTTATAATAATATTCTTACAGCGATTGATGGAGAAAAGATTTTAAAATATGATAATGAGATTTTAGGAAGGTTGATTGTTCCCGGGTATAGATCTACGACATTTATTAATGAAGTTGAACTAAAAGAAAATGATATTTTGATTACTAGTAATAGATATAGCATTATTGAATATGCAGTTCATTCAAAAGTAAAATTAATAATTATTACTAATGGCCTTGAAATAAAAGATGAACAGTTAGAACTAGCAAAGAAAAATAAAATAAACATCATAAGAACTAATATGAGTTCTTTAGATGCGATAAAGAAATTTAATTTTTGTAATAATGTAGGTACAATTATAAATACTAAGAAAATACATACAGTTAATGAAAATGAAGATCTATCGACATTTATTAATGAAGCTGAGAAGGCTAAATATACATATTATCCGATTGTTAATAATGAACGTGAGTGTTTAGGTATTATTAAATTTTCTAATGTAGGATTTCAAAATAAAAAGAAGGTAATTTTAGTAGATCATAATTCTTATGAACAATCTGCAGTTGGTTTAAATGAAGCTGAAATACTAGAAATAATAGATCATCATAATATTTCTAATATAGGTACAACACATCCGATTAATTTTAGAAATATGCCAGTAGGTAGTACCAATACGATTATTTATTTAATGTATAAAGAGAATAATGTTAAGATAACAAAAGAAATGGCAGGAATGATGCTATCGGGGATTTTGTCTGATACGTTGATTTTGAATTCTCCGACTACAACATTAATCGATAAAGATGCAGTTAATAATTTAGCAAGAATTGCTGAAGTAGATTATAAAAAGTATGGTTTTGATATGATATCATATGGTACGAGAATGGAAGGTAAAACAAAGGAAGAAGTATTATATACAGATTTTAAGAAATATCCGACAGATGAGGGTACAATTGGACTTGGACAAGTGTTGACTACCGATATATCTGAGTATGATAATGAGAAAGATGAGTATATAGAAATGCTAAATAATATTGCTAAGAGTGGTGATTATAAATTCCTTGGATTATTTGTTACTGATATCATTAAAGGTGGTACATATGTATATTATAATGATGGTGGTAAGGAAATATTAGAAAATGCCTTTAATACCGAAATCAGTCAAGGAAAGTATTTGCCAGGAGTATTATCTAGAAAATTACAGATATTACCAGCTATTCTTGAGATAATGAATTAAACAAGTTAATTAACTTGTTTTTCTTATTAATTACTAATATTTACTTGAAAAAATGGATATATTTAGATATAATTACTAAAGAAAGAGGTGTAAAATGATAGTATTATCAGTAAATGCAGGAAGCTCTTCATTAAAATTCCAAGCATATGATATGCCAGAAGAAAATGTTTTAATATCTGGGGTATTTGAGAGAATTGGTATGAAGGAAAGTTTTTATACAATTAAAGTAAATGGTGAAAAGATTAAGAAGGAAGTTGAACTTAAAAATCACGAAAGTGCTTTAGAAATACTAATGGAAGAATTAATAGATAATAAAATAGTTTCTTCTTTAGATGAAATAAAAGCAATAGGTCATAGAATTGCTCAAGGTGGTCCTTATTTTGATAAGACTGAAGAAATGACTGAAGAAAATATTAAGAAAGTAAGAGAATTAGCAGTGCTTGCTCCACTTCATAATGCAGCAGCAATAAAAGGTATTAAAGCAGCTAAGAGTGTTGTTCCTAATGCACTTCAAACTGGAACATTTGATACAGCATTTCATCAAACTATAGAAGAAGAAAATTATTTATATCCAGTACCATATGAATGGTGTGATAAATATAAAGTTAGAAAATATGGTTTTCATGGAACAAGTCATAAATATGTAGCATATAGAATGAATGAAATATTAGGAAGATATAATACTAAACTTATTACTTGTCATATTGGTAATGGAGCTAGTATTTCAGCAATTAATGAAGGAGTTTGTGTTAATACTTCAATGGGACTTACTCCAAATTCAGGTTTAATGATGGGATCTCGTTGTGGGGATATGGATGCAACTGTTATTACATATATGATGCAACAACTAGAATGTTCTCCAGAAGAGATGGATACTATTTTGAATAAACAATGCGGATTACTTGGTGTAAGTGGAGTAAGTAGTGACTCTAGAGATATTGAAGATGGTATGAAGATTGGTAATCAAAGATGTTCTTTAGCTCAAAAGATGTTTACTAATAGAATAATCGATCATATAGCTAAATATTATGTTGAATTAGGCGGATGTGATGCTATAGTATTTACAGCAGGTATTGGAGAAAATTCTATTCATACAAGAAGAGAAGTAATAGATGGGCTTGCTGCTTTAGGAGTTAAAATTGATGAAGAAGCAAACGAATGCCGTGGTGTAGAAAGATTAATTACAACAGAAGATTCAAGTATTCCTTGTTATGTAATTCCTACAAATGAAGAATTAATGATTGCTAGAGATACATATATGTTATATCAAGAGAAAGAGAAAGAAAAAGAATTAATTGAAAATGAAATTATATAAAGAAATAATTAAGCAAATTAAGAAGTATGACAAGATAGTTATTGCAAGACATATAGGTGCTGATCCGGATGCTTTAGGAAGTCAATTTTCGTTAAAAGATATAATTTTAGAAAATTTTAAGGATAAAAAAGTTTATGCAGTAGGTACGATTGCTTCAAGATTTAGATTTATGGGTAATTTAGATCGAATAGATGATTTGAAAATGGATGAATGTCTTTTGATAGTATTAGATACTCCGGATAAAAAGAGAATTGAAGGAATAGATGATATTTCTTTGTTTGGTTCGGTTATTAAAATAGATCATCATCCTTTTGTAGAAAAGTTTGGAGAAATTGAATATATAGATGATAGTGCAAGTAGTACAAGTCAACTTATATTTAAAATAGTACTTGATATGAAACTTAAAATATCTAAGAAAATAGCTGAAAATATATATATTGGAATAATTGGTGATACCGATAGATTCTTGCACGATTATACGACTAACGATACTATAAGGTTAGTTAGTAAGTTACTTGATATGTCTAATATAGAATTTACTAAACTTTATGAACCGTTATATTCAAGACCTTTATCAGAAGTTAGATTTCAAGGTTATATTTATCAAAACTTGATATTAACTGAAAATAAAGTAGCTTATATTAAATTAACAGATGATATTTTAAAAAAATATCAAGTTGATTCAGCAGCAGCAGGAAATATGATTAATGATTTGAAATATGTTGAAGAGATATTAGTATGGGTATTTTTCTCTGAAGATAAAAAGATGAAAATTATTAAAGCTAATATAAGATCAAGAGGACCAATAATTAATGATGTAGCTGTTAAATATGGTGGCGGTGGACATATATATGCTTCAGGTGCAAGACTTACCAATTGGGAAGATGCAGATAATTTAATTAAGGATTTAGATGAAGTTGCTAAAGAATATAAATAGCAACTTTTTTCTTTTATCTTGTAAATAAATAAACAATATAGTATAATTATTTTAGGTGATACTATGAAGTTATTTACACAAATTCTTATTGAAGGTATTATTGTATTTACATTAGTATTTTTACTTAACTATTTTATGTTTGTTAGAAAAAATAAGAAACTTACTAAAGATGAAATGCCCCTTGAATTAATATATTTATCAGGAATATATGGAATAAATCCAAAATTGATTAGTTTTAGAAAATTTCAATATACATATAGTTTAATAAATTCTTTTATTATTACATTAACATATTTAATAGTTATGTATTTAATTAAAACAATGATTATGAGAGTAGTGTTAGGAATAGTTATGTTAGTTTTATTAATTATAATTTGTTACGGACTACTAGGACGTTATTATTTATATAAAGAAGAAAAAAATAAAGTTAAAACGAAGAAGAAAAGTACAAAATAGTACTTTTTTTTAGTGTGTTGCATATTCTAAAGTAGGGAGTGATTACATGGCTTATAGAGAAATAGTTACAAAAGCAGTTATTGGTAAAGGAAAGAAAAAATATCGTAATTCTTATCAAGTTACAGTGGAACATGTGCCATCGACGATACTTGGCTGTTGGATAATTAATCATAATTTTTCTGCTAAAGAAATGAATGGCAAGATAAATATTCAAGGTAGTTTTGATGCGAATATATGGTATAGTTATGATAATGATACGAAGACTACAGTTGTAACTAAGAATATTGCGTATACAGAAGAAGAGAAAATGAATGTAGGAAGTGTGGATATCGTTAATAAAGATGTTATTGTTAGAAGTCTAAAACAACCTACATGTATATCTGCTAAAGAAAATGGGAATGTTATTAGTATTGAAATAGAAAAAGAATTAGGATTAGAAATAATTGGAGATACGAAAGTTAGAATATCTTCGGTAGAAGAAGAAGAAACTTGGGATTTATTAGATAGTGAAGAAGATAAAGAGATAGATAAAGTTAATACCGATTATATTGATGAAGAGATAACAAAATAGTCTCTTTTTTTCTTGACTAAAGAGGGGGATGTTTAGTATAATTAATATACTAGGGAGAGATTGATATGGAAGTAAAACAGATAAATAATTTTAGTGAATTATTATTAAAATTAATAGATAACAATTATGATGAAAATGAAATAGATACATACAATCAAACTCTAGAATATAATCTTTATTTAGCTTTACTGGCCTTTAGTAATTTTAAATATAATGAAGAAATATATTTAAAAGAAAAAGAGATGTTAGATGATTTTTTAAGAAAAGTTAATAATTTGAAGATAAAGATACAATTAAAGAGAAAAGAAAAAGAAATAGATGACTTATTAGCAGTTATTCAGGAAATATATAATACAAATAAAGATAAAATTGAAAAATATAATGATTGTAATTTAGCAGTAATTTCTTTATTAGAAAGTAAAGATCCAAAAAGTATTACAACGATTATAGATGATTTTACTAAAAGAAAAAGAAAAAGAGAAGAAATGGAAGTTAAGTATCTTGTAGAAAGACAGGAATTATCTTTAAATATAATAAAAAATGATAGCTATATAGAAAATAATACTATTTATATTAAAAATGTTGATAAGGAAATAAAAATAGATGAGTTTAAGGAAATGTATGAGTACTTACTTGATATAGATAACTATGAGCAAATATTTGTAGAAAATAAATCTAATAGAGAAAGAATTATTTTAATTAATGAAATTATTAGTTATTTAAAGAGTAGTAATAGGGATATAAATAAAGTTATTGTTCCATTAACTTTAACTTACTTATTATCTCAAAATATTGAAGATATTGAAAATATTAGGACATGTTCATTTAATATTAATAACATTAAAATTACTGATTTATATTCTTTTGCTTCGAATAAACAATTAGACGATGGAAAACATGCTAAATGGAATAAGATAGTTATTCCGAATGAATATTTAATTCCTAAAATAAGGGAATTGGTTAGTCACGGAATGTTTTATTCAAGTGATGATATGTATGTTTTTGAAAATGTAGATAATAATGTTAGTGATTTTAAAATAAGTATAGTGTTTAATCAAATAATAGATTTTTTAAGAGATGTTTTAAATAATATTAAATTTATTGAAAATGAAAAACAGTTAACTAATTAAGATATAGTAATAGTTGCTGTTTTTTAATTTATAAATTAGTATCTAGACAATAGTTAATTTTATGATATAATTAACTTATAATATGGAGGTAGTATATGATATGAAAGGTGATAAATTAGAATTAGAACAAATTGAAGGGATTGGACCTAAGACTAAAGAATTATTAGAAAAGATTGGAATATTTACAGTAGATGATCTAATAAGTCATTATCCATATCGTTATGAAATATTAAAAAGAAGTAACTTATTAGAAATGAAGGATGGAGATAGGGTTGTTATTGATGGAATTGTTGAAGGTCAACCAACAATTATTTATTTGTCTCCAAAGTTAAAAAAAATTATTTTAAGAATTAATACGAATAAAACAATAGTAAACGTTACTATTTATAATAAAGTTTATTTAATGGATAATTTAAAGAGTGGCAATTATATTACTGTTATAGGAAGATATGATAAAATTAAAAATACAATTGTAGCTAGTGATGTTAGATTAGAGAGATTACCAGTTATTCCTAAAATAGAGAGTATTTATTATACGACAAGTGGATTATCTAAAAAAAGTATTTCTAAATTTATTACATCACTTATAATGAATGGTTACAAACCAGTTGATGTATTGCCGGAATATATTACTCAAAAATATAATTTTTTATCTAAATATGAAGCAATAGCTGAAGTACATAATCCAACAGATACGATATTGCTTAAGAAAGCTAGACAAAGATTAAAATATGAAGAATTGTTTATGTATTTATTAAAAATTAATTATTTAAAAGAAAAAATAAGAGATGATGAATTAGCAATAGAGAGAAATATAGATAGAGAAAAGATAGATAAATTTATTAAAAAATTACCATATGAACTTACAATAGATCAAACTATAGTATTAAAAGAAATATTAAATGATATGGATAGTAAAAAAAGAATGAATAGACTATTACAAGGTGATGTTGGTAGTGGTAAGACAATTGTGGCATTGCTTGCAAGTTATGCAAATTATTTATCAGGATATCAAACAGCTTTGATGGTTCCTACAGAAATACTGGCTAATCAACATTATAAAGAGGCTAAGAGTTTATTTGAAGATGAGAAGATGGTTATTGAATTATTAACTTCTTCGACGAATAAAAAAGATAGGGAAAGAATATGCGAAGATTTAGCTAATGGTAAGATAGACTTAATAATTGGTACTCAAAGTTTGATTCAAGAGGGTATTAAGTATAACAATTTAGGATTGGTTATAACAGATGAACAACATCGATTTGGAGTTAATCAGAGAGCTGAATTTAAAAACAAGGGAATTAGTCCAGATGTTTTATCTATGAGTGCTACGCCAATACCTAGGACATATGCTCTTACAGTATATGGGGATATGGAAGTTTCTAGTATTAAAACAAAACCTATAGGTAGGTTGGATGTTATAACATATTTTAAGAAAGAAAAAGATATTACTAGTGTACTAGAACTAATGAAGAGTGAACTAGACAAAGGACATCAAATATATGTTATTGCACCAATGATAGATACGGATAATGATGAAAAAGAAAGTGTATCTGATTTGGTGGATAAAATGAATAGGGCATTTGGAAAAATTGCTAAGATAGCTTCGGTTCATGGAAAAATGGATACGAAGGAAAAAAATAACGTTATGAAACAATATGAAAATGGTAAAATAAATATTTTGATATCTACGACTGTAATTGAAGTAGGTGTTAATGTTCCTAATGCTAGTATGATAGTTATATTTGATGCGAATTTGTTCGGTTTATCTACGATTCATCAATTAAGAGGAAGAGTTGGTAGAAGTAATATTCAAAGTTATTGTGTTTTAATTGCTAAAGAATATCAGGAAAGATTAAAGATGCTGGAATCATGTAGTGATGGCTTTTTGATAAGTGAATATGACTTTAAAAATAGAGGAGAAGGAGATATTTTTGGAGTTAAACAAAGTGGAGAGATAGGTCTTAAGTTAGCTAATGTAAAGAGGGATTTTCAAATGTTACTTAGGGCTAGAGAAGACGTTTTAGAATTTATGCCAAAGCTTATGAATAATCATGATGAATATAAGTTGATTTGGGATGAACTTGAAGAAATACCTGATGCTGATTAAAAAATAATTAAATTTATAAAAATGTGTTGCAATTTAAAATTAAATATATTATAATAATATTGTCATAATAAACGAATGTTATTATGACCAACCTTTTTACACTTACTACGGTTTAAAGTAGGAGTGTTCAACCAAAACCCCCTGAAGAGAGCATTTAACCGTGCTCTCATTTTTTATGCCCATTTTATAAGGGTTTGTGAGTATAGAGAAGAATGAAAATAATTCTTGGGAACAACTCGGGAACAAGTTTTGTTAAAATTGCATGATTATTGCAGACATTTAAGAGATAAAGTAGTATAATGTAATCATAGAGTTCTATACAATTATAGTATAGAATTTTTTCTTTTATAAGGAGGATGGAATTGTTATGAATTTAAGCGAGGAAGAAATAATTGAAATAATTAAAACATACTACTCTGATGTTAATAGTCAGTATGCAATTCTACTTAATGGAGAGTGGGGATGCGGTAAAACATATTTTGTTAAAAACAAAATACTAGCAGAAATTAATGATAGTGTATATGCTTCTTTATATGGGCTTAGTAATACAAGTGATATAAGTAAAAAAATACTATACTCAATAATGAACAAAAATATGAAAATAAATAAAAAAATAAAAAAGGGAGGCAAAATATTAGGCGCTGGTTATAGAAGCTTTTCATCGGCCATTTCAAGTATTTTTAAAATACCTTTACCAGATGCAAAAAGTATTGATGCAACTGAGTTAATGAGTAATTTTATAGATGTTTCGAAAAAATTAATTATATTTGACGATTTAGAAAGAGTTAATATACCTATTAATGAAGTCTTGGGGTTTATTAATGATTATGTGGAACACAAGAATGTTAAGTGTATTATAGTTGCTAACGAAAACGAAATAGAAAAGCTAAATATAGATAATAATTATGAATTAAAAATAATTAGTTGCTTATATAATAATATTGAGTATGGCGAAAAGAAAAAAGTTAATTCATGGCAAAGTGATGATACAGTTACTAAGCCAAAGATAGAAGATATTAAAAAAAGAGTTAACAAAACATATAACACAGAAAATAAGTATAAATTAATAAAAGAAAAATTAATTGGTAAAACTATAGATTATGTGCCAAATTTGGAAAAAATAATAAATAATCTTTTAGAAAACCATGTTAAAAATAAGAAATACTATGAGTATTTGAAATCCCAAAAGAGTTTATTAGTTGAAACGCTAAAAAAAGATAATTGTTGTAACATTAGAACTATAATTTTTTTATTAAATGAATATGAAATTATATTTAATCAAATTAAAAAGCAAAAATATGAAGAAAAAGAAAATAGAATTTTAGAATTAACATTTATTAATACAATTCATATGTCTGTATTATTAAAAAATGGTGTTGAAATAAAACAAAAATTAAATGGTGCAAAATATTCTGGTGCAACATCATTCACTGATGATGGATTACAAAAAATGACTGATTATTTTACTGCGTTTGATTTTATTAGTGATTATTTATGTTCTTCTAGCCTTAATTTAAGTCAGATGAAGAACACTTTAAATCAATATATAACAGTTGAAATAGAAAATGCTTTACCAAATGATGATCCATATTTTAATTTAGAAGCTTATTGGGAATTAGAAGATAGTGAAATAAAAGAATATTTAGATAAAATGATTAAAAATTTTCATTATGGATATCAAGTTTTTCCCAAATTATTAAGGATTATATCAGGCTTAGAAGTAATTGGACTATTTCCTGATTATATTGAGCAGTTAGTAGATCTAATGAAGAAAAGCTTAGTTGATAATAAAGTTGATTATATTGATTTTCATACAATGTTAAATGATCAAAAAACAGTGGATGTTTACAATAAGTATTCAAAAGAATTTAATGACATTATTAATCAAAATAGAAGTAAAAATAGTTCCGATACAATAGTTACTATATTGTTATCAGAAAACTGGGGTGAAAAACTTTATAACCTTTATATCAAGAATAATGTTATTCATGGCGAGGGATTTTTAAATAAATTGGATGTTAATTTAATTATAGAAAATATTAAAAAGTGTCCTACAAAAGATATTTTTTATTTCAAATATACAATAGACAATGTTTATCATTTTGGTAATATAAGGGATTTTTATATGATGGATAGAGAAAATCTTGAACTTTTGATAAAAAGAATTAATGAAATGAATAAAAATAAATTTGGAAAAACAAAGATTTATGCATTAGACTTATTGACAGAAACATTAAATGAAAAGTTAGAATTATTAAAAACCGGTGACTAATTATCATCGGTTTTATTATTATCTAAATTATCTATTACGGCAACTACTTCATCTAAAGTACTTGTAAATAGGTGTGAATATGTTTTTAACGTTTCTTCAACTTTTGTATGTCCTAAGTATTTTGCTACAACTTGAACATTGGCTCCTTTATTAACTAAAAGAGATGCACATGAATGTCTGAAATCATGTAATCTAATCTGTTTAACATTCGCTAATTTACAGTTAACATTTTTATGATTAGTAAGTGTATTGCTGCATACAGGAAGCATGTCTCCAGCAACAAAGAAATTATCATTGAATCCTGGTATCTTTTCTGCCTCGTTTTTCACCATTTTAAGGTCATTTGTGAGGACTTGTGGCATCTTTAATATTCTTATACTACTTTTTGTTTTAGGAACAGAGAATCGCCAATTTTTAACGGAACCACAACGGTCATTAATTTGCTTGGAGATACTTAAAGTTCTATCTTTAAAATTGATATCTTTCCATTGTAATCCTCTAAGCTCTCCACGTCTTAATCCACAGTAATATAATATTTCAAAAATACCAATCCATTTGATATCAGTTTCAACAGAAAGAAATTGTTTGAATTCTTCATAAGTAAAAAATAATTGCTCTTTAGGAAATTCATTAGGATCATTAAAGTTATACATTTTAGGATATACCTTAGCAAAGTTAAACTCATGCCAAGCAGTAGCATAATTCAAAATAGTTTTTAATAACTTATATATGTCATTTTTAGTTCTTGTAGCAAGATGTGTACTATTTATTTCATCATGCCATCTTTCAAAAGTAGGGTAGTTAAAATCTTTAAGTTTAACTTTATATAATGATTTTAAATAAGGTAATTTGTTATTATAACCATATAATGTATTCTCTTTAACTTTATCTTTTCTAAAATCAATAAACATCCTAATCATTTCTTCAAAAGTAACATTATCAGTATTTTCGTATTCCCTTAGTTTTAATTTAAATTCAAACTCAGCATCTTCTGCTTCTTTTTTAGTTGCATATCTACCTGATTTCTTAGTTTTATGAGTACCATCAATATCTTCATATTGTGTCTTATAAAACCATATTTTACCATCTTTCGTAGGCCTATTATCTTTATACACACCCATATAAAAATTCCTTTCTACAAAGGAAATACCGTTAAAAACTTGTAATATTATATAAAAATGGTATAATTAATTTAGGAAATCCCATTACATTGTATTTATATAATGTTTATTTGTTTAAAGTTTCTCAGACTCTAACAAACGGTATTTCTGATTGATCTCGTATTCCAGTACGAGATTTTTTTTTATATATTTTTAGAAACCCTTATAGCCTTATGAGGTTGTGTAGCACTTTCTGTAAATTCTTTCTTTGTATAAAATCTAGGCAAGATTGATTTTGAATTATTGTTATTAAGTGGTGCAACTAAGTAGCCATCTTTTTTTACATAAATATGAATGAATAACCAAGAATCATATTCTTTTAATTTAACTAAATAATCACCATCTTCTTTAATTGATTTATTATTTAGAAATTCAACTAATACAGTATCGCCAATATCATATTTAGGTGACATTAAATCATCAACAACATCAAACATCAAATATCCTGTTTCTGGTGTTAAGTATTTAGTAGAAACCCATTCATAATCAACAGGGTGAATAATCCATTCTTCAGAGCCAATATCTATTACAGATATCTTGGCTTTTTTTGATGATTGTTCAGGTTCAAAACCATTGTCATTAATTAATGAATCCCCATCAGTTAATTGTTCAACAGTAGTTTCTAAATAATTAGCTAATTTACCTAATTCAATTTCACTTGGGTAAGTTCTAGCTCTTGTCCAGTCACATACCTTTGTATAAGATAATTTAAGATTATCAGCAATATTCTTTCTTGATATCTTTTTATAGTCTAATAATGCTACGAGATTATTAGCTAATACTTTTCTCATTTCTACTTTATTCATGTTTGCTACCTCCAATATCATAATAAAATAAAATGATAAATTTGTCAACACAAAAGTAAAGAAAAATGATAAAAATGATAAAAAGATATTTACAAACAGAAATGTTTATCCTATAATGGAGAAGAAGATAGGAGGAGGTGAAAGAATGAAAATAACACTTAAAGCGTTAAGAGTAAATGCTGGATATACAATAGAAAAAGCTAGTGAAGCATTAGGAATAAGTACAGTTACATTAAGAAGTTATGAAACTAAAAAAACAATTCCAAATGTGGAAATGCTAAATAAGATGTTAAAACTATATGATGCTAAATTTAGCAAATTTGAATATTCAGCAAAAGATAATGCATTGGTATTAAACTAGAGTCTGAGAAACTTTAAAGAAATAAATATTATGTAATACAAAGGAGGAGATTTTCAAATGCCCAAAAGACGAAAAATACTAACAAAAGAAGAAATAGAAAAAATAGCAGAATATCAATGGGCTAATATCAAAGACATAATGGATATTGGTGCTATTGGCAGAAATAAAGCAAGAGAAGTTTTTAATGTAATAAGTGATCAGTTTTATGATGGAAAGTCAAAAGTACAAAATGGATTAGTTCCAATGGATATGGTTCTTGATTATTTTAATATTCCTAATTACAAGCATGGTGAAACAATAAATGGCTAGAAGAAGAATGTTTAGTCTAGATATAGTTGATTCAGACCAATTTACTGATTTGCCACCTATGGCAAGATTACTTTATTATGAATTTGGTTCAAGAGCAGACGATGATGGCTTTGTAGGAAATCCTAAAAAGATTACCAAGTTTGCAGAATGCTCTGAAAATGATATTCAAACATTAGTGGATAAAGGGTATATTTATACATTTGATTCAGGGCCAATAGTTATAAGACATTGGCTTGCAAATAATCAGTTAAGAAAGGATAGATATCATCCTACATATTTTAAAAACGAAAGAGAAATGATAGGTGTAAATCCAAATAATAAGACTTATTACTTTTTTGATGATGAAAGGTTGCCAGATGGTCTACCATTGGTTACCATAGATGAGATGAGAAGAAAAAAGAATAATGAAGAAGAGGAAAAAGAAGAAGAATTTAATTCAGAAAAACAAAAAAAAGAAGAGTATAACTCATTTGATACTTCTGACGTTGATCCTAAAATAATGAATCAATTTGAATTGCTATGGAATAAATATCCTAAAAGAGTAGGTAAAAAAGAAGCTCTATATTATTATAATGAAGCAATAAAAAAGGGAGAAACATTTGATACCATAGAGCAGGGATTAGATAATTATATAGAATATTTAAAAAATGAGGACATTCCTGATATTACAATAAAAAACGGTTCTAATTGGTTTAAGGGAGAATGTTGGGATGATGATTATGAAGTAAGTTATCATAACATTGACTTTCCATTTTAGGCATCCCCCCCTGGGGATAGCTCTTTTTATTTAAATAATTTTACATACCGACCTGCCACCTAAATACACACAAAATTATATTTTCCGTGAGTTTTTTGGAAAATAAATCATTCATAAAACAAAACAAAGTCAAAAATAAATCAAATAAAAATCAAAATATAATCAAATTAAAATCAAATAATAATCAATGATCTCCTAGGATAAGGATAAGAATAAGGAAAGAATAAGAAAATAATATATATTTTTATTGTATTATTACTACTACAATAAAAAAGAGATTAGCAATCACTAATACTCAATTATTTTGAAGTCCAATGGATCCTCACTTATTATTTCTAATGAATACTTTAATCTGAGTAGTTTAATTACTTCAGTTTTCATTTTTTTATAATTTTTACATGACAGATTAAATGTATCAAAAGCAGAATTAAAATGTTGTTTGAAAGTTGCTTCCCACATAGCATTTCTATAAAATGAACTTGCAATATAAAATGCTATAACTTCAGGAACAACATATTCTTCCAAATAACTATCATAGTTATCATAAAAAGGATCAATAACCTTTTCACATTCCTCATCGCTTTATTTTCATCAGTACACTTTCTTAACATATACACCTCCATATTTATTAATCACTCTTAATCGATAATATTGCAAGATATTAATACATTTTTGTTAAATTCACTTTAAAATTAAAAAATCATACTTTTTTATGGTATAATATTAATTGAGATAATTGCAAAGTGATGAGGGTGGTATTATGAAAAACAAATTAGAATTAATGTGGGTAGGCAAGTATGATAATAAAGAAATAGAACCAAGAATATTAATTGAACAAAGAGATAAAAATTATGGTGATGATAAATGCAATAATATTTTAATACATGGTGATAATTTATTAGCTTTAAAGGCATTAGAAAAAGACTATGCTGGAAAGATTGATTGTGTTTATATTGATCCCCCATATAATACTGGAAATGCTTTTGAATCATATGATGATGGGATAGAACATTCTATATGGTTAAATTTAATGTTTGAAAGATTAAAACTTCTTAGAATCTTGTTAAGTGAAAAGGGTGTTATATGTGTTCAAATTGACCATTCTCCTAATTCGAGAACTACTCAATCGCCAGAAATGGGATACTTGCAATTACTAATGGATGAAGTATTCGGAAGGAAAAATTACATTACTAATTTAATTTGGAAGAAAAAAGGAAATGCTAGTAACACAGCAATTACTATTGGAACAATAACAGAATCCATATTTGTATATGCTAAAGACAAATCAAAAGCGACAATTAACAAAGAAGCATTTGAAAAAAAATATAAATATAGTGATCCAAAAGGTAATTATAATTTAAGTACTTTTTTAAAAACTGATAGTGGAGATTATGAAAGAAAAACAATGAAGTTCGAAATAATCGACAACTCAACTGGAAAAAAATATTTACCACCAGAAGGAAAAAGGTGGACATATGGGAAAGATAGTATAGATAAGTTTAATGCTGAAGGAATGTTGGTATTTAAAGATGATAAAGTTTATGTTAAGGAATATGAAAAAGAAGAAAATACCAAATTATTTAAAAATTTGTTATTAGAACATGGATCTTTGAAAAGTGCTAAAGATGAATTACAAAAGCTTGGATTTCCTAGGGAGGGATTTCCAACTCCAAAGCCTGAAATATTGATACAAGAAATACTAAAGATGTTTACAAATGAGGGGGATTTAGTATTAGATTCTTTTTTAGGAAGTGGTACCACAGTGGCTGTAGCAATGAAAATGAATAGAAGATGGATAGGAATAGAACTTGGAGAACACTGTTATACATACTGTAAAATGAGATTAGACAAAGTAATAGATGGAGAACAAGGCGGAATAAGTAAAGATAACAATTGGAGAGGAGGAAGTGGATATAAGTTTTATGAATTAGCACCAACTCTTATTAATGAAGATAAATTTGGAGAACCTGTAATAAATTCAAAATATAGCCCTGAAATGTTAGCATCTGCCGTTGCTTTACATGAGGGATTCGAATATAGTCCTTCTAATACAGAATTTTGGAAACAATCTATAGGATCTGAAAATAGTTATTTATATGTAACAACAAAATTTATTAATGAATCTGCTTTAGATGAAATTGTTAAATCTATGAAGGATAATGAATATCTTATAATTGCTTGCTCTGCATACGATAAGCAAATTGAAAAAAAGTATAAAAATATAAAGATAAAGAAAATACCAGAAATGCTTTTAACAAAGTGTCAATTTGGAGTAGATAATTATGATTTAAATATAATTAATCCACCTGAATATGATGAGGAGGAAGAATAATGGAAAATTTAAAGTATTTTGAATATACTCCTGAGTATATTTCTGGTGTGATGTCGCTAAGAAAACCGCAATCAGAGTCTTTAAATATATTAGATAATATTATTTGCAAGACTAATCTTATTGAAAATCAAAATTTAGAAGAATCATTGAAGATAATAAATAACGAATATCCGATTTGCACAGATTATGAAAGAAATTTTATTTCACTAACTTTTGCACTAGCAACTGGTGTAGGTAAAACAAGATTGATGGGTGCATTTATTACATATTTATACACAAATTATGGAATTAAAAATTTTTTTGTTGTTGCACCAAGTACAACAATTTATGAAAAATTAAAAGCAGATTTAGGATATCCTGAAAGTAGTAAATATGTATTTAAAGGGTTAGGTTGTTTCAAGAATCCACCTAAATTGGTTACAGATGATGATTATCAAAATAGAAATATTTCTTTATTTGAATCAGATGTTTCAATTTATGTTTACAATATAAGTAAATTTGATAAAGACAACACCAAGATGAAAGCGTATAACGAATTTTTAGGAATGTCATTCTATGATAAATTATCTGAAATGAAAGATTTAGTAGTAATAATGGATGAATCACATCATTATAGAGCAGATAAAGGGATGGAATCTATAAATGAATTAAAACCAATATTAGGTCTTGAATTAACAGCAACACCGTTAGTAAATGATGGTAATAAACAAATTCCATTTAAAAATGTAGTATATGAATATCCACTTTCTGAAGCAATAAAAGATGGATATACAAGGGTTCCTTTTGCGGTTACAAGAACAGATTTTAATTGCTATAAATTTGGTGATGAAGAATTAGATAAATTAATGTTAAATGATGGTATAACATGTCATAAAATGATAAAAGAAAAACTAAGATATTATTCACGTTCTACTAATAAAAAATTAGTTAAACCATTTATGCTTGTAGTGTGTAAAGATACTGAACATGCAAAGAAAATAGAAAATTACATTAAGTCAGACGATTTTGAGAACGGATTTTATAAATACAAAACAATTACAATAAATTCAAAGCAAAAAGGTGCTGAATCAGAATTCAATACAAAACAATTACTGCAAGTTGAGTTGGCTGATAATCCTGTTGAGATAGTAATACATGTTAATATGTTAAAAGAAGGCTGGGATGTAAATAATCTATATACGATTGTTCCTTTACGAACAGCAACATCAAAAATTTTAAGAGAACAAATGGTGGGAAGAGGGTTAAGATTACCATTTGGCGAAAGAACTGGAAATAAGGAAATTGATGCCGTAATGCTTACAGCACATGATAAATTTAATGAAATAATAGAAGAAGCACAAAAAGGCAATTCAATTTTTAATGCAGGAAATGTTATTAAAGTTGAAGAAGTTGAAAACGAAAAAGAAATGTTTACACAATTGTCTCTTGAGTATCCAACAGTTGATGAATTGAATGATTTATTAGTCGTTAAGGAAGATACAGTAAAATATGGTCTTTCTAATAAAATTAATGATCTTTTAGCTAAAAATGTAGAAAATTATATCTATAATAATAATGATTGTGCATTAACTGAAGAAGCCAAAATTCAAATAAAAGATTCGATTGAAGAAGAAATAAAAAATAACGTTGATCTTGGCGAAATTTACGAGGCAAATAAAAATCCAATTGAACATTGGATTAAAGAAAATGTCGAAAAGACTCATGAACAAATGATAAAAAAATTCATTTTAATACCTAAAATTAAGGTTGAACGTGAAGATGGAGAATATTTTTTTGAGGACTTTGATTTAGATTTATCGAAGTTTAATCAAAAACCAACAGACAATGAAATTTTAATAAGAAATTTAATTGATTCTTCAGATCAGGAAATATTAGATGGAGGATATATTAATTTTGATGCTGTAAATCCAAATAAAACTATAGTTGAGGAACTTAGAAAAAAGTCTGAAATAGATTATGAATCTAATAATGAATTATTATTTAAGTTGATTAATTCACTAACGAGTTTTTTCTCTGATAAATATGGAATAGAAGCAATGAAGAACATAGTAATGATGTATAAAATAGAAATATCAAATGAAATATATTCTCAAATGTTAAAGCATTTTGTTAGAAATGAAGGCTTAATTAAAGAGGAAGTATTTACTGATAGAAAAACAAATATTCCATCTAATTATAATTATTCGATTATTAAAAACATTTTTGATAAATATGATTCAGAGCGAGATGGTAAGATTACTTCAGTGCTATTTGATGGAATAAAGGTAGGAGTTTTTTCAACCGCAAAATTTGATA
The DNA here is from genome assembly GCA_934098395.1 of uncultured Bacilli bacterium. Lineage (GTDB taxonomy): Bacteria > Bacillota_I > Bacilli_A > RF39 > UBA660 > RUG705. Next base: position 42,669 of record CAKOOM010000002.1, read on the forward strand.
GTATGCCTGAATTGATATTGGCTAGGTTACTTGAAAGAGAAACTGATTATATAAAAACATGGCTAAGACCAAGCCCTAATGAATTCAATATTACCTATAATAATGGCAAACGATACGAACCAGATTTTGTCGTAGAAACAAAGTCAAATGTTTTTCTTATTGAAGTAAAAGCAGATAAAGATTTAGAAGATTCAGACGTAATTGCGAAAAAGGAAAGAGCTATCTCATATTGTAAGTTGGTTTCAAAATGGGCTGGAAATAATGGATTGAAAAAATGGGATTATGTTTTAATTCCTTCTAGCAAAATATCTGAAAACTCTACTTTTAAACATTTATGTGAGCAATTTATATGTAAATAAGAAAGTCTAAGAAATTAGGCTTTTTTAGTGGTATAATATATAATTAATAAATGAGGTGACTAAAATGAAAGAATCAAGAATCATTATAATTATTTCAATCGTTATGCTGATAGCACTAATTCCTTTATTATACGTTTTGCAATTGTGTAGAATAAGTAGTGAATTAAGTATAAATATAATTACCAATTTAGGATGTGGGATTATAGTTGGTTTAGTTACAGCTATATGTCAGTATTTTATGGCTAAAAGACGTATTATAAATACTGTGTATAGTTTATATTTTGAACTATATACTACTTATTATTCTGTTAAAAATAAAGATTTTTTCCATCATATTAATACAATTGCATTATTTAAAAAACTTACTGAATTATCCGCAGAAATCAAGAATACATTGTCAGAATATCATGGATTTTTTAAAGAAAAGGATTCTATGTATACGAAAATTAATCCACAGATCAATATGGGTGAAAATTATAAAGCTGAAAAAATAATTAAAACTATTATTAAATGGTTTAATGAGAAAGCATTTGATGAAAGTGTTGAGCCATTTATAAATGAAGTAGAGAACATACTAAAAAACATTGATAAAGAAAGATTTGAAGAAGATAAAAAACAAATGATAAATATGTTCAATTATATTTGAAAATAGCATTTTGAAAACGAATTCTTGGGAACAAATGGGGAACAACTACATAGAGCAAGATAGGTAAAATAGGGCTATTTACGAGAAATATAGCAAGTGATAAATCAATAATAATGAAAAATATGACAAAAAAATAGGGTATTCTTTTTCCCCTGAAGAGAGTGAAAGCTCTCGTTTTTGTTTGATTTTTAAAGTTTGTGAATTTTTGAAATTTTTAAAATTAATTAACTAATTGACTTATGTTTTATAATAGGTTAAAATTACATTAAATGGTAATTATCTATTTATGAGAGGAGGTTAAAGATGACAAAATCAAAGGAATGGAATTGGAAAATAGCTAATGATGATATTAATTCTACATGGGAAGTGCCTAGTATAGAATCTTATTATTTACTTAATAGGTGGAGTAATCTAGGTTTTAAGGACTTTTTGGATTTAGGTTGTGGAATTGGAAGACATACTGTTTTATTTGCTAGAAATGGATTTAACACTTATGGCTTTGATATTAGTAAATATGGGCTTGATAAAACTAAAGAATGGTTAGATAGTCTTAATTTAAGTGCTAATTTAAAAGAAGGGGATATGCTTGATTTACCATATAAAAGTGATAGTTTTGATTGTATTTTATGTAGAAACGTTATTTCACATCAGGATACTTTGGGAGTAGAACAAATTATTAAGGAACTTTATAGAGTTCTTAAAGACAACGGTGAGGTATATTTAACTCTTGGATCTAAATCTACTTGGGGATTTAAACAAACTTCTTGGCCTTTAATTGATGAGAATACTAGGCTTAGAATGGAAGAAGGACCTGAATATAAAGTGCCACATTTTTATGCTGATTATGATTTGATTAAAATTTTATTTAAAGATTTTAAAATTGAATTTATTAATCATATTGAAGATTTTTATGAATCAAATGGTAAAACCTATTCTTCATTTCATTATCATGTTTTAATAAAAAAATAAATTAAGTAATTATATATGTTAAAGGATATCCTAGAATTAAAGGGTTCGATTTTTTCTATATTCTAATTAAATGTTGTGTTTCTAAAAGTGCACTAATTTCTTTTGAATTATTAAATAACGATTTTTTAAAGTGCAATTGCGTAATTTCAAAGTGCAATTATTGCACTTTGGAAGAACAAGCAATTATAAATATTATTAAGAGTAATTCAACGATTAAACAAGAAAAAATTGTTAATATGATTAATTATGTCATTAAGAATAGTTAAAACAAGAATGAATGAAATGCAAGAAAAAGGACTTATTGCTAGAAAAAATGAAAAACGAAACGGGAAATGGATAATTTTATAAAAATAATTTAGAATCAAGATAAGGACTTTTTTTATTATAATAATTATAGGGAACGATAAATTTTTCGGTAACAAATTGGGAACATAGGTATAGAACAAGATAGGTAAAATATGGTATTTTTCGATAATTTTGGTAAATGACAAAATAATAATAATTAAAATATTCTAGAAAATTAATACAGGTAAAATCTCCAAAAAGAGAGTCGCGAGAAGCTTACTTTTTGTATATAGCCTAAAACTTGTGCTATGAAATTAATATAATGGTGATGTTATTATGAATAAAGAAGATATTGTTAGAATATTGAATTATTATGAATTGGATAAAGTTAGATATGTTGTTATATCTGGAGCGGCTCTTACTTTACTTGGAATAGTGGATTATGCTAAAGATATAGATATATATTGTGATGAAGAGTATTATAATTATTTAATTAATAATTATGGGGCTGTTTATGAAAGAACTAACGAATATGGTATAGATGCATATATGATAGATGGAATAATTAATTTTTCTTTTTCATATAAACCAAATGAAGAAAAAATAATAGATGGTATTAAATGTTCTTCATTAAAAGATATAATTGAATTAAAAGAACATTTGAATAGAAATAAAGACAAAGAATTATTAAAAACATTAAAACGATTATATGTTAAGAGTGATAATTGATTTATAGTAGAAATGTTGCTTATGTAGAGTTAATTATATTTGCAAAAATACTTATAAATGGTAAAATATATTTATACTATGAAGGTGATATAATGAGTAAAATAGACGAATTGAAGAGAATTATTAATGAATCAAGTAATATAGTATTTTTTGGTGGAGCTGGTGTTAGTACTGAGAGTGGTATTAAAGATTTTAGGGGAAAGAATGGTTTATATAAACAAAAGTTAGATAAACCTACGGAGTATTATTTAAGTTCGGATTGTTTTTTTAATGATACGGAGAATTTCTTTAAGTTTTATCATGATAATATGAATGCAATGGAAGCAGAGCCTAATGTTACACATAAATATTTAACTAAATTAGAAGATTCTGGCAAATTAAAAGCTATTATTACTCAAAATATAGATGGATTACATCAAAAGGCTAAAAGTAAGAATGTTTTGGAAATACATGGAACTATATATAAAAATCATTGTCTTTTATGTAACAAGGAATATGATGGTGATTATGTTTTTAGAAGTAAGGGTATTCCTAAGTGTGATTGTGGAGGGATAATTAAACCTGATGTTGTATTGTATGGTGAAATGTTACCTGATGCTTATATTGAGGCAGAAAAGTATATAAGACAAGCTGATACATTAATTGTTGCAGGTACTTCTTTAACTGTGGAGCCTGCTAGTAGTTTAGTTAGATTGTTTAAAGGGGTTAATTTAGTGATTATAAATATGGATCCTACTAATTATGATAGTTTAGCTACATTAGTAATTCATGATAGTTTAAAAAATGTGGTAAGTGAATTAATTAAGTAAAAATATATGTAAATGATATCTTTTTTAGATATCTTTTTTTAATTTAAATAAAAAATATGATATAATATGTATAAGATAGGTAGCACTATTTAATATAATTTAATATAGAAAGGAGAGGTATAATGAATAAGAATAAATCTGGTAATACCAAGAAAATTATATTAGTTTTAGTTTTATTGCTTGTTATTGGGGGAATATTTGGTGTTGTAGGAATACTTAAAAAGAATAGTAGTTTGGGTGTAAAAATAGTAAAAAATGATGTTAGTAAAATTACTTTAGAGGATTATCAAAATGATGCATTGTCATTAAAGAAACCAGCTGGATGGGAGGTTTCAGCCGGTGGTGTTGGAATATACTATGCTGTAAGAGTGTATGACCCAAATGATAATAATAATCAAGTATTTGTGATGCTGAAAGTTCAACCACTTTTAAAGAGTGAGGCTGGTAAAAAAACTTGGCAAGATTATGCAAACTTAAGTGGTAATCAAGCACAATATAAAGTATTTACATCAGCGGTAGTATTAAGTAATCCAACTACTGAAGGATTTTATCTTAAATTTAATGATGTAGCTAAGTATTTAACTTCTATTGAACCAACGTTAGCTAATGTTAAATTTCCAACATTTAATGATTTTAAGAAGATTGAGGAATTTGATTCGAATGCTTCGATGAAGAGTTATGCGTTAGATAGCAAAGTTTTAAGAGCCACATTTAGTAATGAAAATAATAAATCTGGTGAAGGTTTGTTTATGGCATCTATAGTTAATTTTGGAAATTCTGTAATCGGGATGGTTGATAATTCGTATTATATGGTTTATGATATAACGGCGGTTACAGCTGATAAGGATAATTTTATTGATTATAAGGACATTTTACTTGAGGTTACAAAATCTATTGAGTTTAATGATGAATACGTTAAGAAAACAATTAATGACAGTAATGCTCAAACTGAACGTTCTTTAGAACTAAATGCTCAAATACAAAAATCATTTGATTCTTATATGAGTGCTTGGGAAAATAGACAAACAACATATGATATTATGAGTCAAAAACAAAGTGATGCAACTCTTGGATATGAGAGAGTGTATGATACGGAAACTGGAGATATATATAAAGCATATAATGGATTTACTGATGATTATTCAGGAAAGAGATATCAAAGTATAACAGATGATATGTATACACAAAAGACATCTGGATATATTGAGAAGTAGGTGTTTATGAAAAATAAAAAAATCTTTTATATATTGGGATTAGGATTGTTACTGATAGTTTCTTTAATAATTATATTAGTAATTAATAAGGGCAACAATCAAAAAACGAGTAATGATGATAAGATAGATAATAATAATAGTCCATTAATTAATGCTATATTAAAAAATAAGAATAAAAAAGAGAATGATTATAAGAAATTTATAGATGGAGAAGTACTTAATGAGGATACAAACTTTATAGAATATGCATTTATTAGTAATAATAAAGTTTATATATTTGATCCGAAAAAACTAGAAGAAGGAGTTAAAAGTTATAAACTTGTTTATAATATACCTAGTGATAAAAAAATAGTTAATATTGGAATACCTTATGGAGCTGATATATATTTTTATACTGATGACGATCATGAGTATGTCGTAAGAGATACGAATATTGATAATGATGTTGTTGCTGATTATTCAATGTTTGAAAAGGCTCAATATGAATTAAAAAGTTATAATGATGGTTCTTATACCGAGAAAAGATATAAAAAGAAGATTAATTATGACTTTATATGTAACTTATTTTATGTATATGATAATATCTTATATAAAGTAACTGATGAATACTATCATTATACAGAGAAGAGAATGGTACCTTTATCTATTGATAAGATAAGTGGTAATTATGAAGGTGAAAAAATACTTAGAATATATAATGATAGAATTGTTAGAACTGATAAGGGTTTTTATGAAGTACTTGGATATAAGGATAATGGTGAGAAAAAGTATACGACTATGAAAATAGATTTACTTAGTAAGTATTATGATGAAGTTTTAACTTTTACTTATAAGTATGTAATTTTAAAAGATTATACTTTAATACCAATAAACGATGTTATGACTAATCGTGGTAAAGATTATGGATATAATTTTTATTTGGATGATTTAGATCGTGAACTGGATAATTTTATTGAATAAGAAGACTAATTTTTAGTCTTTTTTTAATAATAAAAATTAAAAAATATATAATAATAGTAGGAGGAATTATGAAAAGAAATTATAAGTTGTTAGCAGTATTTATACTGATACCGATAGTATTAGGCGGAATAGTTGGTCTTTTGACTGTTAAGGGTAGTAATATTGATAGTATAATACCTGCGTGGATATTTCCGGTTGTTTGGACTGTTTTATATACACTTATGGGTATTTCTTCTTATATGGTTTATATGGATACTGGTTATATACCTAAAATATATATAATTCAATTAGTAATTAATTATTCTTGGGTATTTATTTTCTTTACTTTTAAGAATTTTATGTTAGCTTTTATTGTTATTATATTGCTGGTTATATTAGTGGGTTTAATGATAAAGAAGTTTTTATCTATTAATAAGATAACTGGTTATTTACAAATTCCTTATTTTATATGGTTAATAATAGCTGGATATTTAAATTTAATGTTTATTATATAGTTAAAATTCGTTTAAATATGGTATAATTATATTGTGTTATAGGAGTGGTATTAATGCAGAATTTTAACTTTCATGGTCATACGAAGCGATGTGGACATGCGGACAATAATGTATTAGATGAAGATTATGTTAAGAAGTTTATTTCTATGGGATTTAAGAAAATTGCTTTTACAGATCATTGCCCAGAAAAAAATAGAATTGATACGAGAAATAATATGCGGATGGACTATACGGAACTCAATGATTATTTAAATAGTATTAATTATTTAAAGAATAAGTATAAAGATAAGATAGGTATTTTATCTGGGTTTGAAGTTGAGTATTTAGATGTGTTGGAAGATGAAATAATAGATTTAAAGAAAAAATGTGATATGATTGTATTAGGACAACATTTTATATATAAAGATGGAAATCTTAAAGTGTTTAGAAAACATGCTTTTAGTGATATGGATTTGCTTAAATATGGTGAGTGTGTGGTTAGTGCTATAAAAAAAGGAATACCTGATATTGTAGTTCATCCGGATATTTATATGGTTTCTAGAAGCAAGATGGGTGATATTGAGGAAAAAGTAGCTAGGATGATATGTGAGGCAGCAGAGAGATATCATGTTATACTTGAAATTAACTTATCAGAACCATATTTATATATGAATGGATATATTGATAAAATAAGTTATCCATGTGTAGATTTTTGGAAAATAGTATCTGAATATAAGATAGATGTATTATACGGAATAGATGCACATTGTTTAGGACAAATAGATAGATATCCAGATTTGGTTAAATTTGTAAATGATTTATTTGGTGAAGAATTGATAAATAAACTTAATTTTTTAGAGGTGGCTTAATCTTGGTTAGCCTCTTTTCTTGACAAAATTTCTTTTTTGATGTATTATATATGTCCATCTTAAGTGATTTTTTGCGTGGTTAGGAGGAGTAATTATGAGTAGTAATATTATTGATTTACATATGAGCGAAGATGATATATTGGAATTTCTTGATATAGATTATGCATATAATAATAGTGAGTTAATAATATTTATTCATGATTTAGTTGATGCATGTAGTGATAAAGAAATTTATTTGAGATTAATGATACTATGTAAGATTAAGAAACTTGATGTTAAAAGAGTATATTTAGATTTGTCAAATAGCAATGGTAAATTATATGAAGTACTTTTTAAATGCATTAAATGGGAACATGATGTTGATACGATAGTAAATATTAGTGCAGATAAGAAAAATATAGATAAAGTTAAAGTAAGAAAAAGAATGGAGAAATAGATATGGGAGATAACATGATTGGAAGATTCTTTGCGGATAGAATTGATGGCATTAGAATGGAATTTTATGTATATGCGAATGGAATTATAGTTTGCTCAATGTATCCGGATATATTAATGAAAAGAATTTATTTAAAACCAAGAATAGAATATTATGGAATAGATAATAAATATCATGTGTTAGATAAGACTAAAGGTAATGATTGTTTAATATGTAATTATTTAATTGATCCGGAATTGTTTATGTATATGAAAGATAATAATATGATTATGTATAGTGTAGAAATGGCTTATTTATATGATTTTGTTAACAAAGATGGATTTGATTTATTTCATAAGAAAACAGCTTTTAAGAGAGTAAAAGATAAAAGTAAAATATTAGAAAAGCAAAAAAAGGGAATTTATAATTAATAGATTGTTAATTACAATCTATTTTTTTATGGTAAAATAGATGTATGGAGGAGATATGAATGGAATTAATTAATTTAGGGGATAAAACATATTATATAAAGAATAATACAAATATTGGAGTATATAGAATAAATGAGCGTGATGTTATTTTAATTGATAGTGGAATAGATAGTGAAGTAGGTAGAAAGATTTTAAAAGTTATTAGAGAAAATGATATGGAAGTTGTAGGAATTATTAATACGCATTCTCATGCTGATCATATAGGAGGTAATAATTTTATTCAAAGTAGAACTAACTGTAAGATATATAATGTAGGTATAGAGAATGTAATTGTCAATAATCCAATATTAGAACCAATGATTATGTATGGGGCTAGTCCAATGAATGATCTTAAAAATAAATTTTTAATGGCTAAGGAATCTAAATCTGATTTGTTAGATATACTTCCGGATGGACTTAGTTATGTTTCGTTAGCAGGGCATACATGTTCTATGATAGGAATAATTACTAGTGATAATGTTTTCTTTTTGGGAGATGCAATAGTTAATAGTAATACAATAGAAAAATATCATGTTTTCTTTTTGGATGATATAGCTAGTCATATGAAGACACTAGATTATTTATGTGAATTAAAATATAGTTTGTATGTTCCATCGCATGGCGAAATTACTGGTGATATAAGTGAATTAATTAAAATAAATAGAGATAAGATGAATGAAATAATTGATAATATACTAAATATTTGTTTAGAAAAAACTAGTTTTGAAGATATTTTAAAGAAAATATTTGATAAATATGAACTTACTTTAAATTTAATGCAGTATTATTTAGTTGGCAATACAATAAAGGCCTATTTAAAGTATTTATTAGAAAGTGAAAAATTAAAATATTTATTTGAAGATAATAAAATGTACTATATAACTAAATAGTTATAAGTACTTTTTTTAATATTTTAGCAATTAGTATTGACAATTGCTAAATGTGGTGTTACACTTTAATTGTAATTGAAAAGATTATAGAAAGAGTGATGTTATGGCAAAGAAACAATTTAAATCTGAATCTAAAAAGATTTTGGATATGATGATTAATTCAATATATACGAATAATGAAATATTTTTGAGAGAACTTATTTCTAATGCAAGTGATGCTTTGGATAAATTATACTACCAATCACTTACTGATAAGAAAATTAATGTATCAAAAGATGATTTGAATATATTTGTAGATATTGATAAAGAAAAGAGAATTATTACAATAACTGATAATGGTTGTGGTATGACAAAGGATGAATTAGAGGAGAATTTAGGTACTATTGCTAAGAGTGGATCTGAATTATTTAAAGAGAATAATGATGCGGATAAAGATAAAAGTATTATTGGTCAGTTTGGTGTAGGATTTTATTCTTCATTTATGGTTGCTTCTTTAGTAGAAGTTAATAGTAAATCTATATCAAGTGATGTAGCTTATAAATGGAAGTCTGAGGGTGCTGATGGCTATACGATTACCGAAACTAATAAAGATAGTGTCGGTACAGAGATTAAGCTATATTTAAAGAGTAATACTGATGAGTGTAATTATGATGAATTGTTGGATGAATATAAGATTATGAATATTATTAAAAAATATTCTGATTATATTAGATATCCGATTAAGATGGAAGTACAAGAAGGGGATAAAAGAATTGTTAAAACTATTAATAGTATGATTCCTATATGGAAGAAATCTAAAAAGGATGTAACTGAAGAAGAATATAATGATTTTTATACGGATAAATTTTATGATTATGAAAAACCACTTAGAGTTATATCTACTTCAGTTGAAGGATTAACTAGTTATAATGCACTTTTATTTATTCCAAGTCATGCACCTTATAATTATTATACGAAAGAATATGAAAAGGGATTGCAGTTATATTCTAGAGGGGTAATGATAATGGATAAATGTAGTGATTTATTACCTGATTATTTTAGTTTTGTTAAGGGATTGGTTGATTCTTATGACATAGCTTTAAATATATCTAGAGAAACAATGCAGAAAAATCATCAAGTAGCTTTAATTGCTAAGAATATAGAGAATAAGATTAATAAAGAACTTACAGATATGCTTAAAAATGAAAGAGATAAATATCAAGAATTTTATAAAGCTTTTGGTATGCAATTAAAACATGGAATTTATTCATCATATGGAATGAATAAAGATAAACTACAAGATTTATTGTTATTTTATAGTTCTAATGAAGATAAATATGTAACTTTATCTGAGTATGTAGAGCGTATGAAAAAAGATCAAAAAGATATATATTATGCTAGTAGTGAATCTATTAATAGTATTAAGATGTTGCCTCAAGTAGAAATGATCAAAGAAAAGGGATATGAGGTATTATATTTAACTGAATATTTAGATGAGTTTGTTATTAAGACTATTGGTAGTTATAAGGAACATAATTTTATAAATGTTACTGATAAATCATTAGATTTGGATACTGAAGAAGAAAAAGAACAAATTAAAAAAATTAATGAAGATTATAAAGATATGTTTGATATAATGAAAAAAGGAATACCTGATAATGTTAAAGAGATTAAGTTTACTAACAAGTTAAAAACTAGTCCGGTATGTTTATCTTCAATGGGTGATTTATCAATAGAGATGGAAAAAATTATTAATACGATGCCTAATCAAGATGAAAAAGTATCTGCAGAATTGGTATTAGAAATAAATGATAATCATGAAATAAGTAGAAAGATAAAAGAATTATATAATAATAAAGAGAATGATGAACTAGAAAAATATGGTAAAATATTATATAACCAGGCAAGATTAATATCTGGTTTGTCTATAGAAAATCCAAAAGATTTAACAGATTTAATATGTGATATGATATCTAAATAAGACTGCTATTAGCAGTTTTATTTTGTTGTTTTTAGCAAACATATGATTGACAGTTTGATAAATATATAATAAAATAAATGTATAAGTAGGTGAAACATGAAGATATTAAGATATGTAAAAAAGGGAAATAATAATTATCAGATTGAGTTTGATAATGGTTTATGTGTTAAATTGAATGAGGATTTAATATTAAAATATAATTTGCTTTATAAAAAAGAAATGGATCAAGATGAAGTTAATAAATTAATTTTATTAAATAATAAGTATGATATATATAATAAGTGTGTTAAATATATTTGTGTTAGGTTACGTAGTATTAATGAAATGAAAGAATATATGCATAGACAGGGAATAGATGATGAGTATATGGAAGAAATTATTGGGAAACTTATTAAGAATGGGTTAGTAGATGATAGAAAGTTTGCATTAGCTTTTACAAAAGATAAGATGAAATTTAGTACTATGGGTCCTTATAAAATAGAAATGGAGTTAAAAAAACATAAAATTGATGATAAGATAATATATGAGAGTATTCATAGTATAACGTATGAAGAAATAGTTGAAAAGATTAATAAGCAAATAAATAAGTTAATTAAAAGTAATAGAGGAAAAAGCAATTTAAGAAATAGAATATATAATAATTTATTATCACTAGGTTATAGTAGTGATATGATAGTAGCTAATATATCTAAATATAATTTAACAGTATAATAAAAAAATATTGGTAAATATTATATTTAGGTGATAAGAGTGAAGAAAAAAATTGTTTTATTTGTTAGTTTAATTTTTGTTTTAGTAGGTTGTGCTATTTCTAATACTCCAACTTCGAAAGTTGAAGATTTATTTAATAAATATCAAATGGTAGATGATGATATTAGTTTAGGAATAGATAATGCTATAGAAGAACAAAATTTATCAGATGATCATAAAACAAGATATCGTAAGTTATTGGAAAATCAATATAAAAATTTATCATATGAAATAAAAGATGAATTAATAGATGGAGATAATGCTACGGTATTAGTAGAAATAGAAGTAATTGATTATAAGAGAGCTATTGGAGATTTAACTTTTGATAGTACTATTTATACAAAAGAAAGTTATGATGAAGAGAAACTTAATAGATTGGAAAAAGCAAATGACAAAATTAAATATACTTTAGAAATTAAATTAAGTAAAGATAATGATGAATGGAAAGTAGATGCTCTTACTAATGATCAGATAAAGAAAATACAAGGAATGTTTTAAAAATGTGACAAATGTTACATTTTTTATTTTTTATATATAAATTATTTGTTATAATTATTCTAGGTGGTAGATATGGATAATGTAAAAAGAATAGAAGAATTATTAAATATGTATCTTAAACAAAATAAAGATATAAGAGATAAGTATCAAAATAATTTAGTTAATTTACAATTATATGAAGAATTATTTAGTTATTTAGAACTTAGTTATGAAGAGATTAAAGAGAATAATTTGTTTATTTCAATACTTTTTAATACAATATATGGCAATAATATTTATGGTGATAGGTTTTACAGTTTATTACTTAAAGCTATGGTTAGTAAAGAAGGTAGAACAGAATTAAAAAACTTTATTAATATGATAAAAAAAGATTATGATAATTTAATGATGGAAAATAATGGTTTAGTTCAACAAATAGAGAGAAATAAAAATGTAGTATCATCTGCAAATAGAGTTAAACTTTGTTTTAAGTATGGAAATATAATTAGTGGTGATCTTCCTGATATTAGTAATGTTAAGAGAATTATTAGTTTGTTTCAGTTATCTGGAGTTATTTCTAATAAGGAAGAATTGCTTTTAATAAACGAAATAGAATTATATAATAAACGAATTAGTTTAGATAAATTAAAAGATAATGATAGGGAATATACGATTGATTTGTATGAAAGAATTCCTAATATACTTAATGCAGGATTTCAAGAGCATGATAAGATTAGTGTTAGCGAAAACAAGAAAAATACTTTAGATAGATTTGCTAATGAGATAGAGAAATATTTATTATATTTAAATACTGATGAGATTATTCCTGTTATAGAGGAATATAAAAGATATAATATAGATAATAATGAATATAATTATTTAATTGTTAGAGTGCTAGATGATTATTTAAATGATTTACTGACTTATTATGAATATTTAATGGATAAGGATGTATATACGAAGCGTCAGGAGAGAATTGAAGTAGTTAAGAATTATTACCAAGTACTTGATAAATACTTGTATTTAAGAAATTATTATGAAAAGATTAATGAAATAGATCTGGTTTTAGTAGATAACGATAATAATGATGAATTATATTGTGATGATAGTAACGATAAACAATTGATATTTACCCATAGTAATGTGAATATTAGTAAGAGCAGAATTATTAGTGATATGGGTTCTGTTCCTCATGAATACTACGAAAGAGTATATGAATTGATTAATGGCTTTAAGAAGAATACTTTGAGGAGAAAAGAAGTTGCTTCGTTTACTTCAGTAGATAGGAGTATGGCTAGTTTCTTTGAATTAAGAGATGATCAAATAAGAATAATAGTTAAACATATGGATAGTGATATATATTGTATTATGGGAGTATTTGTTAAGAAGAGTGATAATTTAAGAAGTGCTTATAAGAGTATGGTATCAAGAGAATTACCTAACATTAGCACTGATGATAAGAAACAGATGTATATAGAGCTTGGTAAGAAGGATATGGAAGAGTTAGAACAATTTGTTTCTAATAATAAGAGAAAAGGTACAAGATAGGGAATATTTGGAATATTCTCTTTTTATTTTAATATAATTTTAATGAAAAGAGGAGATTATGATAAAGAAAAAGAATTTATGGTTTTTGACATTGTTTAGTTTAGTATTAGTACTTAGTGTATATTATGTTACAATGCCTAACGAGCTATTGGTAGCTAACAATAGTAGTAATACAGTTAAGGAAGAAAAAGTTGATATTGAAGAGGCAAATATTATTGAAACTCTTAAGAGTGAAGATAATAATAATACATTAGAGGAAATTAATAAATTAAAGACGACGATTGCTGATAGTAAGACATCTACGGAGGATAGGAATAAGGCTTTTGATGAATTAAAATTATTAAATCAAATAAGTAGTAAAGAAGAATTATTGGAAGAAAAAATTAAGAATACTCATAATTTAGATTCTTTTATCAAGATAGATGGAGATCAGGTAAGAATTGTAATTGATAGTGATGAACATTCGAATACATTAGCTAATAAAATAATGAGAACGGTACAAGATAATTTTGATACGAAACAATATATTTCAGTACAATTTAAATAAAGTGTGCTAAATACTCTCACTTAATTTATATTTCAACATAAAATATTATGAATAATATAAAACCACCCAGATGGGAAGTGAGGGGTTATGAATAAATATATATTAACAAATAGAGAAAAAGAAGTTTTTACACTACTTGTTACAAATAAGACTACAAAGGAAATAGCTGATATTTTAGGAATAAGTGAGAAAACAGTTAGGAATCATATATCTAATACGATGCAGAAACTTGGTGTAAAAGGTAGAGCACAGGCTGTTGTAGAACTCTTGAAGATGAAAATAATTAGTATATAGCCACAACTGTGGCTTTTTCTCATATAATTAAAAAATAAACATATGATAAATTAGGTGATGTCATGTTAAGAAAAATGATGTATCGAAAAATAGTAGTAGTTTCATCTATTTTGATAGTTATGTTAATGTTGTATTTAATTCCTGCGAATAATGATAAGGTTAAGGTTACTGAAAAACTGGAATATGTTTATCCGAATGATATGGAAGTAGTATATTTACTTGATGATTATAATAATTTGTCACGAGTTAATATGAGTGTGTTTGGTGACTGTACATTAGATAAAGCTAAAAATTTATTAGATATTTTATCGGTAGCTGGTAAGCGACAAGATATAATTCCTAATGGATTTAGACCATTGATACCAAATGGATGTAAGGTATTAAATGTTTCATTAAATGAAGGGATATTGACAATTGATTTTTCTAAGGAATTTTATAATATAGATAAAGATATGGAAGAGAAGTTAATTGAAACATTAGCTTATACTTTAACTAGTATAGACGGTATTGATAAGGTCAAAATAAAAGTAGGGTCACAAAATTTGTTAGAGCTTCCAAATAGTAAAAAAAAGTTACCGGAGTATTTGGATAAAAGTTATGGAATTAATAAGGAATATGAATTAACAAGCTTATCAGATGTTGATAGTTATACGGTATATTATGTACTTAATTATAATGATGATGTTTATTATACACCAGTTACGAAATACATTAATAATTCTAATCAAGATAAAGTAAAGGTAATAATAGATGAATTGGCTACTTCAATTACATATCAAAGTAATTTGATGAGTTATTTAGATAGTAATGTTAAATTACTTGATTATGAAATAGGAGAAGATAGTGTTAAACTTAATTTTAATGAAATGATTTTATCGGATATTACTAATAATGTTATTTTAGAAGAAGTTATGTATACGATAGGTTTATCTATATGTGATGAGCTTTCAGTAGATAAGGTTATATTTGAAGTTGGCAATAAAGAAATTTCTACTTTTTCTTTAAAAACACTTGATTAATATTAAAAAATGTTATATAATTAGTTAGCAATCTGAATTATTGCTAACTGTCCTCATAGCTCAGCTGGATAGAGCACACGCCTTCTAAGCGTGCGGTCGAAGGTTCGAATCCTTCTGGGGACGCCACTTATTGAAAATAACCACCTTTATAGGTGGTTTTTTAGTATCTTTTTTTATATTATAGATAATAATAATGATAGGTGAATAATATGAAAAAGAGTTTTATTGTTGTAGTGGTTATACTATTGATATTGACATATACAATAGCTTCAACATATGCAGTTATTATTGATATAACTGATACTGATGGAGAGAGTGAAATTGTTAATGTTATAAAAATTCGTGATTTATTTACACGTGAAGATGGTAGTTATAATAAGGAATATTATAATGTAGTAAGAGAACTTGATATAACTGAAGAAGAGGCTAATTTACTTATGGATTCGGAAGCATTAAATGATAGGTTAGCTGTGGTACTTAGATCGATTGTAGACTATAAATATCATAAAAAAGATACGGCTAAATTAGATAATGATGAGTTATATAATATGATTATTGAAGGAGTATATTTAACACCAAATATTAGTGATACACTTAGAGATAAAATTAAGGACAAGGCCCTTATTTATAGAGAGGATATTCGTGATTTTGTTTATGATATAGATGTAAGGGTGGTGGATAGTGTATGAAATATGTAATAATTATTACTTTTATCTTATTATTTATAATATTTTTAATGGATAAAAGTGCCGATAGAATGCTTATGGTTATAGGAATAGTTGGTATAATAACAGGAGTATTTAATATATTGATTGGATTAATAGCTAAGTATTTATTAGTTAATAATATTAAGGAAATTAATATATTGGGTGTTAGTAATTATATAATGGATAGATTTATGAGAAATGGATTTAGATTTATGATTGTGGGGATACTTAGTTTAATTATTTTAGAAGTATTAAAAAAAGTTTATACGAAAAAAATAGCTAGTTGATAGCTATTTTGTTTTGACTTTTAATTTAACATTTTCTTTGTAATAATTTTTAAACTCAGAGATGTTTTTAAGTATTTCTAGATAATTGTTATCGTATAGAGTTTTAAATATTGCAATAGCTCTAGCTTGGGTATTTATAGATTTGTTCGGATTAAAAAATAAGTCTGTAAACAAATAATAATTTTTAATTAATTCATGGTATTCTTGATTTTGATATAGAGCTACCATATACAGATAATCATAATACATTCCATAGGGATTGTTTTCAAATTCAGTACTATGAAATTTGAATTTAACTATATGATTATCAACATATACTTTAGATGCTTGGTAGATACTTTCTACGGAGTGTTTGCTGTTATCGGTTAGAGTAAGCATCAGATTAAGTGCACTTAATTTTCTTCCGATATCTTTATCAGATATGGTAGATACTTCTAACCATTTTGCTATATCATATTGTTTTTCGATTTCTTTTTTTAGTGATTCTCTTCTTCTTTCTTTATTTTTATAACTATACCCTGGTACCCATTCGAAGTTTATATTTTCTTCATGATAGGGATTAAGTATGTTTCCAGTAGATAAATATATAGGTCTATTAGTCATAATGTTACCACCTTTTGTAATCACTACGATAACTAAATAAATGTGAGTTAGGATTATAGTCTATACCAGCAGTACGGGTTAATGATTTAACTTTAGAAATATTTTTCCTTGTTTCAACAGAATTAAAATACATATTGGGAATTCTATTATTAATTAGAATTTCTGCTTGGGGATCAGTAGGATAACTTTTAGGAATATTTGGATCTCTGCCTTCGTCATAAAACATATCTAAAAGATTGTTATTACTTGTAGGACTATAATCAAAGGAATATATTCCGCTTGCAGCATTAGTTTTATAAAATTCAGAATCTAATTTATGAATTATTAAATTAGGATCTATTGTTATAACTGCCCAATCAATATCAGTATTTTCCATTCTTTTAGAATAAAACATTTTGTAGTTTGGAAAACTAATACTAGTGGAAATCATGTTTAATTTATCATCTAATCTAAATAGATCAGATGGTGAATAAGCAATGGAACTATCATTTAGTCTGTTAACTGAAAGAATTCCGTTTTCAAAAATACTTTCTAGGTTTTCAACTTTAGTAAAATGAACTATTTTTTCGACATTTCTTTCTTTAAGAATTTCACTTCTTTCTTTACGTATTAAAAGCTTGTTGTATAAAGATAGTAATTCTTCATATGTTAAGTCAATATAATTTAGATATTTATTATTATTTTTATCTTTTAGGCATACTCGATAATAGTTATTGGGCATCTTTATTACATTATCAATAATGGCATATGGTATGTAGTCAGAAATATAATAATAATATCCAATTAAATCTCGATAATTTATATTTTCAATCAAATTTATCACCACGGTTTAGTATTATAGCATGTTTAGTTTGATTTTACAAGCAAAAGAAAAATAGCTAGTTGATAGCTATTTTAATATATTATTCTTTTGTATGTACGGTATCCAGGGTACATTGGAACCATAACGATTCCAGTTTCACTAGTTCCCGCGTGGACCATCATGCCATTACCTACGTATATTCCGACATGCCCTGGGAAACCTGAGTAGTAATATACGACAATATCGCCTGGTAATAAATTATTAGCAGATACTTCAATACCCATATAATTTTGATCTGAGGCTGTTCTTGGTAAAAGATAACCAAAGTTTGCGTATATACTCATGGTAAATCCAGAACAATCGGTTCCATTTGTAAGAGATGTTCCACCATATACATAAGGGTTTCCAATAAACTGCTGTGAAAAAGCAGCTATTTGATATCTCAAATTATTCTTTTCTTCTTCAGTTAATGTACTATTTTTAGTATTATTAGCTTCATTCATGGAAGCGATATTTCCAGAATAGTTATAAACATTAACTGGCTTTGGTTTTGGTTTTTCTTTAATGCTTATGGTAGTTGAAATTGTACTTTTATTATTAGCACCGTCAGTGGCAACGATAGTTATTTCTTGTTTACCACTTTGTTTATTATTTAACTCTCCTTCAATAGTTAAATTACAATCAGATAAGTCATAACATTTTGCTATATCATTTGCAGTAATATTGCTAGCATAATCAAATTCATTTTGATCATTAATAGTTATTACTGGTTTTTTAGTATCTATTACTGTGATAGTAGCTTTAACATTTGTTAATCTGCTAAACTTATATTTCTCATCATTGTATACTAAGTAGTAAGAATAAGTTCCTAGAGACATAACATGTCCTTCATTATCTAACTTGGCATTAGTTTCAACAGAGAAATTCTTGGATTCATTAATTACTCCGATAAAGTTTAGTATATCTTCAGGTAATTTTTCTCCAATCTCGATAGTAACATTTTCTAATTTGTAGAAAACATTACGTTCGTAATAGGCACCTGTAATAAAGGTTAATCCTATCATAAGCATTATTGGAAATATACAATAACCAACAATAAATTTATTAATTTTTTTAATTAAACACCGTTCACTTTTCATATGCACCACGTTATCTAGAATAACATAAAGTAGTATTTAAGTCAAACTTTTTTTACATTTGCTTGACACTTGATGTCTATCTATATAATACAAACCCTTATAAATAAAGGGTTTTACTTAAAGTGAGAAAATTATTAAAAAAAGGCTCATTTTTATTAAATTATAGCATATTATCTAGTAGAAAGGGTGATAATATGAAGAAAATAGTGCCATTTAATAATGTATTGGAATTAGCGAGTGATGCATGTGAAATAACAGCAATATCTTTAGAACATGATATTAATATAGCTGATGATACGATTAGTGGTTCATTTTATATTAATGGTGAATATAAGATGACAGATGGAGCAATTAATAGGGAACAGTTTAATTTTGAATTGCCTTTTGATATAGCTCTTGGTAGTAATTATGATAGAAGTAGTATGGTTGTAGATATAGATGATTTTAGATATGAATTGGTAGAACGTAATAAACTAAAGGTTAATATAGATTTATATATTGATGGAGAAGTAAAGGAAATAGTAAATGATAAGGAAGTAAAAGATATACGTGAGATAGTTGATGATAAGGAAGTAAAAGATATAGATAATAATGATAATGATGAGGAAGTACTAGAAGATATTATGCCAATAGAGAGAAAGATAGATTTAATAAGTGAGATGTTAGATAATGAAGAGGATAAGGATGGTAATCAAATGAATATAGATATAGATAATATTAATATAAATAATAATGAAAATGTTAATGATAATGAAAATAATAATAATAATGATGATAATCATAGTGATATGATATTTAATGGGTTTAATGAGGAAGAGAAGTATGTTACTTATAGGGTATATAGAGTAGCTCCGGATGATACGATAGGTAAGATACTGGAGAAATATAATGTTACTAAAGAGGATTTATTACCATATAACAACATTGAAGATATTAAACCTGGAGATAAGTTAATAATTCCTACGAATGAAAAATAAAATTACTATTAAAAATAGTGTTAAGATAATTGATGATAGTTATTGTATTAAGAAAAAGAAAAAAGATCTAGATAAAGTATATAATTATTTATTATCAAGATCATTTGATTATTTTCCAGAAATATTGGATGAAGATAATGAAAATATTTATTATAAGTATATTAATGATATAGATGAGCCAAAGGAACAAAAGATAATTGATTTGGTTAATTTAGTTAGTTTACTTCATAGTAAGACTACTTTTTATAAAGAAATAGATTTAGATAATTATAAATATATATATGAATCTATTAATAAATTAATAGATGATACGTATAAGTATTATGAAGATATTATTAATAATATAGAGAGTTATGTTTATATGTCTCCGGCTGATTATTTGATTGCTAGAAATATTTCAATGATATTTGGGGCATTAAATTATTCGAAAAGAAGTATTAATTCATGGTATAAGAAAATAGAGAATAAGAGAAGAGTTAGGGTAGTTACTGTTCATAATGATTTAAAACTAGAGCATTATTTAAAAGAAGATAAGCCATATTTAATTAGTTGGGATAAATCAATAAGAGATATGCCAATATATGACTTAATTTCTTTATATAATAATCATTATTTAGATTTTGATTTTGATGAATTACTGAGAGTATATTTGAGTAAGTATCCATTGTTGGAAGAAGAGATGATTTTATTTTTAACAATTATATCAATTCCATATAAGATAGAGAATAAAAGGGAACAATATAAGATGGTATTATCTATTAGAAGATTAATTGATTATATTTATAAAAGTAGTGAATTAGTAGAAAAATATGGTATAAAAGAGGAGACAAATGAGAGTTAGAAATTCACAAAATAATACTAAAACGTTAATAAAGCAAGGTAATATTAAAGTGATTATAAATTGATAAAAGATTATTATAACAAGCGCAATACATATAAGTAAGCAGATTAATTTTAATCCGACAAAGAATCTAAAACAGTTAAAGAAATTATTTAACATAATATCACCTAGTATAAAATATGCAAAAAAACAAATATTTGTGCTTGACAAATGTCATAATATATAATATAATCTTTAACGAGGAACGGAAAGTAGATGTATTTATCTCACCTGATTAGTTAAGCTGATAGGTAAAAAGCCATATAAGTATAATATTAAAATAGATATTATGTGTATATTAGGTGTTGATGAATACAGGAGGTTTCTGTATTCATTTTTTATGGAGGTGTTATTTATAACAAAGGAAAGGGAAAACCCAATTAATGAACAAATAAGGGCAAAGGAAATGATGGTTATTGGACCAAATGGAGAACAATTAGGAGTAAAATCTAAACAAGATGCTTTAACTTTAGCGAAATATGCTGGATTTGATTTAGTACTTATGAGTGATAGTGCTAATCCACCAGTATGTAAGATAATGGATTATAATCGTTTCCGTTATGAAAAAAAGAAAAAAGCTAAGGATGCAATGAAAAAACAGAGAGAAGCTATTGTTGAAACAAAAGAGTATAGATTGTCTATTACGATTGATATTCATGATTTTAATACAAGAGTGAAGAATGCTCGTAAGAATTTGGAAAAGGGAGCTAAAATTAAAGCTAGTATTAAATTTAAAGGTCGTCAAATTTCACATCCTGAACTTGCTAAAGAAGTGCTTATTAGATTCAGTGATGAACTTTCTGATATTGCAGATGTAGAACTAGCGCCAAAGTTGGAAGGTCGTTCTATGTATATGCAATTAACACCTAAAAAGTAAAAGGAGATATGTTATGACAAAAGTAAAGAAAAATAAAATGAAGACCCATAAGGGAATGAAGAAAGTATTTAAAGTAAGAAAGAGTGGAAGTATTGCTATTCCTAAACAAGGTACATTACATAATACAGGTAAAAGAAGTACTAAAACTAATAGACAAAAAAGAAATAGTCAAGAATTACACAAATCTGATTACAAGAGAATTAAAGATTTAATATAGGAGGACGAATATGACAAGAGTTAAAGGTGGCACAATTGCACGTGCTAGAAGAAAAAAAGTATTAAAAGCTGCTAAGGGATATTTTGGTAGTAAACACAGATTATATAAGACTGCTCATGAACAAGTAATGCATTCAGGACAATATGCATATAGAGACAGAAGACAAAATAAGAGAAACTTTAGAAAATTATGGATTGCAAGAATTAATGCTGCATGTAGAGAAGAGAATATTAGTTATTCTAAATTTATTAATGGATTAAATAAGGCTTCAATTACTGTTAATAGAAAAATGTTATCAGAATTAGCTATTGATAATAGAGAAGCATTTAGAGACTTAGTTACTATAGCTAAAGATGCATTAGATGGAAAGGCTTATACTCCAAAAGAAGTTAAAGAAGATACTAAGAAAACTACTGATAAAACAACAACTAAAGCTGCAGAAAAAAAGACTACAACTAAGAAGACTGTTGCAAAGAGTACTGCAACTAAGAGTACTACTGCTAAAAAAGCTTCAGCTAAGAAAACAACTGAAAAAAAAGAAACTAAATAATGGAATAGTATTAACTATTCTTTTTATTTATGTTTCTTTGATGGTAAATCATTAATATTAGATAATAGAGATAATTGTTTTAAATAATAATAGTATTCTTTTTTTGTGGCAATAATATCTTTAGTTATTGTTTTATCACTTATTACTGGATCATCTTGTGGTGATGCATTGGTAAAATATGAAGATAATGATAATAATTTTTGATATATTCTTTCTTTAAAAATATTAATATTATTATATAAAAATTCAATTTCCTCATTCTTTAATTTATTATAATTAATTTTACTTAGAAATGATTTACTGGTAATAATATATGCAGTTAATAAAGGATCAGTATTATTATTACTTGTTAGAGATATTATGGTACTAAGGGAATGGAATTTTCCAAGAGATTTATAATACAATTTATACCAGGCAGGCATTGTTTCATATGATAAATGATTTTTGGGGATAGTGGATAATTTATTAAAAGCGGTAAACAATTTATCAAATGAATAAGTTAATTTTAAGTATTCATTTTTTTGTTCAAATAGTTTTAGATTTTTTATGTCTTCATGGTCAAAACTGTTTGTATTTTCTAAAATATAATTCATTGCTCTTTTAATACCATACTCGTTGGCATCTATTTCAACAAACCATGAATCGTGATTGAGAAGATAATTTATGTCTCCGATACGATTATTTTTTACGATATTTTCCATATCACAGATTGCTTTTGTTATATGATTTGTTTGATTAGCAAAATTGCTTTGTTCTTGCAAGTAATGTCTTTGTTCATGATACATTGTTATAATTGTTGATAACTTATAATTTCCTTTATATGTATAGAAGTGCCATCCAGCATTGACATCTGAGAAAACAGTGATAGTATTGTTTTCGTATGTTGCGGTGGTGATGTTAATACTAAAAACTTTAGAATAATATGATATTTTATTGATAGATTTTATTATAGCATTAGTTAGTTTTTGTTCTGATTTTTCTAAAATAATGTTGTCGGGTATTTTATTTAAGTATCTAACGATATTTATTTTTAATTCAGGAGTTTCTTTTAAAATTTGTTCTTTTAGTTTCTTTACGAAAATTTCATAGTCTTTAATAAATTCAGATAGTTTCATAAAGCACCTACTTTCTAATTTTTGTTTATACGATAAAAGTTTATAGATGGTCTATTCCAAAGACGATAATTGAAACTAGATACTCCAATTCCAGATGATATGTATAGGTCAGTATTATCTATTTTATAATAGTCATCGTGGTATTTTTTGGCGTATTCGGGAGTATATATGGCACCAATAAATGGAAGTCTTACTTGACCACCATGAGAGTGACCAGCAAGTATAAGATTAATAGAATAGCTCTTAACTATTTTATCGGATATGTCTGGTTCGTGAGTTAAGAAAATATTATAGGTTGGGGTAGTTTTATTTTTTAAAAAATCTAGAGCTGTTTCAATATTTTCTTTGTTTTTACTTACTGAATCAATACCGCTTATATAAATATATTCAGATTTGTTATTATAAATGATATCGTATTTATTATCTAGATGAATAAAACCACTGGTATTCATGGTATTCATGATATTATTGGTATCACTATCATAATCATGATTACCTAGAATGTAATATTTACCATATTTGGAGTTAATTTCTTTTAGAGTGTTGGATAAGTATTCATAATCAATATCTTTTAAAATAGCGTCTTTATCAATTAAATCTCCGGTAAATACGACGATATCTGGATTTATTTCATTTATTTCTTTGACAATGGATTTTACTTTATCAAGGGTTATAGCTCGGTTATAATGAAGGTCTGAAAAATGTACTATTTTTAAACCATCAAATCCGCTAGGGAGAAGTTCATCTGTGATTGTATATTCTTTAGTTGTTAGAGACATAGTGCCAATGAATCTGGCATACATGATGGTAGCGATGATAAATAACATTATTATCATTAACCATTTTAGGACTTTTTTCATTTTAAACCTCCAATGCAAATAGTAGTAATACTGCTACGGTGTTATGTAATGAGTGAATACATATTGTTGAGAATATATTATCAGTTTTATGATAAAGGGCGGCAAAGGTTATACCAAGTGATAAATAAGGAATTATATAAATATAATCAATGGCTTTATCGGCCATACCTACGACATGAAGGGATGCAAAGATTAAGCCACTAGTTAGTATATATAAATATTTAGTTAATGAATTGCTTTTGTAACTAGTAATCATATCTTTAATACTTTTACGGAATATTATTTCTTCGATAAATGGAGCATATATTGATACGGAGAATACCATATATAATGGATATTTTTCTATTAAAGTTCTAACGGCTTCTTCGTTATTAGCGGAAGCTCCACTAAAGAAAATGGTTATTATTAAATTACTTATAACCATTATGGCTAATCCGATAAAATAGTATTTTAGAGAGGTTTCTATATTATCTTTAAAATTAGAAAAGAAATCTTTAAAATTTTTATTGATTGTTTTTCTATATAATAAATATACGAATAACATAAATAATGCATCGCAAATAATACTATAAACGATTTTTGAAGTAGTGCTAATTGTTTCTAGGTTTATTTTTAATAATTTAGCCGGTATATATTGAAAATATGCCATACCTAGCAATAAAGTAATAAATAATAGTATTGGTAAATATATGTTTTTAAATTTATTTTTCATTTAATCATCTCCGACTGTTATAATTATATCAAAGATATAGATAATTTAAAACAAAAAACGGATAAAAAAGATGTAAAAATTATCTTTTTACATCCATTATAATTGGTAATATTATTGGTACACGTCCAGTTTTTTCTAATAATAGGGGCATAAGTTCATTGATTAGTTCATTTTTAATGTCTGAGAAGTTAACAGTTTTTTGTTTTAATTTGTTAGTTATTATTTTTTTACAAAAGATTTCGATTTCTTTAATTAATTCGATTGATTCGTTTACTAAGATATAACCACGAGTTGTTACTAATGGAGTATTTAGTAATGTTTTGTTTTTAGAATCAATATTTATAATAATAGCTAAGATACCGTTATTAGACATTAGAACACGATCTTTTATAACAATGTTTGATACATCTCCGATACGAGCTCCATCTACATAGATATCTTCGGCTTGGACGTGACCTTGTTTTTTTATGCCATCTTTATTCATATTAAGAACATCACCATTACTTAGTACGAAGGTATTTTGTTTTGGAATATCACAAAGGCAAGCTAGATCAGCATGTGTTTTTAACATACGATATTCACCATGATATGGAGCAAAGTATGTTGGCTTAAATAAACGTATCATTAGTTTTAGTTCTTCTTGATTAGCATGTCCTGATGAGTGAATGTCATTATCTTGACCGTTTGTGTATACTTTGACGCCTTTTAGATATAATTTATTAATCGTTTTGGATACGGAAGCGGCATTACCAGGAATTGGAGATGATGAGAAAATTACAACATCATTAGGAATTAATTTTATTTGTTTATGAGTACCACTAGCTATTCTTGATAAGGCTGCAAGAGGTTCTCCTTGGCTTCCGGTACAAAGTAAACATACTTTGTTTGGTTCTAATTTATTAGCTTCTTCAGCACTGATAATAATATTTTTATCTTTAATATAGCCACATTTTATAGCAATATCGATAGAAGTATCCATACTACGACCGAATAGGGCTACTTTTCTTTTGTTTTCTTTACATGTTTCGATAATATGTTTTAAACGATATATATTCGAAGCAAATGTAGCTAAAATTATACGATTATCTTTATTATTCCTAAATATTTCTCCAAGGTTTTCGTCTACGGTAGATTCTGATAGAGATATACCAGGTGATAGAGCATTTGTAGAATCACTCATCAACAATTTAACACCACGTTTACCGATTTCAGCCATTTTTTGTAAGTTTGACATTGGTCCAACGGGAGTAAAGTCGAATTTGAAATCTCCAGTCATTACTACGACACCATTTGGAGTTGTGATACTGATACCATGTGAATCTGGAATAGAGTGTGTAGTTCTAAAAAATTCTATATTAAAGTATTTGGTTTTTAATATGGTATCTTCTGTATATACTTTTAAATTTTTATATTTTATATTTCTTTCAGTTAATTTTTTTTCAATTAATTCTTTGGCTTGTGCTGGAGCATATATCTTTGGAATATTAACTTGTTGTAGTAAGAAAGGTATACCTCCAATATGGTCTTCATGACCATGGGTAATAAGTAAATATTTTATTTTCTTTTCATTTTCAATTAAATATGTAAAGTCAGGTATAACATAATCAATTCCTAATAGATCATCATCAGGGAACATTACACCGGCATCAACGATAATTATTTCATCGTTGTGACGAATACAATACATATTTTTACCAACTTCTCCAAGTCCGCCAAGGGCAAATACTTGGGTATTTTTATTTTTCATTTTTCCTCCTTTTTATAACATTTTAAACCGATATTAAAAACAAAAAAATAAATTAAGAATTTTGCACTTAATAAGTATAACACATTTTCTGTATAAAAGCAAAAAAACTTGTAAAAATAAAAATGATAGCGTATAATGAAAGTAGGTGGGTAGTAGCTGTGAAGTATTTAAAAATATTTATATTTTTGATAATTATGATGTTTTCTTTCTTTTTTAGGGCAAAGTTAGATATTAGTGAGGTAAAAGAGACGGTGTTACCTAAAAATATTTTAACTGATGAGGATTATAAGAGAGATATGATAGATGAACTTGGTAATATTCCTATTATGATGTATCATGGAATAGTCAATAAAGAAGGAACATATCAAGGTAATTATGATAATGATGGGTATACGAGAACACTTAGTGCTTTTAGAAATGATTTAGAGATGTATTATCAAAAGGGATATAGAATGATAAAGTTAGATGATTATATACATGGGCGAATTGATACGGAATATGGATATAGTCCGATAATTTTGACGTTTGATGATGGAAATGATAATAATATTTTGGTAGATGGAATAGATGATAATGGAGATATTATTATTAATAAGTATTCGGCAGTATATGTTTTAGAAGAGTTTAAGAAAAAGTATCCGGATTATAATGTAACAGCGACATTTTTTGTTACTGATAGTTTGTTTAATCAAGCTGAATATAATGAAAAAATAGTTAAATGGTTGATTGAACATGGATATTCGATTGGTAATCATACGAAGCATCATGATAATTTAAGTAAAATAGATAATGACAAGATAGGAAATACGATTGGATATATGTATAGTAAACTAAATAGTATTATAGGAGATAATTATAGTAAGATTGTAGCACTTCCTTTTGGAGCTCCCTACAATAGAGATAGTGATAAGTTTCCTTATATAATAGATAGTAAATATAAGGAAATAACTTATCATACGGATGCTATACTTAGAGTTGGTTGGGAACCGGAATTTAGTCCATTTAATAAGAAAGTGGATATGACTTATTTAAAGAGATGTAGAGCATATGATAATGATGGGAAAGATTTTGATATAGAGTATGTATTTAAGATGTTAGATAAAAATAGATATATATCTGATGGGAATAAAGATACGATAGTAAGTACTAAGAGTAAGAGTGATATGATAAATAATAGTTATAATTTAGAGGTGATTTTATATGAATAATAAGGGTTTTGCAATATCTACGATATTATATGGATTAATGATTTTGTTTATTTTTCTGTTTTTATCTTTGTTGGGTATTTTGTCTCAACAAAAGAATAATATGGAGAAGTTGATAGAGAATACGAATGGTGCGAGGGATATAGTTAATAGTAATATAGAAGTGAATTTTAATAAATGTGTTACTAAAGATGAGTGTTTGGCTGAATGCACTGATGATGAATGTGATTGTGATAGTCATCCAGATGAGTGTTCTACGAATTAGGGTTTGAATAGAGAAGAGAGAATCTTCTCTTTTATTGACGGGAAGAATTATTTATGGTAAGATTGTTTGGAATGACGGAGTGATAAATATGAAAGTAAAATATGAATTATTACATAAGGATAAAAAAAGTAATGCGAGATATGGAACATTGTCTACGAATTATGGTACTTATGAGACACCAATGTTTATGCCAGTAGGAACACAAGCTACGGTTAAGACGTTGGATACGAAAGAAATTAAAGCAATAGGAGCTGGAGTAATTTTATCTAATACATATCATTTGTGGTTAAGACCTGGAGAAGATATTGTTAATAAGGCTGGCGGACTTCATAAGTTTATGAATTATGATGGACCAATTCTTACGGATTGTGGAGGATTTCAGGTATTTTCTTTAGCAAATCCAAAGAATATTAGTGAAGAGGGAGTAATATTTAAGAGTCATATTAATGGCGAAAAATTATTACTTACTCCGGAGAAAAGTATTGAAATTCAAAATAAACTTGATAGTGATATAGCAATGAGTTTTGATGAGTGTATTCCGTATCCAGCTAGTTATGAATATTGTAAGAATAGTGTAGAGAGAACTTTACGTTGGGCTAAAAGAGGAAAGGCTGTTTTTAATAACGAGAGACAATCTTTGTTTGGAATAGTACAAGGTTCTGAATATGAGGATTTAAGAGAATATAGTGCTAAAGAAACGGTTAAAATTGGTTTTGATGGTTATGCGATTGGTGGAACATCGGTTGGTGAAGATAAGGAAACAATGTATAAAATGATTGACTATTCGATTAAGTATTTACCTCTTGATAAGGCAAGATATTTGATGGGAGTGGGAGATCCGTATGATTTATTTGAGGGTGTAGAACGTGGAGTTGATATGTTCGATTGTGTTCATCCGACAAGATTAGCACGCCATGGACATGCTTTTACGAAATATGGAAAAATTAATTTGCGTAATGCAAAATATAAAGAGGATTTTACTGCAGTAGATGTTGGATGTGACTGTGAGTGTTGTAAGAATTATACGAAAGCATATATTAGGCATTTATTAGTAGCTGATGAGACTTTAGGTCAAAGACTTTTATCTATTCATAATTTAAGATTTTTAATTAGAATTATGGAGGGAATTAGAAAAGCTATTCAGGAAGATAGATTTTTGGAATATAAGACAGAGTTTTTAAATAATTATGGTGTTATTAAAAATGGAAAGATGTAGTTTTGTAAATGAGAAGAATATTAAGTATATAGAATATCATGATCATGAGTGGGGAGTAGTTAGAAAAGATGATAGGTATTTATTTGAAATGTTGGTACTTGAATCTTTTCAAGCAGGATTATCTTGGGAGTGTATTCTTAATAAAAGAGAGAATATTGGAGCTGCAATGGATGATTTCGATTATGAAAAAATAGCACTTTATGATGACAAGAAAGTATTAGAACTTCTTAGTAATAGGGGAATAATTAGAAATAAACTAAAGATTATGGCAATAATTAAGAATGCTCAAATATTTATTGAGATAAGAGAAGAATATGGAAGTTTTTCTAAATATATTTGGGCTTATACGGATAATAAGATAATATATCATGAGTATCTTACTAAAAATAGTTTATCTGATAAGATAAGTAATGATTTATATAGAAGGGGAATGCGATTTGTAGGGAGTACAATAATATATTCTTATTTACAGGCAATTGGAATTATTAATGATCATGAAAAAAATTGTTATTTATACGAATAAAAACTATCCGCTTGGGATAGTCTTTTTTAGAATATAAAAGATATTAAAGTGTATCTACAAAAGTATCATCAAGACATCTTATTATGCATACACAATTTAGATTAATTGTAAAGAAAGAGTTAGTACTTACATAAGGACTTGTAGTAGATGGTTCAGTATTAGTTGCAAGTACTCTACAAGTAGCACAACATCCATCTAATTTTTCTAATCTAAAGACACTAGATGTAGTAGTTTCTCCAGGTTCTTTGCTAATAGGCAATGCTAATGGTGTAGAACCAGAACTGCAAGTATATAATACGATTGGTCTAGTGTTAAAAAATGTCGTGCAATTTTGTCCTAAAAAGCCTCTATCGCATGTTTGTAAGCAAGTATCATTTTGACATACACTTTGTTGTAGTAGTAATATTACTTTTAATATTTCAGCAATGCAGTTTTCGCAATTATTTGTATCAACATTATTATTACACATATAATCCACCCCTTTATTTATATTCAATATAAGATATGTCAAAATAACTAAAAAATTCATTATTTAAACCTAGTTAGAATATATTTTAGTATGAAATTATATTTATTTAGTTTATTTTTTAGTGTCTTAGCAATAATTTTAAATATCTTTAATTATGATTTATTTTTAAAACTATTATCTATTACTTGGTATATTGCTAGTGTTTTTATTATATATTCAGCAATTATTTATTCATATAAATTTAAGTTAGTTCAGTTTGATATTAAGAAAATGATTAGTTCTGTTAAATCAAAGAGTAAGAATAATATTAGTCCTTTATCTAGTTTATGTATTACTTTAGCAGCAAAGATAGGTGTTGGTTCTTTATCTGGAGTAGCTTTGGCTATATATTTTGGCGGTCTTGGTAGTATGTTTTGGTTATTTGTTGTTTCAATAATTGTTTCTGTTAATACTTATATTGAATGTATTTATGGTATTAAGTATAGGAGTAAGATATTTGGGAGATTTGTTGGGGGACCAAGTTATTATATAGAGAAGTGTTTGGGAAATAAAAAATTAGCAATTCTTTATAGTATCTTGATAATTGTTACTTATAGTATTTTATTTTTATCTATTCAGGCTAATACGATAGTTAATACGATTAGTTATAATGAAGTAAATATGAATTTAGTAGTTTTATTGTTATTTATTAGTACAGTATTAATTGTATCTAGAGGAGTTAAGGGAATAGGAGTTATTAATAAGGTTTTAGTACCAGTGATGCTTTTGTTTTATTTGGCAGTTGGGGTAATTATTTTTATAGTTAATATTGGTGATATTAGTGGAATATTTAGTTTAATGATAAGGGAAGCTTTTAATATAAAGAGTATTATTCCAGTATTTTTAATAGGGATGCAGAGGGCGATATTTATTACTGAGTCGGGACTTGGTACTAGTGCAATATCAGCAGCAAGTTGTGATAATGATGCGGATAAGCAGGGAATGCTTGAAGTGATGGGGATACATATTACGACTTTTTTTGTATGTTTTACAACTTTTTTAATAATAGCTACGAGTAATTATCAAGAAATAAATTATGGAAATATTAATGGGATAGAGATAGTTATTAATGCTTTTAGATATCATTTTGGTAGTATGGGGGGAATAATACTGACAATAATTACTATTATGTTTGCTTTTTCTACGATTATATCGAGTTATTTCTTTGGGGAAAGTAGTTTATTTATACTTACTAGAAAAAAGATAAGTATGATCATTTATAAGATTATATTTATGTTGGTAATAATTGTATCTTGTTATATTAGTCCAAATATTTTATGGAATTTAACGGATTATTTTATAGCAATATTAGTAATAATTAATGTTTTATCTTTGTTAACTATATATAAAAAAAATAATTAATAGTTAATGATTCTTTGTATATAATTATCTTTTTTTGGAAATAATACAAATGGTGATAAGATGAATAAATATAATGATTTGGTTTTGAAGTATACACCAAAAGAAGATAGGTTAAAGAATGCGATTGTAACTTTTTTATGTGGTGGAATATTAGGGAGTTTGAGTGAGTTATTACTTAGATGTTATAAAATATGGTTTAATATTCCAAGAAAAGAAGCATCAGTGATGGTGATACTTAGTTTAATTATTATTGCTTCGATATTGACGGCATTTGGGGTATTTGATACGTGTGTTAGTAAGTTAAAGAGTGCTTTGATTATACCTATTACAGGGTTTGCTCATTCGATGACATCAGCAGCACTTGAATATAGGAAAGAAGGATTGGTTCTTGGAATAGGAGCTAATATATTTAAATTAGCAGGAACGGTTATTTTATATGGAATAGTATCGGTATATGTATTTGGAATAATAAGACTTATTTTTATAGGAGGATAAGATGACTAGTAAATTTAGAAATGTATATGTAAATGATAGTTATACGATAGCTTCAATATATGAAAAAGATGGGCCAATATCTGATGAGTTTGATTTGATATATGATAAGGATTTTTATTATGGATGCGATACATTTGAAAAGGCTGAGGAGAAGATGTTAGCTAATTCGATAGATAAATTAATTAATAGAGCTAAAGTAATTGATAGTGATATTGATATGATTATATCAGGTGATTTAGAGAATCAGATAGCTGCGACAAATTATGCATGCAGAGACTTTAATATACCTTTAATGGGAATATATAGTGCTTGTGCTACTTTTTTAGAGGGTTTAATAATTGCAGGAAATTATATTGAGGGTAATAGAGCAAAAAAAATAATAGTTAGTACTAGTTCTCATAATATGGTAGCTGAGAGACAGTTTAGAAATCCAACAGAGTATGGAGCTCCGAAGAAAAAGTGTTCGACATTTACTTCGACGGGGGCAGCAAGTATTTTAATTAGTAATAAGAAAAGCAATATTAAGCTAACTTCTGCTACTTTAGGAATGGTTAATGATGCAGGAATTAGTGATGTTAATAATATGGGAGCGGTAATGGCGATAGCTGCTGCAGATACGATTAAGAGACATTTGAGTGATCAATCAATTAAGGCTGATTATTATGATTTAATTTTAACGGGAGATCTTGGGGTTTATGGAAGTAAGATTTTGATTGATTATTTGAAAGAGGATAATATAGATATATCAAGAATTCATAATGATTGTGGATTAATTTTATATGATGTAAATAAACAAGTAGTATTTGCTGGTGCTAGTGGTCCGACTTCTTCGGCATTAGTATTATCAGCGCATATTTTAAAAGAAATGAATAGAGGAAGATATAGAAAAGTATTAATTGTAGCGACGGGAGCGATATTTAGTCCAACGAAAGTTTTTCAAAAAGATAGTATTCCTTCGATAGCTCATGCGGTTAGTTTGGAGGTAGTTGAATAATGAGTACATATATTTATGCATTTTTATTTTGTGGATTAGTTTGTATGATTAGTCAGCTTATTTTGGATAATACGAAACTTACTCCGGGACATGTTACTAGTTTATTTGTAGTACTTGGAGCAATGCTTGATGTTTTTGGAATATATGATAAGATTGTTTTATATTGTGGGGCTGGGGCAATAATACCAATTACTTCTTTTGGACATCTTTTGATACATGGGGCAATGGACTTGGTGGATGAGATGGGGGTTATGGGACTGGCACTTGGAATATTTGATTTAACTTCAGCAGGGATAAGTGTGGCAGTTGTAGCAGCATTTTTCTTAGCTTTATTATTTAAACCTAAACATTAAAATTACATTATTTAGTAATTAGGATGTAAAAGATATTAAAAAGTATTGTCAAAAAAGATAGGTCATTGTATAATTTACTTGGTGATATAATGAATAAAAAACTTAGTAATATTGGAATATTATCTTTATTAGGATTATTTTTAATATTTTATATAGTAGCTAATTTTTTGTTAGAAAAAAGAGATGTTAAAGATAAGAAAGAGATAGATGCGGATAAGGATGTAATTAAAGAACAAGTAAATAATGATAATCAAATAGCTATTATTAATAGACTTTATAGTGATGTTAGAATACTTTATGATGTTGTTAATAATAAATTTAAAGTTAGTCAGGATGATGTTATTGTTATTGGGGATATTACTTATAAGAAGATTACTAATTTTGATGAGGTTATGAATAATTTATTTACTGAACAAGGAAGAGATAAGTATTTAGATGATTTTAGTAATTATTTTGCATATACGGATAATGGCTACTATTTAGCGGGAAATTTAGTTAGCTATCAAACGTATTATTTTAGAGGAGATAAGACTAATATCTTTGTGACTAGTTCTAATGATACGGAAATAAATGGGATTATTTATGAGAAGTGGAGTAGTAATAATAAGAATACTTTAGCTACGATAAGAGTAGTTAATATTGATAATAAATGGTTAATAGATGATATTACTATTTTAGCTAAGGAATAAGAATGTCTTAAACAAAGACATTTTTTCTTAAATACTTGATTTTTCTATTAAAAATATATATAATTTATGTAGGTGGTAATTGTGTTAGTTAAAGAAATTATTTATATGATAGTTATTCCATTTTTATTTGTGCTTGCTATCATACCTTTTATAAAGAAAGCAGCAATACATGTTGGGGCATTGGATATTCCAAATGCAAGAAAGGTACATAAGGTACCTATTCCTAGACTTGGTGGTCTTGGAATATATATGGGATTTTTGCTTGGATATATTTTATTTGGAAGTATGTCTTTGAGAATGAATGCCATATTGATAGGAAGTTTTATAATTGTTGTTACAGGAATATTTGATGATATTAAACCAATATCTGCGAAGACGAAGTTTTTCTTTCAAATATTAGCAGCAACGGTTGTGGCAGTTTATGGACAAATACTTCTTACTGATTTATCGGCTTTTGGTTTTTATATTGAGTTTGGAATATTTAGTTATCCACTTACTATTTTATTTATCGTAGCAATAATTAATTGTATTAATTTAATAGATGGATTAGATGGTTTAGCTGCGGGTATATCTTCGATATATTTTATTACAATAGGAATAGTTATTGTAGGATGGAAACATACTTTTGGATTAGATGCGGTTATTACATTTATTATGCTTGGAGCGACACTTGGATTTTTATGTCATAATTTTAATCCAGCAAAAATATTTATGGGTGATTCAGGTTCAATGTTTTTAGGATATATAATTGCAGTTGTAGCTTTACTTGGATTTAAGAATGTAACACTTACAACATTACTTGCTCCGATATGCTTGCTTGCAATACCGGTAATGGATACGTTTTTTGCAATAGTTAGAAGAGTTGTTAATAAAAAACCAATTGGTGAACCAGATAAACAACATTTACATCATCAATTGTTAAAATTAAATTTATCTCATAGAGATACGGTGTTAGTGATATATGGAATAGATATTTTGTTTGCATTAGCAATGCTTATATATATTTTATATGATAGAACAGTAGGAATAGTTATATATGCGATATTATTTATTTTGGTATTAGTTTTTATTTTAAAAACTGATATAGTGTATGAACATCATAAAAATAAGAAGAATTAATTTTTAGAATTAGTTCTTTTTCTTTGACTTAAATGTGTAAAAAGGGTTTAAAAATGAGGTGTTGTATGATACAATTAATGTAGGTGACGATATGAAGAAAATATTATTATGTATAATGGATGGTGTAGGATATAGGGAAAATAGACTTGGTAATGCAGTTAAGAATGCTAGTACGCCATATATAGATATGCTATCAACGAAATATCCGAATATAGAACTTGAAGCAAGTGGTAGTTTTGTAGGGTTACCGGAAGCAGTGATGGGTAACTCTGAGGTTGGCCATAGTACAATAGGTTCAGGAAGAATAATATATCAGTCTTTAGTAAAAATAAATAATAGTATTCGTGATAAATCTATTTTTGATAATAAAGTATTAATAGATACGATGGATATGGCTAAGGAGAATAATAAAAAACTTCATTTGATAGGTCTTCTTAGTGATGGAAGAATACATTCGGATATTAATCATTTATTTACATTGTTAGAGATGTGTAAGAAGAGAAATGTTAGTAAGGTATATATACATGTAGTGACTGATGGTAGAGATACTAGCCCGGTGGCAGGTATTAAATTTATAGATTTGTTAAATAAAAAAATTCGTGAGTTAGGTGTAGGAAAGATAGCTACAGTATGTGGAAGATACTACATGATGGATAGAGATAATAGATTTGATAGAGTAGAACTTGCTTATAAAATGCTTGTAGATGGTATTGGCGATAAGTATGAAACGGCAAGCGATGCATGGCATAGTAATCAAGATATGGGAATAACTGATGAATTTATTAAACCTTCAATTATTAATGATAATGGTATGATAAATGATGGAGATTCAGTAATAGCTTTTAATTTTAGACCTGATAGATTAAGAGAATTGTTTTCAGCTTTGTCTAATAAGGATTATCAGTGTTTTGATAGGACGATTGTGAATGAATTAAAGGTAGTTACAATGATGCCTGTTGCTGATACGGTTAAATGCAAAAATGTTTTTTCTTATGATATAGTTGATAATACTTTAGGAATGGTTATTAGTAAGAGAGGATTGTCTCAATTAAGAATTGCTGAGACTGAAAAATATGCACATGTTACTTATTTCTTTGATGGAGGAAGAGAATTAAAATTGGATGGGTGTGAGAGAATTTTAATACCTAGTCCTAGTGTGGCTACGTATGATTTAAAGCCTGAGATGTCAGCTGAGGAGATAACAGATACTTTAATTCAAAAGATAGAAGAGAACAAATATGATTTAGTGGTAGTTAATTTTGCAAATGGTGATATGGTAGGGCATACGGGAGTGTACGATAAAGGAGTAATAGCGGTAGAAACAGTAGATAGATGTTTAGATAGAATAATATCTAAAATAGATTTATCTGAATATACGGTTATTATTACAGCAGATCATGGTAATTGTGAACAGATGATTAATGATGATGGAAGTATCAATACGCAACATACGACTAATAGAGTGCCATTTATCGTGCTTGATAAGAATATCACTTTAAAAAATGTAGTTGGTAAACTATCTGATATAGCTCCGACAATTCTTAGTATTATGGGAATAGATATTCCAAAAGAAATGAATGGGGAAGTATTGGTGGAAGAATAGAGTATGTTTTTAATTAGAAAATTCAATGTATATGGGATCATATAAATTGGATTTTCTTTTTATTTGGTTGCAAATGCTACGTATAATATGTTATAATGTAATTGTATGTTAGGTCGTGATAAAGTAATGATAAAACAAAAAAAATTAACTTTAAAAGAATTACAATATGAAGAAAAAGAAATGCTTAAAGAAGTTATTACTTTTTTTGAAAAGAATGAATTTGTTTATTACGCTTGGGCTGGTACATTATTAGGGGCTGTTAGACATAAAGGGTTTATTCCATGGGATGATGATATTGACTTGGCAATGTTAAGGCCTGAATATAATAAATTTATCAGTTACTTAAAAAAGCATAATAATAGAATTTCCAAAAATTTAATTGCTGAAGGATATGAACTGGGTAATAATAATGATTTTCCTATTTTAAAAATTTATAATACTAATATAAAAATTGATGATACAGAAGAAGGAATAGATAAGTATTTATGGATTGATGTATTCCCACTAGATGCTTGCCCTAAAAATAACAAAAAATTCTATAAAAAATGTCGATTTTTATATAAAATACTATTTTTAAAAAGAGAGCAGAAAAACAACGTTTCTTTACTTGCTGAAAATAAAATTAAGAGAATTCTAAAAGAAATAATAATGTTTATTCTTAGAATTTGGCCTTATGATAGTTATATGAAATTTTATTATAATTATTGTACTAAATATAATTGGAATGATTGCGATTATGTGAAAAACAATGTTATGCCATCATCATCTTTAGCGGTGTATAGCAAGAAGGATTTTACAAACTATACACTAAAATTTGAGGATTTAAAAATAAATGCTATGAAGGAATATGATAAATTGCTGAAACTTGGATATGGTGATTACATGAAATTACCGCCTGA
Organism: uncultured Bacilli bacterium; assembly: GCA_934098395.1. GTDB lineage: Bacteria > Bacillota_I > Bacilli_A > RF39 > UBA660 > RUG705. The sequence continues at coordinate 81,056 of CAKOOM010000002.1, forward strand.
AGAAAAAAGATATAGCCATGAAATTAATGCATATAAAATAAAAAATAATACATGAGGAGTTTGAGATGATTATAAAAGGTGAGAAGAAGGATGAAAATCTTATTTTATCTTATATAGGTGAAAATTTTTATAGATGTCCATATTTGTTTTTGGATTTTAAAAAATATGGAACAACGAGTAAAAATGTTAATTTATATATTCAAAAGAAAAATGAAAAGATTATTGCTTTAATTTTAATTTATTATTCTGGAATGCATATATATTCAAAAGATAATGATTTGGATTACAATGAATTATTAACATTTGTTTTAGATAAGAAGCCATCTATGATTTGTGCTGAGAAGTCTATTGTTTTTGAACTTTCTAAATTTATTAGTGATTATGGATATAAGAGTGATTTTGGTTATGTTAGAGGAATTGATAAAGTTGAAGATGTAGAATCTACTATTGAACTTAAAGAGGCAACTATTGATGATTTTAATAAAATAGTAAATCTATTGTTAAGTGATCCAGGATTAGGTGCATCTTATACATATGATGAACTATATTGTCAACTTATTGATAGATTTAACGAGAATTATGGTCGTAATTTTGTTTTGATAGAAAATGATAAAATAATTGGTCATGTATGTTCTGGTGCTGAAAATGAGAAAATGGTTATTTTGACAGATTTAATCGTTGATTCTTTGTATAGAGGAAGAGGACTAGGAAAGAAAATATGTAATTCTTTTTGTAAAATTATGTTAAATGAGGGTAAAAAGGTATTTTTAATAGCTTATACACAAAAGGCAAATGAAATTTATGAAAAAATTGGATTTAAGATCTTTTGTGAATGGGGGAAATTATATTTAGAAAAAAAATAATTTTAATTATATATTTAAGGAGGATGAATAATGAAATTATATGTAGACGAAAATATTAAAAACACTGTTAGAGTTTTTCCTATACAAGGAAGATATGGCTTTGAAAGGTATGATATGAATGAGAATCCAGAGGGACTACCAAAAGAATTTGTAGATTCTGTGTTGAAAGAAATTACACCTGAGTTTCTTTCAATATATCCAGAACCAGATAGATTTTTAAATAAGTATGCTGAGTTTTTAGGTAGAAATGTAAAGTATGATAATTTGATGGTAACTAATGGTTCTGATATGGCAATTAGATATTTACTTGAGACTTTTGGAGAAGAGGGTAAAGAGGTTGTTACAGTTTCCCCATCGTTTGAAATGTATTGGGTAAACTGTTGTATTCTTGGGTTAAAGCATGTTCCTGTTAGTTATGAGAAGAATTTAACTATTAGCATAGATAAAATATTGGATGCTATTAATGAGAATACTAGAATTGTGGTTTTGTTAAATCCTAATAATCCTGTTGGTAATGTTTATACCGAAGATGAATTACAAAAGGTTATTGAAAAAACAAAAAAAGTAGGTGCAATTGTTATTATTGATGAAGCATATCATTACTTTTATGATAAAACATTTTTAGATTATGCATTGAATGAGGAGAATGTAATTGTTTTAAGAACTTTTTCTAAATTGATGTCTTTAGCGGCATGTAGATTAGGGGTAATTATTAGTAATCCAAAATTGATAGATTATGTAAAAAGATCAAAACTTACTTTTGATGCTAATTCTATTGCATTGTTGTTTGCTGAGAGATTAATTGAACGACCAGATATAATACATAATTTAATAAGTGTTGCCAAAGAAGGAAAAGAATACATTCTTGATGAATTGAAAAAAAATGGTTATTGGTGCAAAGATTGCAATGGTAATTTTATTTTTGTTAAACCTAATCATGATGCTAGTTTAGTGGCAAAAAGGTTAGAAAAAGAAAAAAAAGTTTTGGTTCATGCCTATGGTAATGAATTATTAAAAGATTATTTAAGAATTTCTACTGGTTCTAAAAATGCTATGAAAATATTCTTAGATGCATTTCTTGAAATTGATAAGGAGTAGAGTTGTGAAGAAAGTTATAACGTATGGAACGTACGATTTGTTGCATTATGGTCATATTAGATTATTAGAACGTGCAAAACAGCTTGGTGATTATTTGATAGTTGGTGTAACAGCAAATGACTTTGACAAACGTCGGGGAAAAATAAATGTTCAACAAACATTAATGGAAAGAATTGAAAATGTTAAAAAAACAGGATTGGCAGATGAAATAATTATTGAGGAATATGAAGGTCAAAAAATTGATGACATAATTAATTACGGAATTGATGTTTTTACTGTAGGTTCTGATTGGGTTGGAAAATTTGATTATTTAAAGGAATATTGCGAGGTTGTATATTTAGATAGGACTGAGGGTATTTCTAGTACTGAATTAAGGACTGAAAATTCTTTGGTTAAATTAGGTGTTGTTGGAAACTATGACATAATAAGAAAATATATTAATGAAAGTAAGTATGTTAATGGTTTGAATATAACATCTATATGCAGTAGTAATAATAATTTGATTAATGATTTAAATAATGATGATATAAAGGCTTATGATAATTATGATTTAATGCTTGATGAAGTAGATGCAGTGTTTGTTGTTACTTCTGTCGATGAGCATTATAATTATGCTATGAAAGCTTTGAAAAAAGGAAAACATGTTTTATGTGAAACACCAATTAGTACAAAGAAGGACGAATATGTAAAATTGTTGGAATATTCTAAGAAAAAAAATCTTGTTTTTATGGAAAATATTAAAACAGCATATTCTACTGCTTTTATGAGATTATTGCTTTTGGTAAAAAGCGGTGTTATTGGAAATGTAATAAGTATTGATGCTACATGTACGAGTTTAAATGAATATAAAAGTATGTCAAAAGAAGAATTTATAACAAAACAAAATAGTATTTGTGCGTGGGGATCAACATGCATGCTTCCAGTATTTTCAATATTAGGAGTTAATTATAATAAAAAACATTTTTCAACTTATTACTTAGATAAAGAACTAAATTTTGATTTGTTTACTAAAATTGATTTGATTTATGATAATGCGGTAGCAACGATAAAGGTTGGAAAAGGTGTAAAATCGGAGGGTGAATTAATAATTAGTGGAACAAATGGATATATTTTTGTTCCTGCTCCGTGGTGGAAAACTGATTATTTTGAAGTTAGGTTTGAAAATCCTTTGGAAAATAAACGTTATTTTTACAAACTAGAGGGTGAAGGAATACGTTATGAGTATGTCAGCTTTTTAAAATTAATTAATGGAAAAAATCATTTTTCTAATATAGATAGTAGTATTTCAATGGCAATTTCATCATTAATAGAAGATTATAATAAAAAACAAAATTTAGATGAAATTGTAATAAACAATGGTGGTAAGAATGAGCAAAAATAAAGTTATAGTTTTAAAAGATGAAGAATTTAGAAAAATGCAACTATTGGAATTAGATATGTTGGTAGAATTAGATAAAGTGTGTAGGAAACATAACATAAAATACTCTATGTTTGGTGGTACATTATTGGGTGCTATTAGGCATAAAGGGTTTATTCCTTGGGATGATGATATTGATGTTGTTATGTTAAGGGAAGAGTATGATAAATTTAAAAAGCATATCGATGAACTAGATTCTAGTATTTGTTATTTTCAAGATAATGATACAGATCCCGAGTATAGATGGGGTTATGGAAAACTTAGAAGAACAAATACTAAATTTGTAAGAGTTGGGCAGGAACATTTAAAATGTAAAACTGGTGTATTTATTGATGTATTTCCATTAGATGATATTCCTAAATCTACTATAGGACAGATGATAAATGATTTTGGTTGTTTTTGTTTAAGAAAAATCACTTATTCTGAGGTTGGTAGGGTTTCTGAATCAAATAGTAAATTTAAAAAATTTATTTATAGTTTGTTGTCAAAAATTCCATTGTCGTTTGTCTTTAATAAATTTAAAAAAATGACAAAAAATAGTAATAATAAAAGTGATAATTTGGTTCGTACTTATTTTTATACGGCTATTGGTAAATTATATAGAAAACATCCTTTGAAATGTCGATATGGAATGCCAAAAAAATGGTTTTTGAATCTTTCTGAATATACATTTGAAGGGCATAAATTTTATGGTTGCAAAGATTATGATGAGGTTTTAACATTTGCTTTTGGTGATTATATGACATTGCCACCGGAAAATAAGAGAGATCCACATGCTCCAGTTTCTTCTTATTCTTTTGATACTACGAAAGATTAGTTATATTGACTTTGTAGATGCCATTAAAATATGATTTATATATAATGGCATCTTTTTATTTTTTTAAAATTTTATTCTTTATTATTTTGGATTTTTATAGTATAATGTTATTTGTATTATATGTTGGAAAATGTTAGGTATATGTGGAAGGATGTCAAACATATGAAAAAGAAAAAGTGTATTATTATATTGTTAGTTTTATTTTTTTTAACAGGAATTACGTGTTTATATTTGAAATATAAAAATGACATGATTGAAAAGCAAAAAATTCAAGATAATAACAGCAAGATGGTAATAGATATTAAGAAGCATTACAATCAATATGTTAAGACGAATAAATTATGCGATTTATATGTAAAAAAAGGTAATTTGTACACATCTACTGCAAAAATTCAAAAAGATGAATATTTACATCTTGAAGATAAAAAAGATATTGAATATACTGATGAGTACTTTAAAATTAATGGCTTTGATAATGATTATTATATTTATTATAAAGATGTTGATATAATTGAAAGTATTCCTGAATATTCAGAACGATATAAGAAATATATTGTTTTTAATAAAAATATATTAACTAAAAAGACTGTAACTTTTTATGATGATACAGATAAGGTTATATATCAATTCAATAATTCGTTTGATTTACCTATATATGTAATGAAAAGTGATAAATATGGAGTTGAGTATAATAACAGAATATTATATGTTAAAAAAACTGATGTTGAAAAGGAATATGAGCATAATAATAGTAAGCGAGTAAATACACCTTCTATAGCAGTTTTAAATTATCATTTTTTTTATACAGATGGTGATAATGGATGTAATCAAATTATATGTCTATCTACTACTTCTTTGAAAAAGCATTTAAAATATATCAAAGATAATAATATTTTTACTCCTAATATGAAAGAATTAGAAATGTATATTGATGGTGAATTACAATTGCCTAAGAGTGTTGTATTAACTATTGATGATGGGTGGAGAGCAGATAGTGGAGCTAGTATAATGAATGATTATAAACTTAATGCAACTGTATTTTTGGTAACTTCATCTTATCATCCATATGTTTATAAAAATATGGAATATATTGAAACTCATTCTCATGGACATGATATACATAATCCTGGCGTTTGTCCTGGTGGACAAGGTGGAGGTATTAAATGTTTGGCAAAAGATAAACTTTTAGATGACCTAAAAAAGAGTCGAGAAACGTTAAACAATACAACGGTATTTTGTTATCCATTTTATGAATATAATGACTATTCTATTTCAGTTTTGAAAGAAGCGGGTTTTACTATGGCTTTTGGAGGAACTTTAGAAGATGGTAAAAGCAAGGTAATAGTAGGTAGTAATAAGTTTAAATTACCAAGATATGTAATTTATAATACTACTACTGAAAAAGATGTTGCATCTTATATTGGGGAGTAAAGAGGTGATGATATGAGAACAAAAAATTCTATAAAAAATATTATTATGAATTTTTTATATAATTTTTTAAATTATGGTTTGCGTTTTGCTTCACGTATAGTTTTTGTTAAAACCTTAGCTAAAGTATATCTTGGAGTAAATGGCTTACTATCCAATGTTTTGGGCATTTTAGCTTTAACTGAATTAGGTATAGGTACAGCAATTGGTTATAGTTTATATGAACCGTTGGCAAAAAATAATACTAAAAAAGTTCGATCTTTAATGCAATTTTATAAAAAGGCTTATCGAATAATTGCATTGGTAGTTTTGGTTTTAGGACTTATTCTTTTACCTGTTTTACCATATTTGATTAAAAATGGTGATGGTATTGAGAATTTAAATATTATATATATTATCTTTTTATTAAATATGGCTGTTGGATATTTATTCTCTTATAAAAGAACTTTAGTTAGCTCTGACCAAAAAAATTATTTAATAGTTCCATTTACGATGTCTTTTAATATAATTACTTCTGCTTTGCAAATAGTTGTTTTACTTCTTTTCAAAAATTATATTGTATATCTTTTGGTGCAAAGTGTTTGTATTGTTTTGGAAAATATAATTGTTAATAGATATATTGATAAAAAATATCCTTATTTAACAAGCAATGAAGAAATTTTACCAATAGGTAAAACAGAACTTGCTACTATTAAAACAAAAATAAAAGCTCTTTTACTTCATAAGGTTGGTTCTTATACTTTAAGTTCAACTGATAATTTAATAATATCTAAATTAATTGGTATTGTTACTGTAGGTATATATTCAAATTATTCTTTGATTATTAATATGATTAGTTCTTTTATATATTTATTAGTATCTAATGTTATAGCAAGTTTGGGCAATTTAATTGCTAGTGAGAATCCAAAAAAATGTTTTAAAGTATTTAATGAAATGAATTTTATTTGCTTTGTTTTATATGGTATAAGTTTTGTTTGTTTTATTAATTTGTTTAATCCTTTTATTGAACTTGCATTCGGTTCTAATTATTTATTAACTATGCCAGTTGTCTATATTATTGTTATAAACTTTTATTTAACTGGTTTAAATAATGTTGTTATTAGTATCCAAACGGCTAGTGGGTTGTATGAAAAGGATAAATATGTTCCTTTAATTCAATCAGCTGTAAATCTTGTAATAAGTATATATTTAGGTAAAAAAATAGGTCTTGCCGGTGTATTTATTGGTACTATTATAAGTACTTTTATTCCTTTGATAGTTAAACCGGTTATTGTATATAAAAATGTATTTAAAGAAAATGTAACTTTATATTTTAAAGATTTTACTAAACAAGCTATAGTTGTTATTATTTCGGTATTTATTTCTACGTTTATTGCAAAATATGTTCAAATAAGTAATTTTTATATAAATTTTGTTGTACTACTATTAATAAGTTTAGTTGTTCCATGTGTGATAATTTTTATTGTATTTCATAAAAATGAAGCTTATAAAAATGTTATTAGTAGAATTAAACATATTTTTAATAATATTACTAAAAAAATTCGAGGTTGATAATATGAAAAAACAAGCTATTTTGATAATGTATCATAATGACTATTATATTTTGGAAAAGTTACTTCAACAAATTGATAATGAGAAATTTGATATTTTTCTTCATGTAGACAAAAAAACTAAAAATTTTAATTTTGAGTATACTAAAAATTTATTAAAAAAAAGCAATATATATTTTACTAAAAGAATTAATGTTAAGTGGAGTACTTTTAGTCAAATAAAATGTGAGTTATTATTATTAAAAGAAGCTACTAAAAATAATTATGCTTATTATCATTTAATATCTGGTAATGATTTATTGATTAAATCAAGTGATAAGGTATATGAATTTTTTAATAAAATCAAAGATTACGAATTTGTTGCTTATCAAGATTTTACCAAGGATGTTTCTGATAATACCTTAGATAGAATTAAATATTATCATTTCTTTAATTCTTATCGTCGCCATAATGGAAATTATTTAAAAAAAATACTAAGTAAAGTATATTATAGATTGTTATGGGTTCAGAAAAAAATAAAGGTTAATAGATTGAGAAATAATCAAATGGCTATTAAAAAAGGTGCTAATTGGTTTAGTATTACTAATGGGTTAGCTAAGTATTTATTATCTAAAGAGAAAGAAATATATAGAATGTATCGTTATAGTAATTGTGCTGATGAGATATTTCTTCAAACAATTACCTATAATAGTGAGTTTAAAAATAAGATTTATCATGAATATTTTGATGAACATGAAAATATAAAAAGACATATTGATTGGAAAAGAGGAGAACCTTATGTTTTTACTATTAATGATTATCAAGAATTAATCAATAGTTCTGCTTTTTTTGCTCGTAAATTTTCTAGCGTAAAAGACCGTGAAATAATTGATAAAATATATAAAAAGACAATTTAATTGAAAGGAGCAAGTATGATTAAATTAAGTGTTATAGTACCTGTATATAATGTTGAGAAATATATTAATAAGTGTTTGGATAGTTTAATTAATCAAACATTAAAAGATATAGAATTTATCTTTGTTAATGATGGCTCTCTAGATAATAGTGTAAAAATAATAAAAGAATATCAGAAAAAAGATAAGCGTATAAAACTGTTTAATAAAAAAAATGGTGGACAGGCGTCAGCTAGAAACTTAGGTTTAAAAAACGCTAATGGAGAATATATTGCTTTTTTAGATAGTGATGATTATGTTAAAGAAGATATGTATGAAATTTTGTATAATAGAGCTAAAAAAGATAATTTAGATATAGTTATTTGTAATTATTATTTGGTATATCCTGAGAAGATTATAGAAAATCGTTTAAGTATTACTAATAATATGGAAAAAATTATTTCACCTAGGGAATATATTGTGTTAAGCCCTAGTCCTTGGAATAAAATTATTCGTCATGAATATTTGACTAAACAGAATTTTATGTTTCCAGAGGGGATTATATATGAAGATTTGGCGTCTATTCCTTTATTAGGATTAGGTAATCCAAAAACAGTATTTTTGAATCAATGTCTGCATTATTATGTTCAGAGTTCTTCTTCAACAATGAGAAATATTGAATATAAGTCTAAATATGAAAATATTTTTCCTGCTACTGAATATTTATATAATAATATGATTGGTAGAGGATACGATAGGGAATTAGAATATTTATTAACGTATCATTTATTATATTTGGGTAGTTTAAACTTTTATAAATTTAAAAAATATCAACAAATAGATATTATTTCTGCTAATATGAAAAAATATTTTTCTAAATGGTATAAAAATGAATTAGTAAAATTAAAATTTACTAAAAAACAAATATTTTATATGCAGTTATTTTATCATAAAAAATATTTTTTGATTGATATATACAGGAGGTTTGTTAACAAACATGAGTAAGAGTAAAAAAATAATTAAATATAGCATTTTAATTTTGTTTTTAATGCTTCCTATAATTGACTGTATTCGTCGTACACCGATTAAAGACTTTGAAATATTTCATTTTTCTATTATTGAAATATTTAATATTATAATAATAGGTTATACGACTGTATTGACTTTAATTAATTTGATACATAAAAAGAAGGAATATATTCCTTTAATTATTTATAGTATTATTTTATTAGGATATGTTTTTCTTCACAATTTAAATATTTTACATTTTGATTCTAGTATATTTCCTGATAGTGATACTAATATTATCACTGAAACATATTATATTATTCGGGTTTATTATATTCCGGTGTTATTATTATTTACACTTGTTAAAAATAGAGATATTTTTAACCTTGATTTTTATGCTAAATTGGTTAAGAGTTTAATATGTATTATATCTTTAATGTTAATATTATTAAATATATTTAAATTATCATTTGCTACGTATGCTGCTACTAATGATGAGTTTCTTAGGTATAATATATTTGATTTTTATAAGTCATCTGACTCTTTTAAATTGTTAAGTACTAGGGGTTGGTTTGACTCTGGTAATGAAATATCAGCTATTTTGTTTATGCTTTTTCCAATTAATATTTATTTATTATTTAAGGAAAATAAAAAAAGTAATGTTTTATTATATATAATTCAATTTTTAGCAATGATTATTTTAGGCACTAGAGTGTCTGCTATTGGGGCTATTTTAATTACTGGAGTCGCAATAATTATAAATATATTAACTAAATTTATTAATAATGACAAAATTAATTATAAATTAATTATTTGTGGTGCATTATGTACAGCTTATTTCTTTGTGTCTCCTATTGGTATGTATACCATGGGACATAAACAACTTAATTACAATATTGAAGATGAACATAATGAACATTTAAGAGAGTTAACGAATGAAGATGAAATATCAGATTATATTCTTAATAGTTTGTATGAATTTCGTATAAGTGAGGATCTTATTAAATTGTATCCTGTAAAAAATGATCCTACATTTTGGAAAAATATTGCTTTAGGTAATAGAAATCTGAATAATGATTCACGTGTTATGAAAACTGAAATTATTAAAAGGATTAAAGAAAGAAATAATAATAAGTATGATAGTTACTTGGGAATGGGATATACTATTAATTTTATGGATTTAGAGCGTGATTATGTTTACCAATATTATTTGTTTGGTTTACTTGGTATTATCCTTATATTACCTCAATTGTTTGTTTGTTTTAAAACGGGAATTAATTGCTTGAAAAATATTCGTCAAATTCACTTGTTATCAACTGTATTAGTGGCTATGGGACCAGCTTTGGGCTTTGTTGTTGCATATTACTCAGGACATGTTTTTGGATGGATTAGTCCAAGTTATATTTTAGTTTTAACCATAGCTATTTTTAATGCTAAAAATTATTATGATTTAAATTCTAATAATATTAATTAATATTTTTTAAAGAACTATTTGTATTAATAGTTTCTTTTTACTATATACAGGTAATTTAGTTATATTAACTTTGTTGCTGTTTGAATGCATAGAATATCTTGACATTTATACGTATTTGTAATACGATATGTTTAAGAATACTTAGTAATTTATAGAGAGTGGGTAATTAAATGACTAATCCAAAAGTGAGTGTAATAGTTCCAGTTTATAATGTGGAAAAATATTTAAGTAAATGTCTTGATTCTATTGTAAATCAAACATTAAAGGATATAGAAATAATTGTAGTTAATGATGGTAGTCCAGATAATAGTCAGAAAATAATTGATAATTATTGCAAAAAGTATAAAAATATCAAATCTTTTATTAAAAAAAATGGAGGATTATCTGATACAAGAAATTTTGGAATAAAAAAATCTCACGGAGATTATTTAATTTTTATTGATAGTGATGATTATGTTAAGGAAACTATGCTTGAAAAAATGTGGAACGTTGCAATAAATAAAAATATGGATATTGTTGTTTGCAATTGTATTCAAGTATATGAAAACGGATTTGAACAGGAAATAAAATCTAATTTAGAGATGTCTGATGATAATATTAAAAATTATTTGATTTCACCTCCGATGGCTTGCACTAGGTTATATAAAAAAGAATTGTTTGATGATAAAAAATTTAAAAAAAATATATTTTATGAAGATTTAGAACTTACTCCTAAGTTAGTGAAATATACTAAAAATATTGAATTTATTGATGAAGGACTATATTATTATTTACAAAGGAATGGATCTATTATGAAACAAAAGAAGTTTAATGATAGATTGTTAGATATATTTGATGTATTATACTCTTTAAAAAAAGAGTTATATAACGAATATTCAGAAGAGGTTGAATATTTATATATTACACATTTATTAAGAACTGCTACTCTTAGATTTTTAGAGTATGAAAATACTAAAATATATTTAGATAAAATAGTTGAAATTATGCATAATGAATTTCCATCTTGGAGAAAAAATAAATATTACAGAAAATCAAGTAGAAAGTTAAGAATAATATGTTTTTTAGCCTATATGAAAATGTATAAATTGTTAAAGATTATTAAATTAATAACAAAAAAGTAGGAGTCAACGATAATGAAGAAAATAAAAGTAAGTATCATAGTTCCAGTTTATAATGTGGAAGAATATTTAGCTAGGTGTTTAGATAGTTTGGTTAATCAATCACTAAAAGATATTGAAATAATCGTAGTTAATGATGGCAGTCCGGATAATAGCCAAAAAATAATTGATGATTACTGCAAGAAGTATAAAAATGTTAAATCTTTTATTAAAGAAAATGGTGGCTTATCGGATGCAAGAAATTTTGGAATAGAAAAAGCCCAAGGAGAGTATATTGCTTTTTTAGATAGTGATGATTATGTTACTACAGATATGTATATGGAGATGTACAATAAGGCTATTAGTGGCGATTTTGATATGGTTGTATGTGATTTAAACTATGTATATGATGATAAAATTATAAAGGCATCATGTAACGTAAAGAAGGATACAAATAATATAAAGGATGTAATGCTAAATATATATCCAGCAGCTTGGAACAAGATATTTAAAAGAAATCTTATGGATAAGGGTATAAGATTTAAAAAGGGTGTATGGTTTGAAGATGTAGAATTTATTTATCGATTGCTTCCTTATATAAATACCATTGGAGTTGTACATAAGACATTTAATCAATATGTTCAAAGAGAAGGTTCAATAACTAATACTATTAATAAGAAATTATATCATTATATAGATAATTGGAATGGAATAGTAGAGTATTATAAAAAAAATAATTTATATGAAGATTATAAATTAGAACTTGAATATTGTTATGTAAGATATATATATGCAACGTTTATTAAACAAGCTAGTAAATATAATTATAAAGATTATATGGATGCCGTGGAGAGTGCAATTAGCAATGTACGGAAAAACTTTCCTAAATATAAGAAAAACAAATATTTCTATAAGAGTTTAAAAGGAATATATATGTTAATGTTTAATAAACAAATAGCTAAGATTATATATAAAAAATATAATAAATAGGAGGAATTATAATTGAAATCAAGTGATTTAAAAAAATTAAAAGTAGAAGAAAAAAAGATATTAGATTATTTTGTTAAATTTTGTGAAGAAAATAAATTAACATATTATCTTGCATATGGTACATTAATTGGTGCAGTTAGACACAAAGGGTTTATTCCATGGGATGATGATATTGATGTTCATATGCCAGCAGATGATTATATAAAATTTTTAAAATTATTTAAAGAAAAAAATAAAAATGATGATTATTTTCTTCAGACTATTGAAACAGAAAAATACTATCATGCTACTTTTGCTAAAATAAGAAAAAATCATAGTTGTATGGTTGAAAAAGATTGGAGTTATATGAAAATACATAAGGGTATTAATATTGATATTTTCCCTTTGTATCCATATCCAGATAATCAAAATGATAGAAGAAAATTTAGATTTTTACTTAAATTATCTACATTATTGGTAAGTAAAAATAATAAAACAAGTAGTATTAAAAATAAAATTGTTTTTGGAATATTAAGAGTTATTCCAAGAAAAGTTACTAATAAATGGTCTAGTAATATTATTTATAAATTGTTAAATTATAGAGGTACTTATAGTAAATATATTACTGAGGCATGTGAAGTTGGCTATGATAGAGAGTGGTTTGATAATAGTACTAAATTAGAATTTGAAGGAACTAAGTATAATGTTCCATCAGGATATGATTCGGTACTTACTAGCTGTTATGGCGATTATATGACTCCTCCAAAGGTTGAAGATAGAACGGGTCATGGAGATATAATTTTGAGTTTTGATAAGAATTATGAAGAATTATAGTAAAAAATAGATGATACTATGTTTTGGCTAATTTTCACTTTAATTATTATAATGTATGGTTTTTAGATAGAAAAGGAGAATAGAATGAAAAATGTTTTATTTTTACAATTGTTAGGCAAAACATATGGTGGAGTTTGGCAAGTAAATAAAGTCATAGGTGGTTACCTTGCAGATAATAACTATGATGTTTCGATTGTATCTATTAGGGATAATAAAAGAAATATTGTTTTGGATTATAATAAGAAAATTAAAATACATACAATTAATCCAAACGATTTATGGGGAACTTTTTCTGGAAGTGAAATTCGAGATGAGGTTAGAAAAACACATGTTGTAAGTGCTTTTAAAATGTTATTTTCTAGAATTAAATATAAACTTGGCTTGAAAAAAGATATTAAAAAATTACATCATTATATAAATGAAATTAATCCAGATTATATAATTGTAACGCATTATCAAATTTTGGATATGATACCTAAATCATTTTTGAAAAGAACTATATATGAACATCATTCTTCTTTGAAAATGGCCTTGGATAATCCAGCAAATAAGAAAACGTTATATAAGTATAATAACATAGTTAGATATGTGTGGTTAACAAAAAAAACAATGGAAAATGCTGAAAAGATCGGCTTAAAAAGAAATATGTATATTTATAATCCTGTAAAATTTAATTGTTCTTCACAAGCTAATGTGATAAAAAATAAAAAAATAATTGTTATATCTAGACTTTCAGCTGAAAAGAGAATTACTTTAATGATTGATATTGTTAAGAAGGTTTTTGCTGACGTGAAATATAAAGATTGGACTTTTGAAATTTATGGAGAAGGAAAGTATCAAAATGATATTGTTAATATGATTAAAAATAACAAACAAATTAAATTTATGGGATTAACAGATGATTCAAAAGATGTATTATTGAATTCTTCTATAAATTTAAATACTTCAATTCACGAAGGTTTTTGTTTGTCAATTTTGGAAGCTATTGAATGTGGAGTTCCTACAATTTCTTTTAATTTTGGTGAATCTGTTTTTGAAGAAATTATAGATAATGAAACAGGATATATTGCAAGTGATACTGATGATTTTGTAAATAAATTAAAATGTTTGATGGATGATTCTGATAAGCTTAGAGACATGTCTAATGAATGTAAGAAGTTTTCCAAAAATTTTCATGTTGAATCAGTTATTGATGAATGGATGGCTTTGTTCGATGAAATAGATAAGGAGAATTGTTATGAAAAAAAATAAATGTATTATTGTTGCATTTTTTTTGATGTTAATAGTATGTATATTAACACCAATTAGTGGAGATGATTATGGTAATTATATTTCTACTAGTGGTAAAATGTTTGAAGCTATTTCACTTGCTAAATCATATTACTATTCATGGGAAGGTAGGTTTGTTGGAAGAATTATAATAATGTTTACTACTTATCATAAGTTTATATGGAATATAATAACATCAATAATGTTTGCATTATTATTTAATTCATTTGGAAAATTTGTAAAACAAAAGACATCCTTATTTATTCTATTAATTGGTTTTTTATTAGTTAACTGTGATATGTTTGCTCAAGGATATACATGGCTGGCTGGGTCTATTACTTATTTATATCCGACAAGTTTGATTATATTTTATTTTAGTTATGTATATTTTAAAGATAGTAAATACTCTTGGATTGATTATATAATATTAACTTTTATAAGTTTAATAATACCTATGTTTGTTGAAAATCTTGGATGTGCTTTTGTTTTCGGATTGTTAATTTTAAATATATTTAATTATGTAAAAGAAAAAAGCATTAAACCCATTTATTTAATAAATTTTTTGATATCTCTTATTTTTTTAATTGTAATGCTTAAGAGTCCTGGTTCGGCTTCTAGAACTCTTGTTGAAAATGTAGAATTTAATAATTATAGTATTTTTAACAAGATTATACATAATATAACTAATTTTGATTTTTATGTATTTTTTAAAAATCCAATAATGATTATTTTTACTTTAATTCCTATTGAATATTATCTATTTAAAAAAGGAAATAAGTTTTTTGGTATACTATTTGGTATTATTCCAATTTTAAGTTTTACTATGAGTATTTATTATATGTTTCCTATGAAATTTGCTTTTTTACAAAATATTAGTATTATAAACACTTCAAATAAATTGTATTTTATATATTGGATTATATATACATTAGTATTGCTTTTTGCTATAAATTATTTAATTAAAGATAAAAAAATGAAATATTTTCTTTATTTTATACTTATAGTTGGTTTTTCTTCGACTGCATGTATGTTAATTGTCCCTACTTGGGGAGATAGAGTTACTTTATTTAATGTTTTGATTTTAACATTTGTAGGTGTTATATTGATGGATAATATATATAAATTTAATACAAAGACGAATAAGCTTATTAATGTCTTTACTTGTTTGGTATGTGTATATATAATTATTATATTTTTATGTATATTTAGAATCAATAATTATCGTATTGATTATATTAAGGAACAACTTGATGATGATAATAAGAATATTAAAGTAATACGTAATCCAATTACATATGTTTGGAATAATAACCCGAATACTGAATACTTTATAAGAACTTATAAGGGCTATATGCATATTCCTGATGAGGTATCAATCGAGATAGATGAAATAACATATAGTGAGTATGCTGATATTATTTTAGGGGTGAAAAAATGAAAAAAGTATTATTTATTGCAAGTACTGGTGGTCATTTAAATGAATTAATGCAATTAGCACCTATGTTTGATAAATATGACTATCATATTATTACTGAAAAAACTAAATCAACTAATTCTTTAGTTAATAAATATGGCAAGAGGATTGATTATTTAGTATATGGAACTAAAGATAAAAAATTAGTTTATCCATTTAAATTTATTTTTAATTGTTTTAAATCTTTGATTTTATATATAAAATTGAGGCCTTCATATATAGTTACTACAGGTACTCATACAGCTGTTCCAATTTGTTATATTGGTAAATTGTTTGGTAGTAAAGTAATATTTATTGAGACTTTTGCTAATAGTAAAACTAAAACTTTATCTGGTAGAATGATATATCCGATTGCTAATTTGTTTATTGTTCAATGGAAAGAAATGCTTGAATTATATCCAAATGCTGTATATGGGGGGTGGATTTATTAATGATTTTAGTTACATTAGGTACACAAGATAAGAGCTTTAAGAGATTACTTGAAGCAATCGATAAACAAATTTCTCTTGGTAATATAAATGATGAAATAATTGTTCAGGCAGGACATACAAAATATAATAGTGCTAATATGACAATCTTTGATTTTATTCCATATGATGAGTTTGATGAATATATAAAAAAATGTAATTTATTAATTACTCATGGCGGCGTTGGTTCAATTATTACTGGTCTTAAATATGGCAAAAAAGTAATAGCAGCTCCAAGATTGGCTAAATACGGAGAACATACGAATGATCATCAACTTCAAATAATAGATAATTTTACTGAAAATGGTTATATTTTAGGACTTTATGATTTTGCTAAACTTGATGAGGTGATAAAGAAAAGTGATAAATTCAAGCCTAAAAAATATAAATCTAATACTAAGAATATGATTAAATTAATTGAAGAATATATTGATAATGAATAATTAGGAAATTTTAAGTGAGTATTACTGATAAGAATAGAAAAACTTATTTAGATATTATTAAAATACTAGCAATTTTATTTGTTTTGTTTAATCATAGTCATTGGTATATTACATCAAATAATAAATATATATTTTATATTCATTCCTTATTGTTTTATCTATGTAAAATGGCTGTTCCTTTATTTATTATGTCATCTGGTGCTTTATTATTAAAAAAAGAAATGTCATATAGACAAATATTTTTAAAACGTATAATAAGAATACTTGTACCATTATTGATAGTAACCTCATTATGTTATTTTTTTAGTAGCGCAAGTATAAAAGATTTTATTGGAACTTTATTTTTTAATTATGATAAAATGTCTTTTTCACCATATTGGTTATGGTATTTATACATGCTTATTGGTTTGTATTTAGTTACCCCTTTTATATATAAAATGATTAATAATTTTAGTAAAAGAGATTATATTGTTTTTATTGGGTTATTTGTATTTCTATTTGGTTTAATTAAAATGATACCAATTGTTTCTAATATTGTATTAGGAAATGTTTTAACAATTAATTCATCTTTTGTCGTAAATTTCTTTTCAATTAATATTGGTTATTATGTACTTGGATATTTTTTAGATAATAAAAATATTTCTAAGAACAATGTTAAAGTTAGTTTGATAATATTAATTATAAGTATTATTTTAGGTAGCTTATTTGTTTCATATGGAATAAATGAAAAAAAACTATGGTATGATAATTTGGTTACATATGATTTAGTTAGTGTTGCAATTCCAACTACGTGTGTATTTATTATAATTAAGTATTATGTATCTAAATATATAATAGATAATGATTTTACAATAAAGATTAAAAAAATTAGTAATAGTGTTTTTGGAATATATTTATTTCATCCATTTATTATTTCATTAATTTATAATTCTAAATATTTAGATGGAATAATTAATATTAATACTTTGTACGGTGTTTTATTAATTGATTTGTTTGTATTTGTTGTCTTATTTATTTTTGTATATTATTTAAGAAAAATAAATTTTTTAAAGAAAATACTTTGATTATTTTAGTTGATAATCAATAATTAATATGTTATAATTTGGGTGGTGATGTATATGGCTAATAAAAATAAAAAGAGATTATATCGTAGTTATGAAGATTCAAAAATTTTTGGAGTATGTGGTGGAATAGCTGAATATTTTGATATTGATCCAACGCTTGTTAGAATTGGATGGGTAATATTTTCGTTAGTATATGGTTCAGGTATTTTAGCATATATTATATGTGCATTTTGTATGCCAACGAAATCTGATAAGGAATAATTTTAATATAAGTAATATATGTTGAATAAAAAATAAATGCTAAATTGGCATTTATTTTTTATATATTATTTAAAAATATGTGAAATTGTGGTATTATAATATTGTTCATAAGAAAGTATGGGTGAAATTAAATGAACGTTGTGCAGAGTGATATATTACTTTTCTTAAAAAATAATGAATTTAATAATCAAAGAGAAATGGCAGGTAAATTAAATTATTCTTTGGGACTTATTAATAAAGAATTACGTGTACTTGAAAAGAATGGTTTTATTGGCAAAGAAAAGAAAATTACAAATAAGGCTGAATTAATAATTAAAAATAAAAGCCCTAAAAGAGCAATAATTCTTGCTGCAGGAATTTGTACAAGAATGGTTCCGATTAATACTTCAATTCCAAAAGCATTATTGAATGTTAATGGAGATATAATTATAGAAAAACAAATAAATTATTTAAACTCTGTTGGTATTTCTGAAATATATGTTGTAGTTGGGTATATGAAAGAAAAGTTTGAATATTTAATTGATAAATTTAATATAAAATTGATTGTTAATCCTTTATATAATGTTAGAAATAACTATTATTCATTGTATTTGCTTAAAGAAAAGTTAAATAATTGTTATATTATTCCTTCGGATATAGTTATGTATTCTAATCCTTTTTCTAATTTCGAATTATATTCATGGTATATGTTGGCTAATGAGCATGATATAAATAGTAATGTGAAAATTAACAGAAATCAGGAAATTATTTTATCTAAGAATGATTGTGTTAGAATGCTAGGTATTGCGTATATATCTTTTAATGACGCAGAAAAAATTAAAAATAATTTGAATAAGTTAGTTATTGATAATATGTTTGATAGTTTTTGGGAGAAAGCCTTAGAAGATGAGAATAAATATTTAGTTAAAGCAAAAATAGTTAATAGTAGTGATTATTATGAAATTAATTCATATGAAGATTTGAGAAATATAGATAGTAAATGTGTTGAATTAGAACATTTAGCAATTGATATTATTTGCAGTTCTTTGAAAGTATTGCCAAATGAAATAATAAATATAAAATCTCTAAAAAAAGGAATGACCAATAAATCATTTAGCTTTGATGTAAATAACTGTAAGTATATTATGCGAATACCTGGAGCGGGTACTGATAAGCTTATTTCACGCGAAAATGAATATAATGTTTATTCAGTTTTAAAAAATAAAAATATTTCTGATGATATAATATATATTAATTCAATTAATGGACTTAAGTTAACTAAATATATTGATAATGCTAGAACGTGTAATAGTAATGATTTAAGTGATTTGAAATTATGTATGGATTTTTTGAGAAAATTTCACAATATGAATTTAAAAGTTAATCATGAGTTTGATTTATTTAAAAATATAGATTTTTATGAAAGTTTGTGGAATAATAAACAATCAGATTATTCGGATTATTTATTAACTAAGAAAAATGTCTTATCTTTAAGACAATATGTAGAAAAAAATATTATTAATAAATGTTTGTGTCATATTGATTCTGTGGCTGATAATTTTTTAATATATAAAACAACAAATAATAAGGAAAAAGTTAGATTAATTGATTTTGAATATGCTGGTATGCAGGATCCACACGTTGATATTGCTATGTTTTGTATTTATTCATTATATAGTCGTAGAGAGATAGATAATTTAATAGATATATATTTTAAAAATAAATGTCCTGTAAATATAAGAATTAAAATATATTGTTATATTTCTATTTGTGGATTATTGTGGAGTAATTGGTGTGAATATAAGAAAATAATGGGAGTAGAATTTGGAATGTATTCATTGATGCAGTATAGATATGCAAAAGAATATTATAAAATTGCTAAGGAAGAAATGGAGAAATTTAAATGAGTAAAGTTAAAAGGGCTATAATATTAGCAGCTGGAAAAGGAAGTAGATTAAAACCAATTACTGAGAAGATACCAAAACCTTTAATAAGTGTTAATGGTGTAAGATTTATTAATACGATTATTAGAGGATTGATGGATAATAAAATTAATGAAATATATGTAGTTGTTGGATATATGAAAGAAAAATTTGAAATTATAAAAGAAGAATATCCAAATGTTACATTAATTGAAAATCCATATTATGATGTGTGTAATAATATATCTTCATTGTTTGTGGTTAGGGATAAATTAGAGAATTCTATTATTTTGGATGCAGATCAATATATATTAAATTCAGAGATTTTGTTTACTGATTTTGAAAAGTCTGGATATAATTGTAAATGGATTACTGAATATGAAAATGATTGGATTTTGACAGTAGATAGCAATAAAAAAGTTATTGATTGTAATAGAAATGGTGGTTCGCTTGGATGGAGACTTTATAGTGTTTCAAGATGGACTAAAGATGATGGTTTAAAATTAAAAAAATTAATTGAGGAAGAATTTATTAATAAGAATAATACACAGATATATTGGGATGACGTTGTTATGTTTTGCTATCCTGATGAATTTGATTTAACTATTTATGAAATGAATAGTGATGATATATATGAGATTGATACGTTAGAAGATTTAATTAAAATAGATTCTTCTTATAAAAGATATAGTGGTGGTGATTAAAATGAAATTAAAAAAAGTTGATTGGATGATAACTTTAGTGCCGTTGGGGTTAATTATTGCTTTGTGTTTTATGTTTTTTAAGTTTCCAAATGCATCTAGTGATATAGTTGGAAAAATTAGGTTTTTTTTAGGTGATACGCTTGGGGTATATTATTTAATTATAGGATTAGGTATATTTCTTATTTCAATGTATATAGCTTTTTCTAAATACGGTAAAATAGTTTTAGGTAGTAAAAATGAAAAACCTAAGTATTCTTTTTTTACTTGGGGGGCAATGATGTTTACTTGTGGTTTGGCAGCGGATATTCTTTTCTATTCTTTTTCGGAATGGATATTATATGCAAACGAACCATATACAAAAACATTAGGAAATGTTTATGAGTGGTCGAGTGTTTTTCCGTTGTTTCATTGGAGCTTTATTCCGTGGGCGATGTATTTAGTTTTGGCTGTTGCTTTTGGATATATGTTACATGTTAAAAATAGAACTAAACAAAAATATTCAGAGGCATGCCGTCCAATATTGGGAAAATGGACTGATAAAGTACCCGGAAGAATAATAGATTTATTGGCTGTTTTTGCGTTGATCGCTGGTACTGCTACTACATTTAGTATTGCAACTCCTTTAATGGCAGAGATAGTTAAAACGATATTTAATGTTACAATTAGTAGAACTACAATAACAATAATTATATTGCTTATAACGTGCTTTGTATATACATATTCTTTATTACATGGTATAAAAGGAATATCAGCTTTGGCAAAAATATGTATTTATTTATTTTTTGGTAGTTTAATATATGTTTTATTGTTTGGTGGGCAAGCTAAATTTATTATTGAAAATGGCTTTTCTTCATTTGGAAAAATGGTTCAAAATTTCTTAGGATTATCTACTTTTACTGATCCATTAAGAGAAAGTAATTTTCCACAAAGTTGGACGATTTATTATTGGGCTTATTGGATGGTATGGTGTATTGCAGCACCATTCTTTATAGGTAATATATCTAGAGGAAGAACAGTTAAACAGACAATATTAGGAGGATATGTATTTGGTGTTGGGTCAACAATTATAAGTTTTATAGTTTTGGGTAATTATTCTTTGGGATTACAAGCTACTAATGTGGCTGATTTCGTAGGAATTTATAATGCGACTGGTGATTTATATGGGACAATAATTGAAATAATTAATACATTACCGTTTGCAAATATCTTTTTGATAGTGTTGTTGATAACAATGATAGCTTTTTATGCTACATCATTTGATTCAATAGCATATACGGCATCATGCTATAGTTACAAGAAATTGGAAAAGGAGGAAAAACCACATAAAAATATTCAGTTAATGTGGTGTATATTATTGATTCTATTGCCAATAGCATTAGTGTTTGCGGAGAGTTCAATGTCAAATTTACAATCAGTTAGTATTATAGCAGCTTTTCCAATTGCAATTGTTTTAATTATTATTATAGCGTCTTTTATAAAGGAAGCTGGAAAGGATATTAATAAAAATAAGAATAATTAATATTAAAGACAAGTACTGATTTTTGTACTTGTCTTTAAATAATAAAAATAAATACAACTTTATCTAAAATACTTTATTTTTATTTAAATATATATTATAATTATATTGTATTTATTTTTTGCCAGCCTGGCGGAATGGTAGACGCGATAGACTCAAAATCTATTATCAGTGATGGTGTGAGGGTTCAAGTCCCTTGGCTGGTACCAATTTGAAAATAGAGACTATTTAAGAATAGTCTTTTTATTTATGAGTAGTTATTTACAGATAAGTATTATTTTGATATAATATACTTAATATATAATATGAATAGAGAGGGTATAAAGATGGAACAAGAAATTATAAAATTATTGGATAAAAAGAAGAATACTTCATTAACTAGTATTGAAATAAATGATTATTTAGGTTTTAATGGGGTTAATGAATATAGTGAACTTGAAAAGGTATTAAATAAACTTTGTCAAGAAGGTAAAATTTATTATAGTGAGAAGAAAAAAAGATATACGAAGATAGAGAATACTAATTTTAAGACGGGTAAATTACTAGTTAACCCAAAGGGATATGGATTTGTGGTATTAGATCCGAGCTTTGACGAAGATGATGTATATGTTAATGGTAGTAATTTATTGGATGGTAGAAATAATGATAAAGTTATTATAGAAATAATTAATAAAAAGACTAGAGAGGGTAAAGTAGTTAGAATTCTTAAAAGAGATGATTCTTCTTTAATTGGAGAAGTTTATGTTAAGAATGGTGAATATTTTGTTCATCCTGATAAAAGTGGTTATAGTGATATATTTATACCTAATGATAAATTACTTGGTGCAGTTGAGGGACATAAAGTTATTGTTAAGCAAATTATTGAAGGACATGAAAGAATTGGAGAAATTCTTAAGATTATTGGGCATAAAAATGATGTTGGAGTAGATATATTGTCTTTTGTTTATCAGTATGAATTTGAACCAGTACATAGTGATGAGGTAATGGATGCTGTAGCTAGTATACCTAATCATGTATTGGAAGATGAGTATGATGGTAGATTAGATTTACGTGATAAAGTAATATTTACCATTGATGGTGATGATACGAAGGATATAGATGATGCAGTAAGTATTAAGAAGATAAGTAATGATGTATATGAATTGGGAGTACATATTGCTGATGTATCACACTATGTTAAACGAGATAGTGTGATAGATAGAGATGCATATGACAGAGGAACTAGCGTATATTTGGTAGATAGGGTTATTCCAATGTTACCACATACTTTATCTAATGGAATTTGTTCATTAAATCCAGAAGTTGATAGGCTAGCTTTATCTTGTATAATGAATGTTAATAGTAAAGGATATGTTATTAGTTATAAGATATGTGAGAGTGTTATTAGAAGTAGAAAACAGATGACTTATAAGTGTGTTAATGACATATTAGAGAAAAATATTATACCTGAAGGATATGAACCATATGTTGATGATTTAAAACTGATGAATGAGTTATCTAATATACTTAGAAAGAAAATGGTTAATCATGGATATCTTGAATTTAACAGACCTGAAGCTAAGATATTAGTAGATGAAAAATGTCATCCATATGATATTGTTTTAAGAGAACAATTGACAGGAGAGAAGTTAATTGAGAATTTTATGATTCTTGCTAATGAAACAGTAGCTGGATATATTGAGGATATGAAAGTTCCTGGAATATATCGTGTGCATGATAAACCTAACAAAGAAAAGTTACAAGTATTTTTAAAATTCTTGAATTTAAAGGGATGTAATATTAAAGCTGATATTAATAAATTTAAGGTAACTGATTATCAAAGATTACTTAAACATTTTAAAGGTAGAGATGATGAAATTATTCTTAATACTATGGCTATTCAGACAATGGCTAAGGCTAAATATTCGGATATTAATATTGGACATTTTGGAATAGCAAGTAAAAGATATGCGCATTTTACTTCACCAATTAGAAGATATCCAGATTTAACATTACATAGATTGGTTAAGGATTATACGAAGAATAAGGATTCAAAGACTATTAGCTATTGGAAGAGTAGATTATTTGATATTGCTAATCAATCTTCGAAGAAAGAGCAGGATTCTATTAATTGCGAAAGAGATGTAGAGAAGATGAAAAAAGCGGAATATATGGAAGATCATATTGGTGAGAAATATCTTGGAGTAATTAGTGGGGTATGTGAATTTGGATTCTTTGTAGAGTTAGAAAATACGGTAGAAGGATTAGTTAGAATTGATTCATTAAAAGGAGATTATTATATATATAATAAAGAACTTAGTACGATATTTGGTAAGAATACAAAGAAAAAATATATGTATGGAGATAAGGTTTATGTAGAAGTAATTAGGGCTTCGAAAGAAGATTCTCAAGTTGATTTTGAATTAACTAATGAAATGGATAAAAAAGAGAATGAAAATAAGAAAAAGAAATAAGATTTTATTCTTTTTAATGCTCATTTTAATTGTTTTGTTATTATGTATATATGGAATAATTTACTTATATGATAAAAATGTAGATGAGGTTGATAATAATCTACCTTTAAAAGAGGATAAAGAATATAGTATAAAGATTTCTATGGTCGGAGATGTGCTTATACATGATAGTTTATATAACGATGCATGGAGTGATAAAGAGCAAAGGTATGATTTTTCAAAGTATTTACCATATATTAAAAACAAAATAAATGAATCTGATGTAGCATACTATAACCAAGAAACAATACTTGGTGGTAGTGATATAGGTCTTAGTAGTTATCCGAGTTTTAATTCTCCTCAAGAAGTTGGGGATGCAATGATAGATGCGGGATTTAATTTGGTTAGTTTAGCTACGAATCATACATTGGATAGAGGCGAAAAGGCTGTATTATTATCGAGAGAATATTGGAATAATCAGGATAAAGTGTTAGCAATTGGAAGCTATTCAAGTGATGATGAAAAGAGACAATTAGAATCTACGATAATAGAGAAAAATAATATTAAGTATGCATTTTTAAATTATACTTATGGTACGAATGGTAATGTTATTCCTTATGGTAAGGATTATTTAGTTAATCTGATTGATAAAGAAAAGATTAGTCAGGATATAGAAAATATTAGAAATAAAGTTGATTTGTTAATTGTTGCAATGCATTGGGGAGTTGAATATACGCATACTCCGACGGATAGTCAAAGAGAACTAGCTAAGTTTTTGGCTGATAAAGGTGTAGATATAGTTATTGGAACACATCCGCATGTTATTCAACCGGTTGAATTTATTGGAAATACGTTGGTATTTTATTCCCTTGGAAATTTTATTTCTGCTCAAAAGAGTGAGATGTGTTATAATTATAAGTGTTTTATTGGATTGCTTAGTTCTGTTGTTGTTACTAAGAATACAGATAGTGGGAAGATTAGAATTGATAATGTTATGAACGAATTGATATATACATATTATAACAATTATAAAGATTTTATGGTGTTACCAATGTCTGATAGTAACATAGGGAATTATTTAGATAATTATCAGAGTGTATATAATAATTATGCAAAAATAATAGATAGTAGTGATGATAGAATACATACAGTTTTGCTTAGTAATTAAAGGGAGGTATTATGGAGATTTTAAATAGACAAGCTAGACATAATTACTTTGTAGATACAGAGTATGAAGCTGGAATAGTGCTTACTGGTACAGAGATTAAGTCTATTAGACAAGGTAAGTGTAATATAGGGGATAGTTATGGAATGATTCGTAATGGTGAAATATATTTACTTAATATGTACATAGCTCATTATAAAGAGGGGAATATATTTAATCATGATGAGACTAGAAATAGGAAGTTATTACTTCATAAAAAGGAAATAATGAAAATTAGTAATAAGGTTAATCAAGAGGGATATACATTGATTCCTTTAAAGATTTATTTTAAAAATGGTCTTGCTAAAGTACTTTTAGGATTATGTAAAGGAAAAAAGACTTATGATAAGAAAGAGGTACTTAAAGAGAGAGATATTCAAAGAGAAATGGAAAAAAGTACTAAATGGAGGTAAATTTGTCGAAATTTAGTACTAATATACTTGAATAATTAAAAAAAGTTTGATATAATCGTATTGTCATTGAAGGGAGGGATATGGAATGTCTACTATTGTTAAGAACAATAATTTAGAGTTCGCTTTAAAAAGATTTAAGACTGAGACTGCCAAGAGTGGTATCCTTTCTAAAGCTAGAGAAAGAGCAGATGGTTATAAGAAACCAGGAGTTCGTCATAGAGAAGAAAAAAAGATTAATACTATTAATTCAAGAAAGAATAACAAGAATAAGTATTAGGAGGCTCAATAATGACTTTATTAGAGAAAATTAATGGCGATATGATTAACTATATGAAGAGTAAGGATAATTTTTCTTTAGGTGTAATTCGTATGGTTAAGGGTGCTCTTCAGTTAGAAAAAATTAATAAAAAAAGAGATTTGACAGATGAAGAAGTTATTTCAGTAATTGCTAAACAAATTAAGATGAGAAATGATTCAATTAATGAGTTTAAGAAAGCTAATAGAATGGACTTAGTAGAACAAAATGAAAAAGAAATTGCTATATTAAATGAATATATGCCGGTTCAATTAACTGAAGATGAAATTAATGAAATAATAGATTTAGCGTTTGAAAAGATAAATCCTACGAGTAATAAAGACTTTGGCCTTATTATGAAAGAAGTTAGTCCTAAGGTTAAAGGAAGAGCTGATATGGGTATTATTAGTGCAAAGATAAAAGATAGATTTGCAAATAATTAGGTATCAACTATAAGGTTTACGATCTAGTAATCACTTACATTTATTTTAGATTTAAATTTGCCTTGTAGTTTGATATAGATGTGCTTTGGCACTAAAAAAGTAACGGTTTATATCGTTACTTTTTTTTCTTTGTTAATTTTTTAGGTTCTATGATATTTAGAATTTCGGCAGATACACATCTATTTGCAATATTTACGTGAGTAATACGAATAATGACTTTTGTTCCGAATTTTAAATACAAATCATTGGAATAATCATAATATAATTTTTTCTTTTTATTATATCTGAAACTTGAAGATAGATCTTTTGGATCTATATAAATGTCGATAGAATTTAATCTTACACGGAACTTTTTGCCAACTTCTAAAACGGTGGCAGTATATTCTTCACCAGTATGTTTGGACATTCTTGAAATAATAGCTTCAGTTTCTTGGTCTTGTTCGGCATGTTGAGCTTGACGTTCCATGAATGAAGCTTTATCACAATGCATTTGTAATTCTTCTTTCATATCATCTATATCAATATGTTCACATAATTCTGGATGAATTAGTAGGATGTCTAAGATGTAGTGTACTAATAGATCTGCTAATCTTCTTATAGGAGATGTGAAATGGGTATATGATGATAAGGATAGGGCATAATGACCAATATTATCTGTACTATATCTAGCTCTTTTCATAAATCTTAAGAAGAGATTGGATATTACTTTATAATTATTATCTTTTTTTAGAGAATTGATAATTTTTTGAATAACCATTGGATCATCTACTTCTTTTACATACTTTATTTTTTTACCTAAAGTATTAACTGATTTAATGGCTTCATTTATTTTTCTAATATCTGGGGATTCATGGACTCTAAATACTCCAGGTAAACCAGAATATAATAAATAGATAGCAACTTCTTCGTTGGCAGCGATCATTAGATATTCGATTAGTTTTCTGGCAGGGCTTTGTTCATCTATTTCTTTGAAATCGGTTATTTCGCCATCTCTGTTATAACTTATTTCGGGCTCTTCATTGGCAAATGATATGAAACCATCTTTTTCTAATCTAGAGCCAATTTTATTAGAAGCTTCATTTAGCAACTTTATTAATTCAACATAATTTTCGTAACCATTAGGTATTTCTCCGAGTAATACTTTATCAACATCGTTGTAATTCATTTTCTTTCTAGAGTGAATTATAGTTTTTTCTATTTTAGTATTAATTATTTTACCTTGGTTATCAACTTCCATAGTTACAGTTTTTGTTAATCTATCAACATCTGGATTTAGGGAACAAATTCCATTTGATATTAAATGATGAAACATGTGAAATACGGAATTTTTTAGATACAAACTGGTAGTTTTTTCAGATGCTCTTTTAAATATTTTAGAATCTGGATGGATATAGTGTGATACGTCAGCAATAGATACTTTTACTTCGATATTACCATTATCTAATCTTCTGGCAAATACGGCATCATCCATATCTTTGGTATTTGTTCCGTCAATAGTTACAAAGTTATCATTTCTTAAATCAACTCTTTTTGATAAATCTTCATTGCTTGTATCTTTAGGAATTTTTTTAAGTTCTTCAAGATATTCTTCATCGTAATCGTTATCAAATCCATAATTTATAGCTACGGCTATTTCTTTAATGTTTGGATCATCTTTATGACCAATTGTTTTTATTAGATGGCCGGTACAATAATCATCTTGATCATTAATATCGATATTTACAAGAATTATATCACCATCTAAGAGTTCTTTTGATTCTTCATTTGATAATGAAACTTTTATTCCACTGTGATAAGGAATAATAGTTTTTTTACCAGCTTCACAACTTACTTCACAAGTGATATTACTGGTAGGTCTATCAATTATTGAATGTATTTCAGCTTCATCTTTATCATTAATTTTGAATGCAACGATATCGTTTGGGATAACGGCAGTAAAAAAATTAGATGATATAGGTATTCTTAAGCTGTTGTACATTAAATAGATATTTCCAGATAATGATTTAGTAATACTACCAATTAATAAATCTTCTGGAAATAGAGAATATTTATTTGAAATTTGCAATATTTTACCATCCAATTTTAATTCTAATAATAAATTTTGAAGTTCTATTTCATCTACTTCAAGTTTCTTTTTTAACTCTTTAAAAGTTATTTTGCCATTTCTTTCGGTAATGGCGGTAATTAGTTTTTCTTTCATTGTTAACACTCCACTCATACTGTTAACTTAAGTATATGATAAACTAATGGTTTATACAAGTTGGTTTACATAAATTTGATATTTATTTTTAATTAAACTTTCTAAATATTTATAAATATGATAAAATTAATGTATAGATAGGAGGAATATGATGAGATATGTAGGTACAGTTGTTAGAGGTATTAGAACACCTATAATTAAAGAGGATACAAATTTAGCAGAAGTAGTAGTTGATTCAGTAATGAAGGCAAAGGAAAGTGAGGGATTTGAATTTAGAGATAAGGACATTATTGCTATAACAGAAGCAGTAGTAGGTATATCTGAAGGGAATTATGTTACTGTAACTGATATTAGTTTAGATGTTTCTAATAAATTTCCTGATAAGGAAGTAGGTTTGGTTTTTCCAATTCTTAGTAGAAATAGATTTTCAATGATTCTTAAGGGAATAGCAAGAGGAATGGATAAAATTACAATGCTGTTATCTTTTCCAAGAGATGAAGTTGGAAATGGAATAATGGATGAAGATAAACTTATTAATAGTAGATTTTCGATGAGTGATATGATTAGTGAGGAGGATTATGAAAAGGAATTTTCTGATTTTATACATCCATTTACTGGGGTAAATATGGTTAAGTTTTATAGAGATTTAATTAAATCTGAAAATTGTGATGTAGAGTTTGTTTTTTCTAATAATCCAGTAGATATACTTAAATATACAAAAAATGTAATTAATTGTGATATTCATACGAGATATAATACTAAAGAAAAGTTGACTAATGCAGGGGCTAATGTATATGGATTATTTGAGATTATGAATAAACCAATTAACGAATCGGGGTATAATCCAGAATATGGACTTTTAGGTTCTAATAAATCTACGGAGGAAAGGCTTAAGTTATTTCCTAAGACAGGAGTCAAACTTGTTAATGAAATTCAAAAGAAAATGTTTGAACTTACTGGTAAGAAAATAGAAGTTATGGTATATGGAGATGGAGCTTTTAAGGATCCGATTGGTCAAATATGGGAATTGGCTGATCCGGTGGTTTCTCCAGCATATACGGATGGATTGGTAGGTACACCGAATGAAATTAAACTTAAATATGTATCTGATAATAAATATGAAAACTTAAGAGGAGAAGAATTAGCGGAAGCTATTAGAAATGAAATTAGAGAGAAACAAGATAATTTAACTGGTAAAATGATATCTCAAGGAACAACACCTAGAAGACTTACAGATTTAATTGGATCTTTATGTGATCTTACAAGTGGTTCTGGTGATAAGGGTACTCCAGTAGTATTCATTCAGGGATATTTTGATAATTATGCTGATTAGGAGGAAATATGGATAAAAAGAAAATAATGATGATATTATCAATAGTAGTAATTGTTGTATGTGTTGGTTTTTCTGTATATATGTTGACTAATAGAGACAATGATGATAGCGATGGAGATAAGATTAGTAATATTGATAATAAAGAAATACTTAAAGATATGAAGTATGATGACATGGATATAGTAGGACAGTTACTTGATGCGGGAGATGGTAATTCTAAATATTTAGCTCGTATTGTTAATAATAGTGGTAATGATAAGAAAATAGAGAAATTATATGTCGTATTTGAATTTGATAATGAGGAATTATATGTACTTGGTCTTTTTGATACGGTAATTGCTAATGGCAGTGATAAATATGTTGACTTAACAATTGATAGAGATCTATCAAAAGTTAAGAAAATAAGTTATAGTTATGATAAAAATGAAGAAGTAGAAAAATAAACTTTTTCATTTTTCTTTAATATTTTGTAAATTTATTGTATAATTGTGCTAAGGAGATAAGATAATGGTTACTATTAATGATAAGAAGATTAGTCCTACGAAAAAAATTAATGATGATGTAAAAATGCAAATTATATATATTCCTCTTGAGAGTAAAATGGGATACAAATACAAAGAAAGTGTACATGTAATGGATTATGTTTGTATTGGCACAGTAATAGGAAAAAGTAGTGTATGTGATATTCCGTTAATATCAACAGTTAGTGGGGTTGTTGTAGGTTTTCAAGAAAAATATATATCGAATGGTAAAAAAGTAAAGTGTGTAGTTATTGAGAATGATTTTAAAGAGAAATATTTAAATAAAGTAGGCAAGAAAAAAGATATTACTAAATATAGTAAGAATGAATATGTGTATATGCTTAGAGAAAATGGTATTACAGGGTTAGCTGGTTCGGATTTTCCTACATATATTAAGTATGATACGGATAAAAAAATTAAATATTTAATTGTAGATGGTGCTGAATGTGAAGTGTATGCAAGTGCTGATGGAGCATTAATGATGAATTATGCAGAAGAGATACTTGAAGGAATAGATGCAATTATGGAAATAATGGGAATAGAAAAAGCATATATTGCAATTAATGAGAGAAATGAAGGTATTATTAAAAAAATATTAAAATATATTTATACTTATCCGAATATTAAAGTATATAGTTTACCAGATGCTTATCCGAACGGATATGAGAGATATTTAGTATCAGAAATATTAGGCCTTACATATGATAGATTACCAATAGAAGTTGGAGTAATTAAT
Organism: uncultured Bacilli bacterium; assembly: GCA_934098395.1. Classification (GTDB taxonomy): domain Bacteria; phylum Bacillota_I; class Bacilli_A; order RF39; family UBA660; genus RUG705. The sequence continues at coordinate 113,159 of CAKOOM010000002.1, forward strand.
GAAAACGTATCTACGATATATGCAATATATGAAATGCTTAAATATCATAAACCACTTACCGAGAGAATAGTGACGTTAGCGGGTGATGGAGTTAAAAATCCATGTAATTATAAATTAAAGATTGGTACCAATTTATCGGAACTGTTAATGAAGACAAATAATTTTAAGAAAATTAAGAATCCAATATTAATAGCAGGTGGTGCTATGATGGGAAAGAGTATAGCAAGTGATGATTTTATTATAACTAAAGATGTTAATTGTGTTTTACTCTTAGAAGAAAAACAAGAGAAAGTTTATCCATGTATAAAGTGTGGTAAATGTAGTGAAGTGTGTCCTGTTGGTATTATACCTTCAAAGATATTGGATGATCCGAAGAGGGCATTAGATTTTAAAATAAATAAATGTGTATCATGTGGACTTTGTTCTTATGTTTGTCCCTCTAAAATTGAAGTAAGAGATGAAATAAATAAAATTAGGGGGAATATGAAATGAGTGAATTTAAAACTTGTAATAAAACATATGTTAAATCAAATAATAGTATAAAAAGAATTAATTTAAATTATGTATATTCTTTGTTATTTATTGTTTTATATTATTTAATATATAATTATATTAGATATAGTGAATTAATTATTGGTATAAAGAGTATAATTAGTGCTATTTTATGTATTTTACTATGGTGGATGATGAATAGTAAAAAAAAGATATTAGAAATTATTATTGATGATAATATTTTATCTATTTCTTTAATACTTAGTTTATTATTTTATAAATATAGTTATAATGCATTGGGAGTTGCAATTGTTAGTACTTTGGGATTTAAAAAAATATATAAAAATATAGAACTTTCATCAGTTTTGATTGGTTTATTAGTAGGTTATATATATGTATTTTTCTTTGAATATCCAATAGCTACTTTAGAAATTGAATCGGGGATGGATAATATTATATGCCTACTACGAGGAGATTTTTATATAAGTTCTATAGTTAGTTTAATAGCATTTTTATACTTATTTAACAAAAAGTCTATTAAATATAATTTATTTATATCATATGTTTTAACTGTTACTTTAATAACATTAATGTATAGTTTATTTGATTCTTTAGGATTAGAATATTTTCTTATAACCATTTTATCTAGTAATATTATATTTTATGCGGTATATATATTATGTGATAGTAAACGTAGTCCGATTATTGCTGAGGGGCAAATATTATATGGAATAGTTATGGGAATAATAAGTAGTATTTTACTTAATATAAATCCTTTTATAGGGATAATTATTGTTTTAATGTTAGGAGTATTTGTAATTAGTAAGAGAATAGATAATTTTAGTATAAATATGAGATATAATAATAGACTTAGAAAAATAGTAATGATTGTATCAGGTGGATTAATACCATTAACAAGTATTTTATTAACAATATTAAAATAAAAATAATGACCAATTAAATGGCCATTATTTTATTATCATTGTAGCAATAGATATACCTAGTATAAGGGATATGATCATGGTTATGCAGGTTAGGAATATATTAGCGTATCCAGCATTTTTGGGGATATCTTTAGGTGGAGTTAATTTTTTTGTTAGAGGTTTTTCTACGGTAAGTGTTTCATTGATTGTGTTTTCTAAATCATTACTTTTGGTTAAACTGGTTAAGTTAACAACTTGGATGGCACCAGGAGTATTAGTATTAACATATAGTTCAATAAAATCAATAAATTTAGTATTTTCGTCGTTTGTTTTTATAAATGTAACAGTTTGTGAAACAGAACTATTAGCAGAACTTATTTGTTTGTAAACATCATTAGTTATTCCTCTAATCTGATCGAATAAGTGCAGATATGGTCTAGTATCATTAGTTGTACTGGCATTTTTTAGTAGATTAGAATCTATGATAGGTATTGCTAGTATTTGATTTGGATTTTGAGTCTTAATGGTTTCTTCGATTAGGGAAATACTTTCTATAAAATTCTCTCTAGGAAGATTTATAGTTTTATCATCAGGGATGAATACGAAAAGTTCATAGTTATTTTTGCCTTTGATGGGAGCAACAAGATAATATCTGGTAGTAGATGAAGCTAAAAAATGAATACCATATTCATGATCTTTGGTTAACATTTGATTCATATAATCACCTCTATTTTATAAAATTATAACATAATTTTATAAAAAAATATAGTAAAATTTTAATTATTTTGTTATACTTTAGGTGGTGATAATATGAAGAATATATGGTATTGTTTAAAAGATATCATATTTAGTTATTTAGTACTGTATGTAAGTATAATAGTATTAATACTTGGATATGTATTAATTGGAGATAATACGGGATTAATTAATAATATAGATGAGATATACAAATACAGTATGGTTTTAATGGGTTTATTAGTAATACCTCTTAGTATATATTTATATAAGAAAAATAAACATTCTGAAGAGAAGGTTAAATATTTAAAAATACTTATATTTATTATATTAGGAATATCTTTATCTATAGCATATAATATGATAGTATTTGATTATATAAAGGATAAGGAAATAATTGATACGAATATATATGTTTTAATTATATATAGTGTTATATTGGGACCAATATTTGAGGAGATTTTGTTTAGATATACAGCACTTAATAAGGCACGAGAGAGGTATACTTTGTGGCAAAGTATTATTATAATAAGTTTAGTATTTGCTCTTTTGCATAGTGGACTTATAAATATGGTATATGCTTTTATATTGGGATTATTAGTATCATATGTTTATGTCAATAATGGAAATATATTATATCCGATGGTAATGCATATTGCTGCAAATGGAACAAGTTTATTTATAAATAAGTTTAATATATATCTATTAATTGTTAGTTTAATAGTTATTATTATATATTTAGTATTATTTATTAAGAAAAGGCTATAATAGTCTTTTTTCTTTGATTTTAAAGGGTTTTGTTTGACAAATTAACTAAAATGTGATATTATATAACTCCATTTATGGAAGGGGAGATATAAATGAAAGATTATTCAGAACATTTTGAAAATCCAGAAGCATTTTTAACAGATGTAGAATTAACTAATGATAGTATTATAGCTAAGTTTCCTAAGGGATACAAAAAAACAGTAGAGAAAAATAAAGAAAATTATCAAAAATTTAATGAACGTATGGAACAACAATATTTAAAATTAATAAATAATGCTGGTAAATTACTTAAGAAATATAATACTTCAATGTTTTTAATAGCTTTATTTGCATTATTCTTTAATGGGGTTTACTTTGGTGTAGATACACCCGTAACAATGAATATGGCCATAGCTATTGATTGTGGTTTAGCAGTATCTTTTTCTTCAGTATGTTATGTAAAATCAAAAAAAGAAAAAGAAATATCTTTATGGAAAGATTATCTTGAGAATAAAGAAGAACTAGAACAGGCCTTAGAAGCTGACAAGGATATTGTAACTGATGTTTCTAAAAAAACACAAAAGAGACTTGTTAAACAACAAGAATATATTTCTGAAGAACTTACGGAAAATGTTTTTGATACATTAGTTATGGATGATATTCCACTTAGCGATACGAAGAAGATGATTGAACAACTTAAGATATATAAAGCATTATTAGAACCAGTTAAAAGTGTTTACGAGGAAGAACAACAAGATGATGTTAAGAAAAAAAGTAGAAAAAAATAGTTAATTTTAAGGGGGTAATATGATGAATAATTATGTTATCGAATATTTAAATGAAAATGAATATAGAAAAAAAGAGAGAGCTGTTAAAAAGTATAACATGTTAGCATATAAAAAGCTTTTGTTTGAATTTTATCCAGCTTTAAGAGAAGGTAATTTTTTAGGAGTAGAAGTAAGAGATGATAAGAATATTACTAAATATGATCTTAAATTACCTACGGATATGATGTTTAATAAAGTACATGGAGATATTGTATTACATTATTCAGTTTATAAAAAAGAGAAAATTGTAATGTTAGATAATATAACTCCAGATGATATATTACTTGAAGGGCATCAAAAAGAATTAACTACTTATAAAGGCGTTATGGTGTCTAAAACTCATGCCGCAAAAGATATATTTAAAATTAATTTATTAAATATGATTGAAAAATAGTCTAGTAAAAACTAGGCTTTTATTTTATAATAATATTATGAAAAAGGAATTAAGAGAAAAGTATTTAGTAGTTAGAAAGAATATAATAGAACGTGATAAGTTAGATGAAATTATATATAATAAAGTAATTAGTAATTTACAGATAATAAATAGTTCTGGGGTACTTATATATGTATCATTAAATGATGAGGTTGATACGATAAGAATTATTAATTATTTACTTAGTAAGAAGAAATTGGTGGCTATTCCTAGGATAGAGGGCAAGAGAATGAATTTTTATTATATTAATAGTCTTGAAGATACCCATATGGGTAAGTTTGGAATATTGGAACCTAATGGATGGGAGAGGGTTAAAGACTACAGCGGTTTTGTGTCTATTACTCCAGGAGTATGCTACTCGAAAGAGGGTTATCGAATTGGATATGGTGGTGGCTACTACGATAGGTTTTATAAAAATAATAAGGTTTATAAGATAGGACTTTGCTATAGGGAATGTTTGATTGGTGACAAATTTATGGATGAATATGATCAAAAAGTGGATGAAATTATTACAGATTAATTGATAAATTCATGGATTGTGTTATAATTAATATGTGTCCTCGTAGCTCAGTAGGATAGAGCGATCGCCTCCTAAGCGATAGGCCGTTGGTTCGATCCCAATCGAGGACGCCATAAATGAATGTTAAAGGCTAGATTTTTTCTAGCTTTTTTATATGATTTAATGTTTTTTATGATATAATTCAATTAGAATATTTTACTTTTAAATTTGGTGGTGAATTAAATATGTTAAATGAATTAAAATGTGTATGTGAAAATGTAGAAATTGATAAATATTTAGAATTATATAAGTATGTTAGAGAATATGAATTGATGTAAAAAGATTTGATTTGTGATATAATTTAGGCATGGAGGTAAATGTGTGAAAAAGATAACTTATGTAACAGGTAATTGGGCTAAGATTGATAGTGCTAGACAAATATTGGAACCACTTGGATATACAGTTGATAACAAGAAGATTGATACGATTGAGATTCAGGCTGATGACGTTGAAGATGTAGCTAAATATTCTGCTAAATGGGCATCAAATGAATTAAAATGCGATGTATTAAAAAATGATACTGGTTTGTTTGTTGAAGCATTAAATGGATTTCCTGGAGTATATACGCATTATGTTGATGATACTTTAGGAGAGGATGGATTATTAAAACTATTAGATGGGGTTAGTAATAGACGAGCATATTTTAAAGAAGTTTTGGCATATTGCAAATATGGAGAAGAACCAATAACTTTTGTTGGAATAACGAAGGGTACTATTGCTAAAGTTAAATCGGGTACTTATGGTTGGAGTTGGGATTTTATTTTCATACCTGATGGAGAAGATAGGACTTTAGGATGCTTTCCTGATAATGAAAGATGGAAATTTTGGTCACTTGATTCTTATAAAAAATTAGCTGAATATTTAGATAATATGGAAGAAGTATAATGCTTCTTTTTTTTACATATATTTATTAGGTGATTTTATGAGTTTAATTATTGGTATTATAGAGAGAAATGGTTTGTCAGAGACAGGTAAAAAAATAGGAGTAGTTTATAGTGAAATAGAGAGATGCGTTATTAATAGTGGGGGAATACCTATAGGAATTAGTAATGATAAGATAGAACTGTATTTTGATATATGTAATGGTTTTATTTTTCAAGGGGGAGATTTTGAAGATGAGAAGAATATGACTATTATTAAAAGATTATATGACAAGGATGTACCAGTATTAGGAATATGCTTAGGGATGCAGGAAATGGCTTTAGCATTTGGTGGAAAATTAGATTTAATAGATAATCATTATATTAATGGAGAACATATGATTAGTTTAAATAAAGATAGTTTACTTAGAAAAATTGTAGGTACTGAGACGATGATGGTTAATAGTAGGCATCGTTTTGCAGTTAATAAGTGTATATTAGATAGTGTGGCATATTCAGAGAATGGTTTTGTTGAAGCAATAGAAGACAAAGATAAAAAATTTTTTGTGGGATTACAATGGCATCCGGAAGATATGTATGACAAAACATACGAGATTAGGCAAATGTTTGACTATTTTATAAAAATGTGTCATGATTAATTATGGTGATTTTATGCGTATAGGTTTATTTGATTCGGGAGTTGGAGGACTTACAGTACTTCGTTCTTTAGTAGAGAGATATCCGAATAATGAATATATATATTATGGAGATACATTAAATATTCCATATGGTTCTAAGAGTACTGATGAATTGTTAGAACTAGCTAGTAAAAATATTGAATTTTTACTCGAAAAGGGTGCAGAGGTAATAGTTGTAGCTTGTGGAACGGTATCATCTAATTGTATTTTTTATTTGAGAGATAAATATAAGATACGAATATATGATGTTATATCTAATACTTTAGAATATTTAAATAATAGTGATAGTAGGAAAATACTGGTAATTGGTACAGAGAGAACGATAGATAGCCATATATTTAAAAATAATGTAGATAAATGTGTGATAGAGATGGCTACGCCTTTGTTAGTACCAGCAATAGAGAATAATGAATTTATGAAAATTGATAATATACTTAATGGTTATTTATCGAATTATTCGGATATTGATACGATAGTACTTGGATGTACACATTATCCGATTATAAGTAAAAATATTGATAATTATTATAATGGTATGGTTAAAATTGTTAATATGGGAGAAATAATAAAAATTGATAATTTGGTAGATAGTGTTAGTAGTATTAAGTTATATTTTAGTAAAATTGATGATAATATTATCAATAATTGTAATTTTATTTTGAAGGGGAAAAATATAGAAATAATAAAATAAAAAGTCAGGATAAATCCTGATTTTTATTATTCAACAGTTACTGATTTTGCTAAGTTTCTAGGTTTATCTATTTCACAACCAAGAAGTACGGCAGTATAATAGCTAAGTAGTTGTAATGGTACTACGGCTAGTAATGGTTTTAAGATATCGATGGTAGTTGGTACTTTGATTAAATAGTCGTAGTATTGTTTATCGACATGAATATCATCAGTAGCTATTATTATAGATTTTGCACCACGAGATATTACTTCTAAGATGTTACTACAAGTTTTATCTTCGATAGTCGGATCAGTAATAACAGATATGACAATGGTGTTATCTTCGATTAGGGAGATTGTTCCGTGTTTTAATTCGCCAGCAGGGTATGCTTCAGAGTGAATATATGATATTTCTTTTAATTTTAAACTACCTTCCATAGAGATAGCATAGTCAGCTTTTCTTCCTAAGAAGTATATATCTTTTTGTTTACTTAGGATCTTTGCAATATCTTTATATACATTTAGATTTATTACATTTTCTAATAAACTAGGTAGTAATTTATAATTATCAAATAATTCTTGATAATCTAGATTACTATTTTTGATAGTTAGTAAACCTAAATAATATACTTGCATTATGTATGCTTTGGTAGTTGCTACGGAGATTTCAGTTAGGGCATTTGTATAGATAACGATATCTGATTCTCTAGCGATAGAACTAGCAAAGACATTAACTAGAGCTAGAACAGTAGCTTTATAAGTGTGAGCTATTCTTAGAGATGCAAGGGTATCTGCTGTTTCTCCAGACTGTGATATTACTATTACAAGATCATCTTTAGTTAGGAATAACTCATTGTATCTAAATTCTGATGCAAGATAAACATATACGGGTTTTTTTAGATATTTTTCCATGGTATATTTAGATACTAAACCGGCATGATAAGCACTGCCACATCCGACAATATAAATATTTTTATATTTTTTAATATCTGGGATATTATCTAGATTTTTGACGATATTATTTCTAATTAATACTGGCTCTTCATTAATTTCTTTTAACATGTAGTGATCATATCCTGATAGATCTTGTTCATTAACTGAGTGCTCATATGTTAAGATTTCTTTTTTAATTTCTTTATTGTTATTTGTTACGATATAGCTAGATTTATGCAATGTGACAATATCTTCAGTATTTAATAGAAAATACTTATTCGTATATTTTGCAATGGCTGGCATGTCAGATGCAATGAAGTTACCATCAACAGATAAACCAACGATTAAAGGACTATCTTTTCTTGTTGCGTATATTGTATCAGTTTCATCGTTAAAGATAATTCCTAGGGCATAACTTCCAGTAATTGATTTTATAGCTTTATCTATAGCTAATACTTTATCTTTAGTTTCTTTATAGCAATAATCTATGTATCCTGCTAGAACTTCAGTGTCTGTTTCTCCATAAAAACTATAACCTTTATCTAATAAAATTTTTTTAAGAGATAAATAATTTTCAATAATACCATTGTGTACTAGAGTTACAGAGTTACATGTATGGGGATGACAGTTATTTAAAGTTACGCCACCATGAGTAGCCCATCTGGTATGTCCAATACCAGTATTACTTTCTAAAGATTTATCAATTTTATTTTTTAAATTTTCAATTTTTCCAATACTTTTGATAGTATGAATTTCTTTATTTTTTATGTATGAGATACCAGCGGAATCGTATCCACGATATTCAAGGGATGATAAACCATCCATGATAATAGGGATAGAATTCTTTTTACCGGTATAACCAATTATTCCACACATTTATTTTACCACCTCATTTGTATTATATCTTTTTTTTAATTATATGTCTTTAGTTTTTAAAAAAGTTTACACTTTGATACGAAAAATCTTGATAGTTTATAGCAAATATAATATAATTATTATAAGGAGAGTACTAAAAATGGAGACAATAGTAAAGATACCTAAACATACAGCGATTATCTTAGACGGTAATGGTAGATGGGCTACGGAAAGAGGCTTAAAAAGAACTGAGGGGCATAAGGCAGGGTATGAGAATTTACTTAAACTTAGTAAATATATACTTAGTACTGGTACAAAATATTTGAGTGTATTTGCTTTTTCAACTGAAAATTTTAAACGTCCAATAGATGAGGTTAATTATTTAATGAGTTTATTTATTAAAGGGTTTAAAAGGGATAGCAAATATTTCGTGAAAGAAAATATTCGAGTTGTTTTTTCGGGAAGAAGAGATAAGCTTAGTCAAGAAGTATTAGATGCTATGGATAGTTTGGAAGAAATGACTAAAGAGAATGATTTAGGAATACTTAATATATGTTTAAATTATGGGGGAAGAGCTGAAATAGTAGATGCAGTTAATAAAATTATTGCTGATAATGTGGATGTAGTAACAGAAGATATATTTAAAAAGTATTTATATAATGATTTACCAGATATAGATTTCATGATAAGAACGAGTGGAGAAGAGAGAATTAGTAACTTTATGTTATGGCAGTTATCGTATGCAGAATTATATTTTCCAAAATGTTATTTTCCAGATTTTGATAATACACAATATGATATAGCACTTGATCATTTTAATCATAGATCTAGACGTTTTGGTGGTCTTAAAAATGAATAAAATTAAGAGAAAAGTAGATATAGTTAATATTGATGATACGAAAAAAGATATTAATATTATACATCTTGCAGATATTCATTTTAGTATTAATACAAAGACAAGTCAACTTGATGAAATTAAGAAAATGATTTATGTTAATAACCCAGATTACATTATGATTACTGGAGATTTGGTTGATGATAGTAGTATTATTAAGAATAAATATAAAATAGTGGAACTAGTTAGTTTTTTAAGTGATATATCAGAAATAGCTCCGGTAATTATTTCTCTTGGTAATCATGATATTTTGGTTAATAGTGATAAAACGTTTTTTAAGAAATTAAATGAACTTAATAATATATATGTTCTTGATGATGATGTGTATGTAGATGAATATGTATATGTGGCTGGTTTTACTTTACCAAATAATTATTATTACAACATAGAGAATGATGAATCAGTAAGGGTATTACTAGAATATTTAACAGAGCAAAAGAAAAGCCTTAAGAAAAAATCTAGGGGACTTGTAGGAATTGCTTTGATACATTCACCTATATGTTTAACTGAAAAAGAAGTGCTTGATAAATTATCAGGATTTGATTTAATACTGTCTGGACATACACATGGAGGAATGATACCAGAGTTTATGGATAGATTTTTTCCAAAGAATATTGGATTAATAGCTCCAAATAAAAAGTTAATCCCAGATGTTGCTAGAGGTAGAATAGATAAATATGTTAAAAATAGACGGATAACGATTATTATTAATAGTGGGATAACTAAGTTATCTAGGAAAAGTGGTAAAATATTTAGTTTATTTAATTTTATATATAATATGAGTGTTAATAAGATAATTATTACGAAGAAGAGAGGAATACGTTATGAGTAAAATTAAAGATGTTATTGCTAGATGGGTACTTGATTCGAGAGGGAATCCAACGGTAGAAGTTGATGTATATTTAGATAATGGAGTAATGGGTAGAGCAACCGTACCATCAGGAGCTTCGACTGGTGTTAGAGAAGCGGTAGAACTTCGTGATGGTGATGATAAGTTTATGGGTCTTGGAGTCGATATGGCAGTTAGTAATGTGATGAATACGATAAGACCAGTCTTAATTGGAATGGAAGCTCAAGACCAGGAAAAAATCGATAATTTAATGATTCAGCTAGATGGCACGAAAAATAAGAGTAAATTAGGTGCTAATGCAATACTTGGGGTATCTTTAGCAGTGTTAAAAGCTAGCGCTAAGGATGCAGGACTGGAACTATATGAATATGTGGGGGATAAATATAGTTTACCAACTGCTATGATGAATATTTTAAATGGTGGTGCTCATGCGGATAATTCACTAGATTTTCAGGAATATATGATAATACCTATTAGAGATACGATGAAGGAGAGAATTAGAGTAGGATCTGAAGTATTTCATACACTTAAAATAGTTTTAAAAGAAAAAGGCTATAGTACTAATGTAGGAGACGAAGGAGGATTTGCTCCGAACTTGAAAAGTAATGAAGAAGGGTTCTTGTTTATAATGGAAGCTATAAAAAGAGCAGGTTATGTACCGGGTAAGGATGTTGCAATAGCGATTGATGTAGCAGCTTCAGAGTTTTATAAAGATGGAAAGTATGAAATAGATGGAAAAAGGCTTGATACACAAGAGTTAATTGATTTTTATCAAGAATTGATTAATAAATATCCGATTATTAGTATTGAAGATCCGGTAGATGAAAATGATTGGGGAGGATTTAAATTAATTACTGATAAGTTAGGTGATAAGATTCAACTTGTAGGTGACGATTTATTTGTTACTAATATAGAATGTTTATCTAAGGGAATAGAACTAGGAGCTGGTAATGCTATTTTACTTAAACTTAATCAAATAGGAACTTATACGGAAACTATTAAAACAATTAAGTTGGCTAGAGAAAATGGTTATAAAACGATTATATCTCATAGAAGTGGTGAGACTGAGGATACGACAATAGCAGATTTGGCAGTTGGTCTTGATTTAGGACAAATAAAAACTGGTTCAATGTCTAGAACTGATAGAATGTGTAAATATAATCAATTAATAAGAATTGAAGAGAAATTGACAAAATAATTAATAAGTTACCTCTATAATATAGATGGTGATAAGAATGAAAGTAAAAGTATTTGATGAATCTCATGAAAAAGATTTAGAAGAAGCAATAAATAACTATATTAAAGAAAAAGAAATAAAAGTTATAGATATTAAATTTTCAGTGTCAGCATGCGTGTATGCAGAAGAACAAATTTATTGCTTTTCAGCTTTAGTTATGTATGAATAAAAGGAGTGAAGTAAAATGACTTTGAAAGAAGCATATGAAGTGTTTTTTGGTAATACTAATGAAAGAATTACAGGTAAGTTTATTATTGAAAATGTATCGATAGCTGAATTTAAAAATAGGCATAGAAATCTTTTGAGAAAGTGGCATCCGGATATGAATCCGAATAATCAAAATATAGCTCATGAGATGACTATAAAGATAAATGAGGCGTATAAGATACTTAACAATGTTTATAAGGAAGAAGAGAAAAAACAGGCTTCTGAAAAGGAAAAAGATAATAAAACAAAACAAAAAGAAACTGCAAGCAAACAGAAAAATATGAGTCCTGAAGAGAGAGAAAAAATAATAAAATATTATAGCAAGATGTTTAAAAAAGCAGCAACTATATATAAATATAAATTATTTATGAAATATGAGGAAGATGTTGATAAGTATTATGAGTTAACTATGTTTGATGAAAAGAGACAGCAGAGTTTAGTAGATACATATAGGTATATTGAATTATATAAGAAGTGTGTTGAAATGTTTGAAGTACAAGTTGATATGCTTGATAAAAGACTTAGTAATGCTTTAAAAAGTCTTGGTAATTTAGAACTTAATGAGGAAAAACTTCATGATATGTATTTAGAACTTATAGGTCCGTATCGCGAAATTATGAATGATTCAGTAAAATATGCAGAAATTATGGACTGGTATCAAAATAAACAAGAGTTATCACTTACTGAAGATAGAAGGAAAGATTCGATAATTTTAAATATTGATAGTAAGATAGTACAAAGGGTTAGTCAAATTAAAAATAATTTTAAGGCTTTATATAATTTGAGAAAATCTAATATGCTAGATGAAACATATCAAAAAATAAATTCTAAAAATACTTTGTTAGGCAGAGAGGAAATACTTAAAATATGTAATAAGTATACGAAATATGTTGCTTATTTAGATTCGCTTAGTGATGAACTTCATAGGGAATGTATGAAATATATTGCTTTAGCTAGAAATGGTACGACAAAAGTGGATGTTGATTTCATGGCTAAGTTAGAAAATGATTTAAATAGTATTTTGATAGGTACACCAGAAGAATTGCAAATTTTATTTAATGATAGTATGCAGATAGAAAAAGTGGTTCAAAAAGTTGTTGATGGTAGTAAAGATAGAAAAGTAAAAAGCATTTATAATCAGACGAGAGCAAGTTATATTTCTGATATAAATAATACAATTGAATATTTGCATAAATTAAAGAAAATGGCAGCAAGGGAAGAGAGAAGTCTTGGTTTTGCAATACCGGATGGTAAAGTAGGAAAAAATTTAACTGATGACGAATTGGTGGAATATTATAATAATTTAAATAAATTAAAAGAACAAGCTATGTATGTAGTAATAGAAACAATATATGAATATTTGATTTGTTATTATGCGAATAATACAGAGGAAAAGGAAATACCTGGTGATATACTAGATATTATATGGAGAATTAAGAGTAGCAGTCCTGAAGAAAGAAAATTTGATTTATCAGAGTGTTTATATGACTTAGATAATATTTATCAAGAAAAAATTAGTGAATATAATATAAGACCAAGAGAGAAATTACAGGATGCGGCAAGAATGGCTTTAATAAATAAAATTAATGAATTAAAAATTGAAATGAAGGGTTATGTCATTCCTGCTGGTATTGAAAGAGATTTCACGTTAATTGAATATTTTGATATTATTTCTTTATATGAATTTATTGAAAGAACAGAAGATTATTTATATAGTCAAATGAGCAATAAAAATAGAAAATAAAAAACAGATTTATTTATCTGTTTTTTTCTGGTTTAAAGATTATTTTTATGGCATCATCAGTACCGCTGGTAAGTCTTGTAAATGATTCTTGAGCTTTAGATAATGGTACTTTAGCATCGATATATTTTTCTACGTTTAATTGTTTTGTGGCAATTAAATTTATAACATTATCAAATTCTTCTTCAGTATAGGCAATAGCTCCTTGTAAAGTTACTTCATGCATTACACTTACGACAGTAGGAATGGTTATTGGCTCTAGGGAAACTCCTACAAGGACAATTGTTCCTCCTGGTTTAACTGCCATTATAGCTTCGGATACAGCTGGTGAATTACCACAACATTCGATAACTTTATCAAAACCGCCATTAGTTTTTTCTAATAATAAATTAATGGCATTAGTATCCATAGCATTATAGTATTCATCTACTTTTTTATATTTTAATGATTTCTTACCTCTTTTTTCGTTGGTTTCTAGTAATGCTACGTAGTTAGCACCATTTAGTTTAGCAAATTCAGCAGCCATTAATCCAATGATTCCACCACCAACGATTAATACTTTATCACCAACTTTAATGTTGGCTAGGTTTATAGCGTGGAGTGATACGGCTGATGGTTCAACCATACATCCTTCATCAAAGCTTACATTATCAGGTAATTTTCTTACCATATCACTTCGGCAACTAGAGTATTCGGCATAAGCACCAGGATTTGTTAGAGATAAACCAACGGCTTCGTTCCAAGTGCTTAGACAATACTGAACGTTACCAGTTTTACATGGGATACATTTACCACATGGACTGATAGGCAAGCCAGTGATACGATCACCGATAGCTAAATCTTTTCTGTTGCCGGGATCTACGACAGTACCAGTGAATTCATGTCCAAGAACTAATCCTTTTGGTTCTCCACTTACCCAGTAGTGAATGTCGGAACCACATATACCACAAGATTCAACTTTGAAAACAACGCTGCCTTTTTTACTTTTAGGAACATTTATTTCGGATAGTTCCATGGTTTTTTTATCTTTTATTTTTACACATTTCATATCTTTATCCTCCTAATATAATATTACAATAAATGGTTATAAATGGCAATGCTTAAGGTGATTGTTTTAGAAAAACTTGTAAAATGTAAAGAAATGTGATATACTATGCAGTACTTTTTTGAAGAGGGGGATATTATGTTAGAATTGCTTTTAGTTTGGTTAGGAATTACAGGAATGGTCGAAGGGGTTAATTATTCAGTATATTTTAAATTAATTAATAGTATATATAGTTCTGGATATAAAATTAACTATAATAATTTATTGCAGTGTTTGGAATATTTTAGTGATAATCAAAGATATCAAAATATATTTGGAAAAATGTTAATACCATTTGTTAATGTTAAGTATGTTGATGCTAAAAATACTTATTTTTCAAAAAATACGGGTGAGATAATTGATAAATTATCAATGTATGGAATAATTGAAGGTATGAGTGAAGAAGAGTATGCTGAATATTTAAATAAGTCTTGTGTAAATACAGCATTAAATATAACTTTTCCTAATAGAGAAGAAAAGATAGATTTTTTAAAATATTTATCTGTTGAAATGAATAAAATTATTACATTTGATGAAAATGAAAAAGTAAATACATTGATACTTAGCGATGACACTGTAATTAGATATACTTTAAGTGAAGAAAATAATCAAAAGAAAATAAAAGTTATTAATAGTAACTTAGTTAATGCAGGGTCTAATGCTTTGGCTGAAAGACTAGTAAAAGATACTTATATTATGCTTGGCTATAAGGCTAAAACTGGTGAATTAGATTTAGCTTATTTATCAAGATATTTGAAAGAGAATAATGGGGTATTAGATTTAAGAGAGTTTAATTTAGTAAAATCTAAAATTAAAAAATAAAAATAAGAAAAAGAGTTGACTTTTTCTTTTTTTATGTATAATATTATTTATATATGAGCATATATTCATATAGGAGGTATATATAATGAAATTATTAGATGAAGATAAGATTATAGACTTGTCAGAATTATTTAAGATATTTGGTGATTCGACAAGAATAAAAATTATTAATATACTTATTGGAGAAGAACAATGTGTTAATGAGATATCTGATAAGATTAATGTTAGTCAATCGGCTGTTTCTCATCAACTTAGAATACTAAAGGCTTCAAAATTAGTTAAGTATAGAAAAGAAGGAAATATGATTTATTATTCGATAGATGATGATCATATAGAAAAAATATTTAAGATGGGATGTGAGCATATTAATGAAATATACATTTAAACTTAGTGAATTAGATTGTGCTAACTGTGCTAATAAGATTGAGATTAAGTTAAATGAACACAAGGATATAGATAAGGCAATAGTTAATTTTAATAAACTTATTATTACAGTATATTCAAGTAAACCAGATTTTAATGTTGATGAAGTTAAAAAGATTGTTAATGAAATTGAACCTAATGTATGTGTTATTTCGGATATGGAAGATGATAAAAAAAATAAAAATGGTATAGGAAGAGAACTGGTAGAGTTAATAGTTGGAATTGTTTTGTTTTTGATATCTATGATTATTAAGAATAATATTATTAATGAAGTTTTATTAGTGGGGGCTTATATTATATTGCTTAGAGTGGTTTTTGTTAAAGCAATAAAACTACTAATGAAGGGTAGAATTGATGAGAATTTACTAGTTACAATATCTTGTATTGGAGCTTATTTTACGGACAATATTCATGAGGGATTAATGGTTATTGTACTTTATAATATTGGAAAAATATTAGAAAAGATTGCGGTTAATAATTCACGTAAGTCTATTAAAGAACTTATGAATATTAAACCTGAGTATGCGAATAAAATGGTACATGATGAGGTAGTGAGAGTTAGTCCAGAAGAATTAGAGGTTGGAGATATAATTGTTATTAAAAATGGTGAAAAGGTACCAGTTGATGCGGTAGTAATTGAGGGCAATAGTAAGATGAATACGGCAATGATTACTGGAGAGAGTAAACTTTTGACAGTAGGTGAGAATGATAAGATTTTATCGGGAATGATAAATACTTCATCAGTACTTAAAGTTAGAGTTAGTAATACATATGAAGATAGTACGGTTGCTAAGATATTATCACTTTTGGATGAAGCTACAGATAAGAAAGCTAAGACAGAAACTTTTGTATCAAAGGCTGCTAAAATATATACACCAGTTGTCTTAGTACTTTCGTTGCTTACTTTCTTGTTATTACCATTATTTAGTTCAATTAATTATAGTGAATCTTTATATAGAGCGTTAGTTTTCTTAGTAGTATCTTGTCCTTGTGCAATAGTTATATCAGTGCCGCTTAGTTATTTTAGTGGTATTGGTAAGGCATCTAAGTTAGGGATACTTATTAAGGGAAGTGACTATTTAGATACGATTAGTGATATAGATATGGTTATTTTTGATAAAACGGGAACACTTACTACGGGGGAATTTAGAGACTATGAATTAGTAATTCTAGATGATAAATATAAAAAATCAGAGATAGAAAAATATTATGTAACTGGGGAGAGTTTATCTAATCATCCAATAGCTAAATCTATTATTAATTTATTTGGTAATAGTAAATATAAAGATATATTTGATTATACAGAGGTAAGTGGAAAGGGAATTAGTTATAAACATCTGGATAATATAATTAAAATAGGTTCTAGTAGTTATTGTTCATCACAGGAACTTGATGATGCAATATATTTAAATATTAATGATAAAAATATAGCTAAATTGTATTTAAAAGATAGTTTGAAGAAAGAGTCTAAAAGTGTGGTTAAAAGACTTCAAGTAATGGGCAAGAAGGTAAAGATGTATACGGGAGATAATAAAGAGATAGCTGATGATATTGCAAAGAAATTAAATATAGATGAATATAATTATGGATTATTACCTCAAGATAAATATAAACTATTAGAAAGAGATTTGGTACATGATAATGTTATGTTTATTGGAGATGGTATTAATGATGCTCCAACATTAGCTAAATCTACGATAGGAGTATCATTAGGTGGAGTTGGTAGTGATGCTGCAATTGAATCGGCGGATATTGTTATTATGAATGATGATTTAACTAAGTTAATTACTTGTATTAATGTATCTAAGTATACGAGAAAGATTATTAAACAAAATTTATTATTTGCAATATTAGTTAAAATATTAGTACTAGTACTTAGTTTTTTAGGGATTGCTTCGATGTGGCAAGCAGTATTTGCTGATACAGGAGTTACTTTAATTACTATTATAAATACGACAAGAATACTTAAATATAAAAATGAATAAAGAGATTATATGTATCTCTTTTTTCTTGACAAATAAAAGCTATTTTGATACGATAAGTTTTAATTAAAGGAGACATAATGAGAATAGATTATGGATATAGAGATTGTGCTAATATAATAAATATTAATTATAAAGATAGAGATGATTTTGATAAAAATAAGGGTAGACATATTTTAACGGCATATAAAGATACGAGTAGTTTTGTTACATATAATGATTTATTGGAGGGGGCATCTTTATATGAGGGAGATATTACTTATAAGTATGTATATAAAATATATCAAAATATAGATAATTATCATAATTTTACTTTGGATGATTCGAAGCTTATAGATAATCTTGTTCAAAGACAAAATAGTATTTTTTTAACAGAGTTTCCGATAGGAATAGTTACTATTGGGGATATACAGGTGGGACAAGTAATACCTTATTATAAAGATTATATGACTATTAATAGTGTATTTAATTTAATGAAAAGAAATAATAATTATAGATATTATTTAGAGATATTTAAAATATTTTTAGAATTATATAATAATTTGATATATTATACGGATATTCACTTTTATAATATTTTAGTTAATAGAGATTTATCCGATACGAGATTAATTGATTTTGATAGTAATTATATAGGAATAGATGACGAGATTAAGAGAGAAGAGATGATTATTGCTCTTCAGATGATGTATTATTATATGAATTTATATTTGGGAATTGAAGATGAGGCAAAAGAATTAAATTATACGGATGATATATATGAAATGGAAAAATTAGTTAAGGATAATTATAAACTTCTTTTAAGAAGAAAGGAGAAGAGAAATGGCATACTATATGATGTACGAAGATAAAAAGGGAAAATATGAAGTGATAGATATTACAAAATCTATAATATTTACTAAAGAATCTAAGTATACGAAAGTTGGAGCTTGTTCTTTAAAGGAAATAGATTTATTTACATCGATGTTTAATAATTCTAACGAACTTAAGAAACAATTATTAGTAGAAGGACTTATTGATAATGATCAGGCAAATAAAAATATTTCTGTTAGGGAAATAACTAATGGAAAATATAAGAAAGTAATGTATGATATGTTATATCAAGATGATTTGGAATATATTGCTTTTCCTGAGAGAATAGTTAATTATTGTAAAAGAAGAGACTTAAATAATGATTATTTGTTTTTAAAGGAATTAGCATTGGCATTTAGAGGTTATAGAGATTGTTCGGTGGAAGTGGCTGATTTACTTAATTATATTAGTACTAGTTTAAAATTAGGTGTGCGTTATAAACATATGGATGATGTAGATAAAAATGGTATGAAATTAGTTGAGAGAATGGTTAGAATGTTAGTTTTTGAATATTCTATGTATCCGGATGGTTATATTAAGTATAATCAAACTGTTAAATATCGTAATTTGCATAAGCTTATTGCTTTTAGAAACAATTATAATAAGAAGAAATTAAAGAGAGAAGTAAATATAATTAATAATCAAGTTGTTAAGAAAAAGACAAGAAAAAAGGAAAGAACAGAAGTAGAGGGACAAATTAGTTTATTTGATGATTAAAATAACAGGTGACTGTTATTTTTCTAATTTGTTCATAATTTCTTTTAATGTTCTTTCGTTTTCATTGTCTCTTGGATGGTATATTTTTACATCTTTTATATTGTCTGGAAGATACTGCTGAGAAACATAACTATATTTGTAGTTATGGGGATATTTATAATTAGGACTGGTTGTTTTTATGTGTTCGGGAACGTTTCCGGTATCTTTAGTGTTTATTAAATTAATGGCATTATCGATGGCTGCTTCGGCACTATTTGATTTGGGAGACAAAGCTAGTTGGATAACTACTGAGGATAGTGGTATACGAGCTTCAGGTAATCCTAAGAGAAGGGCACTTTGGATGGCTGAATAGACAATTGGTCCAAGAGTTGGGTTTGCTAGACCAATATCTTCATATACGATAACTGATAGTCTTCGGCAAATAGCATCTAGTTCACCACCTAGGATTAGTCTTGCTAAGTAATAGAGGGAAGCATGAACATCACTTCCACGAATAGATTTTTGAAAAGCACTTAATAAGTCATAGTAACCATCTTGGTTTTTATCATGATAAATATTGGGTTTATTAGTAATATCAGTTATTATATTTTCAGTTATGTGATGATCGGCGGTACCATAGTAGGCTACTTCAATTAAGTTATATAGATATCTTAAATCACTTTTAGATAAAGATATAAGATAATCAATGGCATCCGAATCAATAGTTAAATCTGGTAATAAATTAGATGATATGACTCTTTTGGTAGCATCAAGCATGTCTGATTTATCAAGTGGAGTTAATTCATACAATTGACATCTACTACGAATAGCTGGGTTAATACTATGATATGGATTAGATGAAGTAATTCCGATTAAGATTATTTCACCACTTTCAATTACAGGAAGAAGAATATCTTGTTTATCTTTATTCATTCGATGTATTTCATCAACAATTAAAATTAATCCGTGATATAATTTAGATTCTTCAATAACAGTGTCAAAGTCTTTTTTGTTGTTAGTAGCAGCATTTAACATGCGATATTTAGTATTTAACTCTCCGACAATAGCATTAGCTAATGAAGTTTTACCAATACCAGGTTTGCCATATAAAATCATAGAGAAGATTTTTTTGTTTTTAACAAGATTGCTAATTACTTTGTCTTTTCCTACGAGATGTTTTTGACCTATAATATCAGATAATTTTTTAGGGCGAAGTTTAATTGCTAATAATTCTTCCATATATATCACCTAGAAATATTTTACAATATTATTTTTAATAAGTAAATGTATTTGACAAGTATTATATCTTTTAATATAATTTAATTATAGGATAGGAGTGGTTATATGAAAAGAAAATACTTGATATACATTATGATACTACTGATGGTTTTGGTAGTAATATATTTTATTTTTAGAAAAAATGATGTAACAATTGAAGAAGATGTGTATACGGATGATTTAATTAAGGAAGAACTTCTTGCAATGATTAATTCGGATAAAGTAAGTAGTAAGATTACTAGTATTATGCATGGTACGGATAAGATTAATTTAATGGATATGGATATAAGTATTGTTAATGGAGAGATAAAGATTACTGATAAGAATGGATCAGAAATAAATAAAAAAATTGATAATGATAGTTTTTATAAGATGGTAGGATATAATGATAAGGATAATGGATATGTATATATACTTACTAATTCTGGATATGTATATTACTTTGATTTAGTTAATAAGGATATTACTAAACTTAATTATAGTAATGTAGATGAATTATTAGTAGTTGATGTATTTAGAACTTATATAGATACTGGTAAGGAAGAGAGCGATAAGATTATATATTTAGTGTCTTCGGGAAAATTTGTAGAGGTTAAATAAAGATACATCAAGAAAAGAGGGGAATATATGGAGAATATTGAAAGGATGACTATAAGTAGTAAAAATAAGGAGATATTAAGTAAATATCAAAATTATTTAATTACAGTTAAGTTTTTAGCAAATGAAACGACAGTTAGTAGTTATGTGATGGACATATATAAATATTTAGAATTTATAAAGAAAGATTATAATAAGAGTGATAATAGAGATATATATGAATATTTAAAATATTTAGAAGATAATAAATATAGTATTTATTCAGTAGTTAGAAAGATATCTTCGATTAAGTCTTTTTATAATTTTTTAGCTGAAGAAGTTGGATATGTTAAAAATGTTCAGATAGAAAGACCGAAGTTTTATCGAAAATTACCACATGTACTTACTATAGATGAGGTTGATAAATTACTTGATTTTCGTTTGGTTGATCAGTATGATTATCGTAATAAGGCTATGTTAGAATTAATGTATGCGACAGGACTTAGAGTTAGTGAATTGCTTAATTTAACTGATGCGAATATTGATTTTGATAAAAAAGTGGTAAGGTGTTATGGAAAAGGAAATAAGGAGAGAATAGTACCAGTAACGCCGACAGCTTTAAAGTATTTACGAATATATTTAGATGAATATAGAAATGGTTTTTTAAAAGGATATGTGTGTGATAATTTGTTTTTAAATAATCATGGTAAAAAAATGACTAGGCAAGGCTTTTTTAAAAATTTAAAGAATATAGCAATTTCACAAGGAATAAATGAAGATATTACTCCACATATGCTTAGACATTCTTTTGCTACACATTTACTTAACAATGGGGCTGATCTTAGAAGTATTCAGATGATGTTAGGACATGAAAATATTTCTACGACAGGAATATATACGAGTGTTAGTATGGAACAATTAAAAGATAATTATGATTTATATTATCCGAAAGGATAGGGAGGAAAGATATGGAAATAAGAAAAGAGATTTTTAGAGAATATGATATTAGGGGAATATATGGAGAAGAACTTACTGAAGAGACGGCATATTATATTGGACTTGCTTATGGTACAAAATTAAAAACTTTTGGAAAGGATTCTTGTGTGTTAGCACATGATAATCGAGTGTCTTCACCAATACTTAGTGAATTTATGATTAAGGGACTAGTAGAGAGTGGAATTAAAGTATTAAACTTGGGATTAGCTACGACACCAATGTGTTATTTTGCAGCAAATTATTATAAGGTAGATGCCAGTATGATGATTACAGCTTCGCATAATCCGAAGGAATATAATGGGTTTAAATTTTCTTATAATGGAATTCATAATGCTTATGGTGATAGTGTTGGAGAAATATATGATATTATAGAAAGTAAAAATTTTAGTAAGGGAATGGGAAGTGTAGAAAATGTAGATATAACTATTCCATATATTGATTTAATTTTAAAGGGAATTAAGTTAGGAGATAGAAAGATAAAAGTAGTATATGATTGTGGTAATGGTACTACGAGTATTATTGCAGATAAGATATTTGATGGGTTAGATGTAATAGCTACTCCTATTAATAATATATCAGATGGTACTTTTCCAAATCATCATCCTGATCCTTGTGTTTATGACAATATGAAACAGTTAAGAGATAAGGTTCTTAGTATTGGTGCAGATATTGGAATTGGATACGATGGTGATGGTGATAGGGTTGGATTTATTGATAACTTGGGTAATATGATTGAAACTGATAAGTATATGATTATTATGTGGAGAGATATTTATAATAAAGTTAGTAATAAAAAAGGATTATTTGATGTTAAATGTAGTAAAGCTTTATCTGATGAGTTAGTTAAATTGGGAGTTGAACCAATCGAATATCGAACGGGAAATTCTTATACACGAGCTGCTTCAGCAGAAGGTGATTATCCACTTAGTGGAGAATTATCAGGACATGTATATTTTAGAGATAAATTTCCTGGATATGATGATGGAATATATGCTGGTATGAGATTAATTGAAGTATTGAGTCATACGGATAAACCTCTTAATAGATTGCTTGATTCAATAAATAAATACTATTCAACTGAAGAAATAAAGATTAAGAGTGCAGATGATAAGAAATTTATAGTAATAGATAAGATAAAAGACTATTGCAAGGAACGAGGATACGAGATACTTACAATTGATGGAGTTAAGGTGAAATATCCAGATGGTTTTGCTTTAGTAAGAGCATCAAATACGGGACCTAATATAACAATGAGATTTGAGGCTACGACAGAGAAAAGATTAGAAGAGCTACAAAGAGAATTTACAGAAGTGGTTAATAAATATTTGTAAAGTTTTGTTAAAAATATTGAATTAATATATAGTTATGGTATAATTAAAATACCTGAAGGATACGACAACTACTTATAAAACCGACAAAGATATATTTAGGGAATCTAATTTCTAGTATGTGTTGAATGCTTAATTATAATTAAGAATCCTAATTACTTGAATGTGATTACCCACCTGTGTGTTTACGCGCGGGTTTTATCTCCCTAGTATCGGTTCTTTGGGTAAATAATTAAAGAAAAGAGATAATTTAATATTATCTCTTTAATTTTATGGAGGATTTATGTTTGATAGGGTTATATCGCTTATTGGAAGTGATAAATTTAAAAAAATAAATGAAAGTACAATTTTGGTGGTTGGACTTGGTGGCGTTGGAGGATATGCAGTTGAGAGTCTTGTTAGAAGTGGTATTGGAAAAATTATTTTAATAGATTATGATAAAATAGATGATAGTAATTTAAATAGACAAATAATTACAAATAGAAGCAATATAGGTGAATATAAGACTAATGAATGGAAAACTAGAATAAAGAGTATTAATCCAGATTGTGAAGTAATTATATATAATATGTTTTTAGATAAGGATAATATAGCACAAATATCTGATTTAGAAATAGATTATATTATAGATGCGTGCGACTCAGTAGATACGAAAAAACTTTTAATAGATTATTCATTTGATAAAAATATTAAATTAATTTCTAGTATGGGAACTGCTAAAAAGATTAATCCGAGTAAATTAGAAATTATGGATATTAGAAAAACTTCTTATGATCCGCTTGCTAAGATAATTAGAAAATATGTTTTATCACTTAAAACAAATAAAAAAGTAATGGTAGTATCTAGTGTAGAGAAACCACGAGAATGTCAAGGCCTTGCTAGTATGGTATTTGTACCTGCTAGTGCAGGAATACTTCTTGCAAACTATGTTATTAGAGATATTATTGGAGAGTGATATAATGACTAATTTATTTATTTTAATAGATTTTAATGGAATGTATAAAGATAATGATAAGGATTATATTATAGATAAATTTATTAAGTACGGAATAGATTCGGAGCATCAAAAGGTTTATTTAACTAATGGATGTGGTACGAAAACGCGAGTAGATACTTTTTATGAACTTACGACAGGACATGAATTTTCTATAAGTTGTATTGATAGGGAAAATAATAAAATATTAGGATATTTTTTAGATACGGAGATAAATGTTAATAGTAAATTTATTTTATGTGATAAAAAAAGAATCAATTCTTTTTATCAAGAAATTATTGATTCGGGAATGGCTAATAATTATGAGAAAGCAGTTAGAGAGATACTGGATGTGGGTAGGGATAAGAGTTTATTTTCAAGAATTAGAAATAAATAAAAATGTGATAATTACTTACCACATTTTTTATTTATCCATTTTATTTACTTTTAAAGTTAATCTAGATTTTTCTCTATCAACTTTGTTTCTATGTACAAGACCTTTAGATTTAGCGTTATCTAAACTCTTAATAGCTAATCTTAAACTTTTTTCAGCGGCTTCTTTATTACCTGCTAAAACAGCTTTATCAGTATTTTTAATTGCGTTTTTAACAGTTGATTTTAATTGTTCGTGAGCCTTTGTAGTTTTAATAATTTGCTTAATTTTTTTCTTTGCATTCTTTACATTTGCCATTAAATTCATCTCCTTCCGATACATCAATTACAATTTTATCAAAAAAATAAATAAAAAGCAAATAAAATTAGATATTTTTGTAAAAAATATAGATAGGTGATAAGATGCATGAAATAGATTTATCTAGTTTTAATATAAGAACTGATTTAATAATAGAGGATTTAAAACAAGAACATGTTGTAAATAAAGTTGGAGATATTACAATTAGTAAAACTCAAGCTAATGGGAATTATTATACATTGTCTTTTTTAGATATTACCGATAAAGATAATAGATTAAAGGTATTAGCTCAGTTTGAAAAGACGCTTAAAGAAATTATTAAAATTAATAATATAGGGGATGATGATAGTTGTTTAGTAATCGGTCTTGGTAATAGATTATCTACTCCGGATAGTCTTGGGGTAAAGAGTGCCTCAAAGGTTTTAGTTAGTGCACATTTATTTAAATATAGTAATGTTTTAGATGGAGTTAGAAAAGTATATGTTTTTAATCCAGGAGTTATGGCAGGTACTGGAATTGAATCTGCTAGAATAATTAAATCAATTATTAAAGAAATTAAACCTGGTTTTGTTATCGCTATAGATGCTTTGGCTAGTATGTCAGTAGATAGAATTAATAAAACTATTCAGATAACAGATACGGGGATACATCCAGGATCGGGAGTTTCTAATAATCGTGAGGAAATTAGCAAGAGGGGAATGGGAATACCGGTAATTGCTATAGGAGTTCCTACGGTGACAACTTCTTCGGTTATTGTTATGGATACGATTAATTATTTATATAAACATATATCATATATTAAAAAGAATGAAGATATAAGTAAATTATCTTATTTTAAAAGTAATTATAAAAATAAAATTAAAGAACTTGACTTATCTGATGAAGACAAATCAAAGGTATTTGGATTGTTTGGAGATCTTACAAGTGATGAACAGAGAGGATTAATAAATGAGGTTTTAAATAATACAGAAATGAATTTAATAGTTACTCCGACAGAGATAGACTTTTTAATAGATAAACTTAGTGAAGTTATAGCTAATGGAATAAATAATTCATTACATCGACAAATAAATCATCTTTAGTAGTATATAATTTACTAGAGGTGTTAGATATGGGGAGAATGAAATTAAAAAAAATACCTAAGAAAAAGAAATATAAATTATTATTTTTAATAATTATTTTATATTTGTTTTTTGCGTATACATTTTATTATTCTTTTAAGAATGATAAAAAGATTATGAATGAGAAATTTATTAATTTTTTGCTTAATAATGGAAATACGCATTATATTAAAGAATTACATTTACCAAAAGTAATTAATAGTACAGTTAAGTATTTATTAAAGATAGATATTACAGAACCTACTAGTTTATTTAAAGAAAATATTTTAGGTTATGAAATACCGGAAGATGATCTTGATGATATAGATAGATTAAGAGAAATTAGTTATTATATGGAGGATCCGAATAAAGAAGATATTTCAAAACCAGTAGTTTATATTTATAATTCACATCAATTAGAAAATTATAATAATGATAATTTATCGATATATGGAATTACTCCGAATGTATTAATGGCAAGTTATTTGCTTAAAGAAAAACTTAATAAATCTGGAATAGCTACGATAGTTGAAGATACTGATTTGACAGAGTTTTTAGATCTTAATAAATGGAATTATGCAAATTCTTATAAAGCTAGTAGAATGTTTATATTAGATAAAATTAATACGTATGAAACGATTAAATATTTGATTGATATTCATAGAGATTCGGCAAAAAAAGAAATGACTAGTGTAGCAATTAATGGTAAAAATTATGCAAGAATATTATTTGTTGTAGGGCTTGAACATAAGAATTATCAGAAGAATTTAGATTTGGCTAATAATATTAATAAGATGTTTACAGAAAAGTATCCGGGTATTAGTAGAGGAGTTTATAAAAAAGAGGGAGCAGGAGTAGATGGAATATATAATCAAGATATAACTGGTAATAGTATGCTTATTGAGGTAGGTGGAATAGATAATAATATAGATGAGGTAATGAATACGATTAATGCAATAAATGATGTTTTAGTGAGGTATATAAATAGTCATGAAAAATAGTTATTTAAAGTTTATAATAATGGTTATTTTACTTGTATTTATCTGTTCTTATTATGTATCAAATTCGGGCTACTACGAATATCATATGCAAGAGAGAACAATATTAACTAATGAAAAGATAAAGGAATTTGAAAGAGATGTAGAAAAGAATAAAGATATAGATATTAAAGATTATTTAGAATATGAAGAGGTAGATTATTCGAATAAATTTACGGATTTAATATATAATATTAGTTATAAGGCTGGTGAGATTAGTAGGAAGGGAATTAAGGCTTTGTTTAAGAAATTAAGCTATTTAATAGAAGACTAATAGTCATAAAGATAAATCCGATAATAAAAAATGTAATTGTTGATTTTTTATTATAGCTAGAGCTAGTTGGTAATAGTTTATTTAAAGATATTTGAATCATTATTCCTGCTATGAAACTAAATAATAATCCGAGAGAAGTATTGTTAATAAATTTTTCAATAAACAGATAGGTAAGAAATGCTCCGAGTGGTTCTGAGATGGCAGATATTAAAGTGTATAAAATGGCTTTGAATTTACTTTTTGTGGAGTAATAGATAGGTACGGCAATACTGATACCTTCGGGAATGTTATGCATAGCTATAGCAATACATAGAGAGATTCCTAGAAAAATATTTTTGTTTGTGACGATGAAGGTTACTATACCTTCAGGAATATTATGAAGAATAATAGCTATCATTGAGAGAATACCTACTTTAAAAAGATTTGAACCATTACTTATTTTATCAACTTTTTTATCCATAAAATATGATAAATATACTCCGAATAAAAGAGATATTAATGTAAAAAATATTACAGTTATATGCGAATAATTACTTTGTAAGTATTCAATTGAACTGGGAATTAAATCAAGAACGGAGACGCAAATCATTACACCACCAGCAAAAGCACAAGATGATGAAATAATTGCAGATTCGTTTTTAGTTTTTATAAAAATAGGAATAATACCTAATAATGTAGCTAAACCAGCTAGGGTTGTTAAAATAAAAGCATATGTCATACGATCACCTAATAGATTATATGATTTTTAAAATATTATTTTCAGATAAGATTGTTTTTTTAAAAAAAATATATTATAATATTGGTGTATTTAAAAGAGTACAGCATTTAGTAAATGTTTCTCGCTCTCGGGTGGCGCGAGTAATAAATTATCCCGAATGAAAATGTTTGAAAACTCTGTTAATGTGATAGAGTTTTTAAAAATACTTATAAAAATTGAAATGATGGGAAAAATAAGAATATCAATTAACAGTAAGTAAAATTAAAATTGTAACAATTTTATAGAAAAATAATTGACTTTTTGCATAGAATATAGTATATTATTATTGCATTTGAGATTATGCAATAACTAGTAAATGTTTCTCGCTCCCGGATGGTGCGAGTAATAAATTATTCCGGTCGACAATGTTTCTCGCTCTCGGGTGGTGCGAGTAATAAATTATCCCGAATGAAAATGTTTGAAAACTCTGTTAATGTGATAGAGTTTTCTTTTGTTTTGTGATAAAATTATATTGGAGGTTGGTTGAATGAAAATACAAACAGGATATTTATATCATATTAAGAATGAGTTTTTCGATATAGTGAATGATGAGAATTTAATGACTAATCACGAACGTGGAAAAAAACGTCCAACTTATTTTACTATCAAAGATAAAGATATATTATGGTTTATTCCACTTAGTAGCAAAGTAGATAAATATAAAAAGATAGTTAATAGAAAAATGGAAAAACATGGTGTTTGTAATTCTATCCTTATTAGAGATGTTCTAGGTAATGAATCTGCAATACTAATTCAAAATGCATTTCCTACATTAGAAAAATATATTGATCATGTTCATGTTTTAGATAACGGCAAGCCTGCTAAAGTTATTAGCTCAACATGTGATGAAATTCTAGAAAATTTTAAACAAATGTTAAAATTAAAAAAGAAAGGTCTTGATTTTTTCTTTACAGACATAGATAAAATTAAAAAACAAATGGAAGATGAACTTAATGATACTTATAAAAATTAAAAAAAGTAGTAAAATAATAGTATAAATAATTAATTTTTTTATAAAAAGATTTTTAAAAAAATAGTAAAAAAAGGAAAGTCTTTATAATACTGGGAAAAATGATATTAACAATTTTTACATCTTATGAAAGATGAAAAATAGAACAATTTAATAATGTAGTCTTAAGGAGTGATAGACTATGAAGAAATTTATTTCATTTATGCTTGTTCTATATTTATTTATTCCAGTATCTGTTTTTGCTTATTCAGATTATGTTATGGCATCTGGTAAAAATATTGGTATTGAACTTAAATCTGATTATGTTTTAGTAGTAGGATCTTATGATATTAATAATCATAATATTTTATACGAGAGTGAACTTCAAATAGGTGATAAGATTAAAGAAGTTAATGGTATAAGTGTTAATAGTGCTTATGAACTTAATGAAGCAATTAATAAAATTAATAAGGATAATATAACTGTTACTTATTTGAGAGATGATACGATTAAGAAAGCTAATATTAAATTATATAAAGATGGCAATAATTATAAAAGTGGTCTTTATGTTAAAGATACGATAAGAGGAGTAGCTACACTTACTTATATTGATGTTGATAATAAGACATATGGTGCTTTAGGACATGAAATAATAGAGAAGACAACTAAAAGTAAATTCGATTTATCTAGTGGAACGATATTTAAGTCGACAGTAACTGGTATTACTAAAAGTTATGATGGTACTCCAGGTGAGAAGAATGCAAGAAGTGAATCAAGTGAAGTTTATGGTGATGTAGTAGAGAATACACAGAGTGGACTTTTTGGTAATTATACGGATACAATACCTAATTCAAAAATGTATAAAGTAGTCACCTCCGATGAAATTAAATTAGGTAGTGCTAAAATACTTACAACAATTAAAGATGAAGAAATAGCAGCTTATGATATAGATATTCTTAGAATTAATAATAATTCAAAAACAAAGAATATATTGTTTGAGGTTACTGATAAGAATTTACTTGATATAGCAGGTGGTATAGTTCAGGGAATGAGTGGTAGTCCAATAATACAAGATGATAATATAGTAGGAGCAGTAAACTATGTATTGGTTGATAAGACTAATAGAGGATATGGAATATTTATTACTAATATGTTAGAAGAAGCAGAAAACTAGGAATTGTTCCTAGTTTTTATGATTTAGCATATTATTTAGTATGATAGATTATGAAAGAATTAAAGATACGAGAATAGAAGATTTTATATTTATAATATATTATTTAATTATTACTTTATCACTTTATTCGAATAAGATAGAAAGAGATTATTTGTATACAGGGAATGATTATGATAGAACTAGATATAGAATACTTTTATATATTATTTTTGGAATAGCTTTTTTGGTATATTTATATTATACGATAGATAGTTATAAGACACTTAAGGAAGTTAGTTATGATGATGAGAATAGAAAGTTATATGAATTATCTTTTTTAGCTAGTTTTTTAGTACTTATAAGTGGATGTATATATTTGTATATAATTAGTAATGATGAAGAAGCTAGAGTGGAATTAGCGTTTAATTAAATAGACAAAAACAAATGCTTGTGATAAAATTATTAGTGATGTGTTATGAAATTTAAAAAAGTATATATTGAGATATGTAATGGATGCAATTTAAATTGTGATTTTTGTATTAAGAATAGTAGACGAGTTAAATATATTAAGAGAGATGAATATGAATATATTATTAATAAAATAGCAGGTTATACGAAAGAGATATATTTACATGTACTTGGTGAACCATTGATGCATAAAGATATTAATTATTTTATAGATTATGCTTATAATATGGGGATACTTGTTAATATTACAACGAATGGATATTTAATTAATAAGATTAGGAATAATAAGAATATTCATAGATTAAATATATCTATGCATAGTTTTAATAGTAGATATGGTATAGGGATAGATGAATATATTGATAATGTATTTTATGTTGTGGATAATCTTAGAGATAAGACTTTTGTTTCTTTAAGATTATGGGTAAAAACAGAGAATACGAAGAAAATATTGGAATATATTAATAAGAGATATGGTACGAAGATATTGAAAATTGATAATAATAAAAAGATAAAGATTAGTAATAATTTGATAATAGATTCTTTTCATGAATTTATTTGGCCTGATATTAATAATAGTTATTATAATGAGAATGGTAGATGTAATGGATTAATCGATCATTTTGGGATACTTTCTACGGGAGAGATTATTCCTTGTTGTTTGGATTCTAAGGGGATAATTAATTTAGGCAATATATATCAAGATAACTTAGAAGATGTATTTAATAGTAAGTTAGTAAAAGAAATAAGAGAGGGTTTTTTAAATAATAAGAAATGTCAAGAATTGTGTCGTCATTGTAGTTTTTTAGGAGGCAGTAATGAAAGTAATAGATTGGAAAAATGAAATTAAAGAAGAAGAACTTAAAGAAGTAAGTGAAGCTTTAACGAATGGAAAATTAGTAATATTTCCTACGGAGACAGTATATGGAATTGGTGCTATAGCAACAAGTGAAGACAGTGTTAGTAAAATATTTTTAGCTAAAGGAAGAGCACAGGATAATCCATTAATAGTACATTTATCTAGTCCAAAAGAAATAGAAAAATATGCTTATATAGAAAATGATGTTGAGAAAAAATTAATTGAGAGTTTTATGCCAGGACCTTTTACATTAATTCTTAAAAAGAAAGATAATATACCTAATAATGTATCTGGAGGAATGGATACGATAGGTATTAGAATACCTGATAATAAGATTGCTAATAGAATTCTTAGCTATAATAATATTGCTGTAGCAGCACCTTCAGCAAATAAATCAGGTAAACCTAGTGGGACTGATATAAAAAGTATATATAATGAGTTTTTAGATAGTGTAGATTATCTTATTGATGGAGGAAATACGGATATAGGAATAGAATCTACGGTAGTTAGAGTAATAAAAAATATTCCAGTTATTTTAAGACCTGGTTTTGTTACTAAAGAAGATATTATGAATAAAATTGGAGTAGTTCAAGTAGATGATAATATAAATAAATTAGTAACTGGTCCAGTACTTAGTCCAGGTATGAAGTATACGCATTATGCACCAGTAAGTAAATGCGAACTAATATATGGTGAAGATAAAAAGAAAGTGATAGATTATTTTACTAAGCAAACAAATGATAATAGTGTTATTATTGGTAGTAGTTTACTTAAGAATATTAAATGTAAAAAATATTTATATTATGGAGATAGTTTAGAAGAGATATCGCATAATATATTTAGATTATTAAGAGAAGCTGATAAATATAATCCTAGTATGATACTTATTGAGGGGGTTAGTAGAGAAGGACTTGGACTTGCTATTATGAATAGGCTTATTAGAGCAAGTGGATACAATTACAAGGTAGTTGACAAAGATTAAATAAACTGTTAATATTATTTTTCCGGGGGTGAATTATGAATTATAAAGAAATGAATAATATTAAGAAAATTGAAAAAGATGTTAGTGGTATACTAACAGGGTTAATAAATGAAGATGATAGTAATTATAATAGTATTAAAAGGGAGATTTTAGCTAAAGTATATGAACTTTATAAAATAAACTCTTATATTGCTATTAAATTACTTGATATATATGTAATAGCTATATATAAAACAATAACTCTTGGTAATAGTGAAGATAAGATAATAGAAGATGGAATTTTAGTGATGGCTAAGAATTTAAATAAACTTCAAATAGAGAGTGATAGAATGATGAGTATTAATAGGGAGATGTATTCTTTAGTAAAAAATACTTATGAAGAAAGTTATTTAAATTATTTATATGGCGATGCTACGGATAAAGATATGGAGACAATTGAAACTGTTAAATTATATATGTTAAATTGTAAAAAATATATGAAATAGAAGAAATAAAATGACACGTTTTTTGAGGCGTGTTTTTTTATTGCTTTTTCTTGACTAATATTAACATAATGTTTATAATTATATTAGTAGGTAGTGTGATTGTATGAAGAAGATAATAAATAAATTATTAATATTTACTTTATTATTTATATTTATTCCCAGGGTATATGCTCTTGAAGTAAGTAGTGATAAAGTAGTTGTTAGTAAAGGTGGCAGTGAAGAAGTAGAATTATATATAGAGACTGATAAGGAAGTTAAGAGTGTTAGTTTTAGTATGTTTTTTACCACTTATGATATTCCGGGATACTTTTATGTAGATAAGGGAGTTACAGATAGTGCTCTTGATGGAACAAAGCATGTGCTTACTTTTGAAGAGGCTCAAAGTGGAAAAATAGTATTAGGTAAAATAAAAATATCAGCAGTTAGTAATCCTAAGGATATGGCAGGATCTATTACTTTGAGTAATGCAACGTATACGGATACTTTAGGTAATGTGGTTAATATGGATAATAAAATTATAAATGTTACGATTGGTGAGAAAAAACAAGAAGATGAATTTTTATTAAAAGAAATAAAATCTAAGATAGTTAAAATAGACTTAGTAAAAGGAGTATATGAGTACAAAGTACAAGTTCCTGCAGATATAGATAAGCTAGATTTATCAGCTGTAGCAATAGATGATAGTTACAAGGTAGAGATATCTAATCAAGAAATAGATAAACTTAAGGATGGAAAGATAACTATTAAAGTATATAATGATACGAATAGTCAAGATTATACGATTATTGTGGATAAATTAAGGGAAGTAGAAAAAGTTAAAATAGATGATAGTAAGTTTCAAAATAAGAATAATTATACAGGTAAGTGGGTTTTAGTAATTATTGTTCTTTCAATTATGTTTGTAATTGGTTTGATTTTAGGAAAGAAACAAAAATAGTTAGGTTGTTGGTTATAATGAAAAAAGTTAATAAATTATTAAAAAAGAAAAATGTAAGAATAATAATGTTTATGATATTAGATGTTTTAGCTTTAACATTATGTTCTTTTTTATCGATTAATTTAAGATTTGATTTTAATAATGTACCTAGTATGTATTTGGATAATATATATAAATATTTAGTTATCGATAGCATAATTATGCTTGTTGTATTTTGGCTATGTAAACTTTATAAAAGTATGTGGAATTATGCATCAATTACAGAACTGGTTAATGTAGTTATTGGGTGTACGATAACTTTAGTAATAGAAGTAAGTTATAAATTAATATTTAATATAAATATGCCTAGAAGTTATTATTTAGTTGAATTATTACTTTTATATATATTTGTTATTATTACAAGATATTCTTATCGAATGGCTAGAACGTTAAAGGCTTATTATAAAGAAAAGAATGGTTATTGTAATACGATGATTATTGGAGCTGGAGAAGCTGGAAGAATGCTTATTACAGAAATTTATAATAATAAGAATAATTTTAGAAATAAAATATGTTGTGTAATTGATGATGATAAAAATAAAATAGGAAGTTATATTAAAAATAAACCTATTGTTGGTAATAGAGATAAGATTAAATATTATGCAGAGAAATATAATATTGAAGAAATAATTATAGCAATGCCTTCGATAAATAGAGAACAATTAAATAAAATATTAGATGAGTGTCAAAAGACTAAATGTGTAATTAAAACTTTGCCTAGTTTAAGTGAATTAGTGGGTAAGCCAATGATGAAGAAAGTTAGGCCATTATCATATGAAGACTTTTTAGGTAGAAAAGAAATTGTTGTTGAGACAAATGATATAAATAATGCATTACGTGATAAAAAGGTTTTAGTTACTGGCGGTGGAGGTTCTATTGGAAGTGAATTATGTAGACAAATTGCTAAATGTAAACCTAAAGAATTAATAATATTAGATATATATGAAAATAATGCTTATGATATAGAACAGGAACTTAAAAGGAATTGCCCTAATGTTTCAGTAATTACAATTATTGGTTCAGTAAGAGACTATAAAAGAATGGAAGATATATTTAAAAAGTATAGAGTGGAATATGTTTTTCATGCTGCGGCACATAAACATGTACCATTAATGGAGTTTAGTCCTAATGAAGCAATAAAAAATAACTGTTTAGGAACTTTAAATGTAGTTAAGTTGGCAGATAAGTATAAAGTTAAGCGGTTTATATTAATTTCATCAGATAAAGCTGTTAGGCCTACGAATGTTATGGGTGCTACGAAGAGAATATGTGAAATGATAGTTCAAGCTTATAATAAAAAATCTAAAACTGATTATGTAGCAGTTAGATTTGGTAATGTTCTTGGCTCAAATGGTTCGGTTATACCTTTATTTTTAAAACAAATAGAAAGTGGAGGACCAGTAACAGTTACACATAAGGAAATTACTAGATATTTTATGACTATACCGGAAGCAGTATCTTTAATTTTACAAGCAATGGTATATGCTCTTGGTGGAGAAATATTCGTGCTTGATATGGGTGAACCAGTTAAGATATATGATTTAGCTAAGAAATTAATTAAATTTAAAGGATATGAACCTGGAAAAGATATAGCTATTAAAATTACAGGTCTTAGACCAGGAGAAAAGTTATATGAAGAGTTATTAATGGATGAAGAGGGTCTTAAAGAGACTCCAAATAAATTAATTCATATAGGTAGACCAATAGAAATGAATGATAATAAATTTTTTAAAGACTTAGATAAACTTATAGAGTGTTCTTTAAAAAACGATAAAAATATTAAAGATAAGGTAGCAAAAGTAGTAAAAACTTATAAAGTGGATAAAGGAAATGGTAGTAATGAAAAAAAATAAGAGAATATTTTTAGCTTCTCCGAGAATGATGGGAAATGAAAGAAAATATGTTAGGGATGCATTTAAATCTAATTGGATTGCACCCTTAGGACCATATGTTAATAAACTAGAAGATGAAATTAGTAAATATATGGAAATGGATGGTACTTGTGCGTTATCTAGTGGTACGGCAGCACTACATTTAGCAATAAAATTAGCAGGTGTTAAGAAAGGAGATTATGTGTTTTGTTCTTCACTTACATTTTCAGCAAGTGCTAATCCGATTATGTATGAGAAAGCAATACCAGTGTTTATTGACTCAGAACCTAGCAGTTATAATATGAGTCCTGTGGCTTTAGAAAAAGCATTTATGAAATACAAACCAAAGGCGGTAATAATTGTATCTTTATATGGAATGCCTGCGACGATGGATGCGTTATTAAAAATATGTAAAAAATATAAAACCACAGTTATTGAAGATGCCGCAGAAAGTTTAGGAGCTAGTTATAAAGGAAAATTAGTTGGTACATTTGGAAAATATAATATTATTAGTTTTAATGGTAATAAAATAATTACTACAAGTGGCGGAGGAATGCTACTGACACAAAAACAAGAAGATGCAAAGAAAGCGTTGTTTTGGGCTACACAGTCTAGAGAAAAAGCAAGACATTACGAACATAGAGAAGTTGGTTATAATTATCGTATGTCTAATATATCAGCAGCAATAGGTTGCGGACAATTTGAATGTTTAGATAAAATGATTAAAATTAAAAGAGAAATATTTAATCGTTATGTTGATGGATTTAGAGACATAGATGAAATAGAAATGTGTAAGGAAGATGAAGATAGAGTATCTACACATTGGTTAAGTATTATGAAGTTAAAGAGTGATAAGGTGACTCCGAATGATATTATAGATGCATTGGAAAAAGAAAATATAGAATCTAGACCTATATGGAAACCAATGCATATGCAACCAGTATTTAAAAAGTATCCATTCTTTAACCATAATAAAAAAGGTATATCTGTATCTGAAGATTTATTTAATACGGGTATTTGTTTACCAAGTGATGTGAATATGAATAAGAAGGAACAAATGAAGGTAATTGAAATAATTAGAAGTTTATTTATATAGGGGGTAGTTATGTATCGAAAGTATGTAAAAAGGTTTTTAGATATAATTTTAGCTATTATTGCTATAGTTATAACATTACCAATATTTTTACTTACAGGTATTTTAGTTTTAATATTTTTAGGTAAGCCAGCAATATTTAGACAAAAAAGACCAGGTAAAGATGAAAAAATATTTACAATGTATAAGTTTAGAACGATGACTAAAGGTAAGAATCGTAATGGTGAGATGTTACCTGATGAACTTAGATTAACTAAATTTGGTAAATTTTTGAGGAAAACTAGTTTGGATGAAATTCCTGAATTTATTAATATTTTAAAAGGTGATATGTCTTTTGTTGGGCCTAGACCGCAACTTATTAAAGATATGATTTTTATGTCTGATGATGTTAGAAAAAGACATAGTGTTAGACCGGGACTTACTGGTTTGGCTCAAATAAATGGTAGAAATTCGATTGATTGGGAAAATAAGTTTAAGTATGATTTGGAATATATTGAAAATATAACTTTTATTAATGATTTAATGATAGTGATAAAAACATTTTTATTATTTTTTAAAAGTAATGAAGATGGTACGAATGGTACTGAATTAGCTCTTGATTATGGTGATTATTTATTATTTAATAAAAGGATTGATAAAAAGATGTATGAAGAAATATTAAAAAACTATGATAAAACATTCGTTAACTGCAAGAAAAAATATCATATTGGTTATACGACTGGTGTATATGACATGTTTCATATTGGACATTTAAACATTTTAAAAAGGGCAAAAGAATATTGTGATTATCTTATTGTGGGAGTATCTACGGATGATGTTGTAAGATCATATAAGCATAAAACTCCAGTAATTCCATTTGAAGAAAGAAGAGCAATTGTTGAAGCTATTAAATATGTTGATGAGGTAGTACCACAGGATAGTATGGATAAGATGTCTGCGTGGAAAAAAATCAAATTTGAAGCTATTTTTCATGGAGATGATTGGAAAAATTCAACAATGTATAATGAAATAGAAGAACAATTCAAGAAAGTTGGAGTAGACATGGTTTTTTTGCCACATACCTCAGGAATATCTTCGACAGATTTAGTTAAAAAAATACAAGGTTCTAAGCATAATGAAAAATAATATTAAAAATGTTGATAAATGTTGTGGTTGTTTTGCTTGTGGTGATGCTTGTCCTAAAGGTGCTATTAAATATAAAAATGATAAAGATGGTTTTTTATATCCATATATTGATGAGACTAAATGTATAAAATGTGGTAAATGTTTAAAAGTTTGTCCTAGTTTGAATAGTCAAAAAAATAAATTTGAGCAAAAAGGTTTTGTGTGTTATTCAAAAAATGAATCAATATATAATAATTCGGCTTCTGGTGGAATTTTTTCTGAATTAGCTAGATATGTGTTAGAGAATGATGGAGTTGTGTTTGGGGTTGCTTTTGTTAATCTTAAAGTAAAACATATAAGAATTGATAAATTGGAAGAACTTTATAAAATTCAAAAGTCTAAATATATTCAATCTGATTTGCGGGGAATTTATTTGACATGCAAAAAAGAATTAAAATTAAATAAACTTGTTTTATTTTCTGGAACTCCTTGTCAGGTTACAGCATTAAAAAACTTTTTGGGAAGAGAATATGATAATTTAATTACTTGTGATCTTGTTTGTCATGGCGTTCCTAGCCAAAAAATGTTTGACAAGTATATTGCTTATGAAAATAAAATGAATAAAGGTAAAATAATTGATTTTACTTTTAGATGTAAATTAAAAAAGAGATCTTCTACACATACATTTAGATATGTGATAAAACGTGATAACGGACAAACTAAAACTAAAATGGGTAATTATTATGATTCACCATACTTAATGGGATTTCAAAAACATATATTTTTACGTGAGAGTTGTTATGATTGTAAATATGCAAATATTGACAGAGTTGGCGATATAACACTTGGGGATTTTTGGAATGTAGCTGATTATTATAAAAAACAAAAGGGTATTTCAATGTGTATTGTTAATTCTAATAAGGGAATGAAATTTTTAAATATGATTAAAGATAATATTTTTCTGAAAGAGTTAGATATTGAATTTTTGAAAGAAAGCAATCATTGTCTTAATTGTGCTACTGAAAAGAATGCAAATAGAGAAGAATTTTTAAAATTAGCTAATAAGAATTTTGATTTAGCTGTAAAAAAATATTTAGTACCTAGAAGAAAAATAATACTAGATATTTATTATTTTTTGCCTTCGTTTATTAAAAAAATAATGAAAAAAATAATGAAAAAAGATAGTTTAAAGAAAATGTGGTGATAGGTATGACCAATAGTAAGTACAAATACATGAGAAAAAATAGTAATGATAAGCATGGATTTTTGGAGTTACAAGATAAAATGCTAGAGATAATGTACAATATTCATAATTTTTGTGTTAAGAATGGCATTGAATATTGTCTAATGGGCGGTTCGGTTCTTGGAGCTAGGAGACACGGCGGTTTTATTCCATGGGATGATGATATGGATATTTTTATGACAGCTACTAATTATGATAAGTTTAGAAAATTATTTAATGATACAAAGGCTTTCCCTAACTATCATTTACAAGAATGGGGCTTAACCGATGGAATGATTACTATCGCAAAAGTTAGAGATAGTAATACAACATATATTGAATCAGAGTTAAAGGACTGGAAAATTAATCAAGGTATTTTTATTGATATTTTTATTTTACATGTTGCTCCAAACAATAAATTACTTCAATACCGTCAATGCTTTTGGGCTAAATATGTTGTTTGTAAATCTTTGGCAAATAAAAATTATGTTAAACGTCGTGGAGCAGTTAGTATACTTATGAAACTATTAAGAATGTTTCCTGAAAAATTTTTAATTAAATATGGTTTGAAACAAGTATATAAATACCAATATAAAAATACTAATTATTATTGTAATTTTTTGGGGAAAGCAGGTTTTAAGAAAGGCCTTTACAAAAAAGAATGGTTTTTACCATATCGATTAGCTAAATTTGAAACTGTTAAATTATATGTTCCGGCAAAGATAGACGATTTTTTGAAATGTCGTTTTGGTGATTATATGAAAATACCATCAGCTGATCGAATAAAATGGGAACAGCATGCAGAGTTTTGGGATACTAAGAAT
The DNA here is from genome assembly GCA_934098395.1 of uncultured Bacilli bacterium. Lineage (GTDB taxonomy): Bacteria > Bacillota_I > Bacilli_A > RF39 > UBA660 > RUG705. The sequence goes on from CAKOOM010000002.1 coordinate 153,675, forward strand.
AGTTATAAAACTATAGTTGGAGATAGTTTGACTGATGAATCAAAATTAATGTAGATAGAGGTGAATTATGAATGATAACAAAAAAATAAGTGTTTTAATGTCTACATATAAAAATGATGATGCTATATATTTAAAAGAGTCAATAGACAGTATTCTTAATCAAACATTAAGACCAGATGAGATAGTTATAGTTATTGATGGCGCTATTCCTAAATCAAATATGGATATTTTACTTGATTATTCACGAAATAATTCTTTAATAAAATTAATTAAATTGAAAAAGAATGTTGGTCTTGGTTTAGCTCTTAATCGAGGTGTTAAAGAATGTAAAAATGAATTAATAGCTCGAATGGATAGCGATGATATAGCAGATACTAATCGTTTGAAACTACAGTATGATGCAATTAATAAATATGATTGTGATATTGTTGGTGGAAATATTTCTGAATTTGTTGGTGATAAGAAAAATGTTGTATCTTATCGTATTGTTCCGGAATTAGATGATGATATAAAAAAATATATGAAACAAAGATGTCCTATGAACCATGTAACTGTTATGTTTAGAAAAAAATCTGTTCTTGAAGCTGGCAATTATATGAGTTGGCATTATAATGAGGATTATATATTATGGATTAAAATGTTTGAAAACGGGTGTAAATTTTATAATATTCAAAAAAACTTGGTTAATGTTAGAGTTGGAGAAGAAATGTATAAAAGAAGGGGCGGTTTAAAATATTTTAAAAGTGAACAGAATATTCAAAAGTATATGTTGAAAAATAATATTATTAACTATCCAACGTATTTAATAAATGTAATCAAAAGATTTTTACTTCAGGTTGTTATGAGTAATAATATGCGACAATTTGTATTTAAAAACTTTGCTAGAAAGAAAGTATAAAGGTTGGTGTGTGATAATGAAATTTAATTTTATGATATCAATAGTTATTCCGGTTTATAATGCAAAGAATAAAATGGCTAAATGTTTAAATAGTCTTATTAATCAATCATCAAATAATTTTGAGGTTATATTTATAGATGACTGTTCTACTGATGGAAGCTATGAATATTTAAAAAAGTTTTTTAAAAATGCAAAAACGAATGTTAAAATACATCAAAATGAAAAAAATAGCGGGCCTGGTGTAAGTAGAAATAATGGCATTAAAATGGCTGAAGGAAAGTATTTAATGTTTATTGATTCAGATGATTATATAACAAATGATTGTATAGAAAATTTAAGTAAAATAATTAGTGATAATTCAAAAATTGATTGTATATGCTTTGATTTTTATAGGGTTAATGGGAAACAGATTCAAGAAAATAAAATGATTTCTAAAAGTGAATTGAAAAACATGATTGATACAAAAAAGGCTTTTTTGTATAGTAAAGGTACCATTTGTGGAAAATTATTTGATTTAGATATAATTAGGAAAAATAAAATATATTTGCCTAATTTAAAACGTAATGAGGACATGCCTTTTGCAAAGGTTGTATTATCTTATTGCAATAATATATTTTATTGTCAAAAACCATTATATTTTTATGTAGCTTATGATTCATCACTTATGCATAATGTTCAATTGTTAGATGAAAATAATGCAATTAAAGCTTATGAATTTATTGAAAATAATGTTAGTTTCTTGATGAGCGATTATTTAGAACAAATATTTATTAAAGAATGTTTGTATTCAGTAATAAGCGGTGTTATGCAAAAAGGATATACAAAGAAAAAAATATTATCAATTACGCTTCCTTTAGAAAAAAAATATAATTCGTGGTATAATAATTCTTATATAAAAGAACTAAATTTTAAAAATAGGGTTGTTTTAACTCTTTATCATTATAGGATGTTTTTTCTATTGAAATTTGTTTTTTATTTGAAGAAAAAAATTTATAAATATTAAAGAGAGTGGTGGTACTAGTGAAAATTAATATTAAAGAAAAAAAAGCTACAATATTTTGGTTTTTGTTTTTTTTAAGTATAATTCCTTATGATGTATCAAAATTAATACCATTTTTTGGAAACTATTTATTATATTTTGTAAGATTTTTGATACTATTTTATGGTTGTTTATTACTTAGACGTAGTAATAATCTTGACTTAAAAAGAAAAAAAATGATTAAATACACATCACTTTATTTTGTATTTGTTTTGTTGCTTAATATTATTTCAACAGTTATTAATAATTCAGAGTTTGAAATTTTGAATATTTTAAAAAGATCTTTTTCTATTTTATATGTTTATTTTTCTGTAATAATAATTATTTTTAATTTAAATAATAAGATGAATATTATTAAAGGACTTAAATATTCAACAATGTTTTTGGTTTTAGTAAGTATTATTTTGTATCTATTTAACCCATTGGTGGGGAAATATTATGCTGGATATGGTGAATATACTTTTTTAGGCGTAGCTGATAATAGAAATGGGTATATTGAATTTGCTTTGGCTGCCATGATTAGTATTTTGTTTTTGAAGAACAAAAAAAATAAAATATTTGATATGTTAATTATAATTGTTATTCTAGGTACTATTTTTCTTACTAAAAGTACAACAAGTATTATTGTGACAGTTTTGGCTTTATTATTTCTTCTTATTGATACTATGTTTAGAAGAGTGATAAATTATAAAAAAATAATGAGATTATTATTGTTTACGTGGATATTTTTTATGATTTTTTTAATAGTTAATCATAATTTTGATTTAATAGGTGCTGTTTTTCATAAATCGTCAACATTAACTGGTAGAACATATATATGGTCTCAGTCTCTTACAGAAATAAAAAAACATTTTATATTAGGATATGGATATGATAATGAGGTTTTAGCTAGTATTACAAATTCAGCATATTCAAAATATTTTATGTTGAATGATACACATAATGCTGTATTATATATACTTTTATCTTCTGGAATTTTGGGACTTATATCTATGATTATGTATTTTTCTTTCTTAGTTAAACAAAATATCAAGTGTGATAAGAATAAATACTTTTATATTTATTTGTTTGCTAGCATAGTTAGAGGATTGTCAGAGTCTTGCTTGCATTATTCACATGTACTTTTTTATGTAATGCTTATTTTACTTACCGATATTGAAGAGGCTGATAAGAATGAAAAATAAAATATTAAAAAATGCAAGTTGGATTATTGGCTGTAAATTAATTAAGGCTTTTTTGATGTTAATTATCACTATGATAAGTGCTAGATATTTAGGGCCTTCAAATTATGGATTAATTAGTTATGCTGCTAGTTTGGTTGCGTTTGTTACTCCAATTATGAAGTTGGGACTTGAATCTACGCTTGTTTATGAAATTGTCAACAATCCATCAGAGGAAGGAAAAATTGTTGGTACTTCCATAGCAATGAATTTTATATCTGGAATATTATGTTTGGTTGGCGTTTGCACTTTTGTTTTTTTTGTTAATGCTGGAGAAGTAGAAACGTTAGTTGTATGTGCGTTGTATGGTCTTTCTCTTTTATTTCAAGCTTTAGAAATGATTCAATATTGGTTTCAGTCTAAACTATTGTCAAAGTATTCAGCTATGGCAATGTTAATATCATATATTATTGTTTCTGCTTTACAAACTGTTATTCTATTGACAAATAAAAATATTTATTTGTTTTGTTTGACTTATTCATTAGATTTTTTGTTAATAGCAATTCTGTTATTAATTATATATAGAAAAATGAGTACTCAAAAATTAAGTTTTTCTTTAAAGATTGGTAAGAATATGCTTAGTAAAAGCAAGTATTATATTATTTCTACAATGATGGTTACAATATTTGCTCAAACTGATAAAATAATGTTAAAGATGATGATCGATAATTCTTCAGTAGGTTATTATACTGCTGGAGTAACATGTGCTACAATGTTTGCATTTGTTTTTGCGGCGATATTAGATTCTTTTAGGCCTACAGTATTTGAAGCAAAAAAGGAATCTGACGTAGCTTTTCGTGAACAAATGAAAAAATTATATTCAATTTTAATATATTTTTCCTTAGTGATATGTATATTTAGTACAGTTTTTTCACCATTAATAATTAAAATAATGTATGGTAATGCATATAATTCGGCTATACCAGTATTGAGAGTTATTGTATGGTATACAACATTTTCATATTTAGGCTCTGCTAGAAATATTTGGGTAATGGCTGAAGGAAAGCAAAAATATTTATGGATTATGAATTTATCTGGAGCAATTCTTAATATAGTTCTTAATTTGCTGCTAATTCCTGTTTATAATATTATGGGTGCAGCGATTGCTTCATTAATTACACAAATATTTACCAATGTAATAATAGGTTTTATATTAAAGCCTATTAGAGAAAATAATAATTTAATGATTAAAGCATTAGATATTAGAATTTTAAAGAATATATTTTTAAAAAAGATATAGATATGTTGTAATATCTATATCTTTTTGGTAGAATAAACATTAGATTGGAGTTGTTATGAGTAAGAAGTGTGTGTCTATTATATTAGTTATTATATGGATGAGTGTTATATTTATAATGTCTTCTTTTGACGGAAGTGTATCTAGTAGTCAATCTAATTTTATTGTAGATTTTATAGTTAATATTTTTAATATCGAAAATACTGATATAGTTAGTTTAATTGTTAGAAAGTTAGCACATTATATGGAATATTTAATACTTGGAGTATTAATGATTAATATGTTTAGTAAGTTTGATATAAAGATAAATACTAAGTATATTATAGCTATTATTATATGTATAATATATGCTAGTAGTGATGAGATACATCAAATCTTTGTAGCTGGTAGATGTTTTGCGATAAGAGATATTTTAATAGATAGTATGGGAGCTATTAGTGGTATTTATATATATAAATTATTTAGAAGAGTTTAGGTGATATAGATGGGTTATATTAAATATATTAATGATATATCTTTGGTTTCTAGTAGAATAGAAGAGATACTTAATGATGATTATTTTGATTTTAGTATGGAGTATTTAAAAAGTATACATAAATATTTATTTAAGGGAATACTTCTTGATAATGGGATGTTTAGAACTTATGATATTAGTAAACATGAATTTACTTTGAATGAAAAGAGTGTAATATATGCAAATCATAATACGATTAATACTTATTTAGAATATGATTTTAATAGTGAGAGAAAAGTTAATTATAATTTGCTTAGTGAGGAAGAGAAAGTTAGACATATAGCTGATTTTACTTCACGTATATGGCAAACACATCCATTTAGTAATGGTAATACTAGGACTATTTTAGTGTTTATTCAAAAGTATTTGAGACAATATGGAATATATTTAGATAATAGTTTATTTAAGGATAATTCTAAATATTTTAGGGGAGCTTTGGTAAAATCAGCATATTATAATCAAGAAATGGGTATTCATAATGATTTAGAACCATTATCTGAATTTTTTAGAATGGTAATGTATGACCATGATATTATACTTGATGAGGATAAGTTATATGAAGATAGGTTATTTAAAAAGAGAAATGAAATAGAACTTTTGGATAGTAAATATATAAATTATTTAATAGATAAGTTTAAGAAATGCTATGGCATTGATAAAATAGTGAATAATGATAGGTTTAAATTACTATTTTCTACATGGATAGATAAAATGAAGAGAGATATTAATAATTTTTCTTTATATTTGGATTATTTAGATATATCTATATGTGATAGAAAGATATGTGAAGTAGGACATGGAAAATTAGATTCTCTGTTATATAATACAAAACATAGAGGCTTAGTACTTAGTTCTTATTTTAATGAATTGTGTCATGAAATGGGAAATACTTTTTTTGATGGGAAGTTAGTATTTAAAGGAGATGTACCATTAATAGTAAGTAATCCACTTAGTAAAAGGGTAGAGAGAATGTTTTTTCCAGAGGATTTTGAAATAAATACTTTTATTACGTTAAATCCGGAAAAAATTAGTGATATATCTTCATGGCCGATGTTACATAATACTAATCATAGTTATATTATTGGTACTTATGGTAGTAAGCATGATAAAGATATTAATTATAAAAAAGCTATGATTGATAAATTTATTGATAAGTATGCTGATGATGTAGTAATTAAAAGTGATACAGTAGATGATACGTGTTTATGGGTGGTTGCTTCTAAGAAATTACTTAAGAAAAAATAATAAAAAATAGTATTTTTTAAAATGTTCTATTTTTGAAATGTATAGTTTTTTTTAAAAAAGATTTTATTTTAAATATAACATTATTGATGCAAACACTTATAATATAATAGTTAAATAATATTTTGAATGATAAATATTATTTTTCTTTTTATAGAAAAATTGATAAATAAGAATGTAAAGAAATTATAAAAATACCAAAAATATTGACTTTTATATTTGCACTAGATATAATGAAATAGATAAAATTAACGGAGGTATAGGAATGGATATTGAATTAAAAAAGGCTTTACAAAAGGAAAGGAGAAGACAGAAAAATAATATAGAGTTAATTGCATCTGAGAATTATGCATCAAAAGCAGTTAGAGAGTTACAAGGTAGTATTTTAACTAATAAATATGCTGAAGGTTATCCAGGTAAGCGATACTATGGAGGTTGTGAATATGTTGATATATTTGAATTAAAAGCAATTGAATATGCTAAAGAACTTTTTAAGGTAGAATATGTTAATGTACAACCTCATTCAGGAAGTAGCGCAAATATGGCTGTATATAGGGCATTACTTAATTCGGGAGATGTAGTAATGGGAATGAATTTAGCTGATGGGGGTCATTTAACACATGGGCATCCACTTAATTTTAGTGGCTGTGATTATAAAATAGTTGATTATAAATTGGATCCTGATACAGAAAAACTAAATTATGATAATATTTTAGAACTTGCAAAGAAAACAAAACCTAAAATGATTATTGCTGGGGCTAGTGCTTATCCGAGAAAAATAGACTTTAAAAAATTTAGAGAAATAGCTGATGAAGTAGGAGCATATTTAATGGTGGATATGGCACATATTGCTGGATTGGTAGCTGCAGGTTTGCATGAAAATCCGTGTTTATATGCTGATGTTGTAACTAGTACAACACATAAGACATTAAGAGGTCCTAGAGGTGGAATAATTTTAACAAATAATTTAGAAATAATTAAAAAAATAAATAAAATAGTATTTCCAGGTATTCAAGGTGGTCCTTTAATGCATGTAATTGGTGCTAAGGCAGAATGTTTTTATGAAGCACTACAACCAGAATTTAAAACATATCAGAAACAAGTAATTAAAAATATTCAAGCAATGGCTAATGTATTTATTAAAAACGGGGTAAAATTAATATCTGGTGGAACAGATAATCATTTAATACTTGTTGACGTTTATAATTCTTTTAATATAACAGGAAAGGCTGCTGAAGAGATTCTTGATAAAATACATATAACAGTTAATAAAAATACTATTCCAAATGAAACATTATCACCATTTAAAGCAAGTGGTATCAGAATAGGTTCTCCAGCAATGACTACGAGAGGATTAAAGGAACATGATTTTGAAGAAATAGCTAATATTATTATAAATGTATTAAGAAATAAAGATGATAAAAAAATACTAAGAGAAGAATGCAAACATGTACTTCTTATAACAAAAAAATTTCCTTTGGTATAAATATCTACAATAAATATAGGTATTAGTATATATAATATATTAGAGGTGATAAATACTTTGATATTTATAGTACTAGGAATTATATTTTTGTGGACTATTCTAAATATATTAATAAATTTAATAATTGATGATTTAATAGATATAGATAAATAAAGAGTTATCTATATTTTTTTTAAATATAGTAAAAAATATTTAAAATATTAAAAAATATATGTTATAATTATTAATAGTAGAGGAGTATGAATATGGAAGAAATAGATTTACATGAGATGTTTGAGTATTTTAAAGGAAAATTAGGAATAATTATAATGATTACTACTTTAGTGTGTTTACTAGGGTGTGTATATGGAATGTTTATACAAAAACCAATGTATAAGTCTTATACGACAGTAATACTTGGAGGTAATGAGACTACGAATAGTCAGACTATTACACAAAATGATATTGCAATGAATAAGAATCTAGTAGATACTTATGCAGAAATAGTTAAGTCAAGAAGAGTATTAGATCAGGTAATAGATGAATTAGATTTAAATATTAGTTATGATAGTTTATATAATATGATATCTGTTAGTGCAGTTAATAATACAGAGATTATTAAGATAACTGTTACGAATAAGAATGCAGTTACTGCGAAGAATATTGCTAATGTTACAGCTAATTATTTTATGAAAGAGATTGTTAAATTATATAATATGAATAATGTTAATGTATTAGATGAAGCAATTAATGAGGATAATCCATTTAATATTAATATTACAAAACAAGTAGTTATATATTTTGTAGTGGGTTTAATTTTAGCTCTTGGAATAGTATTTATAGTATTTTATTTTGATAGAACAATTAAATCTGTAGAACAAATAGAACAAAAAATTAAATTACCAATTCTTGGTAGTGTTGAAGTATACCAGAAAGGCGGTAGAAGAAAGTGAAAGATGAATTAGTAGTATATAGTAAACCTAAATCTAATATTAGTGAAGATATAAGAACTATTAGAACTAATTTAATGTTTACATCTTCTCAAGAAGATGCGAAAGTATTGTTAGTTACTAGTTCTATTCCAGGAGAAGGAAAAAGTTTTATTAGTAGTAATTTAGCGGCAGCTTTTGCACAAACTGGTAAATCTACATTATTAATAGATAGTGATTTACGTTTAGGAAGAATTCATAAAATATTTGATATTTCTAATAGTAAGGGATTTTCTAATTTATTAATAGAAAAGAATACGATTGAATTTGCGGAATATATAAAAAAGAGTTCAATAGATAATTTATATGTAATACCTAGAGGAACTGTTCCTCCGAATCCGAGTGAATTACTTAACTCTAATAATACGAAGAGAGTTATTAAATTTTTACGCGATAAGTTTGATCATATTATATTTGATGGAGTTCCAATTAATGGATTACCTGATTCACTTATTATGGCATCTTTAGTGGATAGAGTTATTGTTGTTAGTTCTGCTAATTATACAAAAATAGATGAACTTAATGATACGAAGAAAGCATTAGAAAAGATAGATGCTAAGATTGCAGGAGTAGTATTTAATCGAGCAAATCAAACTAAGAGAGGAAAATATTCAAATTATTACGAATAGAGGATGAAGTTATGACAGATGTACATTCACATATTTTGTTTGGGATAGATGATGGTAGTAGTTCTATTCATGAAAGTTTAGAATTAATCAGTAAAATGAAGAGGGCTGGTTTTGATAAAATAATACTTACACCACATTATATAGAAGGTACTGAATATAGTGCAGAAAATAAGGAAAAGTTAGAAAGATATGAACTATTAAAAAAAGAGATAGATAGAAATAATATAGATGTTTCTATCTATCTTGGCAATGAAATATTTATTCATAATGACATATTAAAATCATTGGATAATGATTTATGTTTTTCTCTTAATAATGGTAAATATTTATTAGTAGAATTACCTTTTTATAATCAAATTCTTGAATTAGATGATATTATTCATGAAATAAAAATTGCTGGTTATATACCAATAATAGCTCATCCGGAGAGATATAGTTATTTTCAAGATAATTATAAACTAGTGGATGAAATTAAAAATAATGGAGTATTATTCCAAAGTAATTATGCAAGTATATTAGGCTACTACGGAAAGAGTGCTGAAAAATTAGTTAAATATTTATTTAAAAAAGGATATGTTGATTACCTTGGTACTGATATACATCATAGTAATAAAGATTATACTTTAGTACATATGGATAAGATAATTAAGAAAATAAAGAAAATTACTGGAGAAGAATATTTTATGGAAATTTGTAATAATTGTTCTTCTTTAGTAGAAGAATAGGTGATATGATGAAGAAGTTTAGTATTTTAGGAATAATACTTTCAGTATTACTTTTAGTAGCAACGGGTTTCTTAATATATTTAATTAATATATTTGATGTAATACCAGATTATTTATATAAGTATTTATTAATATCTTTAATAGGAATAAATGTAGTATTAATATTTTTTATGGTTATAAAGATTAATAATGGATTTTTTAAAACTGTTAGAGTTATATTTTATTTAATTACAGTAATAGTTTTATTTGGTTTAACTTTTGGAATAATTTATTTAAATAAGACTATTAATATATTTGATAAAATTGGAGTTATTAAGGAAGAAATAACAGATTATTATATTGTGGTATTAAAAGATTCGAAGTATCAAGAAGTTGAAGATTTATATGAAGGTAAGATGGCTTATTATAAGAATACCGATAGTAGAGTCATAAATAGTATTAAGTTAGAACTTGATTATAAAGAAATGGATGATATAGATAAATTAAAAGATGAGCTATTTAATAAGAATGTTGATTCAATACTTATTAGCGATATTATTATGAATAAGTATACTGATGAAGATGAACAATTTAGTGAACAAGTTAAAATTATTAAAACTATATCTATAAAAGATAAGGTTGAAGATATAACTAAAAAGGTATCAATTAAGAATACACCGTTTAATGTGCTTATTAGTGGAATTGATACGTATGGTGATATTGCTAAGACTTCAAGAAATGATGTTAATATAGTAGCAACGGTTAATCCGAATACTAATCAGATACTACTGACGTCTATTCCAAGAGATTATTATGTTAAATTACATGGAATGGAAGGCTACAAAGATAAATTAACACATGCAAGTTATTATGGGATTAATACGGCAGTTAAAACTATTGAAGACATATTGGATATTGATATTAACTATTATGTTAAAGTTAATTTTACAACAGTAGTTGACTTAGTGGATAAGATTGGTGGAGTAGAGGTATATGCTGATCAGGATGTTTATTTATCTGGATGTCCGGCAATAAAAAAAGGAATGAATAAGTTAGATGGAAAGTGTGCTTTAGCTTTTTCTAGAGAAAGATACTCATATGCCGATGGTGATAGACATCGTGGCAGAAATCAACAAGAGGTTATTAGAGCAATATTTACTAAATTAAGTAGCGGTTTTACATTAGTTACACAATATACAGATATTATTGATTCATTAGATGGTAAATTTGCTACGAATATGGATATGAATGATATTACTAGTTTTATTAAATATGAGTTAAATGATCTTAGTGGGTATAGTCTTGTTAATACTCAGTTAGATGGAGATGGTGATATGGGACCAACTTATTCATATCCGAACCAAGATTTATGGATTATGATTCCTAATCAAAGTACTATAGATAATGCTAAGAATTTAATTAATCAAGTGTTAGACAATAAGAGAATAAGTTAATTAGACTTGTTCTTTTTTGATTGGCATACAAGAAAATATACAAGAATGATTGACTATATTCATAAGACGATAATTTATTAAAAATTTAACTAGTAAGAATCAAACATATTATAAAGATTAGATTGTTTTTTTGTTATAAGACAATTTTTTCTTTTTTTTTAATTAAATGTATGTTATAATTTTATTATAAGGAGAGTACGATATGAAGAATAAGACAGTTATATTTCTTTTGCTTTGTACAATTGTTGTTTTAATTATTGGAGTTGTTTTATTTAAAGTTAATAAAGATAACAAAGAAAATAAAATAGAGATAATTGATGCAACTTATGTATGTGATAATGTTTTAGAGAAATTTTATGAAGATAGTAAATATACATATTACTTTCCATGTACTAAGAGTAATTCAATATATTTAAAATATCCGAATGGGAATAAGATTTTGGTAGTTAATGCACTAGATGAAGAAAAGATTACAATAGATGAATTATTAGACTTAGGAATAGAAGTAGAAAAAAAGAAAAAATAATGGAGGGATAATATGGATAAGAAGAAGATATTAGAATTAATTAATCATGATGTATATTATGTTAAAACTGATGTAATTAATTACTATATTACTGTTCCTAAATATTATCAAGATACGAATATTTGTATAGAGATAAAAAATAAGATTGATAATTATAATTTGGAATTAAATGATGAGATATGGGTAATGGAAAATATTAAAAATACTTATTCATATGTAGATGATTATAATATTACTTTAATTATACCAGTATTTAGTGATGAAAATATTAGTGCTTTAGAGAAGATGGATGCGAATAAATATTTAGATGTAGATAAAATTATAGGATACGTAATTAATAATAGTTATGCATTTTTGAGAGAATGTTCTAAGAATATAGCTAACCAAATTATACTGGTAAATAATGATAGATATAAAACATTTATGAATTGGTTTTGCACTAGGTATGGAGCGAGAGTAGTTTGTAAAAACTTACTTGAATTAATTCAAATATTTAATGCAAATGCAACAACTTATAAAAAATTAGAAACTCCAGTTATGACTTTTGTGGTAGGTAGCTATAATACAGAAGTTGATGCACCAAAGGCAATACCTAAAGAAAATACGCAGAATGTTGCAAATAAAAAGATGCAAGTTCAATATAGTAGTGGATTTTCTAGTTATTGGTTGTTGGCTATTGTAACTATAGTTGTATCTTTAGTGGTAGCTATGGCAGCTTTTATGTCAAAATAAAAAGATAGTTATTATGGTAACTATCTTTTATATTATTTAAATAAGTATACTAAGAAACCTAGTAGGGAAGAACCTAACATCAATATACAAAAAGTTATTCCCAGTATTCTTACAAATATATTAGTCTTTTTCTTTTTCTTATTTTTACTCATATAAGACACCTCTATTAATATTATACTAGAGAATAGGAATATTTACAAGTAATTAGAATATAATTTTATAGGTGATATTATGAATAGTAAGATTAATAGTATTAAAAGTATTATATTTCCTAGTAAAAAAATTAATATATTTGTAATAAGTATTTTGTTTTTGGGATTAATATCTGGGGCAGTATTTGGTAATATAATATCGGTTAATGATAAAACTTTGGTTATTGATAAAATTAAATTATTTATTAGTAATATTAATAGTGATTCGATTAATGGAATAGAAGTATTTAAGAATGGTATTAGTGTTAATATGCTATACTTAGGAATTATTTGGGTAATGGGAATGACTTTTGTAGGAGTCGTTCTTAATGTTGTTATTTTGTTTATTAAGAGTTTTATATTGGGATTTTCATTAGCTTCATTTATAATGGTATATAGTTATAAAGGATTGATATTATCTTTAATATATTTATTATTTGGACAAATATTAAATATATTAGTAATAGTCATGGTTACTATATATGGAATAATGTTTTCTAGTAAACTAAATTTAATTATATTTAAAAATAAACAAGATAATAATATACTTAAATTTTTTAGAAATTATGTATTTATTTTAATAATAGCAATAATTGTTAGTATAATATCATCGATTAGTGAAGCATTTTTATTACCTGCTATTATAAAGATTATTATAAAGCTATTTATATAATGGCTTTTTTTTTCTTTTTGTGTTATACTTTTAGCAGGTGGTAATTATGACAAAGGTAGTAGTTGGTATGTCTGGAGGAGTAGATTCTTCCGTAGCTGCTTTATTATTAAAAAAACAAGGTTATGAAGTTGTTGGATTATTTATGCGAAATTGGGATAGTACTATTAATAATGACTATTTAGGTAATCCAGATATAAATAATGATATTTGTCCGCAAGAGAAGGACTATAATGATGCGCTTGCTGTATGTGAGAAAATAGGTATACCGTTACATAGAGTTGATTATGTTAAAGAATATTGGGATTATGTATTTACTTATTTTTTAGATGAATTAAATAAAGGAAGAACTCCAAATCCAGATGTTATGTGTAATAAATATATTAAGTTTGATTTGTTTTATAAAAAAGCAATGGAAATGGGAGCTGATTATATAGCTACGGGTCATTATGCAAAGATTATAGATGGAAGACTATATAAAGCGATGGATAAAAATAAAGATCAAAGTTATTTTTTGGCTTATGTAAATAAAGATATATTTAAAAAAGTTTTATTTCCTCTTCAAGATATGGAAAAAACTGAAATACGTAAGATAGCATTAGAAAATGATTTAGTTACTGCAAAGAAGAAGGATTCAACGGGAATATGCTTTATTGGAGAAAGAAATTTTACTAATTTTCTTAAGAATTATTTGCCAAATCAACCAGGTAAAATTATAGATATTGAAAGTAAAAAAATACTTGGAGAACATATAGGGTTAATGTATTATACGATTGGTCAAAGAAAAGGTCTTAATTTAGGCGGTAGTCATGATAAGATATTTGTAGTAGAAAAGGATGTTAAGAATAATATATTGTATGTTGCATCGGGTGATGAGAATAAGTATTTATATTCATCAAGAGCTATTATAGAAGACTTTAATTTACTTAGTGACAGAATACCAGATAAATGTGGCGTTAAATTTAGATATCGTCAACAAGATATTGATTGTAGTGTTAAAGTGATAGATAATAAAACATTAGAATTAAATTATACAGATGCTAAAGCGGTGACGCCAGGACAATTTTGTGTGCTATATAATGATGAGGAGTGTATTGGCGGAGGAATAATAGAGAAAGTATATAAATAAAGACTATTAATATAGTCTTATTTTTATTTATGTGCTATAATTAATAAAAGGGATAGTGAAAATATGAATGTAGTACTTCTATTGATAATTACATTTTTACCAGTATATTTGGTAGGTTTATTTGTATATAAAAAAGATAAAGAAAAAGAACCTAGAAAATTATTGAAAAAATTGTTTATTTTTGGAATGTTATCTTGCATTCCAACGGTAATATTTGAACTGATACTTGGCAGTTTTTTTCCACCTGAAGAGAGTATGGATATAGTTACTTTATTTATTTATGTATTTGTAACAATTGCTATGGTGGAAGAATTCTTTAAATGGATTGTTACATATATAATAGGCTTTGACAATAAAGAGTTTGATCATGTATATGATATTATAGTATATGCAGTATTTGTAGCTTTAGGATTTGCAGCTTTGGAGAATTTTTTGTACGTAATGACAAATAATATTAGTACAGGACTAGTTAGAGCAGTTACTGCAATACCTGGACATGCAAGCGATGCAATTATAATGGGATATTTTTTAGGGTTGGCCAAAGTAGCTCAGGTTAGCAATGATGATACAAAAATGAAGAAAAATATTGTCAAGAGTATTATTTATCCGACAATTACCCATTGTATATATGATTTCTGTTTGTTTTCTGATTTGACAATTTTGATATTATTATTTTTAGTGTGGTTAGTATTTATTTATATATATTCAATAAAGAAAATAAAGAAAATTTCTAGTATTGAAGGAGAACTAACTGATATAACTACACATAACTATTATATATGTCCTAGATGTGGGAATAAATTGGATGAAATGTACTGTTTTAACTGTAGACAGTATATATCAGAAAGTCAAATAAATAATTCCAATAACTTGACACAATAAATGTAAAATGATAAAATTATAAGTGTGGAGGTAGTATGATGAGTACCGTAGAAAAGATTAATAAAATATTAAAAGAAGCAAATATATCTAAAGTTAATTTGGCTAAATACTTAGGCGTATCTAGACAGATGGTGTATAATTATTTAGATGGTGAAGACTTGTCTAAATTGTCAAATGATAAGTCACAAGCCTTATTTACTTTATTAAATGTAAAGAATGAAGAAGAACTTAAAAATGTAGAACTTACTAAGGAATATATTCAAGAGGTAGGAAATAAGATATTTAATTCAAAGAAGAGTAGTGTAAAGAAAAATGATTATGTTGATTTATCTGGTTTAAGACCTGAGGAACAAAATATTATCAATGATATAATCTTTATTATTAAGGAAATGTTAAATGAAGATAAAACTAAGAATATGATGGTAGTTTTAAATTATTTTTATCATTTTATTCAAGCTACGAATAAGATGCGTGAAGCTAAATATATTTTAGCATATTTTTCTAAAGCTACGGGATTTACTCCTGCAACAAAATATGAGTTTGAAGAAGATCAACAATTTATATTTGAGAGTATTATGTATTCAGCAATGACTCTATATAATAATGGTGGTGCTTCAAGAACTAAATTAGCTGAATCTCATAGACGTTGGGAAAATGAATTATCTAGAAAAAATGAAGAAAAACTTAGTAGAACTCAAGAATTAAATACTGCTAAGATATTAGCGTTAAAAGAACTTGGCTATACAGAAATAAATGAGCATAATGCAAGCGAAGTTTTTGATAAAATAGCCGAGATTCAATCTAGAGGAATTTATAATAATTAAATATAATAACTAACCACTTAAGTTATTTAGTGGTTTTATTATCTCTTCTATTAGGTTCCTATAATATATATTATGTTAACTTCTATATTTTGAAAAATAAATGCATATAATATATTAATATATATATTTATTTAAAATTATTCTCTTCTATTAACTATAATATACTATATTAAATAAAAGAAATTATATTTGTTAAATCTAATAAATTATAAATTAAATTTAATTATTATAATTTGATTGAATTTGATTTAATATGTATAATTATATTATTTATAATGATTCGATGCAGATTTTATTTTTTTATGGTTAGCTCACTCCTATTGTATTTGTTAAATTTGCATTTATAATGAATAACTATACTATTATTAATAACTCAATGTAAATTTAAATTTGCATTCTAGATGCATAATTATATTACTTATGGATATTCGATGCAAATTTGGTATATTAATTTCCTTTTGGATAATACTAATTATGGAGGAAATTTGTAATGAGTAAAAAGAAAATAAATTGTAATGTAGTAAATTGTAAATTTAATGATGATGAAGAATATTTATGTTGTTTAGATGATATTGAAATATCATGTACTTGTAATAATGAAAAATGTAAAAATAAAAAGGAAACAATATGTAATTCATTTGAAGAAAAAGATAAAAAAGAAGAGTAGGGTCACTACTCTCTTTTTTTGTTGTTTATTCTTTAGATAACTATTAACTAATTAATTTGTTATTTTTATAATCGTATTTATAATTAGTGTATTTTTCTTCATCTACGAATACTGTGAAGTAAATATAATTATCATCAGTTTTGATGTTTAAACTCTTTCTCTCCCCTTCTCTATTATAGCTGTAGTAGGTATTTATTTTCATTAATAGCTTAGTTTCTAATTTGTTATTCAATATGTTAATTTCTTTATTATTAATTGTTAGGATGTTGTTTTTATAGGCGAATAAGTAATTATAAGGAATATTATTTACTGATTGGTTTGTAGCATATTCGGCTATATAATATGAATTATCTAATTTATAACCAAATAATACATCATTTATGTAAATAATATCTTCATATGCGGGTTCTATATTGATGTTTTTTTCTTTATTTGTTATTCCATATAGATTATTTTCTTTATATGTCAGATATCCATTTTGATAATTAATTATTTCTTTATATGTTGGATTAATAATTATATTATTATCTTTATCTATTATTCCTTGCAAATTATCTTTTGATGTAACTATTATATAATCATTTAAAGATTTATAATCTTTATATGTATTGTTTATTATTTTATCTGCATTATAGTCATATATCCATTTTTCATTATTGTTACTTAAGATTACTTGGCTATCTTTTAACATTTCGGTAATGTAAGGACATATATCATTATCGCATAGTATTTTTGCGTAATAATCTTTTGGCTCATTTGAAGTTGTACATAGTTTATTAGAACAGTTATAAAAGTATAAGTATGTATTTAGATCTTTGCTTTCCCATTTTACTTTATATGTTACTACTAAGTATAATATTGTTGTTAAAATAGCATATATTCCAATTATCCAGATAATTCTCCATAAATTATTTTTTTTCATACTCCCTACTCCTTTATTATATATTTATTATATCATAATATGCTATAAAAAGCGAAGAAAAAGAGAACAATTTGTTCTCTTATCTGTAAAAGTATCCGCCACCATTATATACTAATTTAGGGAAGGCATATAAATTTCTTGGATTAAATGAGTATGATTCAAATCCTGTTGCATGATGTCCGTCGGCCATTCCGAAGTGTAAGTGGGCTCCAGTGGTACATCCATCATAACCACCGTGTGCAGTTGAGGTGCTATATCCACCGACGTATCCAATAACTGTTTTTTCAGTTACGGTTTTTCCTACATATAAATTACTGCCGAATTTTAGAAGATGCATATAAACGGTTGTGTAAGCTTTTCCATTAACTTTATGATATACATATACCATATTACCACCGCATTTATAATGTTCTACAATTGCTGCTATTTGGCCACCTGCTGCGGGTGTTACTGGTGTTCCTTCATTGTTACATCCAAGGTCTATGGCATGATGACCCCAACCTCCGCTATAGTCGTATCTTTGATTAAATCCAGTGTATTCACTTGTAACACAGCCTTTTGCTAATGGATATACCCATCCTCTAGCATTTATCATGGCATTACATGATGATAAATCTTGATTTCTAGAACATCCTTTACTTTCATATGCAGCAATTTCTTCTTTTAAAACTTTAATATTATCTTCAATAGATAATCCTTCGTGTTGAATTGAGGCAAGATTATAACTAAGGGTATTAACTTTTTCTGTTAGTTCTTTACGATCTTTTTCTAATTTAACTTGTTTGCTGGCTAATTCTTTTTCTTTTTTGTTTAACTCAATAATCATAGTTTCTAATTCATCAATTAAATCTGAATTATAATTAGTAAGTTGTTTTACTACTTCATAACGATATATAAAGTCAGTGTAATTTTCGGCATCCATTAAGTATTCAAGATAAATATTACCACCATTGGATACTTGAAGGAATTGGATTAAACCATCAGTTTCTACTTTCTTTTCTTCAATTTCTTTTTTACTGTTTTCGATATCTTTTTCAGCTTGAACTATTTCAGCTCGGGTTGTTTTTATTTGCGCTGAAATACTTGAGATTTCACCATTTAATTTATTTATTTGAGTTTGAGTTAAATTCTTTTTATTTTTATTTTCATTGTATTGTGCTTGTAATGTAGCTAATTGGTTGTATTTATCTTGCAATGTTTCGGCTTTTACACAAATAGGAATAAACATTAATATGGCACTTAGTACAATAGTTATTTTCTTCATTACTATCACCTTACTTTAATTATATATTTATTTAGATACAAAGTCAATAATTCTGCTTAATTTGACACTTTTTGGCAAGAAAAAAAGCAAATTTTCATTTGCTTTAAAATTCTTGTCTGTCTCTTAAAAATGGAGGAACATCTAAATCATTTTCACTGTAATCATCATCGTCTTTATACATATCTTCTCTCTTGGTTGAATTAAAACTATGATATAATGGTTCGCTTGGCTCTTCGAATCCGGTAGCTATTACGGTTACAATTACTTCGTCTGTTAGGTTTTCGTTTATTACAGCACCAAAGATAGTGTTGATGTCAGTGTTTGCAGCAGTTCTAATTACTTCGGCGGCTTCTTCAACTTCAAATAGTGTTAATGAACTGCCACCTGTTACATTAATAATGGCATCGGTAGCACCATTTATTGAATTTTCTAATAAAGGGTTTGATACGGCTTGTTTTGCAGCTTCAACGGCTCTGTTTTCACCTGAACCTACACCAATACCGATAAGAGCGTTTCCACGGTCTTTCATAATTGCTTTTACATCGGCAAAATCAAGGTTAACTAGTCCAGTAATGGCAATTAAATCTGATATTGATTGTACTCCTCTGTGTAATACGTTATCTACTTCTCTAAAAGCTTCTAACATTGGAGTTGACTTATCTATTAATTCTCTTAATCTATCATTTGGGATAACAATTAAGGTATCAACGTGTTTTTTAAGTTCATCTAATCCGGCAATAGCTTGTTCCATTCTTTTTTTGCCTTCAAAACTAAATGGTTTTGTTACTATTCCTACGGTTAATGCTCCTAGGTCTTGAGCTATTTCAGCAACGATTGGTGAAGCTCCAGTACCAGTTCCACCACCCATTCCACATGTTACGAAAACCATGTCTGCACCTTTTAGCGATTCTTCAATTTCTTCTTTTGATTCTAAAGCTGCTTCTTTACCTATTTCAGGGTTAGCACCAGCACCTAGGCCGTCAGTTAGGTCACTACCAAGTTGTAATTTAGTAGGAGCTAAGGAATCATTTAATACTTGTAAATCGGTATTAGCTACGATAAAGTCTACGCCTTTTAGCCCAGAATCGATCATTCGGTTAACTGCGTTACAGCCACCACCACCAATACCTACAACTTTTATTTTAGCTAATTGATTCATTTCTAAACCGAACATATTATTCATTATTTTTCCTCCTTATTTTTAATAAAGTTTTTAAACATCTTAGTAACAACCGCTTTTTCCTTTTTTAATTTATCATCTGGAGTTAGTAACAGTTCTTCATCTGTTTCATCGATCATTGAATAATTTTTTCCTCTTATTTTCATTTTATCAATAAAGTATTTTATCATGCCAAGAGCACTTGTATACTTATTATCCCTGACTCCTATTTCATCCATTACGTATATTATAACATCTTTTCCAAGATTTTCATATACTAAATTCTTAAAAGATTTAATTTCTGTTAATCCTCCGGTAATAATTATATAATTAATTTCTTTTTTTGTTAGTAATAATATTTGTTTTTTAGCATAGTTTAATATTTGATTAAGTCTACTCATTACTACTTCAGTAACTTCTAATTGATTTAGTTTTATTCTTTCTCCAAGGTTATTTTCTAATTCGTAAACATCGTTTAGATTAGTAAATCTTTTGTGAGCTGAAGCAAATCTTTCTTTAATTCTTCTTGCATCGACAATATTTGTACCAAAGACATAGGCAATATCATTTTCAACATTAATACCACCTAGTTGTATGGTTTCGGTATTCATTACTTTTCCATTGTTTACTACAGTTACATTGGTGGTTTCATGGCCTATATTTATAATGGCACCAACTTGCTTATCGGTTTTATTTGTTCTTACTTGGTAGTAGTCAGCAAGTCCTGATATTGTAATATCTACAACTTCAAGCCCGGCAGCTTCAAGTACACTTACTACGGAGTAGATGTTCTTTTTAGGGACTGATGTCATTATTCCTTTTAACTCCAATATTTTACAGGATTTACCAATCGGCATATCAACTGATTCGTTTTCGTCTAGAGTAAATTCTAATGGGATGACAGTAATTAATTCATAGTCTTTTTCTAGCTTATTATATACTGAATCTTTAATTACTTTGTTAACACTATCTGTGTCTACAACACCATCTACGTTCACTTTTCCTGTTACATACATAAACTTGATATTATATTCTGGAACATTTACGATGACTTTCTTGATATTAAAGCCTAAATTTTCATTTATTTTTTTAATACCATCTTTAATTGTATTTACTACTAAATTAGAGTCAACAATTAATCCTTTTCTAATACCTTTGGACTTAATAGTATTGCAAGCTAGTACATTGACTTTATCAGCTACTTCTTCCCCTACTATTATCTTTATGGTATCAGAACCAATATCAACACTTGTATATATTTTTTTCATGATATCGACTCTCCCTAAAATGATACAATTTAATTATACACAAAAAATGGCTTAAAATCAATATTATCTTTTATATTTTGCATGTTATATAGAAAAAATCAAACTGTTTTTGGCAGTTTGACTCTGTTATTAGTATTTATTTATTATATTTAATAGAGTATCTTTATTTACAGGTTTAATTATAATATCATTAAAGCCTGCTTGTAAATAATCATTGTTATATTCTACATTGCTGTCTTTACTCATTAGGACTACTGGAATATTAAAATTGTTGATTTGTTTTAGTTTTGTTAAAATAGCCATACCATTTAGTGGTTCCATTTCATTTGAAATTAAAATTAGATCATACTTTTGTCCTTCTCTTATAATGTCTAGACATGATTTCCCTGAAGTACATTTAGTTATTAAAACATTACTTTTGTTTAAATGTTTTTCAAGAATTTTTTGACTAGATTCATTACTATCACAAATTAAAATTTTTTTGGCTTCAGTGTATAACTTATCAAACTTTTTAACTAGTATGTCATTACTAGTTTCGTCGATTGCTATTTTTTGATCTAATACAATAGTTACCTTTAGACTTTTACCATAATTACTTGTGTATAGCAGTATACCTCCGGCTTTTCCAATGATATTTTTAGCATTTACTAAATTTTCTTTAATACTATTTTTTTTACTAGATGTAATGCTTTTGGCATTCATTAATTCTTCAACTTCTTCATTACTAATACCTAATCCGGAATCTTCAATATTTATTATTAATCTACATACATCGTGTTTGACTACTGAATTGATATTTAATTCAATAAAACCAGTTGTTGTATATTTATATGTTGTATCAAGAATGGTATCAATAACTTCTTTTATTCTTATTGAATCACCATATAAGTATGTTGGCATATCTTTTGATACGTTGTATCTGAATGTTAAACCTTTACTGTTTAATTTATCTTTATACTTAGTTATTAATTGTTTTAATAATAATTTTGCATTATATTGGTTTTGAATTATTTTTACTGTTGAAGTGCTAATGTTGTCAATATTTAGTACTTCCATTGCTCTATTGTTAAATTTTGATAATATTGTACTTGTATCTCTGGCAATATTTTTAATTTCTTCAATATTGTTTGATTCTAAGATTTGAGATAAATTTTCTTCAACTCCTGAGATTGCTTTTTTTATTTCTTGCGTCATATTATATAAAAATAATGTTTTTTCTTCATTAGCATTATCTGATGACTGTTTAGCATTATGCATAACTGTTAGTAATTTTAAATCTGGATTTTCAATTGTGTGATACATAAGATTTGTTATAAATGTTTCCATAGCAGTTATTAATAATAATCCTGGATTTAATTTTTGAATTATAACTACAAAGATTGTCATAAATATAAATGAAATTATTGGAATACATTTTTTATCTTTTAGTATCTTATAGTTGGTTATAATTTTGTATATCCAAAATATTATTGATAAGGTAGTTGCTAAATATACAAAATTTGCTGATGGTCCATATGAATATATTATTTTATTTTCGTTATGGTAGTATAATGGCAATGAATATATAACTGCAATGCTTATTAATAATATTATGGATAGTATCATTCTTTTTTTATACAAATATTTTCTTAGTTGTTTATCATCTTTTTCCTTATTTGTAGCAATAATTACATATATAGTAAAAAGATATACCCATAAAAAGAAAAACATTATTAAAGTTTTACCTATGAGATTATTTATTCCAGGAATTTTATCCATAAATAATATTGATATAGCACATAAAATGGCACATATAACATTTAATAGATTAGTTATTACAATATATGAATATATTTTTGTTTCAATGGTTTTAATGTGTTCTTTTTTAAAATAAATTATTGTTAATAGTATACTATAAAATAAGCTAGCAATGGTAAAATAGTTATTAGTCAAGCAAATCACCTCTATTGTAATAATTATAAAGCAAAGACATAAAAAAAGCAATTAGTTATAAAACTTTCTTGCTTTTTTTAATGTCTTTTGTTTTTCTTGCATTTTGCGATAATCTACTTTTCCATTGTTTGTATATAATACTTCTGAAACGAATTCATAATAGTTGGCTTTATCTCTTGGTGGAATTTTCTTAATGCATAAATCATCTATTTCTTTTAGTATTTGTTCTTTGTTATTTAAGTATTCTTCTTTTAACTCGATACAAGCTAATGGCCATGAACCACTAGCGTGTTTTTCGCTCGGAATGCCTACTACTACGCATGAGATAACTGCAGGATGTTGCATAATTACATTTTCTATTTGAGATGGTGATACGTTGTGACCGTCTGGTCTTACAACTAATCTTTTTTCTCTATCTTCAAAGAATAATATACCATTTTGATTTATATGACCTTTATCACCAGTCTTTATCCATTTTTGCCCCTGATTATCACAAAAGATAACTTCTTTTTCATATTCGGGTCTATTGAAATATCCTTTCATTACGGTTGGAGATGTTGCGAATATTTCTCCAGTTTGATTATACATTAATTCAGTAGCATTAATATCAATGTTTTCACTGTTTTCGGTGTTGAGTATTTTGATGTTGTTTTTAGATAATGGGATACCAACACTACCTATTTCGTTACATTCATTACTTTTTGGATATGTAATGCATGAACTTCCTTCAGTCATACCCCAACCTTTTGTGATATTGCAATTAGCAGAATGTGCGTGAAGCCATTCATTACCTTTTATTTCGTCATTAGGATTCATCATATCTCCGCCTATAATAAATCCTTTTAGGAATGACAAATTATAATTTTTTAATCTTTTATCATTACGCATAATATTAACAAAATTTGGTACACCCATAATATAACTTGGTTTGTATTTTATTATTAGCTTCGCTAACATATCTTTAGCTTTATCTAGGGTAAATGTTGGTATCATGATTAATTCTTGGCCTTGGCATAGTTGGTTATGTAATCCAATTACTAATCCATATGCGATAAATGGTGGCATTATTAATAGGAATTTGTCACCGATTTTAGCATCTGGAACTGATTGTTTTTGAAATAATGCCAAATTGTTAAAGTTATCATTTGTTAAGATAGCTCCTTTAGGATTCCCTGATGTTCCGGATGTATATACTATTACAGATGGCATATCTTTTTCATACTTTACTCTAGAATCAATTGGTTCTATATAATAGTCTTTATAAAAATCTTGCCATTTGGTAAAACCATATTTGTTTGGTTTAAATATATTATTATATTTATTTAATAGTTTCATAGTCTTAGTATTTGCACTTAACAAAGGTGATACGCTAATAAATTTTGTTAACGTAGTTTCATCTTTAATGCTTGCAATTTTATCTTCAATACGATCGATCATAATAATCATTTTTGAGTCTGCTTCATTGATGTATTTTTTTAATGTTTCGGCATTGGTTCTTGGATCTATAACGTTTGCGATGGCACCAATTTTACTTAAAGCATAGATTGAATATATAGTTTCTGGTAAATAAGGCATGGCTATAGTTACTTTGTCTCCTTTTTTAACACCGTTATTTGAAAAAGCGATAGCTGTTTCATCTATTTTTTTTATCATTTCAAGGTAACTTATTTTATTATCATAATAATTTATAGCCGTTGTCATTAAGTTAAAACGGTTATAATGAACTAGAGCATCATATAATGATCCTTTGATGGCTTCTTCTTGAATTTGTTCTTCAGTATAAAATTTTAACCAGGGTTTATCTATTGATGGATAATTTGTTAGTGGCCCAAAATATACTCCAGTTAATAGTTTCCTTAAATATATATCTCTTGATTCTTCATTTACTGTTTCATATAACTTTTCCATTTTCCCCTCCACAAAAATAATTATAGCACAATATTTTATCATATAACAAGAAAAAAGAAAAGAAAATAGCCTTATTTTGCTATTTTCCTACCCTATTCTTTAATAGATTGTTTAAATGTTACATTTTTTAATTCAGTGTTTATAGCCATAGATTTTATTACTTTTTTAACAATTTTATCTATATTTGAACCTTCTTGATAGTCTGCTGGAGCTATAAAATTGATTCGATTGTCTTTTAAAAGGTTTATAGCGGTAGCAGATTTATCACCGTTATAAACGGCAATACTTACTCCACCACCATCTTTTGTTAGTTTCATGCAAGGAACATCAGTGAATCCATCTCCGATATATATCATATTTGATGTTGATATTCTTCGTTCATTTTCTAGCATTTTTTTATTTAAACTATAATCATCCGATATATCTAAAACGCCTTTGTTAATTCTGTTTAAAAACTGTGTTTTATTGGTATAATTTACGGCAAGTTTCGGCCATACGGCATTTCCTTCATCATTGTAATAGAATTCTGAAGCATATATTTCTTTAAAGTATTTTCCTATTTTTGAACCTTCAATTATTTCTTTTAAACCAGATGATATTATATAATGTTCTACTTCCATACCTAAATCTGCTCCATAGTGATTAATCCTTTCGAACCATTCAACTAAGCCTGGAAATAGTTCAATATCTTTTCCAATATTATTTAGATATTCTTTTTTGATTGTTTGATTGTTGTCAGCTGTTTTTTTAAACATTAAATACATATATGCAAGGACTTGGTCCATTTTGTTAGTGATTCTTAGTTCAGTGGCTTCATTCCAGAATTTGCTACTATCCATTCCTAAATTAGGGATGAAAGTGTATTCTTGCATGTCTTTAGCACATAATGTTTTATCAAAATCATACATAATTGCAATTATATTATTTCTCATACGACTCCTTAAAATTTATTAATTATTTCTATCAATTGTTCTTTTTTTATTGGTTTAATTAAATAAGTTGTAAATCCATCGATTTGATATTCGTTACTATATTCAATATTAGTGTCTTTTGTTAATAGAATTACTGGTATATTAAAATTTTTAATTTCTTTTAATTTAACTATTACTTCTTTTGCGGTCATTACTCCAACGGTTTCGTCTATAAATATCAAATCGTATTTTTCTTTATTTCTTATTTTTTCTAAGCAAGATTTGCCCGTGTTACATTTTATTATATCTATATTTTCGTTAGATAATAATTTTTCGAATATTTTTTGACTTGATTCGTTATCATCGCATATTAGTATTTTTTTATATTTATAAATGGTTTCATATTTATCTTCAATTTCTTTTTTATTTACTATCTTTTGATCTAAAACAATGGTTGTTTTTGTTCCTTTTTGGTAATTACTTGCTAGGAAAATTGTTCCGCCCATTATTGCAAGTTCTTTTTTTGCTTTGGCTAATTCTTTATCAGTTGCCATTATTTGATCAATTTCATTTGCTTTAATTCCAATACTTGAATCTTCAATGTTTATTATTAAACGACAAATATCTTTTTTAATAATTGTATCTACGTTTAGTTCTACATACCCATTTTCAGTATTATGAATAGATTTTTGAATCATTTTAATAACTATTTCTTTTAGAGTTATTCCATCACCATATAAATAGACTGGTAATGATTGACTTATATTGTGTTTGAAGGAAATGTTTTGTTTGTTTGTACTACCAACAATGGTTATAATTTGTTTTAATAATAGTTTAATGTTGTATTCAGTATTATATATTTTTGTTACATTGTCAATATTACTTACGTCAAGGATATCATTTACTAATGTATTATATTTGGCAGTATATGAAATGATATCTCTTGAAATATCTTTTACTTCTTCGCTTTTAGTTATTTCTAAAATTTGATTGGCATCTTCATAAATTGCAGTATTTATTTGTTTAATATCTTGTGACATATTAAATAAAAACATTTCTTTTTCATAATTTGAATTATCGGCATATTCTTTAGCATCATGTATTTCTTTTAAAATCATTAAGTCGGGATTCTCGATTGTAAAATACATCAGTACTACAATAAATGTTTCCATTGATGTCATTAATAGAAGACCTGGATTTAGCTTTTGAATAATAGTAATAATCATTGCCATAAATATAAACATTACAATAGGAATAACTTTTTTGTTTTTGGCTTTTTTAATATTTTTGATTAATAGAACAGACCAAGTGATCATGCTTATGGTAGCTACGATGTATATTAGATTAGCAGCAGGGCCATAGGAATATATTATGCCGTTTTCGTTATGGTAGTATAATTCTAGTTTAAATATTAAAATAATAATTATTAGAAATACTAAACTAAGCGCTGTGATTGTTTTTTTCATTATATTTGAACTGGCTTTTTTTTGCTCATATAATACAGCTACTAAATATAATGAAAACACAAAAATGTATGTAACTAAGTATATTAAGTATAATCTAGATATAATGTAATTAGTTATAGGAATTATTTCATAATTTTTAACGGTGTAAAAGCAAGCAATGGCAATGATTAGACCAATAAAATTGGTTATTATTAATATTGAATATAGGTTATTTTCTAAACTTTTAATTTTTTTCTTTGCTAAGAATATCATGATTAGGAGTATACTGTAAAAAATACTTCCAATTGTTAATAGATTTCCACTATTCATAAATCCCTCCATATATAATCTTATGAGTTAATTATACCATAAAAAAAGATAATTAAATTACCTTTTTCTTGTTTTTGTTAATTTTTTTTCGGATTCAATATTTTCTGGGTAGCCTTTTTCTAATAATTTAAAATCTACTTTACCCATTTTTGTATATGGCATAGCATTTAGGATAGTAAATTCCTCTGGTACAGCTCTTATGGATAATTTATTTAGACATATATTTTTAATATCTTTAATAGCTTCTTCTTCGGAGTTTTTATATTCTTCTTTTAAAACAATGTAAGCTCTTGGAATGATACCAGTTATTTTATCATTGTATCCGACTACCATACAGGTATCTACATATTTTGATATTGCTATAACTTCTTCGATTTTTTGAGGAAATATTTTAAAACCATCAATTCCTTTGACAATCATTCTTTCAATGCGTCCAACTGGGGTTAATCTACCATCTTGGTCGATGTAACCAAGATCTCCAGTGTGTAGCCATAATTTTCCATCATGATGTTTTTTTAATACTTTTTCTGTTTTTTCAGGATTATTTAAGTATCCGTACATAACTGTTGGGCCTGATACACATATTTCTCCTTCTTCGGAGTATTTACATTCGATATCAGTGTCTGGTTTAAAGATACTAACGGTGTTTTTTACGAGTGGTATACCAGATGATAATGTTTTAGCACAATCGGGTGTTTCTAGGCAAACAGTTGATGCAGCTTCGCTTAACCCCCACCCCATTAACATTTTAGATGGTGCGTCTAATTTAGCCAATCTTTTATTTATTTCTTCTTCTTCAATTGAATTAAGCGAATATCCACCACAACCTGGTCCATATAAATTGGATAAATCAACTTTCTTTTTCTGTCTAACAACATATTTAAAGCTGGCTGGAATGGTTAGTGTAAAATTAATTTTATTTTTTACTAGGTTATTATAAAAGGCTTTGGGTGTTACTAAAGGTAGTAAATAATTTTCCATTGATAATGTGAATGGAAGATTAATTGATGCAACAACACCAAAAGATGCAAAGGCTGGTATTACAGATAAAAATCTTGAACCTGGGTCAGTTTTTAATCGTGTTAATTTATATTGTAATGCTAAAGCATTAATGTTTTTATTAGTTAAAATTATTCCTTTTGGTAAACTTGTTGTACCACTTGAATGGATGACTATAGCAAGGTCGTTTTTTGCTTTGATGCTTGGGGTAGATACATTATGATATCCAGGTATTTTCATAAAGTTATTCCATGTAATTACATTGTTGCTTCTTTTTGTATCAAAATTATCTACTAATGTTTTTATATCTACGGTTGTTTTAAATATAAATGGAGCTGATGGTGTAATTGGGGTTAATATTATATTTTTTAGATTTGCTTTATCTAAACATTTTTTTAATTCTTTATAATAGTTAGTGCATAATATAAGTATTTTAGAATTGTTTTGAGATAGATAATATTCCATCTGTTCTGGATTACTTCTTGGATCTATCATATCGCAAATTGCCCCAATTTTATTTAGAGCATAGATTGAAAAGATTGTTTCTGGTGTGCTAGGCATACATATGCTTATAACATCATTCTCTTTTATACCAAGAGCTCTAAATTTATTAGCTACATTATTAATATTTATGATTAATTCTTTATATGTATATGTTTTTCCATAATAATTTATAGCAATCCTATCTAAATTAGATTTATTACATTTATACATATATTCATATATATTAGATGATTCATCAATATCTGTTAAAATGTCGTTTGCGGTATAAAACTTTAACCATGGTTTATCAATAGAAGGATACCCAGTTGGTGGACCTTGTAATGTTCCGAGTGATAAATCTCTCAAATATAAATCTCTAAGTTTTTCGTTGTTGAGTTTAATTATTTTCTTTTTATTCATAATTTTCCCCCTCAAAATAATTATAGCATATTAATATATCTTATAACAAGTAAAAAAGGGGTTAAGCAACCCTATTTTACGGTTAATTTACCCTATTTTTCTTAGTTCTTCATCTAATATTGAATATAAATAAATGGATACTTCTTTGTTGGTTATTGATTTTATATATTCAAGATATCCGGATAATTGTTTTAAGTATGCTTCATCATCGATGTTTTTAAGTTTATAATCAATTATAGATATGTGATCTGGGTATACTATTAAGAGGTCAATAATACCATGATATGTTGTATCTTCTTTAGTATAAATAAATTCATATTCTTTATATATTTCTTGATAATTTAAATCAATATTTTTTAATAGATTTTTAACTACTTTGTTATTTGTGTTTGAAAAGTCAGTATATTCAAATAATTCATGGGTATCAGTACCATATTTCATTTTTTTAATAGTATCTTTATCTAATAAGGATATTTTTTCTTTAGAAAAATGAGCCGTTTTTAATTTTTGATATTCAATATTAATATACTTTTCAGTAACTGATGGTTGTTTTTTCTGCTCATCTATTTTTTTTATTTTTGATAATAGATAATCTTTGGTATAATGAGCTGTTTTATTTACGATATATTTATTAATTAAATTGATTGATTTTAAGATGTCTAGAAATGAACGATATTTTAATCTTTTATTAAATGGTACGAGGCTATTGTAACCAGCAGTAGTATCATCTAATGGGGCTACGATAATCATTTTTTCACGACATCTAGTTAGAGCTACATAGAATAATCTTATTTTTTCAGATACTTCCTCAAGTAAATAATGGTATTTATAGATATCTTTAGTAATTGTGTCAGTTAGTTCAT
The DNA here is from genome assembly GCA_934098395.1 of uncultured Bacilli bacterium. GTDB lineage: Bacteria > Bacillota_I > Bacilli_A > RF39 > UBA660 > RUG705. The sequence continues at coordinate 184,591 of CAKOOM010000002.1, forward strand.
TGTCTTTTAAATATGGAAGAATTATTCCATAATTGCTATCGAAGATAAATTTAGAACTTATTTCTTTGATGGTGAATTTGTTAGTCATGCCAGTAAAATAACAAAGACTAAATTCTAATCCTTTAGATTTATGAATGTTCATTATTTTTACGGAATCAGCACTACCGGTATCAGTTTTATATTTTACGGATAGGCCTAATTTATTTACTTCTTCTAGGTAATTAATAAATTCCTCGATAGTATATCCCATATCATTTAAACTGCTGGCAATATCAATAAGATTACTTATTCTTGTAATATCTTTATCAATATCAGACAAATTGGTTAGTGATAGATACACATCATATTTTTCTATAATTTCATTGATTACTGATACAAGAGAAAGTGAAGTATCAATAGTTGTAGCTATTTTGTAGATGTTGTCTTTGGAAAAAGTTTTTTCTTTGTTTATTCTATATATTAAATCATCTGAATAGTTAAAGAGAAATGATCTAGCTATTGAGATAAAGAGATATCTAAATTTATCATCTAAGATATTATTTTTGACATGATTAACAAAATCTATTAGATTTTTTATTACCATAATAACAGTATCACTAGTTAATTCTTCATCCATGTATATTACAGATGGAATTTTATTGTATTCAAGGATTTTACGATAGTTAGTTAGATGAGTATTTCTATCAGTAATGATACAGATGTCACTATATTTAATAGGTCTTAATTTTTTTTCTTCTTTATCAAATACAGGATATTTTTCTTTTATTTTTTTAGTTATATCTTCACTTATAATAAATAATTCTTTTTCGACATTTGTAAATTCTTCATCTTCGAGACTATAATTATATATTTCTAGTGAATTGTTGTTTTTAGTATCTTCTTCATCATATAATTTGTTACCATATATCATATTATGAGTCTTAATATAATCGGCGTTTCCAATATCGTTATCCATTATTAAATTAAATATTTCATTTATATTAAATAGTGTTTCTTTCCTGGAACGGAAATTTTCTAATAAATCTATTTTTATACCACCAAGATTGTGAGAATAGCTATCATATTTTTCTTGAAAGATATATGGATTAGCATTTCTGAAACGATAGATTGATTGTTTAATATCACCGACCATGTAGACATTGTTATTGCTAATATGACTAATAAATTCTTCTTGAATTGATGAGGTATCTTGATATTCGTCGACCATAATTTCATTAAAATAATCTTTTAATTCATCTCTAGCAGACGGATAGTTAGCTACGATATCGATAGCCATATGGGCTATATCATTAAACTCATATATTCCATAGGTATCTTTATATTCTTCGACAAATTTATCTAATTCTTTGATGATATCTATGATTACTTTGGCATGTTCTTTGGTACTGGTAATTGCATTTATTAAATCAATTTCACTTTTTTCGTGAAGTAATTTTTTTATTTCATCTATTTTATTTTTAAATTCATCTTTGATGTCTTTGCCTGTTTCTTCAGTTAGAGTTATTTTTACTGTGGGCATGGTGTTAAATAGGACAAATTCATCATACTTATTACCAGTAAATAATGGGGATAGGTATTTATCTAATTTATTGGTGGTGGAATCATTTATAAATGATAATAATTCTTTGTAAGTATCACGAAGTTCTTCAATTTTGTTTTTAATAATTTTGGTATATTCATTTAATAATTCTTTGATATGATTATCACTATAATAAATTTCAATATAATTAGATAGATATGTTTTTTTGTCTACGAGTAAATCTAATTTGTTAGATATTTCTAAAATAAAATCTTTAATAATTTTATCATCTTTTAAACAATAGGCATTAATCATCGAATTAAATGATTCTTCTCCGTACTTTCTTTCAAAAATATCAGTAATTATTTTGTTTTTATATATTGAAATGATGTTTTTATCGGTTATTGAAATATCTTTTTTGATGTTTAATAAGTAATGATATTTTTTTACAACGGATAAGGCAAAAGAATCAAAAGTTGTTATATATGATGAATCTAAAAGTCCTAATTGTTCGGTTAGATTATTTTTTATGATGGCAGAACGGATACGATTTTTCATTTCGTTGGCAGCTTCGTTGGTGAATGTTAATACAAGTAGTCTATCAACGGGAATACCATCATTTATTTTTCTTATTACTCTTTGAGTTAAAACGGCGGTTTTTCCGGAACCAGCTCCAGCGGATACGATAATATTAGTGCCTTCAAGATCTATTGCTAATTGTTGATTTTTGGTGTTAGCCAAGTTCTTCACCTCCGTATTCTTTTGGTTCAATGGTAACTTCATCAAGTTTTGTGACAAAGCAGATATCTTTAAATTTACAATAAGTACATGAGATGTTTTTTCCTTCACTTATTTTAGGATTGATATCAAAATTATTGTTTTGGATATTTTCTATTACATTTTTTATTTGACTTTCAGTAATGTCAGTAATTTCTTTAATTTCATCATTAGATAGTACTTTGGCACTTTTATAAAAACTTCCATCATTCTTGGTCTTCATGCCTTTAATTATTTTAGAGTTGTAGTATTCTCTGTCAAAACGTTCTAAAACAGATGCATCTGAATTAGAATATCCGATTAAGCGATAGTCTTTTTCAGTAATATTAAATTTTTGAAGATAAAATCCGGAATAAACAATATTCTTTAAATTTAATTTACTAGATAGATACAAATAGATTGGCAATTGAATGTTTAGACCATATTTTAAATATTTTAGAGTTATTTGATCGGCACCGGTTTTATAGTCGATTAAAGCAACATATGTCGTATCGTCATCTTGATAATATAATACTTTATCAATTATTCCAATAAATGATATGTTATTACCATAATCTATTTCTATTTTTTTCTCATACATTGCATCTTTAAAAATGGTATATTCTTTTTCTAATTTTATTTCATTTAGTAATTCACGGATACATTCTTTGTATTTTTCTAAGAAGAAGTTTTCTTTTTTAGTAAATGTTTTATCTCCGATAAAGATGGCGACGTATTTATCGATATCTGTTTCATTGTTTGATAAGCATTGTTCTAAGACAAAATGAACCATACTACCGATAACGGTACTGAAGTTTTCTTCATAAATATCTAACTTTAAAATATCGGTTAGATAATATTTAAAAGCACATTTGTTGTAATTTTGCATCTTAGAATACGATAGTTTTAGTTTATCTAAGTCTCTTTTAATATGCGTATATTTATTGTTATAGCTAAAGTAATTAATACTGTAATTATTTAATAGATAAGCAAAGTCTTTTGATTTATAGCCATATTTGATATATTCGTCATAGCAGGATGCTAATTTTATTTGATTAAGTTTTTTACTATAACTTATTTCTTTATTGATATTGGCTGGTACTTCTTTGAAATAATCAGATAATGTTGACTTGTAATATGTTTTTTTATCATCTTTTTCTTTATAAGTTATGGTTAAATTTTTAATATCTGATAAGTTTTTAATAATATCAATACGTAAGTATTTGTTTAGTACTCGGGTGTCTTCTAAATTAAGATATTTTTTAATACTATCAGTGATGTATTCAGTGTCTTTGTAACTTATTGGTACTTGTCCGTCGTTAAAACCGAGAAAGAAGATATATTCAGTATCATCGGAAATGTGATCTAAATAGTCTATAATATTAATTGCTCCATTATAAGAAGTTTCAGGAATAGTACTAGTTTTAATTTTATGAATTATAAGATTTATGTCATCATATATTAGATATTTATTTATTACTTTTACTAGTTCGTTGTAGATTGGATCTTTTTGATTTAATTTATCTAGAGATTCTTTGATAGTGAATGAACTTATTAATTTTAGAAATTCTCTTACTAATGGAAAACTAACTAAATTAACTTGATTATTTAAATTTACTTTAAGATTAAACAAGGGAAATATTCGATTGATGGTGTTGTAGTAACTTTTATCTACATTAGTTAAATATATTTTCGAAGGAGAAATGCCGGAATCAATAAGGGAGGCAATGTTGTAGGCAACATACTCTACTTCTTCACTAATTTTATGAAATTTAATTATTTCATGGGGATAATTGTTATAGTTTCTTTTTACTTCTTTGTATTTTAAATTAGATAAAGCTTTTAATAAATAATTATTAGGTCTTATATCGTAAAGAATAATATCAACGTTTTTTACATATTCTTGAAACAATTTGTTATATATTAGTAAGGAATTTGATATAAGTTCTTTTTTAAGATTTACTAGGAAGTCTAACTTTTCTATATCATATAATGTATCTTCGACATAGTAAATATTTTCAAGATACATTTTGGCAATATCATATTTTATATTATATTTTTTCATGATATATAATATAGCAGATTCATCATAAGTAAAATATAATTTTTTGATAAATTCAGTTGGTGTCATAAGTTTTACTGGTTTTAAAATATTTAATTTTAGGAATTGTTCTTTAAAACCCTTTTTACATATTATTATAGTTTCTTTGTTTATATTTTTTATAAAATCCATATTGTTACCTCTAATTAATTATAACATTAATAAAGAAAAAAACCAATTGATTATGGTCTTTTATTTTGTTTAAATAGCAAACTTAGAGTTTTTCTGGCTATAGGTCCTACGATAAATATTTGTATGGGATAAGCCATTATAAAATTTTTACATAAAGATATAATGTAATTACAGAAAAAATTGCTATTTATGGGACTTTTTGTAATCATGGCATACATACTCATTAAGGATACCATGGTTAATACGGTAAATGTTTGAATTGATAATATTACAAACATTTTAGGATCTTTTTTGGAATCTACTATTTTAAAGGCGGACTTTTTTGCAAAGGGTCCAGCAATAAAATATGCTAAGGGAATAGCAATAATTAATTCTTTGTAAAATTCTTTAAAGGCAAGTAAAAAAGTTTCATTTACTAGCCCATTTGGAGAATTTATAGCAATATTATATGTAGTCATAAAATATACCATTAGGATGGCGTTTATTAGAGTAAATATAAAACTTTCTAATTTTGTTTTTGGCATGATATATTCACTTCCGTTTCTGTTAGATAAATGTCTTTTTTGTCAAAAAAAAGACCATCTAGTCGCGGACAATGACTAGACAGCGTTTAATGTCTTTAGTATTATAACACTAATTTAATTAAAAAATCAACTGTTTATGATTTTTTGTTTTGTTTGATTTTTCTTACTTTATGATAGATATCTTTTCGATAGAAGTTATAGGTTGTTTTGATAACGATGGCTACTGGAATTGAGAGAACAATTCCCCAAAAACCAGCTATTATTCCACCAGCTGAAACAGCAAATATTACTAGTATTGGATGAAGGGAATTAGTTTTTCCATATACTTTGGGACTTATTACATTACCATCCATTATTGGACAGATTATACATATTAGTGCTGTTAATAAGAACATTTTAGTACTTATTACAGATGATACGAGTAATGAGATGACAGCGACAATGAAACCACCAAACCATGGAATTATTGCAGATACTCCAGATAAGATACCTAATATCAAATAGTTAGGATGTCCAATTAATAGGAAAACAATGGTATATTCGGCAATTTGAATTAGGATATTTAGTCCCATGCCACTGATATATTTTGTTAATTCGTTATCTAATTTCATTAAATAGTTACCAGTTCTTTTATTTTTATGAGAATAGTATTTTTTGATACCAGCTCTAATTTTATCCATATCATTTAAAAAATAAATTGCAGCACATACAACAACGATACCAGTTGTAGCAACACCGATGGATGAACTTACTACAGAGATTGCTCCAGATGAGATACTACTACCAAGATTAGTTATAATATTGGTACTAAAATCAGTAAGAGTTGATTGAAGTGAACCAAAATTAATTTCATACTTGGTAGACATATCCGATAGAAATACTGAGATGTTACTGATAAAAAGTAATATTTGTTCATATAATAGTGGTACAGTTAGAAGAATTATTATTAAGAGTGAACCTATACCTAGGATACAAACGGTTAGAATTGCTAACCATTTTGGTGAACCGGCATCGACAAGCTTTTTTACTAGTGGGTATATAACATAGGCAAGCGCAAATGCTAATAGAAATGGGGATATTATTTTGAAAATGTTAGCTACTATGCCAATCCATAGTCCACGAATTGTATACAATAAACATATGATGGCGATTATAATTAGTAGGTTTAATAATTTATAATTTAATTTGTCTTTCATATTTTACACATCCTTTTATTTAATTATATCATAAAATAAATAAAAAAATAGATATAATTATCTACTTTTTACATTTTATTATAATTTATCTGGTGTTTTGTTTATATGAATTAAATCATCATATACTTCTTCCAAAGCTCTTCCAATAGTTTTTTTAGACTTATAATCACTGACTGGTTTTTGATAAAAGTCTGTTTTAATCATTTGCTTGCTTCTAGAAGATGCAATGTATACTAATGCATATTTGGAATCAACTTTTGTTAGTAGTTTATCAATTGATGGATAAATCACAATATCACACTCCCTTATCTTATATATTAATCTTATTATAAGTTTTTGTTATTTACAAGTGGGTTTACAAAAATTAGACACAAAATGTTAATTTAATAATTAACTTATTATTTGATAGTATTTTTAATAATTGTATGATATATTTTAGTTGGAGGTGTTAATTATATGAATAATAAGAAAAATAGTAGATTATTACTGATATTCTTTTTGGTTTTAGTAATAATTATTGGATTAATATTTGTAAACAGGAAAAATTTACAAATAAGCTACTATAGTAAAATGAGTGGTTATAAAGAGACGACGATTAGTACTTTTATAGATAGTGATAAATATGATGTTGTTAGTAAACATAAATATTCAAAATTATTGGATGAAATTGTTAATACTAAATACTATAATGATAAGTATATAGATGAGTATTTAGCAATTAAATATATCGAACAAGATGGATATTTGGAAAATATTAGTAAGATGTTAGATATTGGATATAATGCTAAAGAAATTAATACAATATATGAAAAGCTTGGTAATAATGGGATTAATTATATAAAAGATAATAGTTATATAAATGATTTAATAGGATTAATAAGTATTGATTATTTTAGAGAAGATAATATAGATAGATATGTTAAATATAAAAATAATAATAAAGATATATTAGATAGTGATGTAGTTCTTAAAGTAAATATTGGGCTTGATAATAAATATTATACGAATGTGATAGATATAGAAGAAAGTGATAAGTTAGATACGATTGTTAATAAATATCATCGTCTTAGTAGTAGTTATTCTCCAAATGATTTAGTTCAGGTTAAATATGGAAGCGTTACTTTAAGAAAAGAAGCTGCTGAACACTTTGATAAAATGTGTGATGACGCTTTAAAGAATGGATTTTTAATATATGGTGGTTCTGGATATAGGTCTTATAGTCATCAAGCAAAGCTTTATAATAATTATGTGGCAAAGGATGGTTTTGACAATGCAGAGAGATATTCAGCAAGACCAGGATATTCAGAACATCAATTAGGACTTGCAATGGATATTCTGAATAAAAATTGGCAGTTTATTAGTAAGAATGATGAAGAATATACTTGGCTTGTAAATAATTCTTATAAATATGGCTTTATTTTGAGATATCCTGAGGGAAAAGAAAATATTACTGGTTATATGTATGAAGAATGGCATTTTAGATACTTTGGATTGGAATTAGCTAAAGAATTATATGATAAAAAGTTGGTATATGAGGAATATTTAGCGATGAAATAAAAATTATTAAAAGGGATTGACAAAACGCTTAACTTATTATAGAATTAGTATGTAGCGTTTTTGGAGTAGTACTCAAGAGGCTGAAGAGGCGCCCCTGCTAAGGGTGTAGACCGGGTAACTGGTGCGAGAGTTCAAATCTCTCCTACTCCGCCATTATAGATAATACTAGGATTTGTTCCTAGTTTTTCTTTACATTAATTTGTTTTATTTTAATTACTTAGAACTATTTTGTAGATAATTATTTAACTTTATAGTATAATTTTTTTGGGTGGAACATGATAACAATTAAAAATAATAAATTAATTAACTATGGCAATAGAGGAATGACTTTGGAGAGCGATATTAATTTAACTAATGATTATTATAAAGAAAAGAAAATAGCTTTAATATATAAAAAACCAATACCTATTAAGGTGCTTAGAGTAAATGATACTAAGACAAGAATAAAAGATGGTTTTTATGAGACTAAGTCTACGTTAGATTATAGTGGAATATATAAAGAAAAATATATTGAGTTTGATGCTAAAGAAACTAATGGTAAGACTAGTTTTCCTTTGTCGAATATTCATATGCATCAAATAGAACATATTAAGAATATTATATATTATGGTGGAATAGCTTTTTTGATAGTTAGATTTAATTATTATAATGAAACATATTTATTACTTGGAAATGATTTAATTAGTTATATCGATAGTAATACTAGAAAGTCTATTCCATATAGTTATTTTAAGGATAATTGTAAAGAAATAAAATTGTTGTATAGTCCTAGATTGGATTATTTAAAAATAATTGATATTTTATAATTTATATATTATAATATAATAGATAAGTAAGGAAGTTGATAAAAGTGAGAAAAGTTAAGAAAAAAAATGTATTTGATAAGATTAAATACTCGATAAATGATACGATTGATAGTGCTAAGAAAAAGACTAGAAGAAATACTCGGGATGAAGATACGATCAAGAAAAAGACGGGTGTTAAGAAGAAGACTACTACTAAGAAAAAGGTTAATAGTGATAAGAAAAAGCGAAGCCTTTGGAAAAAAATATTAACAGTAATACTAATAATAGGTATTTGTTGTATTTTGCTAGTTACTCTATTCTTTGGTTATATAGTAATTAGTGCTCCGAAATTTAGTGAATCTGCTTTTGCGGTTAAAGATCAAACTGTGGTTTATGATATTAACGGTGATGTTATTACAACGCTAGGAGCTGAAAAAAGAGAAAGTGTTTCTTATGATGAGTTACCACAAGTACTTATTGATGCAATTATAGCTACAGAAGATTCGAGATTTTTCCAACACAATGGCGTTGACTTACCTAGATTCTTGAAAGCAAGTGTTTTACAAGTAGTAGGAATTGATGGCGGTGGTGCTTCGACAATAACGATGCAAACTGTTAAAAATAATTTGACAAGTACTGAGAGTCATGGTATTAAAGGTATTATCCGTAAATTTCAAGATGTTTATTTATCTGTTTTTAAAGTAGAAAAACAATATTCTAAGGAAGAAATTATTGAATTATATGTTAATAACTATAATTTAGGTGATAATATATATGGTGTTAGCGAGGCTGCAAAGTATTATTTTGGTAAATCTATTTCTGAACTTACTTTACCTGAAGCTTCTTTGATAGCTGGATTATTCCAAGCTCCAAATGGACATAATCCATATCGTCATATTGATAGTGCTACGAGTAGAAGAAATACAGTTTTAGAATTAATGGTTAGACATGGATATATTACTAAAGAAGTAGCTGAACTTGCTAAGAAAGTTAAAATTGAAGATCTTTTGGCTGGTAAGGCTGAGGCTACTCCATATCAAGGATATATTGATGCAGTAATTGATGAAGTCGAGAAAAAGACAAAAAATAATCCATATAAAGTTCCAATGAAGATATATACGACAATGGAACGTAGTATTCAAGATGGTATTAATACAGTTTTAAATAATAGCGAGTGGTATTGGAAAGATGATAAAGTTCAATCAGGTATAGCTGTTGTTAATGTTCAGACTGGTGCTATTTCAGCAATTGGTGCTGGTAGAAATAGAAGTGGTGAAAGAACATTTAATTATGCTACGGATGCAAAAAGACAACCAGGTTCTACGGCTAAACCAATATTTGACTATGGCCCTGGTATTGAATATAATAATTTTTCATCATATACCCTATTTAATGATGAACCTTGGACTTATACGAATGGTCCTTCAGTAAATAACTGGGATATGCAATTCCATGGATTAGTTACTACGAGATATGCTTTACAATATTCAAGAAACGTTCCGGCACTTAAAGCATTTCAACAAGTCGGTCCTAAGAATTCACAAAAATTTGCTTATTCTTTGGGATTAGATGTTTCATTAAATAAGAACTCAGATAATTATCGTCAATTAAAAGGCGGTGGAGATAATGCAATTAATGAAGCTTATTCAATAGGTGGTGTTGCTGAAGGATTTACTCCTCTTGAGATGGCAGCTGCATATTCTGGATTTGCTTCAGGTGGTTATTATACTGAACCATACTCTGTTACAAAGATTGAATACCGTGATACTGGTGAAGTTGAAGAATTCAAACCTGAAAAAGAAAGAGTTATGAAAGAATCTACGGCATATATTATGAATAATATTTTGGAATCTGCTGTTACTTCGGGATTTGCTGGTGGAGCTAGTGTGGCTGGTTCTCATGTGGCAGCAAAAACTGGTACTTCAAACTTTAGTGAAGATGCATTAAAGAAATATAATTTACCAAATTATGCAGTTAATGACTTGTGGACGGTTGCTTATACTTCACAATACTCTGTAGCTGTATGGTATGGATATGAAAGTGCAGAAATTGGTTATAATATAAATGGAGGCGGCCATAAAGAGGCAGTTACTTCTGCTGTTATGAGATATATTCCTAAGGATACGAAAGGATGGACAATGCCTAGTTCGGTTGTAGCATCACAGGTAGAAAAAGAAACTGTTCCTGCTAGATTACCTAGTGCTAATACTCCATCAAATATGATATTAACAGAATACTTTGTTAAGGGGACTCAACCTACAGAAGTGTCTGAGAGATATCAAACTTTAGATGATGTTACTGGATTAGATGCTAAGACTAGTGGTAATACTGCTACCCTATCTTGGGATTATGAAACTCCAACAGTACTTACAGATGCTTATTTAAATAAATATTTCTCACAAAGTACGTTTGGTCATAGCACTAATAACTTTATTTCAGCAAGAAAAAATTATAACAAGAACACTCTTGGCACATTAGGATTTGGTATATATAAAGAAGAAAGTGATGGTACACTTACGTTAGTTGGATTTACTACGAATAAGACATATACTTATACTGGTGCTGGAGATACTACATTAGTTGTTAAAGCTGAACATGCTAACTTTAAAACAAATGCTAGCAAAGGTTCTAAAGTAACATTTAGCTTGAGCGGTGGCGGTGTTGGTGTTATATTAGCAATGCTTGATGGTGGTTTATCTGTAGAAGCTAATGCCGGTAATTATACCGAAGCAGGATTTAAATATATATATTATGGTACACAAGATGTTACTAATTCAGCTAACATTACTTATAAAATATTAGATAATAATAGTGAACTTGGTGAGTATTCTTCAAAGGTAGAATTTGTTAGTAAAATGAATTCGTTAACTAGAGGAAAATATAGAGTTAAGTATATTATTTCTTATGGTGGAAAAGAAGAAACTAAAACTAGAACAGTTACATTAAAATAGAAAAAAGGTAAGAAAAATTCTTACCTTTTTAATTTTTTTCTTTAATTATTTTATAATTATCTAATAGCATGGGATTATCTTTGTCATACTGCAATGCTCTTTTAATATAGAAAAGGGAGATGTCATATAATTCTAAATAGTAATAACTTGCACTTAATAAATTATCTATTGTATAGTCCCAACTAAAAGTTTCATTAATATATGTTTTTTCTCTTTTTTTTATGGCAAGAGCTTTATTTAAGAGACTAATTACTTCGGAATAGTTTTTTTGATTAAATTCTAAAATGGCTAATTCTACATAACCGTCTCTTAATTCTTTGGCTTCTTCGATAGCCATTTTGTAATACATTCTGGCTTCTCTGTATCTTTCTAAATTAAGATATGATCTAGCTATAAAGCGCATTGAAGCTGCTCTTTCTTGATTCCAAGTGGCTGATTTTAAATTTAGATGTTTTGTAAGGGTATCTATAGCTTTATTCCATTTTTTATGATACATATATTCTCTACCTAGATAATGCATATTTCTGTCATCATTTGGTTCTTCTTTGACAGATAATTCTAATAGACTGAGATAATTGCCTCTTGACTTGGTAGCGTCAGGATAGTGGTTTAGGACAATTTTATCAGTTGTTACGACGTTTTCCCTACCCTCATATTTTAACACTTCATGAACTGGATGAATCCATTTGTAACCATTTCTAGCGTGAATTTTTTCATAATAGAAACTTACGGTTGGTTTTTCTTTTACTAAAGACCAGTTATAAATATATCTTAGTCTAGTGGTATTATCACACCAAACTTTTTCTAATTCTTCACGCCATCCGGGCAAAAAGACTTCATCTAGGTCTACACAGACACAAATATCAGTATCTTTAGGGAGTAAATCTAATGATTTGTTTCTTGCTACATCAAAACGCCATGGTTTTATTTCTTCTTGAACGACATTTACTCCCAAAGCTTTTAACTTTTTTACTGAATTATCGGTAGATCCTGTATCTAGGACATATATTTCATCTGCAGCACTTACTGATTTATACCACCTATCAATATGTTTTTCTTCATTTTTGCATATAGCATATACACACACTTTATATATTTTTTTCATGTTTCCTCCGATATATTATATGAATTAAGGTAATTATATATATTTTATTTAATACCACAATTTTCCATATTTATTTTATATTTATTACTTAATTATATAGTACTATTAATATGCAATGGAGGTGATATATGGTATAGATTATTAATAAAAATAGTGTTATAATTTAAGTGGAGGCAATATATGAAATATACGATTGTTTTAGTAGAAGATGAAGTTAATTTAAATAATCTTGTTAAAACTTATTTAGAACATGCTGGCTATAATGTTATATCTTTTTATACAGGACATGAAGCATTGAAAAATATTAACGTTAATGCACATTTATGGATTCTTGATATTATGTTACCAGATGATATTAATGGATATGATATTATTAAAAAAATAAGAGAAACTAATGAAATAATGCCAGTTATATTTACTTCTGCTAGAGATAAAGATTTAGATAAAATTATTGGTTTAGAACTAGGAAGCGATGATTACATTACCAAACCTTATTCTTCTAAAGAACTAGTTTTAAGAGTAAATAATATTATTAAAAGAGTTTATTCAGCAGATATGGCTAAGATTAAGTATAATGATTATTCGGTTGACTTAGAAAAAAGAATAGTTACCAAAAATGATAATAATTTAAATTTAACTACATTAGAATTTGATTTACTTAAAATGTTTTTAACTAACAAAAATAAATCTTTTTCAAGGGATGATATACTTAATATTATTTGGGGTGAAAACTATTTTGGAACGGATCGTGTTGTAGATGATCTTGTTAGAAGACTTAGAAAGAAAATGCCTGACTTAAATATTGAAACTATGTACGGCTTTGGTTACAGATTAACATGAAAAAACTATCATTAACTAATCAATTAGTATATATATGTGTACTAATTGTAGGAATAATTTTTATAGCTTTAGGAATTGTTCTTCCTAAAGAGTTACTTCCTATTTATGAAGAGAATATCTACAACAAATTAAAACAACCATTATTTTTTATAAATAATGTTGATGATATTAATACTTTTGAATCTGAAGATGACACTGATATTGGATATATTTATATTATTAATAATAAAGCCTATACTTCTTATAATATATCTAGTATTATAACTGATTTTGATAGCGATATTTTGTATTATATGAAACAAAGTTATGGTAAGTTTACATATAAAAATGAATTATATTATTATTATCACGCTCATACTTCTAATAATGAAACGATTATTTCAATTACTAATGATAAATATATTAATAATATGAAGAAAGATGTTTTATATACGATACTGATAATTGTTGGGATTTCGTTTACTTTGTGCTCGTTAATATTAGTACTTTGGTCTAACAATCTTGTAAATGATATTATAATACTCAAGAGGAAAATAAAAAATTTAGATAATGATAAATATGATATTAAACTTAATCATAGATTTGTTGATGAAATTTCTTCTTTAAATGAATCTATTGAACAGATGAAAGAATATCTTATAAACAATGAAAAATATAAAAATCAAACTTATCAAAATATTTCTCACGATTTTAAAACTCCAATTACTGTTATTAAATCCTATATTGAGGCTACCGAAGATGGGATTGAAACAAAAGATAAATCATTAGAGATTATTAAAGAACAGATTGATAAACTAGAAAATAAAGTTCACTCCTTATTATATTTGAATAAATTAAATTATATTAAAGATCGTAATGAAAATTCAAAGTCTACGACTAATATTCAGGATGTTATTGAAGCTTCTGTTAAGAAATTTAAGTTAATTAGACCTGAAATTAACTATAAATTAGATATTGATAGTAAAACTGAATATCGTGGTACTTACGATATGTGGGAAACGATTATTGATAATTTGCTTAATAACTTTATGAGATATGCAAAGAAAGAAATAAAAATTACTGTTAAAAATAAAAAGATTACTTTTTATAATGACGGGGAAAATATTGATGAAGATATTCTTAATAATATTTTTACTCCGTATGAGAAGGGATTAAATGGTATGTTTGGTTTAGGTTTATCTATTGTTAGAAAAACTTTAAACTTACTTGACTATGATATAACTGCTAAAAATGAAAAAAACGGTGTTAACTTTGTAATAAAATAAGAAAGATTACTCTTTCTTATTTTTACTTATTATTAGCTGATTTTAAACCAAATGCTCCCTTGAATGCTTTATATATACCTTCTGATCCAATGAGAGTGAATATCCCTATCCATACGGCATATAATAAGTTAGAAGTATAAAATGATAAAGAGTAACAAAAACCAATTCCAAACGATAAAAAGATGGCTATTATTCCGTTAAATAAATTACCTAATTTTAGAGTTTCTTTTATTTTTTGGATTGCTTGAGATGATATGATACTGGCGATTAAAGATACTGATAACATTTCTAAAAATAATTCGTTATTCACAATTATCCTTTACATAATCTTTTATATCTTCTAATTTATGTTCAACGATTGTTACTCTTTCTAATAAATTACTAATTTTATCCATCTTATCTTCTAATTGACCTATTCGATATGTTAACATTTTACTAGTTGATATTGCTCCTAATAAAGAACCGAAAATAGTACCTGCTAAAGCTAATAATGAAACGATTATTGTACTATTCATTATATAACCTCCTATAATATTTTAGTAGTTATTAATAGATTGGTGTAATTATTTGACACAAATTTACTCATATGATATAATTTTATTACATGGGGCTGTCTTGGCTTCGACAGGAATAGGCGTCTCTATTCTGCAGGTCGGGTATCTACGTTACAGATAAATAAAAATAACTGGAAACAGAAATAATTTAGCTGTTGCATACGCTTAATTTAGCGGCACAGACTCTCTTATAACTATACTTACGAGTGATAACGAGAGTTAATATAGTAAGTTATAATATATCTAATTTCTATAGGATATATTGAATTTAATAGAATAATAAATACTCTTTTTGTTAATTTAGTATGTATTTATGAATTTTAAAAATTAACTAAACCTGTAGATGAATATTGTATAAATATTTTTGGACAGGGGTTCAACTCCCCTCAGCTCCACCATTAAAGAATCTGGTTGAACTTTGGTTCAATTTACTAATAAATATCAATTCTAGAAATGGAATTGATTTTTTGTTGTGTATAAGAATGGGATGATTTAATGGTAAATATAATTAAAGAAGATTTAGATATTGAAGAAGCACTAAAAAAGAAATTAGAGTTTATATGTAGTTTTTGTAATACTAAATGTGAAATACAAAAAGGTTCAATTAGAACAATAGAAAGAACAAACCTATCTTATGTAGAGCCACATAGAATAATAATTAAAGGTATTACATTTTTAGCATTTAACTATGAAACAAATGTCTATATAGAGAATTTAAGTAATAAGATATTAATTAAAGATTTAGAAGAATATATTAAAAGTATTTAAATAACTTATCAATTCCATTTTAGATAACGAAGTTAATCCAACTATATTACATTTTAGTGGTCATGGTACTTCAGATGGTAAATTAGTATTTCAAGATAATAATGATAAGCCTAAATTACTAAGTATGGATACTTTAGTTGAATTAATTAATGCATCATCGGATAATCTTATATTGGTGGTATTAAACAATTGCTTTTCTTCAATTATATCTGAAAAAATAATAGATAATATTGAGGCATCTATTGGGATGAACAATTCCATTGGTGATGAAGCAGCTATTGTTTTTACTTCTCAATTATATTCTTCTATCGGTTTTGGACTATCATTAGCAAAAGCATTTCAACAAGCAATAGTATCATTAAAATTATATGAAATACCAGAAGAACAAACTCCCCAATTATATGTATCGGAAGGAATTGAAGCAAAAGATATTTATTTAGTTACAAAAAACTAAAAAACTACCTCATTTTAGAGATAGTTTTTAAATTGATTTATCTTTTTAAAACTTTACTAATAGGTTGAACATCTAATTCTTCTTTGTATTCAGAAACTTTTTCCGAATTAATTCTTTCACATTCATTTTTTACTCTTTTTAAAAGATTTACTAATTCTAATCTTTTAAGTGATAATGGATCGGTTATTTTTTTAAATACAACTGTTTCCTTTTCATTTGCAATTTCTTCTCCATTTAAAACAATTATTGGAGCATTAATATTTATTGGATTAAAATCATTAGTTTTCAAAGCAACTTTATCAGTTGCAGTTAATGAACTACTTTCATCCACATTAATTACACTTGATTCGCAATCAACTTCTTTACCAGTAATATTTGAATTAGAAATATTTAATCCATTGGTAGCTGTAAATGAAACTCTAATGTTTTTCTTTTTATTACCAACATTAGAATCTATTACATCAATTTTATCACTTGCACCAAATCCAATGTGTGATTTAGATCCCATTACTTCTATTTGATCACTACTCATATTTTTGACTACTAATTCATTTGCACTAATTGATAAGTACGAGAAAGTCTTTATGTCTGTATTATCTAATGTACATTTACCATTAACATGAACACATAAATCTAGTCCAAAACTGCAATTTTTAATAATAACTTCACAATCATTATATCCAAATACATATACTTGATGTTTTTTAAATTCAAGACCATCAATTACATAACAAATTGGTTTATCCAATTTATATGCTTTCTCAATTTTCTTTCTATCCTTGTTTTCTCCTGTACCAAAACAAGCAATAGTGTAATTATAATCGTTCTTTTTGACTTTACTTCTTTTAACATAACAAGTTAGTTTTTCTTCATCTTCAACAACATTTCCTAAATTACCTGTGAGATAGTTCATTGCATAAGGTCTCGTTACAGCATAAAGAATTTTTTTAAATTTATTCATAGATAAATCCCCCTTTGAACATTTGATACTATACCATATTTCAGTAAAAAAAGCAAATCAATTGTTAAAAACTGTTGAAATTGATGAAATTTATGCTATATTATACATAGGAACTGATATTTATTAGTTGTTCTTTTAGATATAAGTGTTCAAAATAGGCTCTTATATCGCACCAGTATGTAATAATCTAACCTTTATTGGTTAGTTTTTTATTACTCCCCTACTTTTTATATTAAAAAACTTAGGTTTATGATAAAATGTTTATAAAGATTAGATTTATTTGCGTTGTAATAATATTTTATTAAAAGTGAGGTAATTTTTATGAAAAGTAATAATAATATTTATAGTTTTAGTGAATTAACTACTGATAATGCTTTTTTAAGTAAACCATATGATTTTAAATTCGGAAGCGATAATAGAGAAAAATCTTTTTGTTTTGTTAAGAAGTTGTTTAATACTGATAAGATTGCTACAGTCCATCAGGTGCATTCTAATAAGGTTGTTTGTATTGATGAAAAAAATTATAATTTAAACATTCAGGCTGATGGAATGATAACTAATGTTCCTAATATTGCTTTAGGTATTAAAGCAGCTGATTGCCAGGCTGTGTATTTGTATGATTCTGAAAATAAAGTTATAGGAAATATTCATTCAGGATGGAAAGGTACTTTAGATTGCATTTTATATAATGCTATTGATTTAATGATAAATAAATATCATTGTAGTTTGGAGAATATTGAGGCTTATTTTTGCCCTAGTATTTGTCAAAATTGTTTTGAAGTAGATAAAGATGTATATTTGATGTTTGAGAAAAAATTTAATAATATAGATAAATATACAATATATAAAAAGGATTATGATAAATATTATATTGACACAGTTGCTTTAAACAAGGATTTGTTAATTAGTTATGGTTTGTTAAATAATAATATCCATACTAGTATTATTTGTACTAAATGTAATTCAAATGTATTTCATTCTTATAGAGCAGATAAGGATACTGCTGGTAGAAATTGTGCATTCATCATGTTAAAATAATTATTTAAAATGTCATTTTTTGTCGAATAGGGTTTGGAAACTATTAAATAGGTATCCTAAATTAATTTATTATATATTTATGTTATACTTTTTTAAGTCTTAAATTGATATATGGAAGGAGATAGATATATAATGTATGTTAGTAGTGATATGAAAAGTGCAAATATTAGATTTTACTCTCTAATTGTAAGCTCCTTTTTTCTAATAATGGGGGTTACCTGTATAATTATGAAAGGGTTAACTGTTAAGTATATGTATGATGAACATGTAGCAAGAGATAGCTTATATTTATTACCGTTAGGATATACTTTTTTGGCTATATGTGTACTTGTATTAATTATTAGTAGTATTATAATCAGGATATTAATAAAAAGAGATTATGAGAGAATTCATTGAAAGAAAAGTCGAACCTTAATGTTTGATTTTTTTGTTTACACTGATAATTAAATTATGTTTTTATTTTTAACTTTTTTTGTTATAATAAATACATGGAGGTAATATTACATGAATAAAAATAATAAAGCTAATGTACCTTGGTATATATTACTATATATAGCTAGTTTAGTAATTGCAGGGATTACTTATGTTAAGAGATACTTCCCTTTGGTTAATTTTGAACAAATATTATATGGACTTACCAATATGAAAGGTTCTTCGGCTTCGGGAATTGTTGATGGAACAATATTTACCTTTTCTGTTGGTACTTTGATATTTTTAATACTATTGGTTATATATATACTATTACATAATTCTAAGAAAGTAATTCTTATTAGAATTAAATATTATAGTGGGCTTATTCTTCTTGGTAGTCTTATATTTACGCTTTATGCTATTGGAGTTTTTGAATATGAAATTAATTTATTTAAACAAACTAAGATATATGATAAATATTATGTAGATGGAAATGGTGTTGATATTACTTTTCCGGATAAAAAACAAAATTTAATATTTATATATATGGAGTCTATGGAAACAACTAATGCCAGTATAAAAAATGGTGGAGCTCAAAAGATATCTTATATTCCTAATTTAGAAAATTATGCACTAAAATATGATAACTTTTCTAGTGGTGAGAAACTTGGAGGATTTGTTCCTGTTAGTGGTACTACATATACGTTAGCTGGGATGATTTCACAAAATTCTGGAGTTAATTTTAAATTACCAATTAATATTATGGATAAAGATATGGTTAAAATGGACAGTGTTTATGCTCTTGGCGATGTTTTATTAGATAATGGATATAAGAATTATTTGATGATGGGTAGTCAAGCTATTTTTGCTTCGAGAGATAAATATTTTAAAAATCATGGTAATTATGAAATATTTGATTATACATATGCAATAAATAATGGATTGATACCTAAAGATTATCTTGTGTGGTGGGGATATGAAGATAAGAAATTGTTTGAATTTGCTAAGAATAAATTAAAAGA
The DNA here is from genome assembly GCA_934098395.1 of uncultured Bacilli bacterium. GTDB lineage: Bacteria > Bacillota_I > Bacilli_A > RF39 > UBA660 > RUG705. The sequence continues at coordinate 204,530 of CAKOOM010000002.1, forward strand.
TATTTCTAAAGAGAAACAACCTTTTAATCTTACTTTATTAACGGCAGATACTCACTTTACTGATGGTTATTTAGATAGTGAATGTGATACGCCATTTGATAAGAAATATGCGAATGTAATGCATTGTTCCGATAAAATGATTAATGATTTTATTACTTGGGTTATGGAACAAGATTTTTATAAAAATACAACAATTGTTTTAGTTGGAGATCATTTAACAATGCAATCTAGTTTTTACGATAATATAGATAAGAATTATACGAGAAGTGTATATAATGTATTTATTAACTCACGTGTTAAGAGTGATACTACTAAGAATAGAACATTTAGTTCAATGGATATATACCCTACTACGCTAGCATCTTTAGGAGTTAAAATTGATGGAGATAGATTAGGCCTTGGAACAAATATGTACTCAAATAAGAAAACTTTAATGGAAGAATTAAGCTATAAATATGTAAGCAATGAATTAAAGAAAAGATCTTCTTTTTATGACAATTATATATATAAAGGGAAATCAAATGATTGATTTCTTTTTTTATTAATTGATATTTTTTTGACAAATATTAAAATTTGTGATAGTATATTAAATCGACTGAAAAAAGGGAGTGAATTTATGAATATTAATTTTGATAAGATTAGTATTATTAATGGAAATTTTTCTGTTGATAAATTAATGAAATTAAAGGAAATAGCTAGTCATGAAAAAATGATACTGGCAGATTCAAAACATTTATATAAGACTAATATTAGTAGTAAGCTTGATACTTTTAAAGATTTTCCACTTTCTACGAAAGCAACTGAAAGAGTTTATTTGTCTAGTGAGTATAGTAAATATTCAATGGATGATAAGAATATTATTTTAAGTAATATAGTTTTTTCTCGAAACGAGTCTTTTGCTAATATTATTGCGCTTTCGGGGCTTACAATTGAACAATTGGATAAATATATTCAGATGATTGCATTTTTTAATGATAATAGAAGTTTAATTGATAGTAAGAATGCTAAAATTGTTAAAATGGCTGAATATGTAAGAAAGGTAAGCTTAGTACTTAGAAAATATACATGTAATCATTATCCGAAAACTACGAATGAAATGATTATTAATAAGCTTAGTGAAATGTTGACTTTTGATAGAGAACTTATTACTGAAAAGTATGACAAGTTTGCTTTAAAGAGAGAACAAATTGAAATTGAAAAGAAAAATAATGAATTAAAGAAAAAGACTGCTAATGTTAAATATGGAAAAGTTGGAAAAGACAATATTAAAATGATTGATTCTTTTGTAAGAACTTTAGCTAATGTTAATAGTTTAGAGTTAGTTTATTATAATTGCTTTAATAAAAATGATAATAAATGTCATATTGATTTTTGCTGTGTATTTGAAGATAATATTAATATGACGGATGTTGAAATAGTTGCTTCAGCATTGAATTATTTTGCTTCAACGATGAAGAAATTAAATGTTATAATTAATTATGATGTTATGACTAATACTGAATTATGTTTAAATATAAAGAAACAAGATCCAAAAACTATCAGAAAACTTAATTGTGCTAGTTTAGTTTATCAAAAGAAACTTGGTTATACTAAAAGAAATATTAAAAGAGCATAAAATAGATTATGCTCTTTTTAGATATCTTGGCAAATTATAAATATTTTAGTATAATTATATTAGTTTGAAAGCGAGGTGTTTTGATATGAAGAGAAAAATTAATAATGTAGATATTTTAATATTAGTATGTTCTTGTTTATTTATTATATTGACATGTATGGTTCTTAGTAATAAGTTTATTGTGATTGATAGTTATTTTCAAAGTTTAATGTTAAATATTAGAAGTAATGGTCTTACTGATACGATGATGATTATCACTAATATTGGTAGTAGTTATACACTTATTGCAATTAGTTTCTTACTTTTATTTCTGTTAAAAAAGAAAAAAAATGCATTATTTATTTTAATTAATTTGATTTGTTCGTTTGCATGCAGTCAAGTATTTAAATTTATTTTTAGAAGATCTAGGCCTAGTACAGAAGGATTAGTGGATACGATAGGATATAGCTATCCTTCTGGACATACGATGGTTAGTATTTGTTTTTTTGGTTTTATAACTTACCTACTTTGTAAGAAAGAAAAGTCAAATGTTAAGAAATTTTTTATTTGCTTGTTGTATTTACTAACGGTTTTCTTTATTGGCTTTAGTAGAATTTATTTGGGAGCTCACTACTTTTCTGATGTGATAGCTGGTGGACTTTTATCGATAATTTATCTATGTTTATTTATTAGATTTCTTAATAGAAAGGAAGCATAGATATGAGAGTTATTGGAATTGTTGCGGAATATAATCCATTTCATTATGGACATTTATATCAAATAAGAAAAGTTAAGGAAATGTATCCAGATTCAGTAATAATAGCTATTATTAGTACTAATTATACGCAAAGAGGAGGATTCTCTTTAATTAATAAATGGGACAAAACTAGGATATGTCTTAATTATGGAATAGATATGGTGGTTGAACTACCTACCCTTTATACGACGCAGGGAGCTGATATGTTTGCATATGGCGCTATTTCTATTTTAAATATGTTGCATATTGATACGCTTGTTTTTGGAATGGAATGCGATGACGTAGAATATCTTATTAAGGCTGCTAAGACACAAATTAATAATTCAAAATATGATGAACTAGTACAAAAATATCTTCTTACGGGGATTAACTACCCTACTGTTCTTGGAAAAGCATTAAAGGAAATGATTGGATATACGACTGATAAGCCGAATGATTTGTTAGCAATATCTTATATAAAAGAAATTATTAAAAACAATTATAAAATTGAACCAGTCGGTATTAAAAGAACTAATGATTATCATGGCAAAGAGATTAAATCTTCAATAGTTAATGCTTCATTAATTAGAGATATGTTAGATAAAAATATGGATGTTTCTAAATATGTTCCAACTGAAACATATAAATGTTTAAATATGAAAAATTTTGATAATGGTTATTTGTTACTTAAATATAATATTAGTAATAATGAAAATAGATTATATGAATATTTAACGGTAGACGAAGGTATTGAAAATAGGATTTTAAAGTATTATAAGGATTGTGATAATTGGTGTGCGTTAGTTAACTTAATTAAAACAAAGAGATATACTTATAATAAAGTTAATCGAATGCTTATGCACATACTACTAAATATTAAAAAGATTGATAATAATAAGGAAATTTATTTAAGAGTATTAGGTTTTAATGATATAGGGAGAAATTATTTAAAACAAATAAAGAAAGATTTAGATGTAATAAATACTTGTAAACAAGGAATTAATAAAGCTCTTGATATAGAAATAAATGCTACGTATATTTATTCATTAATTACTGGAGATAATTCTTTAATAGAAAGAGAATACAAAAATAAACCTATTATATTTCATTAATAAGTTTATCTAATAATTTTACTATTTCAGATGAAAGAAATGTTTGGGAATATTTAGGCATTTCTTTTTTATTTATATTAAATAAATATGCTAATTTTACTAAATTGTTATCACTGTTTTGGCTACTATTTAATATATTAATATCAGTTACAAAGACATTATTTTCTTCAGTAATTGTTATATCATTTTTATTTTTAGGCTTTGAAAAATGAAAGATATATCGATTAAAACGGTTAACACTAATATTATCATAGATATCGATAATAATATTAGTAGATTCTTCTTTAACACGAAACATATAATTGTAGTCATTTAATTTTTGATATTTTAGGATATCACAAATAAAGATTGTAGTTAATTTTGATGCTTCAATATCTTTTATAAATTTATACATTAAATCTTTGTTATTCATTGTATCACCATGATATAAAAATAACATAATAATTTAACTAAGTCAATTTCAATACCTTAAAAACTTTGAATGTTAACTATTTATCAACGTTGATTTTGCTTTTTTTATAAAATGTGTTATAATAATTACTCTGTAAAGGAGGAGTGTATATGAGAATAATAGAATTAAATCAAATTCAATATAGAAATTATTCAAATATTCATAGTAGAAGAAATTTTGGACAAACTGTCGAATATTCTTTACTGGATACGAATAATAAGAAAAAAAGATTGTTCTTAGGTTTAATTGATGATAATAATAATTTATGTGCAGCAACGTTAATACTTATTACTCAGATTTCTCCTTCGGTTAAAAGGGCTGATGCTCCGAATGGTTTTTTGATTGATTATGCAGACTATGAATTAGTAAAAATATTTACTGATAAATTAAAAGAATATTTATTAAGAGAAAAAATTACTTTTTTAATTACTAATCCAATGTTTAAATATAAGGTATATAATAAAGATAATAAAGTGATTACTAATAATAGTAATTTACTTGATAATTTATATAAATTAGATTATCAGAGTGTTGGTTATGCAAATGATTTTAGTAAGTATGATGTTATCGTAGATGGTAATGATAGTGCTTTTGAAATTTATAAAAATTTTAATAGGAATACAAAGAGAAATATTAGAGATGCTCAAGCTATTGGAGTTACTTTAGTTAAAGGTAAAAATGAAGATATTGATATAGCTTATGATATTTTTAAAAAGAAAACTAAAAATGGAATTGAATTTTATAAGAACTTATTAGAGGTTTATAATAATAAAGATAATAAAATGGAAATATTTTTTGTTAAATTAAATCCGAATAAATATTTAGTTAATTGTAAGCAACTATATGAAAATGAGCGAAATAGAAATGAAAAATTACATATAGCTTTTAATAAAAAAAGAGGATATGTAAAGGAAAAGATTCTTAATAGGAAGATTGAATCTGATATGGCTTTGGAGAAATATAATCGAATGCTTAATAAAGCAATTAAATTTAGTCAAACACATAATGAAGATGTAATTATAGGTACGAGTATTATTATGCGAAATAATCGTGAAATATACTTTTTAATTGATGGGTATAAAGAAGAATATCGTGCTATTCATTCGACACATATTCTTAAATGGGCTATTATAAAAAAATATAATAGTATTGGTTATAGAATATTTAATTTGGGAGAAATTCATAAAAATTATAATGATAAGACTAGTAAATATTATGGACAATATTTATATAAAATTGGTTTTGCTGGGAATGTTTGTGAATATCCACCTAGTTTGATACTAGTTATTAATAAGAGGGTTTACTCGGCTTATGAGAAATTAAATATGTTTAAATTTAAAAAGAAATAGATTTTTTCTATTTCTTTCTTTATTCTTCAAAGTAACTTGTTCCAATGAATTCTCTTAATATTGATAGTGCTGGAACATCTTCGCTAGGTAGTGGTAGTACTAAATCTAGAAGTTTTATAAGTCTTAATGCTGTTAGATATTCTGGATCTTCTTTGGTTACTTGATATAGTAATGGCTCAGCATATACTTTTAATACTGCTAATTCATATGCTAGGAAAGTATTGAAGATTACATCAGCTTGATCTTGATATGGAAATACATACTGTTCCTCCCCCATTCTTACTTCGTTCCAGGTACTTAATGTATGTGATGGAGCGTATCCTCTAGTACGATTATCTCTTACCATACGTCTAATTAATCTTATATCTGTTAGATTAATACGATTATCATTATCAATATTTAAATATACTAATGGAGAAATATATATTTTGAATTTTTTATTTTTAGGGATTTCTTTTAATAATTCGTTAGATAAAGCATGCAATCCTTCGACTACAAGTATATCGCAAGAATTCATTTGAATGGATTTATTGAAGCTTTTTTTACCTTCAATAAAATCAAATGTTGGGGTATTTACTTTTTGCCCTTTTAATAACTTATTTATTTGATTATTAAATAATTTTATATCAATTGCTCTAAGACTTTCAAAGTCTGGTTTACCAAACTCATTTAATGGAGTTTCATCTCTATTTAAGAAGTAATCATCTAAAGATAATGGTATTGGATTTAATCCGAATGTTTTTAAATACATTGATAATTTTCTAGCTGATGTAGTCTTTCCTGATGAAGATGGACCTGATAGAAGGATTATTTTAATATCATCTTTTCTTTCTTGAATAGATTTTGCTATTTGTTGTAGTCGATAATCTTGAATTGATTCGGATAAATTTATTAGTTCTCCAGGTTTACTTTTAATAATGGCATCATTTAATTCACCAATACTGCTGATATTTAATATTTTAGCCCATTCAAGATATTCATCTATATTATTGAAATATTGTTCGTGATGAGTATATTTGGCATTCTTTTTATTAGAATATGCTGAGGGGTATGTTAGAACAATACCTTTATCTTCAAGCTTTGTTAAGTCATAATATTTTAATATAGAACTATCGTGTGGCATTGATCCGATTACATAATTATATACACCATCAAATTTATATAGGGTTACATAATTGTTTTTATTATAAAATAATGTTTTGACTTTATCTTCCCTTTTGACATTTTTAAAATAGGTTAATGCTTCTTCCATGGTTGTTTCTACTTTGATAAATGGGATTTCTTTTTTTACTTTTTCTTGCATTTTATCTTTAATATTTTTAATTTCTTCATCTGTTAATCCTCTACTGGTTTCAAAAAAGATTCCTTTGTCAATTGAATGTCTTATTTTTATAGTTACATTTTTTCCTAATATATCTGTTGCGGATGATAAAAATAAATAAGTTAATCCACGTTCATAGATTCTGCTACCATAGGGGTCATTAATGGTATATAAGGTTAAATTGCCACTTTTGTTTATTTGATCTTCATAATTTACAATAGTATTATTGATGTTGGCACATATAATTTCTTTTTCGTTTGGAAGTTCGTTAATTATTTCTTTTAATTTTATTCCTTTACGATATTCTTTTTTGGTACCATCACTAAATGTTATTATTATGTTATTCATATATTCAACTCCTCTTTACTATATAATAATATTATATCATATTTTTTGGTTTATTTGACAAGAAAAGTATGTCTATACCATGTATTTAGGTATTTGACATACTTTATCTTCAGATAAACTTTTTCTTGTATCTATTATTCTTTGATTAGATGAACCTCTAAATGGAACATTATAGCTTTTTAATTCAAGAATAAATGGGGAGTCTACTAAGGCATCGATGTTTTCTAATAGTTCTTTTAGCTTAGGCTCTTTTTTAGCGCGTACTAATAAATCTTCCATTTTATATCCTGTGTAACACCATACACTTAAACCAATCGATTGAGTGAATTTTGCTATTTCTAGGCAAGCATCAATTTGAGCTAAAGGGTCGCCACCTGACAAAGTTATTCCGTCTTGAAATTCAATGTTTTTTATTTCTTCACAAAGATCTGATACTTCTTTTAGGTACCCGCCTGTGAAGGAATGGGTATTTGGGTTATGGCAACCAGGGCAATTGTGAATGCATCCTTGACACCAAATAACACTTCTGATTCCTTCACCGTCGACGATACTATCGGTTGTAATATCTCCGGCTAATCTAATTTTCATGATTTTATTTTTCCATCAAGCCTTGAGTGCCGTGTTTAACTCTATCTCTTTCTTCAGCTTTTTTACCATTGTTGAATCTATCTACGGTTCCTACTAAATATCCTGTTATTCTTCTAATTCTTTCAAAACCTACACCCTCGCCTACTGTTTTTTCTTCTCTTACGTCTACTTCTTTCATTTTTATTCCTCCTTATTTATTTACAATTATTACAACTTAAATTTTTAAGTTTTTCTACAGATACACCTTCACCAGCGTGACGGCCACATCCAGGACATACATCTTTAATAACTCCAACATAGCCACAGATTGGATCTCTGTCTACTGGATGATTTATTGCACCATATCCAAAGTTGTTTTCTTTCATTAATCTGACAATTTTTTCAAATGCGTCAATATTTGTAGTAACATCGCCATCTAATTCGATATAACTAATATGTCCAGCGTTTGTTAGTGCATGATATGGTCCTTCAATTTTGATTTTATTTGCAATAGAAATGTTATAGTATACTGGTACATGGAATGAGTTAGTATAATATTCTCTATCTGTTACACCTTTAATTTTTCCGTATATTGCTCTATCAATGTTAACAAATCTGCCTGATAATCCTTCGGCTGGTGTTGCTAGGCAAGTAAAGTTTAAATTATATTCTTTTGAATACTCATCACATTTTTCTCTGATGAATTTTACAATTTTGATTCCTAATTTTTGAGCTTCTGGATCTTCACCGTGATGTTTACCAGTTAAGGCTTTTAAAGTTTCTGCTAAACCGATAAAACCAATACTTAATGTTCCATGTTTTAAAACTTTTCTTAATCTATCAGTTGGTTTTAATTTGTCTGAATCAATCCATACTCCTTGTTGTAATAGGAATGGGAAATTGTATGATCTTTTATTACATTGTATTTCAAATCTTTCTAATAATTGATCTTTTACCATCTCGATTGTTTCTTCGAGTTCTTTGAAAAATCCTTTGATATCAGCTTTTTCATTGCCAAGAACGATTCCGTGTTTAATTCCAAGTCTTGGTAGGTTAATTGAGGTAAATGATAGATTACCTCTACCAGGAGTTACGGCTTTGTTTTCATCTACAACATTTCCCATAACTCTTGTTCTACATCCCATGTAAGCTACTTCAGTGTTATAGTCACCTCTATAGTATTGTTTATTGAATGGTGAATCCATAAATGAGAAGTTGGGGAATAATCTTTTAGCAGATACTTCACAACTTAATCTAAATAAATCATAGTTTGGATCTTCTTTATTATAGTTTACTCCTTCTTTAACTTTAAAAATTGATATTGGGAAGATTGGAGTTTCACTTTTACCTAGTCCAGCATTGACACTTAATAGGTAATTTTTCATAACCATTCTTCCTTCAGGGGATGTGTCTGTTCCAAAGTTAATTGATGAGAATGGTACTTGAGCTCCAGCTCTTGAGTGCATTGTATTTAAATTATGAACGAAAGCTTCCATAGCTTGATATGTTCTTTTATCAGTTTTTTTCATAGCTATCTCGTATGCTTTAGCAAATATATTCTTTACTTCATCACTGTCTTTAGCACAATCATCCATGTATGATAAATCGAATTTAATTGAAGCTAATTTATCAATTTTTTCATTTACTTTATTTGAGTTAATAAAAGTATCAAATCCAGTAAAATCAAGTAATTCTGCAATAGCTATCTTGTATTGTTTTTTAAAAGTTTTCAACACTCCAGGTGCTAAGTAGTAATCGAATGCTGGGATTGATTGCCCACCGTGTTGATCATTTTGATTTGATTGGATAGCTATAGCTGCTAGAGCAGAATAACTCATAATATCTTGAGGTTCCCTTAAATATCCGTGTCCTGTTGAAAATCCATTTTTAAATAATTTATTTAAGTCTATTTGAGTACAAGTTGTAGTACCCATTGCTAAAAAGTCCATATCATGAATATGAATATCACCGTTATCATGAGCATCAGCAAATTTTTTCTTCATTAAATATGCTTTAGCAAATTCTTTTGATACGGTTGAGCCATACTGCAACATTGTTCCCATGGCACTGTTACCATCAATGTTAGCATTTTCTCTTTTAGCATCTTCTTCAGCGGCTGTTTTTAGTCCTAAGCCTTCAAGCGACTTTAAGAATTTGTGAATTTTTTTCTCATCAGCAAATAACATTCTTGATTGAGCTCTTCTATCACGATACTCTGAAAAAGATTTATACACATCTTCATAATGACATTTCTTTAGTGATTCTTCAATTAAATCTTGAATATCTTCTATTTTAATTTTTTCTTCATTAGCATATTCTTTTTCAATTTTTTTGATAACCGTTTGATATACTTTTTGAATATCTTTAGTAGTATATACTGGCTCGTCATCTTTAGTGATACTGTCAAAACCTTTTTTAATAGCCATAGCTACTTTAGTTCCATCAAAATCAACTTTCTTGCCATTTCTTTTTACAACTTTTAGTGTTGTTGCTAGTTCTTCTGTACTAATCATTTACTTCTCTCCTATCTGTATTGTTAAGTTAATTATATAGAGTATTTAATAGGAAGTCAATACATTTTGTTCGTTTTTTAAAATTATTTTTTTAACAAATTTGCAAAAAATACTTTTTTAGCTTTTTCTTGTTTTTTAAAATTATTCAAAGCTGTCTTTTTTGTTTCTTTAATTACATATTCCCTTATTTTATATGGATTTAAATAATTACAAGTACTTTTTTGTATATTATTTTTTATTCATTTTTTTAAAATATATAAAAATGTAAAAAATGTAAAGTAATAAAAAAACACTTTTTTGTTTTATTTAAACAATAAAGTGTTCGTGTTTATTTTTTGTTATTTTTTCTCTACTTTGAATAAAACCTTGTATTCATTGACATCATACTCATCAGTTAAATTAGAAGCTTTGATAATATCTGTTGCAAGAGTTTCTTCTTTTATAAAATCTAAATATTTTTCTAGAGATTTAGTATATGATTCATCAGCTTCGTAGTATACGACAACTCTATCGGCTACATCAAAGCCATTGTTCTTTCTGATTTGTTGAATTTTAGAAATTGTTTCTCTAGCTAATCCTTCGTTAATTAATTCTTCATCTAGAGTAGTATTTAAAATTACAAAGTCATTTCCAATATATGAAGCATTAAAACCTTCTTTAGATTCTACACGAATATCAATCATCTCTTTAGTTATTGTAAATAACTCATTAGATAGATTAATTTCTACCGAAGTACCATCTTTTAGTTTTAATATTTCTTCTTCAGGTAATGATTTTAATGTTTCTTGGAATTCTTTCATTTTAGATCCAAGAACTTTTCCGACTTCTTTAAAGTTTGGTTTTATTATAAACTTAATATATTCTTCAAGATTATCTTCAAATACTACTTCTTTAACATTTAATTCTTCTTTAATTAACTCTACTAAATCGTTTATAAGTGGTTTGTTTTTACCGTCCAAAATTACTTCGCTTATTGGTTGCCTTACTTTTATTTTAGCTTCTTCACGAGCGTTTCTTCCTAAACTAATTAAGTTTCTTACTAAATCCATTCTTTCTTCGATTTTATCTTGATACATATCTGGATTTGCTTTTGGATAGTCTGCTAAATGAACGCTTTCTAATCCAGTTAAATTACGATATATTTCATCTGTTATAAACGGTGATATTGGAGCCATTAATTCACATAAACCAATTAATACTTGATAAGTAGTTTGATATACAGCTTTTTTGCTATTATTTAGTTCACTACCCCAGAATCTTCTTCTGTTTCTACGAATATACCAGTTAGATAAATCTTCGTTTAAGAAATAATTAATTGCTTTGGTTGTTTTATTCAAGTCATATTCATCCATAGACTTAGTAACATAGTCTACTAATTTATGATATTTTGATAATAACCATTTATCAATTTCTTCTAAATCTTCATAAGATACTTCAAATTCTCTAGGATCTAAATTATCAGCATTAGCATACATTTGAAAGAATGTATAAGTATTTTTTAAAGTGCCAAATGTTTTGGATTGAATTTCTTTAATACCATCTTCATCAAATTTTAATGGAGTCCATACAGGAGAGGCATTAACCATGTAGAATCTTGTAGCGTCAGCACCATATTTCTTTAATACTCCGAATGGATCTATGGCATTACCTTTACTTTTATGCATTTTATGTCCAAATTTATCTAGAACTAAATCATTTACTAGAACATTTTTGTATGGAGCTATTCCTTCAAGGAAGGTAGATATCACAATTAATGAATAGAACCATCCTCTTGTTTGATCTATTCCTTCACAAATAAAATCTGCTGGGAATTGAGTAGTCCATAATTCTTTGTTTTCAAATGGGTAATGGTATTGAGCGAATGGCATAGCTCCTGAGTCAAACCAGCAATCAATAACATCGGTTACTCTTTGCATAGTATTTCCACATTTAGGACATTTTATATGAATATCATCTACATAAGGGCGGTGTAATTCGATAGATTCATCTATTTTTTCAATAGATTTTTCTATTAATTCTTTACGAGATCCAATCATTTCATCGTGGCCACAACTACAACGCCATAATGGTAATGGAGTACCCCAATATCTATTTCTAGATATAGCCCAATCATTTAAGTTTTCTAACCAATTACCAAATCTTTTTTCTCCAACATAATCTGGATACCAATTTACTTTTTTATTAGCTGCTACTATTTTGTCTTTTAGAGCAGTAACTTTTATGTAAATACTAGGTTTTGAATAATATACTAATGGGGTTTTACATCTCCAACAATGTGGGTAGTTATGAACCATTTTTTGTTTTTTAAATAATTTATCTTCTTTAGATAAATATTTAATAATATCTAATTCTAGTTCTGGATCTACGACTAATCTACCCTTCCAAGGTCCTTCGGTATAGCAGCCTGATTCATCTACAGGATTTACTATTGGTAAATTATATTTTAATCCTACTTCATAGTCATCTTGTCCGAAGGCTGGTGCTTGGTGAACGATACCAGTACCATCTTCCATAGTTACATATTCATCACATGTTACATAAAAAGCTTTTCCTGGGACATTTATTTCTTTTATGAATTGTTCATATTCAAGATATTCTAAGTCTTTACCTAGATATTCTTCGACGATTTCATAATCACTGCCTAATACCTTATCAGCTAGTTTTTTAGCAACGATAAAGTTATAACCTTTTGATAAACATTTAACGTATGTTTCAAATGGATTAACACATGCAGCAACGTTTGCTAATAGAGTCCATGGAGTTGTAGTCCAAATAAGTAGATAAGTATTATCCATACTCTTTACTTTAAATGGGACAGTTACAGTATTAACACTTACTTCTTTGTATCCTTGAGCTACTTCATGACTAGCTAAACCAGTTCCACATCTAGGACAATATGGTAGAATTTTTAATCCATCATATATTAATCCTTCGTCAAAGAATTTCTTTAAAATCCACCACTCTGTTTCAATATAATCATTGTTATAAGTAATGTATGGATTTTTTAGGTCAATAAATTGTCCTAATTCTTCAGTAAACTCTCTGAATGCTTTTTCGTTTTTCCATACTGATTCACGACACTTTTCATTGAATTCTTTGATACCATATTTTTCAATATCAGTTTTACCAGTAAAACCTAATTCTTTTTCTACTTGTACTTCAACAGGTAATCCGTGAGTATCCCATCCAATTTTTCTTACTACATGATATCCTTTCATAGCTTTATATTTGCAGAAAGTATCTTTTAATAATTTAGCTAAGATGTGATGTACTCCAGGCATTCCATTTGCAGTTGCTGGTCCATCATAAAATACAAAGTTTTCATTGTTTTCTCTAGCTTTTGTTTGTTTATCATTAATAACGTTAACATCAGGCCAACTATTACGAATAGTTAATTCATTTGTGGATACGTCTTCTTTTAATAATTCTTTAAATTTCATATTATCTCCTCCTTTAATACATTAAAAAACGTCCTTATTTATTACAAATAAGGACGAAATAATCCGCGGTACCACCTTAATTCACTATTAAGTGCTCTTCATTAATATAACGGTTTTAACCGATCTTTTCTAATATCAAAAAGATACATCCAGAGTGATCTATATTATAAATTATACATAACTTCTCACCAAACAGTTACTCTCTTTAGTTAATTTTATAATACCGTCTCCTTCGTTTGCTTTAAGAATTCCATTTAATTATATAAAATAGTTTTTACTTTGTCAACTAGATTTTATTATTTTCTTAATAATGTATTAACTCTTTTTTTAGCTTTAGACATTTCTTTAGTTAATTCTAATTCACTACTATAAGAATTAATAAACTCTAACATATTTTGATAATTCTCATCTTTTAATAATCTTTCATATTCTTTGGCTAATTCGGCATTTTCTTCAAGTAATTCTTTAATTCTGTTTTTAGAATATGTAATATTACCTTCATATAAATTAGCTAATTCATTTATCTCAGTATTATCAATATATGATTTATTTTTAAATAAATATATCCATGAACTAACAGCACCAAAGTTTTTATTACCATAAGCAAATAATATTTCTGCAGAAATTTCAAAGATAGCTAAGATAAGAATTACAATTAAAGCGTCAATATCTTTATACTCAGTTTCATAATTAGATAAATTTATCTTAGAGATTTCATATTTTATATGATTGGATAAATCTTCGCTATTAAGCATATTTTTATTTTGATAATGAACTTTTGCAGTATCACTTAGAGTATTAATAATATTTTCTAAGTAATAAGTTAGTTCTTTATCACCATAACTAGATAAATCATATTCTTTATATTTTCTTGAATAACCATTTTCAGTTTCATACCATTTATCATATATTCTTAATTTAATTATATTTTCGTTTGCAGTTTTATCATTTACAAGATAATCATCTTTTTGATTAGATTTATCTGTTATTAGTTCTAGATTATTATTATAAGTCTTAATATCTTCATTATAAACAACCGTTTTAGTTATTTCTTTACCTATTAAAAATAATGATGATAATATACAAACACTTAATAAACATGATAAAGCACTTTTTAATATTTCTTTAGTTCTTATTTTACCAGTTGTACTCTTTTTATCTTTAATTTCATCTAATTCATGTAGTGTTAAAGATATTTTCTTTATTAATTCATCAGTTAATTCATTGTTTTTCTTTAGCTTAGTAGCTATTTTAGCAATTGTTTCTTTTAATTCTTTAATTTCTTTATCGATATCCATACATATCTCCTTTGAGTGAAGTTTATTTTACCATATTTACTTATTTTATGCAAGATATTTTTAATTTGTTATTTTGAATCTTTATTCTAAAATGAAAGTGGAATTATTTTGAAGAAGTAGTTTACATATAAAATTTAAAAATATTTACACTTAAAAAATTATAAAAAAATTGAATCTAAATATAATCATTACATTTTTTCTAAAGATAGAAAAATTGGTATGACTAAATTTATTACATATGAAAAAAGCAAGTGCAAACTAGCACTCACTTATTCAAATTTCTTTATCATTATTTTGGGTTACACCCACTATTTTATCAACATAATTATAGCATGACTTTACACTTTTTTATCCAAAATTCCAGTTTCTACTTGAAATTTAGGATTTTAGGTTATGACTTGTATATGTGTTTTACCACAACTTTTCATTTCTACCCTATGCGTCCATTTTGCAAAAAAAGAGGCAAAATGGACGCCTACAAAACCCATTTTTCTATTTCGTAGTTAATCACCTATCTAAATATTTGTATTGCCTCGTCAGATTAATTTGCTACGCTCAAGCAGCGGACAAAACCAAGCGAAACGAGTGGCTGCTGTCCGCATCGCCATTGTAGTTGCCTGAGTTGAACGCACTCGCATCAGCTCCATCCCAATCGCCGTAGTAACCACCACGCCTGAACCACGGACGACTGGAATAAACAAAGTCCACCCCATCACTATACCAGTTAGCTGTTTCTGATAAGGCGTGACCGTAACAAATTCCACCATTGCAGGCAGTTAATGAATTATTAGTCGTATAATCATCATAATACTTGCTATCAGGTTTACTGCTAAAGCCCGCATAATTGCTAATTGATGATGCTCCCCATGTTGTACTAGCTCCGCTGTAATAACCCATTACATATTCGTATGCACCGCCTGACATATCATACACACCAGTAATATTACCGGTGGTACTAGCTTTTGTTCCTAAAGTTCTATCGCTGGCGTAAGCTCCAATTGAACTGGTAGAGTCAATTACTTTGCCGTCCCAGGTATATGTTCCACCAATACTTGAACTTGTACATGTAGGTCCACCACTTCTTCCGGTATAATATTTATAACTATTATTGATATATATTTCTTCATTTATTCCATAAATTGAATGTGACAAATATGCGACAGCTCCCCATTCACTATTCTTCATCATGTGAGCGTCTATTTTTGATGTGGAACCGTATGTACTTGTGCCAAATTTTTGGGCTGTTGAAAATTGAGTACTCACATTTTGATTTCTTAATGATGATAAATTAGGTTTTACGGTTGGGGTTGTGGCATCACCGGTTGTTTCAAACTTGCCTACCCAAATACCATTTAGTTCGTTGTCTCCGAAAGTAAAGGCTGGATGTGTTCGGTAATTGCTATCTATGGCATCTCCGATGGATTTTGCGGCATTTTTATTTTCAAAAGATATACTTATTTCTCTTGGCCCACTCATTTTGTTTGATGGTGAAAATTCTGTTGTGTATGTTATATCTGGGTCGTTTATTCGATTATATGCTTCAACAAAGCCAACAAACGTTATATCACCTGCTCCTGGTGCTGTTATTGTACCAGTTGACATGCCTGTTTCTACATCAGATGTAGCTTGTTCCATGGTATATGAACCAAGAATCTCAGCTGCATACGATTGCCACCAATTAATTAGCGACGTTTTATCACTATCACTTAATATATATTTATAGCAGGTTGGGTAATTTTCTACGGTTGGATTACTAACAGTAGAGCAATATACAGAAGGTATGGCATATTTATACCTTGGTATCCATACGTAGTATGCAAGTATATCATCTTCGGGAATAAATACGCCAGAAGTATTTTTATAATTAGCTCTTGAATTACTAGTTACCATTACGGCATTAGCCCATTGTTTATTATCATAACTATACCAGTTATCATAATCTTTATTTATTGTCATGGCTTGGCCGTTACCAGTTACAACAACGGGGATTAGGCCATCATCTAAATCAGGTGACGATGCTTGGGTATCATCAGTACATTTACCATTTAGGGATACATTAAATGATTGATTCATCGTCTCAGTACTTGTTTCAGCACTATCTAACCAGATATATAAGTAATATGTATCAGTTATTGACTTGGTATATTCATGACCAGACAATAATAGTATTTCACTATTTTTGGTAGCACCATTAAATGTACCTGATGAGACTACTCCGGTAGTACAACTAGTACTTGAGGTAGTTAGGGCATATTTTAAGTTATTACTGTTGGTTAAACCCGTACCTATCTCATTTATATCTAACCATAAATCCATATAAATGGTTTTAGTACCAGTAATTTGTGGCATAGATTTAATGGTTCTTTTGAGTGCATAACTTCCAGTACATGAATCGGTTGGTGCAAAATTAGCTCCGGTTATGTTTCCACCACCATCAGCCGAACATGAGAATTGTTTTTCAACTGTAAAAGTTACATTTGTCTTTTGGGCTTCGCTTGTTTGCCAAGTAAAATAAGCTAAAGAGCCACCCATTATGGTAAAAATTATGGTTAAAACTAGTAAAATTGTTAATATATTTCTATTTTTCATCTATCTCACCTATCATATAACCATGATACCGCAAAAAGTATTAGGATGTCAACGGGTTTTGGATAAAAAAATAATGCTTTTTTTGTTTGGAAAAAGCATTATTTTATCTTTTTTATATTTTATAAGCATCTTCAAGAGAAAATTCGACATTTTCGTTAATCCAATTTTTTCTTGGTTCAACAGCATCGCCCATTAGGATAGATACTCTTTTTTCGGCTAAAGCGCCATCAATGATATTTACTTTTACGAGATTACGATATTTTGGATCCATGGTAGTATCACATAGTTGATCAGCATTCATTTCACCAAGTCCTTTATATCTTTGAATTTTGTAATTGGTTTTGCCATCAGTCATTTTTCTTAATTCTTCGTTAGACCATAGATAGTTATCTTTACCACCAATGCTTAATCTATATAGTGGTGGCATGGCTATGAATAGTCTTCCATTTTCGATTAACGGTTTCATGTAACGATAGAAGAATGTTAATAGTAGACATTGAATGTGAGCTCCATCATCATCGGCATCGGTCATTATTATTACTTTGCCATAATTGCATTCATCAATGTTAAAA
Source organism: uncultured Bacilli bacterium (assembly GCA_934098395.1). Taxonomy (GTDB): domain Bacteria; phylum Bacillota_I; class Bacilli_A; order RF39; family UBA660; genus RUG705. The sequence goes on from CAKOOM010000002.1 coordinate 222,420, forward strand.
TTATTTCCTATACCTGCACCAATTGTATGTATTAAGGTATTTATTTCTTCGTTTTTAAAGATATCTTCAAGTTTAGCTTTTTCAGTATTTATTACTTTACCTCTTAACGGAAGAATTGCTTGGGTTTTTCGGTCTCTTCCTTGTTTTGCGGAACCGCCTGCGGAATCACCCTCTACGATAAATAGTTCGCATTTTTTACGATCTTTACTTTGGGCTGGAGTTAATTTACCGCTTAGTATTTTTTCTATTTTTTTGCTATCTTTTCCTTTTCTGGTTTCTTCTCTAGCTTTTCTAGCAGCCTCTCTAGCTTCTTTTCCTTTTAGAGCTTTTTCTACTATTTTGGTGGCTACGGCTTTGTTTTCTTCCAAGAAGAATTTTAATTTTTCAGTAACAATAGCCTCAACTATTGATCTAGCTACAGGAGTACCTAGTTTTGATTTTGTTTGACCTTCAAATTGAAGAAGACTTTCGGGTATTTGCACGGATATTATGGCGGTTAATCCTTCTCTAACATCTGTTCCTTCGAAAGTTTTGTCTTTACCTTTTACAAAACCATTTTCTTTAGCATAATCGTTTAGTACTTTAGTAATGGCTGTTTTAAATCCAACTTCATGAGTACCACCATCTGGAGTTTTTACGTTATTTACAAAAGAAATAATATTTTCACTATAACTGTTTGTATATTGAAGTCCAATACTGACATTTACTCTGTCTTTCATAGCATCAAAGCACAATACTTTATGCATCGGTTCCTTTCCTTCGTTTAGATATTCACAAAAAGCGGATAATCCTGATTCATAACAATATTTTTCTGAACGATTTTCTATTTCGTCTACGATTTCAATGGTTAATCCATTTATCAGAAAGGCACACTCTTGCATTCTTTCACAAATAGTGGAATAGTTGAATGCTGTTGTTTCAAAGATTGTCTTATCGGGTTTAAATCTTACAGTAGTACCTGTTCTAGTACATGTTCCTATTTTTTTTAGAGGAACTTCGACGTGTCCACCATTAGAAAATTTAATATAGTACTCTTCTTTATCTCTTTTAGTAGTTACTTCAAGATATTCAGATAAGGCATTAACTACAGAAGCTCCAACGCCATGTAATCCTCCGGATACTTTATAACCACCATCAGAGAATTTTCCACCGGCATGAAGAACGGTGTAGATAACTTCAGGAGTACTTTTACCTGATGAATGCATTCCTGTAGGAATACCTCTTCCTCTATCACTAACACTAATAGAATTATCTTGGTGCATAGTTATTTTTATATAATCGCCAAAGCCATTTAAAGCTTCATCAACACAGTTATCTACGATTTCCCATATTAAATGATGCAATCCTCTTTTATCAGTAGAACCTATATACATACCAGGACGTTTTCTTACGGCTTCAAGACCCTCTAATATTTTTATACTATCTTCATTATATGTATTCATAATATGTATCACTCTTCCTTAGTTTAATTTTAACATAAATTTATTTATTTTTGAATAACTTTACAAAAATTTTACCTTTTATATAAGATATAAATATTAAAAAATGGAGATTTTTTAATTATTCTCCACTTTTAATTTTTAATATTTTTTTCTTAAGTATTGGGTTAAGTTCTCTATTTGATACGCCTAATAATAGATAATTTATTGTTTCATTAAATTTAGAAACTGTTGTATGTGCTGTTCTGATAGCAGATTCATCATCTAAATAATCTAGGGTATTCATTTCTAGATATTTTCTTACATTATTTTTAAACTCTTCTTTAGTTATATCTGCCTCATTTAACACTATTATTTTAGTGTACTTAGAACCATTATATGGTTCAATTATTAGGATATATTTATTATCACCAATATTATATAAGTAACTTACATAACTTATTTCTTTGTTACTTGAGTTATTGTAGGCATATCCACGATACATATAAGGAAATGATTCGAGATGTTGAATTCTACTGGAAGCGGATATTATAGGATTTATTCTTTCATAGTTATTACTTTCAGTGAATATATTGGTATAGCATAGTTCTTGTCCTATACCTACTGGTTCGTTGTATTCAATTTTAAGAATTTCATCATCGTAATCACCATTGAATTTTTCAAGGAGTGTTTCTTGGTATTCTTCATTTAAATAACTGATGTAGTCAATTATTTTTTTAGTAGACAATTGCATAGGTGTTTTATAATCTACTTTATCAAATATTGATTCACCTTTTTTAAGTAATTCATCATACTTTTCACTCTTTTTCATTCTTAGTAATTTATTTGTTACATAGATTTTATTTTTAGGTGATAAATTACTTTTTGATAATTCTAATTCGACTTTTTTACGATAGTTAGATAAAGTTTTATAAAGACACGCTTCTTCGATAACTCTTGATTCTTTTACAACAGTACTTACAAAGTCTAATTCTATTTTATCACTAGCTGCTACTACGATATTATCATAATTAGTACTTGATGTTATCTTCATATATATAATGCCATTTTTATCATACGCAAGTTCGTAGTTAGGGCTACCTAATTCAATAAAACTATTATCTTGAATTCCTCTTAATTTTTCTAATAATACATAATTTATATAATCTGGTAAGTAAGTATAGCTAAATGATATTCGATTAAACGGAATACCATTTTTCTTAATATATTTATCTATTTCATTTAACATGGAATACATATTAATCCCCTTCTTTCGGGTTGAATATACTACCATATTATGCTTATTTTGTCAAATTTAGAGCTTTTGTTTAGTTCTTATTTTATTTAATCTATTTACTGATACTTTAACGCTTTGGTATTCAGCATCGATGGTTCCTAGAACTTCAAAATTATTAATTATCTTTGTATAATAAGAATATATTAATAAGACGGTTCCTATTTCCATATAATTAGTGCTTACTAGATATACGGCATATATTATTACTCCATAACGGCATAATTCTAGAAATCCTAAAACTAGGTAAATCATGGCATTTACAAATAGATTAAATTTAGCATTACTTTCTAAATATTTGATAGTACTAGTTATAAAACTATTATCTTTTATTTTCTTTTTATTTTTTAGAATGTCATATATATTATGAATATTAATAGTTTTATAATCTAAATAATCTTTTCTGGATTTGTTTTCTATTTGGATTTTAGAACCAAAATAGATTATTATTAGAAACATAAAAATAGACATAATGATGGTTATTAAAAAGATATAGAAATTTACTTTTAGAAAGTACATATAGATTACTAAGAATTCAAATACTTGAATTAATCTTGTTACAGAGTTACCAATGAAGGTACCAATTATATCTATATCGTTATTAATTATATTGGTATATTCTCCGAGAGAAACGTTATCGACACTAGCTTCAGTTACTAGATTGGTATATTCTAGATATAGTTTGTTATAATAGTTATACCATGATTTTTGATTAAAATAACTCCAGAGATAATATAATAGTGATAAAATCATGGTAATGATTAATAGTTTAGTAGATTTGTTGTAAGAACCAATTGTAGCATAATTAATAGCGTTGGTATAATATACAGGAATAATTAGTAGTAGTATTTGTAATACTACCGAGGTAATTATTTTGCGAGTTAATTCTTTTTTAGTTTTTTTTAGAATAGTAAAAATATCCATAATACCACCATTTGTATTATGGATATTTTTTTATAGTTTATACTTTTAGTCTAAATCAACGTAATCTCCAGTATTTAGATTAAATTCTTTTTGATCGTTTCTATCAATATGCATTTCTAATTTATAATTATCATTCATTTTAATATGAACGTCGTTTATTGTTTGACCGTTAAAATGTACTGAAACGATATCACCATCTTTAAAACCAATGTTATCTGATTTATTACAATGAATATGTCTGTTGGCTTTGATACAACAATTTTCTTTCTCAATTTTACCTTTTGGTCCAGTGATAGTAACAGAGCAAGAATTAGCTAAATCTCCAGAATCTCTTACTGGTGGATTGATACCTAGAAGAATACTATCATCGGTAGATATTTCTACTTGAGTGTAATTTCTTATTGGTAAAATTAATCTAACATGGGGGAAAGTATATTTATCAGTACTTATTTGAACCACTTCTTCACAGGCATATTGACCTGGTTGTCTTAAATCTGCTTTTTTTTGAAATTGATAGTCTTTACCAAATAAAATATCAGCATCTGCTTGAGTTAGATGGATATGTCTATTTGATACGCCTACAGGTATTTTCATATTAATCATCTCCGACTATAATTTTATCATAATAAAGAATAAAAGTAAAATATTATAATATATATTTATAGAGAGGGTGAAGATATATGAATGGAAGTTATTATAACAATCAATTCCCAGGAACTAGTTTAGCTAATAATACAGTTCCTAATCAACAAAGTGTTCCTAGTTATCAAGAACAATATGGTTTAAATGATGAACAATCTTATATTGAAAATATATTAAGATTAAATCGTGGTAAGAAAGCTCGTTTTCATGTTACCGTACCTGGTTCTATTGAATGGCAAGATAGAGTTTTTGATGGCATTATTGAACAAGCAGGAAAGGATCATATAATTGTATCAAATCCAAATACTGGAGAATGGTATTTAATATTGATTATTTATTTAGACTTTGTTACTTTTGAAGAGCCAATTAATTATAATAAACAATTTTATACTTAGATGAATTAAAACTTGAATTAAATAATATTATTTGTTATAATTATTCTAGGTGATAGAATGAATACATTTTTAATAGTGTTATTTATAATAATAATTGTTGGAATTTCGGTATTGATATGTTATATGTATTATTATAACAAGATTAATGAAACTATTATTAGAGTTGATGAAGCGGAATCAAGAATAGATAATAATCTTAGAGATAAATATGATTTATTAAATAGATGTGTATCTTTATTTAAGAATAAGATAGAGCTTGATAAAGATAGTTTTAAAGATATTATTAAATTGAGAGCTAGAAAAATAAGTAATTTTAAATTAGATAGAATATTAGTTAATTCTTATAATGAATTTTTAACTATTTATGAGGCTAATAAGGAACTAAGGGAAAGCGATGAAATATATAAGGCTTCAAGACAATTAGAATTAATTGATGAAGAACTTAATACTCTTAGAAATTATTATAACGCTAATATATCTGAATATAATAAAATGATTAAGAAGTTTCCAACGAATATTGTAGCAGAAATTAAGAGATATAGAGAAAGACCTTTTTATGATCTTAAGGATATGACTGATGAAGATTATGATGATTTTAAATTATAATCTTCTTTTTTATGAAAATAACTGAAGCTTATAGACTTCAGTTATTTTTTAATCTTTTATCTAAATTTTTTATTTCTTTTTTTAAATTATGAATACTTGTTAGTTCTTTTTTTAGAATTACATAACTATCTTTATTTTTCTTTATATCATAGATAATAAATTGATCTTGATAAGTTTTTTTAACTTTATTGTTTTTTATATCAGTTAATATGAATTCTGGGATTGTTTTAAATACTTTTGTGGTATATTTAGTTAGTCCATTTAATGATGTGATAGACATATCTAGATGGGAATTTAAAAACTTAGTAGTATATCTGCTGTTATTTGGTATTAAATCTAGATAAAATGCAAGTTCAATACCGATACATATTAAGGTACTATTAACTACTGACATATTTATTTTTCTTATATACCAGATATTTAATACATAACAAATGGTATATGTTATACCAAGTAAGATTACTATAAATGGGAGAAAGCCTTTTAAATCTTTTTTTATTTTCATTCTATAGATAGCTAGGTCTATTAAGCTTTTACTAAATAAATAAAATATATATGTAGATATTAAATAATAACCTATATAATGAGTGTAATTAATATAATGCTGTTATTAAAGATAAATACTAATTGATGAAAATCATTTGTTAAAACAAGTAATAGTAGTATGGTAGAAAATATGTATATAATTGTTTTTTGGTTTTATTCATTTTACCAAGTAATGATGAAGAACTAATATAATATAGTGTTGGTATAAAGATAAGTGGTAGATAATATAAATACCAGCAAATTCTTTCTAGGTATGGTAAGTCTATTATTCCTTTTATGATTCTTATTAGCATCCAAAAGATAATTAAAATACCAATAATTAAAATATATCTTCTAGTTTTTTTATCATATAATTTATAACATAATCTAATAGTCCAAAAAGTAAATATTATTGCAAATAATAATGTTATAAATTTATTCATGGCGCTCTCCTTTTTATTAGATAGTATTTGTTTGGTTTTGATAATATTATATTTTTCTTTGTATTCGAAGACAATAATTGATATTTATTATTTTTTTATGTTATAATGAAATTACGAGGTGAATTATAATGTACTATTTAATACCAGTGGTAGATTCTGACATACTGCTAGATGGCGTTTTATTAAAAGATATATTAAAAAAGTATTTTCCTGAACTGGAAGAAAGAGAAAGTCAAAGAGTTGATATAATATATTCGACTAGATATTTTATGCCTACTCCTAAAGAAAAGCTAAAGAAACATAATGAGAAAACTAAATCAATATATAATAAGAAAAATATTCCTATGTATTTAATTGCTTATGGTAATAGTGAACTTGAAGCAAGAGAGATAGTTAGTGGAAAAAGTCTTTTTGCAAAATATAATGCTGCACTTGGAATAAGAAAAGTAACTAAGGATTATGCTATAAAATATTTTAATGAAAATGATTATTTTAATAAAGTATCTAATTATTTTAAACATTTAAATAATGAAAAGATAACTAGTATAGAGTTTGAACAGGATCCATTTATTTACGAATTTTCTGGTGTTGCTTATTTAGATTGTGAAATTGATGAATTAGAATTTAATGGAAAATTTACTGGGTCTATTAAATTAGTCAAAAAGATGCATTAAATTATGTTTACTTATATATATTGTTAAATTGAACTGAAAAAAATGAATGCAAATAAATGCATTCTTTTTTTATGTGTTTTTAATTTAAATGAAATTATCATTTTTAAATATTTTATATATTTATTATTTTTCATCTTTTTTTAATGCTGTTTTTAAATCTTCCTTAGAACTATTCATAATTGAGTTAGAAAAACTAACTCAATTAACACCATGATTATAGCACGACTTTACACTTTTTTAGTCAAAATTCCAGTTCCTACTTGAAATTTAGCTTTTATATTGCTGTTAAAAAAGATTGAAGTATACATTTAAGTGTCGACTTCAATCTTTAAATATTTTACAATCTACTACCAGAATGGATTGCAGCTTGTGCCACAGTTTAGTTCGGGACACCTTAATATAAATTTTTGTTAGATGACTTCTTTAACATTTAAATATTAATCACTTATTCTTACATTAACCCCATCTATATTTTTATATACTCATTTTTCATTTTTAGAAACTTTCTTCTCTATTTCATCTGCCAAGTCAAAACCCAACATTTCAGATAGACCCATTAAGTAAATAGCAATATCAGCTAATTCTTCATTCAAATCATCTTTTTTCTTCTTCCAAGCATCGTATGCTTCAGCCACTTCTCCATATAAAAAACAAAATTCTTTATTCACGTCAGTTGTATTAAACCCTTTATTTAATTTATTTTGCCAAATATCTTTTTGAGTTTTTGATAAATTCATAATTATTAGTCTCCTTTATTTTCTAAGAAATTTAATATATCTTTATAGATTGCTGTTTTCTCTTCTTCATTTAATATTTCGTGTCCGAGTTCTGGATATAATTTACTTTTTGTTTGAGTATATCCGACTAGGTTTAAGAATGATACTAAATTGTTAAATTTAGCTTCGTTTTGAATGACTGGATCATTTGCTCCGGCGATTAATAGAATTGGTAGATTTTGATTTTGAAGTTGATATTTACTTTTTTTAAAGGCATTATCCATTAACTTATATAGATTGTTGAAACCATTAGTGGTAAATATAAAACCACAAAGTGGATCTTGATTATATTCTTCGATATTCTTTTTATTTTTTGATAACCAACTATTTTCAATGGAATTTCCTTTGTTGTATGAACCAAATGTTAACTTGTTTAAAAAGTAATTAGGTGTTGTTGCTTTTTTAAACGGTTTACTTATAGTTGATAAAAGTATTGCTAACTTGGTTAAGCTATTTTTTGTTGGTGGGCCACATAATACTAATTTATCTATTTCGTTATCATATTTTTGAATATAACCACGAGCTACTAATGTACCCATACTGTGACTAAATAAATATAGTGGCAGATTTGGATATTTTTTTTTGATATATTTGGTAACATCATGTAAATCTTCGATGATGTTGTTTATATCTTCGGTATAGAAATATCCAAGATCTTCTTCTTTTTTAACACTTGAGCCATGACCTCTATGATCGTGGATTACGGCTATATAACCTTTTTTTGACAGGTATTCCATGAATTCATAATATCTTTCTTTATGTTCGGCCATGCCATGCGATATTTGGACTATTCCTTTTTTAGTTGATGATGGTTCGATGTATGTTAAATGTAGTTTTAAATTATCACTACTTGATGTGATTGTATCGTTTTTCATTTTATTGTATCTATCCTTTCTTTTTTTACTAGACATTGATATTAATGTCATTTTTTATTTCTTCAATAATATGACCGATATTTCCTTCACCGGCGTACTTATTCATATCGAAAAAGTTGTCTTTTATTGAAACCCATTCTAATTTATTTACTTCTTCAATTAAATCTATGTCTTTATTCAAAATACCATAATAAACTTCTAATTCTTTGTTCCACTTAACGTATGTTAAATTCATAAAATGAATTAGGGAAATATCAGTTTTAGTAATGCCTGTTTCTTCTTCTAGTTCACGGTAAGCTTCGTTTAGGCCATCGTTGTCTTTTTCAATTTTTCCTCCCACTAAATTATACATATTGATGTATGGCTCTTTAGTTCTTTTACACATTAAGGTTTGATCTAAGTTTTGATTAAATACTACGATTACATTATATTTTTTCATATTACGCCTCTTATAATAATTTTATCATAAAGAAAAAGAAAACTCCAATAGTTAGGAGTTATTTTTTATATTATAATTTGTATATATTGATTAAAAATAATTCTATTTATTACACAATTCATTAAGTCTTTTAACAGTATTAGCAGTTCTTATAGTTATTTTATCTTTAATGCTAGTGGATGCGGTTTTAGTCCACCAATTTGATTTTTGATATTTTTTTAAGTCATACGACCAAAAGATAATATTTTTATACTCTTTTAATTTATCTATATCTTTACTAGGCTCACCTACTACTTTGTATACTTCATCATGAGTTAATGGAGGGATAATAAATATTATGTTATCATATATTTCTTTGTCATTAGTGCCCCACCAAGTAGGTGCATTTTCTAGGATATCTTTAAGAAATGATTCATTCATAATATAGATTGGTATATCTAGATTAAATTTATCTTTAATGATTTTATGAATATCTTTTGCAATCAGTTCTTTTTCGAGTATTTCACTTTCAAATATTACATTTCCACTATTAAGATATGTAAAAACATTTTGATAGTTGTTTTTTTCAAGAACTGTTTTTAACTCATTCATCGATATTTTATTTTTCCCACTTATATTTATTCCTCGTAGTAATGCAATATATTTCATAGATACCTCTGATTATATATGTGTTTTATTAAATGTTATGGTTTGATCTTTCATTGATATTTTTCCAACTTCATAACCATATTCTTTTAATTCACTTTTATATTTTAAAAATGAATGATCTATTTCAAACTTCAAAATATTTGATATATCTTTATAAGTTAATTTATAATTGGCTTTTCCTTCTTTTTTTAAATATTCCCATAAGGGATTATATTTACTCATTAATGTACCTCTTTAAATTTTATTTTGTTTTATGATTGTTGAAGATAAAGACGTCTTCAACTCCGTCATTTTTTATTATATAGTCATTGTTAGTATAGTTCTTTATTACTTTTTGCCAAAATGAATATGCAGCCTTATTATTTTCCATTGGTTGAACTTCCCATGGACCGGGATATTTTTCAAAAGCTAATGTAGCTGCTTTTGTACCAATTTGATTTCTTCGAAATTCTGGCATAATTAAAAATTCTGCAATGGTTTTACCATATTTATTAAACTTATTATATTCGTTTATAAAGACAAAACCAGCTAGAGAATCATCAACCATAATAAAATATTTATCTCTAGTGAGGTCACTAAAATAAGCATCGAAATAGGGATAGTCAAATATGGCATTGTTGTTAATTTTGTTATCTATATAAAAACTTCCATCATATAATGCAAATTGTAATAGTCTATATAATGTGTCTTTTTCACTATCTTTTACTTTTTTCAATTGAATATTCATTAATATTTCCTCCGATTGGTAATTTTTCGTTAATTTTCTTTTTTATTTATTACTTTTGCAATGTTTTTTGTTTATCTTTTTTTGATTTAATTTGTTTTTCAGCTTTAATTATCATGAAATATGGCATGTTAATCTGATTTTGATATTTTAAATTTAATTTTAATTTATTTTCATCTGCTAATGGTTCTACTATTTCCAATAATTTGAAGTCGTTGTTAATCAAAGTATTGATTAGAGTACTAAAATTTCTATGATACTTAGTATACTCTGCTCCTAACCAATTTACTGTTCTTGGTCCAATACTGTTGTAATCTGACACGAGTTTATATTCTTTATTTCCTAATTTGATTTTTGATGTTGAATGATACTCTTCGTTTAATATTGTTCCGGTAGTAATTGGATGTTCTTGGGAAAATAATAGTATTCCATTATCATTTAACAAATTATAAATGGCTTTTAAAAGCTTATCATAGTTTTCTACATAATGGAATGCTAAGGAACTGATAACTAAATCAAATTTTTCATCTATTTTAGATATGTCTTCCATTCCTATTACTTTATATTTAATTTTATTATTTTTATTGCTTTTTTCGGCTAATTCAATCATGTTTTTTGAAATATCAGTCCCTAAAACATAACTGGCTCCAAGTTCTATTGCTTTAGTGCAATTGTTTCCAAATCCGCAACCTAGATCTAGGACTTTTTTACCTTTTAGATCTGGTAATTCATTATAAATGGCTGGCATTTCTATTATTTCGTTGGCGGAAATACTATTTTTATCATTTCTTAAATCTATATAGTTATCAAAGAATTCATTTGAGTCATAAATATTTTCGGGTTTATTTGACATATTTTATCCTCCTTTATTAGACTGTTTATGTAATATTTAAATTACAGTGCTTTTTCATATACAGTATAACATAAAGTAAAGAGAAACTCTACCATTATTTTTATTGATTGTTGAATATAATAAAGAACTTTTTATAAATTACTAGAATTTAATATATTTAATAATTTGTCTAGATATTCTTTGTCAACGAATTCATTAATAGCAAAACATTTCTTACCAATATCTTTAAAAGATGAACCACATGAATATAATTTATTTCTGTCTAATATTATAAATCTATCATGAAAGGAATTATTGTTTATAAATTTTATATTATTGTATTGACTAATATATTTGTCTTTTAGTGTTTTGTCTATATTCTTAGATACGATTATTATTTTCTTATTTAATATTTTTAATATATCTAATAATTCTTTTCCAGCATAGTTATCTATTATGATTATTTCTTCATTTGATTTATTTAATATATCTAGTAACAACGAGTATGCATCATATAACTCACCTTCAAAAAATATTTTATTTATTTTTTTATTTTCTTTAAATCTATCAAATGTTTTTTCTAGTTGTAAAATTCTGGTTTCATGATTTAAAAGAATTTTTTCGCTTGATGTTGAGGTTGCAAAATATTTTCTCATTTTTACAAAGGCATTTATTATTTGAATATTTACTTTAATCGCTATATCACTTTTCAAAAGTCCTGACAACATCATTATACCTTGTTCTGTCAAAACGTATGGCAAATATTTATAATTATATCCTCTTAAATTATTATTTTTATTCAAGGTCGCAAATTGCGTCCTTGAAGATAATTTTTGTATTTCTTCTTTTGTTAATTGAAAACAAAATGTTTTAGGAAATCTATTTATATTTCTTTTTATAGTTTCGTTTATTCGCTTTGTTTCAACTTGATAGAGTACTGCTACATCTTTAGAAAACATTACTTGTACTCCCCTAACTTCATAAATCATATTTTCAATTAATATATTTTCTTTTTCTATTAATTCACTCATTTCGTTATCACTTCTCCTTCAAAAAAATAAAAAGAGATACTTATTCCATAAATAAGTATCTCCGCATCATATATATTTCTATTTTACCTCTAGAAATATACCCTATCGTTTAAATTGTCATATAAATATCAGGCAAACTATTTAATACTTGTGTAAAACATTTAAGTTTTGTCTTAGTTTATTTATTGTTTAGTGTAGCTTGAGCTGCCGCTAATCTAGCAATTGGCACTCTGAATGGTGAACATGATACATAGTCTAGTCCTAACTTGTGGCAAAATTCTATTGATGATGGTTCTCCGCCATGTTCTCCACATATTCCTAAATGAAGACCTGGTCTTTTTGATTTTCCTAATTTTACGGCCATTTCTACTAATTTTCCTACACCAGATTGGTCTAGCTTAGCAAATGGATCAAATTCATATATTTTATTTTGATAGTATGCATCTAAGAATTTTCCTGCATCATCTCTTGAGAACCCAAATGTCATTTGAGTTAAGTCGTTTGTACCAAATGAGAAGAATTCGGCTTCCTCAGCTATTTCATCTGCTAAAAGAGCTGCTCTTGGGATTTCAATCATTGTACCTATATTATAATTTATGTCTGATTTCTTTTCTTTTTTTACTTGTTCTGCTACCTCTATAACGATATCTTTTACGAATTTTAATTCTCTTTTTTCGCCTACTAAAGGTATCATTATTTCTGGGGTTATTTTAATATTTTCTTCTTGTGATACTTCAATAGCTGCTTCCATTAAAGCTCTTGTTTGCATTTTAGCTATTTCTGGATATGTTACAGCTAATCTGCAACCACGATGACCCATCATTGGATTAAACTCATGTAGTTCATTTATTTTGTTTTTTAAGTGTTCTACGGTGATATTCATTTCATGGGCTAAATCTTCGATATCTTTTTCTTCAGTCGGTAAGAATTCATGTAATGGTGGATCTAGGTATCTTACAGTCATTGGTTTATCTTTTAATTCTTTATACATGGCTTTGAAGTCATTTTTTTGGAAAGGTATTAATTCTTCTAGGGCTTTAATTCTCTCTTCAACGGTTTCTGATAAAATCATTCTTCTGATTTTTGGTATTCTTTCTGCTTCAAAGAACATGTGTTCTGTTCTACATAAACCAATTCCTTCAGCTCCTAATTCGATAGCTTTTTTGGTATCTCTTGGGTTGTCAGCATTGGTTCTTATTTTTAATGTTCTTATGTCATCAGCCCATTCCATAATTCTTTCAAAGTTACCAGATATGGTTGCCTCAACGGTTAAGACATCCCCAAGATATATTTTTCCAGTGCTTCCATCTAATGAGATATAGTCACCTTCTTTAACTGTTACGCCTCCAAGGGTAAAACATTTATTTTCTTCATTAATTACTATTTCACCACAACCTGATACACAACAAGTACCCATTCCACGAGCTACGACTGCAGCATGTGAAGTCATTCCACCACGAACGGTTAATACTCCTTGGCTAGCTACCATACCTTCGATATCTTCTGGGGTTGTTTCTAATCTTACAAGAATTACTCTTTCTCCGGCACCACCTTTTCCTTGTTTTTTAGCTTTATCTGCTGTGAAATATACTTTTCCAGCAGCAGCTCCAGGGGATGCAGGTAGGGCTTCTCCTATTACTTTAGCACTAGCTAAATCTGTAGCTGAGAATGTTGGATGTAATAATTGATCTAGGCTTTTAGCATCGATTCTTTTAATGGCTTCTTCTTTATCAATCATTCCTTCATCTACGAGGTCACAGGCTATTTTTATAGCGGCTGCAGCAGTTCTTTTACCATTTCTAGTTTGTAAGAAATATAATTTACCTTCTTGGATAGTAAATTCCATATCTTGCATATCTTTATAATGATTTTCAAGTTTTGTGGCTATTTTTATAAATTCTTCATAGCATTCTGGCATATCTTCTGATAATTTTGTGATTGGTTGTGGAGTTCTTATTCCTGCAACAACATCTTCACCTTGAGCATTGATTAGATACTCACCATATATTCCTTTTTCTCCAGTTGATGGATTTCTTGTGAATGCTACACCCGTTCCTGAAGTGTTTCCCATGTTTCCAAATACCATAGCTTGAATGTTTACGGCAGTTCCCCAATCACCTGGGATGTCGTTCATTCTTCTATAGACAATGGCTCTTGGATTATCCCATGATCTGAAAACAGCTTTAACGGCACCCATTAATTGAGTTTTGACATCTTGTGGGAATTCTTCTCCGTGCATATGGTCTTTATATACTTTTTTAAATCTTTCTACTAGTTCTTTTAAGTTATCTACGGTTAATTCTGTATCATACTTAACGTTGTTTTGTTCTTTTATTTCATCAATTATTTTTTCGAAGAAAGATTTATTTACTTCCATAACTACATCAGAATACATTTGAATAAATCTTCTGTAACTGTCATAAGCAAATCTTTCGTTATTTGTTTTTTTAGCAAAACCTATGACTGATTCGTCGTTTAATCCTAGGTTTAGAATAGTATCCATCATACCTGGCATACTGGCTCTAGCACCACTTCTTACTGATACAAGTAGTGGATCTGTTTGGTCTCCGAATGTTTTTCCTTGTTCTTTTTCAAGTTCTTTTATTGCATCAAAAATCTGTCTTTCGATTTCTTCAGATATCTTTTTTCCTTGGTTGTAGTATTCAGTGCATGCTTCTGTTGAAATTGTAAATCCTTGAGGAATTGGTAATCCTAGATTTGTCATTTCTGCTAGGTTAGCTCCTTTTCCACCAAGCAAATTTTTCATGCTGGCATTACCTTCTTTAAATGCATATACATATTTCATATGATCAATCCTTTCTATCAATATAATCATATCAAAAAGAAGATATTTTATCAATAAAACGGTCAATATTTTACACTTTTTTTCTTTTAAAAAAACAAACTTAATGTTTGTTTTGATGTAATTTTTTTACTAATTTTTTTCGACAGTTTCGGCACATTGAAACGTATGTTATATCCCCTTCTCCGTCAATTTTGACTTGTTCTCCAGTAAATGTTGGGATACCATCTTTGAATCTAACATTTCTAGTAGCTCCTTCACCGCATTCACAAATGGTTTTCATTTCTTCGATGACATCGGCATATATGAATAGAGCTTCACTTCCTGGAAATAAGTTGTCTTGAAAATCAGCTCTTAGGCCATAACACATTACGGTTATATCAAGAATGTCTGCAATATTTGTCAACTCTTCGATGTGGTGACGGCGTAGAAATTGAGCTTCATCTACGAGAATACAATCTAGGTTGTATTCAGTTATGTGTTTGCAAATAATATCATATATATTATCACTATCTTTAATTAAATAGTTTGTGCTTAATGATGAATTGTCTCTTGATATAATTAAATCATTTCCTTTAGTATCTTCTCCTGGTTTTATAATTATAGCATTCTTACCTTTTTCTTGATAATTATACCATACTTTTATGATGTCTCTGGTTTTACCGCAACCCATGGCACCATATCTAAAATATAATTTTGCCATATTTTCCTCCTTATGTGTGGGCTCTTGGATGAGCGCTATTATATACTTTTTTTATTTGATCTACGGATACATGTGTATAAATACTTGTTGTGTTTAATGAGGAATGTCCTAATAAATTTTTAACACTTACTAGGTCTAAACCGTTATTTAGCATAACTGTTGCAAATGTATGCCTTAACATGTGGGGACTTACGTGAAAGTCAATGCTTGCTTTTACAATTATGTCATCAAGTATTTTTCTAATGTATCGATCACTTAACTTATTTCCATCTTTATTTAAGAATAGGTATTCACTTGACTTGGTATCTAAAAATACTCGACCGTTAGAGATGTAATCTTTTAGGGCATCTTCAGCATGATATCCAAAGATAACTATTCTTTCTTTACTACCTTTTCCAAATACTCTAATGGTTCTATTAGATATATTAATATCTTTTAATTTGATGTTTACCAACTCGCTAACTCTAAGCCCTGTCGCATATAATAATTTAATAATTGCTAAGTTTCTCTTTCCAAGTGGCTTAGTGGTATCTGGTACCAAAAACATTTTATCAATATCGTTATCTTTGACATATTTTGGTAAATGATTATCTTTCTTAGGGTTTTTAAAATTTGCAAAATAATTTTCTTTGATGATTCCTTTATCTAATAAATATTTATTAAAAGTTCTAAGGGCACTTAATTTTCTTGAGATAGTGCTCTTGCTTAATTTTTCTTCATATAATTTATTTAAATAATTATTAATTATTTCTTTATTTATATTAAAATTTCCTTTGGTATATTCATAAAAATTATATAAATCTATTTTATAATTATCGATAGTTAATGATGAGTGTTTTTTTACTACCTTTAGATATTCAAGAAAATCATCAATTAGGCCCATTGTTTATTACCTGGATCTTTCTTTACTTTTTTGATTTTTTTTGACTTTATATGTTCTATCGATTTGGCTTGTTCTTCGATTGGCAAATTATTTACCATTTCTAAGTACCTTATTATTTCTTTAATATTGGGGGCATTTTCAGTTTCAAGGAGACCATCTATTACTGGCTTTTGATTACGTGGCAAAGTCTCTTTTAAATATTCAAGATCATAACTAGCTAATTCTTCGATGATTTTGCTAGCAGTTTCTTCATCAGCATGATTTAGAGAAGTTATTACATGTGATAAATAGTTATCAACAATATTTAAATCTTGAATATCAATTGTTTTAAATGTATTAGGTATTTCTTTTGGTACATAATAGCCATGAGCCTTTAGAATGAAATAGGCTTTTCTTAGTTCTTCATAAGTTATTTTATCTAGATGAGATAATATATCGTTTTTAAAACTTTCTCCTGATAAGGTATTTAATCCGACAATACTGTAATGGATTGTTTCAATCATTTCTAAGCATTCTCTAGCTTCTTCCTTGATAATAAAATCTACTATTACTTTTTTTATTTTTTCTTCATCATATATATCATTTGATAAAATTATTGGTAAGCTTTTGTTAATTTCTTTACCTTTTATTTGAAAGTTTTTATTTACTGATATGTGTCTGACATTTTCTTTTTTTATATTTAGGTTAAATACATCTATTAGGGTTATAGCAATTGTTTTAGAGTTTTCAAAATGGGCAGTAAAATTATCAATTTGTTCTAAATTTTTAAATGGAATACTTATTAAACCATCTGTGCTATTAATTATAATTGAATAATTATTTTTCATATTACTTCTCCTTAACTGCTTTAAACATTTTTTTCCATAAACCTGTTTGGGAATAATTTAAGATTCCTACTTTATAGATTCGCATGCCATATTTAAATAATAAATAAATAAATATGATTAATAGAACAATACTTCCTAATAGATCAAATAATGTTATTTCACCCATTACATAAAGTGTTGGTGATAACATTGATGATAGTAATGGGATATAGCTCATTATTTTTAGGAAAACACTTCCTTTAAAAACACTTGCTATCATTGATAAATAATAACCAATTAGGCTTATTATTACTATTGGAGTTTGCAATTGTTGATAATCTTCAAGATTAGTTGTCATACTTGCTAAAATGCCTCCGAGTAGAGAATATGCGATAAATGTTAGGACAAGCATGACTAAAATTATTGGTAACATGTAACTAATGGTACTAGTTACACCGGATAAATTTAAATTGTTTACAACATCGGTTATTTCACTATCGAGTTGTCCAACAAGTGATCCACCACATAGAAAATATCTGATAGCTATGCCAATTAGTACAAATATTATTAATAGAGCTCCTTGGATTAATACAAAGAGATTTGAAGAAATAATTTTAGATATAAAGTGTGTTTTAGGACTGACATTTGATATAATTATTTCCATACTTTTAGTAGTTTTTTCTTCATTTACTTCGGCGCCGATCATTTGAACTAAAAAGACAATTAGCATAAATATTGGCAAAGTTATTATTTGCATAATGGAAGCCATGGTAAGAGAAGAATCTTTGTTTTTATCGTTTAATATTTTAGTTTTAGCTTGAATTGGCACATTAATACTATCGTATACTTCTTTTTCTATGCCATAGGCTTTTAGAGCTTTTTCGCTTCTTATTGAAGTCAAGGTAGTATTTATTAGAGTGTTTGTAACTGTGCCAATACCATCCCAGCTTATAAGCTCAGCTTTGATGAAATTTTCTTCATCATTATTTATTACTAAGAGAATATTATTATTATCTTCTTTGATTTGTTTTTCGGCTTCTTTTTGAGTACCATCGTATTTTTTTATTACGACTTCGTCATAGTCTTTAACGTATTTAGCATATGATTCATAGTTGTTAGAAAAGGCTTCGAAGCAATTAGCTTTATCAATAACCATAATTGTTTGTTTTTCATTAAAATCTCCGCCGAAGGCTTTAATGATACTGTCAATGTTGATTAGACCAATTGTGATAATGGCAAATATTAGATTAGCTATTAAAAACCATTTAGTTTTGATTTTTTTAGATAGGCTCATTTTTGTTAAGAATACTAATTTATTTTTCATAGCTATCACCTACTGTACTAATAAATATTTCGTTTAAGGTTGGATCTTCGACACTAAACTTGGTGATGTTTTCGTAAATGGAAATTTTTTTAAATATTTCATTTACATAGTCAATTGATTTAATAGAGATAACGTATTCATCTTTTGTTTTTGTGACACTTACTACGCCTTTTAATTTTTCTACTTCTTCTTTGATAATGTCTCCTTTGACAAAGATATTTTTCTTTTTGTAGTTATCTTTTATATCTTTAAGATATCCTTGTAAAACGCTTTTACCTTTTACTAAAACAACTAATTTTTCGCAAAATAGTTCAACATGTTCCATTCGATGTGATGAAAAGATTATACTTGTACCTTTTTCTTTTAATTCAAGAATTATCTTTTTAAATAATTCAACATTAATGGGGTCTAATCCAGAGAATGGTTCATCTAAAATTAGTAATTTTGGTTCATTGATAATGGCAGATATAAATTGTACTTTTTGCTGGTTACCTTTAGATAACTCTTTTATTTTTTTGTTTTTATACTCTTTGATTCCAAATATTTCTAGCCAATGGTCTAATTTGTCTTCTATTTCTTCTTCAGGAATAGATTTTAAGGCTCCATAGTATTTTATTTGTTCTAAAACAGTTAATTTGGTTAAAAGGCTTCTTTCTTCGGTTAGAAAACCGATTTTATCGGTTACGGTATAATCTATTGGTTTATCGTCAAGAGTAATTTTTCCGCTATAGTCATCTATAAGACCTAAAATCATTCTGAATGTAGTTGTTTTTCCGGCACCGTTTAATCCAAGTAACCCAAATATTTCTCCATCATTTACAGTAAAACTTAGATTATTTACAGCAGTTAAATCGCCATATTTTTTAGTTACATTTTCTACTTTTAACATAGTTCACCTTTTTTCTTTATTTATTTCTTCATTAATTATATTAAACAATTTTTTCTATTTTACTTTTAAAAGAGACTTTATTTTGCTTGTTTTGATAAAGCCTCTTTGGCTGCTTCTTGTTCGGCAGCTTTTTTACTACATCCTTGGCCGGTTCCCATGATATGACCATCCACTTTTACTTGACAGATGAATGTTTTGTTGTGTGATGGGCCTTCTTCTTTGATTATTTCATAAACGACACTCTTTTTATCAGTTTGAACTAACTCTTGAAGAGTTGATTTATAATCATGTAAGAAATCAATATTTTTATCTATATATTTAGTAATAATATCTAGAACCATTTTTTTAGTAAATTCTAGTCCCATATCGAGATATGTTGCGGCAATAAAAGCTTCAAAAACATCTGCTAAGATGGTATTGTTCGGACCTGTCTCAGCTTCACAGCCACCAAGTTTTATATCACCTTCAAATTTTAAGTCATGGGCATATGTTGCTAAAGCTTCTTCGCAGACGTATCTAGCACGCATTTTAGTCATTAGACCTTCTTTTAAATGTCTTTCTTTATATAAATATTCACTTACTATGAATTCTAGAATAGCATCTCCTAGAAACTCTAATCTTTCATAACTAGTAAATGATGGATTTTCATTACTAAATGAAGTATGAGTAAATGCTTCATAATATAGATTTATATTGGTTGGATTAAATTTTAATGTTTTAAATATTTTCATAATTACACCTTCTAAGGTAATTATATCATTTTGAATTAGGATAATCAACTTTTTTTCAAGTAAAGAAAGGATTTGTTAATGAGTAAATAATTTATTATGATAAAATGATTGAAAAAGATGTGATAATTTGATAGAATATATTTATAATGAAAAGAGGAATGGATAAATGAAAAAATTATTTATTGTATTATTAAGTATGTTTCTTTTAACGGGATGTTCTTTGTTTAAAAGTGATGTTATGGAAGATGTTAGTGTGTATACGACAATATACCCTCTTAACTATATAATTACTGATTTATATGGAGAGCATGCAAAAGTTTATAGTATATATCCAACAGGAGTTGAATTTAATAACTATCAACTATCTGAGAAAAAGATTAGTGATTATGCAAAGAGTGATTTGTTTGTTTTTAATAGTCAAGATCAAGATAGAAACTATGCGGTTTCAATGATTAATGAAAATAAAAATCTAAAGTTGATTGATGCGGCTTATGGAATGAATTATAACTACTCTATTGAAGAATTATGGTTAAATCCTTACAACTATTTAATGATGGCTAAAAATGTTAAGAATAGTTTGGCTGAATATATTACTAATCCTTATTTAATTTCTAATAAAGATAAAACTGGTATTAATGATAAGTATGAAATGTTACAATATGAATTATCTAAACTGGATGCAGTATATAAAGATGTAATTGGAAATGGTAATTATAAGACAATAGTTACTGATAATAAGATGTTTAAATTTTTAGAAAAATATGGTATTACAGTTATAGTACTTGAGGAAGATATTCAAAATGTTACTATTAGTGATGATATGACTTTATCTGATATATCTAAAAAATATAATATAACTGTTAGTGATATTTTAACGTATAATAATAGAACTAGTGAAATTGTTAATGAAGGAGAAGTTATAAGAGTACCTGTTAGCGTTATTGATTCGGCTGATTTGAGCATGGCGAAGAAACTTATTAATAATGGTGAAATTAAATACATATATTCTAATAAGGATAATACTAATAGCACAGTTAATTCACTTATTAAGGCAAATGGTCTTGAGATAGTTAAAATTAATGATATGTATAGTATTGATGGTGGGGTTACTAATAACAATGAAACTTATCTGACAATTATGAATAATAATTTAGAGTTACTTAAAAAAGAATTATATAAATAGAGGTGATTTAGTGAGATATTTTATTGCGATATTGGGAACTATTTCAATTATATTGGTTACTATTATTAATTTTTATCCCGATAAAGTTAGTGATATGATAGATAATGTTTTTGGCAAACATGAGTATACAATGGCTAAGGCTAATGATTATTACTTAGATAATAATAATATTAGTTATGTTAAAAATTATACGGATGATGTTTCTAATAAAGAAGAACTTCTTAATTATATTTATTATGTTGTTAATACTGGTAGTAGTTATGCTGATGGTGAATGTGCAAAGAATTATACAGATTGTACTCGTGATTTAAATGAAATATCTAGTGATGAAGATACTTTATCTTTGATTAATAATTTTGTTCATCCTTTTAATAGTTTTAAAACAATTTCTTTTACTTATAATGAACATGGAAAGTTTTCGCTTATTATAGAACATATTTATAATGATGAGGAAATATCTAAAATTAATTATATTGTTTCAATGCAGATAGATAAGTTAATCACTGATAAAATGTCTACTGAAGAGAAAATTAAGAATATTCATGATTATATTATAGATAATACAGCATATGATACTTTAAAGACTGATAATATTAATGATACGACTTATAAATCTAATACAGCATATGGGGTTTTGATTCAGGGAAAAGGAATATGTAGTGGTTATTCTGATGCTATGGCAATATTTTTAAATAGATTAGGAATTGAAAACTATAAAATTAGTAATGATACCCATATATGGAACTTAATATATTTAAATGGTGTTTGGGTTCATTTGGATGCTACGTGGGATGATCCAGTTAGTGAATTTAATGAAAATAGAGATACTTACTTTTTGATAGATACGAAGAATTTAGAAAAGCTTGATGATGGAACACATTCTTTTAATAAAAATATTTATAAAGAAGCAGTGTAATAAAAAAATAAAGTTTATTTGATAACTTTATTTTTTTTGTTTTCTTGGTATCTTCTTTCATATTTATTGTTTTTAATGACTTTTAATAAATTTAATTTTATAAGTTCTTCTTCAGTAAAGATATAATCATTGTCTAATATTATTAATTCACCTGGAGGGAGTATGGTATCATCTTTTGTTTTATAACCTGTTGATAATATATCTACACTAGTGATACCAGGATAATATATGCGGTTTTCTTTTGTTAGTCTTCCAAGATTTTCTGGTTTAGGATCTAGCCAATATATGTTTTGTTCTCTTAATTCTTGATATATTTGGTAGACATCTTCATTAGTTATGTTATTCGTATCTACGTACTGAGTTATTTCAAGATATAATATATTTTTATCATCTAGTTTGATATCTTTACGATATAGAGGTTTTAGAAAACGTTTATTGTCATTAATATTAAAGGTTCTTCTTGAACTGCCTATTTTTAGTACTTTATCCCCTATTTTATATGGAACGTTATTTGCTCCTTTAGTTAAAGGGATAATATCTGATAGATTTATTTGAGTTGATTTAGTTAATTCTTTTATTAGTTGTTTTATAAATGGTAATTCTTTTAGATAAAGGTTTTTTACACTGTTAGATGAGTCCTTAGCTACTGAATTAATACTAATAATCATTTCGGTTGCTAATAGATCGATGTTTTCGTTTATTACTTTATCTATTACTCGGGTATCAATTTTTTCTTTTAGAAAGCTTTGTTTGGTTGCTAAGAGTTTGGGGTTATCTTTTGTTAGATATGGCAAATAAATTGATACGGATGAATCTTTTATATATTTCCCACTTAGAATTAGAAGTGATAAATAATAGTTAGATACTTTTATATGGGGGTTGTTTGATAGGTATGATAATAAGATATCTGGATTATATTTATTATCTATTAGAAATGAAACAAACCAAGTATTGAATACTTCTGTTTCGGGATAAATATTTAAAATATTATTAATATTTTCTTCGATATATGTTTTATTTATTTTATATATTTCTTTGATAATGATTTCTAGATTATAATAAACTATTTTTCTTAGTTTACTTGGATCTTTAAATAATAAATTATCTTTTAAAAGTTTATTGATATCTTTATTCATGATTAACTCCGTTATTTATAAAGTTATATACTTCATCTACGGTATTGTTAAAATTATCAAAGTCAACATTAAACCAATTTGTTTTAAACTGATGATTAAAGAAAGTATATTGTCTTTTGGCGTATCTTCGAGAATTTCTTTTTATTAAATCAATAGCTTCATCAAGAGATATTTCATTATCAAAGTAACGATATAATTCTTTATACCCTATTCCACTCATTAATGGTTTTTCTCTAATAGATTTATCATAAAATGATTTTACTTCTTCGAGTAATCCATCATTAAACATTTTATCAACACGCATATTTATACGATTATATAAGATACTTCTGTCAGTAGTTAATCCGATAAAAATAGCGTCATATAATAAGTTAGAGCCATCGTTATTGGTAGTTATTGATTTATTAGAAGAGTTATAGTAATTAATAGCTCTGATGATTCGACGACGATTATGTTTATCTAAATTAGTGTCTGGATCGATGGATAATAATAAGTGATATAACTCTTCGGTAGATAATTCTTCATAGTCATTTTTTATTGGGGGTGTTTTTTCTAAAGTGTAATTATATAGAGCACTTTTAATATATAGACCTGTTCCACCAACAATTATAACAGTTTTGTTTTTAGCTTGAATTTCTTTAATTTTATTTCTGCAATCTATTTGATAATCATAAATTGAATATTCCTCGTTTACTTCTTTTATATCGAATAAATGGTGAGGAATATTTTCTTTTTCAGATTCGGTAACTTTAGCTGATCCAATATCTAGATGTTTATAGACTTGGATGGCATCACCATTTATTATTTCACCATTTAATTTTTTAGCTAATTCAATAGATAGTTTTGTTTTGCCAACTCCGGTTGGGCCTATTATTACAATTATTTTATTCATATATACCTCTTTTACTTATATACTTCTTTTAAACATTTTTTCTAGTTCATAGATTGAAAAGTGAATTATTGCTGGTCGTCCATGGGGACAATTATATGGGTTTTTGCATTTTCTTAGATCACTTATAAGGGATTCCATTGATGGTTTATCAATATAGGTGTTAGCTTTAATACTCATTTTACAACTTACCATTTTGGCTAAATTGTCATTAAATTTTTCTAAAGTGAAATCGGTTCCTTTTGATAAAATTAATTCAATAATTTTTTGCATTGTTTCTTCTTCATAACCAGATTTGAACCATGTAGGATGACTTAATACTCTGAATGATGAGATACCAAATTCTTCAATTTCGATATTTAAAGAGTTAAGAATATCAATATTTTCTTTGATTTTTAAATACTCATTTTTAGGTAGTTCAATAACAATTGGAACTAGTGGAGAAACGGTATTTCCTGTTGGATGGCTTAATTCATAGCTTACTTTTTCGTAATTTACTCTTTCTTTAGCAGCATGCTGATCAATTAAGTATATTCCTTGTTCGTTTTCACAGACGATATACGTTCCGAGTAATAAACCTACGGGATATAATTCAGGTAACTTATCTTTTTCGGTAACGGTTTTTACTTCACTTAATTCTTCGAGTAATTCAGCAGGTATTTCATCTTGATTATTAAAGTTTACAAGGTTTGTTAATTTTTCTTGATATGCAGATGATTCGCTGACTTGATTAGACTCTTCTCTTTCAATATTTAAAGTTAAATTTTCATATGTTTTAGATGGTGATTCTTTGACTAGGTTTATTGTTGGAATTAATAACTTGTTTTTTAGGGATGTATCAATAAGTTCTTTTATTAATTTATTTAATTCATCAAAGTTACTAAATTTAATATCTAATTTTGAAGGATGGATGTTTACATCTAATAAACTAGGATCACACTCAATTATAAGAGCACATATTGGATATCTAGTGTCTTCTTTATAATTGCTATAAGCTTCATTGATTGAGCGATATAGAGTGGTATTTTTTACTACTCTACCATTTACGATTGTTGTCATATGGTTTCTACTTGAACGAGTTACTTCAGGAAGAGAAATGTATCCGGTAATTAAATAATCTGAATTGCTTCCTTCGACTTTAATCATCTTTTTTGTTATATCTAAATTGTAGATGCTGTTAATTACTTTAAGTAAATTACCGGTTCCGGAAGTTTCTCTAATGGCTTTACCATCGTTTATTAGTTTGAATCTAATGAAAGGATAAGACAAGGCTATTTTGTCAACGTACTCAATAACATTAGCAAGTTCGGCATAACTGCTTGATAAGTGTTTTAATCTAGCTGGGGTATTATAAAAGAGATTGGTTATTTTGAATGTTGAACCAACTCTTGCTGCCATACTTTTTTCTTCGAGTAATTTTCCACCTTTAATGTGAATGTATGTACCTACTTCTTGATCTTTGTGGCAGGTAGTTAATTCAACTTCGGATACGGCTGAAATTGATGGTAGGGCTTCACCTCTGAATCCTAGGGAATGAATATTGAATAAGTCGTCGTCATCATATATTTTGCTTGTAGCATGTCTTTGAAAAGCAAGTATGGCATCCGCTTGTTCCATTCCAATACCGTTATCAGTTATTTTTATTTCTCTAAGTCCTGACTCTTTTAATTCTATAATTATTTCGTCGCTGTTTGCATCTATAGAGTTTTCTATTAATTCTTTTACAATGGATACGACTCTTTCTACAACTTCACCGGCTGCTATTTTGTTAGCTAGAATATCGTCCATTACTTTTATTACTGCCATTTTTATCACCTACGTTTATTTTATCAAAAAAGGTAAAAGATGTAAATAAAAAGAAAATAATCATTTGGAATTATTTTCTTTTGTTTCTGGAGTTTTCTTTTTTACTTCTTTGGTTTCTTTTTTAACTGGGGCTACTTTTTTTACTTGCTTCTTTGTTTTCTTTTTGGCAAGTTGTTCTTCGATAAGTTTAGCTTGTTCTAATAGTTCAGCATCTTCTTTTCTTGAAACGTTAATAGCCATTCCTAGAACAAATATATATGACAAGAAATATACCCATACCATTAAAATGATTATTGATGATAAATTGCCATATAATATGTCATATCTAGCAAAGTATGTAATATAAAATTTAAATATTACAGTAGCTAAAGCCCACATTATAGTAGTAAATAAGGCACCATAGGTAGTTTCCTTACTTTGAATTAGTTTACTTGGAGCCATGGTATATATTAATTTTATGTTGAAATAAATAATTAATAATGTTAAGGGCCACTTGATTATATTAAAGAATACTATGAATGTATCTGTATATCCTTCGAATAGTTTAGCGCTTTGTATTAATACTAAGATATTATCACCAAATATTGGGACAATTATTAGGAATACGAATAAGATTATAATTATTAAAAGTAATATTATTGAAGTTATTCTTCCTTTTAACCAGTCCGTATTTTTAATTTTGTAAAGAGTATTAGAGGTAGTTATAACGGCATAAGTACCATTAGATGCAAGGATAAATGCAGCAATGTTAAAGAAACCGACGCTTTTATCGAAACCTTTACCTGATATTACATCAATTATTATTTCACTTACTTGTTCGGGCATCATGTTTTTTACAAAATTAGATACTAAATCAATTGAAATATTCATGCTGGAAGCAAATAATACTACTATAGTTAGAAGTGGTATTATAGCTAGAATTATATAGAAGGCAATATTACCTGGTAATATTGCCATTTCTGGTTTTTGTAATATTTTAATTAATTTTTTTAGATACCCCTTAATTTTTTCTTTCATAAAATCACCGTTATAGTTTTTCTTTTGCTTGTCTCATTGATAATGTTGCTTCGTTGATGGCATCATCGATTGTTTTTACGTTATCTAGTATCATACTGTAACCTAGGGTTGCTCCAAATTCATGTGGTAAATTTTTAAATTCTTTACTCAATTTTCTAGTGTACTCAATTACTTTCTTTTCATCGTATCCGACCATATATACAAGGAATTCATTACCATCTGTTCTAACGATATCCGTGTTTTCTTCTTGATTTATTATTAAGATACTAGCGGCTTTTTTAATTACTTCATCGCCTTCGGTATGTCCGTAGTTATCATTAATATATTTAATATTATTTAAATCAATTATTACAATGGCTTGTGGATATATGACGTTTTCTTCCCATTTTTTAATATTATAATTTAAATAGTTTCTATTTTTTAGTGAGGTCATAACATCGATAAATTTTAATTTATCTTCTTTGTTAAGAGCTACTTTCTTTCTTTTTTGTTTATAATAGAACATGATTAACACGATTGGAATAAAGATTACAGCTAACATAATTACAATATATTTAATCATATTGCTTAGTTCATTCTTAGAATTAATTATATAATCAGTATTATATTTATATTCAATATCTTTATAATCTACGCTAGAGATGTAGTGTGTAAATAGTTTGGCAAAAGTATCATTTTTATTTACGTCTCTTATAACGAAGTTGTAGTTGTATGGTAATACTCCTTGATATATGATATTGAATTTTTTGAATTTTTTATCTTTGTAATAGTCGTATGTAGACTTATCAAGGATAACAATACTGTTGCTACTGATATTTCGTAATAATTCATCAGTGTTATTATAAGCTATTGCTTTAACGGAATTATTAGTTAAATAAGTATGCATATAGGTATTTGCTACGACTAGAACTTCTTTATCTTTTAGACTTCTGATGGAAGTCATATTGTATGGTACTTGTGATAAAACTAAGTATTCTTCTTCGAATGGACTTACACTTTTTATGATATCAACATTTGTACCGGTTGGATCAAAATTAGCAAATAGAAAATCTACTTCTCCACTAGATAATGCTTGCTTTAATTCGGCATTATTTTTATATCCGACAGTTTTAATGTCAACGTCTACTAAATCGGCAAAGTCTGTTAGATAATTAGAAAATGTTCCAACAAATTCTTTATTAATCATATTTTCGTATGGCATATTTACAACATATCCGAATGTATATGATGATGAATTATAATTTACTTTTTGTTCTTCAGTTATTTCTTTATACTTGGTAAATGTATTTATGAAACTTTCTTGATAAACTTTTTGTTGTTTTTCTTTTTGATATATAAGATAATATTTATTCATGATATTTTTTAAAGTCTTATTATCTTTGATGGTTAATACGTATGATTTATATAAGTCATTTATATGATATACGATTGATAAATTATTAGTTAAGATATCATCTAAATAAAGATTACTTGGAAGAATTATATAGTCTACGACTGACCCGGTTAGATTATTGATAAGTTCTTCAGAATCTTTACTGGTAACAAGATTTATTTTTTTAATATCATTTAAATAGTATCTAATATTAGTTATATCGGCATCTAAAATACCAATATTTTTTTCAGTTAAATCAGACAAGTTATTAATATCTACAGGTTCTTTAGCAATAATAGTATAATAATCTTGATACATTAAAATATCATTATCAGTTAATTCTTCATTATAATTTAGTACTTTAAAAGCAATATTTTTATAAGAATTATTATCATTAGTAGTAATATAAGATATTTTATTAAAATTAACACCGTAAGTATTCGTAAACTCTTCTAGGTATGAAAATATAATACCTGTCCCATCTTGACCGTAAAGTGGTACATCGTTATAAACACTTACGTCAACCATTTCACTGGTATGATTATTAATCCAGTTTTTTTCAATTATTGATAAACTTGATGAGTCTTTAGTATAGTTTAGAATGAAAATAACTAGAGCAATAACAAAGATTAAAATGATTATTGATAAAGTTACTATTTTGTTTATTTTATTATTTTTCTTCATGATTTTGCTCCCTAATTTTTAGTCCAACTGATGCTATCGATATCAGGATGTTTGGTACCAGCTATGGTAAATGTTTTGTCTTCTTCGCCTTCTTTGGCTTCGCTTTTTTGGGTTAAGAAATATTCAAAGTCGTAACATTTAATTACTTCTTCACTGTATGATTCTAAGGTTTTACTAGCTATTTCTTTAGCTTTATCTTTAGATGTTTTATCAGTAAATGTAATAACTGTATATATTATTTTTCCTTTGATATTTATGGTAATATCTTCAACCTCGTCTAATTCTTTTGTCTCACTAATAATTTTATTAGTAGTTGATTTTTCTACTTTTACGATATTGTTTAAACGATCGCCATATTCACTACCACTTGAAAATAACATTCTTGCTACTATTGCAAAAATAACTATTAGTAAGATTAGAGAAAGCCCTACAACAATTGATAACCCCTTATGTCTTTTTATTAATGATTTCATTTCTACCTCCATTGTAAATTAATTATACAATAAATTATAATTTTTGTAAATTATATATTAAATAATATGTAATATTTTATCTATTAGAAGATGGTAAGTTTCTTTTTTTAGTTTTTACTGTGGTTTGTTCTTCAGTGTATCCGAATTCTTCTAAAATAGTTTTTTTAACGGTTTCAAAGTATTTTTCACTGGTTTCAGTAATTATGGTTAATGGTTCATTAAATAATTTTATAAATTCTTTTTCTAGGAAGGCTTCTCTTTCTAGATATTTTTCCATTGTGGGATAGCATGATGGTAATATTTGATTAAATCCTTTTGAGATGCAAATCATGCCAATTTCTCCAAGTGAATCTTCAAAAATATAAGCATCGCTTATGTCTTCGTAGTATAAGGCTAGTTTTTCTTCATTGTCGAAGTATTCGTAAGTTTTAATTATTTTATTCATAGTTTTCTCCTTTATTTTTTTGTGTAAACAGCTTTCAGGGTTATATTATCGGTTATTTCTTTAGAAAAGTCAAATACTAATCCATCAAGAGTCCAATATGCAAATATATAATCTTTTTTTACAGGGGTTTCAATATTGTCTAGTTTTGTACCTGATTCGAGATATTTATCTTTAATTATGGTTCCTCCATCGGTATCAAAAGATATTCGAACATAATTAATAGCTTGCCAAGAGGCAGTTATAGTCGTATCACTGGATAGCGGAGTATCAAAATTATATACTTTGTTATTTATAGTCCAACAAATGAATTTATATCCTGTTTTTTTAGGAGTGGCTGGCTTTTTAGGAATGGTATTTATTAATATATCATATGATGTAGTCCCTACTCCACCGGATAAATCATAATTGATGGTAATCATGCTTTTTTTAAATTTAGCTGTTAGGGTTATATCGCTAGTTGGTGGGATATTAAAATCATACAACTCATTACCTTGATACCAACCAATAAAGGTGTATTTATTTTTTCTTGGTTTGGTTGGTTCTTTGATTTTTTCACCAACATTAATGGTTTGATATTTTTCTTCGTCCTCAATAATAAATTTTATTTTGTATGTTTTAGTAATGGATGGTTTTTTGGTGTAGTTAGCAGTAATAGAAATATCTTTATTTAAAACGGTATCTTTGGAAATATTCATACCAGACTGCGTCCACGAAGTAAAGATATAGCCATCTTTTATGGGAGCTGTAATGCTATTTAGGGTTTCTCCTTTTTGAACTTTTACGGTATTAAGAATATTTCCTTTTGAATCTTTAATAGTTATGGTTATTAATTTACTACAACCAGGAATAATTAATAGTAATGTAATGATAAATAGAAAATACTTCTTCATTTTTTTGACTCCTTAGTTAAGTTAGTTATTTTTGAAACTACGATTTGATAATTATCAAATCTTTTTTCTACTTTACCAGTAATATCAATAATATCATTTATATCTAGTGATAAGTCTTTGGTATAAATATTAGGAAATAAAGTTAGATCTATTTGGGTGTATTCGTCACTGGCTTTAAGAAAAGCCATAACATCGTTGTTTTTAGTCATTATTTCTTTAATACGATTCACTTCAAGTACTAAGCTGATATATTTATTTTCGTAATTATTTAGAGAAAGGGTATTTATTTTATTGTTTTTTCGATAAAAATTTACTGGATGACTAGATAGATAAAAGCCAAAGGAAGATAATTCTTTTTTTACTAATTCAGATTTGGAATATTCGGGATAATCTTGCAAGATTGGTTCGCTTATTTCTAAAGAATCTATATCAAGTGATAGTTCAAGATAGTTAATAATCATATCAAGATTATTAATTAGTGTTTGTTCGTTTATTGATAGGTTATTAAATACTCCAGCGTTAATCAAATTTTCAAGAGCCGATTTATCAATTATTTTTCCATACATACGTTTAGCAAAGTTAATAAAGCTAGTAAATTCACCTTCTTGGCGGCATTCGATTATTTGATTTGCTTGGATGTTGGAAATGTTTTTAATTATTTGTAACGGACAAATGATTTTATTATCTTTTATTTGATAAGATAGCGTTGATAAGTTGATATCTGGTGGTAATACGGTAATGTTTTTTTGTCTTAATTTAGCAATGTATGTGCTAGTTTGAGTTGGTGAATTAATATTGTCTTCTAAAAGCGATAGCATAAAATAACTATAGAAATGAGCTTTTAAAAAGGCCATCTTGTAAGAAATCATCGCATATGATACGGCATGAGACTTATTAAAACCATAATTAGCAAATTTTAAGATTAAGTCATATACTTTGTTAACTACTTTTTCATCATAACCTGCAGCAATACTACAAGAGATAAACTTATCTTTTTCTTTTAAAATAATGTCAGATTTTTTCTTAGAAATTGCTCTTCTTAAAATATCGGCTTCACCGAGAGAATATCCGGCAATAGTGCGAGCAAGTTCCATAATTTGTTCTTGGTAGACGATTAGACCGTAGGTTTCTTTTAGGATATCTTCAACGTCTTTATTTAAATATTCAACTTTTTTCTTACCTTCTCTTCTTAGAATGAAATCGTTGATACTATCCATGGGACCTGGACGATACAAAGAGATGGCTAGAACGATATCAGAAAAACTTTGGGGTTTTAATTTTTTTAGGAAGCTAATCATACCTTGGGATTCAAATTGGAAGATACCTTCGGTATCACCGTTTGAGAACAAGTTATTAGTTAATTTATCATCAAGGGGGATATTATTAAAAGTTATATTTAGGTTTAGATTATCTCTAATATTATTAATAACATTGTTAATAAAAGTTAGATTAGATAGTCCTAAAAAGTCCATTTTGAGTAAACCAAGAGGTTCTAGATAGTCTTTTGAGTAACCAGATAAATACATACCTGATTGGCTTTTATAAAGAGGGATTGTTTTATCAATGTCAATACTACTCATAACAATACCAGCAGCATGAATAGATACATGTCTTGGCATTCCTTCTAAGTGAAGAGCTATTTTATATAAGTTTTTTAGTTCATCACTTGAAGATACTAGTTTTTTTATTTCATTTTGTTTATTATATGAAGATAATAAGTCATCTTTTACTTGTTTAGCAAGAGTATCTATTAAAGACGGAGAAATGTTTAGAATTTTACCAACATCTCTTATGACTTGTTTAGTTCCGAGAGTATTAAAAGTAATGATACCAACAACTTTCTTTTCACCATACTTAGATATTACATAGTCTATTACATCTTGTCTTTTGGTAGCATCAAAATCGATATCAATATCGGGCATAGTTACACGTTCTTCATTTAAAAATCTTTCAAATAATAAATTATATTTAATTGGGTCTACTTCAGTTATACCAAGAGAATAGCTTACTAGAGAACCAGCGGCTGAACCTCTACCTGGACCAACAAGAATATGATTTTTTTTAGCATATAATACATAATCATAAACGATTAAGAAGTAATCGTTAAAGCCCATTTTATCTATTACTTTTAATTCATAATTTAATCTTTCTAGATATTTAGTACTAGGGTTATTAGATAATCTTTTATTTAATCCTTTATAAGCAAGATTATGTAAGAATACTTTGCTGTTAATGGATTTGTCATAGATTGGTAATAGATTGTCTTGATAAGATATTGAAACATTGCAATTATCAGCAATATACTTGGTATTTAAAATGTCTTCTTCAAGTGACAAGGCCATAATTTCTTCTGTGGTTAATAAATGTTTGTTTTTGTTAGTACCAAAGACATATTCGCCAAGGACTTTACCATCACGAATCATTTTAGCATAATCTAGATAGATGTCATCGTCTTTATATAAGTAACTTACGTCATTTATTAGGACACGTTTTTTTGTTATTTTATCTCTAGTAGCAATATCAGAATATCCGATAAATTTATCATCATAGATGTTATATATTTCTTCATTATAAAAAGAAAAAGGCATAACTAAAATAAGATTATCTTTATATTTTACTAGATCTTCGACGGTTAGTTCATTCGATGAGATAATTGTAGATAATTTTATTATATTTTTATACCCTGAATTGTTTTTGGCATATAAAAGAATATGCGAATTGTTAATAGTTAAATCAATACCAATAATTGGTTTTATGTTTTCTTTTTGGCAAGCATTAATGAATTCCATAACTCCGAACATATTAGATTCATCAGTTATGGCAAGGCTTGTGTATCCATAATTTTTAGCTAGGTTTACAAGTTTTTTTATTGAAATGATACTGCTAAGGATGGAATAGTTTGTTTTTACTTGTAATGCTGTATAATTCATGAATACGACCTTCTTTCTGTTAAAATCTCCACATAAAGTACATTATGGCAATGGCAGCAATAGCAATAACAGTAGCTAGGATAGCAACATTAGTAAAGCCACTACTTTTAACGCCGATATCACTTCCTAAAAGTGAACCTTTAAATTTTTCGACCAATTTACTTTGCTTTTTTTGTACGTGATTAGCTAGTTTATATTTTTTAGTTAAATCAATATCATAATTATCAGTTGATGATAGGATAATGGTTTCTTCTTGTCCTTCCTCATTTTTATACTTTTTACTTAAATTATTCATAGTACCCTCACTTTCTTTTATTTTCACTTATCATAGTAACACTTGTGGTTAATTGTTTTATTCTTTCAATAATTCTTCTGGATTTTATATGATCTACTTCTTTATTAGTCGTAGCTAAATGATCTTCAAGTTCAGCAAGCGTTAAATTAGATGTGAAGAATGTTGGCAGTTTTTCTTCCATACGATACTGAAGAATGGTACCTAGTACTTCATCACGAGACCATTCAGTAACACTATCTGCTCCGATATCATCTAGTAAAAGATAATTAGCTTTTTTAATAAAATTAAATCTTTTTTTGTATTCTTCATTATCATAAAAGGCTTCTTTTAAGCTTCTTAGAAATTCTGGATAATAGACAATAGCAATGGTTTTGCCAGTTTTAGCTATTTCATTTAGCATGGCTGATAAGAGATATGTTTTACCGCATCCGAAATTTCCATTTAAATAGATTCCTTTTTGATAGATATCTTTTTTGGTATTAGTAATGTATTCTTTCATCCATTTTATTACTTCGAAACGATTTTTATCAAGTAAATCAATATCTTTCATTTTAGCATTTTTTATGTCTTTGGGGATATCATAATAGTAAATATTGGCTAATTTAGTATTTTCTTTATCTAGTTTAGTTTTATATTTACATGGACGATATGCAAATTCAACTTCTTTTTCAATACGATTAGGATAATAAATGTATCCGGATACTTCGTTTTTGCATTCAAGAATATTTTTACAGCTTTTACAATTATTATATTCGCAGGCTGAAGCAGATAGCTTTGTGGTGTATTTCATAAGTGTTTCTTCAGGTAAATCTAGTTCGTTGGCTATTTTTCTAAAAGTCATATCTTCATCATATTTTTTTCGGTAATATGATTCTAGTTTATATTTAGACTTACCATATTTTCCATCAATTAAATCTTTTACTGTTTCCATATTAACGATACTCCTTTAACATTTCTTCAAGAACTTTTCGCTCTTCATCGGTAGCACTTGCTGATTCGATATTTTGATTAAACCAAACAGGAACGGTAGCTTCTTTTTGATAGCTCTTGGTAGTTTTAATGGTTTTAATTTGCTTAGACTTGGAATGATTCTTTCTAGCGATTTCCATAGCATCTTCGACGGTTTCAATATTTTTTCGCATCCATTGACCAGCGATGGTTTCTACGAGACTACGAGTTAATTTATTATCATTTGTTTTTAGGACGTAATCTATCAAAACATTAATTACTCCTGGTTGTAATTTATAATCTATTAAAAGATCTTCGAGTAATTGAACGTCTCTTTTGGTTGGTTCAGCTGATTTATGTTTGCTACGTAGAAAGTCATATGGACTAGTTGTTTCAAAAGTATAAATCATTTTAGCCATCTTTGAATTGTCCCCGATAGGTTTTCTTAGGAATTCTGGTTGAGTAAACTCTACGATAGTTGGAAGTAATCCAGAATGATCGAATTGATAATGGTTTCTAGCTACTTTTCTTAATTCGTCACGAGAGACGGTACCTGATGGGGTAATACAAGTCTTGATAATAGCTTGCATTTTTTGAGCGTCGATATCATAAAGATATGCAAGAGAGATAATTAATTCTTGTAAGTCTTTAGTAAATATCTTTTTATCTATTTGTTTTGGCATGGATTCAATTAAGAAATTCATATCAAAATTACTATCTATTTTTAGTTTTAATTTATTATATTTTCTAATATTATCATGATAAATATCAAGAGATGTGTAAGGAATAGATTTAAATACTTGATTAAAGGTATGAGTTATTTCACTATACCCTTCTTTAGAAATTTTTGGTATTTTAAAGTATTCCACAAGTTTTTCATACTCAATTTTTCCAACATTATTATAAAGAACGATATTAAATATTGGATGTGAGAAAAATTCATGAGCTGATACGGGGGAATATAATTCATAGATATAATTATTTATGGTATCTTGCTTTATATAAGTTTTAAGTAAGCCAATTCCCTCTAGAATAGTTCTACTTTCTAATAATTCTTTTAATGATATATGTAGATTAGATAATAAATGAGCGTGAGAAATAACAGGACTTGCTTGTTTTAAAGTGTCTAAATCATTTACTAGAATATTATATAAAGACAAAGCGGTAGGTCCAATAAGTGGAAGATATAACATATTTAATATTTTTAAATCTTGTTCGGTTATTATACTTTTGTTAATAACTTTATATATATCAGCTGGTAATAAGTCATACTCCATATATTTCACCTCCATCTACATATAAATTATATAATAATTTTCTATTTATTACAAGAAATAGACGATGAAAAATAATATTTACTTACAACTAAAAAAGTTAATGCTTAGACATTAACTTATTGACAAAGTATTTAATTAAGATTATTACATCATGTCTTCAAGATCTTCGATCATCTTTGTTTTAGCACGATTCATTTGACGAATCATTTTTCTAAAATTACCACTTTTAATTTCTTGGTATAGTAATGTTCCACCAATACCTAGACCAATTAAACAAAGAGAATTTTTCATTTTCATATTATCACCCATTGTTATTATTAACAAATGTTTATTAGATATACATATTTTTTATTAAATTAAGTAAGTTTGTTTTACGAGTATCAATATAATTATTATTTACTCCATATAGAAAGGCTTCAGGAGAACCTACTAAAATTAGCTTTTCTTTTGCTCTAGTTACGGCGGTATATATTAATTTGTTATATAACATACGATTAAATGATTTAGAAAATGGCATTATTACCATTTTGAATTCTCCACCTTGAGATTTGTGAACGCTTATAGCATAACCATGAGTAAAGTTAATAAAATCTTTAG
Source organism: uncultured Bacilli bacterium (assembly GCA_934098395.1). Lineage (GTDB taxonomy): Bacteria > Bacillota_I > Bacilli_A > RF39 > UBA660 > RUG705. The sequence goes on from CAKOOM010000002.1 coordinate 259,663, forward strand.
CTGTATAGGTTACTCGTGTAGAATCAAAGTTAATAATTACTTCAATTTTTTTTGACTTGTTAGTAGTAATAGATTCGATATATCCGATATCACCGTTTGAAATACAATTATCACTATCATTTACTAATTGAAGAACTTTATCACCCTCACGATAAGTTATTTCTCCGGAAGTTACTTCGTTTTTATCGTTACTTTTAGGATTAAAGATATCTTTTAACATTTTATTTAGAGAATCTATACCACTTGATGATTTATACATAGGAGATAATATTTGAATATCTTTTTCAGTATAGCCTTTTTCAATAGCTCTTAAGACAATATCTTTAATAGTTGGTAGAATTGATTCGTTAGAGCATGTGACAAAATTATAGTCATCATACTTTGAAAGGAAGTTTTCAGAGATACTTTTATTTTTTATTTCATAAGCTAGAGTGGTAATGAAACTATCTTCAGTTTGACGATAGAGATTGTTTAATTTTACGACATCGAAACAATCACAATCAATTAAATCTTTTAGAACTTGTCCTTGACTGACACTAGGTAATTGATGATAGTCTCCCACTAGGATTAGTTTGGCATCTTTAGTTATTCCTTTTAGAAGACATGACATTAATGTAGTATCAATCATACTGGCTTCATCTACGATGATATAGCTTTCTTTATTGGGATTGTATTCACCTATTTGAAATTCATTGGCTTCTTTATCCCATGATAAATATTTATGAATAGTAGATGATTTTAGAGAAGTTATATCCATTAACTTTCTAGCTGCTCTACCAGTTGGAGCTAAGAGAGCTAATTTATCTGGTTTCAATCCATTAATTTCTATTAATAATTTTACTATACATTTAATAATAGTAGTTTTTCCTGTACCTGGGCCACCAGTTATTATAGTAAAATTGTTATTTAAAGCTTTAGTAATAGCATCTTTTTGAGAATTATCATAAGTAATTCCAGTTACTAGTTCTAATCCACGTATAAGTGTTTCTAATTTAGGTAATTTTCTTCTCTTTTTATTATTTAATTCAACAAGTCTCTTGGCAATGTATTTTTCATCTTCGTACATGGAATATAGAAAATATTTATCTTTATCGATAATAATTCTTTTTAATTTAGATAATTTTAATAAAATATAAGTAAATTCTTCAGTCGTTATATTATCAGTATATTTAGAAATACTATCAAACATTTCGTCAAAGTATAGATAAGTATCACCTTTATTAAAAGTTAAGACGTTCATGATATTTATAGTTAGCGCTTGAAGTCTTCTTTCATCATTTAATTGATATCCGATATTTCTAGCTATTTTATCTAAATCAGAAAAATTTATATCAATATCTTCTTTGATATCATAAATATTATTATTAATTATATTCATGGTATTATTGTTATATCTTTTCATAATTGCAATAGCTGTTTTAGTAGTAAATCCCATGGAAGTTAGTTCAAGTACAATGTGCGAAGTTGTTTGATATTCATCAAGAATTTCTGCTATTTTATTAATTTTTTCCTTTGATAGTCTGGGAATGCCAGATAAGTTTGATTTATCTTCTTGAATTAATTTTATGGCGTCTTTCCCTAATTTATCAACAATTCTTTCAGCAGTTTTCTCTCCGATAGGAAATAAATCTGATGAGAGAAAATCAATTAGTTCTTCTTTTTCTGTAGGAAGAATTATTTCATAATTTTTAACAACAAATTGATTACCATACTTGGGATGGGTTACAAAGTCCCCCTCCATTTTATAGGTAGCTTTATAAATTAATTCATCAAAAATACCGGTAAAGGTTATGACTTTATTTACTTTATCTTCTTCGGAACTTTCTTTTATTCTTATAAGTCCAACAAGATAACCGTTTTTTTGATTAGAAAAGATATCTTCAATGTATGTTCCTTTAATATATGACATAATATCACCTAATAAAAGTATAACATAAATTTGATTTTTATTTAATCTAAATCACGATATTTAATTACAAAGATACTGGTGTCTTTGTAAAAAGCATAAAAAATATCTTCTAGGTTAAGTTTCTTTTTCTTTAAAAGATTATCAACGAAAGATTTTTCTTTATGCATTTCTTTTAAGGTTTCATATTGAATTTTACCATCTAGGATAAGTGGCAAAGGTAATGGTGTTTTAGTTTTATCTTGATAACTAAAAATAGATAATGTACCATTATTTTCTAAGATAGCATACTCAACATCTTCGATGTTTCGATAGCCTTTTTCTCTTAATTGGGTTAACAAATCGTCTAAATTATACTTTTGTCTAATCATTTCATTATAGTTTACTTTACCATTTTTTATGATAAAAGAAGGTGAACCATCTAGAACAGTTCTTAATTTAGGATTTTTAAGACTTGAATATGAAAGAATAATTTGTAAAAATACTAAGGTTATTATAGGAATGATTGATGACATAATACTTTCTTTAGGATTTTCGATACAGATGGCTACTAATTCAGCAATCAAGATAGATACGATTAGGTCAACAATACCTAGTTGCCCTACTTCTCTTTTACCCATAATACGATAAATAAAAATAATAAATATATAGAAAAAGATCATTCTTAAAATTATTGCTATATATTCCATAATAATCACCAATATTATTATTGACAAGTCATAATTAAATATACTAAAACATAGATATTACTAGGTGATTTATGTGAAGATAAAATATTTAATTAGTTATGGATATTTATTTGGATTAATTCTTATTCTGACTATTGCATCTTCTGTTTTATGTTATTTTACTAATTTAGATATTAAAATATTTAAAATAATTATACCTATTATATCTTTATTAATTGGTGGTATAGTACTTGGTAGGAATACCAAAGAAAAAGCTTATCTTGAAGGAATTAAATATACGGTACCATATATTTTATTTTGTGTTATTTGGATGATTATATTTGGTTATAAGTTTAATCTAGGAGTTATGGTACTAAGTTTAATTTATTTACTTAGTGGTATAATTGGAACAATTATTGGAATTAACTTAAAGAAAAATTAAAATAATATCCCCCTTTAATAAGGGGGATTATTATTTATAAATATCTTTAATACTAGAGATAGGAATTTGTTCATTATCAATAGTTACTAAATTATTGTTATAAATACCAATTATCTTTTTTTCAATAGTTTTATTGCCAATAACGATATTTACTTTAGTACGATATATAAAATTATTAGAAGATAAAATATTATTTATTTTTTTTCTTATATCTATTATAGATAGTACTTCGTTATGATCATCTCTCATATTAGACATATATACTTCTTTATTATTATTAAAATGTTTATCTTTTTTCATTTGATATATTTTAGGTAAATCTTCCATGTTATTCCTCCCTGATGAATTATATGTTTATATATCACAAATATTATTTTTTAGTATTAAAAAGCTTAGTATTGTGTTAAAATATAAATACAAGGATGTGATAACTTGAAGAATATATCTAAGTTTAAAGTAGATTTAAATATATTGATACCTATTTTTTTATTCTTTATTATTAGTATTGTATCAATATATTCGACGAAGAATTTGCTTGGAGTAGAATTTCAAAATCTATGGATAAAGCAATGTATTTGGTATTTTATAGGAATATCTTTAGCATATTTAACAATGGCTCTAGGTAATAAGTTTTTATATAATAATGCTTATATATTTTATATCATTGGAGTTGTTTCCTTGATATTGGTATTGCTACTAGGGGTGGATGTTAAGGGAGCTAAGTGTTGGTTTAAGATTCCTTTTCTTGGAACAATTCAACCAAGCGAATTTATGAAAATATTTTTAATTATTACTTTGTCGAGAATGATTAATAGTTTTAATACAACGTATAGAAATCCGGATACAGTAGATGAATTTAAATTTATTATTAAAGTTATGATAATAGTATTTATTCCTTCGGTATTGACTTTTATTGAACCAGATACGGGAGCCGTTATAATGTATTTAATTATTACGTTTATAATGTTATTTGTAGGTGGTTTTAAGAAACGATGGTTTATTTTAACTATTTTATTATTTGCAGTAGTTATTGGTTCGTTTTTGGGATTATATTATTTAAAACAAGATTTATTTATTGACATTTTTGGGACTTCTTTCTTTTATCGAATGGATAGAATTACTAATTGGTCGGCATCAGAAGGAATGCAGTTGAGAAACTCTTTGATTGCAGTTGGATCGGCTGGTGTATCAGGACATGGAGTTAATCATACTCCAATATATTTTCCGGAAATGCAGACAGACTTTATATTTTCAGTATTTGCATCAAATACAGGTTTTATTGGAGCTATTTCATTAATTGTTATTATGGTATTTTTTGATTTAACTTTAATTAGTTATGTAAATAAAACATCAAATACGACGGATAAATATGCGATTGGTGGAATTATTGGAGTATTAATATTTCAGCAAATATATAATATTTCAATGACAGTTGGTCTCTTGCCAATTATGGGTATTACATTACCATTTATTTCTTATGGTGGTTCTTCACTACTTTCATATATGTTACTTCTTGGACTTATATTTAATATATCTAATGAAAGTTTAAGATATACGAATTAAAAGAAACTAATTTTAGTAAAAACTAGTTTCTTTTTTATTTTCTAAAAAATTATTTTATTATACTCAAGCAGCGGACAAAACCAAGCGAAACGAGGCGCTGCTGTTCGCATTACCATTGTAGTCGATCGAGTGGAACGCACCCGCACTAGGGCCAAGGTTGTAGAAACCACCACGCATGAACCACGGATCACTGGAACTAACAAATCTCGCGTTATCACTATACCATCCAGCTGTTTCAAATAAAGCATGGCCCCCACATGTTGCAATCGTACATGAATTATTACTTGTTATGGAATATGTATCATAATACTTACTATCTGGCAGTGTACTAAAACCTGAATTTCCTATTGTATTATTATAATTACCCATTACATATTCTGCGGCACCACCGGACATATCATACACACCAGTAATATTACCGGTAGTACTAGCTTTTGTTCCTAAAGTTCTATTGCTGGCATAACTCCCACTTGTTGTTTTTCCATCCCAGGTGTATGTTCCATTAACACTTTCACTTGCATCCCAGGTGTATGTTCCACCACTTCTTCCGGTATAATAACTACTTGAATTATTGATATATATTTCTTCATTTATTCCATAATTAGAATGTGATAAATAAGCCACAGCTCCCCACTCACTATTTTTCATCATGTGCGCGTCTATTTTTGATGTGGAACCGTATGTACTGGTGCCAAATTTTTGGGCTGTTGAAAATTGAGTACTCACATTTTGATTTCTTAATGAACTTAGATTAGGTTTTACGGTTGGTGTTGTCGCATCACCAGTTGTTTCAAACTTACCTACCCAGATACCATTTAATTCTGTGTCCCCGAAAGTAAAAGCTGGATGGGTTCGGTAACTTCCTACCGTGGTACCGATTGATTTAGTTGTTGTTTTATTTTCAAATACAATATCAATTGTTTGTTCACTACTATTACTACTTTCTGTGGTAGTCCATATTTTATATTTATACCTAGGTATCCATACGAGATATGCCAATATATCTGACTCGGCTACCAATACATCTGTAGTATCTAGATATTTACTTCTTGATGAAGATGTTGTTAATACGACATTAGCCCATTTTTTACTTTCATAATTATACCAATTAGAGTCATTTTTAGATATTGTTTTAATTGTTGTTTCACTACCGCTGTTATCTATGACTACTGGTATCATGCCATCATCTAATTCAGGTGTTGCTCCGTTTAAAATACTTTCACTATATGCTTTTGCTTCATCAGTACACTCACCGTTTAGCGATAGACTAAATGATTGGCTTTGAGTTTCAGTACTTGTTTCTTCTTTATCTAGCCAGATATATAAATAATAAGTGTTGGTTGTTGATCCATTGTATTCTTTTGAAGACAAGAGCTCTATTTTATCTCCTTGACTTGTACCAGTAAATGTTCCTGATGTAACCAATCCAGTTTCACAACTAGTATCTGAGGTAGTTAAGGCATATTTAAAATTATTACTGTTAGATAGACCATTTCCTATTTCATTGATATCTAACCATAAATCCATATAGATAGAATTATTATTTATAGTTTGTGTTCTTGTAGTTAGCGTTCTTTTTATAGCGTGTGTTCCAGTACAGCTATCTGGCATTAAATGAGTATCATTACTTGAAATTGTTCCACCAATATCGGCAGAACATGACATTTTTTTATCTATAGTATTTTTATCTATAGTAAAAGTTAACTCTGTTTTTTGAGATTCGCTAGTTTGCCAATTATAATATGCAAGAGAGCCGCCAATTATGGTAAAGGTTATTGTTAACATTATTAAGATTATGATTAAATTCTTGTTTTTCATCTATCTCACCTATCATATAACTATGATACCGCAAGAAGTATTAGGATGTCAACGAGTTTTGGATAAAAAATAATACTTTTTCACTATATGGAAAAAGCATTATTTTGTCTTTTTTATATTTATATTATATTTTTTTATTAATCAATATATACAATGACTGAACGAAATGTAACATTGGTAGCTAAATCCCCTGTACCAAAGCCAGCATATAATTCACCTGTTTCGGCAGCATTGCCACCATAACATCCGCCACCACGAAGAATCCATGGAGAACTTGTACTGAGACTATATATCTCTCTATCATACCAACCGGCCGTTTCAGATAAAGCATGCCCGTAACATATCCCGTTATTACACGCAGTAAGTGAACTGGTAGTAGTATAATCATCATAATACTTGCTATCCGGTTTACCATTAAAACCAGCATAATTAGTACCTGTCGTTGCTTCCCATGATTTTCTACTTGCTCCCCATGTTGTACTGGCTCCGCTGTAATACCCCATCACATATTCCAACGTACCTCCAGACATATCATATATTCCCGTAATGTTACCAGTGGTGCTAGCCTTTGTACCTAGAGTTCTATCATCGGCGTATTCTCCAATTTTTCCATTGTATGATATTATTTTTCCATCCCAAGTATATGCTCCACCCCCACTGGTATTAGCATAACATGATCTTACTTCTCCAGCACTTCTTCCAGTATAATATCCTGTACTGTTATTTGAATACATTTCTTCATCTATTCCATAAATTGAGTGTGCTAGATATGCGGTAGCTCCCCACTCGCTATTCTTCATCATATGCGCATCTACTTTTGATGTTGAACCGTATTCGCTGGTGCCAAATTTTTGTGCTGTTTCAAATTGCATACTTACTTTTAAAGTTCTCAACGCTAATGAATTTGGCTTTATGCTTAAATCATCTATTGGTTCACCTGCTATTTCGTATCGTGCACTATCTCCTGTCGTTTCAAACTTACCTACCCATATACCATTTAATTCGGTATTGCCAAAAGTAAAGGCTGGATGTGTACGGTAACTTCCTACCGTAGTACCAGTTGATTTAGTTGTTGTTTTATTTTCAAATACAATATCAATTGTTTGTTCGTTACCATTGCTACTTTCTGTCGTAGTCCATATTTTATATTTATATCTAGGTATCCATACCAAGTATGCCAATATATCTGATTCGGATACAGACACTCCGGTAGTATTCAGATATTTGCTTCTTGATGAAGATGTTGTTAAAACGACATTAGCCCATTTTTTATTCTCATAATTATACCAATTCGAATCATTTCTTTTGATAGTTTTTACAGTTGTTTCACTACCGCTATTATCTATGACTACTGGTATCATGCCATCATCTAATTCAGGTGTTGCTCCGTTTAAAATACTTTCACTGTATACTATTTGCGAATCACTACATTCACCGTTTAGGGATAGACTGAATGATTGGCTTTGAGTTTCAGTACTTGTTTCAGCACTATCTAACCAAATATATAAATAATAAGTGTTGGTTGTTGAATCATTGTATTCATTTGAAGACAAGAGCTCTATTTTATCTCCTTGACTTGTACCGGTAAATGTTCCTGATGTAACCAATCCAGTTTCACAACTAGTATCTGAGGTAGTTAAGGCATATTTAAAATTATTACTGTTAGATAGACCATTTCCTATTTCATTGATATCTAACCATAAATCCATATAGATAGAATTATTATTTATAGTTTGTGTTCTTGTAGTTAGCGTTCTTTTTATAGCGTGTGTTCCAGTACAGCTATCTGGCATTAAATGAGTATCATTACTTGAAATTGTTCCACCAATATCGGCAGAACATGACATTTTTTTATCTATAGTAAAAGTTAACTCTGTTTTTTGTGATTCACTAGTTTGCCATGTGAAATAAGCTAGAGTTCCACCCATTATGGTAAAGGTTATCGTTAACATCATTAAAATTATGATTAAATTCTTGTTTTTCATCTATCTCACCTATCATATAACTATGATACCGCAAAAAAATAGTTAGGATGTCAACGGGTTTTTGATAAAAAAATAATGCTTTTTCACTATATGGAAAAAGCATTATTTTGTGTATGTTATTTTTATACTGATAAATTTTTCGTATTTATAGATATATTGTATGATTTTTTTGTAGTTTTTACTGTTAAAGGAATATTTAATTCAATTAAATTTGTTGATGTGATATTACAAGTAATAGCATCTACATCTATAGTTGTATATTTATTTACTTCAATAATAGTATCTTTGTATTTAAATTTATTACCATCAACTGATATATTATTACATGAAAATTGAGTATTTTTATTATATACATCTCTCATAATGGTATTTGTAATAATAGCCTGATCGGTTCTGGCAAGAGTATCAACGAATAAATCATCATTTTTATTTTTTAATTTTATTACTAGGTCTAGTAAGAAGTATGCAACGCCGAAGGCTATAACTGATGCAAGAATTATTTCTACGAGCATATATCCTTTATTATTTAATTTTTTCATTTAATTATACTCCCCACTCTCAAGATAACCATATTTACACTCTTTTTTAACTTTATCACATTTTTCCATGACCAATATATAATTGCAGTTATCCACGGTTATGGAATTTTTTAAATATTCTAGATATTCATTAAAGGTAGTATTTTCTTGTGATAGATTGGTATCAGTTATTTTATTATCTGTTAAAGGTATGGCGTAAACAGTAGTATTAGATTCGGAATCTTTTATAATTTTAGTGTTATTTGTAGGTGCAACTATTACTTCATTTCTTCTTATTTGATCTAAATCGTAGATAATGGATACATCATAGTAATTAATTCTTTTTTTGTATGTAGAATATATTTTATTATAACTCATATATAGACTAGTTAAAGTTATTAAAACGATTGATGATACGACAATTACTTCGGCCATCATAAAGCCTTTTTTATTCAATTTCATTAATTGCATGCCTCATTTTTATAAGTACAATTTCCATCACAGTTGATAGAACCTGTAAATTGTTTATCATCGGCATCTTTTATTTCACTATCTTCAAGATTAAAGTATTGGCTAAGAGTCCCTATATTGACACATTTTTTGGTAGTAGTATAGTTATTGATATTTTCTTCAAAATATAGTTCTCCATAACTAACTAATACTTCTTTCTTAGCATTATTTGTTTTTTGTTTGTTTCTTTCGATAGCTGATGAAATTGAAGATATGGCTATGGTAGATATTGCTAATAAGATAACAATAACTGCTAAGAGTTCGATTAAAGTAAATCCCTTTTTATTTAGTTTCATATTATCAATCCTTTCTTAATCTTTTTACTTTTACTGCTGTTTCTTCTTTGTCATTTATTAAATTGTCTATTGAGTTACCATAGTTTAAGTGATTTATAATATTAGCTATTTTATATGAACAATCTACGGAATTAAACCACTCTTTATTTTTTACTTCTTCTCTAACATAGCTTACGTTTGTAGCATATACACGATTAAAATAACCTTTTTCATAATATTTATCAAACTTATCAATCCCACTTGTGAAAAGGGCAAAGGTTGTCATTAGATATACTTTAGATACACCTTGTTCTTTTAAGTTTTTGGCGGTATCTAAAATTGAAGTGCCTGAGGCAATCATATCATCTACGACAATAGCGTCTAATCCGGATAAATTCGGCCCTAGAAAACGATGATCAACGATTGGGTGTAAGCCATTTTCTAATTTGGTATAATCTCTTTGTTTATAAAAGTATCCCAAGGCTCCATTACCTAGAACATTAGATACGAATCTTGCACGATCCATGGCTCCACTGTCAGGAGCAATAGATGCTATATTATTAATATTAAGATCTTTTTCATTTTCTAATAGGGATAAGATTAAATCTCCAGTTAGGTAAACACTTTCAAAAGCAAGATTAGGTACGGCATTCATTACACCTTTATTATGAACGTCACAAGTAATTATTTCATTTACTCCCATGCGTGATATTTCTTGAAGAGCAACGGCACAATCAAGAGATTCACGAGAATCTTTTTTATCTTGACGGGATTCATATAGGTATGGGAGAATTAAGGTTATTTTACTAGCATGTCCACATTCGGCACTTAGAATTCTTTTTATATCTTGGAAGTGTTCGTCTGGTGACATGTAATGTTTACGATTAAAGAATTCATATGATATATCATAATTAGATATATCACTTAGAATGTATAAATCTTTATCTCTGATTGTTTCTTCCAATACGGCTTTCCCTTCACCATTATTAAATCTTACTAAATTTGTTTTTACGAGATAATTTTGATTAGTTTCTCTAATACGATTAATATGTTCATTTACTTTATTACCAAATTCTTTAAAATTATTGGGTACTATTATTTTTAAATCTTTCATACTACAAACCGCCTTATTATATTATTTCTAATTTTTCAAATTTTATATTTAAATAACTACGAGATGCTAAGAAATCGCATCGATGAACGTATTTTTCTAATTCATTTTTGGGAGTTGGAAGAACTACTTTACTATATTTATTAGTATTCCATTTACCCATATGACTTTCTATTAATTGACACATTTTTCTGACGTCATCAGTACTCATTTTTAAGTTTTTAGCATTTTCCATTATTAATTTTGATACGAGTAATGGATGATCAAATCTGGTATATTCTTCTTCAACTTCGCCTTTTTTCAAACCATCATGCATAATTAGAGCCATAATAATTAAATCTTTATCATTATCAGTAAAATTATTTACAGTATCAAATAAATCATGTGCTATTCTTACAGCGACTTTGGTATGTTTTAATAAACCGTTTTTAGTACTAGCAAATTTGGGATGATATTTTCCAGTTGAAGATGCCGGTATTTGAAAGAAATAATCGGGTAATAGATTAATAAGAAATTTTATGTCTTCTTGATAAACTTCGTTTTTTATATAGTTTATTTCAGTATTAAAATATTTAATTTTATTCATTGTTCCTCCTTAGGTATACATCTAATTGGTTATATGGTATTTCGATGTTATTTTTATTAAATGCATTTTGAATTAGTTTATAGAAATCTCTTTTTACTTGATATTGAGTTTCGGGTTTGCACTCCAATAAGACGGTATATTTGATACTACTGGAAGAGAAATCTTCAATACCTAGAGTTTGATAATTTATAACATTTTTAATTTTTAAAACTTCGTCTGTTAATTCATTTAAAACTTTTTCTAATTTATCTATATCAGTATTATATGAGACATCTAATTTTATAAAGTTTGTAGATGTAGCTCTACTGTGATTGATTATTTGTTTAAATGATGAGTTAGATATAATTAGAATTTCTCCAGAATATGATTTTATTTTAGTACTCATTAGACCAAAGTTAGTTACTTTTCCTTTAAAGTTATTTATGGTAACAATATCACCGATAGTGTATTTATCGTCAAAGATGATAAAGATTCCTGCTAAAAAGTCAGCTACAATATCTTGTAAGGCAAGACCAATAACTACTCCAGCAATTCCAATTGATGCAAGTATTCCATTGGTGTTTATGCCATAAACATTTAATATTGCTATGATAACAAAGATAAATATTAAGTATTTAATAATATTTTTTATTAGAGAGATAATAGTTATTCTTCGATTATCAACGTGTTTGTTATGCATTAATTTATTTACAATATTCTTAATTATATTATAAACTATTATACCTATTAATATATAAATTAATGGTAGATAAAATTTTTCGTTTTTAATAAAATCCATTATATATCACTTCCTATTAATTTTTCTAAGATATAGTTTAGTAAATATAAATATTCTTTGTTGCATCTAAGATAACCATTTGAATATTCTAAACTATTATCTTTTATTAAATTTTTAATTACATCATGTTCTAATAAATTATCTTGATATTTTTGATTAAAGGTTGCTACGTTTATTCCTTTTGTTAATCTAAGTCCAAGGATTAAATCATTTTCTTTTTGAGTAGGTATATCTTCGTAACTAGTAGTAGCAATAAATTTATTACAATAATAAGTATGTAGATTTTTAGTATTAGATATACGAGTATTTGATAAATAACTTACGGCTCCTAAGCCAAAACCATAATAACTACCATTTAACCAATAGTTTTTGTTATGAAGGCTTTCATATCCATCTTTAGCATAATTGCTTATTTCATAATGATTATAACCATTCTTGGTTAAGGTATTTTCTATATAATCATACATGTCTCTATCAAGCTCTTCAGGAATATATTGATGGTTATTAATATATAATTTAGTATTTTTTTCAAGGATTAGAGAATAGCATGATATGTGTGGTATATCTAATTCAAGGAATTTTTGAATATCTTTTTTAACAATATCTATATCGGGAGTTACACCATAGATAAGATCGATATTTATATTATTAAAATATTTTTTTGTTAGATATATATTATCAAAAATGGTATCTTCATCATGTTTTCTACCTAAAATACTTTGAATAGATTTGTCGAATGACTCAACTCCAAAACTTATGCGATTTATACCATAACTAATAAATAGATTTATTTTATCGATATTGATGTCTTCGATATTGCATTCGATAGTGTATTCATAATTATCTTCAAGATTTAGTGTATCAACGATGCTTAGTAATTTTTCTAACTCTTTTATAGTAAGACTACTAGGGGTACCACCACCAATATAGATAGTTTTTATTGGTTCGTTATGATATCTTTCTTTGATTTCTTTTTCGAGACAATCTAAGTAATTATCGACATATTTTTCATTATATAGCATTTTACAAAAGTCACAATAAGTACAGATACTACGACAAAAGGGTATGTGAATGTATACTGATAACATATTTACCACTCTATTTCTTTCAAACCATTTTTCTTTAAAAAATTATTAGTTTTAGAGAATGGCTTACTTCCAAAGAAGCCATTGTTTGCAGAAAATGGACTAGGATGTGGGGATGAGATAATTAAATGTTTAGGATTAGTTATATACTTAGCTTTGGCTTTAGCAAAATTTCCCCATAATATGAATACTACAGGGGTTTCTGATTCATTGATTTTTTTTATTATATTATCGGTAAATTCTTCCCAACCGACAAATTTATGACTAGCTGGTTTATCTTTTTCAACGGTTAGAACACTGTTTAGAAGTAAGACGCCTTGCTTGGCCCAATCAGTTAAATCGGTATTGGTTCTTTTTATACCTAAATCATCGTAGAGTTCTTTATATATATTATTTAATGATGGGGGCATTTTTACTCCTTGATTAACTGAGAAACACATACCATTGGCTTCCCCTTCACCATGGTATGGGTCTTGTCCTAATATTACTACGGATGTATCTTTATATGGTGTCATTCTTAGAGCAAAAAATACTCTATTTGCTTGTGGAAAAATTGTTTTAGTAAGATACTCGTGTCTTACTATTCTTTTTATTTTTTGAAAATATTCGGAATTATATTCGTCTTTTAAAACTATATCCCAATCGTTACCTATCATAGTTACCTCTTAATTGTAATTTTTTGGACATGAGTCATTATCAGTCTTGTTTTCAATTGTTAGTTTTCCATCTTCATATTTGACTGCTATCACACATTCTCCAATATCTACATTATCTTTAGGGTTGAAAATTTTCATTTTGTTATCTTTGGTACTACCATTACCTTTTAGGTAGCCATAATTAACTAATTCTTGTAATTTTACAGTATCTTTACATTTAATACCAGTATTATTCGAATATTTACATTCCTGATAGTAAGTTTCCGATGCATCTTTGATGTTTTTTATAAGTAGTTTATAATTTTTTTCTTTAGCACTATTAATAATATTTGTTATGGCATAAGCACTAATAGATACGACTAATGCCAAGACAACAATAGTGGCAATTAATTCTACTAAGGTAAAACCTTTTTTGTTTAATTTTTCCATATTATTCACCTAATTTAATTATACGAAATTTCTTAGAAAAAGTCTATAGTAATATTTGTCAAACTGAGGAACCAATAAAATTATTTTAATTATATGAAAAAAAGATTAATAAGTTATGCTTGATACTTATTAGATCTCTTTTTTTAATTCTTTAATTTCATCTAGAGATAGTCCAGTTATTTCTTTTATTGAATCAATATCGATATTCTTCTCAAGCATTTTTTTGGCAGTGGAAATTTTGTTTTGTTCTATACCTTTTTCAATAAAAGAATTTTTCAATAATCTTTCTTCATCTTCATCAGATAAATATTTTACAAAGTCATCGTTATTATTTAATTTTAAGGCTTCATTTTTTAGTTTATCCATAATCTTATCTCCTTTAAAATTGGTTAATTTTTCATAATCCATATCGAGCATACCTAATATACTCATCTTTTTTTCATTATAACATAACTCTGTAGTTTTTTTAATGTTTATTTCATAAATTTCTAAATTATCAATAAAATATTTATTATTTTCTTTATCATATAATTTGTATAAAGAAAATAATGGTAGTGAACTAGTTGCAGTTGTTAAATTTATTTGAATAAAACGTGTCATTTTTTGATAACTTTCTCCGATATTTAAAGAATCACTATATCTTTTAAAAATATATCCAGCGTTTCTTCTCCTTAAAAAAGTATCTGCATATGAATTTAGTTCGATGTTTACTTCACCGGTTTTTGTCATTACTAAAATATCTAGAGTTTTACCTTTTAAATGGATTATATGATATTTTGAAGTATTATATTTATAGATTGATATATTTGCTATACAATAATGATTCTCATTATATATAAAGGAAGATTAAAATTATACAAATAAAAATTTAGAATAAAATTCTAAATCTTTATTTTATCTTGACATTCCTTTTGTTTCATTAGTCATTTGATAATTATATAGTCTTTCAAGTTGTTCATCGTCTACATGAATTACTTTACCACCTTTAGGATTAATTCTTTTACCACCAAAAACTATCCATATTGCAACAAGTGGCATATCTGGCATTGAAGCTTCACCATCAGTAAAAATTATTTTATTTTCAACTCGTCTTGAGAAAGCACCTACAGCAACGTCGAAGTCGGTACCTCCTCCACCTTCAAATTGCATCTTTTCTATATCTTCTTCTGTTCTAATTTCATGAAATCCATAAAATTCTGTATCAAAACATCCAACTTTTAATTTAGTATGTTGTAATATATTTTTACATTCTCTTAAAAAGTTCTTTAATAATACTTCATTTATTGAGCCGCTTGTATCAAGAACAATTTCAGTTTCTGGCATTGGTTGTTCTTCTAAATTAGCACTAACTACACCATCTTCTAATGTTGCATTTTTATAAGACCAATCAACATCATACTTAATTGTTTCTCTTAAAACATAACGCCAATCAATTAATGGTTTAGCAGTACCTATATCATTAACTGTTCTAATATCTCTATTCGTTGATGTACCAGCCTGTGATGCTTGTTTTGAAATTGCCTCTTTTAATTCTTCTAGTTGTTTTTTCTTATCTTTAAGGTTCTTTTTAAAAGCATCTTTTTCTCCCATACTTTCAAGTTCTTCCTGTTTCTTTTCAAGTTCAGTTTTCTCTTTATCTTTTTTATCTTTTCCTAATAATTTATCTAATAAATTCTCTTTTTTATCAGTTTTTTCTTGTTGTTCTTTATGTTTTTTTACTGCTTGTTCCCACATACTGTGAGTATCATGCCCAACATCTTGCTTTGATTTATCTTCTTTTTGTGAATTTTTCTCAGATTCACCACCACTTTGTTCTCCATCACTACTTTGCTGTTTATTTTCTTGATTTCGTTCTTGATTTTGTGTTTCTCTATTCTCTTGTTGTGATTGAGGTTGTTGTTGATTTTGTTGACTATTACCTTGTCCACTTTGTTGTTGTCCTTGTTGTTTTTCTTGTAATAATTTTTCATATAATTGTTCAGCATCATAATTAATAGCTTCTGCCATATCAACACCACCCGGTGCCATTTTTAAACCATCTCGTTTTAAAAATTGATTAATAACACCATCAGTAGCAATATTCCATAATTCATGATCCTTACCTTCACTTCTTAATATATGATTGAATGCAATATGACATACTTCATGGGCAAATATAAAAGTTTGTTCCTCAACACTTAATCCCTCTAAATATTCCTGATTATAATATATTGTTTCTCCATCTGTACCTGCAACTGGTATATCTTTTTTTTCTTTATAACCGACACTTGCTACTACGCTCCCAAAAAAAGGATATTTAACAAGCATTTTTCTTTTTAATGCTGCTATATCATATTTCATAACTTACACCTCAAATTCGTGCAACTAATGAAAATATTTCTTCACTTATTTTATCTTTATTTATTTCATTTGCAGTAACAATTATTACACAGCTTTTAGGTAATTCAAATGTAGATATTTTCCTATGTTCTAATAATTCACAAAACTTTAATTGTTCTTCTTTAGAAATCGAATCAATTTTATCAATTACTAATATTCTACTAGCATTTGTACTTAATATTTCATTAAGCCATTTAGGAGGCATAAAATCTACTCCATCATAATGACCATTTAACTCTTTAACATCAACAGTGGCAGGTACTAGAACTGCACCATTCAAATCCTTACCAGATATAAAGTCAACTAATATTGGTGCAACATTTGCTTTAATATATGATAACAATATTTCTTTCTTATTTTCCATTATCTTCTTATACCTCCTTCAGGCATTTCAGCAAGCTTTGCTTCTGCAAGTCTTTCTAATTTACTTTCATCACCATGTGTCCATAAAGCATCAAAAATTGCACCAAACTCTGCTCCTAATCCTGTAACGAATCTTCTAACTTTTTCTAAATTATCATCATCTACCTGTGTTAATCCCATAGTTGTTGCATATCTTTCAGCAGTATTTAATACTTGTATATCTCTATTGGTATAATTTCCATTTATTACATCGTCTAATGTTATTACTTGTTGATTACAAAATTCAACAAATTCTCTTGTTATATCTTCACCTACTAATGCCCTTAACATTTCTGGACTTCCTGTTGCATAAAGCATTTTAGAAGCCATTTCCCATTTTCTAGGATCAGCATTAGGTTTCTCACCATCATACTTACTTCTTAATGTTTCACCCTTCTTATAAGCAATATAAGAATAAATTGCTGGATGTATATTATGTTCACTTGCCCACTTTAACCAACCTTCGGTTGTTGTTTTAATATATACATGAGCAAATCTATTAAATAATGGTTCTGCTAACTGATTTGCAGCAAGTGAATCTTTCATATCATTTCCTGCTGCTACAATTCTAGCATTCTCTGGTAATTTCCAAATACCATTTACTTCTCTATCTAAAACTATATTAAACGCTATACCTTGAATACTTGGTAGTGCATTTGTTATTTCATCAAAGAATACTACATGAAGTCTATCTGGTTCCTTTTCACATTTTTCTTGTAATTTCTTAAGCCATGTTGGTGGAACATCCATCATTTCTCCTGTTGATCCATTATATACACTTTTACCATTTAAACTTTCTGGTGTCGCATTACGAAGATATATTATTTCGCAAGTAGGATCTATTTGTTTTACTCTTGCAGATTTACCCTCTGATGAAGGACCATGCAAGAATACTGCTACACCACTTTCTATTGCTCCTCTTATGATTTCTTCTTCACTTACTTGCCCAAATTTTAAACCATAGGGGTTTCTTCTTTCAGCTTGTTTTTGTTCTTCTTCAAATTGAGCTTTTTCTTCTGGTGTCATATTTTTAACACGAGTAAATGTTACAGTTTGAGTTAAATCTCGAAGCATATATCTATCAAGATATTCTTTCATTTCTGTTCTATCAAAATCACCTTTATAATTAGTTCTTTCATCAAGAAATCTTATACCAGAAACCAATCCTTTTTTTGAAATTAAAATTCCTGTTCTATCATCTATCAACCATTTAACCGGTGACACTTCTATCCAAACATAATCACCATTTCTATATTCAATGCCATTTGAAAGCTTGAATTTTTTGTCACAAAAATAAGAGTTAGCTTTTATGCGAATATATCTCTTTCCATAATATTCGTATTCTTCATAAGTTACAGGTTTAAATCCTGTATCAAAGTCTTTATAGTCTACAGAATCAAATGTGTAACTTTTTCCCGTTTTATTCATTCCTCTATTATATTCTGACTCTAGTATATTTTGCATTCTTAAATCAGCGGCGTTTTGAGGATATTCTCCATATTCTACTTCTTCTGTTCCATTGTATCCCCTCACTCTATTTTGAGAGATTTGGGAAAAAATTATAGAAGATTTCAAAGCTGGGCGAACAGCAATATGGCGGCAAAACTCACGTTGACTGCGCCTACGACCATTCTCATCGACCACGCGAACATCTTTACGGTCATCATCAGATCTAGTCCAAAACCAACTAGTTCTACCAGTTAAAGATCTATCTTCATCTATATTATAATCAGTATTTTCACATAAATAACTACCTGTTAAAATACATAAATCTGTAATTGCGGCTTTTATTCCATATTTTCTAATTACATCTAATTGAGGTTCACTACTGTTTCCCAAAATTTGTCCTTCAGATAATAAAGTTAAATCTTGACTATTCATTTTAATCATCACCACAATTATATTTTACCATAAATATAATGATTAAGTAAAGTAAGTAAATATTAATTTAAATTTAATAAATATTAATTATTTGGAATGCTTTAAGTATAGTAATTGAAAAACTGTTATATTATTTATGTGGATAATTGTAGATTATTAAATATTCTCAATAAATTTGTTTGGATTTTGAATTAATTAATTTTATTGTTTAAAAAAACTTTACAAAAAACATGTAAAGTTTTATTTTTCATTATATAGTGAATCTACGGCGACGGCATTTTGTTCTAGATTACCTATTATACCTTTTTGATATGCATAATAGGCAGCTGCGCCGATCATTGCAGCATTATCAGTGCAGTATTCGATTCTTGGATATCGAAAATCGATGTTTTCTAAAGATGTAGCTTCGGATAATTTTTCTCTTAGATAGCTATTGGCAGCAACACCACCTGCTAATAAAAGATTTTCAACACCATATTCTTGGATGGCTTTCATTGTTTTTTTAACAATAATATGAACTACTCTATCTTGAAAAGACTTACACATATCTTCAACGCGAATAGGATTTCCTCTTTGTTCTTCATTATGAACTAAGTTTACTACGGCTGATTTAATTCCACTAAAACTAAAATTATAACTATCATCATCTAGTGGCATTGGTAGATCGTAGGTATCTTTTCCTAATTTGGATAACTTGTCTACTTTAGGTCCTCCAGGATAATCAAGATGACAAATTTTAGCTACTTTGTCGTAGGCTTCTCCAACGGCATCATCTAATGTTGAACCAATTCTTTTAAATGAGTAATCTTCTTTCATATAGACAAGATCGGTATGGCCTCCAGACACGACTAAGGCAATTAATGGAAATGATAATCTTTTTTCTAAATTATTAGCATAAATATGACCGGCAATATGATGAACTGGAATTAGAGGTTTTCCGGTTACTAGAGATATTGTCTTAGCACATTGAAGGCCTATTAATAATGAACCGATTAATCCAGGACCATAAGTTACTCCGATAATATCTATTTCGTCCATAGTCATTTTACTTCTTTGAAATAATTCGTCTAGCACGATTGTAATGTTTTCAATGTGACTACGACTAGCTATTTCGGGAACTACTCCGCCAAATTCTTTATGAATATCGATTTGAGTATTAGTTACTGTACATATTTCTTCGATACCATTTTTGATAATACTCATGCTAGTTTCGTCACATGATGATTCGATTGCTAAGCAATATATATCTTTCATATTGTCACCTCTTTATATTTACATTATTTGTTTTTCCATTAATATACCATCTTCATCGCCATAATAATATTTTCTTAGGGCTACTTCACGAAAACCAAACTTTTTATATAAGTTTTTAGCTATTTCGTTACTTACTCTAACTTCTAGAGTTATATTTATTACTCTTAAGTTAATAGCTTCATTTACTAGATAAGCCATTAATTTAGTACCTATTCCCTGTCCTCTTGATTCGATATTTACTTGAACGTTATCTATTTCAATACGATCATATATTAGAGAGTATTCAAGAAAACCAAGAGAAATATCGTCTTCGTAATATTCGATTCTTCTTCCAAAGGGATTGGAGGTAGATGTATCAATTTCTTTTATCATTAATGCTTGTCCTCAATGGCTTGTGGTTGTTTTAAATAGTTTGGTAGTAATTTATGGTAATTAATTTTTTCTTTGTCTTGATAATAATTAATTATCTTTAATATATCTAAGTTTACTTTATTTATTTTATAATCTTCGATAGTACTATTGCTTTCTCCGATTATATATGGATTATATTCACTTAATAATGAAATTAATTTTGTTTTATTAACAAACTCTTCGTCTTTAACTATATTATATTTTTCATCAAATATAGCGACATAATAGTTTGTTTTGTTAGCAGGAATAATACTCATAACTAGTCCGGAATAATTAGTACTTAAAGCCATAGCTTTTAATGATGATACAGGTGTTATATACTTGTTTATTAAATAGCCATATGTTTTTGCAATGGTTACACCAATTCTTAGACCAGTAAATGATCCAGGACCGTTTACTACATAAATATTATCAATATCAAAGGCATTAATATGAGCTTCATCTAAAGCTTTTCTTACAAAGCTTGTGGCATAAATTGAATGCATATTAGGAATATCTTTTTGAATTAAAGATAGTATTTTATTATCTTTAACAACAGAAATAGATACACTCACTAGAGATGTATCTATAAATAAACTTATCATAAAATGTCCTCACAAACTCTTTGATATTCTTCACCATAAGGTTTAAGAATTAATACTCTAGTATTTTCATCTATTACTTTAAATTTAATATCTAATCTTTCTTCAGGTAGATAATCTTCGATTAGATCTGCCCATTCGATAATTGTTACGCCACCTTTTTCAAAATATTCTTCAATTCCTAGGGATTCGACATTGTTATCTACACGATAAACATCCATGTGATACAAAGGAAGTTCTCCATTATATTCCTTTATTATATTGAAGGTTGAGGATGTTACGTCATCTATTCCCATAGCATGACCAAATGCCTTTGCAAACACTGTTTTTCCACTACCTAATTCTCCATATAAACAAATAACCATATTTGGAAATTTTTCTGATTCAATATTTTGTGCTAAATATACGGTATCTTCTTCATTATGCATAGTTACTTTGTATTCTTCCATTATTATTCTTCCTTTCTTACTGCTTATTAATTATATCAAATATTAATATGTAATTTCAATACTTTTATTGAAATTTTAACTATGTTAAGATAATTATAACAAATAAATATATTTATGTAAATTAATTTGAATTACTTTGTAAAATGATATCAGTATTAATATATTTGAATAAATAATCGTTATCTAGATATAATGTATTTTTATTATCTATTATAAAAAATAGTTCTTTAGATAGTTCAGAATTATTAGTTAAATAGGTTTCTTTAGTATATTTTAATTTAGTTTTGTTATCTATTAATTCAATGTTACCTATTGATTTATCAGAGAAAATAATATTTTTAGTTTTAATATCCGTTATATATATTTCTAATTTAGCGGTATTTGAATCAGAATTATATCCTGTTTGAAGGGATATGTTATAATTATATTCTTTGTTTTTATTGGATAGTTTATAGGCGGTATTTAAGTTTATTATTTCTGAATCTGTTAGATTTAATTTGTTACAATAATTACCAAAGCTATATTCATAATATATATTAGTATATATTAAATAGTTTTTTATTTGATATTTTTTGATAGTAAAATCTAGGTTATTGTTGTAGTAATAAGTAGTATTATTGCAATTTATTTTGGTATAACTAGATAATTCTTTTTGAATTAATTTATTAATTTTTTTTGATGACTGAATACTGGTGGTCCTTAGATTTAGTTTGTTTTGATAGTCTTGTTTTGTTAAAAATGAATATTTAGGAATAACTAATTCGATGGTTTGACTGCCATTTTCCATATCATATATGACGTTTGCTGTTTCTCTTTTTACAGGTAATAATTTTGGAATTATTATTAATAGAATAATAATTGTTAGAACTATGGTTATTATTTTTTTCATATGACTCTCCTTTACTTTATTATAAAGTATCATAATAAAAAAAACAATAATTTCTTATTGCTTTTCTTGTTAATTAAACTAATTCTAAGATAACTAATAGAGCGTTATCTCCTTTTCTTTCTTTATATTTTACAATTCTTGTGTATCCACCATTTCTTTCTTTATAACGTGGAGCTAATTCATTGAATACTTTTGATACGCAAGCTTCATCATTATGTAAGAAAGCTAAGGCTAATCTACGAGATACTAAAGAGCCATTTTTACCATATGTTATCATTTTATCAAAACATTTTCTTACTTCTTTAGCTCTATCTTGTGTTGTAACAATTCTTTCGTTTTCAATAAGTTGTTTTGTTAATGTAGCCAACATACTTCTTCTATGTTTATTATCTCTTCCTAATTTTCTGTATGCCATTTTTTGTTCCTCCTTTTATTAGTCTTCAGATCTGAAACTTAATCCCATATCTTTTACTTTATCCATAACTTCTTTAAGTGATTTTTTACCTAAGTTTCTGATTTTCATCATTTCGTTTTCACTCTTATCTACTAAGTTTTTAAGTGTTAGGATACCTGCTCTTTTTAAGCAGTTATATGCTCTTACTGATAGGTCTAAGTCATCGATTGAAGTTTCTAGTATTTTAACGTTTGGATCTTCAACTTTTGCGATCATTAATCCTGTTTCATCAGCTATTTCGTTTAAGTTTACTAATATTTGGAAATGTTCTATTAGTATTCTTGAACCTAGAGCTATTGCTTCTTCTGGAGTGATAGAACCGTTAGTCCATACTTCCATAATTAATTTATCGTAGTGATCGTTTTGACCTACTCTAGCAGGTTCTACTTCATAATTAATTCTTTCGATTGGGGCATATGAACTATCGATTGCTATAACGTTCATTTTGTTTTTGTCAAATAATTTTTTGTTTTCTTCAGCTCTTACATAACCTCTTCCTGATGAGATTGTCATTTCAATATTAATTGATCCACCTTCAGCAAGGTTACATATTACTAAATCTGGGTTGAAAATTTCGATATCAGCATCTTTTTCAATGTCAGCGGCAGTTACTGGACCTTCAGTGTTTTTAGATAATCTTAATATTTTTGTATAGTCATCTGAATGATTCTTTAAGACAATACTTTTAATATTTAAGACAATAGCTGTGACATCTTCGATTACACCATCAATTTTTTGGAATTCATGAGCTACGCCATCAATTTTGATACTGGTAATTGCATCACCTGGTAAACTTGATAACATTACTCTTCTTAGAGCGTTTCCTAATGTAGTTCCGAATCCTCTTTCTAATGGTTCTATTTCAAATTTTCCATAAAAATTATCTCTTACATATTCTTTTACTTTATATTCTGGTTTTTCAAATTTTAACATTTAACACACTCCCTTTCTTTTATCCACGACGTTTTTTTGGTGGACGGCATCCGTTATGTGGAATTGGTGTTACATCGGTAATTGATTTTACTTCTAATCCTGCAGTTGCTAGTGCTCTTATTGCTGATTCTCTTCCAGCACCTAATCCTTTTACAGATACATCAACAGTTTTCATACCTGCATCAGCTGCAGCTTTTCCAGCTTTTTCAGCAGCCATTCCTGCTGCGAATGGTGTAGATTTTTTACTACCTTTTATTCCCATTGTTCCTGCTGAAGCCCAACTAATTGCATTACCTTCAATATCAGTAATAGTAATTACTGTGTTGTTGAAGGTTGTATGAATGTGAACAACACCATGTGGAACATTTTTCTTAACTTTACGTTTTCTAGCGTTATATGTTTTTCCCATATAAATATCCTCCTTTTATAATTAAGCTTTCTTCTTATTAGCTACGACTTTTCCTTTACCCTTACGAGTTCTAGCATTTCTGTTAGTTCTTTGTCCTCTTACTGGTAAGCCTTTTTTATGTCTAGTTCCTTCATAAGAATTAATTTCCATCTTAGTTTTGATGTTCATGTTAACTTCTCTTCTTAAGTCACCTTCAACAGTATGATTTTCAAGTTCTTTTCTAATACTTGCTAATTCTTGTTCTGTTAGATCTTTTGCTTTTTTATTTAAGTCAACATTTGCAGCAGTTAAGATTTGTTTTGATAATTTTCTTCCTATACCATAGATATAAGTTAAAGAAATTTCAATTCTTTTGTCGTTTGGTATATCAATACCTTTAATTCTTGCCATTTAATTTTCCTCCTAAATTAACCTTGTTTTTGTTTGTGTTTTGGATTTTCACAAATAACCATTACTTTTCCTTTACGTTTAATTACTTTGCATTTTTCACATATAGGTTTAACTGAAGCTCTAACTTTCATAAAATTTCCTCCTATTTCTTCTCGATTTAGTGATTATTTCTTGTTGTATACGATACGCCCATGTGTTAGATCATATGGTGATAATTCTACAACAACAGTATCACCTGGTAGAATACGTATATTATTTACGCGCATTTTACCAGAAACATGGGCTTCTACTATGTGTCCTCCTTCAAGTTCAACTTTAAAGAATCCTCCTTTGATTAAGTCAATGACTTTTCCTTGGGCTTCTATAATATTGCTCTTACTCAAAATTATCATCTCCTGTTAGTATTCTATAACCATCTTTGGTAACTACAACGCTGTGCTCGAAGTGAGCTGATGGTGAGCCATCTCTTGTAATTATTGTCCAGTCATCATCTAAGATATATATTTTATGTGTTCCTAGATTTAACATTGGTTCTATTGCGATAGTCATGCCTTCTTTTAATAATGGGCCGGTGCCTTTTTTACCATAGTTTGGTACATCAGGTTCTTCGTGTAAATTGCTACCTACACCATGTCCTACTAGTTCTCTTACTACTCCTAAGTTATGAGCATTGGCATATGTTTCTATAGCATTAGATATATCACCAATTCGGTTACCAGGTTTTACCTGCTTTAGTCCTTCAAATAAAGCTTTTTCGGTATGTTCTAATAAATATTCTTTTTCTTTTGAGACACTGCCTACTTTGTAAGACCAAGCAGAATCGCCATGATAACCTTTATAATTGGCGCCAATATCTATTCCTATGATATCACCATTTTTAAGTTTACGATTTGATGGTATTCCGTGAACTACTTCATCATTAACTGATGTACAGATACTTCCTGGAAAGCCGTTGTAATTTAAAAATGATGGTGTTGCATCTTGACTGATGATAAAGTCATATGCTAATTTATCTAACTCTTTTGTAGTAATTCCTGGTTTAACGTATGGTTCTAGGTATTTATGCGTTCTATATACGATATTACCAGCTTTTCTCATTAAAGATATTTCATAATCAGATTTTATATTAATCATTTAATACCTTCTTTACTTCTTCGAAGATGGTGTTTGCTGATTTATCTAATACTTCTATTTTATGTAACATATTTAGATTATTATAGTAATCTATTAATTCTTTTGTACTATTTATATAAGTATCAAATCTATTTTTAAACACTTCTTCGGTATCATCTTTTCTTGTTTTAAGTTCGTGATGACAACGATCACAGATGTTTTCTTTATGTGGTTTTAATTCATCTACTAGTAAGTTATATGATGAACCACAATTTGGACATATTATTCTACTGATGGTTCTTTTTAGAGCTCTATCTTTGTCAATATCAAAGAATATTACAGTGCTATTATCATAATTAAGTTCTTTTAATAAATCGTTATATGTTTTGGCTTGAGCTATATTTCTTGGATATCCATCTAGAATATAGCCATTTTTACAATCTGGTGATGTTATTCTATTTTTTAGGAGTGTAGTAATTACTTCATCAGATACTAAGTTGCCTTTTTCCATATCTTCTTTGATAGATTTACCTAACTCAGTTTCTTTAGCTATTTCTTCTCTTAAAAGATCGCCAGTAGATATATGAGGAATATTATACTCTTCACTTACTAGTTTAGATTGTGTGCCCTTACCAGCAGCTGGTGGGGCGATAAATATAATATTTCTCATTATTTTCCACCTCGATAACTTCTGTTTAATAAACTGTTTTCTAATTGGTTGTATGTATCTAAGGCTACGCCTATTACGATTAAGATACTTGTACCACCAATTGAAACACTACTTGGAAGCCCTGTATCAATGAAGCTACTGAAGATTATTGGTAATCCTGCAATAACTGCAATTGATATTGCTCCGATAAATGTAATTCTTCCAATTACTGTGCTTATGTATTCTTTTGTTTCTTTTCCTGGTCTTACACCTGGAATATATCCGCCATTCTTGTTAAGATTTTTAGATAATTCTTCTGGATTGATTTGTAAGAATGTATAAAAGTAACAAAACATTATTATTATTAGCATGTAGGCTGTAAAACCTACTGGAGTAGTATAATTTACATATTTTGAGACAAATTCTGCAAAAGCTGATTCACTATCCATAAGTCCAGCAATAAATGATGGTATTGTAAATATTACTGATGCAAATATTACTGGCATTACGCTAGCACTATTTAATTTAAATGGTATATAGTTTTGTTTAGCTCCGTATGCAGATGATGTTTGATTTGCGTATTGTATTGGTATTCTTCTTTCGGATTTTTCGATGTATACGATACCAACAATAATTCCTACGTATACTAATACAAATAGGATAAATGTTAGGATTCCTAGGAATAATGATGATTCATTACCTATTACTAATGATTGGAATGTCTCAATAAACATATTTGGAATGCTTGAAATTATACCAGCCATAATTAATAGGGAAATTCCATTACCAATTCCTTTTTGAGTTATTCTATCTCCTAACCATAATAGGAATGCTGTACCGGCAGTTAACATAATAGCTATTTTTAGATATCCTACAGCAGTTCCGTTTTCAACGAAGGCAAAGGCCATGCTGAAACCTTGGACAAATGCTATACCTAATCCTAGGTATCTGTTAATTTGATTTATTTTTTGTCTTCCAGTGGCTCCTTGTTCTTTTAATTCAACAAAGTATGGAATTATATCCATTTGAAGTATTCCTGTTATGATAGATGCTGAGATATATGGCATAACACCTAGTGAGAAAATTGAAAATCTTGCTAGGGCTCCTCCAGATATAGCATCATATAATCCCCATAGGTCAAGGTCTGAAACAGCTCCTTGAGTTCCTGGAACAGGAATTGTTTTTCCTATTATAAATACAAATAAACATCCTAATGTAAATAATACTCTTTTTTGTATATCTTTATTTTTTTTGTTGAATAGCAATTTTAGTGTTTTAAACATATTAAATCACCTCGATTGTTCCACCAACATTTTCTATTTTTGCTTTTGCTGAAGATGAGAACTTGTTAGCTTTTACTGTTAATTTCTTAGTTAATTCTCCATTACCTAATACTTTGATCCCATCTAATTCTTTTTTAACTAGACCTTTTTCTATTAACAATTCTTTTGTAACAACTGTACCCTCTTCGAATACTTCTAAATCACTTACGTTTACTGTAGCATATACAGTACGGAAGTTGTAATTATTGAATCCTCTTTTTGATAATCTTCTATATAATGGTAATTGTCCACCTTCAAATCCTGGTCTTACGCCACCACCACTTCTAGCGTTTTGTCCTTTGTGTCCTTTACCACTTGTTTTACCGTTTCCAGAACCAGGTCCACGACCTACTCTTTTACGATCTTTCTTTAATGATTCTAATTCATTTAATTTCATTATCCTAAAATCTCCTCAACTGTTTTTCCTCTTAATTCTGCAACGTGTGATGGTGATTTTTGCAATTTAAGAGCGTTTAATGTTGCTCTAGCCATATTAACTTTTGTACTAGAACCTAAGCTTTTAGATAATACATCTTTAACTCCAGCTAATTCAAGTACGTCTCTAACTGGTCCACCAGCTTTAACTCCAGTACCTTCTTTAGCAGGTTTTAGCATTACTCTAACTGCTCCTTCTTTTACGATTATTTCGTGAGATATTGTACGATTATCAATTAATTCAACATTTATTAAGTTTTTAGAAGCTTGTTGTGTAGCTTTTTTTACAGCATCTGGCATTTCTTTAGCTTTTCCTAAACCAATACCAACTTTGCCTTTTCTATTGCCAACTACAACTGTAGCTGCAAAACGAAATTGACGGCCACCTTTTACTACTTTTGTTACACGGTTAATGCAAATAACTTTTTCTTCTAGATCACTTTTTGGTTTGTCAAAGTTTCTTCTAGGTTTTCTTTTATTGTTTTTTGCATCAAAGTTTTTAGCAGATCTTTCACGATTTTCTTGTGGCTTTTTCATTTCTTCGTTCATAAGTATCCTCCTTATTAGAATTCTAATCCATTTTCACGTGCTGCTTCAGCTAATGCTTTAACACGTCCATGATATAGGTATCCACCTCTATCAAATACTACTTTTTCAATCTTTGCTTTTTTAGCTCTTTTTGCAATCTCGGCTCCGATAAGTTTTGCAGCTTCAACGTTTCCACCATTTTTAATATTTAATTCTTTTTCTCTAGTAGAAGCGCTTACTAGTGTTAATCCTTTTTCATCATCGATGATTTGAGCTGTAATGTTTGCGTTAGATCTAAAGACATTTAATCTTGGTCTTTCACTTGTACCAGATATGTCTTTTCTTATTCTTTTATGTCTTTCGACACGCATTTCATTTCTTGAAACTTTCTTTATCATAAGAATATCACTCCTCTATTATTTAGATGCTTTCTTTCCTTCTTTATGACGAACATGTTCACCTTTATAACGGATTCCTTTTCCTTTATATGGTTCAGGTTGTCTTACTTTACGGATATTAGCAGCAAATTCACCTACTACTTGCTTCTCTGCACCAGCTACTTCGATTTCAGTTGCGCTGATAGCGTTAACTGTGATACCTTCTGGAATAGTTAATTTTACTGGGTGTGAATATCCAGCTTGGATTGTTAATACATTTCCACTTACGGCAAATCTATATCCAACTCCGATTATTTCTAATCCTTTTTTGTAACCTTCGCTTACTCCAATAATCATATTATTGATATTAGCATTTGTAGTTCCGTGCATTTGGTTTGTAAATTTATCTTCTTTTAATTTTTCTACAGTTAATTTATTTTCTTCAACATTTACTTTTAATGTTTTAATAAGATCTAATTTAAGTTCTCCTTTTGGTCCCTTAACTGTAACTGTATTATCAACAACATCAACATTAACGTTTTCTGGTATAGTTAATACTCTTTTTCCAATTCTACTCATTAACTTTCCTCCTACCAAATATATGCAATTACTTCGCCACCAACATTGTTTTTACGAGCTAACTTATCAGTCATAACTCCCTTTGGTGTAGATATAATGGCAATTCCTAGACCATTTAGTACATAAGGTATTTCGTCAGCACCTGCATATACTCTTAATCCTGGTTTAGAAATTCTCTTTAATCCAGTAATTACTCTTTCTTTATTTTGTCCATATTTTAAAGTTAATGTTAATGTATTATCTTTTACAGTATAACCTGCAATGAAACCCTCTGAGTCTAATAGTTTTGCTATTTCTACTTTCATTTTTGATGTAGGCATAGCAACTTCTTTATTACGCATTTGGTTTGCATTACGTATTCTTGTAAGCATATCTGCGATTGGATCTGTCATTTAAAATCCCTCCTTCTTTATTAAATAGGTATTACCAACTTGATTTTTTTACGCCTGGTATTTGTCCTTTATAAGCTAATTCTCTAAAACAAATACGGCAAATACCAAATTTGCTCATAACAGCATGTGGTCTTCCACATATACTACAACGAGTATATTCTCTAACTTTAAATTTTGGTTTCTTTTGTGATTTTACAATCATTGATTTCTTTGCCATTGTAACCTCTCCTTATTTCCTAAAAGGAACTCCAAGTTCTTTTAATAAATCAAAAGCTTCTTCATTAGTTTTTGCTGTTGTAACGATAACAATATCCATTCCTCTAACTTTTTCAACTTCATCAAAATTTATTTCTGGGAATATTAATTGTTCTTTTATACCTATTGTATAGTTTCCTCTTCCATCAAAGCTTTTTGGTGAAAGACCTCTAAAATCTCTTACTCTTGGTAGAGAGATTGAAATTAATTTATCTAAGAAGTTATACATATTTTCTCCTCTTAGAGTTACTTTACATCCGATCTTATGACCTTCTCTTACTTTGAATGAAGCGATTGATTTTTTTGCTTTAGTTTCTACAGGTTTTAATCCAGTGATTTTTTCTAGGTCAGCTACTGCGTTTTCTAAGTTTTTAGAATTAGCAATTGCATCTCCAACACCCATATTAACTACGATTTTTTCGATTTTAGGAACCAACATTAATGTTTTATAGTTATGTTTTTCCATTAAACTTGGAACAACTTCGTTTTTATATTTTTCTTCTAGGCGGTTCATTAGTCCACCCTCCTTCCAAACTAGTCAATCTTTTCATTAGATTTTTTTGAAATTCTAATTTTTTTGCCATCTTTATCAAAATCCATTTTGATTTTAGTTGGCTTTTTTGTTTTTGGATCAATTATCATAACGTTAGACTTGTGAATTGGTCTTTCTACTTCAACTATTTCACCAGTTCCATTATTGTTCTTTGGTTTTAAGTGCTTTTTACAGATATTAACGCCTTCAACAATAACTTTTTCATCTAATACTTTAGTAATTTTTCCTTCTTTGCCTTTATTGGCGCCAGCTATTACTACAACTTTGTCACCTGTTTTTAATTTCATGAACTTATATCCTCCTTAAATATTTCGGATTAAAGAACTTCTTTCGCTAAACTTACTATTTTTGTAAATCCTGCATCTCTTAATTCACGTGCTACAGGACCCAAAACACGAGTACCAACTGGACTCTTATCATCTTTAATGATTACGCATGCATTATCATCAAATTTAATATAGCTTCCGTCTTCTCTTCTTACTCCGAATTTACTCCTAACAATTACGGCTTTTACGACTTTTCCTTTTTTAACATTACCATTAGGAGTTGCTTTTTTAACTGTTCCAACAACGATATCTCCGATGTTACCAGTTTTTACTTTACTTCCACCAAGAACTCTAATTACTAGTAATTCACGAGCTCCACAGTTATCTGCCACTTTTAAACGGCTTTCTTGTTGTACCATCTTATTTCCTCCTTCCGAACTAAAGAACTATAGCTTTTTCTATTACTTCAGCTAATTCATATCTTTTAGTTTTAGATAATGGTCTTGTTGCTACTAAACGAACTTTATCGCCAATTTTTGCAACATTATTTTCGTCATGAGCTGTATATTTTTTAGAATATTTAATTCTTTTTTTGTATATTGGATCTTTTTTGTAAGTTTCAACTTTTACTGTGATTGTTTTATCTGCTTTGTCACTTACAACAACGCCAATTAATTCACGTTTAATATTTTCATTCATCTTGACGTCCTCCTCTACCCTTCGATTTCTCTTTCTCTAAGAATTGTTTTTAGTCTAGCAACTGTTTTTCTTAATTCCTTAATTCTTCCAGGGTTTTCTAGTGATCCAGTTGCTTGTTTCATTCTTAAATTAAATAATTCTTCTTTTGATTCAGCAATTTTTTTATTGATTTCTTCAGTGGATAATTTTCTAATATCATTAGCTTTCATTATTTTCACCACTTTCTTTTTTTACAAATTTTGTTTTAATTGGTAATTTATGAGATGCAAGACGTAATGCTTCTCTAGCAACTTCTTCAGAAACGCCACCAATTTCAAACATGATTTTTCCTTCTTTTACTACGGCTACCCATACTTCTGGATTACCTTTACCTTTACCTTGTCTTGTTTCAAGGGGTTTTTTAGTTAGTGATAAGTTAGGGAAAATATTAATCCATACTTTACCACCACGTTTCATATATCTTGTCATAGCAATTCTGGCTGCTTCAATTTGATTAGCTGTAATCCATGCACCTTGTTGGGCCATTAAACCATATTCACCAAAATGAAGCTCAGTGTTACCTTTTGATTTTCCTTCATATTTTAGACGGAAAGTTTTTCTATGCTTTGTTCTTTTTGGCATTAACATGAGAATTACCTCCCTTATCTTCTAGGATTTCTCCTTTATATATCCATACTTTTACACCGATTTTTCCATATGTAGTATCTGCTTCTGATGTTGCATAATCAATGTTTGCTCTTAATGTGTGTAATGGAGTTGTTCCTTCAGAATATCCTTCACCACGAGCGATATCAGCTCCACCTAAACGTCCAGATACTAAAGTTTTAATTCCTTTTGCTCCGGCTTTCATTGTGTTTCTAATTGCTTTCTTTTGAGCTACTCTGAATGATACACGTCCTTCAATACTACGAGCTATATTATCTGCTACTAGTTGTGCTACTAAATCTGGGTTTTTAACTTCAACAACTGAGATTTGTACGTTTTCTCCAACTAATTTAGATACTTCTTTTTTAACATTTTCTATTTCTGTACCACTTTGTCCGATTATTAATCCTGGACGAGATGCATTAATAAATATTTCTGTTCTTTTAGAATTTCTTTCGATAATAATGTTAGAAACTCCAGCGTTTTTAAATTTCTTCATTAAATATTTACGTATTTTGTTATCGTTTAGTAAATATTTTGAGAAGTTTTTATTATCTGCATACCATTTAGATTCCCAATCTTTATTGATACCGATTCTAAGTCCGACTGGACTAACTTTTTGTCCCACTTCGGTTCCTCCTTTACTTATTTAATTCACTTACAATTACTGTAATGTGACTTGTTTTATGATCTTTTCTTCCAACATGTCCACGTGAATCCATTTTTGCTCTTTTCATAACAATTCCTTCATCAACGAAGCATGTTTTTACAAATAAATTTTCTTCTTTTAAATTAAAATTATTTACAGCATTACTTGTAGCTGATTTTAAAACTTTTTCAATAACTCTAGCTGCTTTTTGTGGTTGATTTCTAAGAATTGCATAAGCTTCGCTTACACTCTTTCCTCTTATTAAATCAATTATTAATCTTGTTTTTCTAGGAGCTATTCTTATAGTTTTAGCTACTGCTTTTGCTTCAGTTCTTTCCATCATAGTCCTCCTTATAAGTTACTATTTCTTCTTATCTGCGCCGTGTCCACCAAATTTACGAGTTAATGAGAATTCTCCAAGTTTGTGTCCTACCATATCTTCAGTAACATATACTGGAATAAATTCTTTACCATTGTGTACTGCAAAAGTGTGACCAATAAAATCAGGATAAATAGTTGAACGACGAGACCAAGTTTTAATAACTTCTTTTTTTCCTGTTTCATTAAGTAATTTTACTTTTTTTAATAGTCTATCAAAGACATAAGGTCCTTTTTTTAAACTTCTTGCCATTTTTAATCATCCTTTCTTATTATTTCTTACGACGAGTCACAATATATTTGTCAGATTGTTTTTTGTTCTTTCTAGTCTTTAATCCTAGAGCTGGTTTACCCCATGGAGTCATTGGACCGCTACGACCGATTGGTGCACGTCCTTCTCCACCACCATGTGGGTGATCATTTGGATTCATAACAGATCCACGAACAGTTGGTCTGATACCCATATGTCTTGTTCTTCCGGCTTTTCCGATTTTTACTAATGAGTAGTCTTCATTTCCAACTACACCAATAGTTGCACGACATGTTCCAAGAATTTTTCTTGTTTCTCCGCTTGCTAATCTTACTAGTACGTATTTATCTTCACGTCCTAAGATTTGTGCGCTGTTTCCAGCACTTCTTGCAAGTTGTCCGCCTTTTCCTGGCTTTAATTCAATATTGTGGATTGTTGTACCTACGGGAATATTTGCTATTGGTAGGGTATTTCCTATTTTTATATCAACATTTTCTCCAGATACTACAACATCTCCAACTTTTAGTCCTTTTGGTGCTAAAATGTATGATTTAGTTCCATCTTTGTAACTAATTAATGCAATGTTAGCACTTCTGTTTGGATCGTATTCAATTCCTTGTACGATTGCTTCAATTCCGTCTTTTACTCTCTTAAAATCAACTAAACGGTATTTTCTTTTAACTCCACCACCACGGTGTCTTAAAGTTATTTTACCTTGGTTATTACGACCAGTAATTTTATTTATTGGTGCTACTAGACTTTTTTCAGGAGTTGTTTTAGTTATTTCATCGCTTTTTAGAAAGCTTTTTTGTCTTTGACCGTTAGTCAATGGTTTAATTACTTTAATTGCCATTTTTTCTCCTCCTTTTTCTAGTCAAAATTAATTGAATTACCTTCTGCTAATTTTACAATAGCTTTTTTATACTTATTAGTCATACCAGTATATTTTCCAACTCTTCTCTTTTTAGGATGAGAATTTGTTGTATTAATACTTTCTACTTTGACATTGAAGATACTTTCAATTGCTTGTTTAATTTGTGTTTTATTAGCTCTTGGATCCACTTTGAAAGCATATTTGTTTTCGTTAGCCATTAGAGCTGTCTTTTCAGTTATGATTGGTGCATAAATGATATCAAAATTCTTATTCATTTGTTAGCACCTCCTCTAATTTCTTTAATGCTGCTTCAGTTATAACCATTTTATCTGAGTTAACTACATCGTATGTATTTACTTCAGTAGGTAATACGATTAATACGTTTCCTAAATTTCTTGAAGCTAAGCAAATGTTTTCATCTAATTCATCAATTACTAATAGTACTTTGCTATTAGCTAATTCTAATGTATTTAATAATTTTAACATTTCTTTAGTTTTATTTGTTTCAAATTTAATTGAATCTAATAGAACTATTTCATTATCTGTTGCTTTATATGTTAAAGCTGATAATAATGCTAATCTTCTAACTTTCTTATTTTGTTTCTTAGAGTAATCTCTTGGTTTTGGTCCAAAGGCAATTCCACCTTTTCTCCATTGTACTGCTCTAATACTTCCTTGTCTGGCATTACCAGTTCCTTTTTGTCTCCAAGGTTTTCTTCCACCACCAGAAACTTCTGCTCTAGTTTTAGTTGAATGTGTTCCTTGTCTAGCATTTGCCATTGATAAAACGATGGCATCATGTAGTACTATATCGTTTGGAGTAATTCCAAATACGTTATCATTTAATTTAATATCTTTAACCTTTTCACCATTAACATTTAATAGTTGTACTTTAGACATAATATCCTCCTTATTTCATCACAATCTTTTTTAGTTTAATATTTTTAAATTATTCAGCTTTATTTTCGTCTTGTGATGATGTCTCATTAATTTCTTCTTTTTCTTCTTCAGCAGTTTCTACTGGTTCTTCAACTACAGTTTCATCAACATATGTAATTAATTCAACTGGAGTATTTATTTTTCCAGGATTTTTTACTGAAGTTTTAATTAAAACTAATGATTTTTTTGGTCCAGGGACATTTCCTTTAATTAAAATAACGTTATTTTCTAAATCTATTTGTACTACTTCTAGGTTTTGAATAGTTACTTGTTCAGAACCCATATGTCCAGGCATTTTCTTTCCTGGGATAACTCTCATAGGTAACAATGTTCCTAATGACCCAACACCACGATGATATTGGCTACCGTGTCCCATAGGTCCACGTGATTGGTTCCAACGTTTGATAACACCTTGGAAACCTTTTCCTTTAGAAGTGCCGGTTACATCAACCATTTCTCCTTCAGCAAAAATATCTGCTTTTACTTCACTACCAAGTGAATAATTTGCTACATCTACACCTCTAATTTCTCTTAAGAAGCGCTTAGGGGTAGTGTTTGCTTTTTTCAAATGACCTTGTTCTGGTTTATTTGCTAACTTTTCTCTTTTATCGAATGCTGCTAATTGAATAGCTTCATAACCATCTTTTTCTTTAGTCTTAATTTGACTAACAATATTTGGTTCTACTTCGATTACTGTTACAGGAATTAATTTTCCGTCTTTAGCAAATACAGAAGTCATTCCGATCTTACGACCTAAGATTCCTTTCATTTTTTCCTCCTATTACTATAATTTGATTTGAATATCAACACCGCTTGGTAAATCTAGATGTTGTAATGCATCAATAGTTTCCTTACTTGGATTGTTGATATCAATAAGTCTTTTGTGAGTACGCATTTCGAATTGTTCACGTGAGTCTTTATATTTGTGAACAGCTCTTAGAATTGTATACTTTTGAACTTCTGTTGGTAATGGTACTGGACCACTTACAACTCCGCCAGTTCTCTTAACTGTTTCAACGATTTTTGCAGCCGCTTTGTCAAGAGTTCTGTGTTCATAAGCTTTAAGCTTAATTCTCACTTTTGTGTTTGACATTATTGAATCCTCCCTTCGCCTATATCTGGTATAGACTTGCTCCGAACAAATTACCTGATATACAGATTTGTTTTAACAACTCCACCTGGTGTATCAGCAACTTTGCCCATCTAAGCCAGTCACACATTTATTAATTATACAGGAAAATTATATGAAAATCAAGGCTTTTTTATGATTTTTTTGACTTTTTTTCTTTATTTAAATAAAAAGAAGATTTTTAAATAAAAATCTTTGTTTTTACTGGATTTTTCCATACATTGCTTCGTATAATTCTTTGCCACCAATAATCCCTATTACTACTGCTAAAATTAGGACAATAATAGTTATAATAAGTTCTTTTTTGTTTATTTTATTCTTTTTCATATAATCCTCCATAAGTTATTTATATTATATCAAATATATAAATTATTTGAAAGATATATTTTGGTATTTACATAAATTTAGACATAAAAAAAATATTGGCAACGTCCTATTTTAGCTTTTCAACTATCGTCGGCGTTTAGGTG
>CAKOOM010000003.1 GCA_934098395.1 uncultured Bacilli bacterium
CACCTAAACGCCGACGATAGTTGAAAAGCTAAAATAGGACGTTGCCAATATTTTTTTTATGTCTAAATTTATGTAAAACAGTTAACTTTCTTTTACATATTTTTTACAAAAATAATGTATAATTAAGTATAAATAACAAAAAAATATTTTCAATATGATATAATAAATATGAGGTGTGAAATGAGAGTTATCATTAGTGCCGGTGGTACTGGAGGACATATATATCCAGCCATCGCTATTATCAAAAAAATAAAAGAAGAAGAACCCAACAGTGAGTTTTTATATATTGGTACATCTGATCGTATGGAAAAAGATTTAATCCCAGAACTAGGGATTAAATATGAAGAAATAACCGTAAGCGGATTAAAAAGAAAATTGACCATTGAAAACTTTAAAGTATTAGCTCAATTTTTAAAGGCCAGAAATAAATGTAAAAAAATTATTAAGGAGTTTTCACCAGATGTTGTAATTGGTGCTGGTGGATATGTAACTGGTCCTGTAATATGGGCTGCTAAAAAATTAGGTAAAAAAACATTTATTCATGAACAAAATTCCGTCGTTGGATTATCTAATAAATATTTAACTAGATATGCCGACAAAATAGGCGTATCATTCGAATCAACACTTCAAGAATTTCCTAAAAACAAAGTAGTATTAACAGGGAATCCATGTAGTGAAAAAGCCCTAAGTATAAAAAAAGCTAACAAAGAAGAATATGGTTTATCAAAAAATAAAAAACTAGTTCTAATAGTAATGGGTAGTTTAGGAAGTCAAAGTATTAATGATAAAATTGTGTCATTTATAAATGCTTTTAGAGGAAAAGACTATGAAATAATGTTTATTACCGGAAATTCATACTACGAAAAAGTAAAAAAATTAAGAACACCTGACAACGTAAAAATAGTTCCTTTCGTATATGAATTACCTGCATTAATGAAAGCAACTGATTTAATGATTACTAGAGCAGGTGCATCTACAATAAGTGAAATAACCGTATTAGGTGTACCATCAATATTTATTCCTAGCCCATACGTTACTAATAATCACCAATATAAAAATGCTATGGATCTTGTTCTAAAAAATGCTGCACTAATTCTTGAAGAAAAAGATTTTAACAAAGACAATTTAATTAATTTAATAGATAAAACACTTACAGACAAAGAAGCATATAATAAAATGAAAAGCAATCTACAAACCCTTGGAATAAAAGACAGCGGAGAAAGAATATATGAATGCTTAAAAGGAATGATTATGGATGATAAAAAATTTTTTTGATAAAATACAAATTAAATACATAGAAAATGCTTCATTAAAGAATTATAATACATATCGAATCAATGCAAGTTGTTCATACATCGTTTTTCCAAAAGATGAACAACAATTAATCGAAGTAGTTAAAGAATTAAAAAAAGAAAGCATAAAATATGTACTTCTTGGTAATGGTTCAAATGTTATTTTAGCAATGAATCATTACGAAGGAGTAATAATAAAATTAGATAGTCTAAATGAAATAAAATATAATGGAAATATTGTCACCGCAGGCGCTGGGTGTTCATTAATAAAACTAGCTAGTGATACAATAGCAAAAGGCCTATCTGGACTTGAATTTGCTACCGCAATCCCTGGGTGTGTTGGTGCCTGTACTGCCATGAATGCCGGAGCATACAACAGTGACATGGCAAGCGTTGTCATTGAAACTAGATGTTTAAATGATAAATGCGAAATTGTAAGCCTAACAAATAAAGAACTTAATTATACATATCGTGATTCTTTTTTAAAACAACATAAAGAATACATTGTTTTATCAACAACCTTTAAATTAACACCCGGAGATACAATTAAAATGCAAGAACATGTTGAAGAAAGAAGAAAAAAAAGAATTAGTACCCAACCTCTTAATATGCCAAATGCTGGAAGTGTATTTAGAAATCCAGAAAATATGTATGCTGGTGAACTAATCGAAAAAAGTAATTTAAAAGGTTTAAATATTAATGGTGCTGAAGTTTCTCAAAAACATGCAAACTTTATTGTAAACACTGGTAATGCTACCGGAGAAGATGTACTAAAATTAATAAAAACAGTTCAAAAAGAAGTAAAAGATAATTATAATGTAGATCTATTATTAGAACAAATTATAATTGAATAGGGATGATTAACCATGTCAGGAAAAAAAGTAAAAGTAAAAGTGAAAAAAAGAAAAATAAAAACAAAACGAATTATTTACTTATTATCAGTAATAATCCTGATAGCTTTAATTGTGTCCTATATCCTTAGTTTACCAGTTAAAAATATATATATTAAAGGTAATAATATTATCTCGGATAAAGAAATTATTTCTCTAGCAGGTTTAAATAATTATCCACCATATATCGATACTTTTAAAACAAATATTAAAAATAAACTAAAGAAAAATGACTATATCAAAAATGTTAAAATAAAAAGAACAATAAATCGAAAAATATATCTTGAAATTGAAGAATATACTCCAATATGCAAATATAATGATAAACTAATCTTATCTTCAGCAAAACAAGTCGATAATATCTATAATATTGATTATGTTCCATATCTAATTAATGATGTTAGTAGTATTTATAATGATTTTGTAAATAAATTCAGTGAAGTAACTACCGATACTCTAATAAAAATATCCCATATTGAGTATGTCCCAAACGAGGTAGATAAAAAAAGATTCCTTTTATATATGACAGATTCCAATTATGTATATATTACTCTTACCAAAATAGATAAAATAAATAAATATAATTCTATTGTTGAAGAATTAGATGGTAAAAAAGGAATAATCTATCTTGATTCTGGAGATTACGTCGAAATAAAAGGTTGACATAAATAAATACTTATTATATAATTAATTTGTAATAATAAGGTAGGTGGCATATGAAAATGAAATTAAATAATAAAGGTCAAACTTTAGTAGAGTATGTATTAATAATATCATTAATAACGGTATTAGCCATTGCAGCTGTAAAAATGTTTGGTGGTTATTTAAAAGATACTGTCACTAAAATGGGATGCGAAATGATGGGTAAAGAATATGTTGAGTCAAAAACAATTGGCCAAGCATATTGTAAAGGTGACGAAGATAGAATAGTTCCCGAATAAAAATTAATTTATTGATAATTAATGCTTTTTCCATATAGGAAGTAGCATTTTTTTTATTAAAAAACCGTTGACATCCTAACTATTTTTTTGCGGTATCATAGTTATATGATAGGTGAGATGGATGAAAAACAAGAACTTAATTATAATCTTAATGATGTTAACGATAACCTTTACCATAATGGGTGGAACTTTAGCTTATTTCACATGGCAAACTAGTGAATCACAAAAAACAGAGTTAACCTTTACTATAGATAAAAAAATGTCATGTTCTGCCGATATTGGTGGAACAATTTCAAGTAATGATACTCATTTAATGCCAGATAGCTGTACTGGAACACACGCTATAAAAAGAACGCTAACTACAAGAACACAAACTATAAATAATAATTCTATCTATATGGATTTATGGTTAGATATAAATGAGATAGGAACGGGACTATCTAACAGTAATAACTTTAAATATGCCTTAACTACCTCAAGTACTAGTTGTGAAACTGGATTGGTTACATCAGGTACATTTACTGGTACAAGTCAAGGAGATAAAATAGAACTTTTGTCTTCAAATGAATACAATGAATCAACAACCAACACTTATTATTTATATATTTGGTTAGATAGTGCTGAAACAAGTACTGAAACT
This sequence comes from uncultured Bacilli bacterium, assembly GCA_934098395.1. GTDB lineage: Bacteria > Bacillota_I > Bacilli_A > RF39 > UBA660 > RUG705. The sequence continues at coordinate 3,764 of CAKOOM010000003.1, forward strand.
CAAAGCCAATCATTTAGTCTATCTTTAAATGGTGAATGTAGTGACACAGTACCAGTAACTTCAAAAACACTAATTAATAATGCTAATTCAGAAAGCTTATCTTACAACGACGCCACTGAAGAACAAAAAACTAACATGTGGATTTTTTCACATCCAGCAACTGATCAAACTGATGCTTTAACAGATTATCGTTATATTGGCTCATCTCCAAATAATTATATTGAATTTAATAATGAAGTGTGGCGTATAGTTGGAGTTTTTAATGATAGAATTAAAATAATGAAAGAAGAAAGTATAGGTTCAACATATTGGGATTATAAATATTCCGGAGTAGGTTCATCAGTAAACATAGGATCAAATGATTGGACTGATTCACAGTTAATGTATATGTTAAATCCAACTCCATATGCTCTAAAATCAGGTTATACCTATGAAAATAATCTTGTCAAAGATGCAAATGGCAATATTATTTATCAAACCGGCTGTGAACCAGCATCAATATCTACCAGTGGAACATATAATTGTACTGCAAAAAACTGGTCTCTAAATGAAACATCATTATTGCAAATTGAGAAAAATATATATTATTTAGGTGTGACTTATACAAATGGTAGTGCTTCAGATCATTACAAGTCAGAAAGAAGTGTCACATTTGCAAAGAATAGTGAAAAAAGTTGGAATGGATATGTTGGTTTAATATATATATCTGACTATGCATACACATTTGGAAATGGAGTACAAAACAATTGTTATAATAATATCGCTAATTGCTCACGTTCAATTTCAGGGATGCCTAATAAATCATGGATGTATAAAAAAATAACAATGTATCTTATTTCACCGGATTATATGTACAATGACACTGTTGCTTGCATAAATGAGGATGGGTATGCTAAACCAGGTTGTAAAGTAATTGGAAAAAATAATATTTATCCTGTCGTATACCTAAAACAAAACATTAAACTAACTGGAACTGGCACCAGTACAGATATGTATAAAATAAGTTAGAACTAAAATTTTAACTTATTTTTACTATTTTAATACCCCTAGTTAATTAATTTGACAAACAAATAAAACCAATGATATTATGTGTAAGAACACTTAATAGTTAGGTACTCCATACTTTTATTAAAAGTAAAAGAGGAGATGATTTTATGCAAAAAAAAGATATAATAATCTTTTTTCAGGGGGTAGTGATATTCCTACTAATAATAATCATCATATTATTGATGCTTATAAAATAAAAAAGAGTACCTAACATAAACTGTTAGGTACAAACACCATATAATGGAGTACTTAACACTTGAGTATTAAGTGTTCCTTTTTGTATGAAGTCTCCTTCATCCATACTCATCATATCATAAACTCAATTTTAATTCAATTAAATAATATAAAAAATCAAGATAAAATGCATTTAGCAAATAAAATATTTAATAATGAAACTATTATAACCATGTTGAATAAAGTTTAGAGCATAAGAATGGCAATATAGCCAAATAAGCAAGAGATAGTTTCAAAAAAGAACATGGCGCATCAATTATCACTAAAAGTAATAAATTAAATTATGAATATCCAAATAAAAATCTATTGAAGTAAAATATTATCATGTTATATTTTTCCTTGTATCACTCATATATTTATAGTATAATAACCTTAAAGGAGGGTGTCGCATGTTTTATATTTGGTTATCCATCGTAGTACTTTTAGCCATAATAGAAATCCTTACAGTCAACTTAGTAAGTATCTGGTTTGTCATTAGTGGTATCTTATCAATGATAACATCATTATTTATAACGAACATTACAATTCAAATAACCATATTTGTCATTTTTGGAGTACTATTCATGTTATTAACTAAAAAGACTGTTAAAAAAATAGTTCCTAAAAAAGAAAAAACTAATCTCGACCGCGTCGTTGGAATGGAAGGGATTGTTACAAAAAAAATAACTAAAAATACATCAGGAGAAGTAAAGGTAGATGGTAAGTATTGGACTGCTACAGCAGATAAAACTATTTTACCAGATACCATTGTTAAAGTATTAGAATTAAATAGCACAAAATTAAAAGTAGAAATTGTAAAGGAGTGATAAAATGAATATTTTAATAGCTATTATTATAATCTTACTAGTAGTGGTAATTCCTAGTATAAAAATTGTACCACAAGCAAAAAGTTATGTTATCGAAAGGCTTGGTTCATATTACCAAACATGGGGGAATGGATTACATTTTAAAATCCCATTTATTGATCGCGTAGCCAAAATAACTACTATGAAAGAAATTGTAAAAGATTTTGCTCCCCAACCAGTAATTACAAAAGATAATGTAACAATGCAAATAGATACTGTCGTATATTTTCAAATAACCAATCCAAAATTATACACATATGGTGTTGAAAGTCCAATAAATGCTATTGAGAATTTAACTGCTACTACATTAAGAAACATTATTGGTGAATTAGAATTAGACCAAACACTAACTTCAAGAGATATTATCAATAGTAAAATGAGAGCAATCCTAGATGAAGCAACTGATCCATGGGGAATTAAAGTAAATAGAGTAGAAGTAAAAAATATTCTTCCACCACGTGATATCCAAGAAGCCATGGAAAAACAAATGAGAGCTGAACGTGAAAGAAGAGAAAAAATACTTCAAGCCGAAGGTGAAAAGAAATCAAGTATTTTAATCGCCGAAGGTGAAAAAGAATCAGCAATTTTAAGAGCAGAAGCTAAAAAAGAAGCTCAAATAAAAATTGCCGAAGGTGAAGCTGCAGCTATGTTAGCTATCAAAAAAGCTGAATCTGAAGGAATAAAATTATTAAAAGAAGCCAAAGCTGATAGTGCTGTATTAACATTAAGAAGTTATGATGCCTTAACAAAAATGGCTGAAGGAAATTCTACAAAGATTCTTATCCCATCTGAACTACAAGGAATAGCAACATTTGGAACAGTTATAAACGAAATGGTAAATAAAGATAAAAATCATCCAACTAAATAGAAAGAACAAGATAATTTTTATCTGTTATAATTGAATATAATTAAGTAGGTGATTAGCTACGAAGATGTTTTCGAGTAAATTATCATCTTTTAATTAAATTGTAATTAATATATAATATAAATAGAAAAAAATAATGAAATAATGCTTTTTCCATATAGTGAAAAAGTATTATTTTTTTATCCAAAACCCGTTGACATCCTAACTATTTTTTTTTTTTTGCGGTATCATAGTTATATAATAGGTGAGGTAGATGAAAAATAGAAATATACTAACAATTTTATTAGTTTTAACTATAATTTTTACGATAATGGGTGGCTCTCTTGCATATTATAATTGGCAAACTAGTGAATCTCAAAAGACAGTTGTAACTTTTACTATTGAAAACGAATTTTCATGTTCTGCCGATGGTGGTGGAAATATATCTAGTGTAAATATTGCTCCAACAACATGTACTGGAAGTTATGCTCTCAAAAGAACCATTAAAGCTATGCCTAAGCTTTCGGTAGCTAGTCCTATTTATATGGATTTATGGTTAGATATAAATGAGATAGGAACGGGTCTATCTAACAGTAATAACTTTAAATATGCCCTAACTACCTCAGATACTAGTTGTGAAACTGAATTGGTTACATCAGGAACATTTACTGGTACAAAAGCTGGCGATAAGATATCGTTATTATCGTCTCAAAAGTATACTCAAACAATGACAGATACCTATTACTTATATATATGGTTAGATAAAGAAGAAACAAGTACTGAGACGATGAATCAATCATTTAGTCTATCTCTAAACGGTGAGTGTACTGATGATACGAGTAATGTTATGCCATCAACACCAGAACTTGACGATGGTATGATACCCGTGGTAATAGAAAATACTGGTACAGTTAAAACAATATCTAGGAGCGACTCTAATTGGTATAACTATAAAAGTAAAAAATGGGCTAATGTCGTTTTAACAACTGATACATCAAGAAGTAAATATCTAGATACTACAGATGTATTGGTATCCGAATCAGATATATTGGCATATCTCGTATGGATACCTCGTTATAAATATAAAATATGGACTACGACAACAAGTAGTGAAGGTAGTGAACAAACAATCGATATTATATTCGAAAATAAAACAACAACTAAATCAACTGGTACCACGGTAGGAAGTTACCGTACACATCCAGCTTTTACTTTTGGTGACACCGAATTAAATGGTATTTGGGTAGGTAAGTTTGAAACAACTGGTAATGCCACAACCCCAACGGTAAAACCTAATTTACAATCATTAACAAATCAGAAAGTGATCGTGCAGTTTTTAACAGCCCAAAAATTTGGCACAAGTACATATGGTTCAACATCAAAAATAGACGCTCACATGATGAAAAATAGTGAATGGGGAGCTGTCGCATATTTATCACATTCAAAATATGGTGTAAATAGAGAAGTATACATCAATAATTCAAGTAGTTATTATACCGGAAGAAGTGGAGGAAATGTTGGTGGAAGTACTGCCATAAATACCGTATATACGAATCAAACTTCCACGACCAAATATAATTCCTATGGATTTTATACCTGGGATGGATATTTACTTGATTATAATACCAATACGAAGTCATCAACTCACAATATAAGTAAGGTAGCCAGTACTACCGGTAATATTACTGGTGTATATGATATGTCAGGTGGTGCATGGGAATATGTAATGGGAAATTATAATAATATGGTAGGAAGTTCAGGTTTTGGTACACTGCCAGATAGCAAGTATTATGATGATTATACATCTGATAATTCTTTAACTGCCTGCAATGGTGGAATCTGTTACGGACATGCCTTATCTGAAACGGCTAGCTGGTATAGTGATTACGACACGTACTTTGTTTATTCCAATTATCCGTGGTTCAAACGTGGCGGTTACCACAGCGATGGGGCTAAAGCGGGTGCGTTCAACTCGACCTACAACAATGGCATTTCGAACAGCAACTACTCGTTTCGCTTGGTTTTGTCCGCTGCTTGAGCGTAGCGAATTAATCTGACGAGGCAATACAAATATTTAGGTAGGTGATTAACTACGAAGATGTATGTTTTCTTTTTAAGTAATTTATCAAGTTCGGAAGAACTCGGTAAATTTTTTTAATACATATTTTTTTACAAAAAGAATAAAATAATATAAATTAGCAATAAGGTATTGACATTGCTAACAAATGATACTATAATTAATTTAGCAATTGAAAAATATCATTGCCAAGGAAGTGATATAGTGATAACTAATAGGCAAAAAGATATCTTAAGAATAATCGTCGAAGAATATGTAAAAACGGTTAAACCGATTAGTTCAAGCATTATATGTAAGAAGTTAAATTGTTCTTCAGCAACCATAAGAAATGAAATGGTTATTTTGGAAGAGTTGGGATATCTAGAAAAGAATCACTTCGCATCAGGCCGTCAACCTAGCGAAGAAGGATATAAATACTATGTAGAAAACTTAATGACTCCAAGAGACTTAAATGGAGAAGATATGTTAAAACTTCAAACTATATTTCATAACCAATCACTTGTATTAAGTGATGCCATTGAAAAGAGCCTTGAATTAGTTGCAGAAATTACTAATTATACTTCAGTAGTCCTAGGAAAATCTACCAATGAAAATAGATTAAAGAAAGTCGAAGTAATATCTTTAGATGAATCTAAAGTATTAACAATGTTGATAACCGATAAAGGTCATGTCGAATACAAAAATTTATATCTACCAAACACTGATATTGAAGAAGTAATTAAAACTGTAAACCTAATTAATAAAATGATTGCTGGTACTCCAATAAATGAAATTAGTGAGAAACTTGAATACAATGTAAAACCAATTATTGCTAATTATGTAAAACAACATGAAGTATTATACAATGCTTTCTATGATGCTTTCTCAAGTTTTACTAACAAAACAAGTGATGTCCATTTTGCTGGAAAAAATAATTTTCTAAAGCAACCAGAATTTAATAACATTGAAAAAGTAAAAGAAATATTAAACAAATTTGATGATATTGAAAAAATAAACGACATGGACGAAGAAAATAATGGAATAAATATTTATGTTGGTAAAGATTCTGAATTAACTGATGATGTATCAGTAATAAAAACAAAATATAACTATAATGGTGAAGAAGGTACTATCGCAATTATTGGTCCTAAAAGAATGGAATATGAAAGAGTAGTAAATTTACTTAATTATATAAAAGAAAATATCGAAGATAAATAATGCAGAAAAGAGGTAATGATGAGTAAAAAAAATATAAAAAATAATGAACAAAATGAAGAAAAACAAACACACACTTGTCACTGTAGTGGTAGTGATAATAAAGAATGTGCTTGCCATGATGAAGAGTGCGAAACAAAAAATACCGATGCTGATACATTTAAATTATTATCAAATCGTATTAAGACACTCGAAGATAGTTTGCTGAGAAGTCAAGCAGAACTTCTTAACTATCGTAAAAGAAAAGATGAAGAAACAGCAAGAATATTAAAATATGCTGAAGAAGATATCTTAAAAGGTTTCTTACCAATACTTGATAATTTCGAAAGAGCAATTACAATGGATGATAATAATTTTGGTGATGAAACATCAAAATTTCTCGAAGGATTCCGTATGGTATATAACCAAACAAAAAGTCTATTAGAAAAATTTGAAGTAAAAGAAATAGATTGCTTAAATAAAGAATTTGACCCATCAACAGCTCAAGCTATAGCTACTGAAAAAGATGAGTCAGTCGAATCTGGTATAGTTCTAAAAGTATATCAAAAAGGATATATGTATAAAGATAAAGTTTTAAGAACTGCCATGGTAATAGTAAATGAATAATATAAAGAAGGAGAGATAAATATGAGTAAAATAATAGGAATTGACTTAGGTACAACAAATAGCTGTGTATCTATATATGAAGGTGGGGAAGCAAAAGTAATAACTAACCCCGAAGGAATGCGTACAACTCCATCAGTCGTAGCATTCAAAAAAGGAGAAATCATTGTTGGTCAAAAAGCCAAAAACCAAATGATTACTAACAAAGATACTATCTCATCAATAAAGAGAAAGATGGGAACAAGTGATAAAGTTCATGCTAACGATAAAGATTACACTCCTGAAGAGATTTCAGCAATGATTCTTAGTGATTTAAAGAAAACTGCTGAAGCTTATCTTGGAGAAAAAGTAACACGTGCTGTAATTACCGTGCCTGCATACTTCAATGACTCTCAACGTCAAGCTACAAAGAATGCTGGTAAAATAGCTGGTTTAGAAGTAGAAAGAATTATTAATGAACCAACTGCTGCTGCTCTAGCTTATGGACTAGACAAACAAGATAAAACTCAAACCGTATTAGTATACGACCTAGGTGGTGGAACATTCGATGTATCTATTCTAGAACTTGGTGATGGAGTATTTGAAGTTAAAGCTACAAGCGGAAACAACAAACTTGGTGGAGATGACTTCGATGAAAGAATTATGGATTGGATGGTAAAAGAATTCAAAAAAGAATCAGGAATTGATTTATCATCAGATAAGATGGCTATGCAAAGAGTAAAAGATGCTGCTGAAAAAGCTAAAAAAGATTTAAGTGGTATGTCATCAACAGAAATTTCTCTACCATTTATTACTCAAGGAGAAGAAGGTCCAATTCACTTAAACTTAACATTATCAAAAGCTAAATTTGAAGACTTAATAAGTGATTTAGTAGAATCAACTCTAGAACCAGTAAGAAAAGCTATGAAAGATGCTAAATTAACTAAGAACGATATCGATAAAGTTTTATTAGTCGGCGGATCAACAAGAATTCCATGTGTTCAAGAAATTGTTAAGAAAGAATTAGGAAAAGAACCATCAAAAGAAGTTAACCCTGATGAAGTCGTAGCTATGGGAGCTGCTATTCAAGGTGGTGTCTTAACTGGTGATGTAAATGATATCGTATTACTAGATGTAACACCTCTATCATTAGGTATTGAAACTCTTGGTGGTGTAATGACTGTATTAATCCCAAGAAATACAACTATTCCGACAAGTAAGAGCCAAGTATTCTCAACTGCTGCCGATAATCAACCAGCCGTAGATATTCACGTATTACAAGGTGAAAGAAGCATGGCCGGAGATAATAAGACATTAGGAAACTTCCAACTTACAAATATTCCACCTGCACCACGTGGCGTACCACAAATCGAAGTAACATTTGATATTGATGCTAACGGTATCGTAAACGTAAAAGCTAAAGATTTAGGAACTAAAAAAGAACAATCAATAACTATAACAGCTACAAATACTCTAACAGATGAAGAAATCGACAAGATGATGAAAGAAGCTGAAGCTCATAAAGAAGAAGATAATAAGAAAAAAGAAGCTGCTGATACTAAAAACGAAGCTGAACAAGTAATCTTTATGACTGAAAAGGCTCTAAAAGATCTTGGAGATAAAGTATCTGATAAAGATAAAAAAGAAGCTGAAGAATTAATAGATAAAACTAAGAAAGCTCTTGAAGGAGAAGATCTTGAAGCAATTAAGAATGCTAAAGATGAATTATTAAAGAAAGCTAACGAATTAGCTACAAAAGTATATGAAGAAGCTGCTAAAAATAGTGAAGCAAATAATAATGAATCAACGACTACTGAAGACCCTAAAAACAACAACGACGATGATGTACAAGAAGCTAATTACGAAGAAAAATAAAAATAAAGCTCAAGTTCTAGGAAACTAGAACTTTCTTTAAAGAAAGGAAAAATATGTCTAAAGAAAGAACAGAGTTTACTGAAAATTTAAAATGGAATGTAAAAGATTTGTATTCATCCACTACAGAGTGGAAAGAAGATTGCAATTATATTGAAAAAAAATTACCCGAACTTTTAAAATACAAAGGTCACATTCTTGATAATTCTAATAACTTATATGAAGTATTAAATCTAGATAATGAACTATCTCAAAAAATAGAAAGAGCATATATTTATGCTCATATTCAAAATGATGAAGACACTAGAAATACTACTTTTCAAACAATGTATGGAAAAATCTATAACTTATATGTATTTTATAGTGAATCCGCATCCTTTATTACTCCTGAAATACTTTCATCAGATTATAAACAAATAGATAAGTATATAAATGAATTTCCTAAATTAAAAGAATATGAAAGAAGTATAAAAGAAATATTTAGATTAAAAGATCACGTATTATCTGAAGAAGTAGAAAAAGTACTATCAACTTTTTCCAGTATTACCAGTATTCCAAGTGATGCCTTTTCCAGCTTAACTGATGCTGATATGAAATTTGGAAAAATTACTAATTCTTCTGGGGTAAAAGAAGAACTAAACGAATCAAATTATCGTACCTTCATAGAAAGTGGAGATCGTAGGGTAAGAAAACAAGCTTTTACTAAATTATTAAATACTTATGGATTATATAAAAATACTTATGCTACACTTCTTTCAGGTGAAGTAAAGAAAAATAATCGTTTAGCTAAAATTAAAAAATATAATTCTTCTTTAGAAGCATCATTAAATAATTTTAATATTCCAACAGAAATATATGATAATTTGATAGATACCGTAAAAAAGAATATTAAACCATTATCAAAATTTTGGAAATTAAAAAAGCAAGCTCTTGGATTATATTCCATACATTTATATGATCAATTTGCTCCAATAACTAATGAAGTAAATAAAAAATATACTATTGAAGAAGCTAAAGAACTACTTATGAAATCCCTTTCTGTTCTCGGAGATGAATATATTAATGATTTAAGTAAAGCTTTCGATGAGAGATGGATTGATTTTTGTCCCAATCAAGGTAAAAGAGGCGGGGCATACTGTACTTGCTGTTATCAAGTTCACCCATATGTCCTTCTAAGTTATAATGGCCTTTTAAATGATGTATCAACACTAGCCCATGAGTTAGGTCATGCTATGCATTACTATTATGCTTGCAAAAATCAAAAATATCAAGATTACGAATATTCCATTTTTGTTGCTGAAGTAGCCAGTCAAGTAAATCAAATACTATTAAGTAAGTATCTAATAAATAATACTAATGATGTAGAATTAAAAAAGTACTTAATTGATGATTTAATTAGAGATTTTAAGTCTACTGTATATCGACAAACAATGTTTGCTGAATTTGAAAAAACAATTAGTTCACTAGAAGCTTCTGGAGAAATACTTACACACGAGGTACTTAGTGACATATATTATAAATTAAATAAAGAATACAATGGTAAATCTATTGTTATAGATTCAGAAATAAAATATGAATGGGCTAGAATTCCTCATTTCTATATGTTCTTCTATGTATATCAGTATGCTACTGCATATATTGCTGCAATAAATTTATCATTAGACATATTAAATAATAAGGAGAAGGCAGTACAAAACTATTTAGAGTTTCTATCACTCGGATGCACAAAAACTCCAATCGAATCATTAAAAATTGCTGGTGTTGATATAACTAGTGAATTCGTTATCAACAATGCTTTCAGTTACTTTGATGATTTAGTTAATGAACTTTCTTCCCTTTATAAAGCTTAGAGGTGAATTTATGGATAAAAGAGATTATTATGAAGTACTCGGAGTAGATAAAAATGCAACTGATGCTGAAATAAAAAGCGCATTTAGAAAATTAGCAAAAAAGTATCATCCAGATGTATCAAAAGAAGAAAATGCCGCTGAGAAATTTAAAGAAGCTCAAGAAGCATATGCTGTATTATCAGACCCCGATAAAAGAAAAAAATATGACCAATTCGGACATAATGCCTTTTCTAATAACGGTTCAGGATTCTCTGGATTCGAAGGTTTTGACTTTGGAAACGTCTCAGATATCTTCGAAGATTTATTCGGAGGAATGGGCTTTTCTAGTTCAAGAGGAAGTTCCAGTAGAGCTAGTGCCAGAAGAAAAGGAAATGATGTTCTATACCATATGACAATTGATTTTGATGAAGCTGTATATGGTACAAAGAAAGATATAAAAATAGATGTTTCTGAAGAATGTAGTGAATGTCATGGTAAAGGCGGATTTGACCCAAAAACCTGTCAAGAATGCCATGGTAGTGGAACAATAACTTCAGAACAAAGAACTATGTTTGGAAATTTCTTGTCAAAAACGACATGCCCTTACTGTAAAGGAACCGGTACCGTTTATGAAAGAACTTGTCAAGAATGTCGTGGTAAAGGTAAAGTCACTAATAGAAAAACTATTACTGTTTCAATTCCAGCCGGAATAGATAATGAAAATAGATTAAGAATTTCTGGAAAAGGTGAAGCCGGTACCAATGGCGGACCTAACGGGGATTTATACATTGAATTTACTGTAAAAGAACACGAATTCTATAAAAGAGATGAAGACGATATCTACGTTGAGTTACCACTAACCATTACCGAAGCTATTCTTGGTACTAAAAAAGATGTTCCAACTCTATATGGCATGGTTGAATTAACCATTCCTCCTGCAACCCAAAATGGAGAAAAAATGCGTTTAAGAGGAAAAGGCGTTGAAAACGTTAATACCAAGAAAAAAGGAAATATGTACGTTATAACAAAAGTAATTATTCCAGAAAAATTAACAAGAACTCAAAAAGATTTAATCGAACAATTATCAAAAACCGAACTTGATAATAGTAAATATTTTAAAACATATAAAAATTGCATCAAATAGGTGCAATTTTTTCTTTATTTTGATATAATTGACTTAATCAAGGTGATATTATGCAAAGATATTTTGTTAAAGATAAAAAAGCAGAAGAATTTATCTTATATGATCAAGATAAACATCATATAAAAAAAGTAATGCGAAATAAAATTGGAGATAATATAGAAATAGTTTATAATAAAAAAGTATATTTGTGTCAAATTATTAATATAGAACCATTAAAATTAAAAATATTAAATGAATATGTTGAAGATAGAACTGGAAAAATAAACTTAACTATTGCAATCTCTTTAGTTCAAGAACAAAAATTTGACCTAATCCTTCAAAAATTGACCGAATTAGGAGTATCAAAGATAATTCCGGTAACAACCGATCGTAGTATTGTAAGGTTATCTGAAGAAAAATTACTAAAAAAGTATCCTCGTTGGCAAACCATTTTAAAAGAGGCTAGTGAACAATCACATCGTATTGATATTCCTCAAATTGAAAAAGTTATGTCTCTAAAAGAATTAGCAAATGTGGAAAGTGAGTTAAAACTCATCTGCTCGTTAAGTGATAATACCCGTCCATTAGAAGAATATCTTCTTAAAGATTTATCTAATATTCTGTTTGTAATCGGCCCAGAAGGTGGCTTTAGTCAAAAAGAAGAAGAATATTTAATAAACAATAATTTCCTACCCACAACATTAGGTAAACGTGTCTTGAGGGTAGAAACGGCAGCAATATATATATCAAGCATAATTAACTATGTATATAAAGGATGATGTAAATGAAACAAATTATAGATTTTTATAAGAATTTAGATGTTTTGAATATGATAATATTTTGGGGAGTAATAATTGTTGTAATATTGCTACTTGTCTTTGCAATAATTATTTCTAAAAAAAATAAAAAGTTACAAAAAGTACTTAACGATAAGCAAAATGAAGAAAACAAAGATATCCCTATCAACACTCCCATAGATACTATTACTCCTGTCCCAGAAAAAAATATTACATATTCCGAAGAAACACCATCGATTATTTTTCCTGAGTCACCTATAAGTAGTGAACTTACAAAAGAAGAACCTAGAAAAAATATTGAAGAAGAAAAGAAATTTGTTGCCGAAGAACATGTAATCGAATATAACAATGATTTATTTTCTCTATCTAATATAAAAAAAGCTACTGAAGTAAAGGAAGAAAAGCCACAAAATGAACCAGTCAAAAAAATAGAAAACAATTTACCAAGAGCTCCATATCAAAAAAATGTCTTAAAAGAAATGTCTTTAGCACAAACTTCTCCAATAGGTATCGTTAAAAAGAAAGAAGAACTACCAACTAGTTTAAATGAAAAAAATATTACTATTGATAATCTAGTTAAACAAGATAATGGTTCAAGTGCAATAGACAAAAGTATTGCAAAAGATATATCTGAAACAAACTCTATAATAAAAAAAGAGCAACCTATAAATGAAATACCTAAATCAATTCCAAGCGTCATAAAAGAAGAACCAAAATTAGTTCAAGAAAACTCTAAAGAAACTATAAAAGAGCCAATTAAAGAAGTATTACCTAAAGAAGAAACTAAAAATACAGACTACTTAAATGAAGTCTCTAAGAAATTGGCAGATGCTACCCAATCAGATGGTCCAGATCGTACAGCTTACGAATTAAAACAAGAAGAAGAGGCAATTATTAGTTACGAAGAGCTAATGCAAAAAAAGGACCAAATAAAAATCGTTGATGAAGAAGATGCCGTTATCAGTATTGAAGAGTTGATGAATAAACAAAAAGCAGAAAAAGAACAAGAAGAAGTTAAAGTTGAAGAAAAATTATATAATTTAACTGATTCAGAAAATAATGATAATTTCATCAATGAACTAAAGAATTTCAGACATGACTTATAATAAATTAAAGGCATTCTTAAAACAAAATAAATAATATCATATAAATGAAAAAACAAATAGCAATTTGCTTTTTGTATATAATTATTGTATAATTTATTGGAGGTGTAATAAACATGATAGATATAAATATAATAAGAACTAATCGTTCTTTAGTAGAAAATAACTTGAAGAAAAAATATCAAGAAGAAAAATTACCATTAATAGATAAAATATTGTCTTTAGATACCGAAGTAAGAGAATTAAAAACTAAAGGTGATAATTTAAGACAAGAAAGAAATAAAAAATCAGATGAAATTGGTCTTTTATATCGTGAAAAGAAAACCACTGAAGCTGAATCTATTAAGGAAGAAGTAAAAAAAATCAATGATTCATTAGTTAGTCTTGAAGAGAAAGAAGAAAACTTATCTAAAGAATTAAAAGAATTAATGATGACGATTCCTAACATAATTGCTGATGATGTTCCAATTGGTAAAGATGATTCATTCAACGTCGAAGAACAAAGGTTCGGAGAACCAATCGTTCCAGACTATGCAATTCCATATCATTCAGATATTATGGCAACATTTAATGGCCTAGATAAGGAATCTGCCGGTAGAGTAAGTGGTAATGGCTTTTATTACCTTATGGGTGATATGGCAAGGTTGCACTCAGCAGTATTGTCATATGCTAGAGACTTTATGATAGATAAAGGTTTTACATATTGCATCCCACCATATATGATCCATGGAGATGCTGTAAATGGTGTAATGTCTTTCCAAGAAAAAGAAAACATGATGTATAAAATTGAAGGAGAAGATTTATATTTAATTGGAACTTCAGAACATTCAATGATTGCTAAATTTAAAGATCAAATATTAAAAGAAAGTGAATTACCAATTACTATGACTTCATATTCACCATGTTTTAGAAAAGAAGTCGGAGCTCATGGTATCGAAGAAAGAGGTATATATCGTATTCACCAATTTGAAAAACAAGAAATGGTTGTTTTATGTAAAAAAGAAGATAGTGATATGTGGTATGATAAAATGTGGAATTATTCTGTTGAATTATTCAGAACCCTTAATATACCTGTAAGAAAATTAGTATGTTGTTCTGGAGACTTAGCAGATTTAAAATATCGTTCATGCGACATTGAAGCTTTCTCACCAAGACAAAAAAAATATTTTGAAGTATGTTCATGTTCAAATTTAACTGATGCCCAAGCTAGAAGACTTGCTATTAGAGTTAAATTAGAAAATGGCGAGAAAGAATATGTTCACACCCTAAACAACACTGTAATAGCTCCTCCAAGAATGTTAATAGCATTTTTAGAAAATAACTATAATGAAGATGGCAGTGTATCTATTCCAGAAGTTTTAAGACCATATATGGGTGGTAAAGAAAAATTAATTCCAACAAAAAGGTAGGTGTTATATATGAAAAATTTAAAAGTAGTTTTCATGGGAACTCCTACTTTTTCTGTTCCAATTTTAAAAGAACTAATTGCTAATTGTAATGTCTTAATGGTCGTATCTCAACCAGATAGAGAAAAAGATCGTAAAGGTAATATTTTAGAGACCCCTACAAAAATCATAGCCAAAGAGCATAATATCGAAGTATATCAGCCTGTTAATATAAAAAATGAATACAAACACATCCTAGATGCCAATCCAGATATTATCATAACATGTGCCTATGGCCAAATAATACCAGAGACAGTTTTAAATTATCCAAAATATGGCTGTATTAACGTGCATGGCTCTCTTCTTCCTAAATTACGTGGTGGAGCACCAATTCATCATGCAATTATTAACGGTTTTGAATATACTGGTATAACTATTATGTATATGGATAAATTAATGGATTCCGGGGATATCATCTCACAAGAATCAATAAAAATATTAGATGAAGATAACCTGGATAGCTTATACGAAAAAATGTCTCATCTCGGAGCTAAACTATTAATAGAAACATTACCATCAATAATATCTAAAACTAATAACAGAATAAAACAACAAAAAGAAGAAGTAACGTTCGGATATAATATTACCAAAGAAGAAGAGAAAATATCCTTTACAAAATCAAGTAAAGATATCCATAACCTAATCAGAGGATTAAGCTCAGTACCCGGAGCATATTGCTTTTTGTCAGATAAAAGATTAAAAATATATCGTAGTAGTCAAACTAATATAAAAAGTAAAAATATTCCTGGTACCATTGAAAAAATTGATAAAACAGGAATATACGTAAATACCATTGACAACTTAATAATTTTTACAGATATAAAACTAGAAGGTAAGAAAAGATGCCTTGTAAGTGATTTTATAAATGGTATAAATGTAAAAGATTATATAGGAAAGGTATTAAAATAGGTATTATTAATGAATGATTTTATAAAAAAGTGGAATAGTGATAAAAAATTTAAAGCAGTAATTAAATTATTATTATATTTTCTATTCTTTATAGTAGTTGCTATATATGCAGTGTCATCAAATAAAAATGCATCTCAAATTGATACAGAAAAAAATAATGAAAATAATGAAATTATAAACAACCAGCAGCAACAAAACTCTATAATTAATATTGGTGATAATTATAAATATACTGCTACAATAACAATCAATGATGAACAAACAAAGTATGTTTATAATAAAGAACAAGACTCATTAAATATAAAAAAAATTAGAAATACCATTGAAACAAACTATATTATTGAAAATAATAATTATTATATAAAAGAAAACGATACTAAAATATTAACAACTAAAGATAATATTTATGATATAGTATGTCCAAACTGTTTTGATATTGATTCAATTAATGAATATTTAAATAAAGGTATTAAAGAAAATAATAATTATAAAATATATTTAAAAGATATAATACTTGCTGAAAAAGGTGATGAATATATCACAATTACTACTGATAATAATCAAATATACGCTGATTATACAAGCCTATTACAAGTATTTAATAATCAAATTGTTAAATATACTGTTAATATAAAAATAGAAGAATAAAGAGGTGAAATAATGAATAATAATGAACAAAAAAGTAATAAAGGATTAGCTATTTTAATAATTTGTGGAGTAATAGCTATGGGCCTAATTGTTGCTTGTGTATTCTTTCCAGAACAAACTTTTGGACTATTTTCTAAATAAAGATTAAAAAATCTTTATTTTTTTCACAAAAAGTGTTGACAACTGTAAAATTATGTCATATAATAAAATTGCTTAGATAGATAGTATAGAGTTTACTAATTTGTATTTGTTTGTCTTTGACAGCTCTATAGTTATAGTTTAGAAGGGCATTCATTATTTATAATCCATGTCGTTCAAATTATATTGTAGTTTACATAATTAATATTCTTAATACTATAGCATGAATTCTTCTACAGAAGGTAGAGGTCTTATCTGCGCTAAGTATAAACAATTGTTATTGAGAAAGAAAACTCAAAAGATAAGAAACTTAACTAAATACTGATAATATTTAGGAAATGTTGTAATTATCGAATATTAAAACTTTTAAATATTTAATAATTATTTATCAGAATTTTATGTTCTGAAGATTGGTTTAATCTTTAATTATTATTACCTAAGTTTTTAATAATTGCTAATTATGACGGTGAAGTTATTCACAAACTCGAATCAATTCGTTTTATCAGAACGGTTGATTTTTGTTTTCTATGAAGATCAATAAGTGCAGTACCCATTATTGCACTTATTTTATTTTTATTATATAATTAAATAGGTGATACTATGAAAAAAACTATAAAAGACTATCAATATAAAGATAAAACAGTAATTATAAGATGCGACTTAAATGTCCCAATTAAAAATAATAAAATTGAAGATGACACCCGAATAAAAGAAAGTCTATCATCAATAAATTACTTAATAGATAATAATGCTAAAATTATTATTTTATCCCATCTTGGCAAAATAAAAACCGAAGAAGATAAAATAAATAATACTCTATATCCCGTATATTTAAAATTAAAAGAACTACTAAATACTAACGTTTATTTTAGTAAAGAACTTATGGGAGAATCTTTGGAAGAAAAAGTTAAAAACCTAAAAGAAAAAGAAGTATTACTTATAGAAAATACAAGATATGCAGATTATCCAGATAAATTAGAAAGCAGTTGTGACTTAAATCTAGCTAAGTATTGGGCTAGTCTTGGAGATATTTTTATAAATGATGCTTATGGTACAACTCATCGTAAACATGCTTCAAACGTTGGAATTTCCCAGTTTTTACCATCAGCTATTGGCTTTTTAATAGAAAAAGAAATGACTAAACTAGATTCGATAATGAATGAATCTACTCATCCATTTACTGTTATAATGGGTGGTAAAAAAATAAGTGATAAAACTCTAGTGATAGATAATTTAATAAAAAAATGTGATTATTTACTCCTTGGAGGTGGAATGTGCTTTACTTTTTTAAAATCCATGAATCTTAATACCGGACTATCCATCGTCGATAATGATAATATTGAATACTGCAAAAATATCTTAAACAATAATAAAGATAAATTAATATTACCATTAGATATAGTTACTAAAGATAATCAAATAAAAAACATTAATGAAATATCTGATGAAGATATTGGTTATGATATTGGACCTAAAACAATCAAAGAGTTTACAAATATTTTAAAAAACTCTAAAAGAGTAATTGTTAATGGTCCTATGGGAGTCTTCGAAGAAGAACCATTCTCTCATGGTACCAAAGAAATATTACAGGTTTTAAAAGAAAATAATATAAAAACTTTAGTTGGTGGTGGCGATTCAGCTAGTGCTGTAAATCAACTTGGATTTGCAAGTGAATTTTATCACATATCAACCGGTGGGGGAGCAACTCTTGAATATTTAAGTGGAAAAAAACTTCCTGGAATCGAAGCTATAAGTGACAAATAAAGGAGAAAAAATGAAGACAATAGTTTTAAATCATAAAATGAACTTAAATTATTCAGATGTAGACGAATATATTAAAAGAATAAACAAAATTAATAAATCCCTAATCATAGCCCCATCAAATATATATTTAATTGAATTTTTAAAAAAATGTCATCATCAAATAGCAAGTCAAGATGTTTGTTATATTGAAGAAGGAAA
Organism: uncultured Bacilli bacterium; assembly: GCA_934098395.1. Lineage (GTDB taxonomy): Bacteria > Bacillota_I > Bacilli_A > RF39 > UBA660 > RUG705. The sequence goes on from CAKOOM010000003.1 coordinate 22,413, forward strand.
CTATACTGGAAAAGTATCATGGAGTCAAATAAAATCCTTAGGCATTAAATATTCATTAATAGGACACAGTGAAAAGAAAGATACTCTTGAAAAAATTAATGCAAAATTAAAAGCCTGTCTTGAAAATGATATTACTCCTATACTATGTATTTCTAACTTTACTAAAGAAGAAGATATCATTGATAGTATTAAACAAATTAAATTACTTAATGATAAAATAATTTATGCATATGAGCCAATATTTAATATCGGTTCTAAACATATTGATAACAACTACATTGAAGAACAAATTAAAAAAATTCACACATATTTAACTCAAGTTGTTAATATAAAACCAACAATTATCTATGGCGGAGGTATTAATAAAGAAAATATTAATACTATCTATCATATAAAACTGTTAGATGGCATCCTAATTGGAGGAGCCTCTAGTAACATTTCTGAAGTAGAAGAATTATTAAAGAAAATAGATGAGAAGTAAAAAAATACTTCTCATTTTATTTAAATCGACATTGTTCGACATAGCGAAGTACTATAATTTAATTACAAAGAAAGAAGGAATAGAAAATGAAAAAAATAAGAGTTTTAATGATTGATGATAACCAAGCATTAGTAGAAATGGTAAAAGAATATTTCAGCGACCATAAACAAATTGAAGTAAGCCTATGTTGTAAAGATGGAGAAGAAGGATTAAAAACAATTATTAATGAATCAGATAAATATGATATAATTCTTCTAGATTTAGTAATGCCAGTAAAAGATGGAATGTATGTATTATCAGAGTTAAATAAAAGAGGAATTGAGAAAAATATCATCGTAGAAACTTCATATAATGAACCAAAAGTAATAAGAAAAGTATCCGAATATGGTGTAAACTATTATGTTTTAAAACCATTTGATTTGGTAGACTTAGAGAATCGTATATTGGAAGTATTTAATGACGTAAGTGGTAAAGTAATTAACTTATATCACAGTAATCTTCAAATATCTATTACAAAAATGTTACACGAACTAGGAATGCCATCTCATATTAAAGGATATCAATATATTAGAGAAGGTATTTCCATGATCTATAATGACCCAAATTTAATCGGAGGAATAACTAAAGAACTATATCCTGAATTAGCGGATAAATTCGAAACAACAGTATCTCGTGTTGAAAGAGCCATCAGACATGCTATTGAAGTTAGTTGGAATAGAGGAAATTGGGACTACATGGAAGAAATATTTGGTCATAGTGTTGATATCGATAAAGCAAAACCTACAAATAGTGAATTTATTGTAACTGTCGCCGATAAATTAAGATTAGAAATAGCTAAGCAACCAGCTTAGTTATTTTTTATAAAAAAATAGACCATTCGGTCTATTTCATTAAACTCTACTGTAGTATTCAACAATTAAAGATTCATTAATTTCAGCATTTAATTCGCTTCTTTGTGGATATCTAACATAAGTAGCTTGTTTCTTCTTTTCATCATAACTAATATAGTCAACTCTAGATTTAACATTAGCTAAAGCTATTTCAATTCCACCATGTTCACGAGAATTTTCACGGATTCCAACAACATCTCCAGGTTTAACTCTGTATGAAGGAATATCAACTTTCTTACCATTAACAGTAATATGACCATGGTTAACAAGTTGTCTAGCTCCTCTTCTTGTTGAAGCAAAACCAATTCTATAAACAATATTATCTAATCTGCTTTCAAGTAAGATAAATAAGTTCTCACCATGAACACCTTTCATCTTAGCAGATTCGTTAACTAATCTCTTAAATTGTTTTTCAGAAATACCATACATAAATCTAACTTTTTGCTTTTCAGTTAATTGAATTGCATAGTTAGATGGTTTTCTTTTTCTATCCTTTCCGTGTTGTCCTGGACCAAAAGGTCTCTTTAAATCTTTTCCATTTTCAAGAATTGAAAATCCAACTCTTCTAGCTTGTTTGTTATTAGGGCCTGTATATCTTGCCATAAATTTTTCCTCCTTTTTCTTTTGGAGATACCTATTATCTATAGGGTGTTTTAAACGACTTTCCCTTATGCAGCCAATAAGTTACTAATACATAACACATTATAAATAAAAAAGGTATTGCTGCCAAATTCATTAATATTATATACTTAATGGTATTTCGTGTCAAGAAAAATATGCACCTTTTTCAAAAGTATTACATCAAATTATGGAAAATAATGTAATATTTTACCAAACGCTTAAAAAATATTGATATCTATGTTATAATTAAATCAGAAAGGATTTGATAAGAATGAAATACAATATACGTGGTGATAAACTCGTTGTAACTGATGCCATTAACGAGTATGTGGAAACTAAACTATCTAAACTTAACAAGTACTTTAAAGAGGAGGATATACTTGCTAATATTCTACTAAGAGTAAGAGGAAATAGTCAAATAATTGAAGTAACTATTCCTACAGACAAATTTATTCTAAGAGGTGAAGAAGAAGATAAAGATTTATATGCTGCTATTGATTTAGTAACCGATAAATTAGAAAGGCAAATAAGAAAGAATAAAACAAGACTAAAAAAACAAAATAGTATTGATAATAAATACAAAGAATTTAATTTCGAATATGTAATTCCTGAAGAAGAAGAGACAACCGAAGACGAGCAAATTGTAAAAAGAAAAAATATTGAGATGAAGCCAATGGATGAAGAAGAAGCAATACTTCAAATGAATCTATTAGGACATGAATTCTTCGTATATAAAGATATAAATACTAACAAAGTATGTGTACTATATAAAAGAAAAGATGGCCATTATGGCTTAATAGAAACTAAATAACAAGGTATTATAATACCTTGTTATATTATTGTAAAGTAAAGAAAATAAGTAATAATTCCTGCTAAAATAGCTTGCCATATTCTTCCTAAAAAGAAATAAATGTATTTAATCTTTGTATTAACAATTTGACTATATACTTGCATATGTACTGATAACCCACCAAAAGCTAAAAAACAACTCGTAATAATCATCTTAAATCTAAGTGATAAATCTATTTTACTAATTGCATCAATTCCTATTGTAATTTCAAATAATCCCTTAACAAGTGCACTATTATATACATTAAGATTAAAAGTATTAGTAACTATAGAACTAAGTAGTAGATTTATAACAACAATTCCACATATAAGTAATATCGTATCAATAGCCTTTCTTATCGCATCAATAAAAACTCCTCCAAAAGATTTATCTTCTATACATAAATTATTTTTACTATTAGGGCTTATTTTTATCTTACCTCTACATAAAAAACCTAATATAAAATTACTTAAATAATGAGCTATAAGCAAAATAATACCAACACTCTCATAATTAAAAAAGAATACTCCAACTGTAGTTAATACAAATATTGGATTAGAAAAATGAGAAAATATCAGTATATGATTAGCTTCCTCTAAACTAATCAAGTTATTATCATACATTATTCGTGTATTCCTAGCATTCGAAGGAAATCCTGATATCATACTAAGAAATAGTATACTTAACATATTATCAGTAATATTAAAAATAGCTTTACAAAAATCTTTAATTATTTTAGGAATATACAAAGTAATATTATAATTTATTAAAATATCTGATATAATAAAAAAAGGAAATAAAGCAGGTATTAAATTATTAACCCACATATTAAGAGCATATATAACCGAATCATAAATTATTTCCTTTTTAATTAATAATTCAATTAATACAAAAACACAAATAATAATAGTAATCATATTAAATATTTTTCTTTTCATACTAAATAATATGAATAAAGATAATATTTAATTATATAAAATAATAGGTGATAATCATGAAAAAATTTATAAAAGAAAATATAAAACCATTAATATTTATGATAATTCTAATTATTGTTGTAAATGTAGAATTACCATATTATATCGAAGCTCCTGGTGGAACAATTAATTTAACCGAAAGAATAGATGAAAACTATAACAAAAAAAATGGTAGTCTAAATATGTTATATGTTACAGAATATAAAGGAAATATTGTTACCGTTTTATTAAGTAAAATTATTAAAGCTTGGGATTTATATGAAATAAGTAATCAACAAGTATCTGATGAAGATGCCAATGATATATATATTAGAAACAAAGTAATGTTAGAGAACTCTATTCAAAATGCTACCCTTGTCGCCTATAAAGAAGCTAATAAAAAAATAGAAATAAAAGAAACTAAAAATATTGTTATAGCTACCACTAAAGATAATGGTATAGAAATAGGGGATGAAATAATCGAAGTAGATAATACTCCAGTTATAGATATAACTACCATTAAAAAATATTTAGAAACAAAAAAAGAAAATGATATTGTAAAAATTAAAATAAAAAGAAATGGTAAAACTAAAGAAATTCCAATAACTCTAGATAAAACTAAAGTAATTGGTATAGCTATGATAACCAATTACGAATATGAGACCGAAGATGATTTAAATATCAACTTCAAAAGTGGTGAAGGCGGATCATCTGGAGGTTTAGTACTAGCTCTTGGAATATATAGTGAAATTACTGGCATAGACCTTCTTAAAGGTAGAAATATTGCTGGTACTGGTACAATAGATGCTCTAGGTAATGTCGGAGAAATAGATGGTGTTAAGTACAAAATTGCTGGTGCTGTCAAAAATAAAATGGATGTAATTCTCGTGTCCCCATACAACTACGAAGAAGCCAAAAAAGTAATCAAAGAAAATAACTATAAAATAGAATTAGTAAAAGTATCAACATTCAAAGAAGCTATTGAATATTTAACTAAATAGCTTCTTTTCATATATTAAAAAAACAAACATATAATGTACCATGAAAGAAAATAGAGAACAAAAGTTAATTAAATATTTAAGAAGTTTAATTTTTAGAAGTTTATTAGTAATTGTTTTATTTTTAGTAGCTGCCATTGTTTCAAAAATAAGTCCAATATATAAAGATAAAATTGTATCTAACGTCTATGAAAAAAACTTATCATTCACCAAAATAAAAAAAACATACAATAAATACCTTGGAGGAGTATTTCCCTTAAACAAAAAAATATCTAATGATTTAACAGTATTTAATGAAAAGTTAGAGTATTCAAATGAATCAATTTATCATGATGGTGTTAAATTAGAAGTTGAAGAAAATTATTTAATTCCTATACAAAAAGAAGGAATGGTCGTATATATTGGTGAAAAAGAAAACTATGGTAATGTTGTAATTATTGAAGGATTAGATGGTATAGATATATGGTATGGTAATATTGAAACAATCTCTGTAAAATTATATGACTATGTTGAAACTGGTAAATATCTAGGTACTGCTAAAGATAATAATTTATATTTAGTCTATCAACAAAATGGTAAATTTCTAAATTATAAAGAGTATTTAAAATGAAAATAACCTTTCATTATACCTTTCTCTTAGTAGCTATAAGCTTCATTTTAACAGGTTATTTTTCCAATCTAATAATCTTTACCAGTATTATTCTAATTCATGAATTAGGTCATTACCATGCTGCTAAAATAAACAATCTAAAAGTAGATAAAATAATAATATATCCATATGGTGGTATAACTAAAATAAATACTCCAGTAAACACTAAAATAAAAAAAGAATTAATTGTTGCCATATCAGGAATACTATATCAATTAATCTATTTTTTTTTGATATATATACTATATAAAAATAATATCATAAGAGAATATATCTATAATATATTTAAAATGTATAACCAAAGTATTTTACTATTTAATATTCTTCCAATTCATCCACTAGACGGTTCTAAAATTCTAAATCTTTTATTATCCACTATAATCCCTTACAAAAAAACTCTTAAAATAAATATCTTTATCTCTATCATAACTATACTTATTCTATTTATAACAAACTACTATGAATTTAATTATACAACTATTTTAATATTATCAATTCTCGTAGATAACATAATTAAATATTATAAAGATATAAACTATTATTTTAATAAGTTTCTTCTAGAAAGATATTTAAATAATTTTAGTTATAAAAAAAATAAACAAATAACTAAAATAGATAATATGTATAAAGAAAAATATCATATAATTAAAGTAAATAATCATTATATTACTGAAAAACAAGCTTTAATTCATCGATTTAATAAAAAAAAACCGAAAACATTTGACTAAATATATATATTATGCTAAAATTATAACTGTTTGAAAGACCTCGAGTTGATTACTCAACCGCACAGAAATTGGTAAAAAGAGATTGATATCCACCATAATGGCGAGTCTTAAACAAAAATATAAGGAGGTAAATATGAAAGCTATAATTGAAACAGGTGGAAAACAATATTATGTAGCTGAAGGAGACATCATATATGTTGAAAAATTAGATGTTGAGGCAGGTAAAAAAGTTGTTTTCGATAAAGTTTTAATGGCCGGTGGTGTAACAGGAAATCCTTATGTAAAAGGAGCAACTGTTGAAGGAGAAGTAGTAAAACAAGGTAAAGGTAAGAAAATAACAATATTCACTTATGTACCTAATAAAAAATCTACTAGAAAGAAACAAGGACATCGTCAACCATATACAAAGATTGAAATTAAAAAAATTAAGTAAGGTGCTTTTATGATTAAAGTAAAAGTAGAAAAGGATAGTATATCTATAATAGGACATGCTAATTATAGTGACTTTGGTAAAGATATTGTCTGTGCCTCAGTTAGTTCAATCGTAATAACTTCGATTGAAGCTATAGCAAAATTTAACAACAAATCTGTTGATATAATTAATTCTAATGATAAAATTGACATTATAATTAATATTCATGATAATATAACAGATAAATTAATTGATAATATGCTAACATGTCTTAAAGAAATAGAAAAACAATATCCTAAAAACATTAAAATTACAAATAAGGAGGAATAAAATATGTTAAAGTTCTTAGAATTTAATATACAATTATTTGCTCATAAAAAAGGACAATCTTCAACAAGTAATGGTAGAGATTCTGCTGGTAGAAGATTAGGAGCAAAAGCTGCTGATGGTGAATATATAACTGCTGGTTCTATAATTTATCGTCAAAGAGGAACAAAAATTCATCCTGGTACAAATGTAAGAAGAGGAACAGATGACACTCTATACTCTACAATAACAGGATATGTAAAATATGAACACTTAGGAAAAGATAAGAAAAAAGTAAGTGTATATATTACAAAATAAAAAATTGAAAAATAAATCAAAAATATCACAATATATCTTGAAAAATAAATATATTTGTGATATTATTGATTTTGTAGTGGACCCTTAGCTCAGTTGGTTAGAGCATCCGGCTCATAACCGGGCGGTCATAGGTTCGAGTCCTATAGGGTCCACCATTTAATCTATGCGAGTGTGGCGAAATTGGCAGACGCACTAGACTTAGGATCTAGCGGTTTATCCATGGGGGTTCAAGTCCCTTCACTCGCACCAATTTGATACTAAGCTCGAACTATTTATTTTAGTTCGAGTTTTAATATATCATAAAACGTGATAAAATAATTATAAGGAATATGATTGTGAAAATTTAATATCTTGAAAAAAATAAAAACATATAATATAATCTACATTGGTGACAAAAAATGTTAACAAAAGTAAACAGTGAATTAAAAGTATATATTGAAAGAAAAATAATACCACTATACTATAAAGATTTTAGAATAGAACATATTAACTCCATTATCAAAAGAAGTTTTGAAATAGTAAATAAATATAGTTTAGTAGTAAACATAGATATGGTATATGTCATAGCTGTTTTTCATGATATTGGCTATACAGTAAATAAAAATCACTGTGAAAAAATATCAAGTAATATACTTAGAAACAATTCAGAAATGAAAAAATACTTTACCGAAAAACAAATAAATATTATTTCTGATGCCATAATAGATCAAAAGAACAAAGAAGCTCGAAATGTTTATGGAAGAATAATATCATCCGCAATAAAGGTATTGTCTATAGAAAAAGTATTAAAAAATTCAATTATCTTTCAATATAATAAACATAATGATATAACAATTGATGAAATAATTGAATACTCATATATTCAACTATTTCATCAGTATATAATAGATAAAAATTATAAAATATATTTTCCAGACAAAAAATCTATTGAATTCTTAAATGAAATAGAGAAATTATTGCAAGATAAAGAACAATTTATCGAACAAGAACTAAAAATAATAAACAGTTTAAAATCTATTAATTCAAATAAAAAATTAATTAGAACTATAAGTTAAAGGAGTAAATTATGAGATATCAAAAAACAAAGAAAGTACTAATATTTTGGTGTTTATTTATATCTATTGGAGCACTCATTGGTAGTACATGTATGTTTATAGATCCATCTGGTAAATTGCTTCAAATGGATAAAATGTTAACATATTTTAAAGTATTACCATTTAGTACCATATTATTTAAAAATTATATCTTTCCAGGAATAGCACTATTAGTAGTAAATGGATTAACTAACTTATTAGCAGTATATTTACTTATGAAAAATAAAAAGAAAGGTATAATACTAGGAACTATTTTTGGTTTTACTTTAATGTTATGGATAACAATTCAATTTATTATTTTTCCATTTAATATAATGTCAACAAGTTATTTTATCTTTGGACTATTACAATTAATTACTGGATATATGACATATGTTTTTTATGAACAAGAAAAATTTACTTTCAACATAAAAGATTATCCTAATATTAATAAAAATAAAGATACTATAGTCATATATTTTTCAAGAATGGGATATACTAAAAAAATAGCTTATGAAAAAGCTAATGAATTAGGAGCTAATATATTAGAATTAACAACAAAAGAGAAAATTGCTAATACATTAGGATTTTGGTGGTGTGGTAGATTTGGTATGCATAAATGGTGTATGAATATAAATGATATAAATATTGATTTAAAGAAATATAAAAAAGTAATAATTGTATCACCAATTTGGGTATTTAGCATATCAGCTCCCATAAGAAATTTTTGTTATAAATATAAAAATGATATAACTAATACTGAATACATATTTACTCATTATATGAACACTAGTTTTAATAATGTAGCTAATGAGGTGGATAAAATTCTAAATAATAAAAGAAAAAAATATACATCAATCTGTATTAGATTAGGAAAAGTTATTAAAACTAATAATTACATATAATGAGTAATAATATAAATTAATTAGTCCAAAATACTAGTATATTAAATAAAAATATATTATAATCATTAAAAGAAAGTAGTGGTAATATGGATAATATTTATAATTGGATTATTGATTTAGTAAATAATTTAGATCAAGCAGGAATGATAGTAAATTGCCTACTTATAGTAGTTGAATCAATTATTCCACCATTACCATTAGCTGTCTTCATTACTATTTTATTTACTAATTATGGTAGTATATTAGGATTCTTATTATCATGGATATTTACTGTATTAGGTTGTGTTTTATCATTTTATCTATCTCAAACAATCTTTAAAAGTTTTGTAGATAAAAAAATTCGTAACCACGAATTTGCCAATAATCTCTTAAAAATAGTAGACAAAATGAGTTTTAGTAGTTTAGTACTCCTAGTAGCTATTCCATTTACCCCAGCTTTTGCAGTAAATATCATATCTGGAATATCCAAGATGAGTATCAAAAAATTCTTACCAGCTATGTTATTAGGTAAATCATTTATGGTATTCTTTTGGGGATATATTGGCACAAGTCTAATCGAATCATTCAAAAACCCAATAATCCTAATAAAAGTAGTAGTTCTACTACTACTTGCATATATCGTAAGTAAAATAGTTAATAAAAAATTTAAACTTGATTAAAAAGACCACTAAGGTCTTTTAATTATTCCGTATCTATTATTTGCTGTATCATAAAATATTTTATTATCTGGAGTATAATAAGTAAAATAATAAAATATAAAATAAATACAAATAATTCCCACCATTCCTAATATCTTATTATACTTATTCACATTCATATTCATTATATAATAACTAACATATTCAATAAAAATATATATAACAAATAATAAACTAATAGCAAAAATAGTATTATATCCAAATAAACTATTTATAGGTAAATATATAAGTAAATATAAAATAATACCAAGTATAATACTAATAAAATAAGATAATATAAAATTATTATAATTAATACTCTTATATTTATATATAAAATATTCTAATACAGAAAATATAAATACTGGAGTTACTAATAATTTCATATGTTCCCATATACTTTCATTAACAGGAAAAAGTATACTAGTAATAAATGTAGGAATAATATCATACATAAAATGACTACCTACAGCCAATAAAAAAATAATAAATACACTTATAATCTTAATATTTTTCATATCAATAAATTATATTATTAATAATTAAAATTATGTGAAAATGTGGTTTACATACTTCGACATATTTGATATAATTGAGTAAATAATAGAAAGTAGCAAAAATATTATCTTGCTAAATGGAGGTAAAAGTGAAAAAGAAATTTAGTTTATTAGTAGTATTTATATGTTTATTCTCTATGTCATCAACATTAGTGCAAGCATCTGAAGAATGTGGGTGGAGATATTTCAGCAGTTATGGAGGCTATGTAAAATATTATCGTAATAGTTGGGCTCCCACACTTTGTTATCCAGGAAGCTCCTCATTAGCATCGGCTAGAGGGATAAAAGGTGCCAATGGGTGGAATACGATAGCAAGTTCGGTCACCTGTGATGTTAATTCAGGATGTAAGTATCAATATAAAGGAAAAAATTATGAAGTGGCTTGCATTGGTGGTGCTATATATAAGGCATCTTCAACAAATAAATCGACAACATTGCAAACAAAATTCAGTCAAAATGGATATCACTGTATTAATGCATGGTTTGATACCCCAGCAGGAAGTGGCGCATTTAAAACAGTAACTAAAGAAGAAGGGCAGTGTTTAAAAAGAAAAAAAGGCGGCGGCTATACTATGTTTAGTAAAGGCAGTAAGTATTCAATTGGAGATTACGGCTATGAAGAGGTAGAAATAGAAAAGTGTAGTAAAAAAGCTGACTCTTCAAATCCTTCAAACCCTTCAACCCCTTCAAGTGGTGATGGCTGTCAAGATAACAATTTATATCAAACATGTCGTGGTACCAATGTAAAAAATTTACAAATAAAACTCGAAGCGGTTCAAAAATGTGGAATCGACATAGATGGTAGTTATGGACCAAGTACAAAATCATGCGTAATAGCATTCCAAAAAGCAAGCGGACTTGATGCTGATGGCTATGCAGGACCAAAAACAATTAGTGCTCTTGATGCTGCATATACTAAACTTCAAAAAGAAAACTCAGATAAAACGGCGCAAGAAGGTAAATTTTTAAAAGTTTATAATATTACTTATGACACAAATGGCGGAACATTTGCCAATGGAGAAACCAAAAGAGCTGTATACTATATTGAAAATGAATCTACAATAGCTCCAGCAACAATTCCTGGTAAAAAAGGATATAAATTTGTTGGTTGGTATAATGGTAGTGAAAAATATGTTTTTGGTAATAAATTAAGTGGAAATATAAATTTAACAGCAAAATATGAAAAATCATCAACTACAAAATATTGTCTTGAAGGAGATATATTAGATATTGATAACAATCAATGTATAACGTTACAAGAATTCTCTGACGAAGACGCAATTAAATTTTATATGACCGGAAACAATAAAAAGCAAACAATTCAAACAATTTTTAATGCTACGAGAAGCTGTCCAAATAATGTTTATACAGTTACCGAAAAAGATGCAGTCGGGTCAAATAACACAGTAGTTTGTGATGGCGATAATGGTTACATGAGAGATACGTGGAGAGCGGCTTGGAACTGTTATGATGATACACAGTGCCCGTTATCAGGCAGTGCTGATTGCAATGAAACATTTAGAGGAACTTGCTATGCAGCATATTCTCCTGGAGATACAGCTTTAGCTGAAGAACCTGACTCAGATAACAAAACAGGGTATACCCAAACAATAAAAACAAATGCTACAGAAAGTCCACAAACAGGTGGTGGCATAATAGCATTAATATTAGTAACACTAAGTATTGTTGGATTAGCAATATATTGTTACAATGTATACAATAAAAAAAGCGAAGAAGTATAGAGAAAGTTTTCTATACTTCTTTAAATTAATTAAAACATAAAAGATAAAAATTGTTTTTATTCATATTTTATGATATAATCTATAAATGCAAAGGAAAGAAGGTGTCAAAATGTTCGTAGATGAAATTACCTTAGAATTAGAAGCTGGTCGCGGTGGCGATGGATGTATGGCTTTTTTAAGAGAAAAGTTTGTTCCAATGGGTGGACCAAATGGTGGAACCGGAGGAAAAGGAGCAGATATTATTTTTAAAGCCGATGAAGGATTAAAAACCTTGGTGGATCTAAGATATATGAAAAATGTTAAGGGGTCTCCAGGATTAAACGGTGAAGGTAAAAATAAAAATGGAAAATATGCTGAAAATAAAATAATTAAAGTTCCTGTCGGTACTACAGTTAAAGATTTTGATACCGGTATGGTTATTGCAGATTTAACAAAAAATAATGAAGAAGTAATTGTTGCATATGGTGGTAGAGGTGGCCGCGGAAATGTAGCATTAGCTACAAGAAATAATCCTTGCCCATCATTTGCCGAACGTGGTGAACCAGGGGAAGTAAGAAAAATAAAAGTAGAATTACGTATGTTAGCCGATGTTGGATTAGTAGGTATGCCAAGTGTAGGAAAATCAACCATTCTTTCCATGATAACAAATGCTAATCCAAAAATAGCATCATATCACTTTACAACATTATCTCCAAATCTTGGGGTGGTATCTACTAAAGATAGATATAATTATGTTATTGCTGATTTACCTGGATTAATTGAGGGAGCCAGCGAAGGAACTGGCTTAGGTCATAAATTCTTAAAACACATCGAAAGAACTAAAATAATAGCTCATGTAATAGATATGTCTGCATCAGAAGGTAGAGATCCATATGAAGATTATAAAATAATTAGAAAAGAACTTGAAGAATTTAGCCCTAAACTATTAACTAAAAAAGAAATAATTATAGCCAATAAAATGGATATTGAATCTTCAAAAGAAAATCTGAATAAATTTAAGGAAAAAGTTAAAAAAGAAGTATATGAAATATCAGCAATTAACAATCAAAATTTAGATCAAATAATAAATGTTTTAGCAGATTTAGTAAAGAATACTGAATCAGATATCTTATATGATGAAGACATTCAGGAAAGTCATGTGTTATATAAATTTAAAAAAGAAAAACCATTCACTATAATAAAAGAAGGAAATGTCTATACTATAAAAGGCGGTAAAGTTGAAAAAATATTTAACATGATAAACTTTAACACTGAAGAAGCTATATCTCGCTTTGCTAAGAAACTAAGAAGTATGGGTGTTGATGAAGAACTAGAAAAGCAAGGTATTCAAGAAGGGGATATTGTAAGAATTTTAGATTATGAGTTTGAATACACAAAATAAAAAAACATGTCAAGAAAGCACTTAAGATATTTGCTAATTCTTGACATCTATTAAAAAATATTATATTATATAATCAAGAAGAGGAGGAGCAATATGTTATTTTTAGATCAATGTGATAATTTAATGCCAATAATAAGACTTATTAGAGATGGAATAATTCCATTAATTCAAATCGGAATACCTATTATATTAATTATATTAGGTATGTTAGACTTAGGGAAGGCAGTAGTTGCTTCAAAAGAAGATGAAATTAAAGCTGCTCAAAAACTATTAGTTAAAAGAGCAATTTATGCTCTTGCAATTTTCTTTGTCGTATTAATAGTACAAGTAGTATTTGGACTATTAAGTAGCACAGGAGATTCACAAATTGAAAATCAAGGTGCTAATTGGCAGACTTGTTGGAATAAGAAATAATATAAAAATAGTAGAAAAAGATATATCTTTTTCTATTTTTTTATGATATAATATATGCATGATATTTTACCTTTTAAGGAGTGAAAACTTTATGAAACATAAAAAAAGTATATATATATTAATTATTGCAATTGTTACTATAGCTTTAGGGAACAATAAAGTGTATGCAGCATTTGGTGATGGATCAACTGCAGATAACGTGCAACAAGCAACAACTCAAAAAAGTGGTAATAAATGTTATTATATACCAACAAATACAAAAGAAGATTTATTTGTTAAAGTGATAATTTGGAAAACTTCAGATTCGAATGGTACATGTGGCTATGATTATTGCTCGACACCAACAATAGAAAAATATGGAAAAAGTTATACATCTAAAACAGCTATGCTTGCTAATTATAATTTTGATTATAAATATAATAAACAAACAATTTCAAAATATTCAAAAAACGCAGATAAGTGTCCAAAGTATGCTTATTCTGTTCAAGATGATGATTACAAAATATATGTAACAGATAGTCTTTCAGATGTTGAAAATATGTCAAGTCTTGCGAAAGATAAAAAAATATATTTAGCTACGGCATACAACTCGAATGGAAGTAAAGTTACAGAAGAACAATATAATAAAAAATTCAAAGGCACAACAATAGAATGGAAAGATGAACCAATAAGCTGCACTGAATTGTTTGGTCCTAAAAAAGGGCAACCTGGTTATGAACAAGGGTTACGTTCATTAATTGATGAAATTCTTGGATATGTAAGAATAATTGTTCCAATCTTAATAATTCTATTAGGGACAATAGATTTAGCAAAAGCAGTAATAGCTTCAAAAGAAGATGAAATGAAGAAAGCACAAAGTACATTTGTAAAAAGATTAATTGTTGGATTAGCAATTTTCTTTGTTCCAGTATTTGTAGATATAATAATGGATTTAGCTGAAATAGTATGGGCTGGCGATTATTCTAGCTGCGATCTTTAAAAAAGCAAAGGAGTGATAAAAATGCAAATATTATTTTCAGTTACAGAATCGTTAAATGAATTGTGTGCATGGATATGTGGTATTGTATATCAACTTATTGCAAAAATATATGAAATCTTTTTCGAAATAGCAGAGGTAAATATTTTAACAAAGGACGATCTTAGCGGTCTATATAATAGAGTTACAATGATACTAACAATAATTATGACTTTTTACATTGTATTTGAGTTAGTAAAATATGTAATAGAACCTGATAAAATTAGTGATAAAGAAAGCGGTGCCGGAAAAATAGCTACAAAAATTATGATTGTAATTGTTTTAATAGCATTTGTACCTACAATTTTCACAATAGCATTTGATTTCCAAAAAAGGATACTTGAAAATGACATAATATCAAAAATTGTATTAGGTACATCACAAGAAAAAGCATCAGTAGATAAACAAGGAAGAATATTTTCATCTAATGTTTTAAGAGTGTTTTACTATGTTGATCCAGATGCTGGAATGGATGATTCTGGTGTATCAGAAGATTGTGGTGGAATGACATGTGAAAATATTGTCAACAGTAATTTATCTGGCTTAGCTACAAACGGAGAAATTCCATATATGAACAAAGGATTAACAGAAACTAATTCTATAACTGTTGATAATGAAAAAGTAGAAATGTATAAAATACATTTTGATGGATTCATTGCAGCAGCAGTAGGAGTTTTTATGGTATACATTTTAGTTTTATATTGTGTTGATGTAGGTAAAAGATGGGTACAATTGATATTTTTACAAATAATATCCCCAATACCAATAATTAGCTATTTATCACCAAAAAAAGATGGCATGTTTCAAAAATGGTGTAAACAATGTTTAACTACATATTTAGATTTATTTATAAGAATAGTATTAATATATTTTGTTTTAGTAATATGCAGAATATTAACAAATGCCGATTTAGGTTTTGCAAAAAATTCAGGTTGGGTATATGTGTTTATAGTTTTGGGACTATTGATGTTCGCTCAAAATGCACCAAAATTATTACAAGAATTATTCCCAAGTATGGGAGCAGCATCAGGAAACTTCGGACTAAAAGCTGGAGATCGTGTTGCACCAATGGCAGCCAGAGCAATCGGAGCAGGTTTAGGAGCAACAGCATTGGTAAAAAGTGCCCTTGCTAGAGGTGTAAATACAGCAAGAAGAAACAGGGAAAATAGAGATAAAAGAGAAGACGCATTAAATGCCTTTAATGAAGCACAGAAAGGTTATGATGCAGCAAGACAACAATCGAAAAGAAATATAAATGCTGCTAAAACTAAATATAGAGATTTAAAAAACAGAGGAGCATCTAAAGAACAACTAAAAGCCGCAAAAGATCAAATGAAGGCGGACAAAGCAGCAGATGCAAAAGAAGTAAGAGCTGCGAAATTAAACAGAGACGGCAAACAAGCTGATTATAAAAATAAAGCATATAAATCAATTGCTGGAAATGCATTATCTGGAGCATTGAGCGGTGGTATGCAAGGTATGAAAGCTGGATTTGGAGCTACAAAACTTGAAGATATTGGAAAGAAAGTAAGTGAAGGATATAAAAACACCCAATCATCAATTGATGCTAGAGAAAAATGGTTAGATGCAGGTGGTGGAAGTACAGTTGATAGAATAATTACTGGTGCCGCTCAAAAAGTTGGAATTTCAACCGCAGCAAATAGAATTGAAGCAGAGGTAAAACAACTTGAAGGTCAAGCAAAGGCACAGGAAGCTTTAGCAACTGTTGAAGCAGATGTAAAAACAAAAGGTGACGGTGCGGAAGATAGATTGAAAGATAAAATAGGGGAGTTAAAATTAAAACCAAGAGATGGTGCAAAAATAAAAACAGGTTTAGTAGGAAGTGACGGAAAAGAAATGTATGCTGAATTTGGTAAATCTGATACATTAGCAACGATTGATCGTAAATATAAAGCTAAGGCAGCTGCAGCAAAATCAGCATCAGACGCTGCGACAAAAAAATATCAAGAACTTCAAGAACAAGGGGCATCACAAGAAAAACTAGCACAAGCCCGTGAAGAAAGTGAAAGATTGGCAATGGAAGCACAAAATGCTGAGTTTGCATCAACACAAATAACTAAAAATGCAGCAAGAGAAGAATTTACACAAATTTTAAATAAAGAAAATCCTCAAGAAGAAAAAGATTTTGACCAAGTTGCAGTTCAAAAAGTATTAGACCTTAAAAAGAGTATTGAAGTTGCAAGAAGTAATCCATCTACAATAGCCGAACTTAAAAAGATAGCATTAGATAAAGATGATAAGTTCACAGAAGAAGATTTTAATGCATTTATGACTGGAAAATTTGAAGACTTTGATCAATTTGATAGGGTAAAGGTAAGACTAATTAATATATCTAACGAAAGAAAAAGACAAGCTGAACTTATTAAAGAACAACAACGTAAATTGCAAGCAAGTAGTGCTACGGATGCAGCTAAAGCAAACGAAGGATATTATGGCGGAAACAAATAATATTTTAAGAATAAAAAGGAGCGTGATGCTTTATGGATAACAATTATGGTAGTTTAGTGCCAGCAAATACAAAAAAATCAATGCTTTGGTTTGGAATACTAAGGCCTTTACCAGATGCATTAATATTAGGAATTGGAGTGCTTTTGACAATACTAGCATTATTAGTCGTAGGAAATGCAAGTGTATGGGTATTACTTTTGGTATGTATGCCCATGCTTCTTGCTGTATTATTAGTAATGCCAATCCCTAATTATCATAATACACTGGTAGCTATTCAAAGTATTATTAGATTTTATAGTGAAAGAAGAAATTATATATGGAAGGGTTGGTGTGCAATAAATGAGTACAAAGGCGACAAATAGTAAATATACTGAAGATTGGATTCCAGTAAAAAACATTGCCAACGGAATGATTGAGTTGGATAATAAATATAAAGTTGCTGGCGTCAAAATAAGACCAAGAAATATCTTTATTTTAGATCAAGTAACTCAAAACAATATTCTTGCATCATTAAAGAACTTTTATGACACAATAGATTTTGAGTTTTGGTTAATATCAGCAGATAGACCTGTTGATATATCTAATTATTTAGCAACATTACAAATACAATATAATCAAATTCAAGATCCAAGAATAAAAAAAATAATAAGTCAAGATATAGAAAAAGCTAATGATTTTATGAGAGACAACATAACAGATACAGAATATTACATTTTGTTTAAAGAAAAAAATATTGACTTATTACAAAAGAGATTACGCACCATAATGATGGGATTATCAAATAGTGGTCTCGATTCAATTCAAGCATCAAATGATGATTTACGTGTAATACTTGATAATTTCTTAAATGGGGGAATGAATACAGATAGTAAGGCGGTGTTGCCAAGTGAATATTAAATCTCAAATAGCTCCAAAGGGATTGCAATTTAATCCATCAGACTTTGTGATTAGCGACAAATATGCTACCATTTTAACTGTAATTTCATATCCTAGATATGTTCCAGATGGTTATCTTTCTGATTTAACAAATGTACCTGGTGTAAAAATGGTAATAAAACATATACCTGTACCATTTTCGATACTAACAAAAATGTTAAATAAAGAACTTGTTGATTTAAGACAAAGATATCAAACAGAGAGAGATAATACTATTCTTGAACGTATAAGACAAGATATGGATTCGTTAGAAATGTTTATTCAACAATTTACTGCATCACAATCAAGAACATTTGATTTTCAAATGCATTTGATGATAACAGCAGACACAAAAGAAGAGCTAGATAATAGAAGAGTTAATTTAAAAACATATCTAGATTCAATGGAAATGATAGCCATACCACTTAGGTTTGAACAGGAAAGAGTATTAAAATCAATTCTACCAATATTTGATAAACAACCAATTGAAGAAAGAATAGGGACAATCATGCCTTCCCCTACAATGGCTGCTATGTACCCATTCATCTTTGATAGTATTAAAGATGACGGACTATCAACACTGTTAGGTGTAGAATTTTCAGGTGGTGTCGTACTATTTAATCAATTTTTATATCAAATAAAAAAAGAAAATAATAGAAATAATGCTAATATGATAATTTTAGGATCTTCTGGAAGCGGTAAATCAACTGCAGCAAAATTAATGTTACGTAGTCATATAAGAAACGGTTACCAAATTGTATGCGTTGATCCTGAAGGTGAACTTACCGAAATGACAAAAAACTATGGTGGTGAAGTTGTTGATTTAGGTAAAGGTGGACAATATGGTATGATTAATCCATTAGAAATAGTAATGGATGCCGATGAAGAAGATGCCGCAAAAAATGGAGCCGGATATACAATATTAACAAAAACACTTCAAACTCTAAAGGCATTTATGAAATATTATGCACCAAACATTGAAGAAGATGTATTAACATTATTCAGTGAAATGGTTCTTGAAACATATGCCAGATTTGGAATTGCATACAATACGAATTTTTACAATTACACATCAAAAGATTTTCCAATCATGCAAGATGTATATGTAACGGTAACCAGTAAATTAACATCAATTACTGAAAAAACACATGAAAGAGATGTTTTGGAAAGATTAGAATTAAAGCTAAGACCATTAGTAAAAGAATTACAATATTATTTTAATGGTCATACCACAATAGATACTACTAATGAATACTTAGTGTTTAATATAAAAGAAGTAATGAATTCAGATATAAATATAAGAAATGCATTATTATTTAATGTACTAAAATATGCATGGAGTTTGTGCTTAAATCCAAGCAAAAATACCGTTTTATCCGTAGATGAAGCCCATGTATTATTGGGATCACAAAATGAATTAGGAGCCGAATTCTTAGCTCAAATTCAAAGAAGGGCTAGAAAATATAATACTGGTACAATTATTATTACGCAACAACCAACAGACTTTGTTGCAAGTAATATGATTATGCACGGTAAAGCTATATTCGATAATGCCTCTTATTATCTAGTAATGGGATTGAGAAAGCAAGCAGCTGAGGATTTAGCAATGCTAATAGATTTAAATGATAATGAAAAAGAAAATATTAAGAAATATAATCAAGGTGAAGCTCTATTTGTATGTGGTAATAGAAGACTACAAATAGATGTTACACTGTCAGATGCAGAACTTGATTCATTTGGTTCAGGCGGTGGATTATAAAGTAGTTAGAAGGTGGTAATATGGGAAAAAAAGTAAATCTAAATCAGAAAAGAGCTAATAGTGACATGACAAAATTAAATAAAAACAAGAATATTAACTCGAGAAGAGTTTTTAATGGATTTACTAAAATACATTCCCAACCACGAGCAATTGAAAATGAGAACTACCAAGATTTGCAAGATAGTAGAGAAAAAAATGAAATATCGAATGTAAAAATACGGATACCTTTGTCAATAAAAATGCTAGCAACTATTGTAATATTTGTTCCTCTACTAATTTTAATGTTATTTGTAACAGTATTTGGTGATTTCGGCGAAGGAAGTTCATCAGGAATCGGATTGTCCGGATATGATTACTACGCTGGAGCTTGCGATAAAGTAAGAGTAAATAATAATTTAATATCAATAGAAGAGTACGTTGCAGGAGTATTAAATGTAGAAGTACCAGGGTTTACAGAACCTGAAACACTAAAAACAATGTCTATCGCAGCAAGGTCATTTACGTTATCAAGATATAGAAAAGTAGGCGAAGATGATGACTGTTATTATGAAATAAATGATACAACTGATAGTAGTCAAGGTTATACTAGTAAAGAAGCATCTGAAGCCATTCAAAATGCTGTAAAAGCAACAAAAGGGTTAATTATAACTGTAGATGGAGTTCCTAAAGGGAATTATGATGCATCATGTGTATATACTGCAGAACAAGCAAGAGCAGCAAGCAAAGATCAAAATTTTGAAGATGGATACTATTATATAAGGTTCGGTGAATGGAACATTGGAGAAGTTCATTATCAAAAAATAGAAAAAGAAAAGGCAAAATCAATTGGAACGCTAGGTAGCTATGTAAGTAAAGCAGAAAGTGGGGGTGCTTGTAGCGGAAATCATGGTGGTGGAATAAGCCAAAATGGATTAGCATATCTTGAAACATATGAAAATTATGATCTAAATAAAATGGTAGATTATTACTACAACGGCAAGGCAAAAATAGTTTCTATATACAAAGGATTTAGTGGAACAGGAAACGGATATAGTGGAGATTATCCAATAGAACCAAATAATGAATTATATTCAAATAATAAATTTTTAATAAATACAACAATATCTAATGTATTATCAAATAATGGAAGCAGCCTTGAAAAATTTAATGAAAATTTAAAATCAGAAATTGAAAAAGCTGGCGTAGGTACTCGTGAAGCATCTGTTGCTGCAGCCGTAACCTTAATAGGTTCTCTTGCAGAACAAGGCTATAAAATATACTATCAATGGGGTGGAATTCACCCTAGATTAGGATTAGATTCAAATTATGGAACATTAATTGATAATACAAAAATATGTTCTACTTACAAATCCAAAAACAATCCTCAAAAATGTATAAACTATTATAAATGGTATGGATTTGATTGCGGTGGCTTTGTCGAATGGGCTATTTACAATGGTACACAAGGTTCAAAAGCTCCAACCGGAGCTAAGGTAAGCCGAGCTGCTATTTTTTCATATTCAGAAAATAGTAAAATTTCCTTAAAGTCAGATAAAGCCGTTTGTAAAATTGGAGGTGTACTTGATAGTGCAAACCATATTACTTTAATCGTGGGCCACGATGATGCCAATAAACGATATATCGTTGCTGAGGCAGCCGGAGCTGAATTAGCTGAAGGAACAGGTGGCGTACAATTGTCACATTACCCTTATGGAGCAAAAGGCTACTGGTGTAGTAACTTAGATGAAATATATGGAGATTAATATATGAAAAAGAATAAAATAATATTAATAATACTTATTGTATTATGTACAACTGGCTGTACAGTTGACTATAATTTAGTAATTGAAGACAACAAAATAAAAGAAACTACTACATTTCATCAAGATAGTAGCGATACGGATGAAAAATCATATATGTATTCACAATATTTAGAAGAATATCCAATATATATAGATGAAGAATATTTATATTATGATCCTAATAAAAAAGTAGAAGGTAATACATATTATGATAAATCAATAACTGATGATAGTAACGGATATAATGCCACATATAAAGCAGAATTTGAAATAAAAGAATATGACCGTTCGAGATTTTTTAATGATGCTTTTGTAAATCGTAGCAGTGGTTATGATAAGAGTGAAGGATGTTACTATATAATAGCAGATAAATTAAAAATATTTGAACAAGAAAATAATATTAACCACATCAATGTATCTATTAATATAGTCGGATATAAAGTAATAGAAAGTAATCAAGATAGTGTGAATAATAATACATATACTTGGAGTTTTGATAGATCTGATAAAGAAAGAAGTATAGTACTTAGATTAAAGAAAGATAATAGCAATATTGAAGTTAAACCATCAAATAATGATAAAAATGACACTATAAAAAAAGAATCTAAATATACTATGTATATCTTTTACGGAATACTAGTATTAGTAATATTAATCGGATACTTAATATTTAGGAAAATGAAGAAATCAAATGATTTAAATAATATATAATTACAAGATGCTCTAACAAAGCATCTTGTTTTAAAAAATAAATTAACAATTATTCTTTATCTTGCTACTTCCATGTCAATGTGCTATAATTTAAATAGTGAAAAAGAGGTGTTATTATATGAAATTTAAAGTAGAATCAAGAGACTTAGCAATATTTGCATGTTTTTGTATATTTTTATTCTATTTATGTTGTATCGTAGTACTTAATATATCTACACTATCTGCTGAAGGACACTTTTATGGATTGCTTCCATTTAAAGCTTTAACTGGTAGATATATTGGAGCAACTATCGTCTTATTTGTATTAGCCTTAATTGGTGTATTTGCTGCCGTTAGCTCTTATATTTTTGACAGAGAAAGTGGCTTTGGATTTGGTATCGGTGGAAAAAAATCAGATGGATACTCTAGATGGGCTAAAAAGAGTGAAGTAAAAAAGCAACTAAAAGAAGTTGATCCAAAAGCATATACAGCAGATGCTGCTGGATTAGTAGTTATTAATGATGGAAAAACAATGTGGGTAGACGATGGTGAAGCCCATAATATTATAATTGGTGCCACTGGTTCAGGTAAAACTCAAGCAGTTGTATTTCCTATGGTACAAAGCTTAGCTAAAAAAGGTGAGTCAATGATTATAACCGACCCTAAGGGTGAAATATATGAGCAAACCGGAGAAATGCTAAGAGAACGTGGATATAACATAATATTATTGAATTTCCGTAATCCTCAAAATGGTAACGGTTGGAACCCTATGGCCTTGCCTTATCAATTATACAAAGAAGGAAATAGTGATAAAGCCATTGAATTACTAGATGACCTAGCTCTAAATATCTTATATGAAGAAAAAAATGGTAATGCTGATCCTTTCTGGGAAAAATCAGCAGCTGACTATTTTACAGGCCTATCATTAGGATTATTCGAAGATGCTGAAGAAGCCCAAATTAACCTTAACAGTATCAATCTAATGTCAAGTTTAGGTGAAGAAAGATTTGGTGGACCAAACAACAATTACATAAAAGAATACTTTAACTCAAAAGACCCATCACGTCCCGCTTACGTAAACGCCTCAGGTACTGTATTTAGTGCTGAAGATACAAAACAAGGTGTATTATCAACATTTAAACAAAAAGTAAAATTATTCTCATCACGTGATAATTTATCAGAAATGTTATGTCATAGTGATTTTGATATGAAAGAAATAGGTCGAGGAAAAACTGCCGTATTCATGATTGTTCAAGATGAGAAGAAAACTTTACACCCATTGGCAACAATCTTTATTAAACAATGTTATGAAACATTAATTGATGTTGCGCAAGAATCAGGTGGTAAACTACCATATAGAACAAACTTTATCCTAGATGAGTTTGCTAATATGCCTCCACTTAAAGACGTAACAACGATGGTAACAGCTGCCCGTTCAAGATTAATTAGATTTACCTTTATTATTCAGAACTATGCTCAATTAACCCAAGTATATGGTAAAGAAAATGCTGAAACAATAAAAGGTAACTGTAATATCATGTATTTAATAAGTAGCGAATTACAAGCCCTTGAAGAATTAAGTAAACTATGTGGAGAAGTAAAGTCTAAAGAAAAAGATAAAACAGCTTCAAAACCATTGGTAACCGTTAGTGACTTGCAAAGATTACAACAATATGAAACAATTTCTTTAAGATTAAGAACTATGCCATTTAAAACTAAATTAGTACCTAACTATAAAATGGATTGGGGTAAAAATTACCCAAAAGCTACATACCCAAATAGAGAAAAGTCAAAAGTAGAGTTATTTGATATTAGAGAATTTGTTAAAGAAATGAAAAAAAAGAAAATGAGTGAAATGCTTGGCAATAGTGAAGGTAAAGAATCAATTCAACCAGGAATGACAAATCCAATGTTCTCAAGTAACCCATTTATGGGTAACAATCCATTTACTATGGCTAATCCATTTGCTAACAGTCAAAGACCAACTAGTCCTGGTGGAGACTTTAACGTAGATGAACTAGTTAAAAAGATTGATGCTAAAATTGCTGAATTGGAAGAAGAAGAACGTAGAGAAAAAGAGCAGAGTGAAAAAGCAATCGATGTATCAGCCATTACAAAAGAACCAACTGTTTCTCCAAAACCTGCTGAAGTTAAACCAACAACACCTAAAGATGAGAAAATCAATATTAGTGAACTAAATAAAGAAAGTAAAGAATCATTAGTAGAATCTGCAAACGATGAAAACTTTTTTGATGATTTCTTTGCTGATGAATAATTATGGATATAAATAATTATTTATTAACTGCTAAAAGCAAACTAGAAAACAAAACCATTAAGACACTAATATTATCAATATATGCAGGTATATTTATAGCTATTGCTGGACTATTGTCCACGATAGTATCACTTACTATCGATAATTATAGTATTTCTAAAATTCTATCAGGAATCGTATTTCCAATTGGTTTAATCTTAGTAATACTATTTAAAACAGAATTATTTACTGGTAATTCATTACTGATTATTCCTTTATTAGAAAAAAAGGCAACCATAAAAAAAGTCTTAAAAAACTGGATAATTGTCTATCTAGGAAATTTAATAGGTATATTAATAATTACTTTCTTAGTATACAATACTCCATTAAAAGATAAAATCAGTGAATCTTTAATAAATATAGCTAATACTAAATTATCATATACTTTTATTGAAGCCATGATTTTAGGTATACTATGTAATTTTCTAGTAACATCAGCAGTATACTTATCAACATTAGCTAAAACAATTACAGAAAAAATAACCGTAATATTTATTCCAATATTTACCTTTATTGTATTATCTTTAGAACACAGCATTGCTAACATGTATTATCTATCATTCGGATATTTATTAGATAATACTATTACAATAAAGGAAATATTATTAAATAATTTATTACCAGTAACCTTAGGTAACATAATCGGAGGATTATTTCTTGGAATATCCTTATCATATTTAAAAAGAAAAGAAATAAGCTAGAACAAAAATTCTAGCTTATTTTTTACACATTTAATACCTCTAGTTAATTAATTTGACAAACGAATTAATCCTTGTTATTATGTGGAAAATTATGTATTAAATTAGTTATGCATATAACTAAGCACATTTAAATGGAGGTAATATATGTTGGATATAAATTTTAAACAAATAGTTGAATTAGTAGAAAAAAGAAAAAATAATGCATATAAAAAGGTTAACGAAGAACTAATTTTGTTATATTTGGAAGTTGGTAAGTTTCTGGAAGAATTAAAAGAAAATAGTAAATATGGTGATAAAATAACAACTAAAGCATCAGAATTTATGAGAAGTAATTATCCCAATATAAAAGGCTTTACTAAAAGAAACATTGAACGAATGATTCAATTTTATAACATTTATAGAGATGATGAAATTGCGACACCACTGGTGACGCAATTGTCATGGACAAATAATTTACTTATATTAAGTGGAACAAAAAGTAAAGAAGAAAGACATTTTTATTTAAAGTTATCTATTAAAAATAATTATTCTAAAAGAGAATTAGATAGACAAATTTCATCATCATATTATGAAAGATATTTACTTTCAAATGATAAACGATTACCTAAAATAATTAATACCGTAAACGAGGAAAATTATCCTAATACAAAAATTTTAGATACCTATACTTTAGAATTTTTAGATTTACCAAATAAGTTTTCTGAAAAAGACTTAAAAAATGCAATTATAAAAAATTTAAAAGATTTTATATTGGAAGTTGGTAAAGATTTTACTTTTATTGGTTCAGAATACAAAATACAAGTTGGGAATCATGATTTCTTTATTGACTTATTATTTTATAATAGAGAATTATCATGTTTAGTTGCATTTGAATTAAAACTTGGAGAATTTAAAGCAGAATATTTGGGAAAAATGAATTTGTATTTAGAAGCCTTAGATAGAGATATAAAAAAGAAACAAGAAAACCCAAGTGTTGGTATCATATTATGTAGTTCAAAAGATAATGATGTTGTTGAATATTCAATTAGTAAAAATATATCTCAAACAATGATTTCTGAATATAAGTTAAAATTAATAGATAAAAAATTGCTAGAAACTAAATTAAAAGAAATGAAAAACTTAATTAGTACTAATAATTTATAAAAATGATTGATGCTTATAAAATAAAAAAGAGTACCTAACATAAACTGTTAGGTACAGCAACAAAACAAATGGAGTACTTAACATGCAAATATTAAGTGTTCCTTTTTGTATGAAGTCTTGTTCACACATATACATCATATCATAAACCCAATTTTAATTCAACTTATAATATCATAAAAATACTTATTTTTAGTCAATCTAACTTATCAATATATAAATTTATATCTATAATATCATAGGTGATATTATGAATGAAATAAGTATAAGTAATTTATTAAAACTAAGTAATCCAAATATCATAGATATAAGAGATAATTACACATATAATATGGGACACCTTCCTAATGCTAAAAATATCCCATATTATAGCTTATTATCAAACTATTCAATATATTTAAAAAAACACGAAGTATATTATTTATATTGTGATTATGGTAAACAAAGCATGGAAATAAGTAATAGACTTAATTTGTTTGGATATAATACATACTATATCAAGGAAGGATATTTAGATTTTAAAAATTATTTATAACTAAAATGTTACCAATATAAAACACCTTTTTAAAGGTGTTTTTCCCTATGTAAAATTAATAATAATTAATAGACTTTAATCTATAAATAAAGTATAATTATAATGTATCATACTAAAAGGAAGGAATGAAAAAAATGACTGAATATATAATAA
Source organism: uncultured Bacilli bacterium (assembly GCA_934098395.1). Classification (GTDB taxonomy): domain Bacteria; phylum Bacillota_I; class Bacilli_A; order RF39; family UBA660; genus RUG705. The sequence continues at coordinate 49,822 of CAKOOM010000003.1, forward strand.
TAGCTCTTCTAGTAATAATAATAATTTTAGTAATAATATTGTTATCTAGAGGTAATAATAATTTAATTGAAAAATTAGGAAAAGTAGAAACAACAACCATTAAAGAATTATCTACATTTAGAACAGACTTATCTAAAAGTATGTCTGAAGACTTTGAAAAATTAGAGGATAAAGTAGAAAATAGATTAATAATGATTAATGATAAGATGAATGAAAGACTTGAAGAAAATTTTAATAAAACAAACAAAACATTTACCAATGTCCTAGAAAGATTATCTAAAATAGATGAAGCTCAAAAGAAAATAGATAGCTTATCTGGTGACATCGTATCACTTCAAAGTATTCTTACAGATAAAAAGAGTAGAGGTATCTTTGGTGAAGTAAACTTAAAACATATCTTATCTAGTGTTTTTGGAGAAAAAAATGATAAAATATATCGTCTTCAATACACACTCCCAAACACAACCATTGCCGATGCTGTTATATTTACTCCAGAACCTCTTGGAACAATTGCTATAGATTCTAAATTCCCATTAGAAAATTATCGTTTAATGGTTGATAAAACAAAGAGTAGTGCTGAGAGACAAGCTTATGAAAAACAATTCAAAATAGATGTAAAAAAGCATATTGATGCCATCAGTAGTAAATACATTATTCCTGGAGTAACATCTAACCAAGCAATAATGTTTCTTCCAGCTGAAGCTATTTTTGCAGAAATAAATGCCTATCATAATGATCTTGTCGAATATGCCTATAAAAAAAGTATCTGGATAACTTCACCAACAACTTTAATATCATCTCTAACAACAATTCAAGTTCTACTTAAAAATATAGAAAGAGATAAATATGCTAAAGTAGTTCACGAAGAATTAACTAAACTAGGTATTGAATTTCAAAGATATAAAGAACGTTGGGATAAATTATCTAGAAGTATTGAAACAGTCAACCGAGATGTAGAAAATCTAAATATAACATCAGATAAAATAACTAAAAAGTTCGAATCAATTAGTGATGTTAAATTAGATAATAATAATTATTTAGAATAATAAAATACTAGTCATTGGAATACATTATTATAGGTGATATCCATGACCCGTATTTTTTTCTTTTTACTCGGATTCGGATTAATGACCTTAGGTTTCGTATATATAATATTATATTTAAATTTAATGAATATAGGGTATAATTTTCAAGAATATGTTAAATTTATAACCAGTAGAGTAGAGTGCTATTTTACCATTATTGGTTTTATAATAGTAAACTTATCCATATATATAAAAGGAGATAAATCTTATGGACTATATTTATGATATTGTATTAAACTTCAATGATGATTATTATGAATTCTATGAATGGAAAAAAGAAGATAAAATAATTAATATAAAAAAAATACCCATATATAAAATACCTACTAATAAATATTTAGATATTAAGAATAATCATGTAACCATTGACCTATCTTCATTACCACATATAAGCAAAATGTTTTTATTAACAAATGGTATTGAAATAATAGGAATTTTAACAAATAAACAAGGAAAAGTAATAAAAAAAAGTAGCCTTATTTTCGAAGAATCAGATGATATCTTGGAAGATAAAGAATTAATTAAAAATATTAATATTAAATATACTGTTGATAAAATAAATAAATCATATTATTTAGGAAGAATAGTTAAAGAAAAAGAAAAATATATAAACAACTATCTAAAAAAAATAAATAAATTAGAAGATGAATATCTATTAAAATACTTATACTATGATATATATAATATAGATGAAGTTAATTTAGATAAAATATATAATAATCTAATAAATTTAACAAAAAAAGATATTAACAAAATATATGAATGTATCAAAAGAGTAGAATTAGAATTAAAACAACAATAATTACCCAGAAGCTAATAAAAGCTTCTTTTTATTTAAGTTTACAAATTAAATATATTTTGATATAATCTATCTAGATCATAGAGGTTAATATTATGAGTGAAGAAAATATAATAAAATTAAAAAATTTAGATAATTTAATTTCAAAAAAGAGAAATGAAATAGTAACTGATTACAATGATTATGATGACTTTCTTTATACTGATTTATTTAATTATATTGATTTATTAGTTGAGTCCATTGTCAGTAGTAATTCTAGTTTTAATAACTTTAGAACGAATGAAATAATTCAATTAATTAGAACTGCCATAAGAAAATTCGAAAAAAATCCTCCGAAAAAAGTAGGCAAATATACTATAGCTGATATAAAGGAATATATTGATATGAAATATCCAAGATTATTCGATGATGACTTAAAAAATTGGGTTGATATAATGTATGAAAAAGTTAATGATGATACTCCCATTAACATTCTTAGTGAATTAGCAACATACTCTTATTCATACGCTGAAACAATTCCTATTAACGTAGCCAATAAAATAATAAAAGCTTATGGTAGTGATGAAACAGCTGAAGTTAATTTTGAAGCTTTAAAGACAGCTATTATTTCAATCGGACAATATGAGCTTAACAAAAATGGTATTAACGATACAACAATATTTTTTGGAGATGGCTATGACCATCAAAATGAAAAAGAACGTCTAGGATTTTATTCATTAAAAAGTAAAGTTATTGTTATTGATGATAAAGAATATCTTGAATATTATCGTAAAAAAAGAAATGTTGATTTGATAAATGAATTGTTAATAATAATATTTCATGAAATAGAACATGCTATTCAGGTAAAATTTATGAATGATAACGATGAAATATCATTTAAGAAAATACTTTTCATTAAAGAAAATATTATAAGAAAAGAATCTTCTAGTTTTTATAAGGATAATTATATGAATATATTCATGGAAATATATGCCAGAATAGCAAGTAAAATCACCACTAGAGATTATATGACTAACATATTAAATATGAGTTTTAGAAACTCGGATGAATTTAAGTCAATAATTATAGACGAAATAAATAGATTAAATGATGGTATGTTTAAGCATGTTAACTTTATAGAAGAAGATGTACCTTTACTAGAGTTTTTTGACTATTATATGTGTAATCTTTCAAAAGGCGAAATACAAAAACATTTTAATAACTATCCAGTATTAAAGTTTGAATATAATCCAGATGGTAGTAGGAAAGCTCCAAAAGAAGTATTTTTACAAATTGATAACAAACTCCAAGAACTTAATTTCAGTGATATTCAAGACAAAACTCGTAAAAAAGCCGATTTGTATTCATATGCTAATTCATTTATTACATATTCATTAGCTCATATCATTATGGATGAAGATAACATATCAAAAATGAATTTACAAGATCAATTGTTAAAAACTATAATAAGTTCAAGTATTGAAAAGTTATATAAAAAAGAAATTGATAATCATGACAAAGAGGTGAGAAGTACTCGTGGAAAATAAAGAAAAAGAAAAAAACAAAGAAGAAAAGATATTAAAAGAAAGAATAGAATTTGAAAATGCTTTTAATGAAATACTTATAGAATACTATTCTAAAGATAAAAAAACAGAAAAATAAAAAGTAATAGGTTAATCTATTACTTTTTTCTATATACTATTTTTCATATTTGTTAACATAAGTTTTATATTCATCTTTAAGTTTAGTATCATTAAATTCTAATTTAGAATCTGCTCTTAGTTTAATTAAAGCCTTATAATATAAATTAGTATCATTTTCTTTTTTCTCTTTAGCTAAAATATCTTTAACATCATCCTTAACTGAATCAAGTTCAGGTTTATCTTTTTGAGCTTTCTTATAAACTATATGATATCCATAAGAAGTAAGCACTGGACTCTTACTATAAGTACCAACTTTTAAATTCTTACATTCTTTTAAATAAGCACTTTCTAAAGAAGCATTAAATGCATTATATCCAAGATCTTCGCTAGTAATTTGATCTTTATATTCTTTAACTACATCATCCCAACTAGTACCACTATCAAGTTTTTTAATAATTTCATTAGCTAATTTTTTAGCTTCTTCATCACTAAGACCTTCTTCACCATCTTTAGCTACACTAACTAAAATATGTTTAGAATCTACATCACCAAATACTTCATCTTTATAGTATTTTTCAACTTCCTTATCAGTAATTAAACTAAGTACATATTCTTCATAATATTTATTTCTACGATAATCTAATCTTAAATTATCAAGAAAACGATCTTCTGAAGCAAAACCATATTCACTTAAGAATTGTTCTTTAGTATATCCAGCTTGTTTTTCATACATTGAGTAGTAGTATTCAGCTGTACTCTTAATTTCTTCATTCATTTCATCAGTTTCTTTATATTTTTTACTTAAAATAATATCATCTATTTCATTAAGTAAAACATTAACTGAATAATAAGATTTCATATTCTCATATAAATCATCTGCTGTAATAGTTTTTTCATTAAGCGTAGCAATAGGTTGAGTACCATCTTTTAATGTAGCTATTCTATCAGGCCATAAAATACATCTAAATAATAATGTAGCTATTAAGAAACCTACTACAAATAAAATAATTCCAAATCTTTTGTCATCTGCTTTTTTAAATAGTGTAACTAATTTTTCATTATTTTTTTCTTTCTTAATCTTAACTTTTTCTGGTTTTACAGTTTCTACCTTTTTAGTAACTGTTTCTTTCTTTTCTTCCTTAACATTTTTTTCAACTTTTTTATCTTTCACACTATTTTTTACCACTTTTTCTTCTGCTTTTTTCTTGTTATTTTTTTCCTGTGTCTTCTTAACTTCTTTTGCCATCGTTAATTCTCCTTTCTAACACATTGATTATCATAACAAAAAAATAAACATTTTACAACCTTTTCTTTAAAATATGGTCAAAAGACCACACATATCTTATTCTTAATATAAAATAAATTTAAACACTCACACTTTTTAATTTTTACCATAAAATAATGTGAAAAGACAAAAAAGGAGGATTGTGTATATGGGAAATTGTGGATCATCAGCTGCTATTGTTCTAGTTTTATTTATTTTATTAATAATCATACTAGGAGCATGGATCTAATCTATTTAAAAGGAGGTATATAATGTCATCATGTAATAACTGTTGCAAAACTACTACAACTACTTGTACTCATAGTGGTAGTGGTTATCTAATAGTTCTAGTTATATTTATTTTATTAGCAATAATCCTAGGTTCATACTATTTAATATAATTACTAAAACTATAGCTAGCTAATATAAAGACAATTTGACTTTTAAAAAAGATTACTTCTCTTGAGTAATCTTTTTGTATACTTCTTCAATATCTAATTTTTCTTCATTATTATATTTAGGTATTATATGTAAATGAAAATGTTTAACTTCTTGAACGTTACCATTATTTTGAATTAGAGTAAAGCCATCAGCATGAAGTCTATCAACTACTAATTTAGCAATATCTTTAGTCTTATCTAATATATATATCATTGTATCCCTGTCAATAGTATTAAAGTCTAACGTATGATCTTTAGGAATAATTAAAGTATGTCCAGTACAATATGGTTTAATATCTAAAAAAGCTAATATTTTATCATCTTCATATATCTTATAAGAAGAAAAATCTCCATTGATAATTTTACAAAATACACAATCCATTTTATCACCAAAATAATTATATCAAAAATTAAAAATAAATTAAATAAAAATCTTGCAATTTCTAAAATATAATGATATCATAGATTTATATAAAGTAGAGGAGTGATATATATGAGTAATAAAAATAGAGATATATTTTATGGAGTCGTAGCCGTAGCAACATTAATTGTAGCCCTAATCGGAGCAACTCTTGCATACTTTTCTATCTCTGCAGGTAGTAAAGAAAATGCTGTTAATGCCAAAGCAGCAATGGTAAGTATTTCTTATAATGATGGACAACAAGTAAGTGCTCAAGCTGACAAATTAATTCCAGCATCAGACACTGTTGTAAGAAGTGTTTACGAGAAAAGACAAGAGAATTTCGCTGGAGAAGGTGAAAATGCAGATAATAACGTATGTATAGATGATAACAATCAACAAGTTTGTAGTATCTATCGTTTCACTGTAAGCAGTGATTTAGAAAGAACTATTACTGCAACTCTAAATAATGAATTTAACGGTTTCTCATATTTAAGTTATGCTGTAAGAGATGTAACAAATAATACTTGGTTAGCATTAAATAGCGCTGGAGACTTATCACTAAACTTAACTGCTTGTGATAATGAAGATGAAGATGATACTAATAACTGCTATACAATCGATTCATCAACAAATAAAAAGAATTATAGTACAACTCCAAGAGCAATAAATTCTATCTTTGGTTACAGTGGAGACCCAACACCAAAATTATTAACTAAAACCGTAGCAAGTACTCAACAAATATATGATTTAGTAATCTTCTTAAAAGAAAACAATCAAAACCAAAATGTCGACCAAGGAAAAGAATACCGTGGAACAATAATTGTCGATGTAACTGATGGAGCATCTTCAGGACAAATCACTGGATATGTATCAGAATAATTATAAAAAAGCAATTTAAAAAACTTGCTTTTTTTTTATACATATTGTATTATTATAATAGGTGATAATCTATGATAGAGAGTAGTCAAGAAAAGAAAAAAATATTTTATCTTGTTGTCCTAGTATTGACACTAATTACTATGATACTTGGTGCCGTATTTGGAATATATTCTCTAATTGCTAGTCAAAAAAAAGATGACACCAAACTATATACTGGTACATTACAAATAAACTATATTGATGGTGTATATATTGCCAACCCAGAACTAATACCAACAAAAAATGTTGATTTTAGCACTTATAAAGGTGTATATAGAAATAACTTTCAAATAACAAGTTCAGGAACCTTAGATCAAATAATAAGTATAACCTTAGAAATAACTAAAAATGAATTTAAAGACAATGCTTTAAAATATGCTATTTATAACAGTAAAGGAAATGAACTAGCAAGTGGTTTTGTGCCAAAAAGTGGAAAAGTAAATCTTGCTAACAATATGTATCTAGCAAGTGGAGCTACAGCTACCTACACATTAGTAATTTGGCTTGATAACACAAACTATAATCAAAATTCTGAAATGGGTAAAATCATTACAGGAAAAATCAATGCTTTTGCTAAACAAATTAAATACTAAAAGGAGAGATACGATATGAGTAAATTACCTGCTAAACAAATATATTTATTAATAATAATAATCGTTGGTATTATAGCCTTATCAATATATTCTACATATGCAATTTTTACTCTAGAAAGTCAAACATCTGATATTGTAAACATTCATACCCCCAATACTCTACAAATATCAGAAAACATCTCTGAATATAAACAAATAGCCTTAGCTAAAAACTCTTATGTAACAACTGATATTGATATCTATAATTCACTTGATACTGATATGTGTTACAGTATTTGGTATAAAGTAGTAAACAATAATGTTTCAAACAACCAAGTAAAAGTATACCAAGTAACAAAAGATGATATTACTTCATCTACAACTATCGGTAGTATGAAAAGTACTAGAGTAACTATTCTAGCTACCAATGATACTGAAGAAACAGTTAAAATAAATATTGGCTTATCTTCAGCAATAAATTCAGGAACTTGTTCCCTAAACATCAAAGATGACAAGTCAATAATAGATAGTTCTCTAAGCGAATATCAACAATTAGCAACAAAAATAGTTAATCAAAATAAAAAACCAACAGAACATGATTCAGGTTATTTAACATATAAAAATATAACTAATGAAATAACTATTACTAATGATAAAAAAATATTCATCTCTGAAAAATTCAATTATAAAGATGAACTATTTACTCTAGAAAACCCAGAATATTTATCCCTTACTGATATTGAAAAATATCTAAGTAATAAAGATAAAACATACTATACTTGTCTAGAACAAGATAAATGCTATACCATCTACAAAATAAATAGTTACAAAGTTGATGAAAATACTCTTAAAATAGATAAATATGATAAATTAATTGGTTACTCAAAGGGTCCATCAGGAATAAAAAAAGTAGATAAAAACTATATCTATTATGGAGATAATCCTAGTAACTTTATCTATTATAATTGTAAAAATCAATTTGATACTAATACTTGTGAATTATATCGTATTCTTGGGGTATATTATGACCAAGATTCGTCAACGTATACTACCAAAATTATTAAAAATGATTTTGTAGTAGATTTACCTTATAATAATGAATCTTCATATAATTGGGAAAATTCTAATATAAAAAAATATTTAGATAAAGATTATAAACTATATCAAAGTGAATATCTAACAAATTTAACTTATAAACAAGAGTATCTAAAAGATAACAAATTTGCTAATTTTGATAATCAAGTAAATTCAAATATATCTATATTATCTTTATCTGATTTTATAAATTCATCTATGTGTAGTGACTTAACTATTACTTCATTAACTGATGAATGTCTAAAGAATAATTGGTTAAATATCTCAAGCTCTCTTGGCGAATGGACCTTAACCGCTCATTATGAAGAACAAGCAATTTCTGAAAAAGAAAATACTCTTGAAGATCCAACAGTAAAAGATATATCTGAAGTTACTAAAGAATTACCAATTAACAATAAAGTATTCACTATTGGTAACAGTATAACCCCTAGTGTTGTAACAGAATCTCATATATTTAGACCAGTCGTATTTTTAAAAAACAGAATAATTACCGTATCCGGAGATGGTACGCTAGATAATCCATATATAATAAGATAGAAAAAGTGATAAAATGAAGAAAAAAATAACTAATTCAAAATCAATATTTCCCATGCCTGTGTTATTAGTAGCAACATACAATGAAGATAATACTGTAAATGTTATGAATGCTGCATGGGGTACCATGATAAGTCGTGACCAAGTTTTACTTATCCTAAGCAAATCACATAAAACCGTAGAAAATATTTTAAAGAGGAATGCCTTTACTATCAGCATTCCATCATCTAACTATACCACCGAAGCTGATTACTTCGGAGTCGTATCTGGTAATAACATTGAAAACAAATTAGCCAACGCTAATCTAACATCAACTAAATCAAACAATATTGATGCCCCAATAATCAATGAATTACCCATATTCCTAGAATGTACTTTTATAAAATATCATGAAGATGAATATATCGAAGGCGTTATAGCTAAAGTAGAAAATATTTATGCTGATGAATCAGTTATAACAAATGATAAAATTGATGTTCCACTACTAAAAGCCATTGCTTATAATCCATACACAAACGAATACTATGAAGTAAGCAATAAAGTTGGTAATGCTTTTAAGGATGGACTTAAACTTAAATAACTAAAAACTTCACATTTGAAGTTTTTTCTTTTAAATAATTCTCTTTTTATGATATTATATATATAGGTGATTTTATGAAAAAAGTAATTCTCGTAGATGGTAACAACTTAATGTTTCGAAGTTACTATGCAACATTATATTCTGGAAGCATGATGACCAACAGTGAAGGTTTTCCAACAAATGCCTTATTTGGTTTTGTAAATATGATGAATAAAATAATATCTGAAGAAAACCCTGAATATATCATGGTAGCCTTTGATATTGGTAAAACATTTCGTCATGAAAAATATGACTACTATAAAGGAAAAAGAGATGAAACGCCTGAAGATTTAAAAAAACAATTCCCCGTAGCCAAAAAAATTCTAAATGCTATGGGTATTAAATATTTTGAATTAGCAGGATACGAAGCAGATGATATTATTGGAACATTTGCTAAAAAAGTAGATGAAGAAGCCGAATTTGTTGCCACAATTGTAAGTAGTGATAAAGACTTACTACAATTAATATCCGAAGATGTTGATGTTAAACTATTAAAACAAAAAGATTATATTCGCATGAATAGAGAAGTATTTATGAATACCTATGGCCTAGAACCAATAAAAATGATTGATTTAAAATCATTAATGGGTGATCAATCAGATAACATTCCAGGAGTAAAAGGTATTGGTGAAAAAACTGCCATCAAACTACTACAAACATATAGTTCCCTAGATGGTGTATATCAAAATATCGAAAACATTAAGGGAGCTACTAAACAAAAATTAATTACCGATAAAGATAATGCCTATATGTCATATGATATTGCTACGATCTATAGAGAAGTACCGATAGATACTAATCTAGATAATATAAAATATCAAAATGAATTAACTGACGAATTAATAAATATCTATAACGATTTAGATTTTCATTCATTATTAAGAAAAGCTACTAACAAAACCATATCAGATGATAAAATAAAATATAATTTAATAAAAGATTTAAATAATATTGATATAAACTCAGATGTAGCTATTAATATTGATTTAGATAATGATAACTATCATCAAGCTAACATCATAGGAGTAAGTATCTATAATGATAATTTAGCTATATATATTAAGGGAGAAGATCTAGTTAATACAGACTTTTTAAATAAAATAAGTATTTATACATATAACTATAAAAAATTATATTCCGTATTAACAAGAAATAATTTGTATACCCCAATATGTACCTTTGATACTCTCTTAGCAGCTTATCTTCTAAATTATTCTGTAAAAGATGACATTGCATACCTAGCAGAAAAACTAGATTATCCAATCAAAGTATCAGATAAAAAAGAAAAATTAACCGAAGAAGAGTTTATAGAAAGAAGCCTAAAAAAAGCCAAATTCATTTATAATACCGTATCTCCATTAAAAGATAAATTAATAGAAAATAATCAAATAGATTTATTAACAAATATTGAAATGCCTCTATCTATTGTCTTAGCAAAAATGGAATTAACTGGAATACGTATAGATAAAAAACAACTCGAAGATATGAAAGAAGATATAAAAATAAAAATTGAATTAATTAGTAAAGATATCTATAATTATGCCGGTCACGAATTTAATATCTCATCACCAAAACAACTCGGAGAAGTTCTATTTGATGAATTAAAACTCCCATATGCTAAGAAAAATAAAACTGGCTATGTAACCGATGCTAACGTTCTAGGAAAACTAATCGAATATCCAATAATAAAACAAATCCTCGAATATCGTTTATTAAATAAATTATATACCACATATCTCGAAGGAATCTTAAATGCCACTCAACCAGATGGAAAAATTCATACAATATACACTCAAGCTCTAACCAGAACTGGTAGACTATCATCAATTGAACCAAACTTACAAAATATCCCAATTAGAAATGAATTTGGAAGATTAATTAGAAAAGCTTTTATTCCTGAAGAGAATTCCCAAATAATGTCATCAGATTATTCTCAAATAGAATTAAGAATATTTGCTCATCTATCAAATACAAAAGAATTAATCGAAGCTTTCAATAACAAAATGGATATTCATACAAAGACAGCCATGGATATCTTCAAAGTTCCAGATTATGCTGTAACCAAAAATATGCGTCGTCAAGCCAAAGCCGTAAATTTTGGAATTCTCTATGGAATTAGTCCTTACGGTTTAGCCGAAGATATTGGTATTTCTCCAAAAGAAGCTAAAGCCTTCATAGATACATATTTTAAAACATATCCAGGTATTAAAGATTATATGAATAAAGAAATTGAAGAAGCCCACAAAAACGGCTATGTAAAAACTATCATGAATAGAACCAGAAATATCGAAGAATTATCAAGTTCCAACTATATGCAAAGAAGTATGGGCGAACGTATGGCTCTAAATACTCCAATTCAAGGTAGTAGTGCAGATATTTTAAAGAAAGCTATGATTGAAATAGATGAAAAATTCAAAGAAGAAAATATCAAAAGTACCATGTTGCTTCAAGTACACGACGAATTAATATTTAATGTCTTAAATGAAGAAAAAGAAAAAGTCAAAAACATCGTTAAAGAAACAATGGAGCATACTATTAAATTAAATGTTCCTCTTGAAGTAGATATTGAATTCGGTAATAATTGGTATGATGCCAAATAGTATAAAAACAATAAAATAATGCTTTTTCCAAACAATAAAAGCATTATTTTTTTTTTGTTAAAAATTAATTGACATCCTAATTATTTTTTTGTGGTATAATTATATTAATTATAAAAAGGAGGAAAATGTTAATGGAAAACATCCAAAAACAAAATAAAATACTAAAAATCATCATCATTATTTTATTACTACTATTATTAGGGGGAGGCTTCTATTTTTATACAAATAATCTTAAACAAAAAGAAAATAATACCAATAATCAAGTAATCGAAGAATACAAAAACAGCGAAGACTTCGTCGCTATCGAAGATTATTATGTTAATGATATAGCTATCCAAAAAGTAAATTTCAAAAACCTTGATTCTTCTTTAGTAAAAGATTTTACTGAAAAACAAGATACTAATATCAAAGCTATTGAAAAACTAATTAATAATGTCCTTGAAGACCCTGTAAGCAAAGAACAATTTAAAAACATTGATATCTTAAAAGACAATGTATGGGCTCAAATTAATGATAACATCCTAACGGTTTATCAAGAGTATAATGTAAACGTAGAAATGTCTTACACATACCTAAATACTGTTAATATTGACTTAAAAAATAAAAAAGTATTAAGTAATGAAGAAGTTCTAAATTTAGCAAACACTGACTTTTCTAATCTAGCAACCGAATTCTTCAATAAAGAAATCACTGATAACAAATCTGAATATATATTCAGAAAAAGTGCAAGTAAAGAATGTAATACAAATGATGTTGTAACTAAAAAAGAACTAACAGAACAAAAAGATACTTATATAAAACTAATCAAAGATAATTTAGATTCTTTTATCTATTCTTATATTAAAGACGGTAAAGTTCACTATAAATACGCCGAAGTATCAGTTAAATTACTTTACCAAAATCTATGTATTGGTGGGGGATTTACATATACTGATATTGAATTGACTTAAAACTTTTGCTTTTAAGTCTTTTTTTTGATAAAATATTTTTGAAAGAAGTTGATATTATGCCAGAACTACCTGAAGTAGAAACTGTAAAAGCCGGTTTATTAAAAAAAGTCAAAAATCGAAAAATACTAAGTTGCAATGTTCTTTGGCCTGGTATTATCGCATACCCTGATAAAGAAACATTTATAAAAAATATTGCCAACGAAACTATCAACGATATTACAAGAAGAGGAAAATTCATTGTCTTTCATCTAGATAACTATTTTCTAATATCTCATCTTCGTATGGAAGGAAAATATTTTATAAAAGAAAAAGATATCCCTCTAAATAAACACGATCATGTAATATTTGATCTAGATAATGATTTACGTCTTATCTATAATGATACCCGTAAATTTGGAAAAATGTATTTACTTAAATTTGATGATACCCAAAATAGCCCTCTTACTAAATTAGGAAAAGAACCCTGGGATGATACTCTAAACATATCTTACCTAAAAGATAAATTTAATAAAAACAAAGCTATCAAAACGATGTTACTAGATCAAGAAATAATTACTGGTATTGGTAATATCTATGCTGATGAAATATTATTTCTATCACATATCAATCCTGAAAAGCCCGCAAAATCTCTAACTAATAAAAATCTCACGGATATTATTAAATATACTAGAGAAGTTTTAGAAAAATCAATTGCCAAAGGTGGTACCACAATCCATACCTATACATCCGTAGATGGTATAACCGGACTTTTCCAACAAGAACTATTAGTACATGGTAAAGCATCTAAACCATGCCCTAATTGTCAAACAAAAATAATCAAAACAACTGTTAATCAAAGAGGAACATATTATTGCCCTCACTGCCAAAAGTAGACTAAAAGTTTGCTTTTTTTCTTTACTCGTGTTATAATAAACAACCATAAAAAAGGGGAGATGTATATGCAAGCAACAATCCTTACCAAAAAACGATTTGATAATTTAAAACCTTATGAATTACCAAATAATGTCTTTAACACCGAAGCTAGATTATATGTACTAAAAACCAAAGAAAAATGGAAAAACGTCAATAAATTATTAAAAAAATTCTATGTTAGAAATGGTGCTATATTTAGTAATAAACTATATACCATAAATTCCTTAATAGATAATAAAGAAAAAATAGACATTGATGAAATAGTATTTCCAGACAGTCTAGCAATCGTTGATAGAGAAGTTGTTGGATTTATTATGCCATTAATCGAATCAATAAATCTTGATACTATCTTAAAAGATATTAATATAGACAACGAAACAAAAATTAAATATCTAAAAGATATCGGTAGAATATTAGAAAAAATGAAACAAGTAAGAACTCATACCAGTATAACAGATTTCTATGTAAATGACTTACATGAATCTAATTTTATTGTTGATAAGTCCACTAAAGAACTCTTATTAGTAGATATAGACTCGTGTAAGATAAACAATAATAAACCTTTTGGTAGTAGATACTTATCCGCATTTGCTCCAATTAATCGTATAAATAAATACGAAAAAACCCTTGATGGAACAAGTGGTGGTTTCATAGAACCTAGTGAAGATACAGATTTATATTGTTACATCATAATTATCTTAAATTTTCTATTTGGTAAAAATATAAATAACTATCCAATTGATGACATATATGATTTTATTAACTATTTAGATGATATTGGTGTAAATAAAGAATTACTATTCATAATTGAAAAAGTATTTACTAATTGTAAAAATGAAAATCCATATCAATTACTAGATACCCTTATACCATACATTGGTAAAAGCAAAGCATACACTCATATAAAGAATAAAAGTCGCTAAATTTAATGACTTTTATTCTTTATTTTGTTATAATTAATATAGGTGTTATATATGGATTACAGTATTAAAATAAATGAATTTGTTGGACCATTAGATTTACTCTTACATTTAATCAAACAATCAAATATGGATATATTAGATATAGAAATAAATGAAATAACCAAACAATATCTAGATTATATTAATAAAATGGAAGAGTTAAATATAAACGTCGCAGCATCTTATATTGTTATGGCTGCCGAATTAATGGAAATAAAATCTAAGTCATTACTTCCAAAAACTACCGAAGAAGTCGAGGAAGAAGATGAAGAAGTATCAAAAGAAAAACTAATTAATAAACTAATCGAATATCAAAAATATAAAGATATGACTCCCAAGTTTAAAGAACTCGAAGAAAATCGAAAACAAATATATATTAAATCCCCAGAGAAAATATCTAACTACGTAACTGATAAACTAACCCCTAGTGAAGATACATCCGTAGATTCACTAGTTAAAGCATTTATGGACTTTCTAGATCGAAAAGAAAGAGAAAAACCATTAACAACTAAAATAACTACTAAAGAATACAGTGTTAAAAATCGTAAAAATAACATCAAAAAATTATTAAAAGAAAAACCCAAAGTCTTATTTACTGAATTATTCGAAGAGAATAATACTCCTTATATCGTAGTAACTTTCTTATCCGTCTTAGAAATGACTAAAGAAAACGATATAATTATTCGACAAGACTCTAATTTTAAAGACATAACTATTGAATTGAAGGTGAAATAATGAAAGGAATAATCGAAGGATTACTATACGTCCAGGGAGATCTTGGCCTAACTATCAAACAAGTATCAGATATTTTATCCATTCCCGAAGAAGAAGCAAAAGAACTGATATATTCCATAAAACAAGATTATATAAACGAAGATAGAGGCTTAAGAATTAATTATCTAGGTAATTCATTTAAATTAACAACTAAAGAAGAACATCAAGAATATTACAAAAAATTATTAGAAAATCCCAAGAATAATACCTTATCAACCCAAGCATTAGAAACATTAGCTATAATTGCTTATAACGAACCCATAACGCGTATTGAAGTTGATGAACTAAGAGGCGTAGATTCCGTATACGTTATGCGTAGACTCTTAGCAAAAGGTCTAATAAAAGAATCTGGTCGTTCTGATAAACCAGGTCATCCAATTCTGTATAAAACAACTGATGAATTTCTAGATTACTTTGGCTTATCAAGTAAAGAAGAACTACCCAAAATAGATTTAATCGAAGAAATGAATAAAGAAGATAAAGATTTATTTAAATCTACATATAAAGAAGAAATATAAAAAGAGGTGGCTATTGTGAATATCATAGAAATAATTAATAAAAAAAGATTAAAACAAGAATTAACAGATGAAGAAATAAAATATATAATTGACAATTATCTATCTAATGAGATAAAAGATTACCAAATGTCAGCATTACTAATGGCTATTGTTCTAAATGGAATGACTAATGAAGAAATATATTCCTTAACCAAATATATGGCTATGTCTGGTGAAGAATTAGATTTATCTCCTCTAGGAACAAATGTTGTTGATAAACATTCAACGGGTGGTGTTGGAGATAAAACAACCCTAATAATTAGTCCTATTGTCGCATCATGTGGCGTAAAAGTAGCTAAAATGAGCGGTAGAGGATTAGGCCACACTGGTGGAACCATCGATAAACTCGAATCAATTCCTGGTTTTAACGTTAATCTAACAGAACAAGAATTTCTAAACCAAATCAATACTATTAACGTAGCAATAACCAGCCAAACAAAAGATATTGCCGTAGCAGATAAAAAAATATATGCCCTAAGAGATGTAACAGCTACTGTCGAATCAATTCCTCTAATTGCTTCCTCAATAATGAGTAAAAAAATAGCTCTTGGAGCCAAAAAACTCGTATTAGATATCAAGGTAGGAAGCGGTGCCTTAATAAAAAATCTTGAAGATGCCAAAAAATTAGCCAAGTTAATGATTGATATTGGCTCATCGAACAATATAAAAGTTATTTGCCTCCTAACAAATATGTCAATCCCACTAGGTAACAATATTGGTAACTCTCTTGAAGTATCCGAAGCTATAGAAATATTAAAAAATAATAAACAAGGTCCTCTAAGAGATATATGTATTGAATTATCATCATACATGGTTTCCCTTGGATTAAATATTTCATATGAAGAAGCCAAAACAAAAGTAATAAATAATCTAGATAATGGCAATGCCTATAATAAATTCCTTGAGTTAGTTAATTTTCAACACGGATTAATTGATGAATTACCACAAGCCAAACATAAATATGAAATAAAATCCATGACTGAAGGTTATCTTGTTGATATAGATGCCTATAAATTAGGCATGCTATCAATGTCTCTTGGAGCAGGTCGACATAATAAAGAAGACATAATAGATTACAGTGCTGGAATAATAGTAAATAAAAATATCAATGATTATGTTAATAAATCAGATACAATTATGACATTATATACTAACAAAGAAATAACTAGTATTGATAATACAATATTCAAAATATCAAAAACAAAATCTAACAATAACAAACTAATCTTAGATATCATCAAATAAGTCATGAAACTGGTTAAATAGGGTTGCCTATTTCATAAAAATCATATAAAATATATAATACAAAATTCAAATGGGGGGATTATAATGCAAGAAGATGAATTAATTAAAACAATGTCAAAAAAAATATTAACAGGATATCCATCAATAGATGATCCTCAAAGTATCAATTCAACATACTTTGAGAAAAATCCAATTATACCAAATGTAAATATTTACATGTTACTTAAATTACTAAGTACAAAAATAAAAGACAACATAGCTGTTAACTGTTTAAATTTAAATGCCACATACGAAAAATTAATAAAAGATTCATTAACAGTATCATTGTCTTTAAAAGAATTGGGAGTAAGAAAAGGCGATATAGTATCAATAGCTATGCCAAATTTATATCAAGCATTAGTATCTTTCTTTGCTTGTAATAGAATTGGTGCTGTAACTTCATTCTTAGATAACAACTCATCATTAGAAGAATTGAGTTCATATTTAAATCTATTTTCTTCACCAATATTTATAAATTATAATAAGGATAGTGAATATAATAAAAAAATAATTAATAAAACTAACATAAAACATATAATTACATTAGATAAAAATAACATCAACAACTTATCATTAGATAATAGTTATCATAATAAATATAATGATAGATTAATTGATTTTAGTAGTTTAGGAAGCATTGCTAAGGAGAGAAAAATAAAATTAGAACCATATCATTCTTATAAAGAAGATGCTCTAATATTATTTACTAGTGGTAGTACTGGTAAGCCAAAATCAGTCGTATTAACAAATGAAAATGTCTTAGCAGCAGAAATATATGCCAAAAATACTAGTCATACTGAAGATATAACAAGTCCTACAACACTAACTTGTGTACCATTTTCTTATCCATATGGATTTGTTACATCAGCTCTAACTTCATTACTATGGGGGAAAATTTCTATATTAGCTCCAAATATTAGTAAAGATACGATAAGTTATTACTACAAAAAAAATCCAAGTATAATATTTGGTAGTCCAGCATTATTAGATTTAACTATGAAAAATATTCCTGATAATCAAGATTTATCATTTGTTACCCATTTTATATCAGGTGGAGACTTCTTAACACCAGAACATGCAAAAAGAGGAGAAGAGTTCTTTAAAAAGCATGGTGCTGATAAAGTAATTATTGGCAATGGCTGTGGCAATGCTGAAACTGTAAGTATTGGTTCAACACCAGTTGGAGTACCATTAAAACAAACAACCGCAGGAAAAATTCTCGTAGGAAGTAAAGCAATGGTTGTAAATCCAGATACTATGGAAGAATTAAAATATAATGAAGAAGGATTGCTATGCATTGCTGGTAGACACGTATTTAAAGGATATTATAATAATCCAGAATTAACTCAAAAATCTAAATTTATAAAAGATGGTATAGAATATTATATTACAGGAACACTTGGATATATTGATAGAGATGGATATTTTACTGTAACTGGAAGACAGTCAAGATTTTATATAATGTCATCACTAAATAAAGTATATTGCGATAATGTTCAAAATCTAATAGCTATGTCTAAATATGTAGCAGATTGTGCTGTTGTAAAAGTACCAGATGAAAAGTATTTATATGTAAATAAAGCATATATCGTATTAAATGAACAATACTTACCTACAGCAGAAATGAAAAATATAATCATCGAATCATTTAGTAATTCATATACATCAATAACAGGTAAAACCGCTCAATTAAAAAATTATGAAATACCAACATATATTGAATTCGTATCAGAATTACCTAGAAAAACTGGAACAGAAAAAATAGATTATCAATATCTAGAACAAGATGCTCTAAAAGAATTAGAACAGAATAAAACAAAAAAAAGAATAAAATAAATTCAAGAAGATATAATCAAAATTATCTTCTTTTTATTTTAAAAAAAATATTAGTGTGTTATAATTTAATTAAAGTATAAAGTAATAAGGAGTGATATTATGTCAAGTGGTATTTATTTTCCAATTTGTGCAATTCCATTTTCATTAGTTATAATAATATTATTTTATAAAAAAGGATATATAAAAAATAAAGAAACAAAAATTTATAAATTGTTATTAATTTCAAATTTTATTGGTTTGTTTATAGAAATATTATGTACTTTTGCCTCAATAATATATAATGATTATCAAACAATAAGTGATTTTATATATAAATCATACCTAGTATATTTAATTGTTTGGACCAGATTATTTTCTTTATATATAGAAACAATATCTTCCAGTTCAAAAAAAGATAGTTTATTAAGAAAATATATAAACATATTTTTTATGATAATTGTTATTTCAACCATATATACACTACCAATAGATCTAGTGATAAAGAACAATTTTCACACTAGATATACAACCGGTCCTAGTGTAAATTTTACATATGCAATAAGTGCTATTCTAGTATTAGAAATAATATACAACCTAGTTATTAATTATAAAAAAATATGGACAAAAAAATATATTCCAGTTTTATTATTTGTTTTAATAGGAACGGTATCAATTATTATTCAAAATCGATTTCCGGAATTATTAATGATGACTTATGTAGAGACCCTTATAACAGTAGTAATGTATTTTACCATTGAAAACCCTGATGTAAAACTTCTAAAAGAAATGCATGATGCCAAAGTAATATCAGATAATGCTAATGAAGAAAAAACTTTATTTCTATATAACATGACTCAGGAAATTAGAAAAACTACTAAAAATATTAATGTCGAAGCTGATAATATTTTAGAAAGTAAAGACCTAGAACTTGATAAAGATAGCGCTAGAAATATTAAAGGGGAAACCTCTAAATTTACTACAATGACTAATGATATCTTAGATGTATCAACTATAGACTCTTCTAATATTAAAATATATAATACTAAATATAATATAAAAAATATAATTAAATATCTAGTAATAACTTATCAAGATATTTGTCTTAATAAAGGTATCGAGTTTAGATCTAATATCGAACATAATATTCCTGATATGTTATATGGTGATGGAATAGAGTTAAAGAAAGTCTTAACTTTATTATTAAATGAAAGTATAAAAAATACTGATAAAGGTTATATTGAATTAAATATAAATACAATTATCAAAAATGAAATAATGCGCTTGATAATTACTATCGAAGATTCCGGAATAGGTATTAAAGCCAATGAACTAGAGAGTGTCAAGATAAATAATAAAAACATCTCTGAGTCATATAAAGCAATAACCCTAATGAACGGTACCATGATCCTATCTTCAAACTATGGAATAGGTACTAAGATAAAAATAATCTTAGATCAAAAAATGGATATTCATGTAAATAAAGAAGAAACAGAATATAACGCTATCTATGATAATAAATCAATCTTAGTCGTAGATGATAACGAATCTACCCATAAACTAATTGAAAAGTTATTAAAAGATAGCAATATAAATATTGATTATTCTCTAAATGGAAAAGAAACTATTAATAAAATAAAAAGTAAAAACAAATATGATCTTATCTTAATTGATGAAGAATTAAGCCAAATAACTGGTGCTGAATTATTAATAAAACTAAAAGAAATAAGAAACTTTAATATACCAGTAATATTACTAACTAAAGATAATAACTATGAATATAGTGAAGAGTATCTAAAACAAGGTTTCACTAGTGTTATAATAAAACCATTAAAAAAAGACAACTTATTACAAGTTATAGATAAGTTTACTAAATAGACTTATCGTTTTCGTATATAATGGAGGAAAAATGGAATATTTAAATGTATATGATGATAATTTATTACTGTTAAACAAAAAAGTAAAAAGGGGCGAACAGCTACCACCAAATGAACATATCTTAATAACAATTATTTATATAGAAAATAATAATCACGAATTCTTAATACAAAAAACATCTCCAGAAAAATCCGGACTATATTCATCTACCGGCGGTCACGTTCAATATAAAGAAAATTCTAAACAAACCATAATTCGTGAAGTATTCGAAGAATTAGGAGTAGATATATCTAAGGATAATATCAAATATATCAAAAATATTTCTTTAGGAATTCCTCTATGTGATATTTATTATTTAAAAAAAGATATTGATTTATCAAAACTAAAACTTCAATCATCTGAAGTATCATCCGTATCGTTTCTAAAAAGAGAAAATATTGAAGAACTAATTAAAAACAATACTTTCCATAAAACCCATGCCAAAGTATTTAATGAAGTAATATCTTATATAGATAACATTGATATCTAAAAAAGCTAATATTTAAGAAGAAGTAAAAGGAGATTCCAAATGAAAACTAAATTAATATATTTTGTCCACGGAACAACTTATGATAATGCCAATAAATTATGTTCTGGATGGAAACAAGTAAAATTAACCGAGTTAGGAAAAGAACAAGCCAAAAATTTAGGAAAAGTAAACTCACATATTAAGTTTGATGTAATCTTTACCTCAGACTTAACTAGAGCAATAGATAGTGCTGACTTAGCATTTCCAAATGCTACTAAAATCAAAGATAAAAGATTAAGAGAATGTAATTATGGCCTTCTTGATGGAAAAAGTAAAGAATTAATAAAATACGAAGATCATATTACAACACCATTTCCTCAAGGTGAATCTTTAAAAGATGTAGAACACAGAATTCAAAACTTTATTGAATATTTAAAAAAAGAATACCAAGGTAAAACAATAGGTATTGTAGCCCATAGAGCACCTCAATTAGCATTCGATGTCATTACTAAAAAAATAACTTGGCAAGAAGCTATTCAAAATGACTGGAGAAAAACTGGGGCCTGGCTTCCTGGATGGGTTTATGAAATAGATTAATAAAAAAAGATTGACAATATCTAGAATATATAATATATTTATATTGTAAATTACAGAAAGGAGTGTGATTAATATGAAAACCAATTTACAAATCAATCATATTAGTAATGTAGAATTAATCACACCATCTGTATAAATCTTTATATCATAATAGATTTATTGTTTTTCCGTATATTAATTCTGCATTACGCAGAATTTTTTTATAAAAGGAGCGGAAAATGATAATAAAATTAAATATTAATAACCAAGAAAAACTCTCTATTAAAAGTAGTAAGAATATTAAAATATTAAAAAATATAGTCAAAAAAGAACCAACATATCTAGAAAAATTAATTTCTAATTTGTGGAGTAGAAATGAAAAATATTGATTTAGTTGTTCCAAAAATAAATGAATATTCTTACAAACAAAAACTAGAAAATGATCCATTAACAATGAATTATAATGCCGGTTATGATGTATCCTATAAAAACTATCACTATGATACCGGTTGTATTGATTTCTCTTATGATTCATGGTTAGAAAAATATTATAGAAAAGACTTATATTTTGCTTATATAAAAGATTGTGAAACAAATACTTTTATTGGTTACGTTAACTATCAGTATGATCCTAAAGAAAAAATATATACCTGTGGTATTCTAATTGAGTATACTTACCGCCATAAAGGGTATTCTCAAGATGCTCTTAAATTGTTAGTAAAAGTTGCCAATAAAAATGGTATTAAATATTTATATGATTTCTTTGAAAAAGATCGAAAATATGCCTTAAAAACATTTCTAAATATCGGATTTGAAATTCAAAAAGAAACCACTTGGAAAAAATTTAATAAAGAAGTACCAGGTGTTATCTTAAAAATTAATACCAATAAGTCATTACCTAATACAACAAACATTAAAACAATTAATGATGTCTTTGAATTTATGAAAAATAATATTCGTTATGGATGGATAGATATCAATCAAGAAATTCATATTGCTAATATGAAAAATTTTAGAAAACTATATAAAACTATGTCATTGGAAGAAATACTATCATTAGGTATTGGTACATGTATTGATCAAGTTAAATTAATGAAGTATCTTTTAGATAAAATAAATATTAAAAGCAAAATGTTTGCCACTCGTATATATGAACCTAATGATTTTTCTGATTTAGAAGCCAGCGAACATATGCATTGTTTTATATTGTGTTATATAGATGGTTTCGTATACCATCTTGAACACCCAAACTATTATCGCTTAGGAATCTATAAATATCCAAACGAATCAATTGCCATAAGAAAAATAAATAAATACTATATCGATTTATCTGGTGGAATACCTAGACCAGTAACGGAATTCTATCAAATAAAAGATAATATAACATTCAAACAATTCAATAATTATCTTAATAATTTAAATATTACTTTTAGAAAATTAAGAAATAATTATCATGATTTTAATAAAATATATACTTGGTGTAGTCAAAAACATGTATATACCTATTTTGAACAAAGAAAATTATCTCTATCTGAAATAACTAGAAAATATCAAAATAAATTAAAGTCATCTAATCAAGAATTATATATTATAAGATCAAACAAAGTAGATATTGGTCTCATCCAAATATATAAATATAATAATGATCTACCGGATTATTATCTACATAACAAATTAGTATATGAATATGATTTATTCATAGGTAATAAAGAATATTTAAATAACAATATTGGAAGAAAAGTAGTTGATAAAATAAATAAAAAAATATATAAACAGTTTAATCCGGATATTATTTTGCTACGTGTTTCAACTTCTAACAAACGAGCTATAAAATGTTATTTAAATTCTAACTTTAAAATATTATCTACATATGAAAGTACTAATACTATCAATGAAAAAGAAATATTTAATATTATGATATATGAAAGGAGTAATAATGCAAATAATTGAATATACAGATAAATACTTGGAAGATGTAAAAGATCTTCTCGTAGAATTAGAAGAATATATTATTGATATTGATGCGGATGAACTAGATCAACTTCATCCTGAATATCGTAATAAAATGGCAATTCTTGATCTAGAAGAAGTGTCTAATAATAATGGTAAATGCTACCTAGCTATTGAAAATAATAAAGCAATAGGCTTAATTATGGGATGCATCTTTCCATATGAAAAATACGATTATCTTGATTACAAATGCCCTAAAAGAGGAGAAATAACCGAACTAATTATTTCTGCCTCTTCACGAAGTAGTGGAGTAGGAAAACAACTTATGAATAAAATGGAAAATTACTTTATCAAAGAAGGTTGTAAATATATTCATATAGATGTATTTGCCTACAATGAAGATGCCATAAAATTTTATAACAAACAAGGATATCATAATCGTATGCATAATATGATTAAAAAAATATAAGGAGGAAAAATGATACGTTATAGTAAAGAAGAAGGTTTTATTAAACCATATGGAATAAAATTCAAAGAAAATCAAAATAAAAACATTAAATTACCCAGTGTAGCAATCATGACATTTTCTCGTCGTTTAATAGAAGATATTGTTCAAAAATATAATTGTGAAGAAGTGGGATACATGTCTTGCGCCAATTATGAAAAAAAGGTCTATATTCTTAAATACCATGATAAATTATTTACATTATCAATGGCATCCGTTAGTGCACCAATGATTTCAGGAGATATTGAAGAATTGCATGCTAATGGAGTTAATACTTTTATAATATATGGAAATTGCGGAGTATTAGATAGAACTATTGAAGATTGTAGTATTATTATTCCAACAAAAGCTTTTAGAGAAGAGGGTATAAGTTATCATTATCAAGAGGCCAGTGATGATATTGAAATGAATCAATTATATATAAATGATTTTATAAATATTTTAAAAGAATATAATTTTTCTTATCGTACAGGTGCAACATGGACAACAGATGCTTTTTATCGAGAAACAAAAGATAAAATAGAATATTTCAAAAAAAATGGAGCAATCTGTGTAGAAATGGAAGGAGCTGCAATTGCTGCAATATGTAAAAGAAAAAAGATAAATTATTTTACATTCTATTACGCTGGAGATAACTTAGATGCAACATCATGGGAAGAGAGAAGCATTGGTGAGATTACAATGCTAGATAAAAAGAAGGAAGTTACTCATTTGGCTCTAAATTTAGCATACAAAATTTCAAATGACAAGATATAATAAGGAGGAAAATATTATGAATGAAGAATTAAAATATGTAAAAGAAAATAGTAAATACGTAAAAATAAATGATAACAAAATAGATGAACTAATTAATTTAATAAAAGAAACCAAATATACTTATTGGGCCGATTCATATAAAGAAGAACTAAATCTTAGTGAAAAAGAATGGATCTTATTAGTATTTATTATTGAATCCCTAAACTTTTGCTTTTGGCAAAGACCTAAATGGACTATTGAGTATAACAAAGAATTAATAACAGGATCTAATGCTATGTTTTATTCACTAATAAAAGAAGTGAAAAATAACAAATCATTTCTAGATATAAATTATTTATCTAATCTAAAACTAGAATCATTTAAAAAAATATTTACTGGTATTGATTCATCTATTATGCCACACTTAGATAAAAGATATAATAACTTTGTAACAACAATTAATTTTATTTCACATAATAAATCATTTTATCAAGAATTATTTAGTATTAAATCAGACATCGATTTATTAAACTATATAACTTCTAATATTGATCACTTTAAAGATGTTTCTATTTATAAAAATAAAGAAATCCATTTCTATAAAAGAGCTAATCTATTAGTAAATGATTTATTTAATGTATCAAAAACAATTAATAAATCTATTAAAAATGTTAATCATCTTCTCGGATGTGCTGATTACGTAGTACCAAGAACATTTAGAGACTTTGGAATATTTACATATGATGCATCATTATCAAATTTAATTGATAATGAATTAATTATTCCAAGAGATAGTGATATGGAAATAGAACTAAGAGCTAATACACTATATGTAATTGAACTACTCAAAGAAAGACTTAACAAAGAAGGTATATCTATTCCTTCAATAGAATTAGATAATATTATTTGGAATATTGGTAGAAAATATAAAAAATCTAAATCTCACCATACCATTACTATTTTCTATTAAATTATATTTATAGAGATAGTTAAATATATAATAAATATAAGCAAAAATTATAATAATTGTATTTTTTATAAAAATAGTATATAATAGCAAAAGAGGTGGGGTTTATGAATAATATTGATTATAATTTATATAAGATATTTATACACTTATATGAACAAAAAAGTATTTCAAAGGTAGCAATGACCTTATATGTTTCTCAACCAGCAGTTAGTTATAGTTTAAAAGAATTAGAGAATCAATTAGGATATTCCTTATTTTTTAGAAATTCTAAAGGAATCGAACCAACCGTAGAAGCAAACGAATTATACTCATATATATCAACTGCATTCAATATCATTAAAAATGGTGAAGAACATATAAAAAATCTAAATAATTTAGGTATAGGCTGTGTTAGAATAGGCGTTCCTTCACACATAGGAGTATTCTACCTATCACCATTTATAGCAGATTTTAGAAAAATATATCCTGGAATCAAATTTGAAACAATAAGTAAATCTACAGCAGATATGATCGAATTACTAGAACAAAGAAAAATAGATATCATAATAGACACACTGCCAATAAAAATCACTAATAAAACAGTTAAAAAAATACACCTTGCAAAATTACAAAATTGTTTTGCATACAATAAGCAAATTTATCCTAACTATAAAATCAAAAAAATTTCAGATTTAAAAAACTACCCATTAATATTACCAAGTGCAACATCATCAATTAGATTTAAATTAGATGATTATTTAGAATCAATGAACATAAAATTATCTCCAGTTTTTGAATCATGGACGACAGAGATGATGCTTGAAATGGTAAGAAGAGGTGTTGGAGTTGGATATTTTATTGAAAACGTAATTGATATACAATCAGATAAAGATATGTTCGAGGTAATAACATTTGATGACACTCTACCTAGTGTAGACGTTTGCGCTGTGTATATTGAAGAATTTATAACATCAGCAACAAACAAATTTATTGAATTTTTACAAAAGGGGGAAAGTTAGCCTATGAATTTCCTATTATCTGATGAAAAAGTCATAAGTGTTGAAACTCTAAAAAAGAGAAAAGACTTATATGACGAATTTATTACTTTGCCAGTTGACTTTTTATCAAAAATGAGACATTTTCAACCACAAATAGGTTGTTTCAATAACTGTAGCTTTTGTAGTAAATTTTCAACTTGTAGGGTAGAATGCTGGAACGAAGAGCAATTAAGAAATATCGTTAGTGCAATAAAATTTGCCTCAAAAAGTCATACCAATGGAGATATATTATTAGCATGGGATAGAAAAGAGCATAGAGAGGGAGTTATATTCCCATATCTTGATAATGATATAGGTAGTTATCCATATCTCTATGAATTTATTGATTTATGTTATAAAGAGTTAGGAGTTAAAACAAGAATATCAACAGTAGGATACAGTAGGCACAACAAGGAATTAAACAAAATGCATAAAAAAATAGCAAAGTCTAATCTAATTTGTGCCTTAGGTGGCGTGAGATTATCAATAACACAGTTTGGAAGGGTATGGGAAGAAAAAAATGGCAAATCATCATTAAATGATTACATCGAAGATACAGCAAACTTTTTAAAGATATATAAACCATACTATGATATGTTTGGATCTGGAAGAAGAAGAATGTGTGTTGAGTTAAGATTTAACCCCTTTGTAGAAATTTATCCTGTTTACGAATTTGAATATAATGGTAAGAAAATAGTATCATCAGGAAATTATTTATTTGTTTCAGTTGATAAAAACATTGAATTTAAACCAGCACACATCGCTGACCCATATATTCATGCATTAAAAATAAGTGAAAATCCTATTAGTTTCAAAGAATATAATCTAATTAAAATACCTAATGATATTCAAGAATTAAAAAGCATGATTGATGAAAAAAAGATGGACTTCGTAAGAACTGCCGATGGATATTTATTTGAAAATAAAGATGGAATATATTATTCCTTTAATCCAAGTTTAACAAATAGTGGAAATTATGGAATTAATATTTATCCTTTAAAAGGAGGAAGAAAAAAATCAGGTTATATAGTAACTGAAAGGTTTTTTCTCAATGCTTTATATGAATTTAAACATCGTCATGGTCTAAATTTGAAAGATAATTACTATCAAGCTACTTGGGACGATGTTCTTGAAGTAATAAATATTTGTCATGAAATTGCAGATTTTTATAAAAAAAATAACAAAAAAGATAAACAAAAATATATAAACAATCATATAATTCCTATTATTGAAGTATATTATGAAATATTAAAAAAATCAGGATATAATCCAGAAGTATTTTTCGATCCAAACTTTACTATTGACACAGGAATGATTTGTAATATGGGAAGAGCAATACATATGTTTCGTGGAATAACAAATTATATTAACGAACCTCTAACACCAGCAAATGAAAGAAATTATGGAAGAGTTTGTAGCTTAATGAAACAAGAAAATTATGCATGGAAATTAAGCTGTGGTTATAAAAACAGTATTGTAATAGAAAAGTTAGATTTATTTAATACCGCATCACAAAAAGGACAAGTGTCATATCGTAAAATTTTAACAATTGAAGATAATGAAAATGTTTTAATAAAAGAAGAAGAAAAACATTTATATGTTGGAGAAGTAAAATAAATGCGTATAGAATTTTATAAAGAATTTGGTGAATATGGTTACCTAGCCAATTATTCTAACCATGGTTTTTATGTAAACGATGTCTTTTATAAAACTGTAGAACATTATTATCAGTCAGAAAAATATTCAGATAATGAAATTAAACAAAAAATTATAAATGCTCCTACCCCAAAAGAGGCATCAACGATAGGTAGAGATCGAAAAAATATAAGAAAAAAAGATTTCAAATTAATAAAGAATGATGTAATGTATAAAGGAATCTATGAAAAGTTTATTCAAAACAAATCAATAATGTATAAACTAATTGAAACAAGAAATAAAACAATAGTTGAAAAAACCGTAGATGAATATTATTGGGGTATTGGCAAAGACGAGTCTGGTGACAATAATATTGGAAAAATACTTATGAAGGTAAGAACAGATATAAAAAATCAAATTGTAAATACAATTTTAAAAGAATGTAATGAAAAGGTATATGTATTAGGTCATGCAAATCCTGACGCCGACTCCATTTTTTCAAGTTACATTTTAACACAAATCCTAAAATCAAAAAAAATTAATGCTGAATTTTGCATTCTAAACAAAGATTATAAATTTTCCAACAAAGATAAAGAACTAATCGAAGCATTTCTACCAGAAGAACCCACAATAATTACTAATACCAAAGATAAAAAATATATTTTGGTAGATACTAATTCAAAAAATGATTTAATTAATGTAATCGGAGCTTTCGATCATCATAAAATAACCGGAGAAATAGACCATGTTTTGGAAATGGAATATTCAAGTACAGGATTACTTATCTATGATATATTTAAAGATCAATATAATTTTAATGAAGAAGAACGAAACTTAATAGCATTAACCGTAATTACAGATACAGATTATTTATGCAGTAAAAGATTTACTAAAGAAGATGAATGTATTTATAACAAGTTAAATACCAACTTAAACGTTTCTGAACTTAGAAAAAAATATTTTCAAGTTACTGATTTTAGTAAAAGTATTGAATCTAATTTAAAAGAAGATTATAAAGAATATAATATAAATAATAAAAAAATAAAAAGATCAATATTATCTAGTTATAGTGATGATTATAAAAAATATTTTAATCAATATGTAAAATATTTAGAAAAAATTGATAACTATCTAATGATTTGGTGTAATTACGAATCAAAAAAAACAATAATTTATTATAATAAAAGAGTAGTTAAGGTAGACTATATAATAACAAGTACTTTTATAATAATTAATGATATTTTATGCAATGATATATAACAAGCAAAGAAATCTATAGAAAAAATTATTAGATTTCTTTGCTTTTTTATATCTTTTAATTAACAATTGATATAAATATTTTTTATATCAATTATAAAAAAAAACAATTTGATTTATATCATATTGTTTGATATTATTTAATTAGAGAATATAACAGAGGTGATAAATAAGATAACATACCCCAGATTTTTTATTGATAAGTCATCATAAATATTTTTATATAATATAATTAAAGGAGGAGTATTGATGAGCTGTATTAAGGTATTAGTTGATGAAGATTTTGGATTAAATTCTATTAAATTTAATAATCCTAAAATAAGAAAAAGTGCTAGAGGAATTATAATAAATCATGATGGTAAAATTGCAGTTTTTAACAAAGTAAATAAAAATGAATATAAATTACCAGGTGGTGGTATTAATGATGGTGAAACTCCCGAAGAAGCATTTAAAAGAGAAGCTTTGGAAGAAACAGGTTGTGAAATCGAAATAGTTAAATCATTAGGAACGATCGAAGAACACAAGAGTTTAGAGAATTTTAAACAAATTTCTTATATATTTGTAGCAAAAGTATTAAATGATAACCATGAATTAAATTTAACCAAAAAAGAAAAAGATGAAGGAGCACAAATATTGTGGCTTCCAAAAAAAGAAGCCCTAGATTCGATAACAAATTGTATAGAAAATATAAATGAGTCAAAATATGAAAATTTATATCATAGTAAGTTTATAGTTTTAAGGGATAGTTTTATTTTGAGATATTATATGAATGAGATACATTAAATAAAGTATTTGTAATAGATAGGAAAGGAGATTAAATGAAGAAGCAAAAAAAAGATCAAGTTAAATGGGTTAACTTATATAGTAATCACATCGATAATGATTTCAAGAATTGGGATGATTATTTTAAAACAAAAATCAAATTAAAAAAAAGTTTTTTAAAGTATGTAATAAAATATGCTGAAAAAACTAAAAAACCTATTTTAGAATGCGGATGTGGTACAGGGAAAACATCAATATATCTTGCAAACATTGGATTAAAATCATATGCAATGGATATAGAAAAGGAAATGGTGTGTCAAACACTAAAAAAATATAAAGAAATGGGAGAAAAAGGTTTCTTAAAAGTAATAAATGGAGATATAAAAAATATACCATTTGAAAACAAATTTTTTTCTGTAACACATAGCAGTGGAGTAATGGAGCATTTTTCTGACAATGATATTGTAAAAATTATAAACGAACAATTAAGAGTTTCAGATTTTTGTATATTTAGTGTTCCTACATCTTATTTTGAAAAGAAAATGCTTGGTAATGAAAGGTTTATGACCAGAAAGGAATGGAGAGCAATTATTAACAATAGTAATGGAATAATAATTAAAGAGTCGGGATATCATTATAAAAAATTTAAAAATAGATTAATTGATATAATAAAAAAACCAAAAAGATTATTAAACCCTATTGCGCTTTATACATTCGTTATTAAGGAGGAGAAAAAAATATGATTTATATAGTGAGACATGGACAAACCAACTGGAATGTTGAAGGTAGATATGGTGGAAGAATAGATACTCCGTTAAATGAAGAAGGAATTGTCCAAGCTAAAAAATTAAAAGAAAAATTTAAAAATATTAAATTAGATGTTGTAATAACTAGTCCTTTAATTAGGACAATTCAAACAGCCAATGAAATTACAAATAAAGAAAAAATAACCGACGAGAGAATAATAGAAAGATCTAATGGCGATTTGGAAGGAAAATTAAAATCAGAAATAACAGAAAAAATTGATTTTAATGATCCGAATGAAAAAAGATATAATATAGAATCTATAGTTGAATTTAGAAATAGAATTTATAATTTCTTAGATGAGGTGAAAGAAAAATATAAAGGTAAAAATGTTTTAATTGTTACCCACGCGGGTGTAGGTATATATATAAGAACTTATTTTGAAGGAGAACCATCTAGTGGTAATTATTATGATTACAAATTGGGAAATTGTGAATATTTAGAATATGAAAATTAATCTATAATGCAAATAATATGAAAGAGGCGAATAATATGAAAAATGAAGAAAAAAAGTATATGATTGAAGATAGTCAACACAAAGATGAAGTAATAGTTTCTTGGATAATTACACATTGTTGCCAAGAAAAATGTGCGTATTGCATTAGTCCGAATCAAGCTCAAGAAATAAAAAGTTTTGAAGAACACCTAAAAATGCAAAATTATATGATTGATAATGGATTAACTAAAAGTAGATATATTGGTGGAGAACCATTAACTGTACCGCATTTATTACAATTGGTAAAAGAAGCTTCGTTAAGAAATGTAAATACTAGAATTAGTACAAATGGTATATTGCTTACGAAAGAAAAATTATTGTTTATAAGAGATTATATTAATTCATTCGCTTTTCCATTTGAGTCAATGAATAGTAATATCAATGAACAAGTAAGAGGAGCTAAAAATCATAGTGAATTAGTAACAAATAGAATAAAAATGGTAAAAGATTTAACAGATGCTGGAGTTTTAGTAAATACATGTGTTCATAAAGAAAACATAAATTATTTATTGGAATTAGGACATCATCTAAATGAATTAGGAATAGATCATTGGAAACTTAGAAAATTTTATTCAGGCAGTGGTAGAGGAGCAGTTCCTAATAAAGAAAGGTTTGATATTTCCGAAGAAGAATTTTTGCGTATAGTTGATGAATTAAAAGAAGAATATCCGGAAATGAAAATCGATGGAAGATTACCTTCCAAATTACAAACTAGATTAATGCTTTCTCCACAAGGAATTTTATATAGAATGGCTGGAGAAGATGATAGTGAAAATGTAATTTATGGTAATGTTTTAACCAAAAAATTAAAAATAAAAGAAATTTATAAAAGAGATAAATGTAATTAAATAGGAGGAAATATGATAACAAAATCTGAGGCATGGAATTGGGAAGTTGTAAAAGGTAATATGGAAGAAAAATGGTTAACTCCTTCACAAGAAGTATATTATTTAATAGAAAAATGGCAAAATGAAAATAGAAAAAAAATTTTGGATCTAGGCTGTGGTATAGGTAGACATTCATTATTGTTTTCTCAGTGTGGATTTGATACGTATGGATTAGATCTATCAGAAAATGCAATAGTACGTGCACAAATGTTGGCTAAACAAAATAATCTTAATATCGATTATAAAGTTGGAGATATGTTGCAACCACCATACAAAGATGAAACAATGGATGCAGTATTTGCTTATTATGCAATTTCACATACCGATACACAGGGCATAAAAAAAATATTAAAAGAAATTCGTAGAATATTAACTGAAAATGGAGAATGCTATTTAACACTAGGATCTAAAGATTCTTGGGGATTCAAAGAGGATTGGCCCGTATTAGATGAAAATACTAAAATTAGAATTGAAAATGGTCCTGATAATAATGTTCCACATTTTTATGCTGATGCAGAATTAATATTTGAGTTGTTTAAAGATTATCAAATATTAGATGTCAGACAAATTCAAAAAATTGAAATGATTGACGGAAAAATAAAAGATCATCATCATTATCATGTGTTAGCTAAAAGAAAATAATAAAATACAAAAAACAAATATTTATAAACGTTAAAGTACAAAACAACAAATAAATATTTAGTACGAGGTGATATAATGAAAATTACTTTTGATGAGGAAAAAGAGTATCTAGAATATGTAAAGAAAAACTTAGAAAATGAAAAAAAACATTGCATAAAAGAAATGGATGAAATTCCCAAAAGATATACCAATGTACTGCAAGGGGACTCGTTTTTGGTTGAAGCATTAATGTCTACTCAAGCCACCAAGCTAAAAAAACTAGAACTAGCTGAAAACAAACCATATTTTGGTAGAATTGATTTTATAGCTGATAGCAGTAATAATGTAGCTAAAATATATGTTGGAAAAACAACTATTCATGATGAAAAAAATAGGATTGTAACAACAGATTGGAGGACACCTATATGCAGTTTGTATTATGATAGTGATTTAGGAAAAGTCAGTTATGAAACTCCATCAGGATTGGTATATGGAGATTTAAAATTAAAACGCCAAATAATTATCGATGACGGAAAGTTAGTTGATGTATTAGATACTAATTTAGCAAGTAATGATGAATTATTGCGTCCATATTTAAGTGTTAATGCTGATAATAAGATGAAGACAATTATAGCATCAATTCAGAAAGAACAAAACAAAATAATAAGAAGACCAATTTCAGAAAATATTATAGTTCAAGGTGTGGCAGGTTCAGGTAAAACATCAGTAGCCCTACACAGAATTGCATATTTAGTATTTAATTTAGAAAAAAAAGTAAATTCAAGTCAATTCTTGGTAATTGGTCCAAATCAATATTTCTTAAATTATATATCATCTGTTTTACCAGAACTTGAAACAGAGCCTGTTGAACAACAAACTTATATGGACTTAGTAATTAAACTTACAAAAGAAAAATTAACATTAGATACTCAAAATACAATTTTTAATCAAAAAAAAGAACAAGAAGAATACAAAAGAATACAAGCATTTAAAACATCTCTTAATTGTAAGAAAGCTCTTGACTACTTTATGAAAAACTATTTGTCAAATGGAATTGTATCAGAAGGTTTTAAAATAGATGAAGAGGAAATATATAGCGCTAATGAAATAAAAAAAATGATATTTTCAGATGCAAATTCCTATCCAAATTTTGATAATGCATGTAATTATTTTGTTGAAAATTTTAAAAATAATATGGAAGATATATATAACAGATTAAACCAAAAATATAGAGAAATATATACAGGTAATTTACCCAAAGATAATCCAATCAGAAAAGATGCCGTATCAAAAAGTACAGAGTTATATTTTGTCTTAAAAAAAGATGGTGTGAAACTACTTAAAAACTATTTCAAGAAATTACAATTAAGTCCATTAAATCTTTATAAATTATTTATAGCTAATTTAGAGCAATATACTGCCAAACTAAACAAAATTGAACTTTTAAAACTTCAAAAAAACACATTGCAAAATTTAAATAGAAAAAAAGTTACATTTGAAGACCTACCAGCTTTACTCCATATAAATAATTTAGTTTACAAATCTAATTATCAATACAATCACATAGTAATAGATGAAGCACAAGATTATGGTATGTTTCATTTTGATGCAATAAAAGAAACATTTCCAAACAGTACATTTTCAATATATGGAGACTTAGCTCAATCCATATATTATTATAGAGGAATTAAAAATTGGGAAAGTGTAGCGTCAGAAGTTTTTTGCAATGATTGTTATATTTTAAATTTGAATAAAAGTTATAGAACAACTATCGAAATTACTGATAATGCAAATAAAATTCTAAAACAAATGGACTTAGATGTCGCCAAACCAGTAGTAAGACATGGTACTAAAGTATCATTTGAAAATCTGACTAAGAATAATGAATACAAAGCTGCTAAAATAACAGAATGGCTAAACAAAGGATATAAAACAATCGCAATTATTTGTAAAGATGAAAGAGAAGCACTAAACGTTTATAAAAAAATATTAAATAGTAATATTGACGTAACTTACATTACAAATAACCAAACCGAGTATAAAACCCAAGTAATTGTGACAACAAGCACCTTATCAAAGGGATTGGAATTTGATGCTGTAATTATAAATGATGCATCAAGTAACATTTATTCTATAAATTCTAAATTAGATATGCATTTATTATACGTAGCCAGTACAAGAGCACTGCATGAACTAGAAATTTTATATGACAAACAACTTTGTCCAGTATTTAGTAATACCGATGAACAAACAATTGAAAACAAAAAAAAGGTAAAAAAATATCATTAAGTAAATGTGAGGTAATAGTATGGTATTTCTTATTATTAATAATGGTAGCACATCTTTAAGATTTAGTGTAATAGACGTTGCTAATAACTTAACTATGGCCCAAGGTGGAATAGAATGTATTGGAACACCAAATTCTTATTTTAAGTACAAAAATTATAACGGTATAAAAGAAGAAATAAATATAAATATTAATAATTGCCTTGAAGCCTTAGAGTTAATCAATTTATATATTTTTGATGATAAAATAGGTGTATTAAATTCTGAAAAAGATATAAATGCTATTGGTCATAGAGTTGTTCATGGTGGAGAAAAATATAAAGATGCCACTATAATAGATCCAATAGTATTAAATGATATTTTAAAACTTTCAAATATAATTCCATTACATGGAACAAGAACAATAGAATCAATAATAGAATGTCAAAAAAAATTTAAAAGTATTTGTAATATTGCTGTTTTTGATACTGCCTTTCATTCTACAATTCAGAAAGAAAATTATTTGTATGCAATACCGAAAGAATTGTATGAAAAATATGGAATTAGAAAATATGGATTTCATGGTATTTCATATAATTATGTTTTAAATAGGTATAGTAATATTGTAAATGAAAATTTAAATTCAATAAATACTATAATATGTCATTTAGGTGGTGGCTCTAGTATCTGTGCAATAAAAAATGGAAAATCTTTTGATACTACAATGGGATATACACCATTATCAGGACTTATAATGGCAAGCAGATCAGGAAATGTAGATCCAGCAATTATTCCAAAAATAATGCAAATTTACAATCTTACAGCAAATGAAGCACTTGCAATGTTAAACAATTTGAGTGGATATTTTGCAATTTGTAACGACAAAAGTGCAAAAAGTATAGTCGAAAAAAGTAAAGTAGGAGATTCAGATTCTATATTGTTGAGAAATATGTTAAATTTAGACTTTAAAAGAAATTTACTATCAATGATGGCAAATCTAGATAGAATTGATTCTATAATAATGACTGGTGGTATTGGTGCAAAAAATTCTGAGCAAAGAGAACTGTTTTTAAGTAATTTAGAACAATTTGGCATAAATTTAGATAATGAAAAAAATAATAGAGTATTTGATGAGGAAAGTTTAATTAGTAGTGTAAAATCTAAAATACCCGTATATGTAATCCCAACAAATGAAGAATTAGAAATAGCAAACCAATGCAAAAAAATAATGATAAAGAGGTTATAAAATATGAAAAAAAATATAATGTTAGTAGGTTTAGGACCACACTCAAAAAGAATATACATGAATTATTTTAAAAATCACAATATAATTCCGAGCATTATTGTTGATTTAGAAAGTAATAAAGAAAGTGTTAAAAATTATTTAGCAACAAATGGTTTTGGTAATACAATAATTTGGACCTTACCAGATGAATATAAAGACTATGAAAACTTACCAGCACAAGAATATAATTCTTTATTACAACTATGTAGAGAAAATGAAATAAATTATATAATTTCTTCTACTGAACCAAAAGCTCATAATATGTATTTACAATTTGCCTTAAAAAATAATATAAATATTTTATCTGACAAGCCTATTACTGTTGTAAAAGGTATGGATAAATTAAAAAATATAAAAAAAGTAAAAAAACAATATAAAGAATTATTAAAATTATATCAAAATAGTAATTGTAAATGTAATATAATGTGTCAAAGACAGTACCACAGAGGATACATATTTATAAAAAAACTATTAGCAGAAATTATATCACAATACAATATTCCAATTACTTATATTGATATATATCATTGTGATGGTAATTGGGAAATGCCACATGATTTAGATAAAGAAAATCATCCATATAAATATGGATATGGAAAACTATATCATAGTGGATATCATTTCATTGATTTACTTGCAGAACTAATCAAGTTAAATAATTTGACTGATAAAAATAAACATATAACCAAAGGAAAAATGTATGGGGATATTTTTACCCCTAATGATGAAAAAGTCGTTTTTAATTCTAATGACTATAAAAGTATTTTCGACTTAAAAGAAATTAATGAACCTTATTCAACATTAAACGAAAAAGATTATAGTACTTATGGAGAAAAAAATTTTTACGGTAATATTGGATTTTATAATTCATGTAATAGTTTAATAACTACTGCAAATATTAATTTGTTGCATTATGGTTTTTCCAGACGAGGATGGTTTAAATCTAGAGATTATTATAAGAAAAATGGCAGAATAAGACACGAGAGAATAAATATACAAGTAGGTCCATTATTAAATATACAAGTTCACAGTTATCAATCAAAAGAAATAAAAGATAGAACTAATAGTATAAATGAAACATTAACCGGAGGTTTAGAACATTTCGATATTGATATATATAGAAATGTTGATATTATTGGCGGAGTTCCTTTTCAAAGAATTCAATTAAGAGATTTATATGGTGATGAATTGGGAAAAGAAAATTTTATTGGTTTCAACGAATTTAGTCGCGAAGAATTTGTCAACTCATTTTTAAATAATAATTCAGGTAAAAGTGATTTAAAGGATCAAGCCTTAGGTATGGAAATATTATATAGTGCATCGAAAATAATATATGATAAGAAGAATGGTTTACCTCAAATTGAAAAAATAATTATTCCAAAAACAAAGCAGTATTAAGTCAATCTGAAAAGATTGATTTTTTAAATTTATAAAAAACATAACAAAAACACTATATAAGTAGAAATATCCTTTTAATTCATTTGACAACCATCATAATTTATGATACATTTAAAAAAAGAAAGGAGGCGTGACTATGTTTACAATAAACCATGTAATCATGTATGTTTATTCATAGTCATACCTGCAATTAATAAGTATAATCTATTATAATTAGCAGGTATGACAGTTTTTGTTGTGCCTGCATCCTAAAATCATATAAGGGGATGTAAGGCCTTTATATGATTTTTTAATAATGAAAGTTGTGATAATATGATAGATATAAATATAAATAAAATTAGTAAAAATTATGGAATAAATAAAGTTCTAAAAGATGTAACTTTTACTGTTAATGAAAAAGAACGCATCTGTATAACCGGTCCAAACGGTTCCGGAAAAACAACCATTCTTAATCTTATTGCTGGCGTTGATTCCGCAACAAGCGGTACTATTCATATCTGCAAAAATGCCACTATCGGATACCTTCCACAAACAGCTCCTATGTATGATGAACCATTAACTGTTAGAGAAATATTTGAAAAAAATATTCCCAGTGACTATAGTTACTTAACCAACAAGTTAAAAGAACTTGAAAAAAGTATGCAAGATCCATCTACCAAAAACCTAGATAAAGTTATTGAAAAGTATTGCCGTTTGCAAGAAGAATATCTTAAAATAAACAATTATGATATAACCAAAAGACTAGGTAAAATTATTAAAATGTTTAATTTAGAATCTAATCTAGATAAGCCATTTAATAATTTATCCGGTGGTGAAAAAAGAATCGTATCTCTAGCTAACGTCATCTTGTCAGCTCCCGATATTCTTCTCTTAGATGAACCCACAAACCATCTAGATATATCAACAATCTATTCACTCGAATCATATCTAAAAAAATGTTCCAGTACCATTATCTTCGTATCCCATGACAGATATTTTATAGACCGAGTAGCTACCAAAATAATTCTTATCGAATCAGGAAAAAGTGATATTTACTTTGGTAATTACACATATTATGAAAAAGAATTTGAAGCCCGTTTACTAAACGAATTCAAAGATTATAACAATCAACAAAAGTTAATCAAAGATATGCAAAGAAAAATTAAACAACTAGAAGAGTACGGCCATCGTGCAGCTCCAGAAGGTGAAATGTTTTTTAAGCGTGCCAACAGTATTCGTAAAAGACTTGAAAAAATAGAATTACTAGATAAACCACATGAAAGAAAAGAATTACCTATAAATTTTGTAATCGAAAAAAGAAGTAGTAACGATATTTTTGAATTTAAAAATTTAACCATTGAAGTAGGAACCAACAAATTACTAGATAATACTAAATTGTCACTTCATTATCAAGATAAATTAGCTCTAATTGGTCCAAATGGAAGTGGTAAATCAACTCTAATAAAATACATTTTAAATATATATACCAACAAATTATTTTCACCCAAAAACAAAATGGCTAGTAATCTAAATATTGGATATATTCCTCAAGAAATAACTTTTTCAAACAATAATCTAACCATTTATGATTATGCAAATTCTTTTTTAAACACCAACGAAACCCATTTAAGGAGTATCCTTGCTACATACTTTTTTAATGGTGATCTTATATACAAAAAAGTAGGTATCTTATCCGGAGGAGAAAAAGTAAGATTAAAATTACTAGAGTTAATTAGTAAAAAAGCCAATCTAATAATTCTAGATGAACCCACAAATCATCTAGATATTACTACCTTAGAAGTATTAGAAACTGCCTTATCTTCTTATCAAGGAACTATTTTCTTCGTATCTCACGATCGCTATTTCATTAACAAAGTATGCAACAAAATAGTAAGTATTGAAGATAAAAAATTAATAGAGTATCTAGGAAATTATACCTACTACGAACAAAAACGATATCCTGAATAACTCAGTTTACTTTTATCTGTAAATAAAATAACTTGTTAATAATTTATCATGTTAAAATAATGTAAACCACTTATCATTACTAACTATTTATGATAAAATGAATTAAGAAGGAATGATCGTAGTATGATGCAGGAAAAATTAAAAAAATTATTTGAAGAAATAAACCTTGAAGATAACTTATTATCTTATTTTAATGGTGCCAGTATAGAAAAAATAGTCGTATACGACCAAACAAAACAAATTGATTTTATTATTAATACCAAAGAAGTATTACCAATAGATGTCTATAACAATGTTTTATATAAATTAGTATCATTCATGAATACTATTGAAACTATTAGATTAATAATTATCCCCGAAAATATAGATAATTCTTTAATTGAATCATACTATTTAAATATCATGAAGAATATTTGCTTAGATAGAAATAAATATAATTTATTCTTAGATAGAGAAGTAAATATAGAGAATAATGTTATTAAAATTAAAACCTATAACAAAATAGAATGTACTAATATTATTCAATTAAAACAAGAATTAATTGATAAGATGAGCTATTATGGTTTTAATATTGATATCGACATTGATTTAGTATTAGATGGTGATGTTGAATTAAAAAATAAAATAGAATCAGAAAAAAATATAACAATGATATCACCAAAAAAAATAGAAGCTCCGATAAAAAGCGAACCAGCTCCTGAAAAAAAACAAACCTATCGAGCTAAAAAAAGTACTGAAATAACAGATATAAAAGATGTTTTATACGAAGTAGATAATATAAATATCAAAGGAAGTATTTTTGGGATTGATTATTTTGAATCAAAATCAGGATATAAAATTATTACTCTTAAAGTAACTGATTATACTGATAGTATGTATGTAAAAATGTTTACCAAAGATGAAGAAGAGTATTCCCTTATTAAAAAATTATTAAAACAAGGATCTTGGTATATCTTTTATGGTAAAGCTGTAATGGATAAGTATGCTAATGAAATTGTCTTTAATACTCGCTACAAAGATGTTGAAGAAACTGAAGCTCCTCAAAAAGAAGAAATAAAAGACGAAGCTCCTGTTAAAAGAGTAGAATTACACGCACATACCATGATGAGTCAAATGGATGGTATAACCAAAGTAGACTTAGGAAAACATACCTGCGAATTAGTAGAAAAAGCTATTAAAATGGGTTATCGCGGCGTAGCCATTACTGATCATTCTGGTTGCCAAGCATTCCCTATAGCTTATGGAATTATCTCTTCACATAACAAAAAGATTGAAGACAAAAAAGATCATTTCAAAGGATTATATGGAACTGAACTAACATTGGTAGATGATACCGTTAATATTGTTGTAAGACCAAGTGATTTACCACTAGTTAATACTACATATGTCGT
Organism: uncultured Bacilli bacterium; assembly: GCA_934098395.1. Taxonomy (GTDB): domain Bacteria; phylum Bacillota_I; class Bacilli_A; order RF39; family UBA660; genus RUG705. The sequence goes on from CAKOOM010000003.1 coordinate 91,910, forward strand.
ATTTGATACCGAAACAACCGGATTCAATGCCGGTGGTGAAGACCAAATGATCGAAATCGGTGCTGTAAAAGTATGTAATGATGAAATAATTGATCGTTTTGATGAACTAATAAATCCAAATAGACATATTCCAGATAAAATAACCGAACTAACCTGCATAACAGATGATATGGTTCGTGATGCTAGAAGTGAAGAAGAAGTAACAAAAAGTTTCTTAGAGTGGGTCGGAGATTTACCAATGGTCGCTCACAATGCCAAATTTGATATCTCATTTATGGAAATGGCTATGAAAAAATACAATCTTGGCGTATTTAAAAATACCGTTATTGATACCCTAGAATTATCTCGTGCCCTAGATCAAGGATTTGCTAGACATAGCTTATCCGCTTTAGTAAAAAGATATAATGTTCCATGGGATGAAGATGCTCATCACCGAGCAGATTATGATGCCGAAGGAACAGCTCATGTCTTTAGTAAAATGCTTCAAAAACTCGTATCACAAAACTATAATACCATTAAAGATTTAGATAAATTAATATCTAAAGATGAAATATATAAGTTTGGTAGAACGTATCACTTTAATGCTATCGCTAAAAATAAACAAGGATTAAAAAATTTATTTAAAATTATTTCCCTAGCTAATACCACATATATCTATAAAACTCCAAGAATCCTAAGAAGTAAGCTTGAAGAATTAAGAGAAGGATTATTAATAGGTAGTGGTTGTTATGAATCAGAAGTATTTATTGAAGCTCGTTCTAAAGAAGGTCAAGAATTAACTAATATAATTAATTTTTATGATTATGTTGAAGTTCAACCTCCAGAAGTATATTCTCATTTACTTCAAACTGGAGATTTTGGTTCTAAAGAAGAATTAACTCACCATTTAATAAAAATAATTAATTCAACTAAAGAATCTGGAAAAATAATCGTTGCTACCGGAGATGTTCATCATTTCTCTAGAGAAGATAAAATATATCGTGAAATAATTGTTAATCAAAAAGTACCTGGTGGTGGCAGACATCCTCTTGCCAAAAACAATATCACTTCAATTCCATCACAACACTTTAGGACAACTGAAGAAATGTTAAATGATTTTAACTTCTTAGATGAATCTCTTGCTTATGAAATAGTCGTAGAAAATACCAACAAAGTATTAGATATGGTAGATGAATTAGAAGTAATTATTGATACTGGAGGAATACCGTTTTCTCCAAGAGTAAAAAGCGATGATGGAAAAACTTATCTAGACTGTCCTAGAGTAGTAACAGATCTTGTATATACCAAAGCATCATCTTGGTATGGTGATCCTTTGCCACATAATATTGAAGAAAGAATAGCAAAAGAACTATATGGTGATATTGTTTATAAATGCTTTAAAGAACAATTACAAAAAGAAAATCCTGATATTAGTGAAGAACAACTAGAAAATAAAATTTTTGAAAATCTTCATAAAACAGTCCTTGAAGGCTTTGATGCTGTAAAAACTCTCGTAGGGAATCATGTAAAAGCTTCTTGGAAAGAAGAAGATGGCCCTCTTGATGAAAAAAGTCTTGCTAAAAAAGTCAAAAAAGAACTTGGTGGAATCATTGGTGGCGGTTTTGATCCAATCTATCTAATATCTCAAAGACTAGTAAAACATTCAAATGATGAAGGCTATCTCGTAGGATCTCGTGGTTCCGTTGGATCAAGTTTTGTTGCTACCATGATGGGAATAACTGAAGTAAATCCATTACCAGCGCATTATCGCTGTAAAAATTGTCAGACAAGTATCTTTAAAGATGAAGATGGTAAAGAACTCGGAGCAACATATTCAAGTGGTTTTGATTTACCCGATAAACATTGTCCAAAATGTAACGAATTAATGTATAAAGATGGTCAAGATATGCCATTTGCTACATTCCTAGGATTCAATGCTGATAAAGTGCCAGATATTGATTTAAATTTCTCAGATTTAAATCAAGCCTCAGCTCACGAATACACAAAAGTTTTATTTGGTGTTGATAATGTCTATCGTGCTGGAACAATTGGTACTGTAGCTGAAAAAACTGCCTTTGGCTTTGTAAAAGGCTATTTTGAAGATCGAGGTATAACCAATAAAAGAACCTGTGAAGTAGAAAGATTAGCAGCCGGATGTACCGGTGTTAAAAGAACGACCGGTCAGCACCCTGGTGGAATTGTCGTTGTCCCAGACTATATGGATGTCTCAGATTTTACACCATTCCAATTTCCTGCCGAAGACCCAACAAGCCCATGGCGTACAACTCATTTTGATTACCATGCTATTGACCAAGACTTATTAAAACTAGATATTTTAGGACATTCTGATCCAACCCAATTAAGACTTATTCAAGATTTAACAAAAACTGATATCTTGAAAGTTCCATTAGACGATAAACAAACTATGAGTATCTTTACCTCACCAGATGTCCTTGGCGTAACTAAAGAACAAATAATGTGTAATACTGGCACTCTTGGAATACCAGAGTTTGGTACACCATTTACAATTGGCATGGTCGAAGAAACTAAACCAACAACCTTTGCCGAATTAATAAAAATATCTGGTTTATCGCATGGTACTGATGTATGGCTAGGTAACGCTCAAGAACTAATCAAAAATAATATTGTTCCATTTAAAGAAGTAATTGGTTGTCGTGATGATATCATGGTATATCTTATGTATCACGGCGTAGAACCTATAAAAGCCTTCAAAATAATGGAATTCGTAAGAAAAGGAAAAGCCTCAAAAGATCCTGAAACATGGAAATCACACGTAGAGACAATGAAAAAAGCTAATATCGAAGAATGGTTTATTGAATCATGCGCTAAAATAAAATACATGTTCCCTAAAGCTCATGCTGCTGCATACGTTATAAGCGCATTTAGAATAGCTTGGTATAAAGTACACATGCCAGCCTACTATTATGCTTCATGGTTTTCAACCAAAGCTACCGATTTCAATATCGAAGCCATGATAAAAGGTTATGATGCCATTAAAGCCGTATTACTTGAAATAGAAAATAAAGGTTATGAAGCTACCAATAAAGAAAATGGCATTGCTGAATGTTTAAAACTAGCTCTAGAAGCAACTGCTAGGGGTATCAAAATAGCCAATGTAGATTTATATAAAAGTAAAGCCCTAACTTTCTCTGTTGAAGATGATAAAACTGTTATTCCATCTTTCTCATCAATTGATGGACTAGGAGATGTCGTAGCTAAAAACATTGAAGCCGAAGCTAAAAAACATCCATTTATATCAATTGAAGACTTCCAAAATAGATGCAAAGTATCGACAACTCTTGTAGAAAAAATGAAATCAATGGGTATTTTTAAAGATATGCCAGAAACAAGTCAATTAAGTCTCTTTTAATGACTTGTTTTTTTCTAAAATATTAAAAAATAGTTGCATTTTGCAACAATCTTTGATATCATTATTATAGTAGAGGAGGAAATAAAGAATGGAAAATAAAAAAGGAAACGGAATATTTTTAGGAGTTATCGGAGTCGCAACATTAATCGTAGCAATAATTGGAGCTACATTCGCATATTTCTCAGCTAGTACAAACTCAGCTGATAATGCAATAAGTGTAAATTCAACCCAATTATCATTAGGTTATAGTGATGATACATCTCAATTAAAAACAAACCTAATCCCAGCTACTGATAAAATAGCTAAGTTTGGTGCAACTGATGCCACACACATTGCTTCAAAAGGTACATGTATCGATGATAATGGCAACGAAGTATGTGGGGTATATGATTTCTTCGTAGGTAACCCAAGTGGAACTACAGCTCAAAAAATCTATGCTAATATCACTGTTGTAACAAATACATTTGATAATTTATATTTTACAATTCTAGATGAAGACGGAAAAGAGGTTATTCCAGCTACAAACTTTAAAGGTACTGGACAAAATGATGACAACACAGTTACTTACAAGACAGAAGAAGGAAAAACAATTCTAGAATTAAAAGCTTTAGAGCAAACATTATCAGCATCACCTGCAGCAGTAGCAGATGGTGACAAAAACGATGCTTCTAAATATACTTTAAAAGAAGGAACAGACAAAAACTTTAGAAAATATAAAGTTATCGTATGGATTCGTGAATCTGGAACAGATCAAACTAGTGCAGACGCTGGAAAAGCATTCTCAGCTGGTATCAACATTACTACTGGGGGTAGCGGAGCAGGTGTTACTGGTGTAATTGCTGCCGCACAAGCGTAGAAAAACTAAACAACACTTTGGTGTTGTTTTTTCTTTTTTATATAAAAAAACTATTGCATTTTGCAACAATCTTTGATATCATTATTATAGTAGAGGAGGAAATAAAGAATGGAAAATAAAAAAGGATCTGGTATATTCTTAGGAGTAGTTAGTGTAGCTACCTTAGTCGTAGCTATAATCGGTGCTACATTTGCATATTTCTCAGCAAGTGTAAGTAGTAACGAAGGAGCTATTGGTGCAACTGCATACGAATTCGACGTTAAAGTAACTGAAATCAAAATGATTCAACCAGAAAATGTTAATAGTTTAGGTGGAATCATTCCAATGAATGTTAACACACAAGTTGATGGTAAGGGAATGCTACTATATGCATTAAACGATGCCGCAAAAAAATGTGTAGACTCTAACAATTACCAAGTATGTGCTTTATATGAAGCAACATTATCTAATGGTGGTAGCCAAGATGTTACATTAAACTTAGCTGTTAAGACAGATACTAATGAAGCTGGAAGTGGCGGAGAAGTTTTCTCTGATTTAACATTCCAAGCATTAACTGAAACTACTGGAACATACTCACTAAATGGCGCAGCTAAAACTTTAATGGCTACAGCTGGACAATCAGTTGATATTGAAAATGTTAGTGTAACTATCCCAGCAGAAGCTACAGCTTACAAACACTATTTCGTAGTATACTTAAATGAACCAAGAAATGATGAAGATACTGATGAAAAAGATCAATCTAAACAAATGGGTGCTAAATACACTGGTTCATTAGTATATACTACTAGCCAAGGTGGTAACAGATTAACTGGTACATTTAACGTTGGTGCATAGAACAAAAACATAAAGCGAGAAATCGCTTTTTTCTATTGCAAAAAAAGCATATTTTTGATATCATTAAATAAGAATAGGGATGATTGTCATGGAAGAAAAAAAGAAAAAAACATTATTAACATTATTAATATTACTAGCCTTAATAATTCTCGTAGGAATTGGTGGATCTTTTGCATACTTTACCGCTAGCGTCAGCAGTGAAAAAGATGCCGTAAATGTAAAAGCTGCAGTATTTGAAATTGATCTCGAAGATGATATTTCACTAATTAAAGATAATATCATACCATCAGCAGAAAAATATGTAGATATTGCTAGTAAAAGACAAGATGAAAATGGTAACTTTTTAAAACCAACTGTCGATACCGATGGTAAAACTATAACAAAAGGTACTGCTTGTATTGATGATAACCTAAATGAAATCTGTAGTATCTATACCTTTACCATTATAAACAAAATGACTGATTCCGATGTTCCATTATATATAACCCTTAACCCTAATGTTAATACTTTTAAAAACTTATATTTTAAAGTATTAGATCAAGATTTGAATGAGGTAATACCAGCAACTTTGTTGGTGGACGATCGTGAGTATACAACTGATAGTGAAGGTAACAAAATATATGATGCTAATAGTAAAATATCTCCAATTGTTTTGAGTAATATCAATAAAACCTTAAATAGAGCTACTAGCTTAGATAATCCAAGTAAAGTAACATATTCCATAGTTATGTGGATTATGGAAACAAATGAATTACAAAATGACTATGATGGTGGAAAAATCTTTGCCTCAACCCTAAATGTAAAAGCCAGTGGAGCCAATGGTCAAGGAATTACCGGTGTAATTTCTGCAACTGGTACCGAATAGTTATTGACAAAAATAAATATAGTGATATAATAAATCTAGTTTTCGGTTTATGGAGTGACAACATAAATATTAACGAAACTGACAATTTAATAATATAATCAAGAGCACGAAAGTGAAATAAGGTGGCACCGCGGTAATCCCGTCCTTATACCTTTACTTTTCGTGCCTTTTTAATTTAAAGGAGTGAAAAAAAATGAAAGAAAATGCATATCGTAGTATCTACTGCGGTGAAGTAACCAAAGAATATGTTGGAAAAGAAGTAAGATTAGCTGGTTGGGTAAATTCAATTAGAAATCTCGGAGGATTGTTATTTATAACTCTAAGAGATGAAAGTGGAATAGTTCAATTAATATCTGAAGATGTTGATAAATATATTAATATTAATCGAGAGAGTACTGTCACTATCACTGGTGTAGTTCAAAAAAGAACAGATGATATGATTAATCCAAATATGAAAACTGGAGAAATTGAAGTATTAATTAAATCCCTTGAAGTCCTTGGTGAATGTCTAAATGTCCTACCATTTGAAATATCTAGATCAAAAGAATCTACCGAAGATACCAGATTAAAATATCGTTATCTTGACTTAAGAAACAGTGAAGTCCATAACAATATTCTCTTCAGAAGTCAAGTAATTGATTTTATAAGAACAACTATGAAAAGTATGGATTTCGTAGAAATACAAACCCCTATAATCACCTCATCATCTCCTGAAGGAGCAAGAGACTTTATTGTTCCATCTAGAAAATTTAAAGGAAAATTTTATGCTCTACCACAAGCTCCACAAATATTTAAACAATTATTAATGGTTGGTGGATTTAATAAATATTTTCAAATAGCACCATGTTTCCGTGATGAAGATCCAAGAAGTGATAGATTATATGGTGAATTTTATCAGCTAGACTTTGAAATGTCCTTTGCTGATGCTGAAGATGTCTATAAAGTAGGTCAAAAAGTTTTTTATGACATCTTTACAAAATTTGGTAACAAAGAAGTAAGTGAAGTTCCATTCAAAAGAATCCCTTATACTGAAGCAATTTTAAAATATGGTAGTGATAAACCAGATTTAAGAAATCCATTAATTATCGAAGATATAACAGATATCTTATCAAAAACATCTTTTGAACCATTTAAAAACACTACCATCAGATGTATAAAAGTAGATTCAATAGATAAATCAAACTCTTGGTATAAACAAATGGAAGAATATGTTCGTACTATAAACGGGGTACTCGGATACATAAAAGTAACTGAAAATATGACCTTTAAATCATCTTTAGATAAATTTATGACTGATGAAATAAGAAAAGAATTGATAGATAGATTATCCCTTTCTGAAGGTAATGTCGTATTCATTATTGCTGATAAAGAAAAATGTGCTAAAATGATGGGACAATTAAGAATTAAACTAGGTAAAGAATTAGATTTAATTGATAAAAGTAAATATGCTTTTTGTATTGTAAATGATTTCCCATTCTATGAACTAGATGAAGAAACTGGCAAAATAGAATTTTCTCACAATCCATTTTCTATGCCACAAGGTGGCTTGTCAGCATTAAACGAACAAGCTCCTCTTGATATAAAAGCTTATCAATATGACTTCGTATGTAACGGTTATGAAATGGCCTCTGGTGGAGTAAGAAATCATAGCCCAGAAATATTAAGAAAAGCATTTGAAATTGCTGGTTATGATGAAGAAGTAGTTAAATCAAAATTCCCATCATTATATACAGCCTTTAATTATGGTGCTCCACCACATGCTGGAATGGCTCCAGGAATTGATCGTATACTAATGCTTTTAAAAGATGAAGAAAATATCCGTGAAATGGTTGCATTCCCACTTGGTGCCAATGGTGCTGACTTGATGATGGGCTGTCCCGGAGAAGTATTTGAAAAACAATTACAAGAAGCCCATATAAAAATAAGAGATTAGTAAAGGAGTAGGGTTATGGTTGAAAATAAAGATATAGCTATAATATTTAATCGAATAAAAGAAGAAAACGGTGATGAATTTTTTAAACCAGTCAAAGTAGTCGAAGGCTACTTTGATGAAGTAGAAGAATGGTTTATCGATAAATCAGGTAATACTCATAGTCATATTTGTGAATGTGTTACTAGTGGTAACGTATATGGTTGCCGTCAACAAATTTCATCACTTATTGCTAAATACAAAAATAAAACCTTTGATGAAATAAAAAAAGAAATTCTTACATTTGCCAAAAAGTATATTTACTTAAGATCAGCAGATGATATGTTCAAAATATTAATGATTGATAAAACTACTAATGAAGAATTTATCTTTAAAGATATCGATGCCGAAGAAGTATATGAAAAATCAAACTATTATCAAGAACAGTTTGAGTCATCACAATCAACAACTAAAGAGTTATCACCATCTACAGATTATAAAGAATCCGTAAATATTAATTTAACGCCAAAAGAAATAGCAACTAAAGTCAAAGAGACTGTTAAAGGCCAAGATGAAATCATAGATACGCTTGTAACTACAATATATTTAAACAGAAAATATCCAAATCTAAGAAAAAACAATGTCCTTTTAATTGGTCCCACTGGTGTTGGAAAAACATATATTTGTGAAACTCTAGCTAAGATTTTAAATATTCCTATAATTATCTTTTCATCAGCTGGCTTGTCTCAAGCCGGATATGTTGGAAGAGGTACTGAAGAGATATTAGAACAAATCTTAATTGAATGTAACAAAAACCCTAAACTTGCTAAAAATGCTATTGTTATTTTAGACGAATTAGATAAATTAGCATACACCGACATTGAATCTGGTTCCGTATCAACCAAAGGTGTTCAAAATGAATTATTAAAAATAATCGAAGGTGACAAAAGAAGTATTCGAATTGGTGGCATCGGACAATACACTATTGACACTTCTAATATTATCTTTATTGGTACTGGAGCATTCTCTGAAATATATGAAAAGAAACACGCTCCTAAAAAAGCATCTATTGGTTTCAATTCCACTACTATAGATGAAGAAACAAATAAAATAACTAATGATGATTTAGTTAAATACGGTCTTAAAAGAGAATTATTAGGACGTCTCCCAATCATTCTTGAATTAAATAATTTAACCAAAGAAAACCTAAAAGATATTATTATTAATTCTAAAGAAAGCGAATTAAATAAAATTGTTAATCTCCTTGAAAGTCTTGGTGTTAACTGCAGTAATATAGATAAATTAATTGATATTATTGCAACTGATGCTCTTGAAAAAAAGATTGGCGCTAGAGGTTTAACTTCAACCATAAACAAAGTATTTATGGATATCTTTTATGACATTTTAAGTGATAATTCCGAAGATAGTGAACTAACAATTGGCTCTAATATTTTAACTGACAAAAAAGATTATACTTTAACTAAACATAAATAAATACAAGGTAGTGATTATATGAAAGAATTAAAAGATATTGAAAAATCCATTCAAAAAAAATATCGAAAAGAAATATTTTCTAAATTTATCAAAGCTGTTAAAGAATTTAACTTAATCGAAGAAAATGATAAAATAGCCGTATGTATTTCCGGAGGAAAAGATTCTTTTCTCTTAGCAAAATGTATGCAAGAATTAGTTAGACATAATAAATTTAATTATGAAGTAAAATATATTGTAATGGATCCAGGATATCAAAAGGATAAATTAGAACAAATAAAAGCAAATGCTAAACATTTAAATATCCCTATAGAAATATTTGAAACAAATATTTTTGATATCATCAAAGATACTGAAAGTCCTTGTTTCTTATGTGCTCGTATGCGCCGTGGATGCCTTTATTCTAAAGCCGAGGAATTAGGTTGTAACAAAATAGCTCTAGGTCATCATTTTAATGATGTTATAGAAACCATTCTTCTAAACATGATATATAATGGGAAATTTTCTGGAATGCTACCAATCCTAAATAGTGATAACTATAAAAATATGCAACTAATAAGACCATTATATTATATTAAAGAAAAAGATATTATTTCATGGGTTAAATATACTGAAATGAATTTTATAGATTGTGCTTGCAAAGTAACTAAAAAAAATCTTGGTAAAAGAAAAGAAGTAAAAGCCTTATCATATCAATTAACTGATATGTACGAACATGCTGATACTAATATCTTAAATTCTATGTTTCATGTAAATCCTAATACAACATTTACTGATAAATCGTAATTACAAGTGCCTGACACATCAAAAGTCATGGCACTTTTTATTAATAATTTAAATTTTGTCAACAACAAGTTATAATATTTGACTAGCATAATTATATATGATAAACTTAAAATGAAGGTGATAAGTAATGAAATTAAAAATCGGTGTAATATTCGGAGGAAAAAGTCTAGAACATGAAATGTCTATAATAACAGCACTTCAAGCTATGGATAATATTGATACTGATAAGTACGAAGTTATTCCTATATATATAACTAAAGATCTTGTGTGGTATTCATCTGGATGCTTGAGATATATTGATAGTTTTAATAATTTTAATTTAATTGAAAAATATGCCACTAAAGTAAATCTTATTAATAAAAAAGGAAGATATATTCTTCAAACTGCTGGCCTAATTAAAAGAGAACTAACAGAATTACATTTAGTTATTCCAATGGTTCATGGTAAAGGTACTGAAGATGGTACAATTCAAGGATATCTTCAAATGGTAGGTATTCCATATGTATCTAATAACATTTACTCATCAGTAATATGTCAAGACAAAGTATTTACCAAACAACTATTAGAACATAATGATATTCCTACTATCAAATATGTGTGGTTTTTCGATAACGAATATAATAAAAACAAAGAAGAATTATTCAAAAAAATAGATAAATTAGAATACCCTTTAATAATAAAACCAGCTACTCTTGGTTCTAGTATTGGAATTGTTTCAGTAAAAAGAAAAGAACAACTAGATACAGCCATTAATGAAGTCTTAAAATATGATCGTAAAATAATCGTCGAAGAACAAATTGAAAATGTTTTGGAATATAATATCTCTATGTTAAAAACTAATGACAAATTATATATATCTTCCATCGAAGAAATAGAAACTAAACTTGAATATCGTGACTATGTTGATAAATGCAATTTAGAAAATTACCTAAACGGAAACATTGTTAGAACAACTCCTGCTAAAATATCCGAAAAAATGTCTGAAGAAATAATTGAATTAGGTAAAAAGACTATTAATTTCCTAAATAATACTGGTTTATCAAGAATTGATTTCTTATACGATAGTAAAAAGAAAAAATTATATGTTGATGAAATCAATAGTATTCCATCATGTTTCTCTCATCATTTATGGGAAGAAGCTAATATCTCATATAAAGAATTATTTACTATCATGATTAATGATACTATAAAAAATATCAATAAAGACAGTGAAATGATAACTACTATGGATATGGATGTATTAAAAGACTTAAAAAATAGTGATATAAAGGAATTTAAATAATATGTATGGTTATATTAAAGGTATAGTTAAAGAAATTGAAAGCAACTATATTGTTATTGATAACCATGATATTGGTTATATAATTTATGTACCAAATCCATATTATTACCAAATAAATAATTCATATACCGTATATACATATACTCATATTCGCGAAGATGAATATTCTCTATATGGTTTTGCTAACCAAGAAGCCCTAAAACTATTTTTAAAATTAATTTCTGTAAAAGGATTAGGTCCTAAAATGGCTCTTCCTATGTTAGCAACTGGTTCACCAGATGGTATTATTGATGCTATTGACCGAGAAAATATTTTATATCTTAAAAAATTCCCTAAGATTGGTGATAAGGTTGCAAGACAGATAATTCTTGATTTAAAAGGAAAACTAAATGGCAACCAAATAAGCCTATTAGATGTTAAAAACGATGAGTTAACAGATGCTCTCGTAGCATTAGGATATAAACAAGCAGATATTAAAAAAGTAATAAAGAATATTAATACCTCTCTTCCAATCGAAGAGCAAATCAAAGAAGCCTTTAAATTATTACTAAAGTGAGGTGACTATATGAAAATTGGAATTGATATTGATGATACCATTACTGATACTTGGAAAACTTTAATCCCAATTTATTCAAAAGTATTTAATAAAGATTTAAATTTACTATCAAAATCAGCCCCATATTATCGAAGTATTAAAGATTTAAATATTACTGTTGATGAGTACTTTAATATTATGAAACCATATTATAAAGATAATATATTAAATGTACCCATAAAACCATATGCTAAAGAAACCATAAATAAATTGTACGATGATGGTTACACAATTATCTTTATTACTGCTCGTGGTAAAATGTATGATAATCCCTATGAGATAACTAAAGAATATCTTGACACATCTGGTATTAAATATCATAAACTAATAACTGGTGCTGAGAAAAAAGAAGAAGTCTGTATCAAAGAAAATATCAGTATATTTATTGACGACAGTTTTAAACATTGTTCTGCTGTTGCCGCATCCGGTATTAAAGTCTTAATGCCAAGCACAATTTATAATAAAAAATATTTAGAGTTTCCTCATTTTACTTCTTGGCAAGAAGTACCAACATATATTAAAAACATAGAATTAGAAACAGGTGAATAACATGGAAGGTAGTAGAATACTAACAAATGAATTACTTGACGAAGATAGATACGATAACATTCGCCCCCAAACCTTAGATGAATACATTGGGCAAAGCGAAGTAAAAGAAAATATTAAAGTATTTATCAAGTCTGCCATTATGCGTGAGTCTCCTTTAGACCATGTTCTATTATATGGTCCTCCAGGATTAGGAAAAACAACCTTGGCATATATTATTGCTAATGAACTAGGAAGCAACATTAAAACTGCATCAGGGCCATCAATTGAAAAAAGTGGTGATCTTGCTGCTATTTTATCAACCCTAGAACCCAATGACGTTTTATTTATTGATGAAATACATCGAATTCCTAGATTTATCGAAGAAATCCTATATCCAGCAATGGAAGACTATTATCTAGATATTGTCATTGGTGGCGAAGGTTCCAGTAGGAACATAAAAATAGAACTACCACATTTTACTCTAATCGGAGCTACAACTAGAGCAGGGGATTTATCAAGTCCATTAAGAGATAGATTTGGTATAATATCAAAACTAAATTATTATACCGAAGAAGAATTATATTTAATTATTAAAAGAACTTCTCGTGTTTTAAAAACTCCAATAACTGATGAAGCTGCTAACGAATTAGCTAAACGAAGTCGAGGAACCCCAAGAATAGCTAACCGTTTATTTAAAAGAGTCAGAGACTTCGCTCTCGTAAATGGCGAAGGCATAATTACTAATGATATATTAGATGATGCTCTAAATAGATTAAAAGTTGATAAAGTCGGATTAGATGAAACAGACTATAATCTATTATTGTCTATCATTGAAAAGTTTAATGGTGGACCCGTAGGACTTGAAGCCCTTGCATCATCTATTGGTGAAGAAGCATCTACCATCGAGGATGTCTATGAGCCATATCTATTACAAAATGGTTATCTAAAAAGAACATCTCGTGGTCGTATGGTCACTGATAAAACATATGATCACTTAGGTATAAAAAAGGATTCAACAAAATGATGTTGAATCCTTTTAAAATTTTCTATACAAACCAATAGCTTTTCCTAAAATAGTAACATTTTTTAAAATAATTGGTTCCATATAATCATTTTCTGGCTGTAATCTAAAATAGCCATTTTCCTTATAAAAAGTTTTCAAAGTAACTTCATTATCGTCATTCATTGCCACAACCATATCGCCATTTCTAGCACTGTCGCATCTCTCAACAATAACTATATCATTAGAAAATATCCCCTTATTAATCATACTCTCACCATCAACTTTCAAAGTAAATACTTCCTTTTTACTAGGTATCAAATAAGCGGGTAGTGAGAAAAATTCATTAGGTACCTCAATAGCCTCAATCGGAGAACCAGCTGTAACCTTTCCTAAAAGCGGAACATTAACAACATCCTCACCCCTTGTTTCATACTCATTAGGTACTAATAGTTCTAATGCTTTATTTCCTTCCTTACTTCTCTTTATATATCCCTTATCAACTAAATGATTAATATGTACATGAACCGTAGCTGGTGAAGACAAATTAATTGCACTACATATTTGTCTAATTGAAGGAGGGTACTTATTATCTGCATGAAATTGTTTAATAAATTCTAAAACTTCTTTTTGTTTCTTCGTTAATCCATCAGTTTTCTGTCTCATCGATTACTCCTTTCATTATCATAATAACATAAACGATTTAAAAAGTCAAACAGATGTTTAATCATTAAAAAGAAAAGTATTAATTTACACAAAATGTAAAATACAAACATTTGTTTATAAAAATGAACATTTATCATTGACACAAACACTTGTATGTAATAAAATATAATCAAGAAAGGGTGATACTAATGAAATTTTTAAAAAATAACAAAGGAGTAATATTATTTTATATGGTTATCTTAGTATCTTCTTTAGTTATCATCTCAGATGTTGAAAAAGATAATCTTCGTGAAGAAAAAAGATACGTTATGACCACTTATTCCAATTAAAAATACATATCATTGTTTAATTCCTTGATATGTATTTCTTTTTTTCATTTCCTTATCTATATCATTAAGTAACTGACATTTATCACATAACCATTTAGGTTCTACTAGCAAATCCTTATCCGGATCACTCGTAATTCTATTGATAACAATTTTTGAATTCAGTAATTCTAATTGTTTAATAACTATATCTATGTATTCTTCTTTACTAAGAATATGAAATTTTGTCTTTTCATAAAGTCTAGCCATTTCTGTATCTTTAATAATATGTAACATATGAATCTTTATACCTTGAATATCTAACTTATTTAAATGTCTTACTGTATCTAACATCATCTCTTCACTCTCAAATGGTAATCCATTAATAATATGTACTAAAACATTAATATTTCTTTCCCTAAGTTTTTTAACCATTTCATCAAATTCATCAAGGGTATGACATCTATTAATTATCTCCGTAGTCTTTTTATGAATAGTCTGTAGTCCAAGTTCAATAGTTAAAAAAGTCCTTTTATTAAGTTCTTCCAAATAATCCAAACACTCATCACTAATCGCATCACATCTCGTAGCTATATTAAGTCCAATAACATCGTCTATCTTAAGGACTTCTTCATATTTTTTACGAAGCACATCCACTGGGGCATAAGTATTAGTTCTTGCCTGAAAATAACCAATATATTTACAAGGAATATGACGTTTATTAACAACTTCCTTAATTTCCATAAATTGTTCTGTTAAACTCTTATGGATATCTCCTCCAAATTCACCACTACCACTTTTAGAACAATATATACATCCACCGTATCCTAGTGTTCCATCTAAATTAGGACAACTAAATCCACCATTTAAACTAACCTTAAATACCTTTATCCCAAATTTATTTTTATAAAAATAATTAAGTGTATGATATCTCTTATTATCTAGTGTATATTCAAACATAATACCACCTCAGTTAGTATTTTACCACATTTAAGTACGATAGTCTAATATAATAGACATCTATTCTAAACTATGTTATAATTACTGAAACAGGGAGATTTATATGAAATATTATTATGGCTTAGAAGACGCAAAGTATATAATCGAAGGATATACTAAAGTAAACAATAAAATAATAATAAGATATCTTGATCAATCAACAGAAACAGTTACCGATATTGATGGTACTTATGAAGAAGCTCTAAAAAAAAGAATGATAGACCAACTTATAAAAAGAAATAAAAGTATCGATATGAATTATCTTAACATGCGAGTATGTCTGGATACTCTATCATTTTCATCCATCTACATCCTAGTATTAATAAATTATTATGTAACAAAGGGCGATATCTTAAATGCACTAACCCTAACAAATATTTTCGTTGGCGGTTATACTTTCTCAAGAACAAAAAAATCTATTAATACCAAAAAAGATATAAAAAAAACTAATCTATTTCTAGAACTCTTAGAATATCTTGACAAAGATGATAAAATGAATATCAATACTATCGACGATTACTCTTACAAACAAGTAAAATCTGTTTACAGAAAAGTGTTAAAAAAGCAAAAGACAATAGACAACTAGTCTTTCTTTTGATATAATACTATTGGAGGGTAACATATGGAAATAAAAGAATTTAAAGAATTTATTAATCCTGAACAAAAAGACTATGATTTATTAGGGGAACATACTATTAAAGAGAAAGAAGAGAAAGAAAAAGATCCTCTTAGAAATGCTTTTAATGAGTTATATTTTTCATTAGGATGTCCCGAAGACTATGAATTAGCTCCATATGGTATTACTGACAAAGATTTTACTAATCCAAGTAAAAAAAGCTTCGAAGCATTACGTAAATATGCTATTGATTATAATTTAATTAATGATAATCCTAAAGGAAGAAAGTAATTCTTTCTTTTTTTTAAATAATATGCTATCATATAGTCTAGATTGGAAGTGATTTAAATGACTTTTGCAATACATACATTTGGTTGTAAAGTAAATATATATGAATCTGAATATGTAACAAATTTATTACAAACATCTGGATATGAAATGGTTGACTTCTCCAAAGAAGCCGACATCTATATTATAAATACTTGTTCTGTTACTAACGAAGCTGATAAAAAAGACCGTAAATTAATTCACACAACAAGAAAAAATCATCCTGATAAAATTTTAATTGTTATGGGATGCTATTCGCAATTAAATAAAGATCTAATTGATGCCGACATTGTTTTAGGTAATAAATACAAGTCTGCAATTATTTCTCTTATTAAAGAGTATATAGAAACTAAAACCAAGATTGTAAAAGTTGAAGATATCTCTAAAACTAACTTTGAAGATATGTATATAAATAGATTTATAACCCATACTAGAGCCTTTGTTAAAATTCAAGATGGCTGTAATGCCTTTTGTGCTTATTGCGCCATTCCTTATGCCAGAGGTGGTATCAGAAGCAAAGATATGAAAATAGCTATTTCCGAAGTTACTAACCTAGTAAACAATGGATATAAAGAAATAGTTTTAACTGGAATACACACCGGAAGATATGGCATAGATTTAGATACTAATCTCGAATCTTTATTAAAAGAATTAATAAAAATCAAAGGAATATTAAGAATAAGATTATCAAGTATTGAAATAAATGAAATAACTCCAGGTATTATTAACCTAATAAAAACATCTAATGTAATGGCTAAACATCTTCATATCCCGTTGCAATCAGGTTCCGAAGAAATCCTAAAAAGCATGAATAGACATTATACTAAAGAATATTTTATTGAAAAAGTATCATCCATCAGAAAAGAAATCCCAGATATATCTATAACAACCGATCTAATTGTTGGCTTTCCTGGAGAAACCGAAGCAAATCATCAAGAAACAATCGATACTCTTAATAAAATTAAATTTACTAAAATTCATACTTTTCCATATTCCAAAAGAAATGGTACTAAAGCTGCCTCAATGCCTTGTCAAGTAGATGGAAATACCAAAAAATGTCGTGTAAAAGAAGTTCTTAACCTATCAGATAAATTTGAAGAAGAATTCTATAAAAGTAAAATATCTAATACTTATTCCGGCATTATAGAAACTAGAAAAGATGGTACAAAAGTAGTAATAACTACTAACTATATCCCAGTTGTTGTAGAAACTACTAGAAAAAACAATGAAATTGTCAATGTAACAATAACTCATGTTGATACTTTAGTACATGGTAAAATTGACTAATATTAAAAAATGTGTTAGTATATATACCCGTCAAAAAGGGGGATATATATGGATATAAAAAACTATATCTTAAATAAATATTTAGATATTGATGAAATACTATTAAATTATTTAATTACATATTTTAATTATATTGATACCTATAATCTTTATCCATCTAATATTTTGTTAACAGATATTATTGATACAACTTTAACTAATGTAAGACGTATTATATTTTTTGATAAAGATAGTGATATTGTAAAAGCTGTTGGTGGAGATTTTCTAGGTATTACCATTAATGAAGAACAAACTATATATATAAATTCGCAAGCCAACGAAAAAACTAAAGAAACTACAATTTATCATGAAATACACCATGCTGCACAAATAAAAAAAGATGCCTTAATTACTAATCCATACGATACCCTTGTGGGAATTCGCTTTAATAACCTAGGAATACTTATTAACGAAGCTCAAACAGCATATCTAGCTGATTCAATTTATCAAGAAATTCATCATAACAAATCTGTTTATATTAATTATCCAAGCGATAAATTCCATATGTTACCTGGTGGAACAATTATCTCTAACTTATCATGTTACCAAGTATATGATTATTTATTAACTAAACTTTCTTTTCTACTTGAATTACCAAAAGAGTTTTTTATAAAAATAAATTATCTTTTTGAACTAGATGATAATAATTATCCTAAAGGATTAACTGTTTTAAAAGAAATATATAATAAATATCAAACTATCTATAACATACCATTATCGTTTGATAATCTTATGTATCAACTAGATTATATTGCATATATGTATGAATTAACACGCTCTAACTATGAAGAAGGAATGTATTATTTTTCACCTCATACATCTATTCCTGTAAACTTTAACCATCAACTTGAAATGCTTATTATGAACGGTTTAGATAAAGTATTTTTAACCAAGGATTTAAAAGAAAAAAATCCCGAAGTATATAAAAAATTATCTAACTATACCTTTAAAAACAAAAAAGTAAAAAAACTACAAAGAAATTTATAGAATTTTTAATAATTTTATGTTATGATGTATTTATATTTCAAGAAGAAATTCATATAAGAAAGGGAAATAAAAAATGGAAGAAATATTACTAAATGCAGAAGAAAAAATGGAAAGTACAATTAACTCACTTGATTATAAATTTACTAATGTTAGAGCAGGACGTGCTAATCCTAGTATGTTAGATGGCATAACAGTTGAGTACTATGGTAGTCAAACACCATTAAAACAACTAGCAAATATCAGTATTCCTGAAGCTAGACAATTAATGATTAAACCATTTGATAAAGGAATACTTGGTGGTATTGAAAAAGCTATTTTCGAAGCTAATATTGGAATAACTCCAAATAATAATGGAGAATGTATCTTTTTAGTCATTCCACCATTAACTGAAGATCGTCGTAAAGAATTAGTAAAACAAGTAAAATCTTTAGCTGAAGAAGCACGTATAGCACTAAGAAATATTCGTCAAGAAGCTAATAATGAATTAAAAAAATTAAAATTACCTGAAGATGAAGAAAAACAAGGTAATGAAGAAGTTCAAGAATTAATAAATAAATATAATAAAGTCGTAGATGAAAGACTAAAAGTCAAAGAACAAGATTTAATGACTATCTAAAAAAGTTATTAATAAGGGGGAAATTATGAAAGGTTTATATTTACCAACAAAAGATGATTTGTATCAAATGCAATCATCTAATGCTAATATCTATAAGTACTTAGTAGCTAAAAATATTGAAGCTCTAATATTTAATAGTAAAGACAAAGAAATATTAAAAAATGCCTATAAATATCAAAGAGAAGATCCTAATATCGCAAGAGGCATATGTATGATTAAACCAGATGAAATACCTTATAGTGATGTAGTTAAATATGATATAGAATTATGTAACTATCTATTACAATTAAAACCAAATACTATTTATCGTTTAGATAACTTATCATACTTTAACACGTCAACACAGTTTAATCAAGCAATCATGGTAGAAACAATCATAACATTATATAATGAATTAAAAAGCAACCCAGAATATCGTTTTAATTATAAAGAAAGCATATTACTTAATCAAATATTTACCTGTGATTCTTTTGCATTTTCTATATTGCCAAAAGACATCAAAGAAATGCTTGTCAGTATTGAACCAGCATATGCTATTAACTTTGGATATCTTGGTATAGTAAATAAGTCAATTAATGAATATGCTGCTAGATACTTAATAGATAATGATTTAGGTTTATCTTTACTAAAAAAAGATATAATTACTAATCCAGATAAAGATGTAAAAAGACTATTAAAAACAATAAAACTAAGATAAGGAAAAAGATATACAAATATAATTATTTAAAGAGAGTTAGAATAGGTGAGAGCTAATAATAATTATGTATATCGTTCACCCTTGGAGTTTTAATGCTAACCAGCAATATCGGTTTAAGAGTATAACTAAAAGTTATAAATAAAGGTGGTACCGCGGCTAAGTCGTCCTTTAATTTATAACTTTTTTCTATTTAAAAGAAGGAGAGATTATCATGAATAAAGAAACAATAGTAAATTTAAAAGAAGATATTAAAAAGAAATTCAGTGAAGATTTAAATCTTCAAAAACTAAATGATTTAAAAGTTGAATACCTAGGTAAAACAGGTATTATTACTGAATTATCAAAAGAAATGAAAAATATTGCCAATGAAGATAAAAAAGAGTTTGGTAAACTAATAAATGAATTAAGAGAAGAGTTTAATAATTTATATGAAGAAACTAAAGCCAAGATTGAAAAATCTATTTTAGATGAAAAATTATCTAAAGAAAAAATAGATATATCACTTCCTAGTACTAATTTACCTGTTGGTGCTCCAAATATTTTAGAGTTAGTTATCGAAGAAGTTGAAGAATTACTTATGTCTATGGGATATGATGTCGTAGATGGACCAGAAATTGAAGAAGATAAATATAACTTTGAATTATTAAATATCCCTAAAGGACACCCTGCTAGAGATGCTCAAGATACTTTCTATATCGAAGATGAAAAAATCCTCTTAAGAAGTCAAACATCCCCAATGCAAGTAAGAACTATGTTAAAAGGTGAAGGAAAGACTCCAATAAGAATGATTTGTCCTGGAAAAACATATCGTCGTGATGACGATGATGCTACTCATTCACATCAATTCATGCAAATTGAAGGCTTACTCGTAGATAAAAATATTAGTTTATCTGATTTAAAAGGAACCTTCGATGTAATTGCTAAAAAATTATTTGGACCAGACTGTGTAACTAGATTTAGACCAAGTTACTATCAATTCACTGAACCATCCGTAGAAACTGATATCAGTTGCTTTAACTGTCACGGATCAGGTTGTAATATATGTAAAAATACCGGATGGATCACCGTATCCGGAGCTGGTATGGTTCATCCTAATGTCTTAAGAAACTGTGGCTATGACCCTGAAGAATGGTCTGGATTCGCCTTTGGTTTTGGTGCCGAGAGATTAGCTATGTTAAAATATGGCATAAATGATATCAGAACCTTCTATATGACAGACTTAAGAGAAGTAAAAACATTTGATAGAAAGGAACGTGATTAATATGATAAGCTTAAATTGGGTAAAAGACTATGTTGACTTAGAAGGAATAGACCTATCCGAATTAGCCGTAAAAATAACTAAAGCCGGAGTAAATGTTGAAAAAGTTTTAACTAATCATATTAATAATTTAACTATTGGTCTAGTTACTGAGTGTACTAAACATCCAGATAGCGACCATTTAAATATCTGTACCGTAGACCTTGGATCACATTCTACTCAAATCATCTGTGGGGCTCCAAATGTAAAAAAAGGTATCAAAGTAATCGTCGCTATGCCCGGAGCCATCCTACCAGGAAACTTTGAAATAAAAGTTAGCAAAATACGTGGTGTCGAATCAAATGGTATGATTTGTGCTTTATTTGAACTAGGTCTTGAAGAAAAAACTGAAGAAAATTATCAAAAAGGAATATATATCTTACCAGACGATGCTCCTATAGGAACAGATCCACTAAAATATTTAAATCTAGATGATACCTTGTATGAACTAGACGTTCATAAACATCGTAATAATGATTGTTATTATCATATTGGCTTTGCTTACGAAATAGCTACTATTTTAAATAAAAAAGTAACTCTTCCAAAAGATGATTTTAAAGAAATAGCTGACAATATCAACGATCATTTTAAATTATCCGTAGAAACCGATAAATGTCCTTACTATAGTGCTAAAATGGTAAGCGATGTAACTATCAAACCATCACCAGATTTTATTCAAAAAAGATTAATCTCTGCCGGTATGAGACCAATAAATAATGTCGTAGATATCTCTAACTACGTAATGCTTGAATACGGACAACCATTACACTTCTTTGATAAAGATAAACTAGGAAATAATATCTTAGTAAGACAAGCTAACGAAGGTGAAACTATAACTACTCTAGATAATAAAGAAAGAATCTTATCCAAAAATGATATCGTAATAACTAATGGTACCACTCCAGTATGCATTGCTGGTGTAATGGGTGGCCTAAATACCGATGTAGATTCATCTACTAAAAATATCTTAATAGAAAGTGCTATCTTTAATCCCATTAGTATTCGTTATACCTCAAGTAGATTAAACCTAAAAAGCGAAGCCTCTATTAGATATGGTAAAGGATTAAACTACGAATATACTAACTTAGCCCTATTAAGAGCATGTCATCTATTAGAAAAATATGCTGATGCTAAAATCTTATCTGGAACAGTACTATACGATAAAGTAGATAAAACTAAAAAAGTAGTAACCTTTAAAGAAGAAGATATCAATTCCTTACTAGGAATAACTATCTCTGAAGAAGATATTGCTAAAGAATTAACAAGATTAGATTTTACCTATACTAAAAAAGATAATATCTTTACTTGTACTATTCCTAATCGAAGATTAGATATAGAGCCAAATACTAATGATATAGCTGAAGAAATAGGTAGATTATACGGATATCATAATCTCGTATCAACCCTTCCAGTATGTACTACTAAAAAAGGTGAATATATTGGTGATGTTAAATACCGTAAATTAGTATCCCGTAGATTAAGAACCCTTGGTCTAAACGAAACAAAAACCTATACCTTAACATCTCCAGATATGGCTAAATTATTTAACTATGATAATCTTGAACAAATAAAATTACCTAATCCAATGAGTATCGATAAATCTATTATAAGAACATCTATCTTACCATCACTATTAAATATTTATGAATATAACAAAGCCAGAAAAGTCGAAGATGTCCTAATCTATGAAATAAGCAAAACATATAGTAAAGATTATATCGAAGACACTAAAATAGCTATGTTACTAAAAGGAACTTATCTAACTAACAATTGGCAACATAACTGTGTTAAAATAGATTTCTATCTAGTAAAAGGAATTGTTGAAAACATTCTAAATTATCTCGGATTAAAAAATAGATATACATTTATTCAAACAGAAATATCTTCTCTTCATCCAGGTATTAGTGCTAAAATAATTCTTGATAAAGAAGAAATAGGTATAATTGGAAGAATTCATCCATCTATTAACAAAGATGAAATATACTTAGCAGAATTATCTTTAAATAAATTAATTAAAACTATTAAACCAATTAAATATATTCCTTCATCTAGATATCCTGAAATAAAAAAAGATGTATCATTCATTATTGATAAATCTACAACATGTAAAGAATTAATTGATACTATTAAAAAATCTGGAGGAAGATTATTATCAGATGTATCCGTATTTGATGTATATACTGGTTCTAATATCAAAGATAATGAACTATCAATTGCTTTCTCCCTAACATTTAAAGATGAGTTAAGAACTCTAACAGATGAAGAAGTAATGAATATCTTTAATAATATTATTAAAGATGTAACTACTAAACATCATGCTGTGTTAAGAGATAATTAAAAAATACTTAAAAATCTTAAGTATTTTTTTTCTTATCTATTAATTTAACATATTCCCATAATGTATCTTTAGCTAAATCATCCCAAGTTCTATATAAATCAATATAACATTTCTCTCTAACTTTATTATATAACTTTCTATCCCTCAGTATCTCAATAACTCTATCAGCAAATTTTTCCGGATCATTTTCCGCTAAAAAACCATTAACATTATCGTTAACCGTCGCAGCAGTTACTGCACCCTTAATAAATACCGTCGGAGTTTTTTGACTAGCAGCTTCAATCTGTACTAATGAAGAAGAATCAAATAGGGAAGGGAATAAAAATAATTTAGCTCTATTATAAATCTTAGCAAGTAATAATCTATCAGTAATCTTACCCGTAACTATAATATCATTTTCCATTTTCTTATCCTTAATTAGTTTTCTAAGTATCTTACCATCCTCATTAAGAGGTCCTACAAATAACATCTTAAAACTAACTTTCTTATCCTTAAGAATCTTAAGTACCTCTATTAAAAAGTCAATATTCTTTAAAATAGATATTCTTCCTACGAATAAAAATACTGTTTCATCCTTAGCAATATTAAACTTTTCATTAACTTCTTCATCATCTTTAACATATATCATATCTGTTGCATTATAAGTAACCATTGGTTTCTTTTTTATACCATAATCTACATATACATTCGCAACCTCATTATTAACAGCAATACATTCATCACAACTATCAAAAGTTTTAAGCGTATATTTCATCAAAAAAGCTATTATTGCTTTATTTCTTGTTCTTCTTTCAAACTCCATCTTAAATTGTGAATGCATCGTTGCAATAACCGGAATATTTTTCTTTCTAGCTATCTTTACTCCAAGATTTCCTACAATAAATGGCGAATGTATATGAATAATATCAAAGTCAATATTCATAAGTTCCTTTACTGATTTTCTATCCATTAGGGGAGTAGTTAAATAATATCCTTGAGTTCTTAAATATTTACTATCTATTCTTATAATATTATACTTATATTCTTCATTATAAACGCCTCGCATCTTAGGAACTACCACATATACCGTATGCCCGTTTTTAGCAAATATCTCTGCTAAATTATGCATAACCATAATAACCCCATTCATCGAAGGAAAATAATCATCCATAAAAATTCCAATGGTTAATTTCTTCATCATATCACCCTTATTATTATATCATATCATACATAAATTTTATGTCAATTATATCAACTTATTAAACTCATCTGGCATCTTACATTCTAAATGTATTATTTTTTTACTAACCGGATGAATAAATTCTAAAATATTAGCATGTAAACATAATCTCTTTATTGGATTACTCTTACATTTATATTTCTTATCTCCCACAATCGGATATCCGCGTTCAGAAAAATGTACTCTTATTTGATTTCTTCTACCCGTATCAATAAATACCTGTACCAAAGAATACTTTTGATTATTTCTTAGTACTTCATAATGAGTAATTGCCTCAAGCCCATACCCATTTTTTGATGAATAAACAAACTGTCTTTTATCTATTAATAAATTACTCTTAATTGTCCCTGATCCAGTCATTTTACCATCTATAATAGCTATATAACCACGCTTCTTAACAAAATCATTCCAATTATTTTGCATCTTATCTCTAATATTCTTATTTTTACAAAATAAAAGTATTCCTGAAGTATCCTGATCTAATCTATGAACTACAAAAATATACTTATTATTACTACTTTTCTTTACATAGTCAGATACCATTCGATAAGCTGTAATATTCTTCTCCTTATCATTAGATATCGATAAAAGCCCACTAGGTTTATTAATAGCTACCAAGTATTCATCCTCATATATTACATCTATCTTTTCATCAAGTACTATTTTCTTAGTATAAGATATCTCTATCTTATCTCCCTTATTAACAATAAAACTACTATTAGTTATGATCTTATCATTAACCATAACCATTCCATTCCTAATAAAATTCTTAATACTTTTATTAGATAAATCTCCCTTAAACAAACTAATACTCTTTAGTAAAGGCATCCTATCAGATACTATAAAATCTTGTTTTTTATACATATTTCCACCTGCAATAATTATATCATAATTATCAATTAACTACAATAAATATAATATTTATGATATAATACCCCTAGGTGAATAATTATGTATCATGAAATAATAAAAGAAATCTCAAAAGAATTAAATATAAAATATAAAATACTATCTAATAATTGGGTAATATCTTTAGAAAAAGATAATAAAATAAAGTATATTACTGGATATAAATTTGATCTTAATAATCATGCTAGTGCTCTAGTTATAGATGATAAATATGCTATGTATGATACTCTAAAAAAAACCAATATTCCTGTAATAGAACATTATCTATTATATAGTGAAAAAAATAAAGAAAAATATGCTCTTGGTAAAAACAAAAAAAGCCAAGCTCTAGCTTATTTCAATAATCATCAAAAAGATATTATCATCAAAGGAAACCACGGTACCTGTGGAAAAGAAGTATATCATATAACTAGAAAAAAAGATCTCTATAAAACCTTAAATCTTCTCTTTAAAAAAGAAGAATCCCTTAGTTTATGTCCGTTTTATAAAATAGATTCTGAATATCGAGTAATAGTTCTAAATAATAAAATAGAATTAATATACGAAAAAATAAGACCAATAATCTATGGCGATGGTGTCTCTAAAATAAGCACTTTATTAAAAGAATTTAATCCCAGTTATAATTATTTAATAAAAAAAGATAAAGTTCTAAAAAAAGATGAAAAGTATACCTATACCTTTAAACATAATCTATCTAGTGGTAGTATTATAAATACTAAGATAGATAATCCAAAAGATATCACTAATCTTGCCATGAAAGTAGCTAAAACCCTAAACATCTCCTTTGGTAGTATTGATATAATAAAAGTAGCTAATAAATACTATATAATGGAGTGTAATAGTGGAGTAATGATGAGTAATCTAATTAACTTATTACCAAATGGTTATACCATTGCCAAAAACATTTATCAAAAAGCAATTATTGCTATGTTTTCATAAACTTGAAAAAAATCTAACTATTTGTTATAATATACCAAAAAAAGAAGGGGAATTTGGGAGGAAAAATGGAATATATAAATGAATCTGATTTAAAATTCTTAAAAGAATTATCTAAAATGTTTCCAACTACTGATGATGCCATAACTGAAATAATAAACTTAAATGCTATTCTTGCATTACCTAAAAGTATCGAACACTTTATGAGTGATTTACACGGTCAAGCCGATGCTTTTAATCATATTTTAAATAATGCTGCTGGTGGTATAAAATACCGTATTAAACAACTATTTTCAAACACCTTAAGTGAAAAAGAACAAAATGAATTAGCTACCTTAATCTATTATCCTGAAGAAAAAATGAAGCTAGTTCTACCTAACATTGAAGATAAATATACCTATTACGAATCTAATCTTTTAAGAATAATCGAAGTAACAAGAAAATTCTCATCAAGATACACCAGAAGTAAAGTAAGAAAAATATACGAACATAGTAATTTAAGTTATATAATTGATGAACTATTAAATAACAAAATTGAAGAAGAAAATAAAGATAACTACTATCGAACTATTATTAAATCAATAATAACTCTCGGATATAGTGAAAAAGTAATAATCTCATTATCTTCTATTATCAAAAAACTAGCCGTAGATGAACTACATATCGTCGGAGACATCTATGATAGAGGACCAGAACCACATATCATTATGGACCTATTAGAAAAATATCATAATGTCGACATTGAATGGGGAAATCACGATATCTTATGGATGGGTGCATCTCTAGGTAGTAATATCTGTATTTCAGGAGTAATAACTAATAGCGTTAGATATAATAATCTAGATATCTTGGAAGATACCTACGGAATAAATCTACGCCCATTAGCTAACTTTGCTGAAAAAACCTATGACGAAGCTCTCGTATGGAAACCTCGAAAAACTACCGAAGAAGATTACTACAACGATTCATCCATTAAACAAGCTGCTAAAATTCATAAAGCCATCTCCATAATTATGTATAAATTGGAAGGAACTTTCGCCATGAAACATCCTGAGTATCATATGACTCATCGTAGACTATTAGATAAAATAGATTATGAAAATAAAACAATCCTTATTGATGGCAATACTTATCATCTTGAAGATACTAATTTTCCTACTATCGATAAAGAAAACCCATATAAATTAACTATTGAAGAAGAAAAAATAATCAATGATTTAACAAAGAGTTTCTTAAATAGCGAAGCATTACAAAGACATATGACTATATTTATTAATAAAGGATCTATGTATAAAATAGAAAACAATAACCTAATGTATCATGCTCTTGTACCATTAAACGAAGATGGCTCATTAAAAGAAGTAACTATTAACAATGAAAGCCTATCAGGAAAACAATTATTTGACTATATTGATAACTTAGTAAGAAGATTATACCATTACAAAGAATTAAATACCCAAGAAGAACTAGACTTAATGTGGTATTTATGGACTGGACCAGATTCACCATTTTTTGGTAAAGATAAAATGACTACTATGGAAAGAGTATTAATTAAAGATAAAACTTCTCATAAAGAAAAAAGAAATTACTATTACAAATATCAAGATAATAAAGAAGTAATGGAAAGTATTATGCATAATTTTGGTATTGAAGATACTAGTAAAGCTCGTATTATTAACGGTCATATCCCCGTAGAAAAAATAAATGGTGAAACTCCAGTGAAAGCCGATAGCAAAGTAATCGTTATTGATGGTGGTTTCTCTAAAGCTTACCAAAAAACTACCGGTATTGCCGGATACACTCTCGTATCAGGTTCAACTGGAATGCGTATCATAGCCCATGAACCATTTACCTCAACCGAAGAGGCTATTGCTAATGATGAAGATATACATTCATCAATTGACATTCAAGAAACAATCAACAAAAGAATCACCATTGCCTCAACCGACAAAGGAAAAGAATTACAAAGTCAAATCAATGATTTAATAGAGTTAATTAATGCCTACGAAGAAGGATTAATACATGAAAATAGAGAATTCATATATAAAAAAGTAAAAAAAATACAAAAATAAAGCATTGAAATATTATGCTTTTTTTTGTATAATTAAATAAAGATAGAAAGGGTGAAAACATGAATAAAGAAGAATTAAATATCTTAGATAAATACTTTAGAGCAAGTAATTACCTATCCGTAGGACAATTATATCTCTTAGATAATCCATTATTAAAAAGAAAATTAGAATTAACCGATATAAAAAAGAAACTCGTAGGACATTGGGGTACTGTACCAGGCCAAAACTTTATCTATACTCATCTAAATCGTATCATCAAAAAATATGATTTAAATATGATTTATATCTCTGGTCCCGGTCATGGCGGTAATGCTATGATAGCCCAGTCTTACCTTGAAGGAACATACTCAGAAGTATATCCTAATATTACCGAAGATGAAGAAGGATTAAAAAAACTATTCAAACAATTTTCTTTTCCTAAAGGAGTATCTTCTCACGTAGCCCCAGAAACTCCTGGTTCCATTAATGAAGGGGGAGAACTAGGTTACAGTCTAGCTCATGCCTACGGTGCTGTTATGGATAACCCTAATCTAATAGCCGCCTGTGTTGTTGGTGATGGTGAAGCCGAAACCGGCCCATTAGCAACCTCATGGCATTCCAATAAATTTATAAACCCTAAACTAGACGGTATCGTTTTGCCAATACTACATCTAAATGGTTATAAAATAGCTAATCCAACAATCTTTGGAAGAATGACTGATAAAGAACTAGAAAACTATTTCAGTGCTTGTGGTTATAAAGTATACTTTGTCGAAGGTGAAGAACAATTAAAAATGCATGAACTAATGGCTAAAACCATGGATAAAGTAGTTAAAGATATCAAAAACATCAAAAAAGGTAATAGCGTAAAAAGACCAAGTTACCCAATGATAATCTTACGTACCAAAAAAGGATGGACTGGACCAAATATCGTCTCAGGTAAACAAATTGAAGGAACATTTAGAGCTCATCAAATACCATTACAGGTAGATGCCGAACATAAAAAAAATCTTCATGTCCTAGAAAAATGGCTAAAAAGTTACCATCCTGAAGAACTATTTGATAAAAACGGAAAACTCCTAAAAGAAATAAAAAAATTAACTCCAACTGGTAAAAAAAGAATGTCCGCTAATCCCCATGCTAACGGTGGAATGTTACTCGAAGAATTAATTACCCCTGATTTTAAAAAATACGGTGTAAAAGTATTATATCCCGGTGCCCTTATTAAAAGCGACATGACTGAACTAGGAAAATACGTTAGAGATGTAATAGCTCTAAATAAAAAGAACTTTAGAGTATTCGGACCAGACGAAACCCTATCTAACAGATTAGGTTCGATCTTTGAAAAAACTAATCGCCGTTGGATTGATAAAAAATTAAAAACTGATGAATTCCTTTCAGCAGACGGAAGAGTAATTGACGGCATGCTATCAGAACATATGTGTGAAGGTTGGTTAGAGGGTTATCTTCTAACTGGAAGACATGGATTCTTTAACAGTTATGAAGCCTTTATACGTATCGTAGATTCAATGACTAGTCAACATGCTAAATGGTTAAAAGTATGTCAAGATATCCCATGGCGTAGACCAATAGCTAGTCTAAACTATGTCCTATCATCAAACGTATGGCAACAAGATCATAATGGTTATACCCATCAAGATCCCGGTTTTCTAACCCATATAGCTACCAAAAAAGCCTCAATTTCCAGAATGTATCTTCCACCAGATACTAACTGCTTAATATCATGCTTTAATCATTGTATTAAAAGCAAAAACTATATCAATGTAATAATTGCCTCAAAACATCCAACTCCACAATGGTTAAATATGGACGAAGCAATTAAACACTGCACTAAAGGTGCTGGAATTTGGGAATTTGCCTCAAACGATGAAGGAAAAGAACCCGATATCATCATGGCCTCTTGTGGCGATGCCCCAACCCTAGAAACCCTTGCAGCTATATCTATCCTAAGAGATAACTTTAAAGAATTAAAAATTCGTATGGTTAACGTCGTTGACTTAATGAAACTTCAATCAAGTGATAAACACCCACATGGTATGACTCATGAAGAATATGATGCCATATTCACTAAAGATAAACCAATAATCTTCAATTTCCATGGTTACCCAGATTTAATTCATCAATTAACCTATGATCGCCATAATCAAAATCTTCACGTTCACGGATATCTTGAAGAAGGAACAATCACAACCCCGTTTGATATGAAAGTACAAAATAAAATAGATAGATATCACTTAGTAATAGATGCCCTAAAATACCTAGATCAACTAGGAAATAGAACATCTTCCCTAATTGAAGAGTGTAAAGACAAACTAATAGAACACCAAGAACACATCAAAGAATATGGCATAGACCTAGAAGAAGTAACTTCTTGGCATTGGCACTAAACAATTAAAAGATAAAATAATGCTTTTTCCAAACAAAAAAAGCATTATTTTTTTATCCAAAACCCGTTGACATCCTAATACTTTTTGCGGTATCATGGTTATATGATAGGTGAGATAGATGAAAAATAGAAATATATTAACAATTTTACTAGTTTTAACCATAATTTTTACCATAATGGGTGGCTCTTTAGCTTATTTTACTTGGCAAACAAGCGAAGCCCAAAAGACAAATGTAACTTTTACAGTTGAAAAACAATTCTCATGTTCGGCTGATGGTGGTGGGAATATAACCGGAGCTAATCTCGTACCAACCGATTCATGTACTGGAAGTTATGCACTCAAAAGAACCATTAAGTCCATGCCACAAATTACGGGTACCAAAACCATCTATATGGATTTATGGTTAGATGTTAATGAAATAGGTACGGGTTTAACAAACAGTAATAACTTTAAATATGCCTTAACTACCTCAAGTACTAGTTGTACTACCGGAGTAGTATCATCAGGTACATTTAATGGTGCTACCCAAAATAGTGAAATACTATTATTGTCCGGTCATGAATATACCAAGTCAATAACTGATACATATTACTTATATATCTGGTTAGATAGTGCTGAAACAAGTACTGCGACGATGAATCAATCATTTAATGTATCCCTAAATGGTAAATGTACTGATGATACCGAAGCATCGTCACCTGATTTAGATGATGGCCTAATCCCCGTTGTTGTAACTGGTAACGGCCAAGCCATGACAATAAATAAAGATTATGATAACTGGTATAGTTATGATAATAAACAATGGGCTAATGCCGTAATGGTAACTAGTAATTCAAGAGCTAATTATAAAAATACTTCTGGCGTATTTATTCCCGAAGATGATATACTTGCATACTATGTATGGATACCTCGCTATAAATATAAAATATGGACTACGACAACAAGTAGTACTGGTAGTGAACAAACAATCGATATTGTATTCGAAGATAAAACAACTGCTAAATCAACCGGTACCACAGTGAATGACTATTTAACGCATCCAGCTTTCACTTTTGGTGATACCGAACTAAATGGTATCTGGGTAGGTAAGTTTGAAACAACTGGTAATGCCACAACCCCAACCGTAAAACCTAATTTACAACCATTAACAAATAAGAAAGCGAGCGTGCAGTTTTCAATAGCCCAAAAATTTGGCACCAGTACATACGGTTCCACATCAAAAATAGACGCTCACATGATGAAGAATAGTGAGTGGGGAGCTGTTGCTTATTTATCACACTCTAAATATGGTGTAAATAGAGAAGTATATAACAATAATTCAAGTAGTTATATTACCGGAAGAAGTGGAGGGAATGTTGGTGGAAGTACGGCAATTAACACCGTATATACCGACCAAACTTCTACGACACAATATAATAGATATGGATTTTATACATGGGATGGATATTTACTTGATTATAATACCAATACGAAGTCATCAACTCATGACATGAGTAAGGTAGCTAGTACTACCGGTAATATTACTGGTGTATATGATATGTCAGGTGGTGTAGACGAATTTGTAATGGGTAATTATAATAATACGTTAGGAAGTTCAGGTTTTAGTACACTGCCAGATAGTAAGTATTATGATACATATTCCATAACAAGTAATAGTTCATGTACGATTGCAACATGTGGTGGCCATGCCTTATTTGAAACAGCTGGCTGGTATAGTGATTACGAATACTTTGTTTATTCCAGTGCTCCGTGGTTCAGACGTGGTGACTACGGCAGCGTGGCTAAATCGGGTGCGTTCAGCTCGGACATCACAGATGGTGATGCGGCCGCCAACGTATCGTTTCGCTTGGTTTTGTCCGCTGCTTGAGCGTAGCAAATTAATCTGACGAGGCAATACAAATATTTAGATAGGTGATTAACTACGAAATAGAAAAATGGGTTTTGTAGGCGTCCATTTTGCCTCTTTTTTTGCAAAATGGACGCATGGTGTAAATGGCGTAAATGTCAATATCAAAACTTAAAAAATGTCAAAGTTAAAAACTTATAGTTTGACATCCAGGTAGTTTAAATTTTTTATGAAAAAGTGTAAAATATATAGACACTTTTTCTTTTTGTTAAAAAACACTATAAAAAAATAATATTTTATGATAAAATATATTATGTATAAAAATGCCCAAGGAAGTGATTAAATGAATAAATTATTAAATATTCCGATGATTATTTTTTTAGTTGCCTTTATAACACTTATTGTGGTATTAATAGTAATTACTAATAAAAAGCAAAAGAAATATAAACAAACTATTGAAAAGTTAGATTATGAAAAAAACAAATTAATTGGTGTACCAATCCTAAGTGAATTATCAAAAGTCAAAGAATTAGTAAAAACTGAAGATTTAAAACAAAAACTTTCCGATTGGGATGAAACATTTAAAGATATTAAAGAAGTAAAAATAGACAATTTAACAGATTTGATTACCGAAGCTGACTTCTTAGTAGAAAGACACGATTATAAAAATGCTCTTAAAAAAATTGCTTTCATTGAAATGAACTTAGAAAGCCTAAAGAAAAAAACTGAGTCTCTTCTTGAAGAAGTTAGAGTAATAACTAAATCAGAAGAAAGAAATAGGTCTATCATTACAAAGTTAAAAGCTATGTACCGTGAATCAGAATCTAAATTTGAAAGAACTAAAAAAGATTATGGACCATTAACTGATAGTATTGAAAAGTATTTAGAAAATATTGATAAATCATTTAAAAAATTTGAAAATTATATGGATAAAAATGATTACGTATCCGTAGAAAAAATAGTCGTAGACTTAGAAAAAGATATTAATACCTTGAAAAATTACTTAGAAGTTACTCCAGATTTAGTATTAATAGCTACGATGATGATTCCTAATAAAATCGAAGAAACAAAAACATTATATTTCCGTATGCAAAGAGATGGTTTCCCACTAGACTACTTAAATATTGAATATAACATTAAAGAAATTCAAACTAAAGTAGATAATATTATTGAAAATATGAAAAAGTTTGAATTAAAAGATTCAGAAGTAGAACTAAAAACTATGCTTGAGTACTTTAATACTATCTTTAATAGTTTTGATAAAGAAAGAGAATCTAAAGATATCTTTAGAGAAAATATAAAGAAACTTAAAAAGAAACTTGAAGGTATTAATAAAGTCGTATACGATATATATATTCAGATGGATGATATAAAAAGTACTTACGATTTATCTGATGCTGAAATATCTAAATTTAATATAATTAATAAAAACTTAGAAAAAATAAATGAAGACTATAAAGTATTATTCGAACATGGTAAAGGAAGAACCTTTGCATACTCTAAACTAGTCGAAGAACTAGATGGATTAAGTAATCGTTTAACTAGATTACAAGATGACCTAGATTATAGATTAAAATCTATTACCAGTATGAAAGATGATGAATATCGTGCTAAAGAACAATTAAATATGATTCAAAATCTATTAATCCAATCTAAAAACAGATTAAAAGAATATAAAATACCAGTAATTCCTAGTAGTTATTACACTGAACTTGAAGAAGCAGGTGAAGCTATTAGAGAAATAATTAAAGAACTAGCTAAAAAACCAATCGTAATTAAAATATTAAATGTTAGGGTAGATACCGCTAGAGACTTAGTATTTAAAATATATAATAAAACTAATGATATTGTAAAAAGTGTTATTGCTTGTGAACAATTAATTATGTATGGAAATAGATATCGTACAACCTATGAAGAAATAGATAAAGCACTTAATGAAGCTGAAGATTTATTTAGAAAAGGGAAGTATAAACAATCTATGGATACCTCAATTAAAGCTATCAAAGAAGTAGATGAAAATTTCTTGACAAAATTAGACATTGATATCTAATTGCAAATTATATGAATTTGTGTTAATATATATATTATAAGAATAAAGGGAGTGATATTATGAATATTAAAGATTTTTTAATTGAAAACTATATATGGATTTTGGTGGTTATCTTATTATCTATTGTAACTATTATTGGATTCTTAGCAGATAAGAAAAGAGTGAAAAATAAAAAAGAGGAAGTACCAGCAAATAATGGAAATAATGCCAATGCTACGACTATTCCTGATAATTCAAATAATTCTAATCCAGTAAATACTGGAATAAATTATCAAACCAATTCTAATCAACAGTTTGATAGTCTAAATATGCCTTTGCCACAAGCCAATATAGATATACAACCAGTGGCTCCAGTTGGTCCTACTGAACCAATAGGACCTCAAGCACCTATCCAAAATACAATGCCTAGTCCAATTGAACCGGTTAATACATCACCTGCGCCAGAACCAATGTATCAGCCATTATCAGAACAGTCTCCAAGTTTTAAAGAGCCAACTCCAAGTGCATCACCTATGATGCCATCTTACTCTAATCCACAACCTCCAGTATCACCTATTACTGGAGCACCCGTTGAAAATAGTGGAGTAGTAGAACCAACAAATTTTGTAAATCAACCTAATTATATAACTCCTACTGCCACACAACCAAGCCCAATAAATAATCAAAGTATTCAACCTAATATGGCATCAAATGAGAATGTTTATAATAACCAAATGAATAATAACTATCAAAATCCACAACCAGTAACTCCAAGCCAAATGCCATATCAGAGTCAACCAACAAATACAATACCTACACCAATACCATCACCAGTACCTGTAGAACCAACAAAAATAAATACTCCACAACAACCAACACCTATGCCAAATCAACCAGTATCTTTCGTATATGGTCCACAAAATAACCAAAACAATAATCAAAATATGTAGGGAGGATTTATGAATAATAACTTAAATAATTATAATAACCTTACAAGAAATAATAATCCATATCCATCTCCCCAAGCACCAAACACTCAAAATCAATACAATCAAAATCAATTTGTTAACACCCAATATCAAACTCCAACTTATCAAAATCAAGTAAATCCTTACCAAACACCTAATAATTTAGGACAATTAAACAATAATCCCATTCCCAATCAAATACCAAATAATCAAAATGCTTCCGAGCAAGTAACTAACAATGTTGCTCCACAACCAAATAATATTACTAGTCCTAGTGATGTTAACAATAATAATTTAATTAATGAACTAAATGTTGCTGGTAGTTATAATAATATTGAAAAACAAGATATAACTCCTACAGAAAATAAGCCAAAAACAAAAAAGACAGTTACAATTAACAAAGAGTTAAAAACTCTTATGATAATTGTCGCTATCCTCTTAGTATTTATATCCTTTATGCCTATTGTCTTTGATTTCTTTAGAAGTTTAGCTAGCTAATTACTGATAATTTAACTACTAAATCATAATTATCATCATCAGCCATAATATTTTTATGAACTTGATTACATTTTAAACACTTATAAATAATCTTATAAGTGTTTTTATATTTTTCAATACCAATAGGTTTCATTAAACCACAGCATTCATTCATTCTATCACCCGGCATAATATCAACATGTCTTGAATATAAACAATTCGGGCAATGATCCCTAGCCGTATAATTTAACTTTGAAACCTCATATCCACAATTTAAACAAATAAACTCCTCATCCATCATTTTAAATCTCTTCATAAATACATATCACCTGTAAAAATTTTATCAAAATATTAATAAATTGTCTACATAATCACCATTATTACTTGTAAATTACTTCTCTTTTGGTATATAATTAAATCATGGTGGTTTTATGGAGTTTACAAGTCTTAAACAATTATATCAAAAACTATTACCAGCCTTTGCTGTAAAAAAAAGATTAATATCCATTACTAAATATAAACATATAAATAACGAAGATATATGGCGATACTTAGTAAAAACAAAATGGTCGAATAGTTACAACCTACAACTATCAGATATCATAAATGACATAATAACCATTGAAGTAGACAAAGTTAACACATTTTTAGGAGGAACAAAATGAAAAAAACAAAACTAATTATAGGAACATTCTTAGTATTATTACTATCATTTGTATGTTGTTATTTTATTAGTCCATTACTAAATAAAATAAATTTTGGACTAGATTTACAAGGTGGATTTGAAGTATTATACGAAGTAAAACCCTTAAAAGAAGAAGATACTCTAACCCAAGATATGTTATATTCAACATATAAATCTATTCTTAAAAGAATTGATGTTCTTGGCGTATCAGAACCAGAAATAACTATCGAAGGAACAGACCGTATCAGAGTAAAATTAGCAGGTATAACTAATGCTGCTGATGCCAGAAACACTATCTCATCAACTGCTGTATTATCATTCAGAGACTACAGTGACAATCTTTTAATGACTAGTGACGTTCTTGGAGGACAAGCTAAAGTGACTACTGATTCCAAAGGAAAACCAGCAGTAAGTTTAAAAATAAAAGATACTGATAAATTTTATGAAGTAACTAAAAGAGTAAAAAATATGACAAACAACATCATGGTAATCTGGCTTGATTATGATGAAACAACTGACTCATATCGTAAAGAAATGGCTAAATGTGGAACAAACGAATCACACTGTCTATCTGGAGCTAGAGTAGACCAAGCCTTTGCCAGTGATGTAATAATTCAAGGTAACTTTACCAAAGAAGAAGCCACAAAATTAGTAGAATTAATAAACTCTGGAGCCCTACCAACTAAACTAACAGAAATATCATCTCGAACAGTTGAAGCATCTTTTGGAGCAGATTCTCTAAACAAAACCCTAACAGCCGGAATAATTGGAATAATCTTAGTAATTGTATTAATTACTGCCATATATCGTTTCTCAGGATTCATTGCCAGCTTTGGCTTAATCCTATACACATTCCTATCATTCTTAATATTCTATCTAATTAATGGCGTATTAACCTTACCTGGAATAGCAGCTATGTTACTAGGTATTGGTATGGCCGTAGATGCTAACGTAATATGCTTTGAAAGAATAAAAGAAAACCTATTAATAGGAAAAAGCTTAAAAGAATCATTTGATATTGGTAATAAAAGTAGCTTTACCAGCATAATAGATGCCAATGTTACAACAATCATTGCTGCTATCATTATGTTTATCCTAGGACAAAGTTCAGTAAAAGGTTTTGCTACTATGTTAATTATCAATATTATCGTAACCATCTTAGTAATGGTATACCTAGTAAAATATATCTTAAAACTATTTGTTAAGACAAACTTCTTTGATAATAAACCTGGATTATTTATCGGAGTTAATAAAAAGAAAATAGAAAAAAGTAAAGAAGTACGCATACCATTTGCTAAATTAAATATTGTAAAACATCAAAAAATATTTATTACAGCTACCATTGTTCTATTTGTAATAGGTATAACTATGTTTGTAACCACTAAAGCTAACTTTGGTGTAGACTTTACCGGTGGTACTAGTATAACTATTAACAATAAAGATGCTGACATTAATAAAATAGAAAAGTTATTAACTGATGAATCATATAAAATAGAAAAGAGTAGTACTAATGATAAAGAAATTAATATAACTATTTCTGAAACTCTAAATAAAGATGAAATAGCTAAGTTAACAAATACTCTAAAAGAAGATTATAAACTAGATAGTAATATCTACGTAGTAAGTAAAGTAGTAAAACAAGAATTAGTAAAAAATGCCGTTAAGTCATTAATAATAGCTAGCATTGGAATAATTATCTATGTAGCTATCAGATTTAGATTTAACTATGCCGTAAGTGGCGTTGTAGCTCTAATACACGACGTAGCCTTTACATTCCTATTCTTTGCTGCTACTAAAATACAAATAGATTCTATCTTTATAGCAGGTATTCTTACCATTATTGGTTACAGTATAAATGATACTATTGTAACATTTGATATGATAAGAGAAAACTATAAAAACAAATATAAAAATAATATCACTAAACCAGAAGATTTAGATGAATTAGTAAATATCAGTATTCGTAGAACCTTATTTAGAAATATCTTAACAACAGTAACTACCATAATTCCAGTAATAGTTTTAATATTCCTAGGTTCTAAAGAAATACTAAACTTTAACTTATCACTTTTAGTAGGTTTCATTGCTGGTGCATATTCATCAATCTTCATCTCTAATATGCTATGGCTAAAATTAGAAAAAAGAAGAATAAGTCAACCAAAGAAAAAACATGATGACAATGATGAAGTTGAAGAACTTAAAGTAAGAGGAATAAACTGCTAAAGTATTAAGCTATCAAATTTGATAGCTTTTTGCAAATTATAATGATATAATAAATTAATAATAGAGAAATTGAGGTGTTAAATATGAGTGTAAAAACAGAAAAGATTACTATCGAAGATTTGTTAGAAAAGTTTAGTCAATATGATGATAATGTAGAAAACTTAAAATTAATAAGAAGTGCTTATGATTATGCTTATAAAAAGCACTTCTCCCAAAAAAGAATAACTGGTGATGATTATATTACCCATCCCTTAAATGTTGCTTGGATCCTAACTGGAGTTAATGCCGACAGTCATGCTATTGCTGCTGCCTTACTACATGATACAATCGAAGATTCAGATAGCACATATGAAGAAATAAAAGATTTATTTGGCGAAGATATTGCCAAAATTGTCGATGGCGTAACTAAAATTAATCGTTTAAAATTCCAATCAGATTCCGAGCAAATGGCTGCCAATCAAAGAAAAATTCTTGTTGGTTTATCTGAAGACGTTCGAGTTCTAATTGTAAAATTAGCCGACAGACTACACAACATGCGAACACTTTATGTATTATCTGAAGCAAAACAAAAAAGAAAAGCCAAAGAAACCCTAGAAATATTAACTCCCGTGGCTCATAGATTAGGTATGTATAAATTAAAATCAGAACTTGAAGACCTATCCTTAAGATACCTAAACCCAACAGCATACTACGAAGTCGTAGAAAAACTAAACCTAAAGAAAACAGAAAGAGATGAAGCTGTCGGAGCAATGCTTGAGGAAGTAAGCAATCTTCTAACAGAACATAACATTAATCACGAAATAAAAGGCCGTAGTAAAAGCATTTACAGTATCTATAACAAACTAAATAAAGGTCGTAAATTTGAAGATATCTATGATATTCTAGCTCTAAGAGTATTTGTTAATACCGAACAAGAATGTTACCTAGCCTTAGGATTAATCCATTCAAAATATAAACCAGTACCCAAAAGATTTAAAGATTATATAGCTATGCCAAAAACAAATCTATATCAATCACTTCATACAACTGTATTTGGTATTGACGGCCAATTATTTGAAATTCAAATAAGAACATATGAAATGGATAAAATAGCCGAATATGGTATTGCTTCTCACTGGTCTTACAAAGAAAACAAACCAGTAAATTCTAAAGATACCGTCGAACAAAAACTAGAAATATTTAGAAGTATCATCGAATTAAATGAAGATTCCAGTACCTCTGAAGAATTTATTACCAATGTAAAAAAAGATATTTTAATAAACGATTCAATCTATGTATATACCCCTAAAGGGGACGTTATTGAATTACCAATCGGTTCAACTTGTGTTGACTTTGCATATAGAGTTCACTCAGAAGTCGGAGACAAAATGGTCGGAGCAATTGTTAATGATAATATCGTTCCATTTGATTACACCCTAAAAACTGGTGATATCATCAAAGTAAACACTAGCAAATTATCTAAAGGGCCAAATAAAGATTGGCTAAACTTTGTTGTAACTAGCCAAGCTAAAAATAAAATAAAAGCCTTCTACACCAAGAGAGAAAAAAATGAAAACTTATCAAGAGGTATGGATATCTTTGAAAAAGCCTTAAGAAAAAGAAAATTGTCTTATCAAGACGTAATAGATAATCAATTAAACATCATCCTAGATACCCTTAAATTAAAAGATTTAGATGAATTATATATAGCCATAGGCTCTGGAAAATATACTATTGCCTCAGTCCTAAAAATAATCAACAAAAAAGAATCAGCTATCAATAAAATATTTAAGAAAAACCCAGTCATTAAAAAAGAACCACTAAAAAATGACATCCTCGTAGAAGGCATGAATGAAATAAAAGTAAGTCTAAGTAATTGCTGTAAACCAATCCCTGGAGATAATATCATCGGATATATCACTAAAGGCTCAGGCATAACAGTTCATCGTAGTAATTGTAAAAATATTCTTGACTTAGATGAAAGATTAATAAATGTAAAATGGAATGAAGATTTATTTAAAAAATTTCCTACCGATATTATGATATATACTAATACCAACGATAATCTATTAGATATTATTACTAAAGCATCAGCAAATAACATCCTAATAGAAAGTGTTAATACTATAACTAAATCAGAATTTAAAATATATAGCATGACTATCCTAATAGAAAATACTGAAAAACTAGATAAATTCTTTAAAGAACTTTATAAACTTAGTTTCATTCAAAAAATAGAAAGGCAGATAAATTAATGAAAATAATCGTTCAAAGATGTGAAAAAGCAAAAGTAACTGTTAAAGGTAAAACCGTCGGATCTATCGAATCAGGATTAATGCTTTTAGTAGGCTTTACCCATACTGATACCGAAAAAGAAATAGATTACATGGTAGATAAAGTAATTAACTTAAGAATTTTTGATGATGAAGCTGGCATAATGAATAAAAGCTTAATAGATA
This sequence comes from uncultured Bacilli bacterium, assembly GCA_934098395.1. Taxonomy (GTDB): domain Bacteria; phylum Bacillota_I; class Bacilli_A; order RF39; family UBA660; genus RUG705. The sequence continues at coordinate 133,789 of CAKOOM010000003.1, forward strand.
CAAAAGGAAGTATTCTCTCAGTAAGCCAATTCACTTTATATGCCGACCCATCAAAAGGTCGAAGACCAAGTTATATTAAAGCCTTATCTGGTGATAAAGCCATTAATCTATATAATCTATTTAATCAAAAACTAAAAGAAAAAAACATCCACGTCGAAACAGGTTTATTTGGAGCCGAGATGAAAGTAGACTTTATAAATGATGGACCAATAACTATTATTCTAGAAAAATAATTGTAAAATAAAAGTAAGCTTAATAAATAAAGTTTACTTTTTTTTCTATCTTTGCTATATTATTATAAAGGATAGTGTAACTATGAAAAAAACAAAATTAGATAAACCATTACTAATAGTAATGATTGTATTTCTTGTATTTGGACTTATCATGGTACTTAGTGCCTCATCTATGGCATCATACATGAGATATGATAAGAATATATATGACTATTTCATAAAACAAGCAATCTTTATCCTTGCAGGATTAGTTGCCTTTCTAATAGCCACATATTTTCCAACTAAGTTATTTAAAAAAATATCCCCATTTCTAATGTTTATCTTAATTCTATCTTTAGTAGGATTAATGTTTTATGGGAATGATAATGGTACTAGTCAAAGCTGGTATAACTTAAAAGTAATTACCATTCAACCAAGTGAAATGGGTAAAATAATCATCGTATTATATTTAGCAAATTACTATAATAATCATAAGGATGAACTAGATAATCAATGGATTCTTTTAAAACCACTAATATTAGTAATTATTAACTTTGTATTAATAGCTATGCAACCAGACTTAGGAACAGCTAGTGTTATCTTTGGTATAGTTGTAATGATATTCTATGCCTTACCATTAAAAAAACAAACTAGAACTCCCATAAACAAAATCTTCTTAGGAGGTATTCTCTTAGTGGTATTATCCCTAATACTAACAGGAGGTTCATTCTTAAGAGATTATCAATTAGAAAGATTTAACTTCTTAAACCCTTGTGAAAGATATGAAGAAGAATCTGGATATCAATTATGTAATAGTTTAATAGCCTTTAAAAATGGAGGTCTAACAGGTAAAGGAATAGGTGAAAGTACTCAAAAATATCTATATTTACCAGAAGCTCATACCGATTTTATCTTTCCTATAATCGTCGAAGAGTGGGGCTTAATTGTTGGAATAATAATAATTTTATTATATCTATTTATTCTTTATCGAATTCTAAATATTGCTAAAAAAGCTACTAATCTAGGTAATTCAATAATTGCTTATGGAGTATTTGCATATCTCTTACTCCATATCTCTATTAACCTAATAGGAGTAATGGGTATTGGTCCATTAACAGGTGTCCCTCTACCATTCTTATCATATGGTGGTAGTTATATGTTAACCTTGTTATTTGCTATGGGCTTAGTTCAAAGAGTTCATTATGAAACATATAAAAAATCAAGAAAGTAATGAGTTAGATTCTAACTCATTTTCTATTACTTTAATACCTCTAGTTAATTAATTTGACAAACCAATTAATCCTTGCTATCATGTGTACGAACACTTAATAGTTAGGTACTCCATACTTTTATTAAAAGTAAAAGAGGAGTTGATTTTTATGAAAGAAAAAGACATAATAATCTTTTATCAGGGGGTAGTGATATTCCTACTAATAATCATCATATTATTGATGCTTATAAAATAAAAAAAGTACCTAACATAAGCTGTTAGGTAACCAAAAACATTTCGGAGTACTTAACACGCAAATATTAAGTGTTCCTTTTTTATGAAGTTCCCTTCATTACACTAATCATATCATAATTTATCTTTTAATTCAACTATATTAAATGCTTTTTCTATATAGTGAAAATTCATTTTCTATTACTTTAATACCTCTAGTTAATTAATTTGACAAACAAATTAATTCTTGCTAATATGTGTACGAACACTTAATAGTTAGGTACACCATACTTTTATTAAAAGTAAAAGAGGAGTTGATTTTTATAAAATAAAAAAAGTACCTAACATAAGCTGTTAGGTATAACCTAAATATTAAGGAGTACTTAACACGCAAATATTAAGTGTTCCTTTTTTTATGAAGTCTCCTTCATTCATATCAATCATATCACAATTTATCTTTTAATTCAACTATAATTGTTGTATAATAAAAATAATTACTAAATAGATAAAATAATGCTTTTTCCATATAGTGAAAAAGTATTATTTTTTTATCCAAAAACCGTTGACATCCTAACTATTTTTTTTTGCGGTATCATAATTATATATGATAGGTGAGATAGATGAAAGATCATAAATGTATAAATTGCCAAGCAGAAATTGAAGAAAATGATAACTTTTGTTGGAAATGTGGTCATTGGAGCGCTAAAGGATATTCCTTTTTTAATAATAACGAAGAAGTTGTTAAAATAGTCGAAGAGGGAAATCTAGCTAAGCATGATACTAGAAATGCTTATTTAATCTTTATGTTATTATTAACATTTATAATCTTTTTAGCTCTATCTTGGTATCGTGGAATGGATATCTTTAGACCAGTATTTTATTTAGAAAAACAAGTATATAAATATATTTACGGTTACAATGTTTCTATATTAAAAACTGACAATCAATACTATAACAAGTCAATAAATAGTTTAAATGATGCTAACAATTACATAATAAAAGATTTAAACGAACAAGATTATAAATGTGGTAATAATATTGAAGTTCACAAAATTGAAGATAGACTAGAAAAAGATTATGCTATTAAAGCTGTTAATTTTTGCGATATATCACTTGAAGAAACTAAACGCTTAGCAACCGTAATTGACAAAATGTATAATTTATTTCCAAGTGTTAAAGGATATTTAACAAACATCAGTATAACTAACGCCAAAGAACAAGAAATATATATTGCTTATTTTGAACCAATATATCAATTTGTTAACAGTAATGCTGATATCAGTAGTTTTAATAAAGTAAATAAAACACAAATATTACTAAATAGTTATTATTTTCTAAATGAAGAAACTATTAAAAATAGCATAACAGAAAAAGTTGCAAAAGATTGGTATGTTAATGATGCAACTTGGGAATCATTATTTTCTCATGAATTTGGTCATTATATATCGTTTGTAGCACTACTAAAACTCCATGGTATTAATAGTATAACATTTGAAACAAAAGATAATTATCAGCAAATACAACAAATAATTGATGAGTTTAATGGTAGAGAATATTCAAATCAGTTGTTAAATGAAGCCTATAATAATTACAAATTAATTTATTCATATAATGGCGATATTAACACATTTGCTCTGAGTATATCTAAATATGCCGCTAATAAAGATAAATCTGGAAAATTAATTGCTGATGAAACTCTAGCCGAAGCAATTCATGATTATTATTTACATGGATCTAACGCAAAAGCACAAAGTTTAGAAATAGTAAAAGTTATAAACTCAAAATTGTGAGGTGAAATAATGCTTAAATGTCTTAATTGTAACAAAGTTTGTAAAGATACCGATAAATATTGTAGAAACTGTGGAGTAACTCTAAAAAGAAAAAGCTACTATATCTTAACAAATATTTTTAGTTTTATATTACTAATAGGTTTAATCATTATGATAGCATTATTTATTGCTTCATATTACGTATAAAAGAAGGGTTGAGTATGGAAAATAAAAAAAATTATCAAAAAACAGTCGAAGAAATATATAAAGAATTTAATACGAGTATTAATGGAATAACTGAAGAAGAAGCTATTAAAAGATTACAAGAGTATGGTGAAAATAAATTAACTGAAAAAAAGAAACAATCAAATATTATAATGTTTTTAAATCAATTTAATGACTTTATGATAATTTTATTAATATTTGCTTCTATTTTTTCAGCAGTCATTTCATATATTAGACACGAATCATATATAGATTCCATTATAATAATTGTAATCGTAGTAATTAATGCTATTCTTAGTTTTATCCAAGAAAAAAAAGCCGATGTTGCTATTGAAGAACTAAATAAAATGTTCGTGACTAATAATTATGTTATTAGAAATGGTAAAAAAGAATCGATTGATGTAAGAAACATTGTCGTAGGTGATATCATTGAATTAGAAGCTGGTGATTATGTCTCAGCAGACTGTCGAATAATTACTGCCGAAGGACTTGAAGTAAATGAATCAACCCTAACTGGAGAATCTAAATCAATAAAAAAAGATAATACTAACATCTTCGAAGAAAAAGAATTATATGAAAGAAAAAATATGGTTCATGCAGGTTGTAATGTAACAAACGGTCATGCCTTCGTAGTCGTATGTCAAACCGGTATGAATACTGAACTTGGTAAAATAGCTACAAGTCTATTAAACAAAAAAAGCGATATAACACCATTACAAAAAAAGGTAAATCAGATAAGTAAGATATTAACTTATATAATTCTTGGAATAATAGTTATCATGATGATAATTGGTTTGCTTTTAAAAAATGATTTTTTTGACGTAGTAATGTTATCAATATCTTTAGCCGTTGCTGCAATTCCTGAAGGAATGTCTTCTATAATTACCATTATTTTATCACTAGGCATGACTGCTATGGCAAAAAAGAATGTTATAATTAGAAAAATGGCTTCCGTAGAAACATTAGGTTCAACAGATATTATTTGTTCAGATAAAACTGGAACAATAACTCAAAACAAAATGTTAGTCAAGTCTATTTATGTCAACGATTCATTATATAATGAAACAGATAAAATAGAAAACAACCATATGCTTTTATATTGTGCAAATTTTTGCCAAAACGTCGTAAAAAATGATGACAAATATCTTGGGGATGAAACCGAAGTAGCAATATATAAATATCTTGAAGATATTAATTTCAAAGTAAATGAAGAAAACAAACGTATAAAAGAGTATCCATTTGATTCAGATAGAAAAATGATGAGTGTTATAACTAGCATTGGATCTAATACATATTCATTCACAAAAGGTAGCCTTGAATCAATAATAAATAAATGTAATAAATTTATATCTAATGGAAATATTTATTATATAAACGATGAATACAGACAAAAAGTCTTAAATATTGAAAAAGAACAAAGTGAAAAGTCATTAAGAATATTAGCTTTTGCATATAAAACAGATAACTTAGAACAACCAGAAGAAGATATGATTTTTATTGGCTTAATAGGTATGATGGATCCACCAAGAGATACTGTATCAAATGCTATAGAAATATGTAAAAAATCCGGTATAAAACCAATAATGATAACTGGAGATAGTATAAATACTGCCCGTGCTATTGCTAAACAAGTTGGTATTATCGACGTAGACGACAAAGCTATCGAAGGAAAAATAGTAGATAAAATGAGTGATGAAGAATTAAAGAAAGCAGTAACCTATTATCAAGTATATGCCAGAATATCACCAAACACAAAACTAAGAATTGTTGAGTCACTTCAAAGTCAAGGATTAGTCGTAGCTATGACTGGTGATGGAGTAAATGATGCTCCAGCAATTCAAAAAGCTGATATTGGTATTGGTATGGGGATAACAGGAACAGAGGTAGTAAAAAAAGTAGCAGACTGTATCCTTGTGGATGATAGCTTTTCAACAATAGTTACTGGTGTAGAAGAGGGAAGAAGAATAACCTCAAATATAAAAAAAGTAATTCTTTATCTACTCGCAGGCAATATAATTGAAGTTATATTAGTATTCATATCAATGTTAATGAATATGGAAATGTTTACAACTCTTCAATTGTTATGGATAAATCTAGTTACAGACTCTATTCCAGCAATTATGTTAGCATTTGAAAAGTCATCAAGTGATATAATGGAAAACACTCCTGATAACAGAAACAACTCATCATTCTTTACTCCATTTTTATCAGCAAAAATAATAATTAGCGCTATTGTAAAATCAATTGTTATGATGTCACTCTTTATCTATATCGTATCAGCAACAGATGCCAATGTAGCAAGCTCACTATTATTTATCTTTCTTGTATGTCATGAATTATTGTTTGCTTTCTCATGTAGAGATTTAAAGAAAAGTGTTTTAAACAAAAACTTTTTTGCCAATAAAAGATTAAGCATTGGCATCATATCAATATTACTAATCCAAATAATAATTCTAACAACAGGATTGTCAAAATTCTTTATTGTACCTGGTATAGAATTTAAATATATTCTAATAACTGTAATTGCATGTCTAGCTACATTTATCATTGGTGAATTTTTAAAACCTATTTATACTAAATTATTTAAAGATTATACTGGGGGTGATAAGTATGAAATTTAATAATCAAAGTTCATCAAATACAATTATTCTCGGAGGAATAATATTTGGAATATTTATCTATGTCTTAGCAATAAATATACTACCTAGTAATGTTAAAAGTGATTCATACTATTCCAAGGTAGATGAAGAGATGACTGCTAAAATAGCTGATATAACATATAAAAATAAATTGCTAAATATCAAAACAGTTGGTTCTCCAGATTACATCTGTATAAAAACAACTAGAACTAATCCAAAAGTTACATCTCCATGTTGGAAAAAAATAGAAAATAATAATTACTCATCATCTATTTATACTTATAAAGAATATTATATTTGGTTAATGGATTCAAATAAAGTTATTAGTTCCCCAACAAAATATAGTCTAGATTCATCATCATAAGGAGAATAATTATGTATAACGCAAATGAAATGCCATTATCAAATAGAGAAGAACTAAAAGATATTCAAATAAAAGTATTAAATAATATTCCCATAACTATTGGAGAACGTTTAAAACTAGGTAGAGATAAAGTAGTAAGAGAAATTAATGGTTATCAATTAAAACCTAATTGTGTATATCGTGCTATAAGTCAAAGAACTCTAGAAAAATACCAAGAATATGGTTATATAGTAGGCAATGATCGTGAAGATGAGTATGTTGAGTATATTAAAGATGGAAAAATTTATAATAATAACCGTGGAGTAGATTGGTATCTAGGTGGAGCAGCTCCAGGATATGGAGAAATTATTCTTGAATGTCCGGCATATAAAGAATATTTTATTCCTGCATATGATAATGGCAGTGGTATGGCACTCGATCCTCTAGTAAGACATATGAAATCATCCGGAGCAAAAAATCCTGTTCCCCTAAGTATGATAACCAATATATTCTACATTCAAAAAGAAAAAAATCTAAAAAGATAATTTATAAGAGAAAAGGACTAAAACAGTCCTTCTTTTAAAAGTAAAAAATGTAATGACAAAATAATGTAAATGTATTGACAATTTCTAAAAAATAACATACAATTATATCAAAGGAGGGGTAATATGAATAGTATACCTAACACTACAAATTTAAATGTTAGAGTAGATTCTACACTTAAACAAGAAAGCGATAAATTATTTAAAAATTTAGGTTTAAATATGAGTACTGCAATTAATATGTTTTTAACCAAATGTGTTAAAACATCAAGTATCCCTTTTAAAATTGAAGAACCTACTCCGAGTAAAGAACTAGAAAAAGCATTAAAAGAACTAGATTATATGATGAAACATCCTGATAAATACAAAGCTTATAATTCAGTTGAAGAATTATTTAAAAAATTAGATAAAAATAATTAAAGGACTAAAACAGTCCTTCTTTTCATATATTTACATAGGTGAATAAACATATGAAAAAAATATTATTACTATTATTCGTAATGTTATCTTTGATATACACGCCAAGAGTAAATGCTTCAACCGAATCAGCTACTAGCTATGTCTTATTAGACCAAGATACCAATAGAGTATTACTGTCAAAAAACAAAGATAAGCCAATGTTAATAGCATCTATTACCAAGATAATGACCTGTATTATAGCCTTAGAAAATAAAAACATTTCTGATCTTGTAGTCGTAGATGATTCCATTAAAGAAAGCTATGGTTCAGGTATTTATATCTCCGTAGGAGAAGAAATAACCCTAAAAGATTTACTATATGGATTAATGCTTCGTAGCGGAAATGATGCTGCTATTATGATAAGTACCTATGTCTCCGGTTCCGTTGACTCCTTCGTAGATCTAATGAATCAAAAAGCCAAAGAAATAGGTATGAAAAATACTGTCTTCCATAATCCAAGCGGACTAGATAATAATACCATTGGTAATACCTCAACCGCATATGATATGGCCTTATTAACTAGCTATGCCATGCAAAATAAAACATATAGAGAAATAGTTAAAACAAAAAAATATACTGCAAAAACAAATCTAAAAACATATATTTGGCACAATAAAAACAAACTCTTACAATATGACTACATTACCGGAGGAAAAACGGGATATACTGAAAAAGCCAAAAGAACTCTCGTATCAACCGCTAGTAAAAATAATTTAAATCTAGTCGTAGTAACCATAAAAGATTCAGATGATTGGAATACTCATAAATCTCTCTATGAATATGCCTTTGATAATTATAAATCTTATAATATTTTAAATAAAAAAACTTTCAGTATTCCTAAAGATAAATACTATGATTCCCTTTATATCAAAAATGATGTATCTATAATTTTAAACATTAACGAAACAAAGAATGTTATATCTCACATAAAATTAGAAAAAAAGAAACATTATAAAAATAATGAAAAAGTAGGTACTAGTTATATTTATGTAGGAAAAAAATTAGTTCATAAAGAAGACATATATGCTAGAAAAACAAATAAAAAAGAAAGTATTTTTAAGAGAATATTTTAAATGATTAATTATATCTTTGCCTTCTTTTTTATAACTGGTATTTTTTATAGTATACTAACTAATACTAATATTAGTAATGAAATGTTACTTGCTTCATCAACCTCCATAAAATTAATCTTTTCAATTTTACCTGTTATGTGTCTTTGGTTAGGTATAATGAATGTTGCTAAAAAAAGTGGTCTATTAGACACTATTGCCAAGTATATTACTCCCATATTAAAAATAATATTCCCAGAAATTCCCAAAAACAGTCCATGCTTTTCCTACATTGCAACTAATATTACTATGAATGTTTTAGGACTTGGTAACGCCGCCACACCATTTGGTCTAAAAGCTATCAAAGAAATGCAAGAATTAAATAAACAAAAAGATACTGCTACAAGAAGTATGATAACGTTTCTTGTTATAAATACTGCTTCAGTTACTATCATGCCAACTACCATAATAAGTATGCGTATAATGTATAAAAGCATTACTCCTGAATCAATTATTCCCTATATAATAATAACCTCTACATTGTCTTGTTTAATTGGATTAATAATAGATAGATTATACTATCTAGTGATGAGAAAATGTTAAATATCTCTATTTATATTATTCCTATAATTACCCTAATAGTAATAATTCATGCTCTTATAAAAAAAGTAAATATTTATGATGAGTTTATTATTGGTGTTAAAGAAGGACTTCAAATGTCTTTAAATATCTTTCCATCAATGTTTGCAATTATAATAAGCGTTACAGTCTTTACTAAGAGTAATCTTCTAACAGATTTAATTAGTGTATTAAATATAACAATATTTCCCAAAGAAATAATTCCTATAGCCTTATTACGACCAATCTCCTCATCATCTTCTCTAATGCTTTTAAATAATATCTTAGCTACTTATGGACCAGATTCCAAAATAGGTTTAATCTCATCAATAATAACTGGTAGTACAGATACAACCATCTATATTATAGCCATCTATTATCAATCAGTAAAAATAACTAAAACAAAACAATCTCTTTTAATAGGCTTATTAGCAGACTTAGCATGTGTAATTATAAGTATAATAATTGTTAATATAATATAAAAAATAAAAGCAACCATTAAAGGTTACTTTTATTTAGGTTGTTCTGATTCATGTTATTATTAGATTCATGACAACTATTAGAGTTATTCATAGAATTACTACATGAATTAGTCTTTTTAGCCTTTTTATTCTTAGCCATTTTTATCACCCAATAGTATTATTAACTAATTATAATCTTTTATGTATTAAATACTAGTATTTTTTTAATTTTTTTGATAAAATAACTAATAAGGAAGTGAGTACATGATAAGTATATTTAAAAAGTTATTCGATAACGAATACAAAGAATTAAAAAGATTTAACGAAATAGCTACAAAAATAGATGCTCTAGATGAAGAGTATAGTAAATTAACTGATAAAAAATTAGCCGCTAAAACAGATGAATTTAAAAAAAGATTAGCTGATGGTGAAGACCTTGAAGATATCCTTGTAGAAGCTTTTGCTACAATTCGTGAAGCTGCATATCGTATTATTGGTGAAAAAGCATATTTTTGCCAATTAGTAGGTGGACTAGCTATTCACTATGGTAACATTGCTGAAATGAAAACTGGTGAAGGAAAAACTTTAACAACAATTTTCCCAGCCTATGTTAATGCCCTAACCGGATTAGGAGTACACGTAGTAACTGTTAATGAATACCTAACTACCAGAAATGCTGAATGGATGGGACCAGTATTTAATTTTCTAGGTTTAACCGTAGGTATTAACTTAAGAGATTTATCTCCAAAAGAAAAACAAGAAGTATATAATTGCGATATTATGTATACTACTAATAACGAATTAGGATTCGATTATTTAAGAGATAATATGGTAGTACGTGCCGAAGATAGAGTAGGAAGAAAATTAAATTACTGTATCATCGATGAAGTAGACTCAGTTTTAATAGATGAAGCCAGAACACCATTAATAATTTCTGGTGGTGTAATGCAAAATGTTAATTTATTCGAACAAGCAGATATGTTTGCTAAATCACTTACAGAAAATGAAGACTATATCAAAGATGAAAAAACAAGAAGTATTTCCTTAACAGATGAAGGAAGCCATAAATGTGAAAGAATATTTAAAATTGATAATTTATATGATATAAATAATACTGCACTAGTACATCATATAAATCTAGCCCTAAAAGCTAACTATTTTATGAAAAAAGATGTTGACTATGTTGTTCAAGATGGTGAAATAGTAATTGTCGATCAATTTACTGGTCGTCTAATGAAAGGAAGAGCATATTCTGAAGGACTTCATCAAGCTATCGAAGCTAAAGAACATGTAAAAATAAATCAAGAAACAAAAACCCTAGCAACAATTACATTCCAAAATCTATTTAGAATGTATAATAAATTATCTGGAATGACTGGAACAGCTAAAACCGAAGAAGAAGAATTTAGAAACATTTATAATATGTATGTTATAACTATTCCTACAAATAAACCAGTTATTCGTGAAGATGCTACAGATTTATTATATCCAGGTAAAGAAGGAAAATACAATGCAATTTTAAGAGTAGTCGAAGAACGTCATAAATTAGGTCAACCAATCTTAATTGGTACAATAGCTATTGAAACAAGTGAATTAATAAGTAAAATGTTAACTAAAAAAAGAATTAAACACGAAGTATTAAACGCTAAAAATCATGCTCGTGAAGCTGAAATAATAGCTCATGCTGGTGAAATTGGAGCAGTAACCATTGCAACCAATATGGCAGGACGTGGAACAGATATCAAGTTAGGTCCTGGTGTAAAAGAACTTGGTGGTCTATGTGTAATTGGAACAGAAAGACACGAATCAAGACGTATTGATAACCAGTTACGTGGTCGTGCCGGAAGACAAGGAGATCCAGGATTTAGTCAATTCTTTGTTTCATTCGAAGATGATTTATTAATAAGATTCGGATCTGATAAATATAAACAAATGATGGCTAATATTGGTTTTACCGGTGATCAAGCTATAAGAAACAGTATGTTTGCTAAAACCGTAGAAACAGCCCAAAAAAGAGTTGAAGGAAATAACTTCGACATAAGAAAACATCTACTTAGTTACGACGATGTTATGAATAACCAAAGAGCAATTATTTATGAAAGAAGAAATGAAATATTAGATAATGAATCTATTCATGAAACAGTTCTTGGTGGTTTTAAAGATTATATTACAAATTTAGTAATGTCTCACTTAATAGAAAACAAAAATCTTCAAGATAACGACTATGACGAAATACTTGAAGCATCTAACGAAAACTTATTAAAAAGATATCGTCTAAATTTATCAGAAATCAAAGGAAAACAATCCGATGAAGTAATAGATATAATTTATGAAAAAGTTCTAAAAGATTATGAAGAAAAACTAAAAGAAGTCCCAATAGAAATAGTTAATGAATTTGAAAAAGCTATCTCATTAAGAGTAATAGATCGTAACTGGATGGAACATATTAGTACCATGAGTCATTTACGTGAAGGTGTAGGACTAAGAGGATATGCCAATGTAAATCCATTACAAGCATATACCAGTGAAGGATATGAACTATTTGATAATATGTTAAATAAAATAAATAGCGAAATAAGTATCTATTTATTAAAATCAGAAATACGTCAAAATACAGAAAGAAAAGAAGTAGTAAAAAAAGTAATAACTAACGATGGTAAAGAAACAGTAAAAAAATCAAAAAAATCTAGCAAAGTTGGCAGAAATGATCCATGTCCATGCGGTTCTGGTAAAAAATATAAACAATGCTGTGGTAAGTAATTATAAAATAAATATATAAAAAAAATATTGAAAATTTGTTGAAAAATAAAAAGTGTGGACATGCTATATTTGTCCACACTTTTTAAATTTAAAAAGGAGGTTTTTAATGGAAGAAAAAAATAATATTGTAATATATCAATTAGAAGATGGTAAAACAAAAATAGATGTAAAACTTGAAGATGAAACCGTATGGTTATCACAACAACAGATGGCAGACCTATATGATACGACTAAACAAAATATAAGCTCACATATCAAAAATATCTTTGATGAAGAAGAATTAGACATAAATTCAACTGTCAAGGAATTTTTGACAGTTCAAAAAGAAGGAACCCGAAAAGTTGAAAGAAAAGTTAAATATTACAATTTAGATATGATTATATCTTTAGGATATAGAATAAAATCAAAAGTAGCTACTAATTTTAGAAGATGGGCGACTGAAAGATTAAAAGAATATATGATTAAAGGCTTCACTATGGATGATGAAAGACTTAAAGGCAATGGTGGAGGTAATTATTGGAAAGAATTACTTGCCAGAATTAAAGATATTAGGTCATCAGAAAAAGTATTATATAGACAAGTTCTTGATTTGTATGCCACAGCAATTGATTATAATCCTAAAGACAGTAAATCAATTGAATTTTTTAAAATTGTTCAAAATAAACTTCACTATGCTGCCCACGGACATACAGCCCCTGAAGTAATATATGAAAGAGCAGATTCTGATAAACCTTTTATGGGATTAACTACTTTTAAAGGTGATTTGCCAATAATGAGTGATGTCGTAATTGCTAAAAATTATTTGACTGAAGAAGAATTGAAAATTTTAAATAATTTAGTATCTGGATATTTTGATTTTGCCGAAATACAAGCAATTAGACACAATCCAATGCATATGGATGATTATATTAAACAACTAGATACAATCCTTTCTAGTACTGGAGAAAAGTTACTTGTTGGAGCAGGTACAGTTAGTCATGACAAAGCAATTGAAAAAGCAAAAGATGAATATAAGAAATATCAAGTAAAAACAATAAGCCCAGTTGAAAAAGAATATTTAGAAACATTAAAAACGATAAGTCATAAAATTGATGATAAAGCAAAGAATGAATAGCATTGCATAAATAAAAGACTTGAAATCTTTTTGTTATTTGTATTTTTTTAGTGATTTTGGGGCTTTTTATCAATAATTAAATTAAAAATAAGTATAAGGAGGAAAAATATGAATGTTGTTGGAACGATGTTTTTTAAAAACGAAAAATTATTAATAGATAAACCAAGAAAAAGGCCAACATATCAAATGATTGGTGGTAGGGTTGAGGAAGGTGAAACACCATTAGAAGCTGCAATTAGAGAATGTCATGAAGAATTAGGAAGTGAAGCAATATTTGATAGTTCATTAATAGAGTTGGTAATGGAATTTGACGAGATAGCAACAAGTGATGGTATAACTCCAATTCATTTCTACGTTTTTAAATATAATGGAATATTAGAAGGAAAATTAAACACATCAGATGAAATCGAAAACTTTAAATGGTATGAATCTGCAGATGGAGATACGATGCTTTCAAATACATTAAAAAATGAAGTTATTCCATACTGTCTAAAAAAGAATTTTATAAAATAGTTTTATTATGTATATTTTTTATAATAGAATTATTAAATCAATTTTCTTAACTAAATGTAAAATTTATCTAAGTTGTAATTAATTAAAATTATTTTAGATGTTTTTGCCTAAATCACTCTTAAAATATAGTGTGATTAAAAAGGAAAGGATAATTTCATGGATAAAATTATAGATTTAATAGTAAGAAACAATGAATTATTATTTGGAACAAACCCAAGTATTGAAAAAATTAATGTTGGATTTACAAACACTTTATATAAAATAAATGATTCTTATATAGTTAAAATATGTACTGATATAGATAACGAAGAAGCATTTAAAAAAGAAATTGTTTTTTATAACTCTAATAAAGATAATATCTTAATTCCTAAATTATATTATTCAAGTACAGATAAAAAAGATGTTCCATACTTTTATGAGATTCTTGAAAAAATAAATGGTGTGTCTCTATATAATGTTTGGCATACTTATACCGAAAAGCAAAGAGAAAATATAATAAAACAATTATGTGACGCCATGAAACAAATGCACAACATTAAAGGTAGGAGATATAATTGGCCTGAATATATGAAAAAAAAGTTTAATCTTTTATATGAACAAGCCAAAAAATTAAATATTTTTAATGATGAGGAACAAGGACTATTAAATCAAGCATATTCTAATTTTGACAAGTACCTTGAATCTAATGAGTTCGTTTTAGTTCATAATGATCTTCACTTTGATAATATACTAGTGGATAATGGTAACATTAAAATAATAGATTTTGAAAGATCAATGTATGCACCAAGAGATTTTGAATTAGACATATTTTATAGAATGATAAGAAAACCATGGAAATTTGCCAGTGAAGAAACTGAAAAATATACAGAAATTAGTCAATACTCAAATATAATGCTATATGTTAATAAATACTATCCTGAATTAATTAATACTCCAAATTTACATGAAAGATTAAGAATATATGATATGGTTTATTTTCTAGAACAATTAATAGAACATCCTGAACTAGATGAATTAAAAAACGATGTATTAATAGCAACAAATGGAGTTGAATCAAAATAAATATAACAAAATTTCATAAATAAAAGTTAAGTAAAAACTGTATTATTTATGTTATAATATTCGATACAACGGTGGTGATATAATGTCTAAAATTAGTAACGTACTTACTATGATTGAATACCTAAGCACAGGAAGAAAATATAGTATTTCTGAATTGTCTGAAAAATTAGAAGTTACTCCAAGAATGATTAGAGTATATAAGGACGAAATAGAAAAAGCTGGTATCTATATAGATACAATAAAAGGACCTTATGGTGGATATGTTTTAAATCAAAATGTAAATGTACCAAAAAGATTTATTACACCAAGTGAAATAAATATAAAAGATAAAAATCTATTTAATTTAATAAATAGAGCAATAAAAGAAAAAAGAAAATGTCTAATAGAGTATTATTCTAAAAATAAAGAAAAGATTACAAGTAGAACTATTCATCCATACAATTTAATTCTCTTAGGCAACGAATGGGGAGTTGCTACCTATTGTGAATTAAAAGAAGAAATAAGACATTTTTATATAAACAGAATTAAACACATTGAATTACTAGATTTTTTTTATAAATGACATATATATTACCTCTTTCTTTGTTAAGATTTAACTAAGAAGGAGGTTTTATTAATTAACGATTAATAATAAATCAACATTGAGATTATTTAAAAGAATACCGTTCCGAAGGATATTCCAAAATATTAAATAATGCTATTTTAAATGAAGCTAAATCACTCGGATATAAAAAAATATATTTAAAAACTGAATTAGTTAATTATTATGAAAAATTCGGAGCTATATACATAGAAAATTTAAATGATAAAGAAAAATTATATTATATTGAATTATAATTTAATTAAAGAAAAAGAAATTTATGTAACTGAAAGAATGTATATCATCATGTTATAAAGAGAATCAATTATTCGTAGCATTCCAAAAAATAATTGCCAAAAATGTAAAGAAAGTAAAGAAATTGCTTACAATTTCTTTTTATTATGATATAATCTATTTATAAAGGAGTACGAAGCATTATGGATGAAGAAATATTTGATGAACAAGTTAAAAAAGTAGTAAGGGGTTTCCTAGAATTTTGTGATAAAGAAAGTATCACCAATGATATTACCAATCTCTATCATGTTATTCTCTCACAAACCGTTGTTGTTAAAGAAAAAGATGGTAGTTATTCAATAACTCCATGTATTCAATCTTTTCCATATGAAGAAGAATTATGTCAGTATGTAAAAGAAAATGTTCTAAAAAATGATTATCATGAAGAAATTATTCCGAATAAATATATATTACAGTTTATTACCAAATTTCTAGGTGAAAAGAGTAGAGCTAACCTTGAAGAACTTAAAAATTCTAAAATAAATGACTACTATGGCAATGTGTCATATATCAAAGAAAGAACTGAAACGATAATCAAAGCTATTGATGAATTATTAAATGACTCCCGTACTACAGCTGAAGAAAAAGCCGAAATAGAGTCATACCAAAAAGATATCGAAGAAATATCTAAATCAATTAATTCATATAAAAATACCAAAGAATCATATCTTAATGATGTCTCTATCCCATTTGCTAGATTATTATCATATGAGGAAAAACTAACTAAAATTTCCTCGAAAAGATGGCACGAATTTGCTAAAGAAAAAGATGCTATGTTAATTCATTTCCTTCATCCGATTCATAAATTATCCGATGATATGCATCGTATTTGTACCTCATTATACACAAAAGACTTATTAAACCACGTTTGTTCCTATTTACATATTGGTTATTTCTATGATTTTAATTTTGATAATATCGTAGCCATTGGCAGTGATGACTTAGGATCTTGGGATGTTACCAAAGAAGAATTCTTAGGACAAACTAGTGAATGGCGTAAATACGGTATTTCTCCTATAAGCACCTCATGGCAGTGGAGTAACAAGAATAAATGCTTTTTTGAAAGTGGTTTGCATTCAACTTTGTATCTACCAACTACTGTCGAAAAAGAAGCTATTGCTAATGATGTATCATATACCGAAATATATTTATATAACAAAGATAAACCAATAAAACCTATCAAATGTTTTTATACCGAAGATGCCACCGAAGAAGAAATAAATCTAATTACTGAGTTAGCTAAAGAACAAAATCTTCCTCTAGAAGAAATATATATTGGTAACGAAAGAAAAAGGAAAAAATAAAAAGAGCATGTAAATAAACTACCAATGAAAATAGTTTATAAAAAGCTCTTTTTTTATCATCAATATAGTCATATATTACCACAAAATCACTTTTTTTTCAAGACTTGTAATATTCTCTAATATAGTGTATTAAGAATAAGAGGTGAAAAAATGCAAGAAAAAAATATGACAGCTTTAGTAAGCTGTTTTGCTAGAGCTTATCACTACGAATCTAACGAATATAAAATATTTAGTGATAACCTAGCAAAAGAATTACTAACCCAAGAAGAATATCAAAACATTTCCAAAAACATGGAAGAGGGGATTTCTTTTTTCAATAAAGACTTTACCGGCACCAAAGAAGAAGCTCTAAGATGGATAGTAAATGAAAACTTATCTCCCCAAGTATTAGGCAGAAGTGCTTTTTGTGAATCATCATTAAAAAGAGCTATCTCCCTAGGTACCCATCAGTATCTCTTATTCGCATCAGGTTATGATACCTTTGCATATCGTTATAATAAAAATAACTTAACCATCTTTGAAATAGATACCAAAGCTATGATCGAAGACAAAATAAAAAGATTACAAAAAGCAAATCTCGATTACCACCAAGTAAATTATATAAAATGTGATTTTACTAAAGATAATTTAAGTGAATTAATAATGAATTCTAACTATCGAAAAGACAAATTATCATTTTCTAGTCTCCTAGGACTAACTTACTATTTAACTAAAGAAGATTTTACTAACTTGATAAATTCTATCTCCAAACTTGTCTTGCCAGGTTCAACAATTGTCTTTGATTACCCCAATAAAGAAACTTGTCCTAAACAAGCCCTCATAACAAAACTAGCTAATTCGTTAAACGAAAATATGTTAGCTACCTATACTTATCAAGATATCGAAGAAATCTTATCTAATAATGATTTTCTTATCTACGAACATCTAAGCTCTAAAGAATTAACAAATAATTACTTTGATACCTATAATACTCTAAACCCTAATAATAAAATCATTGCCCCTACTGGCGTATCTTATTGCTTAGCTGTTAAAAATCCTAAACATAAAAAATAATCTTTAATTATAATCTTATACATGATATAATTAATATAATTAAGGAGAAGTGACAAAATGAAAAAAAATGATAAATTGAAAAACGTTACTATAATGGGAGGAGGAGTACTCGGAGCCCAAATTGCCTTTCAAACAGCTTATTCAGGATTTAATGTAAAAATATGGCTTCGTTCCCCCGATAGTATCACTCGAACTAAACAAAAAATAGATAAATTAAAAGATACTTATATTAAAACTATTAAACTTATGAATACCAAAGAAGGAAAAACTTTTGCTACCTGGTGTCGTGGTATTGCAGACTATGATAATTTCTCTAAAGAAGAATGCCTAAAAAAAGTTGATAAAGCTTACAATAGTATTAAGTATGAATTAGATATCGAATCATCTCTAAAGAATGCTGACTTAGTAATTGAATCAATGACAGAAGATTTTAATGCTAAAAAAGATCTTTATATCAAGATGAGTCCATTTATTCAAGATAAAACTATTGTTGTAACTAATTCTTCGACTATGTTACCAAGTCGTTTAGCAAAATATACTGGTTGTAAAGAAAGATTCCTTGCTTTGCACTTTGCTAATTCCATTTGGAAAAATAATACTGCCGAAGTTATGAAACATAAAGATACACAAGATGTATACTTTGATAAAGTTATCTCTTTTGCTAAAGAAATAAACATGATACCGCTACCACTACACAAAGAAAAAGCCGGATACTTATTAAATTCTATGCTAATACCATTATTATTCTCTGGATTAGATTTATATGTTAATGGTATTTCTGATCCTGAAAGTATTGATTCTGCATGGACCCTAGGTACTGGTGCTCCTAAAGGACCATTTCGTATCTTAGATACCGTTGGTCTAAAAACTGCCCATGAAATAGTTTTATCCTATGTCAAAATACCATCATTCATGGCCCCATATAACTTTAAAGGCATGGAGAAGCTTCTAAAAAAATATATTGATGAAGGAAAACTAGGGGAGTCAACTGGTGAAGGTTTTTATAAATATAGTAAATCAGGTGAAAAAGATGGATAACAAAATCGAAACTGAAGCTTTATTTGATGAATATGTTGACTTTGATACCTTTAGCAAATCAGACTTTCGTGTCGTAGAAATTCTTGATTGTATACCAGTAAAAAAGAGTAACAAATTATTACAGTTTACTATCAATGATGGAACTAATAACAATCGTATAATTTTAAGTGGTATTCATAAATACTATGAACCTGCTGAATTAATCGGTAAAAAAGTTGTTGCCATCCTAAACTTACCACCTCGTAGTATGATGGGAATTGATTCTTGTGGAATGCTTATTTCAGCAGTTCATAATGAATCTGGTGAAGAAAGACTAAATCTTTTAATTGTAGATGATAAAATACCTGCTGGTGCTAAACTATACTAATTTAGGATTATTCCTAAATTTTTTTAATTTTTCCTTTACAAAATAATATAATATAGATATAATAACATTAGTTATATAACAATTGTTATAGAAAGGAGCAAATATGCCACCAGTAAGAAAAATAACTAAAGAAGATATTATAAAAAAGAGTTTATTTCTTGTTAATGAAGAAGGTTTAACTAGTCTTAATGCTAGACGCTTAGCCAAAGAACTAATGTGTTCCACTCAACCAATCTTTTCCCAATTCAAAAACATGGAAGAATTAAACTCCGCTGTTGTTGATGAAATATATCATATCTTTGATAAATATATGTTAAAAGAAAACTATAATCACTTAGTATACAAAGATATTGGTCTTAACTATATTCATTTTGCTAAAGAATATCCCAATTATTTTAAAATACTATTTCAAAGTGATAAAAAACTAAAAGCTCGTAGCTTTGTAGAATTAACAGGCCCCTCTAAAAGAATATTTGAAACTATTCAAAAACAAACTGGACTAAGTAATGAAGATGTTGTTAAGTTTCATATAAAGATGTGGTTTTATGTTAATGGAATAGCTAATCTCGTATCTAACAATACTTGTGAGTTTACTGATATTGATTTAGATAACTTTCTAAAAGAACAATAT
Organism: uncultured Bacilli bacterium; assembly: GCA_934098395.1. Lineage (GTDB taxonomy): Bacteria > Bacillota_I > Bacilli_A > RF39 > UBA660 > RUG705. The sequence goes on from CAKOOM010000003.1 coordinate 154,263, forward strand.
TTATCAATGTTACTTTATGAATATAAAAAAGGTAATATCAAAAAAGAAGTTATTGATAATGTTATAAATAATAAATTAGTTTTAACTAAAGGAGGGGTAAATAATGAAGGAATTAAAGACTAGTATTTTTCTAATTGTCTTAGGAAATATCTTATATATTACATACATTTCTTTTACTAGTAGTAAAACACCTGTTGCAGATTTTTTATCCGGATTATTACTAGGTATTTCCATAGCTACAAACTTATTAGGTATAATCCTAACTGCTAAGTATATTAGTGCAGAAAATAAGAAAGGTGATAAATAATGATTGAAATTAAAAATGTAACTAAAAAATATAATGGTATACCTGCCATTGATCGTATCTCTTTTAATGTCGATAATGGTACAATCTTTGCCTTTATCGGCCATAACGGAGCAGGTAAGACTACTACAATAAAATCTATCGTTGGTATAAATGATTTTGATTCCGGAGAAATAATAATTAACGGTATCTCTATTAAAGATAATCCCGTTCAAGCTAAAAAAATAATGGCTTATGTTCCAGATAATCCTGACTTATATGAAAATATGAAAGGTATAGATTTTATAAACTTTATTTGTGATATGTATGAAACAGATAAAGAAACTAGAGAAAAAAATGTTAAAAAATATGCCAAGATGTTTGAAATGGAAAATAATCTAAATAATGAAATATCATCATATTCTCATGGAATGAAACAAAAACTAGCTATTATTTCTGCTATGGCTCATTCACCAGAGGTTTTAATTATGGATGAACCATTTGTTGGATTAGATCCTAAAGCAGTTTTTGATATGAAAAATGTCTTAAAAGAAATGTGTCAAGATGGAAAAATAGTTTTTTTCTCAACACATATTCTAGATGTAGCTGAAAAACTATGCGATAAAGTAGCTATCATTAAAAAAGGAAAAATAGTTAAAGTAGGGACTATGAAAGATATTAAGGGAGATGAATCATTAGAATCTGTCTTCTTAGAGCTGGAGGATCAAACGGATGAATAAATATCTCTCATTAATGAAAGCAATAACTACTGAAGATATGGATTTATTTAAAGTTAAAACCAAACAAAACTCTAAAAAATCTACTAAGATAATTCTATTTCTATCTCTTAGTGCTATTTTCTTATTTGCTCTTGGAGAGTATTATTATACCTTAGCAAAACCCTTAAAAGAAGTTAATCTTACATATATAATGTTGTGTTTAGCTCTTTTAATTCCTACCATTTTTACTCTTATTCAAGGAATATATAAATCTCAAGGAATTCTCTTTGAATCCACTGATAATTCTCTATTATTATCTCTTCCTATAAATAAAAAAATAATAATATTTGCAAGACTTACTAAAATGTATCTCTTTCAACTAATATATAACTTATTATTTATCTTACCAGCATATATTATCTATATATATTTTGAGACCCCAAATATTTCTTTTTATCTAATATCTATCATAATGACTCTTTTATTACCAATAATTCCTACTATTATATCTTGTTTCTTTGGATACTTAGTAAAAAGATTTTCATCTATTTTTAAAGCTAGAAAATTAATGCAAACTATATTTACGTTTTTAATCTTCTTTGGTATATATTACTTATCATTAAATACTAATACTTGGATAGAAAATATTATAAAAAATGCTAGTAGTATTAATGAAATGATATCTAAAATATATTATCCTATCGGAACTTATATAAATTTAATTAATGACTTTGATATTCTTACTTTAATTAAATTATTATTAATAAATATTGTTCCTCTAGTACTATTTATCTATATATTAAGTATTTCTTATTTTAAAATAATATCTAAATATACCGAGCATAGTATAAATAAACATCATAAAAAAATAAAATATAAAACCATCAGTAGTTTTAGAGCTCTAGTATTAAAAGATATAAAAAGATATTTCTCATCTCCAATCTATATCTTTAATACCTTCTTGGGACTAATATTATTATTAATAGCTACAATAGCTATGTGTACTAACTTTGAAGGTTTAATGACTACCATGTTAAATGGTATCTCTAAAGAAGAAATATCAAATTTATACAACCTAGTACCTAAAGTATACTATGCATTATTAATTATTCTAATATCTATGACTTCAATTACCTCATCATCAATCTCTATCGAAGGAAGAAGCTTTAATATCTCAAAAAGTCTTCCTATTGATAATTATAAAAAACTATTATCTAAAATAGTATTTAGTAATACCATAATTATGCCAATTATCTTTATATGTGATTTAATATTTATTATCTATTTTAAAATAAATTTATTTGATATAATAACCATTATCCTAATAAGTATTATAATGCCTACCTTAACAGCCTTAATTGGTTTATTAATAAATTTAGCTTTTCCTAAAATGAAAGCCACATCAGATACCGAAGTAATAAAACAAAGTATGAGTGTAACTATCTCAATATTACTTGGTTTAGTATTATCTATTATTCTAATTGGATTATTATTTATTAATGAACTTAACTTTATTAAAATATCTATAAATAATATAATCATAATTGAATTAGTATTACTTATATTATTAACTATTATATTATTCTATATCTTAAAAAAACATGGTACTAAAAAATATCTTTTAATTGAAGTATAAATGATGGACTATCCATCATTTTTAATATATAATAAATTTACGGAGGTAACTATGAAAGAGATGTGGGACCTATATGATAAAAACCGTAATCTATTAAATAAAAAAGTCTTACGTGGTACTGTTTTATCAGATGATGAATATCACCTCGTAGTATATGCCTGGATAAAAAACAATGAAGGGAAGTATCTAATTAGTCAAAGAGCTAAAAGAAAAGCCCAACCATTAATGTGGGAGTGTACTGGTGGTTCAGTAAAATCTGGAGAGAATACTTATCAAGGAGCTATCCGTGAAGTATCTGAAGAATTAGGAATAGATATAAAGAATGCTCCATATATGTATATAGGTCAAATGAATTGCTACTACAAAAATTGCCCCTACATCCTAGATGTTTATCTATTTAAACTTGATATTGATATTACAGAAATTACTATTCAAGAAAGCGAAGTAAATGATGCCATGTGGGCTACACCTGATGAAATATTAAAACTTGTACATACTAATAAATTTAAAGCTACTGAATTTTTAACTGAAATATTAAATCAAAATAAAATATAAATTTACGGAGGTAACTATGAAGTATGAAAATGAAATAACTGTCGAAGTATCTATATCTATAAGTGAATTAATTAACTTATTAACAAAACAAAAATTTAAACTAGTCGAAGAGTATGACGTAATAGATACTTACATGGTAAATAATAATTATATTAATTATAATGATCCACTAATCTTATTATCCAACAGTATTCTTATCAGAAATGTTATTACTAATACTAAAAACAAGAAAATTATTACTTATAAATATAAAGAATATAATGATAAATTAGAAATAATAAAACAAGGTAAACTAGATTGTAATATAACTGATTTAACCGAAGCCATAAATCTATTTAAAAAAATTAATTACCAAGAATTAATTAACGTATCCGATCATATTAGCGTATATACTAATGGAATAGATGAAATAGCTATTGAAGAAGTAAATAATAAACATATTTATATTGAAATAGAAGAAAAATGTAATAATATTAATAAAACATATTCATCTATTGAAGAAATGAAAGAAGTAATAAAAAAATATCATATTCCTATTAAAACAGAAGATTATTATGTAAAAAAAGCTCTAATAGAAATTGAAGAAACTAGAAATAAAAAATATGATAATCAAGAATACTTAAATAAAACTATTACTATAAAAATAGATCGTCCATTTGGAAGCAAACATCCAAAACATAACTTTATTTATCCAGTTAATTATGGCTACATAGAAAATACTTTAGCTCCAGATGGTGAAGAATTAGATTGTTACTTACTTGGAATATTTGAACCAGTTAAAACCTATACTGGGAAATGTATTGCTATCATTCATCGTACTAACGATAATGATGACAAACTAATAATAGTACCTAAAGATAAAAATTATTCAAACGAACAAATCGAAGCTTTAACTGAATTTCAAGAAAAATACTTTAATCATATCATAATAAGATAAAGATATATAAGTTGATTAACCTATATATCTTTTATATTTATTATATAATTCTATTATCTTACTATATACATTATCTCTAACATTACCTTCTATCTCTCTAAATACATCATCTGGATTATTAAAAAAGTCCATATATCTATTCTTTATATAAAAATATATTAAATTTATTTCTTCATCATTAAGTTCTATTCCTTCTTTAATACCATAATTCATTATATCTATCTTTCTTATTCGATCAATATATTTATATATAATTAATTTATTCATCACATCACCTAACTAATAGTATGATAAATTGTTGTTATTATGCTATAATAATAAATAGAGATGTAAGAAAGGATGAAACCATGAGTATTTTTAAACATAAATATATTAATAAAACTAAAAAAGTAAAAGTACCTAAAAAAAGAACTAAAACTAAACCAATAAATAAAAAAATGCATATAGGTAATAAAGATATCGATAACATAATATCTAAAAGATATTTGTTTATCAGTATTATTATTTTTATCTTGTTTCTAGTGATAGGTATTCGTCTTTTCAACTTACAGATAATTAAATATAATGATTATCAAGATAAATTAAGCATTGCTACTGAAAAAACTGTTGAGGGTTCTAGTGCACCAAGAGGAAGAATCTATGATCGAAATTATAATTTACTCGTAGATAATCAAGCTATAAAAACAATCTATTATAAAAAACAATCAGGAATAACTCAAAAAGAAGAAATAGATTTAGCCTATAGAATCGGAGAAATATTAAATATTAATTATAAAAATTTATCTACATATCGCTTAAAAAACTTTTATTATATAAATAATCTTGAAGCATGTAAAAATAAAATAACTAAAGATGAGTGGAATAAATACAAAAAAAGAAAACTAACTGATAAAGATATTGAAGAACTTATCTTTAAAAGAATTACTGATGAAGAATTATCTAAGTATAATGAAACTGATAAAGAAGCAGCTTATATTTATTATTTAATGAATAAAGGATATTCATATGCTGAAAAAATTATTAAGAATAAAGATGTTACCGAAGAAGAATATGCTAAAATTAGTGAAAATATTGATTCATTAAAAGGATTTAATACTAAACTAGATTGGCAAAGATTATACTTATATGGAGATACCTTCAAATCCATCCTTGGATCCGTATCATCAGATACTCAAGGAATACCTGAAGAACTAGCTAATATCTATTTAAAGAAAGGTTATACTCTAGATGATAGGGTAGGAATAAGTTACTTAGAGTATCAATATGAAGATTATTTAAAAGGAACAAAAGCTATTTATAAAATAGGTAAAAATAATGAATATGAATTGGTTAGTCAAGGAAAAAGAGGTAACGATATTGTTCTAACTATTGATATAGATTTACAAAGATACCTTGAAGATACCTTAACTGAAGAAGTATTACTAACTAAGTCAGAACCAAATACCAAGTACTACAATCGTTCATTTGCTATTATTTCTAATCCAAATACCGGAGAAATATTAGCCATGGCGGGAAAACAAGTCCAAAAAAACAAAGATAACAAATTAGAAGTAATAGATTATACTCCCGGTATCGTAACATTACCTATAACTCCCGGTTCCGTCGTAAAAGGTGCTTCTATGTTAGTCGGATATAAATATAATGCTATAAAGATTGGTGATATTCAAAAAGATGAATGTATAAAAATAAAAAATACTCCAGAAAAATGTTCTTGGCGTACTATGGGAGATATCGATGATTTATATGCCCTAAGATATTCGTCTAATGTTTATCAATATAAAATAGCTATTAAAGTAGGAGAAGGTAAATATCAAGAAAATGGCCCATTAAAAATAAAAGAAGATGCCTTTAAAAAATATCGTGATATGTATGCTTCATTTGGATTAGGAGTAAAAACTGGAATTGATCTTCCAATAGAAAGTTTAGGATACACCGGTAAATCTAAACTACCAGGTCATTTGCTAGATTTCTCTATCGGACAATATGACACATATACCCCAATTCAACTATCACAGTATATTAACACTCTTGCAAATGGTGGTACAAGATTAAAACCATATCTTTTAAAAGAAGTATATTCTGCCTCCACCAATAAAGAAGATGTCTTCGGAGATTTAGTATACGCTACCGAAGTAAAAAAACTAGGAACCATCGATGTTGATTCTAAATATATAGATAGAGTAAGATTAGGATTAAACCAAGTAGTAACTAACGGGCTAGGCTATGGATATATGGGTAATTATCTTAATTCTAGTGGTAAAACTGGTACCAGTCAAAGCTTTATAGATACCGATAACAATGGTGTCGTTGACACCGAAACCATTTCCACATCCTTTGTTGGCTATTCCCCAAGCGATAATCCAAAAATGAGTATCGTCGTAGTATCACCCGATATTGCTACCCCTGAAATGGACTATCAAAGTAGTGCTACCAAAAGAATTACCGCTAAATTAGTCAATAAATACTTTGATATTTATAAATAATCCATAAAATAGTTGTCATAAATTAAAAAAATATGTTATAATACCATTGATGTTTTTAAAGGAGGTGCTCTATGGCAAAGAAAAACGAGAATAGAGTTTTAGTATCTTTAGTATGTGAAGATTGTAAATCTCAAAATTATACCGTAAGTAAAAATAAAAAGAATACGACTGAAAGATTAGAATTAAATAAATACTGTCCAAGATGTCGTAAAAATACTAAGCATAAAGAAAAGAAATAATGAAAGGATATAACTATGATAAATGTTAATGATTTTAAAACAGGTATGACTATAAGTTATGATAATAACTTATATCAAGTACTTGAATTCCAACATGTAAAACCAGGTAAAGGTGCTGCTATTGTTAAAACTAAATTAAAAAATCTAAGAACTGGATCTATTATCGAGCAAACATTTAATTCTGGAATTAAAGTTCCTCAAGGACATGTTGAAAAAATAAAGATGCAATATCTATATGAAAATGGTGGTTCATATACATTCATGAATATGACTACTTACGAACAAGTAGATATTTCTAAAAGTCAAATTGAAGCTGAATCTAAATTCTTAAAAGAAGGTTTAGAAGTTCTATTATTCTTCTACGAAGGAGAAATGTTAGGTATTGAATTACCAGAAAAAATAGATTATAAAATAACTGAAACTGAACCAGCTATCAAAGGAAATACTGCTACTAATGCTACAAAAGATGCCATCATCGAAACTGGCCTATTAGTAAAAGTTCCATTGTTCATCGAACAAGGTGAAGAAATAATCGTCTCAACAAAAGATGGAAAATATGTTTCAAGAAAATAAAGAGTATTATTAAATACTTCTTTTTTTTGACAAAAAAATCTTTTAAATTAAGGAAAAGTATGGTAGAATTTATATTATAGAAAGAAGGAGTAAACAATGAACGATAATAATCAATTTAACGGGCAATCAACGCCAAACAATAATCAATTTAACGGACAACCACTAACACCTGATAATACCCAATTTAACCAACCCCAACCAATGCCAAATAATAATCAATTTAATCAACCACAGCCAATACCGAACAATAATAATAGTAGTAATGATAATATGGACTATTCATTTGTAGAACCAAAGAAAAAATCTAAAGCATGGATAGTTATTCTTTTAGTAGTAGTATTACTACTTGGAGGATGTGCTTATTACTATTTTGTCTTAACTAGTCCTAAAACAATATTTACTAAACTAGTTAATAATGACAATTTAAAACTAACCGAAAATAACATTAAAAACAAAGCTGCTAAAACCAGTATAAATTTAAAATTAAACAGTAAAGATGAAACATATAAAGAAATGGCAGATTTATTAGAAAATATAAACTTAGAAGTTTCATACGATATAAATAATAAAGAAGAACTTATCTATGATATAACAACAACATACAAAGATAAATCTATTATTGATATTAAAGCTATTTCAAAAAAAGATATCTCTTACTTATCTCTTGGAGATATTTACGATAAAGTATTATCCGTATCTACTAAAGAAGAAACTAATGAAGCAGCCGATGAATTATCTAAAGAAATTTATACATCTATTCTAAATGCTGTAAAAGATTCATTGAGTGATGCTACATATGAAAAAACAATTACTAAATATAATTCTAAATATGTAACAAAAGCTACCTTGAAAATAGATGATAAATTAATTAAAAGTATTCTTGATAAATTAATAAAAGATGATAAATTTATTACTAATATTGCTAGTATCTCATCACTATCTAAAGAAGAAATAACTGATGAATTAAATCAAACTATGTCATCTACTAGTGATATAGATGCTAATGTTAATTTATATTTATCACTTCTAGGGAATAAAATATTATCCGTAGAAGTTGGCAATCCATTTAACAGTATTACCGTTGAAAAAGATAATAATCAATACAAATATAAAGTAATTGTTGAATCTGAAGAACTGATAAGCGGATATCTAGAAACAAAGGAAAATAACAATATAAAAACCTACACTCTAAGCATGTATGAATCAATTATGCAAACTAATATTGTAGCAACAATAAATATTGAACCAATAACTAAATTAGATTCATTCGATACAACTAAAGCTATCGATATCGAAGAAATATCTGAAGAAGATTATGATAAAATAACAGAAAATATTTTCAAAAAAGAAGGTATATCTCTTCTTGTTGAAGATTTAGGATTAAATGAAGAAGTAGAAGCATAAACAATTAAATTATGATTTTAAATATTATAATAAATGTAATAGGAGGAGATTACAATGAATAAATTAAAAAAATACATAAGTAATTATCGTAGTTTAGTTATTTTGCTTGTTGCTGTTTGCATAGCTCTAGTAGTAAAAAAGACGTTTTCCGCAAACGAAAACGTCTATACTAGAGAAGAACTTCAAAAAATGGTTGTATCTGCCGCAGTTAGTTATTATTATAACAACAGCTACTCTGATTATGAACAATATTTGCTAGATTCAGATATAAAATATCCATCAGTTACTACTAGTTCAAATAATTCATGCGTAAGAGTAGATGAAGCTACCATAAAAAGTAATACTGATGGTGCTTGTACATCAACCAGCACAAATTATAAATTGTATTCAACAACATTCTATAGAAATACAAAAATAACCCCAGAAGAAGTAAGTAAATCTAACCAATATAATGTAGATTGCACTGGATTTACATACCTAGTATACAATAATGTTCTAGGATATGATTTATCTGAATTCTATAGATTATCAAATCCAGCAAAATATATTAGTATTCAAAAAAGTACTGATGAAAATAATAACACGGTATATAGCCAAAAATGTTATTTATCAAATAGTAATAAAGAAAGATATGATAAAACAGTTAATAAATTTGGCAGAGTTTGGAATAGTACCGGTAACATTGTCAGAATCAGTAACTGTATAGCCAAAAATAATGGTGATAGAACGAAATGTCAATTTCCAGAAGATGAGAGTGCCACATGCTCAACAAATACTACGCAAGACGAATTGAATAAGTATAACAATGGTGGAACATACGCTTCATTAGGAAGAAAATATGTTGATACATCAAATAAGTCAGAAATCGTCTACAGCTATATTTTCAAAGATGGTAGTTATGAGAGCCAGTTCGATGAATCCGTTTTGCCATATTTTGAAAAAGATAATTCTAAATTTTTGATGCAACCAGGAGATATGCTTGATTTGGCATATGGCAGCAATGGACATGTTATGGTATATGTCGGAAATGCTCTTAATGAAAATGATACCGGATTAATTCATGCTACTGGTGCCGATCGTGAATACGATAGTTTTAGTGTTAGATATGAGCCAAGTATATATGAATACTTACTATCAAAGAAAGCTGTAACCGATAGTACTAAGCAAGTAAGAAGTATTGCTGTATATAGACCAATTAATGTATATTGTGATTCAGATACTTGTACAAACAAAAATATAACATCGAATGATAAAGCAAGAGTAACTTTTTCTGGAACTAAAGTTGAACAATATGTACAGAAAAAAGAAAATAATACCAGCCGAACTATTACAAAATATAATTCCGTAGATGCTGGTGATACGATTGTTTATGCACTAAGCTTAGAAGATAAAAGAAACTACGGTTATTGCAGTGATAGTACAAAAACTAAAAATAATTGCTCAGAATCAACAAAGGGTGGTGTAGTAAAAGAAACAGGAACTGTTTATGATAATGAAACAGATGCAAGCTATGATGTAGTATTTAAAGCACCTAAAGGTGTAACAATAAAAAGCTTTCCAAAAGGCTATAAATGCACCGTTAATAGTGACAAAACCACTACATGTAGTGGTTCAGGTAGCAGAGATCCAAAATTTGAAGCTACTATTAACAGTGATGCCACAAATAAGTTAAGCTCTGCTACATATGCTGTAACATATAAAGGAAGTACCCTAAATCTATCAACCATTAATGTTTTAGTTAATAATACAATCAATTATAATGATGTTGATAAAATGCAAAAAACAATTGATGAGTTTAAATCAAAAAATTATACATATTCTAAATATAATAAAATTGAATCTAAAACAAATATTAATGATAGTAGTATTACCCAAATGGGAGCTCTAGACTATATTAAATACATTTATTATAATACCTTTAATATAGATATAAGATATTTATATGGACAAAGAATAATTGATGCTTTATTCTATACATGGAGTGAAAGCTATAAAAGTAGCTATGGTGGTACAAGCTACACCTATAATCCTACAGCATATTTCAAAAAAGATGCTGGTACAGATGAAGTTAGCAAGATGTTAGTAGATGGAATGTATGGTGGTAAAAAATTAATAGGAAACGAAATTTCTAACAGAATAAAATTTATTCATCCAAAATACTTTGAAGTTGGAGATATTATCGTCGTATCTAATGATATTATTCAATATTTTAGTAAATCCGATAATGGTAATATGAATTTTAGTTTAACTAAAATAGATCCAGCTACAGATTTAAAATATTACTTAGTAACTGGATTTGATGGTGAGTACACTATATTAACTAGTTTTAATGAAAACAATGTTAATACATGCGGCAAAGAATCTGTAACTTTTTCTGAAAGTAATAACAAAATAAAAAATAATTTTATAAATGATGATAAAACCCATATATGCAGTTTTAGAATAACAAAATATTTGTTATATTCTTCTAATTTATTTGCAGTACTTAGACCTTCTCAATTATATAATGACATTTCTTATAATGTAATAACTCATCTTGATGATGATACCCAAAACACAACATCACTTAAATACAATGATGTTTATACTGAAAAAATAAGTACTCCAACTAAAGCTGGCTATGTGTTTGATGGTTGGTATTATGACAAAGAATTTACAAATAAAGCTACACGTGTTAATACTCATACAAATCATGAAATATATGCAAAATATTCTATTGCTAAATATACACTTACTATTGATTTAGCAGGTGGTACATATGACGGTGATACTTCAATAGAACTTGTTAGTGGAAGTACATACAACATCCCTACAGTTACTAGAGAAGGATACATTTTTGAAGGTTGGGAAATTACTGGTGCCGGTAGTAGTATAAATGGAAATACATTTACAATGGGTACAGAAAATACAACCATTAAAGCTACCTGGAGACAAGAGTTAAGTGTAACATCAGATAAATATATTGTTAGTGGTACTGATATTAAATATTTTGATGAATTTAATCCTGAAAATGTAGTGATTAATTATGGTACTAAAGAAGTAACAGATAATAAACTTGTAATTAAATATAATAATGAAGTTCTTAAAGAATACAATTTAGTTAAAATAGCTATTGATTACAGTAAATATGCTATTACTACTAATAAAATATTATACTTTGATAGCTTTGATGAGAAAAATATAACAATTAGCAACTGCACTGAGTGTACCAAGAGTGTAGCTAACAACAAGTTAACAATTAAGTATAATGATAAAACTCTTAAAGAATATGACTTAGTTAAAGTAGATATTGCTTCTAATAAATATGTTATTAACACTGATAAGATATTATACATCGATAGCTTTGATGAAACTAATATAACAATTAACAACTGCACTGAATGTACTAAGAGTGTAGCTAACAACAAGTTAACAATTAAGTATAATGATAAAACTCTTAAAGAATATGACTTAGTTAAAATTAGTGTTGTTTCTATTAAATATATTATTAGTACTGACAAGATATCATACTTTGATACCTTTGACGAAAACAATATAACAATCAGTAATTGCACTGAGTGTACTAAGAATGTTGAGAATAACAAACTAGTAATTAAATACAATGATAAAACCCTTAAAGAATACAGCTTAGTTAAATTGAGTATTAATTCTAGTAAATATATCATTAATACAGATAAAATATCATACTTTGATACCTTTGATGAGAATGATATAAATATAAACAACTGCACTGAGTGCACTAAGAGTATTAATAGCAATAGATTAGTAATTAAATATAACGATAAAACTCTTAAAGAATATACTTTAGTCAAGATAGATATTGAATTTAATGAATACAACGTTATTGATGAAAATTTATTACACTTTAATGACTTTGATACAAATGGTGTAACTATAAACAATTGTACTGAATGTACCAAGAGTGTTGAGAATAACAAGTTAATCATTAAATATAAAGAAACAATTTTAAAAAGTTATAATTTACTTAGAATAAATAGTGAATATAAAACTAATAAAAATACAATATACGTTGAAAAAGATAGTGACGAAGTTATTCTTACCAAACTTATTAGTAGTTATGTAGATTTATCTATAGATGGTGATAAATTAATCGTTAAATACAACGATACTATTATAAAAACATTTAACTTATCTAGAATTAATGAGACCTTTGATGTTAAAGATTATAAGGTAAATAATGATAAATATATCATAAGTGGAATCATGGCTGGTACTAATTTTGATGGTTTTAAGAGTAAAATAGATACGAATGTTAATTATGAGATTATTGACATAAGTGGTAATGTTATGACTAACGAAATACTTAAAACTGGTTATAAATTAAAATTAGCATTCTCAGTTGAACCAATGGAATACATCTTATCTATTAAGGGAGATGTTCTGGGAGAAGGTACTATTACTGAAGATGGTGGTAAACTAATAGCTAAACACATCATTGATGGTAATGTTATTAAGGGAGATGCTTACCTAGATGCCGCTGACTATAACAGTGATGGTTCAATAAAAATGAATGACGTAATTCGTATGTTAAAAGAAAGGAGCTAAACCTCTTTTCTTTTTTAATATTCTCTCTTCATAATATTTACAAAGTTAACTACATGATATATAATTATATTAAGGTGATGATATGAAAGATAATCAATTAGTCGTATCAATATCTTCTATGAAAGATATTGAAAATATTACTAATAAAACAAAATATATAAATCTTGATATAAGCAATAATGATTATGATGTAATATCATACTTTGTTAACTATGGAGAGAATTATTTATACTCAGAAATAATCGAAGGTACTAAAGGATATATCTACGTAGATTATGCTGATTTTATTAAAGCCGAAAATCTAATCGCAGATATATATTCTAAAATGCCATCAAATCTAAATACTCTAGAGTTAGCTAAATATCTATATATTGAAATATCTAAAAATGTCTTCCTAGATATTAATCTATCTGATGAATTAAATGAAAACTGTAACCTAGAATTACTTAGTAAAGTAAATAACTTATGGGGCAGTCTCTCTCTAAGAAGAGTAAACAACCTAAGTATAGCTAAAATCTATTATTACTTAGCTAAGAGAATGGATATTGATATCTCAATCGTAAAAGATGAAACTGAAAATGAAATATTAAATAAATTAAAAATAAATAAAGAAATATTAATAACTAATATCTATAAAGATTTACCATATATTCAAGCATCTATGAAAACTAAATATTTTTATACCTATAATGATGATCTTGAATTAGATAAAAAAATTAAATATTGTAAATCTAAATATACTGATTACTATTTAGATAAAGCTCTAAAAAATATTGATTATTTAAAAGAAGACTGTGTTCAAAATATTCTATATAAAACTGAAAATATTTTGAATATTGAAAACTTAAAACCATATGAATTATCTATTATTTATAAATATATCTTTAATACATATTGTCCTAACTATAATATTAAAATAAATAACTTATTTCTAAATAATAAAAATAAATTCCATTTCATCATGATTAGTTACAATGATTATCATTATAGTTATAATTATAAAAAGAAATCCTTTGTAAAAGTAAATGATCTTGATATCTTAAATAATCTAAAACTAGGTAAAATCAGTATCTATAAAGATGAATTAATTCCTAATATTAAACTGAATATGAATTTATAAGTATAAATTGCTAATAATAAGAATATACTTTATTTCTAAAATAATTTGCATTATAATAAAGAAAAGGTGATAACATGAATAGAAAAAAAATAACTACTAAACATATTCTTATTATGATAATTATCTTAATCATGATTATCATAGCAATTTTTTCTTTTACCCTAAAAGAAGATAAACAATTAAATCGTTTCGAATCTTTAATTAAAGATACCGTTACCAGTGTAGAAAAAGTCGTTTTTTATCCATTTAGATTAGTTATTAATAAAGTAAATGATTATCGAGAATTAAAAGATATACGTACTAAGTATCAACAATTATTACCAGAAACTAATCGTATAGATTCTCTTAAAACTGAAAATATTGAATTACGTAAACAGTTGGAAGCTTTAAAAAAAGAATTAAATATCGATTATACCCTAAACGAATATACTTACTTATTTGCAACCGTCATAAATAGAAATGTCTCTAACTGGTATAACACCATCACTGTTGATAAAGGAACATATAACGGAGTAACTAAAGATATGGTTGTTGTAAACAGTCAAGGACTAATTGGTAAAGTCGTAGCAACATCAACATTTACTAGTGATATTCGTTTAATAACCACCTCTAATACCAGTAATAAAATAAGTATAACTATTAGTAATGGTAATAATAAAGTAAATGGTCTAATAAAAAAATATAATTATAAATTAAAACAACTTGAAGTAGAAGGTGTAAGTAATACTAAGAGTGTAGCTATTGGAGATTATGTCTACACAAGTGGACTTGGAGAAATCTTCCCAAGTGGTATCTTAATCGGAACCGTATCAGAAATAACTACTGATGAATATGACTTATCAAAAATAATTTTAGTAAAACCTATTGCAGATTTTGATGATATTAATTATGTAGCTATTCTTAAAAGAAAAGAGATTCAAAAATGATTATCATAATACCATATATAATTATCTCTTTTTTATTAGATGGCTTAATATCTAATTACGTATCTATTAATATCGTATCTCCAAGTTATTTAAGAACTATTTATACTATTATCTCAATAGTTATTACTTATCATTATTTTGATAACAGTAAAAAATATCTAATCATATTAATTATCCTAGGTTTCTTATTTGATATCGTATACACCAATACCTTTCCATTAAATATTGTTATCTTTCTCGTATTATATTTATTACTAAAACAAATGGACTATTATATACCCAATAATTTATTAACTATTAATATCAAGTCAATTATATGTATTACTACTTACCATACATTAACATATATAATATTACTCTTAACTCACTATAATAATTTTACTATAAATCTCTTATTTATAATCATTATAAGAAGTATAATTATGACTATCATTTATACCACTATTAGCTTTTTATTAATTGATAAACTATATAATAAAAAATATTATAAATTAATAAAATAATAAAAAATAGAAGTAAAAAGAATAAAAAAACAAAATAATATTAATGAAGGATATAAAAATAATTAAACTGAATAGTGAAGGTATAAAATGGTGAGTAATAAATTATAAATTATATTAAATGTCTTTAAAGGAATAAGCAAACTGCACGATTTTTTCGTGCAGTTAAAATTGATTTTAAATGAAAAAATAATAGAAAGGAGAATCGCATATATACAATAAGAAATTACAAATAACTAGCCATAACTTTTTAATATATAAGGATTCAAACAATGATGTAAAAGTTAGTGTAATGTTAATTAATAACGATATATGGCTTACTCAAAATTTAATTGCAGAATTATTTGGGGTAGGAGGAAGTACAATAACAGAACATATTAATAATATATTAAATACTGGTGAGCTTGATGAAAATAACACCGTCGGAAAAACCAACATTGATAATTCTAAAAAACCTGTAAAAATATATAACCTTGATATGATTATTGCAGTTGGATATAGAGTAAATTCAAAAAAAGCAACAAACTTTAGAATTTGGGCTACTAAAATATTAAAAGAATATATGATAAAAGGTGTAGTTATGGATGATGAAAGATTAAAAAATCCTAATTACATATTTGGTGAGGATTATTTTGAAGAAACACTTGAAAGAATTAGAAATATTCGTTCAAGTGAGAGGAGATTTTATCAAAAAATAACAGATATATATTCTTCTTGTAGTGTTGATTATGATAAAGATTCAGAAATAACAAAAGAGTTTTTTAAAACCGTTCAAAATAAGTTGTACTATGTAATTTGTTTCTAGGCTAAGTTAAAAATAAAAAGCCTGTTAAATAAGGTTTTTAACATTTTTACAATAAGAAAAAAACGTGTTTAGATACTAATTATATACTAAAAATTATTAAATGAAATTGATTTTTAATATATATTTGATTTTTCTTGTATTATCTAAAATATAAAATAGAAAGGAAGGATAATATATGAATAATAAAATTACAGCAAAAATGAATGTAAAAGATAATTTGATAAACATAATGAGAATTGATAATATAGATTATATATCTTTAACAGATTTGGCAAGATACAAAAATCCAGATAATCCTGGGGATGTTGTTATTAAGTGGATGAGCAATAAAAGTTCTTTTGATTTTTATTCACTTTGGGAAGAACTGTTTAATGAAAATTTTAAACTAGCGGAATCTCGCGAGTTTAAAAATGACTCTGCAAATAATTCTTTTACAATGAGTCCTTCCAGATGGATAAGTGCTACAAATGCTAAAGGCTTTGTAAGTAAAAGAGGAAAATATGATGGTGGCACATTTGCGCATCCAGATATTGCCTTAGAATTTGCGTCTTGGATAGATCCCGCATTTAAATTATATTTGATTCAAGAATTTGAAAGATTAAAATATAATGAAACATATCAAGAAAAAATAGAATGGTCTGTTAGAAGAAGCTTATCAAAAACAAATTATAGAATACATACTGATAGTATTAAAGAAAATTTAGTTCCTACTTTAACAGATAAACAAAAAGTTTTTGTTTATGCTAACGAAGCAGATGTAATAAATGTAGCATTGTTTGGAATGACTGCAAAAGAGTGGAGAGAAAATAATCCAAAATTGGAGGGTAATATAAGAGATTATACAGATATTTTACATTTAGTTGTCTTATCTAATTTAGAGGTATTAAATGCCAGTATGATAGAAAATAATATTGTTCAAAAAGATAGATTAGAAAAATTAAATGAAACTGCTAAAAGACAAATAACTATTTTAGCAAGCGATAATAATATAATAGGTATAACGAAATTAGATGATCAAAAATTAATTGGAGGGACGAATGAGTAAGTATTGCATGATTGAAATTGCTTTTAATAATAAAGAAGAGATTAATGAAACAATAAATGTTTTGTTATCAAAGAGACTTGTTGCAAGTACCCATATTATTGAAAGTAACAGTAGTTGGAATTGGAAAAATGAAAGAGAAAGTGATAAAGAGTTTTTATTACAAGTAAAAACAAAAGTAACCAAACAAAATGATATTTATAACGAAATAAAAAAGATTCATAGTTATGATTGTTTTGAATTTGCTGTATATGAATTAAATAGTATAAATAGTGATTATTTAAAATGGATTGATGAGGAAGTAATATAATGGATGAAGATAGAGTAAAACATGCAATTGCTGTAGCACGAAAAATGATACAAATTGCAAAAGATATTGGACTATCTGAAAATGAAATTAATGATTGTTTTATAATTGATTATAATCATGATATAGGATATGAATTTGCTGAGAATATTATAGAACATAATAAAATTGGTGGGAATATTTTAAAAGTTTGATAATTTTTTAAATGAAATAGTAATGACAGAGAATGAAAGTGAAAATAATTAATAATATTATAAATTAATAAAATAAGAGATATTGACTAATATCTTCTTTTTCTTTATAATTTATAAAGGACGTGGTTTTTATGAAAAAAATAATACTTATTAAATATGGAGAATTAACTACTAAGAAAGATAATCGTAATTTATTTATCAATAAGATATATGAAAACTTATCTCTTGCCTTATCTAACTATGATATAACTATTACTAAGAATAGAGTAAGAATGTTTATTGATCCTAAAGATAATGATATTGATGAAATAATTTCTATTACTAAGAATATCTTTGGAATTCATAGTATTGTTGTAGCTTATAAAATAGATTCCTCTATTGATATCATTAATTCATCTGTCTTAGAAGTTATTAAAGAAATAGATTTTAATACTTTTAAAGTAGAAACAGATCGTGCTGATAAGTCATTTCCAATTAACAGTATGGACCTATCTAGACAACTTGGTTCTTTAATCCTAAAAAATACTAAAGATAAAAAAGTAGACGTACATAATCCTGATTATCTATTAAAAATAGAAATTCGTAGTGATTATACATATATCTATACTAAAGAAATAAAAGCTCTTGGAGGTTATCCTGTCGGAGTTGCTGGAAAAGGATTGCTAATGCTCTCTGGTGGAATAGATTCACCCGTAGCAGGATATATGGCTATGAAAAGAGGAATCAAATTAGAATGCATCTATTTTGAATCTCCTCCACATACTTCACCTCAAGCCCTAAACAAAGTAAAAAAATTAGTTAGTATTTTAAATAAATATCAACCATCAATAAAACTTCATATTATAAACTTTACTGAAATACAAGAATCTATTTATAAATTTATTGACCCAACATATATGATTACTATCATGCGTAGAATGATGTATCGTATCTCTGAAAAGGTAATGCAAAATAGAGAAGATTTAGTCTTAATAAATGGTGAATCCGTAGGACAAGTAGCAAGTCAAACCCTAACCAGTATGACTGTTATTAATAATGTAACTAATATACCTGTCCTAAGACCCGTTGCCTGCCTTGATAAATTAGAAATAATAGATATCGCCAAAAAAATAGATACCTACGAAACATCTATTTTACCATATGAAGATTGCTGTACTATCTTTTTACCAAAACACCCAGTAATTAATCCCAAAATAGAAAAAGCTCTTGAATATGAAAAAAAATTTGATTATGAAGCCTTAATTAATGAAGCCGTATCAAAAGTAAATACTATAACCATCTCAAAAGATTCAAATAAGTTTGATATTTAACTAATTTTATAGTATAATTATTACATAATAGGTGATAGTATGTTATTCAAAAAGAATTATTATATAGACGATGATATACCTAAAAAAACTAATAACATAAAAAGAATAATAATCCCAACAATTATTATTATCTTTATTATTCTGTTATTAGTTTTTTGCGTAAATAAAAAAGATAACAATAAACAAGTAAAAGATACTAAATACTATATTGAATTAACCGGAGATAGTGATATTACCCTTTATCAAAATAGTGAATATCTTGAACCAGGATATTATGGATATGATGATAACTCATCTGATTTAACTGATAAAGTAGTCGTAACTACCGATTTAGATACTAAAACTATTGGCAGTTATGTTATTACCTATACTCTAAACAATACCAAGAAACAAAGAAATATAACCGTCATAGAAAAACCTATCGGAGCTACCTATATTTATCTCTTCGGAGAAACTACAATGATTATTGAAAAAAATTCAAAATATCTTGAACCTGGATATGAAGCAATTGACTCTGTTGATGGTATTTTAACCGAAAAAGTGGAAATTATAAATAATATAGATACTACTAAACCAGGTACTTATAATGTAATATACTCTGTAGTTAATTCCTCAAATGTTACAACCCAAGAAAAAAGAGTAGTTAGCGTCGTTGGTGAAGAATTATCATTATCACTTAGCAATACCAACTATACCAATAAATCAATTTATATAAATACATTTACAATAGATCCATATTTTGATTACATAACATTACCTAATGGTCTCACTACCAATAATTCTAGTTATCAATATGAAGTATCTAGTAATGGTACCTATAAATTTATCGCTCATAATAAACTTGGTAAAACAAGTGAAGCTACTATAAAAGTATCTAATATAGATAAAACAAATCCAACCGGATCATGCCTATTAACAGTAAATAATACCTATGCTAAAATTACTATTCATGCTAAAGATAATATAGGTGTGTCACACTATAAATATTTATCAAAAACCTATCAAAATAATACAATTAACGTAAGTACTAGTACTACAAGTGCCTCTATAATTATCTATGACGTATCAGGTAATAGTACTCAAATAGAATGTAGTAAAAAGATAAATAAAAGTAATTCAACCACACCAACAACTCCTACAAAACCAGAACAACCAAAGAAAGATGAAGAACCAGTCCAAAAACCTAAAATGGATGGTTATATCTTTATAGGTGATTCTCGTACCGTAGGTATGAATCTAGCTCTAGGTAATAGTAAACCATCAAATGTTTATATCGTAGCTAAAAACAGTATGGGATATAATTGGTTAGTTAATAGTGCAATTTCTGAAGTAAATAGCATCTTAAATAATAATCCTAATAAAAGATTCTATATATATTCTAACCTAGGAATAAACGATTATACATATCAAACATCATATGCTAATAAATTAAATGAATTAGCAAATGGTTCATGGTCTAAACATAAAGTAGTATTTATAAGTGTCAATCCATATGCTGGTAATGGTTATCCAAATGAAAATAAAAAAGTAACAAACTTTAATAATAATCAAAAATCTAAATTAAATAATGTATATTACTGTGATACCTATAATGGTATCGGTCAAAGTAACTTCTCTTGTGGTTGGGATTGTATTCATTACAATAATTCAACATACTTAAAAATATATAATTATGTAATAAATAATTGCAGTTTTTAAAATTTGAAAAAATTACCATTAAAAAAAGAGTATTAAAAAAACATTATTTCACAACCTATTACTGTAGGAGGTGAAATGATAATGAATAATTCAAATAGCAATAAACTAGTTGTTCCAGGAGCTAAACAAGCTATCGAAAGAATGAAATATGAAATAGCTAACGAATTTGGTGTTAATTTAGGACCAGATGCTACTTCAAGAGCAAACGGATCAGTTGGTGGAGAAATCACTAAGAGATTAGTTAGATTAGGACAAAATAACTTAAGTGGTTCATATACACAAAACAAGTAATAATATAAAGATGAAATAATGCTTTTTCCAAACAAAAAAAGCATTATTTTTTTATCCAAAACCCGTTGACATCCTAATATATTTTTTGCGGTATCATAGTTATATGATAGGTGAGATAGATGAAAAATAGAAATATATTAACAATTTTACTAGTTTTAACCATAATTTTTACCATAATGGGTGGCTCTCTTGCATATTATAATTGGCAAACTAGTGAATCTCAAAAGACAGTTGTAACTTTTACTATTGAAAACGAATTTTCATGTTCTGCCGATGGTGGTGGAAATATATCTAGTGTAAATATTGCTCCAACAACATGTACTGGAAGTTATGCTCTCAAAAGAACCATTAAAGCTATGCCTAAGCTTTCGGTAGCTAGTCCTATTTATATGGATTTATGGTTAGATATAAATGAGATAGGAACGGGTCTATCTAACAGTAATAACTTTAAATATGCCCTAACTACTTCAGATACTAGTTGTGAAACTGGATTAGTTACATCAGGAACATTTACTGGTACAAAAGCTGGCGATAAGATATCGTTACTATCATCCCAAAAGTATACCCAAACAATGACAGATACCTATTACTTATATATCTGGCTAGATAAAGAAGAAACAAGTACTGAGACGATGAATCAATCATTTAGTCTATCTCTAAACGGTGAGTGTAATGATGAAGCGAAAGCATATAGTGAAAGTATTTTAAACGGAGCAACACCTGAATTAGATGATGGCATGATACCGGTTACGATAAGTGATACTGGAGTGGTAACAACAATAGATAAAAATAATTCAAATTGGTATAATTATGATGAAAAGAAATGGGCTAATGTGGTTTTAACAACATCTTCATCAAGAAGTAAATATCTGAATACTACCGGAGTGTCTGTATCTGAATCAGATATTTTGGCATATCTCGTATGGATACCTCGTTATAAATATAAAATATGGACTACCACAACAAGTAGTAAAGGTAGTGAACAAACTATCGAAGTAGTCTTCGAAGATAAAACAACAACCAAATCAACTGGCACCACGGTAGGAAGTTACCGCACGCATCCCGCATTCACTTTTGGTGATACCGAATTAAATGGTATTTGGGTAGGCAAGTTCGAAACAACTGGTGATGCCACAACCCCAACCGTAAAACCTGATTTACAATCATTAAGAGGCCAGAAAGTGAGCGTGAAATTCACAACAGCCCAAAAATTCGGCACAAATACATATGGTTCAACGTCAAAAATAGACGCTCACATGATGAAGAATAGTGAGTGGGGAGCTGTGGCATATTTATCACATTCAAAATATGGTGTAAATAGAGAAATATATATCAATAATAGTTCTGGTAATTATACCGGAAGAAGTGGTGGAAATGTCGGCGGAAGTACTGCCATAAATACCGTATATACCAACCAAACTTCCACAACCCAATATAATACATATGGATTTTATACCTGGGATGGATATTTACTTAATTATAATATCAATACGATATCATCAACTCATGATATAAGTAAGGTAGCTAGTACCACCGGTAATATTACTGGTGTGTATGATATGTCAGGTGGTGCCGATGAACACGTAATGGGAAATTATAATAATACAATAGGAAGTTCAGGTTTTAGTACACTGCCAGATAGTAAGTATTATGATACATATTCCATAACAAGTAATAGTTCATGTACGATTGCAACATGTGGAGGCCATGCTTTGTTTGAAACAGCTAACTGGTATAGTGATTCCGCGAACTTTGTTCTTTCCAGTAATCCGTGGTTTCGGCGTGGTGGTATCTGCGGCGATGGGGCTAATGCGGGTGCGTTCTACTCATACTTCAACAATGAAAGTGCGTACAACAAAGTCTCGTTTCGCTTGGTTTTGTCCGCTGCTTGAGCGTAGCGAATTAATCTGACGAGGCAATAGAAAAGTTTAGGTAGGTAATTAGCTACGAAGATGTATATTTTCTTTTTAAGTAGATTATCGAGTTCTTCCAAACTCGATAATTTTTTTAGAAATAATTGTAGCAACATTATTTATTATTTCCTTTCTAAGTCATACTTTACATATTTTTATTCCTATAGTATAATACTCTCCGAGTGGTAATTATGAATGAAATGATAATTGAAGGTAAATTTATAAATATAAAAGAAGACATAGCTATTTTGAATGATGAAGTAGATAACTATATTGAAAATGTTTTGTCTACAAAAGATGCAAAAGATTATGAATTTTTAATCCGCGAATATGTAGATGCTTTTTTTGCATATAACGAAATGCTAAACGCTAAAGAAGAAGCTCTAGAAAATGCTGCTTCAATTAAAATAGATATTGAATTAGCAAAGTCAGCATGTAAATTAGAACCTAGCGATATGTATGAAAACTTAAAAGAAGAAATAACTAAAGCTCGTGGAATAATTGGTGTTTGTCTTCTCTCAGAACTTGCCATGATAGACCCAATTGCTGTATTAAACACAACAGTTTTACTTTTTAATGCCTATGCTATATCTACTGCATATAACACTAGTAATTATAAGAAAAATAAAGAAAGAGAAAGAATTAAGTTTCTTTTACAAGAATTAAAAACTAATTTCTTTGCCATTAAATATATTGACTCCTTTACTGAAGTATGGCAAAGAAAAATCTCAGCTATATATGAAAAATTATCTTTAATTGAATCTCTACCAGATAATTTAGTTATTGATGATTACATACTAGTTAGAAAGAAGGATAAAAATGATTGATATTTTATTAGATGCCTTACTTGATGTTTTAAAATTAATTCCTTTTCTATACCTATCATTTGTTATAATGGAATTAATAGAACATAAACTAAATAATCAAAAAAAATTAGATAAAATAAATAAATTTGGACCAATTGCTGGTTCAACTCTAGGTATTATCCCTCAATGTGGTTTTTCTGCCTTAGCATCTAATTTATATGCTGCTAGAGTAATAACCCTAGGTACTTTATTTTCTATATACTTATCAACATCTGATGAAATGTTACCCATCTTAATATCTCATCAATCATCAATAAAAGAAATTGTCTTATTATTATCTACCAAGTTTGCTATTGGCTTAGTATTTGGTATTATTATAGATTTAATCTATCAAAAAAGAAAAAAAGAAGACATCCAAAATATTTGTACGAAAGATAATTGTCATTGTGAAAAAAATATCTTCGTATCCAGTTTAATTCATACATTAAAAATATCATTATTTATCTTTATTATAAATATTATCTTAAATACTATTATTGATGAATCAGTTCTCATGAATTTTACCAAAAATAATAAAATCTTATCACCAATTATTACTTCACTTATTGGATTAATTCCAAATTGTGCTGGAAGTGTTGTAATAACCGAATTATATTTAGATAGAATTATTACTTTTGGTAGCTGTATATCTGGACTATTATCTAGTTCTGGAGTAGGTTTATTAATCTTATTTAAACAAAATAAAAATATCAAAGAAAATATAATGATTTTATTAATATTATTATTAATATCTATTACTTGTGGAATAATATTTAACATCGTTTAAATATTATTTTTTTATATCCAAATTATTGAAATTTTATAAATTATATATTATAATATTTAATAGAGAATAAGGGAGTGTTTTTAATGACCGCAAATTTAGAATTAACTAATAATAACATCTTTGGAGTAAAGCATTATCATGTAAAAGTAATTAAGGAAAAAGAAAATCCATTAAAATATATTATCAGTGTTTTGTCATACGCCATCTTTGTATTTTTATTACTTATTGGTGGAACATTATTATTATATATTGCTGATATAAAAATAAGAGCAGCTAAAGGTGATTATTCTGCTCCAGTATTTAATGCTTATGTTGTATTGTCTGGTAGTATGTTACCAACCATTGATATTAAAGACATTGTAGTAACTAAAAAAGTAGCTGAAGAAGAATTAGAAATTGGTGATATTATAACGTTTATCTCTCCAGATACTCGTTTTGGAGGAATCTCTGTTACCCATAGAATTATTGATAAATACTATGATGACTCCCTAGGTAGTTACACCTATAGAACCCAGGGTGATAACAATAATGTTGCTGATAGTGTCCTAGTACCAAATAAAAACATTCTCGGAAAAGTAATCTTAAAAGTACCAAAATTAGGTTATATTCAAGATATCTTATCTAGTAAAGGTGGATTAATCTTCGGAGTACTTATTCCATGTTTAGCAATATTATCTTATGATATCATGAAAATGTTGAAAAAAGTAGGTCAAAAATCTAAATTAATAAAGTAGGTCGATAATATGAAAGGTAAAAAAATAGAAGTAGTAGAATTAAACAAAAAAGAAGAAAAAATAATTCTTGAAGAAAAACAATCCAAGTTTGCTATCTTCATCAAAAGATATAATAAATTAATGATTCTACTTCTAATGCTTTTATCTCTTGTTACCGTTGTAGGTGGTGTCTTTCTAGCAGTAAGCAAAATTCAAGAATCCCTAGAACCAAGTATTAAAGAAGCAACTATTGATACAACTCTAGATAAAATTAGCAGTATCACTAATATTAATGGTATTCCTATAACTGATGAAGCTGCCAAGAACATCTTTAATAAAAATAACATCTTCATAACAGATGGTGAAGTATTATTAGTAAATAAGTTAGAAACAAGCGATTTTATTGTTAAGTACTATTCAGATGGTACAGCTATTAAAATTCTAACAAAATCCAATACAATTATCCGAGTTGCTGCCCTTGCAAACGGCGAATACGGTATTGATAAAGATGGAAACATTAATACCTCAGCCAAAACTAGAGAAGTAAAAGAAAGTAAAGTAAAAGATTATCCATGGGGAAAAGTAATCTATTACTCAGATGGCTCAGCATCTATAATCAATTCTAAAATGGATATGTTTGTAAGAAATGCCAGTGATATAAAAGATAACTACATATCAAATAATAAAGTAACTTATCTAAAAGACACTGAAAAAGTAGGAAATACCAAAATCAATTACTACTACGACGGAACTATCGAAGTAGTAAAAGATAATACTAGTTACGTATTTAGAAATATTGATGATATAACTTTAACACAAAGCTCCGTAGAATTTAAAAATAATAATCAAGCAACAATTTATAAAACAATTAATACCGATGACGGTAAAACAATCAATTATTATACCGATGGTGGAGCTATAATTCTTGATGGTACAAGATCACTTAGTGTAAGAAAAAGCAATAGTATTATTATTAAAAATAATAAAATATACGAAATTGTAGATAATATATATGTTGAAATATCTAAAAAAACATCATCCGCAACATACTATACCAACGGTTCAGCAACGGTAGATTATAATAATAAAAAATATTATGTCGAAGAAAATAGTAATATTTCATATGACAAAAATAATCAAATTAAAAACATTAACGGTTCAAAAGAAGAATTGGTGCAAAATAGTGATGAAGTAGATATCTATGAAAAAACCGCTATTGTCAAAAAAAACAATAAATTAGCTATTGTACCAAAAGATAACATCTTGTTAGATACCGATGGTAAACTATTAAAAATAAAAGAACTAGATACCGATAATTTATCTAATACCTTTAGTGTAACTAATAATACTAATGAAGATTTATCTTATCGTGTAGTAATAGAAAAATCTGACAAATCAACACTATTAACAGACTATATAAAATATCAATTATCCGTAGATGGAACATATATTGGCCCAACATGGTTAAATGATACTCTTTGGAAAAAAGATAAAATATATAATGAACTAAAAGTAACTAAAGATAATTATATCTTACTAGATAGTACAATAAAAAAATATGAAACTAAAAATATCAGCCTAATATTATGGACTGATTACGAAAAAACTCCTAATGCTATGCAAGACAAACAATTCCTAGGTACTATCAAAATATATGCTTGGACTAAAGTAAAATAATAAAAGTAAATAATGAAAAGAGGTGATACAATGATAAATTTTGTTAACGCTAGAAAACATTATATCTTAGCTCTAGCTATATTATTTGTTGTCGTATCACTAAGTGGAACAACTTATTCATTATTCCTAAAGTCAGACACCACCAATACATTCAACTATACAACTGGATTACTTGACTTACAATTTACTGAAGACAGTCCAATAACCTTATCATCAGCATTTCCTAAAATAGATAGTGAAGGCATGAAACAAGAACCATACACCTTAACCCTAAAAAATACCGGAACATTAACATATCTATTTAACCTAAAAATGCTATCATCAACCGTCGATAACGTCATTGACTCAAAATACATTAAAGTTCAAGTTAACAATTACTTACCAGAAACTTTGTATGAAAACAATCATGAAATAGTCAAGAACATGATTATTTATCCTGGTGAAGAAATTCAATTTAAAATACGTATCTGGTTAGATATAACGACTCCTAATGCTGAACTAGGAAAAACATTTACTGCTAAAGTAGCAGCTACTGGTAACTCTATATATAAAACCCTAGATTCGTCCGGTGCTAATCATCCAAAAATGATATCAGACATGATACCAATATATTATGATGAAACATCTAATATTAAAATAGCTGATGGAAGTAATACTATTGAAACATATAACTGGTATAACTATGATAAACAGATGTGGGCTAATAGTGTTATGATAAACAATAGCGATAAACAAATATATGATGTAACTGGTAAAAACAACATAAAAATAACTGATTTAAAATATAATAATGGAAATCTAGTTATTGAAGATAAATATTTTAACATCCCAGTAAATTATAATCTCAATAGTATGAGTAATATTATTCGCATAAAGTTTGATAAGTTAATAGACAAATCATATATCATAACTAACAATAAAATAAGTTATTATTATGATAATAAAACTAAAAGATTTGCCTTTGTAAATGGTAATCAGACAGTATATTCAAAAGAAGTAAATCTTGAAGAAAATAAATGGTATATCCTTGGCTATACCTATGATACTAATAACATTAATTTCTATTTAGATGGAAATAAATTATCATCAGCAATCATTCCTGGAACCATTAATAATACTAACTTTTTGTTAGGAACAGATATAACTAACAAAAACACTTCAAGCGTTACTATTGGTGATATCTATATGTATTCAAATATTTTATCAGATAAAGATATTTATGATAATTATCGAACTAATATAAATATTATCTATGATAATTTACTATTCGGATATAATGAATTTACTCCTATGACAAAAAAAGAATATTATTTATCAAGTCCAATTGGAACTACTATAAAAAAAGAAGATATATCATCATATTATGTATGGATACCACGTTATAAATACAAATTATGGAATGTTACAGGTGAAGCAAACGTTGATACATATAACGCTTATAAAAATGGTATAGATATTGCCTTTGAAAAAGAAACTGCCTCATCCGGAACAATATATTGTAAAGATAATTTATGTTATAGTGATTCATTAAATATAACTCAAGTAACTAGAAATGATAATGGTAAATATTATACTCATCCAGCATTCAAAAATGGTGATGAAG
The DNA here is from genome assembly GCA_934098395.1 of uncultured Bacilli bacterium. Classification (GTDB taxonomy): domain Bacteria; phylum Bacillota_I; class Bacilli_A; order RF39; family UBA660; genus RUG705. The sequence continues at coordinate 183,389 of CAKOOM010000003.1, forward strand.
AATTAACTGGTTTTTGGGTAAATAAATATGAAATGACTAAACCTGATAATACTGCATTATCTAATCTTGATCTATCTACATTCTATAAAAACATTAAAAGCATCAGTGCTAACAATAATTATCATGTTATTAAAAATACCGAATGGGGAGCAATAACTTACTTATCACATTCTAAGTATGGATTGTGTCAAAATAATAAATGCCAAGAAATGAAACCCAATAACACTACTATTAAAGGTAATGAAATAAAGGATACAACAACTAATAATCAATATGGTGTATTTGATATGGCAGGTTCACTTGCAGAATTTACCATGTCAAACTATGCTAATCAATCAAAAGAATTATCGTTATCACCAAATAGTTTTAAAAATATTGCAATACCAAATACTGACTATGATTTATACTATGATAATACCTTTATCTTGGGAGATGCAACAAAAGAAATAATTCTAAAAGATACTTCTTGGTATAATACAAAAAATAATTTCTTAAACACAACTAATAACTGGTTAATTAGGGGAGGAATAGCTAATCAAGAAAACACAAATATCTTCTCATATAATGCTACTACCGATACTCCTAGTGAATACCTAACTACCAGAATAACTATAAAATGAGCCAAATAAAATGGCTCATTTTTAATTTTAACAACCGCTAGTTAATTAATTTGACAAACAAATTAGTCTTTGCTATTATGTGTAAGAACACTTAATAGTTAGGTGCTCTAATTTTTATAAATTAATAATTAGGGGAGGTGCAACCATGAAAGAGAAAGATATAATCATTCTATTTCAGGGGGTTTTGATACTTCTACTAGTATTTATCATTATTTTAATGATTTTAATTAAATAAAAAAGTACCTAACACAAGCTGTTAGGTACAAAACCAAATTTCTGGAGTACTTAATATGCAAATATTAAGTGTTCCTATTTGTATGAAGTTTCCTTCATTCATATCAATCATATCATAAATATATTTTAAATTCAACTATAATTTATATATATTAATACCTCTAGTTAATTAATTTGACAAACAAATTAGTCTTTGTTATTATGTGTGAGAACACTTAATAGTTAGGTACTCTAATTTTTATAAATTAATAATTAGGGGAGGTGCAACCATGAAAGAGAAAGATATAATCATTCTATTTCAGGGGGTTTTGATACTTCTACTAGTATTTATCATTATTTTAATGATTTTAATTAAATAAAAAAGTACCTAACACAAGCTGTTAGGTACAAAACCAAATTTCTGGAGTACTTAATATGCAAATATTAAGTGTTCCTATTTGTATGAAGTTTCCTTCATTCATATCAATCATATCATAAATATATTTTAAATTCAACTATAATTTATATATATTAATACCTCTAGTTAATTAATTTGACAAACAAATTAGTCTTTGTTATTATGTGTGAGAACACTTAATAGTTAGGTACTCTAATTTTTATAAATTAATAATTAGGGGAGGTGCAACCATGAAAGAGAAAGATATAATCATTCTATTTCAGGGGGTTTTGATACTTCTACTAGTATTTATCATTATTTTAATGATTTTAATTAAATAAAAAAGTACCTAACACAAGCTGTTAGGTACAAAACCAAATTTCTGGAGTACTTAATATGCAAATATTAAGTGTTCCTATTTGTATGAAGTTTCCTTCATTCATATCAATCATATCATAAATATATTTTTATTTCAATACTATAAACAAAAAGACCTACTAAATGGTCTTTTATTATTTAACAATAACTGTTCTTTTTACTGATGTAGTAACTCCTGAAGAATTAACAACTGAATAAGTAATAATATAAGTTCCTACCTTTTTCGTATCAACACTACCATTAACTGTAACTTTATCAGTTAAAACACTATCCACTGAATCAACCGCTTCATATCCAGGCTCCTTATATTCACTATTAACTTTTACACTAATCGTAGAATCTCCTTTTAGATATATTTGCGTAGCTCCAATTGGCTTTTCAATTACTGAAACCGTTCTTTTTACTGATACATCATTTAGTTTATAAATAACTTCATAATCACCAATTTTATTACTATCAACATTACTATCTATACTAATCTTATTCGTATAGTCCTTACCATTCGTATCATATCCATAATATCCCGGATCAATAAATTCTTCACCCTTATAAACAGTAATGTCTTCACCACCTTCAAGTTTAATAAAATATTCAACTTTATCACCTCTAGGTCTTACTATTAAAAGAATAACAAACAGTAGTATTATTCCTCCTAAAATAAATAAAGGGATTTTAAATTTACCAAAATCAAAATTTTTAAAATCTATATTTTTAAAATTTATATTTTTAAAATTAATTTTTTTCTTATTACTAAACTCTTTATCTATATTCGTATCTTCTTTTTCATTATTAAAATACATAAATATCACCCCAAATGTTCTCTAATATATAAATAATTATATTATAAAAATGAATATAATACAATAATTTTTAAAATGATTATTTAATTTTCTAAAATAATATGATATAATTTATGTAATAGTAAAAGATTCTAAAAAGGGTGATATGCATGAATAATTTATGTTCTTATTTTGTAAAAAATAAAAAAGATTTAATCCCTCAACCAAGAAATATAATTAGAGGTAGCAAATATCGTTTCTCTATTTTATCTCCCAGATTAATCCGTATTGAATATAATAAAAATGGTGTCTTTGAAGATCGTGCTACATCCTTAGTTATAAATAGAAATCTAGGTAATGTAAGTTTTACCCAAAATAAAGATGAACTATCCCTAAAAATAACAACTGATTATTTTACTTTAATATACCTATTAGAACAACCAATTACTAATAATAACATTAAAGTAACTATTAATGGTACAGATAGAGAATGGACACCAAATAGTAAAGAGGTAAGAAATGTTGGAGGAATAAGTTATTCATTAGATGACTTAAATAGTAACTTTAAACTAGATAAAGGTTTGTATTCTCTAGATGGTTATGCCATAATAGATGACTCAAAAAACTTTGTAATAGATAATTTTAACTTTGTAAAAAGAGAAGATACTACCGATCTATATCTATTCGTATATCGTTCAGATTTAGGATTGTGTTTACAAGATTATTATAATTTAACTGGATATCCTGAATTAATACCCAGATATGCTCTTGGTTCTTGGTGGTATAAAAATGATGTTTATAACATGTATGATATAGATAATATTATTAAGAAATTTAATGATTGTCATATTCCAATATCAGTCTTTTTACTCGGAGATAAATGGCACAATAATAAAGAAAACTATACATATGATAATACTCTTTTTGATGTTAACTCCCTAAACAATTATTATCACAGTAAAAAGCAAATATTTGGATTAACTATCAATCCTGCATTACCTATATTAAAAACCGATCCATTACATAATGAAATAACTAATTATTTAAATATTTCTGTTAATAACAATCTAAGCTTAGTACCATTAAATAATACTACTATTAATGCATATTTAAATATTATTGTAAATAAATTATTAAATACTGGTATTACTATTTTTAATATTGATTATTATAACAAAGAAGATAAATTAGGATTATTCTTGTTAAATCATTATCATTATACAATAGCTAATCAGTATCAAAGGGGAGTAATCTTATCAAGAAATCCAGGCATTGCTCCTCATAGATATCCCATTATATATAGTGGTAAAACAAAAGTTTCATGGGATACTCTAAAAGTATTGCCACACTATAACATTAGCGCTGCCAATATTGGTCTAAGTTGGCAAACACATGCTATTGGTGGCTATTATAGTGGCATCGAAGATGATGAATTATATATTAGATATATCCAATTTGGTGTATTTAGTCCCATCTTCATCCTAGCCGGAGACACTGGTAAATACTATAAAAGAGAACCATGGAAATGGAATCAAATAAATTTATCCGTAATCGGTACCTATATGAGCCTTAGAAACAAACTAATCCCATATATCTATACCGAAGGATACAACTATCATAAATATGGAATACCACTTATTCAACCCTTATACTATAAATATCCTAAAATATATGATGAACCAAACTATATAAATCAATATTTCTTCGGATCAAGATTCATGATAAGTCCTATAGTAAAAAGAAAAAATATTGAAATGAATAGAGTAGTTCAAAATATTTTTATTCCAAGTGGAACATGGTATGATTTTAATTCAGGAAAAAAATTTATTGGTAATAAATACTACGTAAACTTTTATAAAAGCGAAGATTATCCAATATTTGTAAAAGAAGGTTCAATTATTCCTATGTCCCTAGATAATAGTTATAATTGTCCTATAAATATGGAAATACAAATATTCCCAGCTGAAAATGGCCTATATGGTAGCTATGAATTATATGAAGATGATGGCATAAGTAAAAGTACAAATAGCAACTATCTAATTACCAATATGAATCTTGATAAAATAGAAAATGGTTATAAATTCACTATAAATAGAAAAGAAGGAAATATGAATTTACCAAATAGAAACTATTTACTAAGATTTAGAAATATGAAAAATCCCAATCAAATAATCATAAACTATCAAAATAAAAAAACAGTATCTAATTACTATATTGAAAAAAATGATTTAATGATTAGATTAAATGATATAAACGTATATGAACCAATCGAAGTATCTATTATTGGTAATAACTTAGAAATAGAAACAATAAGCGTAATTAATGAAGAAATTGAAGGAATTTTAGATGATTTAGAAATAAATACTATCCTAAAAGAGAAAATTGATGATATAATATTTAGTGAGCTTACTGTTAAAAAGAAGAGAATTGGTTTAAGAAAACTAAAAAAACAAGGCTTAGAACCAAAATTCATTAATATGTTTATTGGTTTATTAGAATTTATTGATTCTAAATAATATATAATTAATTAAGGAGATGTAACATGATTAAAGCAATTATATTAGGAATAATACAAGGAATAGGAGAGTTTTTACCTATCTCATCATCAGCCCATCTAATATTAGTACCTTACTTATTTGGTTGGGAACAATCTGGTATGTCATTTGATATAGCACTTCATTTTGGAACCCTTATGGCTGTTCTAGTAATCTTTTTCAAAGACTGGTGGAAACTATTTATGGGGGCTGTTAACAAAGTAACCAAAGGAAAAGATTCGTTTGATAATAAAATGTTTTGGTATTTAGTCGTAGCTACTATACCTGGAGCCTTATTAGGATTCCTACTAAATGATGTCGTAGAAAATGTCTTTAGACAAAAAATATGGTTAATCGCCTCAGCTCTAGCTATAATGGGAGTACTTATCTATCTTGGAGATAAATGGGCTGATAAACATTATCGTATTGAAACAGAATTTAAACATATAACATTAAAACAAGCATTTATTATTGGATTATCTCAAGCCCTAGCTATAATTCCAGGATTTTCAAGAAGTGGTACAACTATTTTATCAGCAAGATTAATGGGATTATCAAAAAGTGCTGCTACCAAATTTACATTCTTGCTATCAGTCCCAATAATATTTGGAGCATTTATTCTAGATGTTGGTAGCCTAGCTATTAACATAGAAACAATCGTTGGAATACTTACATCATTCATTGTCGGAGTATTTTCAATAAAATTCCTATTAAATTATATTAAAAGACATGACTTCTCAGTATTTGCTATATACCGAGTAGTATTTGCTATAATAATATTAATAAAATATTTTTGTTTTTAAATTAGAGTAATCCTCTAATTTTTTTTATTTACAACTATTTTCTTTTTAATAAATTTATGTTATAATTACTATGCAATTGCCCCATAGCCAAGCGGTAAGGCATTGGACTCTGACTCCATGATCGCTAGTTCGAATCTAGCTGGGGCAACCATTATTAAGAATAAAAAATAAAGGACTATTAATAAATTTATATAATAGCCCTTTATTTTTATTAATTATTGCATCCACGATTATTGTTACATCCTCTACATCCACATCCACAACTATTATTTCCAAATCCGCCCCATAGTAAGAATAAAATAACTATTACTATTAAAATGGCCCAAGCCCAACCAGTTCCATATCCATATCCTGTTCCATATCCATACCCTGGATAACCGTATCCATAACCGTACATACTCTCAACTCCTTTCAGTATATTATATTATTAATTCACGGAAGAGATAATAATGTCTACCTAATGTTGCATTTTTAAAATATATTTGATATAATTTATATGCTTTAATTATCTTTTAAAGGAGTGATTTTATGACAAACAAAGACCTAGCAAATTTAATATTTCCAAATATAAATAAAACAATCGAAGATTATGAATTAATGTATCCAGAAAGAAATTTACCTGAAGGAGCTATCGTATCTAGATTTGCTCCAAGTCCTACCGGATTCGTTCACATGGGAAGCTTACTTGCATCATTTATATCTAGTAAAGCTGCCAAAGATACTAACGGAGTATTCTACTTAAGAATCGAAGATACCGATCAAAAAAGAGAAGTAGAAAACGGTATTGAAGGTATCGTAACAGATCTATCTAATTTTAAAATAAAAATAGATGAAGGAGCCTTATCAAAAGAAGAATCTATTGGTAATTATGGACCATACATCCAAAGTCAAAGAAAAGAAATATACCATACGTTTATTAAATATCTAATTGAAAAAGGTTTGGCTTATCCATGCTTTTGCAGTGAAGAACACCTTGAAGAAACTCGAAAAATGCAAGAAGCTACAAAATCAAGATTAGGTTATTATGGAAGATATGCAGTATGTAGAAATATTAAAACAGAAGATGCCTACAATCGTATTAAAAACGGTGAAAAATTTATAATAAGACTAAAGTCTCCTGGAGATTTTGAAAAAAAAGTAGTTATTAATGATCTAGTAAAAGGTAAAATCGAATTTCCTGAAAATGACTTAGATATCGTTATCATGAAATCAGATGGATTACCTACATATCATTTTGCTCACTTAGTAGATGATCATTTAATGCGTACAACACATATTACTAGGGGAGATGAATGGGTATCATCATTACCAATTCATATTCAATTATTTCAAGTATTCGGATTTATTCCTCCAAAATATGCTCATTTATCACCAATCTTAAAACAAGACGGTGATACCAAAAGAAAATTATCTAAAAGAAAAGATCCTGAAGCAGCCATGAGTTATTATACTAAAATAGGTATTCCTATCGAAGCCGTACATCTATATCTAATGACAATAGCTAATACTAACTTCGAACAATGGTATGATCAAAATAAAGATAAATCAATCGATGATTTTAAATTTGATTTCAAAAAAATATCTTCAAGTGGAGCATTATTTGATGTAGAAAAACTAATTAATATCTCTAGAAATTATATTAGTTATCTAAAAGCCGAAGAAGTATACAATAACGTTTTATCATGGTCTAAAGAGTATGATAAAGAATTATATGAATTATTAGATAAATATAAAGAATATACTATTAACATCTTCAGTATAGAAAGATATCAAAAGAAACCAAGAAAAGATTATGAATCATGGTCTAGCATAAAAAAACACATTTGGTATATGTATGATGAACTATTTAATGATGTAACATATGAATTTCAAAAAATAACTGATAAAGAAGAAATAAAGAAAATATTAACTACATATATTAATGAATATTATAATGAAGAAGATGATAAAGATACTTGGTTTAACAAAATAAAAGAATTAACAGATCATCTAGGATACTGTAGTAATATGAAAGAATATAAAGAAAATCCTGATAATTATAAAGGTAATGTTGCTGATATATCTACAGTAATAAGAGTAGCCCTAACTAGTAGTTCAATGACTCCAGACTTATATGAAATAATGAAATTATTAGGTAAAGACAGAATAATAAAAAGAATCAATAAATTTATATAATATAAATAAAAAAATGCTTTTTCCATATAGTGAAAAAGTATTTTTTTCTATTAAAAACCCGTTGACATCCTAACTATTTTTTTTTTTTTGCGGTATCATAGTTATATGATAGGTGAGATAGATGAAAAACAAGAATTTAATCATAATCCTAATGATGTTAACGATAACCTTTACCATAATGGGTGGCTCTTTAGCTTATTTCACATGGCAAACTAGCGAAGCAGAGAAGACAGTTGTAACTTTTACTATTGAAAACGAATTTTCATGTTCTGCTGATGGTGGCGGAAATATATCTAGTGCAAATATTGCTCCAACAACATGTACTGGAAGTTATGCTCTCAAAAGAACCATTAAAGCTATGCCTAAGCTTTCGGTAGCTAGTCCTATTTATATGGATTTATGGTTAGATATAAATGAGATAGGAACGGGTCTATCTAACAGTAATAACTTTAAATATGCCTTAACTACTTCAGATACTAGTTGTGAAACTGGATTGGTTACATCAGGAACATTTACTGGTACAAAAACCGGTGATAAGATATCATTATTATCATCTCAAAAGTATACCCAAACAATGACAGATACATATTACTTATATATCTGGCTAGATAAAGAAGAAACAAGTACTGAGACGATGAATCAATCATTTAGCTTATCTTTAAACGGTGAGTGTAGTGATAAACAAAAGGTATATAGTGAGTCTATCTTAAACGGAGCAGCTCCAGAATTAGATGATGGCATGATCCCAGTTGTAATAGACAATAGCGGTAGTGAAACTACCATTAAAACAGTAAAAAGAAATGATTCATCTTGGTATAATTATGAAAATAAATTATGGGCCAATGTTGTTTTAACCACGAACGACTCACGAAGTAAATATCTAGATACTTCAGATGTATCTGTATCCGAAGATGATATCCTTGCATATTACGTATGGATACCTAGATACAAATATAAAATATGGACGGTTACAAGAAGTAGTACTCGACAAGAACAAACAATAGATATTGCCTTCGAAGATAAGAACTCTTCAAAATCCACAGGTACTACCGTAGGTAGTTACCGTACTCACCCGGCTTTTACTTTTGGGGACACTGAACTTAATGGAATTTGGGTAGGTAAGTTTGAAACGACAGGTAACGCTACAACACCCATGATTAAACCCAATATGGTTTCCTTAATAAATCAGAGTATAAACACACAATTTTCAACATCTAAAAAATTTGGCACAAGTACATACGGATCTACTTCAAAAATAGACGCCCACATGATGAAAAATAGTGAATGGGGAGCTACAACATATTTATCATATTCAGCTTATGGCATAAATAATGAAATGTATATAAATAATTCAGAAAAATATTATACCGGAAGAAGCGCCGGAGTAGACCCAATAAAATGGACAGGAACCTTAGGAACATATACATGGGATGGAAAAGATACATCTAGTGGGAATTATGCCAGTGATAGAACACTTGGCACAAAAGCCAGTACCACTGGTAATGTTACCGGCATATATGATATGTCTGGTGGAACTATTGAAAACGTTATGGGAAATTATAATAACAAAATAGGTAATGCAGGTTTTGCTATTATGCCAGATAGTAAATATTATGACAATTACACAACAGGAGATTCACTAACAGCTTGTAATGGTGAAATATGTTATGGCCATGCATTATCAGAAACATATTACTGGTATGGTTATTATAATTTTTTTCTAAATACAGATGACTCTTGGATTACCAGAGGAAGTAGTTACATGGCAAAAAAAAATTCAAGTATATTTGATGGAGGTAATTCAAGAGGAGCGGCAGCAATAGCCACATTCCGCTCAGTAATTTCATTTATCAAATAAAAACATAGATTATATATAAATAAACATTTAAAAATAAGTTAATTGTAAAAAACTTATTTTTTTAAATATATCTACTTAATTAACTAATTTTATTTTACATATTTTAAAAAAATATTTCCATTAACTTGTATCATTAATAAATTTATATTATAATGATAAAGGATAGGGGAGATAACAATGAAGTATGGATTTGATGATAAGAAATATGTCAAAATACAAAGTGAAAAAATAAGAGAGAGATTTAAACTTTTTGATAAGTTGTACCTAGAAATAGGTGGTAAATTATTTGATGATGGGCACGCCAGTAGGGTTTTACCCGGATTTAAAAGAGATGCCAAAATCAATATGTTTAAAGAATTAAAAAATGATTTAGAAATAATTTTTTGCATTAATGCTGGTGATATTGAAAGAAATAAAACTAGGGGAGAATATGGTATTACATATGATACCGAAATATTAAAACTAATTAATAATTCTAAAAAGATGGGATTTAGTGTTAACTCTGTAGTTATAACATTATATAAAAATCAAGTAAGTGTTGACAAATTTATAAAAAAACTAAATAGAAATAACATTAAAACATATATTCATACATTTACTAAAGGATATCCCACAGATGTTGATACGATAGTTAGCGAAGAGGGTTATGGAGCAAATCCATATATTGAAACAACTAAACCATTAATATTAGTAAATGCTCCAGGACCAGGTAGTGGAAAATTAGCAACATGCCTCTCACAAATATATCACGAGCATCTTAGGGGAGTAAATGCAGGATATGCTAAATTTGAAACATTCCCTGTATGGAATTTACCATTAAGACATCCTATTAATCTTGCATACGAAGCAGCCACTGCTGATTTATTAGATGTAAATATGATAGATCCATTTCATCTAGAAACTTATGGTATTACCGCTGTAAATTATAATAGAGATATCGAAATGTTTCCAGTATTAAAAAATATTTTAAATAAAGTAACTGGTAGTGAAACAGACGTTTATTCATCACCAACAGATATGGGTGTTAACATGATAGGCTTTTGTATTTCAAATAATGAAGTATGTGAAGAAGCCGCCAAAAAAGAAATCGTACGTCGTTACTACCACGAAACAAATAACTATAAATTAGGATTATCTGATGAAGAAAGTTTCAAAAGAATAAAATTATTAATGAACGAACTAAATATTGATGAAAATTATCTTGATGTTATAAAACCAGCTTTAGATAAAAGTAAAGAGTGTAATGCACCAGTAATATCACTAAAAATAGGACGTAAAATAATTACTGGTAAGCAAACAGATATCTTATCACCTGCTAGTTCTCTAATAATTAATGCTATGAAACAATTAGCAAAAATTCCTGATAAAATGGACTTATTATCACCTAAAGTATTACAACCAATGCTAAAATTAAAAGAAGATATGAATTACCAACAAAAAAGACTTCAATTACCTGAAGTATTAACAGCCCTGTCTATTTGTTCGGCTACAAATCCTATCATTGAAAAATGCTTAAGCAATCTAAAAAAATTAAAAGATTGTGAAGCTCATGCTACATATATTGTTGACAATGGTGATAAAAAAACTTTAAAAAGCTTAAAAATAAATTTAACATGTGAACCAGAATACCTTCCAACTGAAGATATTGATTTAATATAAATTAAATAAAAAATATTGCAAAAAAATATTTAACATGTTAAAATTAATAGTGTCGCAAATTGACATTATTAATTTGGCCTGTTGGTGAAATGGTTAACACATTACCCTCTCAAGGTAACATTCATGGGTTCAAATCCCATACAGGTCACCATTATAAATATTATCCCTTAAATTATTAAGGGTTTTATTATATATTATAAAGGAGTAAAATATGCACGAAATAGATATAGTTAATTTACCTCGTAAAAAAACATATGAATGGTTTAAAACATTTGAAAATTCCACCTACGGAATAAACGTAACTATGGATATAACTAATTTAATAAAACATGTAAAAGAAAAGAAAGAATCATTTTTTATTGATATGTTATATATCGTTGTTATGGGATTAAATTCTGTTGATGAAATGCGTATGCGTATTAAAGATAATAAACCTGTTATCTATGATACAATAAATCCCGCAATTACCGTTATGACTGCCAATGATACTTTTGAAAATGTAAGATTTGCTTATGATACCGATTTCAAAAAATTCTATCAAGTAGCTAAATCTTATATTGATAAAGCTAAATATCAAATAGAATTAACCGAAAATAATTATAATCCTGAAGATTTATGGAACGAATATTATATAACTTGTTTACCATGGCTAAAATTTAATGGACTAACTCATCCCATTCCCACTGATTTATCTAGTCAAGTAGTACCAAGAATATGTTGGTCTAAATATTATCAAGTAAATGATTCATATGAAATAACTCTAAATATAACTGTAAGCCATATCTTCGTAGATGGACTTCATATATCAAGAGCATTTAATAAAATACAAGAATTACTTAATGATGCTGATAACATACTAAAATAAAAGTTAATAGCAACCTGTTGGCTATTAACTTTTTTCTATTCACAAAAAATAAATAACATAAATAAAAGTACTGTATAAGTAAATTTATATCTTACTTTATACTTATATTCTCTAAACATTTCACATCCACCAATTACTTTATCCACTAAATTAACCAAAACACTTTCTTTATATTTAGGTACTGAAAAGTATAGGGGAAACATATGACTTATAATAATATTTTCTTCCATCTTATTAATATCAAAATATTTCTTTGATGTAACCAAAGCCTTTTTCGGATGAATAAAAGTATCTAAAAACTTTCTCTTAGCATTTCTCTCATCACCATCTAGATAAAAGTCATGTAATAAAGCTCCTCTAGCTACTGATTCATAATCTAAATGCATTTTCTTTGCAATATTATAAGAGTAATAAGATACCTTTGTTAAATGTTCCATTCTACTTATACCATGATGTTCTATATTATAAGTTTCTTTAAATGCATCACTCTTAGTAATACATCTAACAATCTTTCTATATTTTTTATCATTTATATATAACACTAGTAATCCACCTCTTCATAAGTACTACACAATTTTACTACAAATAACCATGTTTGTCAATTTTGCTAAGTATAATTACTAATCTTGTGATATAATTATATATGCGAGGTAATTATGAAAAAAGTATTAATTATAGGAGGAAGTACTGATATTGGAATATCTCTAGCTAAGTATTTAATTAAAAAAGATTATGAAGTACTCCTTACTTACAATAAAAATAAAATAATAGACGAAGATTTTACTACCATAAAGTGTGATGTAACATCAGAGTCATCTATCGAAGATACTATTAAGTATGCTATTAATTTATTTGGTAATATTGATATTTTAATTAATATGGCTGCTATTTCTCTTGATAATAGCTTTCTAAATAAAACCAAAGAAGAATTTTTATCAGTATTAACTGTTAACCTAGTAGGTACATTTTTAACTAATCAAATATATTCTAGATATATTGATAATGGATTAATAATAAATATTTCTAGTACCGATGGGATAGATACATTTAGTAAATATAATATTGACTATTCAGCTAGTAAAGCTGGAATAATCAATATGACTAAATCTATTTCTATGTCTACTACTAATAAAGTATTATGCGTTTGTCCTAATTGGATAGATTCATATACTACAAATAGTATGAATAAAGATTATTTACTAAGTGAATTAAAAAGAATAAAACAAGATAGATTAATTAAAATAGATGAATTTACTCGTAGTATGTATGAAATAATTAATACTAATTATGATACTGGAAGTATAATAAGAATGGATATAAAGGATGGTAATTTATGGTTAAAAAAGATATCATAGAAAAAATATATGAATATGAAAATGAATTAAAAGACACATTTAAAAAAATAGATAATATTAGTTTCTTAAATAGTATGAAAGTATTAAAAGCTTTTCACGACTTTAAAGTAAGTACTGATCATTTACATGGAACCACTGGTTATGGTTATAATGATACTGGAAGAGATATTGTTGAAAAAGTATATAGTGAAGTTTTTAAATGCGAAGATGCCTTAGTAAGAGGACAGTTCATCTCCGGTACTCATGCTATTACCGTAGCTCTAAATGCTATGTTAAGACCTGGAGATACAATGTTATCAATAACAGGTAAGCCATATGATACTCTAGATGAAGTAATAGGTATTAAACCTAATGATAGTTCATTAAAAAGTTATGGTATAAAATATGAACAAATTGACTTAGTAGATAATGAATTTAATAAAGAAGCTATCTATAAATTCTTACTAAGCAAAAAAGTAAAACTAATAACTATTCAAAGAAGTAAAGGTTATTCTACAAGAGATAGTATTGATATTTCTAAATTAGAAAAAATTATTACTGATATTAGAAAAATAGATAAAGAAGTAATTATCATGGTCGATAATTGTTACTGTGAATTTGTTAATTACAAAGAACCAACCGAAGTTGGTGCAGACATCGTTGTCGGAAGTTTAATAAAAAATCTTGGTGCTGGTATTGCTAACAATGGTGCTTATATTTGCGGTAAGAAACATTTAATTGAATTATGTGCTGAAAGACTAAATGTTCCAGGACAAGCTAAAGAAGTAGGACCATCTATTGATAATAATAAATTATTTTTATTAGGATTATACCTTGCTCCATCAGTCGTAGCAAGTAGTTTAAAAACAATGGTATTAATAAGTTATACTATGGAACAACTTGGCTACGATGTAAGACCAAGATACAACGAAGAAAGAGCTGATATTGTTCAAAATATTATTTTCAAGAATAAATATAAATTAATAGATTTTTGCACTTTAATTCAAAAAAGCTCTGCCATAGATTCGTATGTTACACCTGCACCAAGTGATATGCCAGGTTATACAGATCAAGTAATTATGGCCTCAGGTTCATTTACCCAAGGTTCATCTATCGAATTATCCTGTGACGGTCCTCTAAGAGAACCATATATTGCATATTTACAAGGATCATTAACATATGATTATGGTAAGATAGCTGCTATTAATATCTTAAATGAATTTGTAGGTGATAAATTTGAATAATAAATTAAATGAATTTATAGAACAATTAAAACATAGTAAAATAGCCATAATAGGCCTTGGAGTAAGTAACATTCCCTTACTTACATATCTAAAAGAATTATCCTGTGATGTAACAATCTTCTCAGATAAAATTTTATCTAGTGATTTAGATACTTTTAATTATCCAGTATATCAGGGAGATGGATATCTATCTAATTTACAAGGATTTGATATTATTTTCCGTTCACCAGGATGTCTACCTACTAAAAAAGAATTAGTAGATGAAATAAATAGGGGAGCATATGTAACAACTGAAATAGAACAAGTAATAAAACTATCTCCATGTCGTGTAATTGGTGTAACTGGCTCTGATGGTAAAACAACTACCACAACCCTTATAGATTTAGTACTTAGAGCTAATGGCTATAAAACATTTCTTGGTGGTAATATTGGAACCCCTCTATTTACTAAAATAAAAGATATGCAAGAAAAAGATATCGTTGTCTTAGAATTATCATCATTTCAATTAATGAATATGCCAGTAAGTCCAGATATATCTATCATAACAAACGTTACTCCAAATCATCTAGATAAACATAAAGATCTAAATGAATACATTGAAGCCAAATTAAACATTTTTAAAAATAGCCCTGGTATCTTAGTATTAAATAAAGATAATGAAGTAACCAAAAATATTAAGAGTACTAGAGAAATAAGATATTTTTCAAGATATTCAAAAACAAATGCCTTTTATCTAGAAGATAACTATATTTGTTTTAATAATAAACAAGTATTTAATACTAATAATTTAAATATTCGTGGTATTCATAATCATGAAAACATTTGTGCTTGTATGAGTGCTATCTATGATATGGTAGATTTAGATAAATCATTTAAAGCCATAAGTGAATTTAAAGGTGTAGAACATCGTTTAGAGTTTGTTAGAGAGATTAACAATGTAAAATGGTATAATGATTCCGTATCATCAAGCCCTACAAGAACTATTGCTGGACTAAATTCTTATTCCGAAGATATTGTTCTAATAGCTGGAGGTTATGATAAAAATCTAGATTATACCCCAATAGCCAAACCTATCTTAAACAAAGTAACCAAACTAATTCTCTTTGGAGCTACCAAAGATAAAATTGAAAAAGCTGTTCTAGATAATAAAACAAACGAATCAATTCAAATATATACCTGTAAAACCTTAGAAGAAGTCGTTGCTAAAGCCAAAGAAGTAGCCACTCCTAAAGAAATAGTCTTATTTTCACCAGCTTCCGCATCATTTGATATGTTTAAAAACTTTGCTGATAGGGGAATCCAATTTAAAAATTTAGTAAATAAACTATAAAAAAATCCAGAATTCTGGATTTTATTTTGTAATAATCTTTGCCGTTACTAAAACTATTATTGCCATAAAAGTTATAAGTAAAATAGTAAATAACCAAACAGGCATATTCTTAAGTTTAAAGAAACCATTTTTATTCATACTGTTAAGTAAATTAATTTTAAACATATCCAAATCTTTATGTGATTTAGATACCATAACTCCCTTATAAGTAGTTAGTTCCTTCTGATGACCTTCAGTAAGAATCTCTTCCGGAGTTAAAGTTTCTAAAATAACCGTCTTTTGATCTTTATACACAGAATAATGAAGAGTAATATTACCATGTACTTTAACAAAAGTCTTATCCGTAGGTAAAGTAAGTTCATACTTATCAATTCTATCTTTTTCATTCGTAGAAACAAGTACTCCTTGAAAATTACCTTCTCTAAGTCCTGGATAATAATCAAACAACAACTTCTTATAAGCTAACATATTATATTTCTTAACAGATCTTTCTTTCTTCTTAAATTCATTTTCATTAACATAATCTATTATATAATTACTTTTCATTCTATCCACCTATAACAATTATAACATATATTTCTAATTTTGTAGAACTTTTTTTCTATTTTTTACTAACCCATTGGATAAGGGCCATATACTGGTACTGGATATGGAACAGGGTATACCGGATATGGTCTTGGATAAAAAGCTGGAGCTAACAATCCACCAGTAATTCCTCCAAGAACAAATGGTCCAAGAAATCCACCACCAATAAATCTATCACCAGTTCTAACTGGCATTCTACTTCTCATCTGATACATCGTCTCATTCCTTTCATAATATTATATTAAAAAACACTAAAAAGGTTATACTTGTAAATAATTTTATTTAATGATATCATTAAATAGGTGATCGTATGAAAAAGAAAATATTAAATACAATTATCAGTATTATCGTATTAATTCTTTTTGTTATTTTAATAGATTTTTATCATATATATAAAACATCTCGCCCTCTAATAGTATTAAAAGAAAATACAACTACTAATAAAATATACTATGGTATTCTTTATAATACATATATCTGTACTAAAACAAATGAAACATCAATAAAATTAAAATTTACAAAATTTAATTGTCCAGAATATGAAGTTAATAATCCAAAAATATCATCAAACTATCAAATAATAATTCCTAAAGATAGTGATAATAAAACCTATATTAAAGGAATAATTAATAATAAATATAAAATAATATATTATGGAACTAATAGTATTAATATCTCTGATGAAAAAAATACCATTGATTTATCTAATGCTCTAATAAAAAATCAAATAACTCTTGATGATATCATAAAAAACCTCGAAACTAAAAATATTGCTAATGGCAAATTATATCAAAATAATACAAAGAATTATCAAGTACTAGTTTGTGATAATAACAATATATTTATAGGTAATAAATTATCTAACTTATGTAAATAAAAAAAGATTATATCTCACGCATATAATCTTTATTTTTATATGGATCCTTCGGATCAATTCTATCTACAAATAATATTCCATTTAAATGATCCATCTCATGTTGAAAAGCAATAGATAATTCTTCTCTAGCTCTAATCTTTTGAAAATTTCCATCCATATCATAACCTGTAAAAGTAACTCTTGCATATCTAGGAACAATTCCTTCAACAGGTCTATTAACACTCAAACATCCTTCACCCTCTGAAGCATAAATTAATTCTTCAGAGTGACTTACCATCTTTGGATTTATCAAAACATAATTATTAAATTCTCCCTCATATTCTTCATGGCATACAACAAAGAATTTTTCATTAACCCCAACTTGTGGTGCTGCTAACCCCATACCAGGACGTAAGTCATATTTTTCAGCATATTTTTCTATTTGTGAATAATATAAATGTTCTAACATATCGTTAATTAATTTTTTCTTTTCTTTTGAAATAGGAAATTCTACTTCTTTATTTTCTTTTCTAATACGAGGATCCTTTTCATCTAAAATATCAGAAGTTTTTAACATCCTAATCACTCCCTTTGCCAATATTCTACCACAAAAAGAAAAAAAAGGGAAGAAAATCCCCTTAAATTTAAGCAGCTACGAATGTACGAGTGCCAATTATTATAACTAATAAGATAAATAATACTAATACGATGGCAGCACCTGATCCATATCCATATCCTGAACCATATCCATATCCACCGTATGTAGGATATTGATAAGCATTCGCATATGAATTATTTCCACATCCACATCCGCTATTATTAGTTCCTGAGTATCCTCCATAATAATACATAATGATACCTCCTTTTCGTATCTAGTATAGTTTACTCAAAACAAATATATCTGTTCCTATCATTAGCCTATAAAAATAAAATAGGTCATAAAAACAGTAAAATAGGGTTGATATTTATTAACATTTAAACTAAAATATATAATATAAATTCAATTTGGGGGATTATAATGAAAAAAGAAGATTTAATTATACTAAAAGAGAAAATAAGTAAACTATCAGACGAAGATAAAAAGGCAAGAGATCTTTACTTAAGAGACTTAGCAAGCGGAACACTTGCAGGGCCGCCAACTGGATATTCATCAATTGATAAACCATGGTTAAAGTACTATAGTGAAAATGCTATCAAATCAGACATTCCTAATGTAAAAGCATATGATTTAATTTATAACAAATATCAAAAAAATAAAAAACTTATTGCTCTCAATTATTTAGGAAAAAAAATAAGTTATCATAAATTATTCGAAGAAATTGAAAAAGTTGCAAAATCACTAAAGCAAATAGGTATAAAAAAAGGCGATATTGTTTTAATGGCTTTGCCTACAACTCCAGAAATGGTATATACATTTTATGCCTTAAACAGAATAGGTGCCATCACAGATACCGTAGACCCACGTATTAAAAGTGATAGATATAAAGAAATAATAAACGAAACTAAAGCCAAATATATTATCAGTATCGACATGTGTCTTCCTATTATTAATAAAATAATAAACGAAACTAATTTAGAAAAAGTTATAATAACTTCTCCTATTAACTCAGCCCCATTACCAATAAAATTCTTATCATCATTAAAAAATGATAGTAAATTTGAAAGTAATGCGAAAATTATAAATTGGTCAGATTTTATTAAACTAGGAAAAAAGTATCAAGGAATAATAGATTGCCAGTACGAAAAAGACATGCCAGTAGTTATAGTACATACTGGAGGCACCACCGGAACTCCTAAAGGTGTAATTTTAACTAATGAAAATTTTAATACTATGGCTATAACTCAAGAAGTATCCGGATACAATCAAAGAGAAAAAGATAAGTTCTTAACATTTCTACCGCCATTTATTGCTTATTGCTTAGTTAATGCTATTCATGATCCATTATACCTAGGATTTGAAAATATCTTAGTACCAAAATTTGACGCCAAAGATTTTCCTGGTTTAATGTATAAATATAAACCTAATCATGTTTTAGCGGGTCCAATATTATGGGATTATTTTATTAAAGACAAAAGAATTCAAGGAGAAGATTTATCATATCTAAAGTCTCCAATATCTGGTGGTGATGTTCTAAATATTGAACTAGAAAAAAGTATTAATGAATTTTTTAGAGCTCATAATTGTCTCGTACCAATAGCCCAAGGCTATGGTCTAACTGAAGTATCTGCTGCAGCAATATATTCTAAATGTTGTTCTTATAGAGAAGGACATGTTGGAATACCATATGTAAAAAATAATCTTGCCACCTTCACTCCAGGAACAGAAGAAGAATTAGAAATAGGAAAAGAAGGCGAAATATGTATTTCAACAAAAACTATGATGAAAGAATATTTCAATAATCCATCTGCAACAAGAAAAGTAATAAAAATTCATAGTGACGGTCAAAGATGGATTCACACAGGAGACTTAGGCATTGTCGACAACGATGGCAGTCTTAAAGTGAATGGCCGAATGAAAAGATTAATTGTTCGCAATGGTAATAAAATATTTCCATCATCCGTTGAAGATATTATTCGTCAAAATAATTTAATATCAGGTGTTTCAATTGTTTCAATGCCTGATGAAGTAGAAAGACATATTCCAATAGCATATATAACAGTTGAAAATGAAGGTTATGGTTTTGAAAAAGACATCATTGATAGTATTGAGTCTACTATAAAAGAAAAATTACCAGATTTTAATATTCCAGCAAAGTACGTATTTAAAACATCATTACCATTAACCAATATTAACAAAATAGATTTTAAAGCCTTAGAAGAAGAATCGTTATTATATTTAAATAGTGATAAAATAATTATAAATTACAATAATAACAGTAATTTAGTAAAAGTAAGAAAAATATAATTCTTACTTTTTTAATTGAAAAAATATCTTTCTCATAGTATAATTATAATAGGTGATAGTATGAATAGTAGTATTCTAGTTTCAGTAGTATCTTTATTTTATATTTCATTATTATTAATAATATTTTATACCAAAAGAGCCATAAAAATAAAAGAAAATATAATATATAATTTATTAGTAATTGATAGTTTCTTTATAATGATTTTTGAAATAATTAGTTATATTATTTTGAAAGCCAATTTTTCTTATGAATCATTATTATATAATTTATCATCAAAATTAATTTTATTAACTTATTTAACATGGATAACATTATTTTTCTCTTATATGATAACTATAACGCTTCAAGATAAAACAAAGCTATTATCTAGACTTAATAAAATTACAATTTTAATTTATGTCATAGTATTTGCAATAGTTATTTCTTCACCACTTAAATATATTAACATTGATAATTTACATATTCCTGCAGGTATTCCGACATATTCGGTATACACAGCAGCTGTAATTAGTGATATTATATTAACTATAATAATTATCACTAATTTCAAAAAAATTAAAAATAAAAGATATATTCCTTTAGCAGTTTTATTTGTCCTTGGAGTAATATCTTTAATATATCAAATGGGTCATCCAAATTGCTTTTTAATGTCACATTTATTAATATTTACAACATTTTTAATGTATTTCACGATTGAAAACCCCGATGTAAAACTCTTAAAAGAAATGCATGATGCCAAAGTAATATCAGATAATGCCAATGAAGAAAAAACAATGTTTCTATATAACATGACTCAAGAAATTAGAGAAACTACTAAAAATATTAATATCGAAGCTGATAATATTTTAGAAAGTAAAGACTTAGAACTTGATAAAGATAGTGCTAGAAATATTAAAGGTGAAACTTCTAAATTTACTACAATGACTAATGATATCTTAGATGTCTCAACTATAGACTCTTCTAATATTAAAATATATAATACCAAATATAATATAAAAACTATTTTAAAAGAAGTAGTAAGTAATTATAAAACTATCTCTATGAATAAAGGTATCGAATTTAGATCTAATATTGAACATAATATTCCTGATATGTTATACGGAGACTCTATTGGTCTAAAAAAAGTATTAACCTTACTCCTTAAAGAAAGTATAAAAAATACCAATAAAGGTTATATCGAATTTAATGTAAATACAATTATCAAAAAAGATATTATCAGATTAATAATTACTATCGAAGATTCTGGAATAGGTATTAAAGCCAATGAACTAGAGAGTGTCAAGATAAATAATAAAAATATCTCTGAGTCATATAAAACCATAACACTAATGAATGGTACCATGATTTTATCTTCAAACTATGGAATGGGTACCAAGATAAGTATAATTCTCGATCAAAAAATTGAAGAGAAAGTTACTAAAGAATTAACCATGTATAAAAATACCTATGATAACAAATCAATCTTAGTCGTAGATGATAACGAATCTACCCATAAACTAATTGAAAAGTTATTAAAAGATAACAATATAAATATTGATTATTCTCTAAATGGAAAAGATACTATTAATAAAATAAAAAGTAAAAACAAATATGATCTTATCTTAATCGATGAAGAATTAAGTCAAATAACTGGTGCTGAATTATTAATAAAACTAAAAGAAATAAGAAACTTTAATATACCAGTAATATTACTAACTAAAGATAATAACTATGAATATAGTGAAGAGTATCTAAAACAAGGTTTCACTAGTGTTATAATAAAACCATTAAAAAAAGACAACTTATTACAAGTTATAGATAAGTTTACTAAATAGACTTATCTATTTTTTTATCAAATAAGTCATGAAACTGGTTAAATAGGGTTGTTTATATTCATAAATTAACATTATCTTTATAATATCCATCCAAATTGCTTATTATTATTTATAAAAATAACGACCAAAATAGACAAATTAATTAATAACTGATATAATAAGTTAAAGTTTTTTATTGGGGGAATTATAATGAAAAAAGAAGATTTAATTATATTAAAAGAAAAAATAAGTAAACTATCAGAAGAAGATAAGATATTAAGAGATATGTATTTAAGAGACTTAGCTAATGGAACTCTTGCAGGACCATCAACCGGATATTCATCAATTGATAAGCCTTGGTTAAAATATTATGAAGAAAGTTTATTTAATACAAAAATATCACCATTATCTATCTATAAAGAATTAATGTTAGCAAATAAGGACAATCTAAATAAAACAGCAATATATTATTTTGGAAAAAAATATACATATCAAGAATTATTTTCTAAAATAGATTCTATTGCCGAAAGCTTTTTAAATCTTGGAGTAAAACAAGGTGATATTGTAACTATCGCCATACCTAATATTCCTGAAAATGTCTTTTGTTTTTATGCATTAAGTAAAATTGGTGCTATATCTAATATGATTGATTTAAGATCTAAGGGAGATGCTTTAATTAAATATATTAAAGAAGTAGATTCGAAAGTAATGATAGCTAGTGATATCTTTTATGAAAATATTAAAGATGTATATAAAGAAACTAACTTAGACAAAATAGTTATTACTTCACCAGCCAACTCATTACCATTTGGAGTAAAGAGTCTATATAAATCAAATAACCCATCTCCAAAAATAGAAGATACTAATACTTTTATCTCTTGGAGTAAATTTGAAAAATTAAAGTATAATAATCAATTAGAAATATCTATAGATAATAAAGCCCCAGTATGTATTTTACATACCAGTGGAACAACTGGATCCTCAAAGGGAGTATTATTAAGTCATTATGCCTTAAATGCCATGGTTAATCAATATAAGCATATTGGTGTTAAATACCACAAAGGTGAAAGATTTATGAACCAAGTTCCACCATTTTTAGCATACAATATTGTCTTATCTACCCATATGCCATTATCTTTTGGTCTAAACTTAGTAATGCTACCAAACTATGAGCCAGAAAAATTTGCTAAACATGTAATGAAATTTAAAATTAATCATGTCCTAGCAGGACCAGCTGACTGGAAAAACTTTCTAGATGATGAAAAAGTTCTAAAATCAAAATTAAATTATTTAATAACTATGGGGTGTGGTAGTGATAAGTTAAATGATGAAGTAAAAACAAATATTAATAATTTAATTGCCTCACGTGGTGGAAAAAACAAAATTCTTGAAGGTTATGGAATGACAGAATTAGGATCTGCTGCTTGTTCTTGCCGACCAAACTGTAACATTAAAAACAGCGTTGGAATACCTCTAGCTAACACTAGTATCGCAATATTCGAAGATGATACTGAATGTCTATACGGACAAGTAGGGGAAATTTATATAACAAGTGCTACCGCTATGAATGGTTATTACAATCAAGAAGACAAAACCAAAGAAGCCATATATCAATCCGTTGATGGTAACAACTGGATTCGTACTGGAGATCTTGGATATATTGATAATGAAGGAAGATTATACGTAATTGGCCGTAAGAAAAGAGTAATATTACATTATGACGGAATAAAGGTATCCCCATACGAAATCGAAGATACCATTAAAAAGTTGCCATTCATAAAAGATTGCCGTGTCGTAGGAATAAACGATACCATCCATAAAATGGGTTCATTACCATGTCCTAACATTATTATTGAACCAACTTGTAATTTAACAAACGACGAAGTAATCGAAGCTGTATTATCCGAATGCAGAAACAATTTAAGTGAAAAATATTATTTCGATAATGTATCTATTATTGAAGATGAATTTCCACTTACTCCTGTAGGAAAAATAGATGATATAGCTCTTGCCAAAATGTGTAATGAATTATATAATAAAGAAGATAAAATTAAAAAAAGAATATAAAAAGAATTATTAAGGAGGTCTCATGACAAATAGTATTATTTTTTCAATATTTAGTTTTATATATGTATTATTAATGTTTTTCGTATATTTCAGTAGGAAAAGGATAAAAACTGTAGAAAATAAAATTTACTCAATTCTAATAATTATAAATTTAATCGGATTAAGTCTAGAAATAGTATGTACTCTAATTAGAACATATTTGCCTGTTTTAAATGATATATCTATAATCTTACTAAAACTAATAAACGTCTACTTTGTTATTTGGCCCCTAGTATTTGCTATATATATTTATTATGTTATCAAAAAAGTAAAAATAGATAATAAAATAATTATTGGTACAATCATCTTATTATCCTTAATTACCATATCCCTACCACTAAATATTGCTCTTTCCAAAGAGGGTAGAACCCTATATACTTACGGAGCAAGTGTAACTTTCGTATATTCGACGGGTGTAGTAATTTTAACCTATTGTATATATATGTTAATAAGATACAAAAAAATAATTGAAAAAAGAAATCTAATTCCTCTAATGGCATTTATATTCTTATATATAACTATTGGTTTAATTGAAAAACAATTTCCTGAGTTATTACTTGTTTCATCCGTTGAAACATTTATAACTATTCTTATGTATTTTACCATTGAAAATCCTGATATGAAACTCTTAAAAGAAATGCATGATGCCAAAGTAATATCAGATAATGCCAATGAAGAAAAAACTTTATTTCTATACAACATGACACAAGAAATTAGAAAAACTACTAAAAATATTAATGTCGAAGCTGATAATATTTTAGAAAGTAAAGACCTAGAACTTGATAAAGATAGCGCTAGAAATATTAAAGGGGAAACCTCTAAATTTACTACAATGACTAATGATATCTTAGATGTATCAACTATAGACTCTTCTAATATTAAAATATATAATACTAAATATAATATAAAAAATATAATTAAATATCTAGTAATAACTTATCAAGATATTTGTCTTAATAAAGGTATCGAGTTTAGATCTAATATCGAACATAATATTCCTGATATGTTATATGGTGATGGAATAGAGTTAAAGAAAGTCTTAACTTTATTATTAAATGAAAGTATAAAAAATACTGATAAAGGTTATATTGAATTAAATATAAATACAATTATCAAAAATGAAATAATGCGCTTGATAATTACTATCGAAGATTCCGGAATAGGTATTAAAGCCAATGAACTAGAGAGTGTCAAGATAAATAATAAAAACATCTCTGAGTCATATAAAGCAATAACCCTAATGAACGGTACCATGATCCTATCTTCAAACTATGGAATAGGTACTAAGATAAAAATAATCTTAGATCAAAAAATGGATATTCATGTAAATAAAGAAGAAACAGAATATAACGCTATCTATGATAATAAATCAATCTTAGTCGTAGATGATAACGAATCTACCCATAAACTAATTGAAAAGTTATTAAAAGATAGCAATATAAATATTGATTATTCTCTAAATGGAAAAGAAACTATTAATAAAATAAAAAGTAAAAACAAATATGATCTTATCTTAATTGATGAAGAATTAAGCCAAATAACTGGTGCTGAATTATTAATAAAACTAAAAGAAATAAGAAACTTTAATATACCAGTAATATTACTAACTAAAGATAATAACTATGAATATAGTGAAGAATATCTAAAACAAGGTTTTACTAGTGTTATAATAAAACCATTAAAAAAAGATAATTTATTACAAGTTATAGATGAATTAACAAAAGAGTAGGAATGATAACTTATTTAGTTTCAATAGGTTTTTAATTCATTATCTTGGCTTAAAGAAATAGTATACCTATTTCTTTTTAATTGTTTTAAATAAAAATAAGTGGACTTTTTTTGATAAATCTCGTATAATTATTCTAGGTGATAATATGAATTTTAATAATTTTGTTTTAGGGCTTGTTGTCTGTTTTTTACTTAGCTTTGTCTTAGGATTAGAACGTCAATATCGTCGCAGATCAATGGGACTTCGTACCATGATCCTGGTAGCTATTGGTTCATACATGTTTGTAAGTTTTTCCTTCCTCGTATCTGGTTACACTCTAGATGTGTCTCGCGTAGCAGCCCAAGTTGTTGCAGGTATTGGTTTTCTCGGAGCTGGTGTTATTATTAAGGATAATGAAAGAAGCAAGGTTAGGGGATTAACCACTGCTGCAACCCTTTGGTGTGATGCCTCTATCGGTATGCTTTGTGCTGGTGGCTTTATTAAAGAAGCCATCGTTGCCTCAATCTTCGTACTATTCTCAAACGTCGTATTAAGATATATTAATATAATGATTAATAATCATACTGAAGGGAATAATATTAACGAAACTTTTGTCGTATCAATGACTACTGAAGAACCAAACGTTGTAATGGATTATATTACTAGTCATTTACAACATGATGTCATCGAAGGAAATAATTATCAAATCGAAGATAATAAAATAGAATTTAATCTTATCGTAAAAAAGAATGATGATAAAAAGATTGATAAGTTTATTAATAAAATAGTTTCAAACTTTAAAATAACTAAATATAAGTATAAAAAAATCGAAGAAATAAAACTTGAAGATAATGATGAATTATAAAAGAGCAATTATTAATTTAATTGCTCTTTGTCATTGCATTAATTCTTGTTTCTGCATTTATTTCATCATCAGCTTCAGTTAGTTTTATAACTTCTTCAATCGAAGTAAGTCCTGCGATTACTTTATAAAGACCATCCTGAAGTAGAGTAATAACATCAGATCCATATACCAGCTTTCTAAGTTCAGCTTTCGTTGATCTAGCATTAACTGCATCTCTTATTTCTGGAGATATTAACAATACCTCTTGAAGAGCTATTCTTCCTTTATATCCACCAGAACAAGCTGGGCAACCAACATGATCATACACTTGTGGAACTTCGATATTTAAAAACTTTCTAAACATCTCTTGCTCATAAGGCGTCGTCGCTCTTAATTTTTTACACTTATCACACAACTTTCTAGCTAATTTCTGACTGACAATTCCTGATAAAGCCGAAGCAAGTAAATATCTTTCAACCTCCATATCAAGTAATCTTTCGATTGTAGTAAGTGAATTATTTGTATGTAAAGTTGATAATACTAAGTGTCCTGTAATTGATGCTCTTACTGCAATTTGGGCTGTTTCACTATCTCTTATCTCACCAATCATTATAACATTAGGGTCCTGTCTTAAAATACTTCTAAGAACTGTTGCGAAATCTAGACCAATATCACTATTAACTTGTACCTGATTAATTCCTTCGATATCCATCTCAACCGGATCCTCAACTGTAATAAGATTAGTACCTTTAACATTTAATTTTTGTAAAAAAGAATAAACTGTCGTTGACTTACCAGAACCAGTAGCTCCTGTTACCAATATAATTCCATTCGGAGCAGCAATCATTTTCAGAATCTTTTTATAGTTTTCCTCTGAGAAGAACAAATACTCAATACCTTGCATACTTCTTGAATAATCAAGAATTCTTATAACTATTTTTTCTCCTCTTTTCGTAGGTAATGAAGATACACGCATATCAAGATCCATTCCTCCAAGTTCAGTTTTTATAGCACCATCTTGAGGTAATCTTGTCTCTGTAATATTCATTCCTGATAAAATCTTAATTCTTGTAATAACATTATTCTTAACCTCATTTGGAATATCCGCATAATCATTAAGAATACCATCAATTCTTATTCTAACTTTTAAACAACTCTCAGAATGATCAAAGTGAATATCACTAGCGCCAGCTTTAGCTGAATTCAAAATAATACGATTAACAACATCAACAACTGGAGTATTAATAAAATCAATATTGCTCTGCATAAGTATCACTCATCCCATTCTTCCTATTCTTAACCATTATATAATATAATTATCTTTTTTTCAATACATTTTTAAAACTTAATTATAAATAGACTTTTACTTGTCAAAAAAACAAATATAAGTTATAATTTATATAAGTAGTAAGGGTGATAATATGTACTTAAAAGAAATTCAAACATATGGTTTTAAATCATTTGCGGATAAAATAAATTTTGAATTTACTAATAATATAAACGGTATCGTTGGACCTAATGGATCTGGTAAAAGTAATGTCGTCGATGCTGTAAGATGGGTTCTTGGCGAACAATCCAATAAATCTCTAAGGGCAACTGATAGCACATCAGTTATTTTTTCTGGTAGTAAAAGTAGAAAACCACTAAATAGTGCTATGGTAAACATTATCTTTGATAATACTGATAGACAACTACCCATTGATTTTAGTGAAGTATCAATCAAAAGAATTCTTTATCGTACTGGTGAAAACGAATATTATTTAAATAACGAAAAATGTCGACTTAAAGACATAACAGAACTTCTTACCGATAGCGGAGCAGCTAAAGAAAGCTTTAATATTATTGGTCAAGGAAAAATAGATGAAATCTTAACCACAAAGCCATTAGAAAGAAGAATAATCTTCGAAGAAGCCGCTGGCGTATTAAAATACAAAAGAAGAAAAGAAGAAGCTATTCGTAAATTAGAAAGAACTAATAATAATATTAATCGTGTAAATGATATTATCTCAGAATTATCTAACAATTTAGAACCATTAGAAAAACAAAGTAACGATGCTAAAAAATATTTAGAGTACAAAGATAAATTAACTAACTATGATATATCTCTAATGATATATGATGTAAATAGATATTCTGAAGAATTTAAAAATTCTAAAGAAAAAATAGCTAATTTAAATGATGAAATAACTAAATTAAATATGAATAATACTACTTATGATATATCTATCTTACAAGGAAAAGATAAACTAAGTAACATTGAAAAAACTATTACCGAATATAACAATGAAATCTTATCTTTAACAAAAGAATTAGAACAAAAAGATGCTGATATAAGATTATTTAGAGAAAGAAAGAAATATCTATCAGTAAATAGTGATATTGCCAAAATAGATAACATTAAAGAAACTATCTTAAATAAAAAGAATGTTCTTCTTAATACTGAATCATCTCTTGAAATAACTAACAAAGAAATAGATAACTACAATAATAGTTTAACTAGTATAAATGAATCATATACTAAAGTAAACAATCAAATAAATCAATTAAATAAAAAAATAGATGAAACAAATCGTGATATTACTAATATTAATTATAAAATTAATTATCTTGAAGATTCAATTAACTCCGGTGGTAATCTTCCACAATCAATAAAAGGTTTAATTAAAAATCCATTATTTAGTGGAATTCATAACACAATAGGTAACTTAATTACCGTAGATAGTGAGTATTCCTTAGCAGTTTCTACTTCCTTAGCCGGAGCTACTAATTACTTAGTCGTAGACGATCGTAATCTAGCTAGTAAATTAGTTAATTACCTAAAAGAAAATAAACTAGGTAGGGCAACATTCTTCCCATTAGATGTAATTAAAGGAAGATATATTGATCCTGAAACCATGAAAAAACTAGAATTAACCGAAGGATATATTTCCACTCTAGATAAAGTAGTTAAATATAATGAAAAATATAAAAATATCATTTTAAATCAACTTGGAAATGTAATTCTAAGTGATAACATTTATTCAGCCAATAAAATAAGTAATATTATTTCTAATAAATATAAAATAGTTACTCTAGACGGACAACTAGTAAATGTTGGTGGTTCTATTACCGGTGGAGATAAAATAAAAAGCAATGATATTATTAAACAAAAATATGAATTAACTGAATTAAAAAATAAACAAGTAAAATTAATCAATACCAATAACTCTTACAAAGAAGAACTAACAACTTTGCAAAAAGAATTAGCTCAGTCTAATGATAAAATTCATAACATTAATATAGATAAATCAACATGTATTAATACTAAAAATAATTATCTAGATACTATTAATAATCTAAAAAAAGAAATAAAAGATTTAGAACTAGAACTAAGTAACATTGAATCTATTACTAACAATAGTACTGAATCAGAAGAAAGTAATTTAATTAATTCATATTATCAAATAAAAGAAAATATTGATAAACTAAATAAAAAAATAACTTTATCTAAAATAGATCGTGATAAAGTAAACAATGATATCATAGAATTAGAAAACACTAGTAAAACCAGTAGTATTAATATTTCCAAGTTAGAAAGAGAATTAAAAGAAAATGAATTAAAAGTCAGTAAATTAGAAGTTAAAATAGATACTATTTTAAATAACTTAAATGAAGATTATTCTATAACATATAATGAAGCTAAAGAAAAATATATTATCGAAGATAATCCTGAAGATATCCGTAAAGAAGTCCTTAACTTAAAAAATAGTTTAAAAGACTTTCAAATGGTTAACCTTGGTGCCATTGATGAATATCTCAGAGTATCTGAAAGATATAATTTCTTAACTAAACAAAAAGAAGATCTAAATAAAGCTGAAGCTACTCTTTTAGAAATAATTAATGATATGGATTCCATTATGGAAGAGAAGTTTAATAAAACATTCCAAGAAATAAAGCAAGAATTTCAAAAAGTATTCCGTGAATTATTCAAAGGTGGTTCTGCAAACCTTTATATGACAGATCCAAATAATATCCTAGAAACTGGAATCGAACTTGAAGCTACTCCTCCAGGAAAAAATCTAAAAACAGTACAATCATTGTCTGGTGGAGAAAAAACATTTACGGCAATAGCCTTACTATTTGCTATCCTAAATGTTCGTCCTGTTCCATTTTGCTTATTTGATGAAGTTGAAGCCGCTCTTGATGAAGCTAACGTCGATGCCTTTGGTGAATATTTAAATAAATATCGCAATAAAACTCAATTCATCATAATTACTCATAAAAAGAAAACTATGGAATTTATTGATACTCTATATGGTATAACCATGCAAGAGTCTGGCGTTTCTAAAAAAGTATCAGTTAAATTAAATGATTTAACTAAAGATAATAAATAATATAAAATTAAGGGAGGTTTTAGTAATGAATTATATTGATTTTGACCAAGTTATTCTTGCTACTGAAGAAGAACTATTCAAAGAATATCTTGAAAAGAAAGCCCAAGGAATAAAACTAGATAAACAAAAATATCTCGAAGAATTTGATTGGGATTGGCTAGTATTTAATAGTGAAGTAATTGCTGATGCCATAGAAATAATTAAAAGTGTTCCTAATGATAAAATATTAACCAAAGTTCATAGTTTAAAAGAAGCATCAGCCAAAATAAAATTTCTAAGAGCAAACAATGTAACAAACGAAATAATCATTGTACCAGGAAATCATAAAAAAACAGATCTCGTATCCGCAAAAGGTAATGTCTTAATAGATGATGCTGTTCATAATTTAGATGACTGGAGTAACGCTGGTGGTATTGCTTATTTCTTCAATAAAGATAACCTCGATACTGATAATTGGGGAGTTACCAATACCAAATATAAAAAAATAAATAACCTAAAAATACTAACAAAGGAAGCTAAATAAAGCTTTCTTTTTATTTTATGTAAAATTTATATAAAAACATCTTAATATATAGAAAATATACCATTAATTTGATACAATATACAAATAAAGGTAGTGTTAAATATGAGTAAAAAAAGAAAAAAACAATCAAATAAATCTTATAAAAAAAATACTTCCAAGAAAGGTAACAAAAAATATAATTATAATAAGTCTAATCTAAAGAAAAAAGAAAAAAATTTAACCAAAACTCTAACTGAAATAAATGAACTAATTGATGATATTAAAGAAAGCAAAGAAGAAATTCAAGAATTAGTAAAAAAAGATAGATTGCCTAAAAAGAAAAATCAAAAGAAAAGTCATAAATTAATGTATTATATTTTAATACCTATATTCATATCACTACTAATTATCTATATAACTATTCCTAAAATAAAACTACTAGGTAGTAATGTAACCATTACTTATAGAGAAACTTATCAAGAACCTGGATTCATTGCTACCAAGATGGGTAAAAATATTAATGATTTAGTAAGTACTAATAATAACATATTAGATAAAACTGTTGGTAATTATACCGTTACATATAAAACAAAATATCTCTTCTTTAATATTAAAAGAACTAGAAAAGTAACCGTTATCGATGATGAAAAACCAATAATAAATATTGAAAATCCTATAAAAGTATGCCCAAGTACTAAAGCATCTGATATAAAATATTCTGCTATTGATGAATATGATGGAAATATAACTGATAAAGTTAAAATAATTGAAAAAGATAACAAACTAACATTATCCGTATCAGACTCATCCAATAATCTTACCACTACTACCGTAAATATAATTAGAAAAGATACTGATGCTCCAGTTATAAATCTAAAAGGTAATAAAACGATTTATCTAAGTTATAATACTAAGTTTAATGAACCAGGTTATACTGCAAATGATTTTTGTGATGGCGATTTAACTAACAAAGTTGAAGTAACTGGTACTGTTGAAAATACTATTGGTACGCATAAAATTACTTACAAAGTTAAAGATTCATCAGGTAACGAAACTACTGCTACCCGTACAGTTATCATTACTTCTAATCAATCTAATTCTGGTAGTATTCAAAATGGGACAATATATCTAACCTTTGATGATGGACCAAACGAAGAAACCACCGGATATATCTTAGATGTTTTAAAAGAAGAAGGTGTAAAAGCAACTTTCTTTGTAACTTGTAATGGCCCAGATTATCTAATAAAAAGAATGTATGATGAAGGACATACCGTTGCTCTCCACACTGCTACCCACAATTATTCATATATTTATTCATCTAAAGAAAATTATTTTGCTGATCTAGAAAGAGTAAGTAATCGTGTGAAAAATATCACCGGTTATGAAAGTAAAATAATTCGTTTTCCCGGTGGTAGTAGTAATACCATCAGTAGAAATTATAAAATAGGCATTATGAGTGAACTAACTACCGAAGTGTTAAATAGGGGATACCGCTACTATGATTGGAATGTTGATGCTGATGATGCAGGTAAAGCCTATACCAAAGAACAAGTGTATAATAATGTTACTTCTCATCTATCACATCAAAGATCAAATATGGTCTTAATGCATGATGTTAAATATCAAACAAAAAGTGCTATTAGAGACATAATAAGATATGCTAAAGCCAATGGATATACCTTTAAAAAAATTGAAATGAATACCTATATGATAAGACACTATGTAAATAACTAAATTAAATATAAAAAATCAGATTTTAAACAGGGTCTGATTTTTTTATATATACACATTTTTTTGATAAAAAAAGTGTAAAAAAACACAAAAATTGATGTTGACAATTTTATATATTCTCGTTTATAATTATTATGGAACAATAAGGAAAGGAGAATGTAAAATGGAAAAAGAGAGAGGTGCTAAGGTAATAGCTGTTATTGCATTACTTGTAGCTGTAGCTGGTTTAACAATAGGTTATGCAGCATATTCAAGTACATTAACTATTAATGGTACTGCAACTGTAGATCCTGCTGATTGGAATGTTAAGTTTGCTTATACTAGTGGGGACAGCTTAACTGCTGAAAAAACTGGTAACGCTGCTGAAACTACTGCTCCAACATTAACTGATACAGCTGTTTCAGGATTCGATGTAGTCCTAAAAGCTCCTGGAGATTCAATTACTTATAAGTTTTCTGTAAAGAATACTGGTACATTGGATGCTACCCTAGGAACATATACAATGGGTACACTTTCTTGTGCTCCAAACACAGATAGTACTATTAGTCAAGAAGATGCTACTAAATTATGTAATGAATTACAATATACATTAACATATTCAGATGGCTCTACAATTACTACTGGTGAGACTTTACCAAAGACTACTGGTTCAAAAGACTTAGTACTAAAATTAGTTTGGCCTGAAACAAGCACATTAAAAGTAACAGATGATGTTAAAGTAACAATTGGTACTACAACATTTATCTATAATCAAGCTCAATAATAAAGAAGGGTGAAAAGCTATGAAAAGAAGTCAAAAAATCATAATAGGATTATTATCATTTATGTCTCTTGTCTTACTTATTAATAGCTTTATCACAAAGATATTTAGTAGGTATAGTATATGTGCTTTTATATTCATAGTATTAATTATTTCATATCTATTATTAGGAATGGAAAAAGAAAAATCCCGTTATAATAAAGATATAATATTATCATTACTAATATATATTGCCATATACTATATCACTACATATTTATTCGGATTATTTATTGGTTTTAATAAAAACGTTTACAGTTCTAATATAATACTTATATTAAAAAATATTGTTCCAATAATTATATTAATTCCATTAAGCGAATTATTAAGATACATTATTAATTCTAAAATAAAAGATAATTATATATTACTTGGATTATCTATTTTTGTTTTTACTCTAATAGATACAACAATTACTATACAAGCATCAAGTTTTAAAAACTTTTATGATACCTTAAAAGTAATCGGATTATTTATTTTACCATCACTAAGTAAAAACTATTTACTTACATATCTAACCATAAAAGTTAGCTATAAACCGAATCTGGTATACCGCTATCTAATGGAATTACCTAGATACATATTACCAATCGTAACTAGTTTTGGTGTTTATATTGAATCCGTTATATATATATCTTTTCCAATAATCGTCTTTATAATTATCTATAACGATTTTAAAAAAAGAGAAAAGAAAAATATAATTCTAAGCAGTAAATTCAAAAAGAATACAAAATTCATCTACTATATAGTTACTATAATACTTATAACTATAGTTAGCTTAACAAGTGGATATTTTAAATATCAAGCTATAGTAATAGCTACTGGTTCCATGACCCCAAATATTAACAAAGGAGACATGGTTGTAATCGAAAAAGTAGCTCCAAAAGATGCTAAAAAATTAAAAGAAGGGGAAGTTTTAGCTTTCAAAAGAGAAGATAAAATAGTAGTTCATCGTATTTATAAAATATACACATCAGGTAATGAAATATTTTTCAAGACCAAAGGAGACCACAATAATGCTCCAGATGGATATCTTACGGAAGCTAAAGAAATTCTTGGTACCGTTAAATTTAATATCAGATATATAGGATACCCAACAGTTGCTTTATACGAAAAAATTAATAGGTAGTAGGAGGTGTGATAATGCGTACTAGTAGGGAAAAAATTGATAAATACAATAAAATGATTTCTAGTAAAAAATCGTTTCATATTATTTATTATTTATGCTTAATTGGTATTTTTTCTTGTTTACTAATACTATTCTTTGTAAAGACATTTGTAAGTAAAACAGTACCGACATTAAACTATAAAGAAAATAGTACTATTGATTATAGTGTAAAATTAAAACCAAATAAATACTACGATACTAGTGTATTACCATCAGGAATGGATTATATTGCTAGCTTAATAGATACTATTAATTTAAAATTTAGCTACACCTTTACAACTAATAAATCAATTGATTATGATGCTACCTACTATATTGAAGCAATAACTAGAGTATATGGCAAAGATAATGAAAATATCTTATACGAAAAGAAAGAAAAATTAACTGAAGAAGAGAAAATTACTAAAAAAGATATCATGGCTAACCATTTCTATAAAGAAGTATCCGTAGACTATGATAAGTTTAATGACTTTGTTAGAGGTTTTAAAACATCATATTTACTTAACTACGATAGTAATGTAACCATTGTCTTACACGTTAACACTACAGGCAAAAATCAAGAATTCAAAGACATAAACACCGAAGGATTAGCCGTAGCAATAATTCCGCTAACAGAGCAAACTATTAACGTTAATATAGATAGTAAAAATATTAACACTACAGGCAACGTATCAAATGATAGTATGTGGGCTAATATTAATTATATATACTTAAGTGGATTAGTAATCTCTGCACTAGCAGACTTATATTCAACATATCTATTATTAAAATATCTTATAATCTGTTATAAAACCAGAAATATTTATGACGTAACCCTAAAAAAAATACTAAAAGATTATGATAGTATTATTGTCAATAGTCTAGATTCAGTAGATGAAAGCGATTATAAAGTATTAAATCTAAGCTCATTTGATGAATTAAGAGACGTTCATGACAATTTAGGAATGCCAATTATTTTTAATGAAATAACGCCAGGAAAAGTAAGCAATTTTACCATTGCATATGATAATTTATTATATAGATATACTCTCGAAGCTAAAAAGCTAAAAAAAGGGGGAGATAAAAATGAAAAAGAAATTACAAAAAAACAAAAAGAATAATTTAATATTCTTTCTTTTTTCTATTTTAACAGTTTTTGTTCTTACCCTAACAATTGGTTTTTCTGCTGCATCTTCAACTCTTGCTATAAATGGCAGTGCTCTAGTTAGATCTAGTGCCGACGTTCGTGTAACAAACGTCCAAAGAGTTCAAGCAAGCGATGACGTAACCCTTAAATCGTTGACATTAGATTCTAATCAAACATTTACCCTAGATTGCAAATTAACTACAATCTGGTCAAAAGTATACTTTGAAGTAACGGTAACAAATCTATCATCAAGCCCTGTATTAGTAACTAGTGTTGAAGAATTACAAGAATTAAATACACATATGGAATATACTACTGGAGACTTTGTAATAAATAAAACAAAAATACCTCCTGCTTCCGAAGCAAAGATAATTATATGTTTCCAATATAAAGAAGATTTCATGGATAGATATGTTTCTGGAAGTTTTGAAATTATAGAACAATGGAGAAATCCAGAAACATCACACTTAAAAACATCAATGAAATTAAATTTCTATAAAGTTCCTCAATATAGCTATACGATTAATACTAATCTTACTGATTCAACAATTACTTTGGAAGATGAGAACGGGATCATTGCTACTGGTACTGGATCTCTAACAACTATAATTGATGAGAATACTACAGTTAAATGGACCGTATCAAGAAAAAATTATTACCCTCAAAGTGGTACTGATCTTGTAACAGATCATGTAACTAAAGAAATAACTATGTTGAGAACTGAAGATAAAATATTTACTGTCGTCCCGACCCCTAGTGATGCCCTAGTAACAATAAAAATAAAAGACGGTGAAGTCCTAGTGAGTGGAATAGGTACCCAAAGTGTAACTGCAAGTGATTTAGCTGAATTAAGTTATACTGTGTCTAGATTTGAATATAAAGATGCCACTGGAGATTATACCCTAAATGGTGAAGATTACACAGAAAATGTAACTCTCGAAGAACTGCCATGGGCTACTGGTACATTTGTAAATACTGATAGAAAAACTGCAACAACCAAAGAAGATACCATATATCATCCCGGATACTACCTAATTGAAATGTGGGGTGGTCGAGGTGGAGAATATTATCGTGCCTCAAGTAAAAGTTGCGGCTACAGAGGTGAAGCTGGATATGTTTATGGAGTTGTAAATCTTGAATACAATACAAAAATATATTTTACTCTTGGTGGTAATGGCCGTGATGGAGAATTATCTGGAACAGCACGTGGCGGAGCCAATGGTGGTGGAAATGGCGCGGCAACATATGCTGGTGGTGCAGGCGGTTATTCAGTACTTGCTATAAATACAACAACCATCGATGAAACAAACATCAACAATGGTAATATTTTAATTATTGCTGGTGGTGGCGGCGGCGGAAGCGGATCATCACTTGTTGCTGGTAAACCTGGTAATGGTGGAAATGGTGGTTCACTAACCAGTGAATATACTACAACCACTATTGGCACAGTTTTCCATGGAGCTGATGGTACCCTAAACCAAGCGAAAGAAGGAAGAAATGGTCTAGGTGGTACAGCAGTCGCTCGTTCCCAATCAAATGCCGGAGAAAACGGAAAACTATTATCTGGTGGAAATGGCTCAGGTAATGGTGGCGGTGGTGGCGGTGGCTACTACGGCGGCGGAGGCGGTGGCGGCGCTGGAACCGTATCAACAAACCAAGCCGGAGGCGGAGGCGGCGGTTCATCACTACTAGCAAAAGCCGTAACCTATAATGGACTATCAACCAATATAACAAGTAAACTAGTTGGAACAAATCCAAGTAGTTCAGGTGGTGCAATAGTCATCACATATCTTGGAAAAACTTTACCATAAATATAAAAACAACACTATCTATCATTAAAAATAGTGTTGTTTTTTAAGCTTTTAATACCTCTAGTTAATTAATTTGACAAACCAATAAAACCAATGATATCATGTGTAAGAACACTTAATAGTTAGGTACTCCACACTTTTATCAAAAGTAAAAGAGGAGTTGATTTTTATGAAAGAAAAAGACATAATAATCTTTTTCCAGGGGGTAGTAATATTCCTACTAATAATCATCATATTATTGATGCTTATAAAATAAAAAAGAGTACCTAACATAAACTGTTAGGTACAAACCAACTTTGGAGTACTTAACATTTGAGTATTAAGTGTTCCTTTTTTATGAAGTCTCCTTCATTAATATCAATCATATCATAATTTATCTTTTAATTCAACTATAATTGCTGTATAATATAAATAACTAATAAATAGATAAAATAATGCTTTTTCCATATAGTGAAAAAGTATTATTTTTTTATCAAAAACCCGTTGACATCCTAACTATTTTTTTGCGGTATCATGGTTATATGATAGGTGAGATAGATGAAAAATAGAAATATACTAACAATTTTACTAGTTTTAACCATAATTTTTACGATAATGGGTGGCTCTCTTGCATATTATAATTGGCAAACTAGTGAATCTCAAAAGACAGTTGTAACTTTTACTATTGAAAACGAATTTTCATGTTCTGCCGATGGTGGTGGAAATATATCTAGTGTAAATATTGCTCCAACAACATGTACTGGAAGTTATGCTCTCAAAAGAACCATTAAAGCTATGCCTAAGCTTTCGGTAGCTAGTCCTATTTATATGGATTTATGGTTAGATATAAATGAGATAGGAACGGGTCTATCTAACAGTAATAACTTTAAATATGCCTTAACTACTTCAGATACTAGTTGTGAAACTGGATTGGTTACATCAGGTACATTTACTGGTACAAAAGCTGGCGATAAGATATCGTTATTATCGTCTCAAAAGTATACCCAAACAATGACAGATACTTACTATTTGTATGTTTGGTTAGATAAAGAAGAAACAAGTACTGAGACGATGAATCAATCATTTAGTCTATCTTTAAACGGTGAGTGTACTGATGAAGCGAAAGCATATAGTGAAAGTATTTTAAACGGAGCAGTTCCTGAATTAGATGATGGCATGATACCGGTAGTCATAGATAACAGCGGTAGTGAAACAACAATTAAAACAATATCTAAAAATGACTCTAATTGGTATAATTATGAAAGTAAAAAATGGGCTAATGTCGTATTAACAACATCTTCATCAAGAAGTAAATATCTAGATACTACAGATGTAGTGGTATCCGAGTCAGATATATTGGCATATCTCGTATGGATACCTAGATATAAATATAAAATATGGACTACGGCAGAAAGTAGTAATGGTAATGAACAAACAATTGATATTATATTCGAAGGTAAAACAACAACCAAATCAATCGGTACCACGGTAGGAAGTTACCGCACACATCCGGCCTTTACTTTTGGTAATACAGAACTAAATGGTATATGGGTAGGTAAGTTTGAAACGACAGGTGATGCCACAACCCCAACCGTAAAACCTAATTTACAATCATTAACAGGTCAGGCAGCGAGTGATCAGTTTTCAATAGCCCAAAAATTTGGAACAAGTACATATGGTTCAACATCAAAAATAGACGCGCACATGATGAAAAATAGTGAATGGGGAGCTGTGGCATATTTATCGCATTCAAAATATGGTGTAAATAGAGAAATATATATCAATAATTCAAGTGGATTTTATACCGGAAGAAGTGGTGGAACTACAGACGCAAATTCAAGTACTAATGGAACATACACCTGGGATGGAAAAACAACAAGTGGGAGTTATGCCAGCGATAGAACTTTAGGAACAAAAGCTAGTACCACCGGTAATATTACTGGTGTGTATGATATGTCGGGTGGTGCATTTGAATACGTAATGGGTTATTACAGCAAAGCTAGTACAACATGGGGAGCATCATTATATGGCAATTATGCGGGCTTTAGCAGTAAACCTGATAGCAAGTATTATGATGATTATACGACTACGAATACTTTAACTGCTTGCAATGGTGGAATCTGTTACGGACATGCCTTATCTGAAACGGCTAGCTGGTATAGTGATTACGCGGACTTTGTTAGTTCCAATACTCCGTGGGTTCAACGTGGTGGTAACTACAGCAATGGGGCTAATGCGGGTGTATTCCACTCGTACTTCGAAACTTGTGGTCCAAGCGGCTACGCCTCGTTTCGCTTGGTTTTGTCCGCTGCTTGAGCGTAGCGAATTAATCTGACGAGGCAATAGAAAAGTTTAGGTAGGTGATTAGCTACGAAGATGTATGCTTTCTTTTTAAGTAAAATATCGAGTTCTTCCGAAACTCGATATTTTTTTTAGATATTATAATAACTTACTTTTTTACTATATATAAATATTTTTACTGTAAATTAACTATAAAAGATAGAAAAAAATGAATTACTTTGTTATAATATAAGAAGATAGAAAGTAGGTGAATACATAATGAAAAAATTGTCATATTTTGTCATATTTATAATTTCTTTTATATTCTTATGTATTCATGTCTTAGCGTCTACTACTACCGTAATAATTACTGCTGATGGTGTAAGATTTAGAAGTGGTCCTACAACTGATAGCAGTTATAGTGGTTATTTTTATACTGGGAAAGAGTTAACTTATATATCTAGTGAAAATGGAAAAGGTTGCAATAAACCTTGGTATAAAGTATCTAATAACGGTCAAACTGGATATGTATGTAGTGAATTTGCTACTTTAAAGACTGTCGAAGATAATACTGGACTAAACCCATCAGACTATCCAGAGTATAGCAATTACTTAAAAGGTTTAGGATTCCCTGATACATATATCCCATACTTATTAAGTCTTCACAAAAAATATCCATCATGGGACTTTGCTGTATTTCAGTCAGAACTAGTCTTTGATAACATTGTAAATATTGAATATGTCGGGCATTCAAAAGGATGGAACTTACTTGAAGATACTGGAAGATATTATGATGGATATAAATCCACAGAAAGTTGGTCCTACAACTACTTAACTGATGTTTTTAATACTAATTTTGTTGGTGGTGGTAGTAGGTGGTATGCTCCAAGTAAACAAACTGTTGCTTACTATATGGATCCAAGAAACTTCTTAAATGAAAAACAAATCTTTATGTTTGAGTCTTTGTCATACAATTCAAAATATCATACCAGAAGTGGCGTAGAAAGTATGATTAAAGGCAGTTTCATGGATAATGCTTCTGCTGATAATGAAGGCCACACTTTCGTAGATGCCTTTATGGATGCCGCCGAAAAATACAAAGTAAGTCCATATTTCCTTGTATCTAGAGTTATTCAAGAAGTAGGATTTAACGGAAGTACTATTGTCAGTGGTACAGTTAAGAATTATGAAGGTTATTATAACTTCTATAACATCAAGGCATATGGTTCTTCATCGAGTGAAACAATCAACAATGGCTTAAGTTATGCTAAAAGCCAAGGTTGGAATACTAAATATAAAGCAATTCTTGGTGGTGCTAAATTTTTATCAGAAGGTTATATTTCCGTAGGACAAAACACCCTATATCTAGAAAAGTGGGATTTATTTGGCCCTAAGTATGCTAACCATCAATATATGCAAAATATTCAAGCTCCATCTACTGAAGCTGTAAAAACATATAATGGATATAATAACATTGGTAAATTAAGTAGCTCATTTGTATTTACAATCCCTGTATTTAAAAATATGCCTACTAAAACAACTTTGCCAAATCCTGGAAACCCTAATAATTATTTATCAAGTTTATCAGTAAATGGTAATTATTTATTCAAATCTGCTACTAACGATACAACATTTAATGTAAATCTTAGTGGTACTACATCATCAATTACCATTGCTGCTACCAAAGTATCAAATAAATCAACCATAAGTGGTACCGGTAGTATTGCTATTAATTCAAGTAAACAAGCTGTGAAAGTTGTAGTAACTGCTGAAAATGGTGATACAAGAACCTATACCGTTAATGTAACTAAAAATTCAAATACTTCAATAGATATTGGAGAAATATTAAAAAATGCCAATATTAAAAATGATGGTACGTATACATATGGTTTTAAAGTAGGTACTAATATAACTACTGTAACAAAACAAATAACAGATAAAGAATCTCTTGCTAAAGTAACCTGGTTTAACTCATCAGGAAAACAAAAAACAAGTGGTATCGTATCATCTGGTGATAAGATAAATATTAAAACAGATAGAGAAGAGAAGAATTACATTGTAATTATCTATGGTGATGTTAATGGAGATGGTAAAATTACCGCATCAGATTATGTAATGATTAAAAATGATATTAT
The DNA here is from genome assembly GCA_934098395.1 of uncultured Bacilli bacterium. Lineage (GTDB taxonomy): Bacteria > Bacillota_I > Bacilli_A > RF39 > UBA660 > RUG705. Next base: position 226,280 of record CAKOOM010000003.1, read on the forward strand.
GGATGTCAAAAAATTATCAACTCTAGAAAAATATTATGCTGATGCTAACAAAGATGGCAAGATTAATGCATCAGACTATGTTTCCATAAAAAATGATATTATGGATATCAAAAAAATAGTTCAATAAGAGGTGTTTTATGAAAAAAATTTATAAATATTTAAGTGTTCTTATATTTAATTTTGTACTAGTAACAAGCCATGTATACGCTGCATCACTAAACGTATCATCAACTAGCAATACTGTTACCGTAGGAAATACCATTACTATAACAATTTCTGGTAACTCACTAACCGGTAAAGTCAGTATCAAATCATCTGATACATCAATTGCTACTGTTTCAGAAAGTTCTACATGGATAGAAAATAATACCAAATACATTACCGTAACCACTAAAAAAGCTGGTAAAGTATCTTTCATCATTACTGCAAGTGACTGTGCTGATTCAAACACTGGTAATAGTTTTTCTGATACTAAACAAATTTATTTAACCGTTAATCAAAAACAAACTCCAAACTATAATCAAGGCTCAAGCTCATCAAAAAATAATAATTCATCATCTAACACAACAACTAAACCAAAGTCTAGTAATAGTTATTTATCAAGTATATCAATAGATGGTCTAGAACTAGATAAAAAGTTTGATAAAGAAGTTCTTGAATATACAGTTAAAGTACCAGCTGGTAAAGAAAAAATAAAAATAAACGCTCAACTAGATGATTCTAGAGCTAGTGTAAAAGGAACTGGAGAAGTCTCTGTTTCTCCTGGCGTTAATACTATCGAATTAATTGTAACTGCTGAAAATGGTAGCAAAAAGACCTATAAAATTACCGCTGAAGTTGAAGAAATAAAACCAATAACCGTAACAGTTGATAATAAAGAGTACACTGTAATTAGAAATAAATCAGATTTACCAAAAATTAGTGAATATTATGAAGAAAAAGAAGTAACTATTGGCACTGATTCAGTGGCTGGGTATTATAACAAAGCTACAAAATACACACTCGTAGCCTTAAAAGATTCATCAGGAAATATAAACTATTATATATATAAAGATAATAAATTTACTTTATATAAAGAATATGTTTTTAATGGTACTGTTTTACAAATATTACCAAAAGAAGTATCAGGTGCTAAACTATCTAGTTTTATCTATAACGATGATAAAATATCTAGTTATCAAGCCGTAAAAATGGACTTAATAAAAAATACTTATGCCCTTGATAATAATGATATAACAGGTAATCAATTTTATCTATTCTATGCTAAAAATATTGAAACTGGTAAAGTTTATTTGTATCAATATGATGCTTTAGAAAAAACCGTTCAAAGATATAATACTGAAATTCTAGATATTTATAAAAATCAAAGTAATAAGTATTATGCTATAATCCTTGGAGCTATTCTTTTACTAGGTATTGTTATTATTACTTTCAGTATAATTATTATTAACAATAACAAGAAAAGTAAGAAAAAATATAAGTTACAAAAAGAGTCTAAAGAAGTCAAAAAAATTAAAAAAGATGACGATTTAGCCATAAAAGAAGATATAAAAGAAAATTAATAATATATTTAGTGTAAACTATAGGAAAAACTATTTACAAATAGTTTTTTTTATTATAAAATAAAATTGCAAGTGGTGAATAGTGGTAGAAAGTGGGGGATAATATGTTAATTGGAGAATATCATCATAGTATTGATGAAAAAGGAAGATTAATAATACCTTCAAAATTTAGAGAAGAAATTGGCACAAGCTTTGTTGTAACAAGAGGATTAGATGGATGCTTATTCGTATATTCCCTTGTTGAATGGGAAAGAATAGTTGCCAAATTAAAAAAACTACCATTCACTAAGAAAGATGCTAGAACATTTACTAGATTCTTTCTAGCCAGCGCCACTGTATGTCAATTCGATAAACAAGGTCGAATAAACTTAGTAAACTCTTTAATTGAATATGCGGAATTAAAAAAAGAATGTGCAATCATAGGGGTAAATGATCGCCTTGAAATTTGGGCATTAGATAAATTTAATAATCTAATGAACGAAAATTTTGAAAAGTTGGATGATATATCTGAAAACTTATTTGATGGGGATTTTGATGAAGCATAAAAGTGTATTATTAGAGGAAAGTATTAATGGTTTAAACATTAAAGAAGATGGAGTTTACGTAGACGCAACCTTGGGATTTGGTGGACATAGTTTAGAAATCTTGAAAAGAATAAATAAGGGGTTTCTTTTCGCCTTTGATCAAGACAGCGAAGCAATCATGTATAGTCAAGAAAGATTATCTGATTACCACAATTTCAAGATAATAAAAAGTAATTTTTCTAACATGAAACAATGCCTAGCTGAAGAAAATATAACCCATGTAGATGGTATTCTATTTGATATTGGAGTTTCCAGTATGCAACTAGATGAAGATTATCGTGGCTTTAGTTACCATCAAGACGCTAAATTAGATATGCGTATGGATACCGATCAAAGCTTTTCTGCATATGACGTAGTAAATACTTATGATTATAATAACTTAGTAAGAATATTGCGTGAATATGGTGAAGAAGCATACGCTACTAGCATTGCTAGAAACATAATTAAGTCACGTGAAGAAAAACCAATTGAAACAACCTTTCAATTAGTAGATATAATTAAAAAAAGTATGCCTATGAAAGCTATGCGTGATTCTCATCCAGCAAGAAAAACCTTTCAAGCTATCCGCATTGAAGTAAATCACGAACTAGACGTTCTAAAAAGTGCTTTAGAACAAGCCATAGACTTACTAAATGTTGGTGGAAGATTATGCGTAATTACTTTCCATTCACTCGAAGATAGAATTGTAAAAACTACCTTTAAAAAATATAGTGAAGTAGATAGTAAATTTTCTAAATTACCATATGTTCCCGAAGAATATCAACCAAAAATAAAAATAATAAGTAAAGGAATAATTCCAAGTAAAGAAGAACTTGAAGAAAACAATCGTGCAAGAAGTTCCAGATTAAGAATAATAGAAAAAATAAAGGACTGATACTATGAAAAAAAAGAAAAAAATAGATGCTAAACTAAAACTAGAAAAACGTATTTATAAAACATTCGTATTTATTACAATATTTTTAATCGTAGGAATTATATACAGTAAAGCCACTTTAGCAAAAATAAACTTGGAAATTCAAGATCTTAGTGGTACAATAAAAGAAGAAACTGAAGATAATCAAAGTTTAGCAATGCGTATAAATGAAATGGTATCTTTAGAAAAAATACAGCAAGTAAGTGATGAATTAGGATTAACTTATAATAATAAGAATATTAAAACTGTATTGGAATAGGTGATTGATATGCAAGACAATAAAATAAATACAAATAAACTTAAAGTAAGTAAATTTGTGTATTTAATTGTCTTTTTTTTGTTCCTAGTATTTATCATCTCCTTAACTTATCGTACTCTCGTAGATTATAAAGCTAAAGGAAATCTGACTATTAGTGAATTTATTAATAATCGTAATACTGTCGAAGAAACTATTCTACCAGAACGTGGTACTATCTATGATACATTAGGCAATCCTTTAGCTCAAGATGTCTCAAGTTATACAATAATTGCTTATCTAGATGAATCAAGAAGTAAAGATAGTAAAACCCTAAGGCATGTTAAAGATAAAGAAAAAACTGCCAAAGTATTATCCGAGCATATTGATGAAACTTATGATAGAATACTAGAATTATTAAACAAAGACGCTTATCAAGTTGAATTTGGTACTGCTGGTAAAAATCTAAGTCAAATAAAAATGGAAGAAATTAAAGCCCTAAATTTACCAGGAATAGACTTTATTAAAAGTACTAAAAGATATTATCCTAATGGTGACTTTGCCTCATATTTACTCGGATATACTAAAAACAAAACCATAAATGATAATTTATATATGGTTGGTGAACTAGGCATTGAAGGTTATTATAATGAAGAATTAACTGGAAAAGAAGGCTACCTAACTTACGAAAAGGATGGTCGAGGTAATAAAATAGCTAATTCTAGAGAATATAAAGAGGATGCCATAGATGGTAGTGATGTATATCTAACAATCGATACAAGCGTTCAATTATTCATTGAAAATGCCACTAAAAAAGCTGCCGAACAAAGTCAAGCAGAGTGGGTTGTAATGGGAGTAATGGATGCTAAAACCGGTGCCATTCTTGGTTATACATCAACCCCATCATTTGATCCTAATATTAGAAATTTAAAAAGCTATCTCGATCCTTTAGTTAGCTATACATACGAACCCGGTTCTACCATGAAAACATTCAGCTACATGTGCGCTATTCAAAACGGTAGATATAATGGTCAAGATACCTTCTTATCAGGTTCTATGACATATACATCTGCATATAATGATAAAGATACCGTAACCATAAAGGACTGGAATAGCACTGGTTGGGGGACAATAACTTATGACTATGGATTTGCCATGTCCTCAAACATCGGTGTAGCTAATCTACTAAAAAATAAAGTAATTACTAAAAATGAATTAAAAGCCTGTTACGAAAAGTTTGGTTTTGGTAAAAAAACGAATATAACCTTAAACAATGAATTAACTGGAGATATTAGTTTTAAATATGATGTCGAAGCCGCCACTGCTGGATACGGTCAAGGTATCATGGTTAGTCCTATCCAAATACTACAAGGTATGACTATCGTTGCTAATGATGGAATTATGCTAAAACCATATATTGTCTCAAAAATAGTATCTAGTGATGGCAAAACCGTCCTAGAAAACAAAAAAGAAGAACTAGGTAGAGTAGTAGACAAATCAACTACAGATAAAATGAAAGAATTATTGAAAAGTGTAATTAATCCAGATTCATCTAAAGGTACTGGTTCTGCATATTATATGGCTGATTATGACCTAATAGGAAAAACTGGAACCGCATCAATCTTTGAAAATGGAAAATACCTCGTAGGAAGCAGCAATTATATTTATTCATTTGCCGGATTATATCCCGGCGATGATCCAGATATAATTATCTATATGGCTATGAAAAAACCCAAATCAACCTCAACTTATATGTCTACTGCCGTAAAAGATGTTGTTGTAAATATTTCTAAATATTTAAACATTGATACCGACGAATCAAAAGAACAAACATATAAAACTCAAAACTATCTAGGTAAATCAGTTACCAGTATCCAAAAAGAGTTAACTGATAAAGGATTAAAAGTTATAACTTTAGGAACCGGTAATAAAATAATTAATCAATATCCATTAAAAAACATCACTTTAACAAAAAATAATTTAGTAGTATTATTAACAAATGATTATGATAAAACAATGGTTGATCTATCAGGCTTATCATATAAAGAATGTAAAGAAGTTCTTGATTTAATGAATATTGAATATGAATTATCCGGATATGGCTATGTTACCGAACAAAGCATCCCCCCTGGTACCAAAGTAAGTGAAAAATTAAAAGTAACACTTTCGAAATTATACTAATTGACAAAACACCTACTTTGTGATAATATTATTTACACGAAAGAGGAAGATGAAAAATGAAAAAAATTTATACTTTTACATTAGATGATGAAGTTCCCTCGGATGAACTGTTTAATGATGTGAAGGTGATAGCTCATTTATTATATGAAGAGTTAAAAAATGAAGAGTATGACACTAAAATATTAGTATCAATCGATAAACATAAAGAAAATGTTTTATATGAAACAAAAGTGATGAATGATTATCAATATAAATTCTTATCAGAAATAGAAAATGATAGCAAAACATTATATGAACCATTTCTAATTAACCATATTGGTTTTGGCATAACTATATATGATGGTAGTATTTCTGAACCATTACTTAATTACTTATTTAAAAATGTTCTAAAAACTATTCGAAAACCATATAATTTTAGTATCTTTAGTATTACACATAATGCAAGTCCTAAAGAAGAATTAATGATAAGAAAAAGTATTGAAAAAGAACACTTAAATACTCTAGACATTACAATTAGTAAAACCGTACCAGTATTAACAAGAAAACAATTTGGAAGATAATATTCTTTCTTTTATATACAACAAAGGAGTGACTTATGAATTTATTAGATAATGAAAAAAACGAAATTAATTATATACTATGTGAATTAGAAAAAAATATCTCTAATCAAGAAGATGAGGCAATTAAAAATAAATATATTGACCTTAAATCACAGTACTATCGTCAAAGAGAGAGCCAAAATACTCTTGCTAACCTAACAAAAACTTATTTATCAACTGGATTATTTTTAATTGTTTTAGCAGTTTCTTTATTAGTAGAAAGTGGAGCAGATACCATTATTCTTCAAGTACTTTTAGCAGGAACAGGAATTATTCCTATTGTTTCAGCTGAAGAAACAATTAATATGTCTAAAAAAAATAAAATAGAATTAAAGCAAACTATCAATGGTATTATAAGACTAAGCAAAGAAATATCTATTGCTAATGTTAATAAAAAAACAAATCAAAGAAAAGCCGAAAATCCAAACTACAGTTATAGTTATTCACCAACTGATAGCAAAATTATTGATTCTCCAAAAGAAAATTCACTAGTAAAGACCAGAAAGAAACAGTAATTCTACTGTTTTTCTTTGACTAAAAAATCTTTTTATGATATTATTTAATCATAGATAGAGGTGTGTAATAATGAATCAAAGAAATAATAATCAAACAGATAAATATTCAGATATGCTAAAATGGCTAAGTGATAAAATAAGATATACAAAAAATGGTCGTATGTATGAAGACTACTATAAAGTATCTGAAGAATATCAAAAAGATAAAGAAAGTAACAACTCTTACTTATTTAAAACAATATTTTACTTAGTAGCAACTATAGGATTGATTTGGTGTGGCGGTTCTTTATGGGCTATTCAAGAGAAAATTTTAGGTTTTGGTGCATATTTAGCCTCAGCCACATTTACACTAGTCACAATTAGTGTTGGAACAATATATTATAATAAAAACAAAAAAAATCGTTATAATAAACGATTAATATCTAGAATATATAATTCGTTTAAAAAAGAGTGTTCACGTGACCCAAGTATAATGTCGCAATATAAAAAAGACAAAGAAGCAGCCAAAAATAAAGCCGAACAACAACTTGACGCCGAAGAATTTCTTAAATCATTTGAAACCGAATCAAAACCAAAAGAAAATAATCAACCTAAAAAAAATAGCTTTGTATATAAACCCAAAGATAGTATATTTAATTCAAATTTCGATGAATCAGACTCACCACTTATTGAAGCTGAATTCAATGAACATCGAGGAAGATAATTATTTATCTTCTTTTTTCATATAATTAAATATGAGAAAAGAAGAAGCAAGATTATATACCATCGCTGCCTTTTTACTCGGATATGTTTTAATAGATAATTTAACCAGTACCGAACAAAATGCTTTAGGAAACTGGCTAATGCTCGTTTCACAAACCTTGTGTACCAATGGTTCATATAATTTTAATAAAGAATGGAATGATCATTTATCCGGAGAACATCCAGATATTAGAAATATGATGAATATCATGCGAGATTCTATTGACAAAGTAGGTAAAATAATAAAATAGTTTACAAATATTTACCTGTAAACTATTTACACCATGTATTTTGTCAATAAAAGCATGATATTTTACATCAAAAAAACTGCCTATTTATTTGACAAAAACACTAATTTAAGTTAGAATACTAAGATAACATGGGGGGAATTATGAAGAAAGCATTATTTAGTATTTTTATCTTGCTGTCATTTACCAGTATAGTAAAAGCCAATACCATCAATGATTTATATAATGAACTAAATTCATTAAAAGAAGCTAAAGAATTATATTCCATGCTAACTACTACTAACATTGATGACATAAATGAAAAACTATTATCAGTAAATGATAGCGTAGATAATTTATATCAACAAATTAATGAAATTAATAATGAAATAACTAAATATCAGGAAGATATATTAGCTAAGAAAAAGACTATCAATGGTATTATGCTATTTCATCAAATATCTAACAATGGTAATTCAAATATTCAATATATTATGGATTCAAACGATTACGTAAATCTCGTATATCGAAAAGTAGCCGTAAAACAAATAACTAACTATTATAACGATATAATTGACAAAATAAATGATGATATAAAAAAATTAACTAATCAAAAAATAAAATTACAAGAACAAATAGATAAAGTTACTAAAGAACAAGAAAAATATAAAAGACTAGAACTTGCCATTCGTGCCAGTGGTAATAAAACTGGATCTCTAAATACCTCAATAGATGATGATATAAATTCCCTTCAAGAAGAAATAGCAATGTATAAAAAAATGGGTTGTAATAATAATGAAAATCTTTCATTTTGTCTAAACATATATAACACAACCCCATTAACTTATCCCTTGGAAAAAGGTTGTGTTAGCAAAGAATACAATAAAAATACTCATAAAGGAATCGACCTAGCTTGTAACAAAGAAGGTAAACCTGTATATTCAACCGGTGCTGGAGTGGTAGCCAGAATAGTTAGAAAATCCGATTGTGGTGGAAACATTGTCTTTATTTATCATAATGTACTAGGAAAAGAATACACGACAATATATGCTCACTTACTAAACATAAACGTATCAATCGGAGAAACCGTAAACAAAAATACTGTAATTGGTAGTGTTGGTGGCGATAGTACTGCAGTCAAAAATGGTGGCTATGATAAATGTACCACCGGAGCTCATCTCCATTATGCCATAACTTATGGCCATCACGCCTATGATTATAATATTTATTTATTTAACCCAAGTTATTTAAATGCTTATCCAGAATTACTAAGTGGATATTTTAAAAGATAACTAAAAACCATGCAGAAATTAAAATTCTGCATTTTTTTATTGACAAAACTAAAGAAAATGTATATTATATTAAGCCAACAAAGAGGGAAGTAGTAATATATCGAAAAAAATCCTACATAAAAATTAATACTCTGGATATATTATTACTGGTTGACGATCTGGAAATAAAATCCAATAGATTGCTTTGTAAAAAGAAAGGTGAGAGAAAAATGAAAAAAATAAAATTATTATTATTTGCATTAGTACTAACATTTTTAACAAACACTACTGTATTAGCAGAAACAAGATGGGATACTATGCAACCAGTAAAACAAACCACTAGTGATGGAATTAAAATTGAATATCAAACAAAATTTGAATACATCCTAGATTGCTGGTATGAAAATTATTGTGACAAAATTGGCGTAGATGCCGAAGTAAATGTAACTGTCACTATTCCAGAAGGCTATGACAAAGAAACAATTGTAATAGCCCCAGAAGTATTACAAGAACTTGCTAGACAAAATTATGAAGAATTAAAATTATCAGAAAACAGTGAATACCTACAATTAAATAATTCACTAGAACCAGGTGATAATATCAAAGTAAATTTAAATATCATCAATAATTCAAAATTTACTTATAACTATGATGAATTATCATTTGATATTTTTCCAGTAGAAAACACAACTTTTACAAGAGGAGAAGAAAACACAACCTTTAACGGATTAAACTTTGATGATAAATACATAATATATCGCTTAGCTAATCCAGCTCTAAAAGATTTAGGATTAAATAATAACTATAAAGTTACAGATGAAAATATAGATGCAGCTTTAAAGAAATTAAAAGACAAACAAGGAAATCAATTATATCCAAATGGAATTAAAGATCTTGCAAAATACTACCTAAACTACTATAACAAAAAATATAATACTAATCATACTAGATTAGACGAATTTAGCTATGGAGTAATAAGAGAAATCCTAGGATACAACGATACTATCGAAAGGGTTAGTAGAAATATAGGAAATTTCCCTACATTATATAATGCTTTTCAAGTATACAAAGATAAATTTAAAAAAGATAAAAATAATTCTGGGAAGATAGCACGTCAAGATAACGTATTAAAATATGCAGGATTTACTGGTAGAGATGCAACAGAAATATTTGCTAATTTTGCTAAAGATGAATATAGCAAAATGTGTGGTCAAACAGTTACTTCACTAGATACAATGTGTGAAGAGGCACAAGCAGAGTTCTTTGCATACTATGACAAAGAAATAGATCCAACAATATTAGAAACAAATGAAGAAATATTAAGATTATCATACGATTACTTCTATAACAAAGGATTATCATTTGGTATTGAAGACGACGAAGTAACAGATGCTAATTCAAACAGTTATTCCGTTGGCGAGTACATGAGAGATGAAGAAAAAGGCGAAGAAAAAATAAAAGAAAAAATTGGTACAATAAAATCTAATACCAAGAATAGTTTAAAATCAACATTCTATATCAACGGTGCATACATTTGTAATGCTTACCTAGGATACAATTTCATGACTAACATGCAATTATCATACAGTGCACTAAAAGGTATCTTAGTAGTAAATTACCTAGATAGTGAAGGCAATAAACTAACTGAAGAAATAACTACAATAGACATGGTAGGAAGAGACTATAAAACAGAATTAAAACACTTTGATGGATATACATTTATTACCGTAGATGGTGAAGTAACAGGTACATATATTGATGGAATATTATATGTAACATACTACTATGACAAATATACTGGTACTGGTAACATCGAACCACCTCAAACAGGACTAGATCTATCAAGCCTAACTCACAGTACGGTAACAACAGAACTATATAGAAAAGAAGAAGAATAAAAAAAGCAGATTCAAAATTCTGCTTTTTACTTTACCTGTTTAGCAACTACTAATAAAAACTTTCTATCATATTTTAGATAATCTTTATGTGTACTACAAGTTTGAAGAATTAATATCTCGTCATTAGCTGCTACATCTTCCAAAGTATCATACATACTCTTATCCTTAAAACTCTTAATATGATTATACCACTCTTGCTCATTACTAAAGTTTATATTCATATAACTAAAATCTTTAGCTTCAACATACACAGAATATATTACATACATATATTCTTTTTCATTAGTTTTAATCTTAATATATTTATGTTCATTATAATAGTTCTTATCATAATAATTTTCCAATATGTCAAAAGGCATTACAATACTATCAGAATTATGTCCGTATACTAACAATTTTTTGCTATTTTCCAAGTTAACACGATAGTCTAAATATATTGAACCCATAAAACTTTCCGTCTTATCTTCTGTATGATATAAATAGTAATTATTATCGCTAGATTGCATTAAAGCTCTTTTAAAGTCTGTGTTTGGTATACTGATTTCTCCGATGACATCTTGATTATTATATTTGTTAATATATTCATCTACTATTTTTCTATCATCAACAACATCATCTATTTTTACATCAGCTAACGTAACATTATCTTTAACAGTCACTTTCTCGTTATTTAATTTGTGATTAATAATTAAACATGTCGATACACTAGCAAGTACTAATAATATTACTAAACCACAAATGTATCTCTTTTTCATATTCACCACCTTTTTATAGGTTTAATATCCCCTTAATTGGCTATGTATTTAGGTTTAATATCCCCTTAATTGGCTATGTATTATAGTCTTTTTTTTATTATTTGTCAAATCTACGATTCCCCTTGTATTTAAATTACCAAAGAAACATAAAAAAAATTGTCAAAAAAGAAGTAAAACTCTTATTATATTTTTAATAATATTATTGAAGAATCAAAGAAGGAGGAATATGCAACTATTAAAAAAATACAAATATATAATTACTATTATAATTGTCATATTTATAGCTATTTATCTTGTTTTGCTAAAGACAGAACTTAAAAAATCAGCATCTATTTCTGTTTCAGATGCTATACTTGAAGAACAAGAATCACAAACAGAAGCCCCCCCAGTAGAAAAATGTGATGTTGATATAAAAGGTGCTATAAACAAGCCTGGAGTATATCAAGTTGATTGTGATAAGAACGTTAATTATGTTATAAAGTTAGCTGGTAATTTAACAAAAGAAGCTGATACATCTGTTATAAACCTAGCCAAAAAAGTCTCAAATGAAATGGTTATAATTATATACACCAAAGAACAAGTAAAAAATTCAAACATAGTAGATACAGTTGTCAAAGTAGTCGAAGGGGAGTGCAACTGTCCGAATATTAAAAACGATGGATGTATTAACACTGAAATTAAAGATACTATTGGAGCTAAAAGCGAAAAAAATGGCAAAATTAACATAAATACTGCTAGCGTAGAAGAATTAACAAGTATTCAAGGTGTAGGAAAATCAAAAGCTGAAGCAATATATCAGTATCGACAAGAATTTGGTAACTTCAAAAGTATTGAAGACATTAAAAAAGTAAGCGGAATTGGTGAAAAATTATACGAGCAAATAAAAGACAGTATTACTGTATAAGAAAATTAAAGTATATTTTAACTAATAGATATTTGTTTAAAATATTCGCAATATTAGTACTCATATCAATTATTATATATACTAACGTATTTGACAGAAAAAGTCAGTATACTGGTAAGGAAACAACATTTACTGGAATAGTCTATAAAAAGAAAATAAAAGAAGATAAAATAATTTATTACATAAAAGCCAAAGAAAACTTAATAGTAAATTATTATTTAATCGAAGAAAAAGAGATATCTATCGGAGATACAATAACTGTAACAGGTGAATTAATAAAGCCATCAAAAAATACTATACCTAATATATTCAATTATCAAAAATATTTATATAATCATGGTATTAATTACATGGTTAAATCAAAATCCATAGAAAAAAAGTCGAATAATACTAATATTATATTTCATCTTAGAAAATTAATATCAAAAAGAATAGATAATATAAAATATGGTAATGAATATATCAAAATATTTATCCTCGGAGATACATCATCTCTAGATGAAGAGCTGATAGGTAGCTATCAACAAAATGGCGTTTCACATTTGTTTTCTATATCAGGAATGCATATCAGTTTATTTGCAGGAATAATTTTATATATTATTAAAAGAATATCATATAACAATTTTTATAATTATGCTATTGTTATTTCATTTTTAATATTTTATTCTCTCTTAGTTGGTTCTTCACCATCTGTTATGCGTTCACTTACAATGTATATATTATTTTCCATAAACAAATTATTTAATTTAAAAATAAAGAGTATAGATATAATGTGTATGGTTTTAATAATATTACTTTTAATAAAGCCATTCTACATATATGATATATCTTTTCAATTTTCATATATAATATCATTTTCCCTAGTTCTTTTTAGTTATAAATTAAAAAATATTAAAAATAAAATATTAAAATCATTATACATATCACTTATTTCATTTCTTGTATCATTTCCAATATGTATATATAATTTTTATCAAGTAAATATTTTCTCAATTATTCTAAACATAATTCTAATTCCTTTTGTAAGTGCAACAATATTTCCATTATCACTAATAAGTTTTATTATTCCGTTTACAAGTGGACTTTTAAATATTGCTATATCATTACTTCAAAGCATTACTTTATTCGTATCCAACAATAATATTGGTATACTTTCATTTTCAAAACCTAATATCATATTAATAATTATTTATTATGTAACCATCTACTTATTTCTATATAACAAAAAGAATCGTTATATCTTCCTAGTTATGTTATTTCATAAAATTTACATTTACATAGATAATACTATGAAAATAAATTATTTAGATGTTTCTCAAGGAGATTCCATATTTATAAAATTTCCGAACAATGAATCAAATATTTTAATAGATACTGGTGGAATAACTAACAGTAGTTATAGTATTTCTAAAAACAAAACAATTCCATATCTAAAGAGTATCGGAGTAACAAAGGTTAATTACCTAATAATAACTCATGGAGATTATGATCATATGGGTGAAGCTATTAATTTAATAGAAAACTATAAGGTAGATAATGTCATATTTAATTGCGGTGAGTTTAACAACTTAGAAAAAAATTTAATTAAAATATTAAATAAAAATAAAATTAGATATTATTCATGTATTAATGAATTAAATATTAATAATTATAAACTTCAATTTTTAAATACAAAAATATATAATAACGAAAATGATAATAGTTTAGTTATATATTTAAATTATAATAATTATAAATTTCTTTTTATGGGTGATGCTGGAGTAGATAAAGAAAAGGATATACTAGAAAAATATAATGTTTCAAAAATTGATGTATTAAAAATTGGTCATCATGGAAGTAAAACAAGTAGTGATAAAAATTTTATAGATGTAATAAATCCTAAATATAGTGTTATAAGTGTTGGCAAGAAAAACAGATATGGTCATCCAAATAAAGAAGTGTTAAATAATTTAGATAATTCAAAAATATATAGAACCGATCAGGATGGAAGTATTATGTTTAAAATTAAAAATTATAAATTGAAAATTGAAACTTGTAGTCCATAGAAAGGAGTAGATATGATAGAAGAAATAGATAAAACATATCAACGAATAGAAAACAAGATATTAAATCATGAAATATATCAAAACGTAAAAGATTATTCAAAAGCAAAGGAAAAAATAAAAACATATTTAGAAGTTGGAGAACTACTTAAAAATGTAGATACTAAGTATGGAAAAAATGTAATAAAGGACTATTCTAAAAGATTAACAAATAAATTTGGTAAAAAATATACGCCATCATTATTATATAAAATTAAACAATTTTATAATATAATTGAAAAAGTCCCGACATTGTCGGGAAAGTTAACATGGAGTCATTGGTATGAAATGTTATCATTTGATGATATAAATAAAATAGAATATTATGTCAATCAATGTGAAGTCTATAATTTAGATGTTAGACAATTAAGAAATAAAATAAAATCTAATGAGTACGAAAGAATACCAGCTGATGCAAGAAATAAATTGAAAAGTAGGGATGATATAAGAATACTAGACTTTGTTAAAAATCCTATTCGTATTAGAAATAGTAATAAAAAAGAAATTATATCCGAAAAAATACTGCAAAAGTTAATACTTGAGGACATTCCAACATTTTTAAAAGAATTAGGTAATGGATTCACTTTTATTGATAACGAATATAAGATCAAATTATATGATAGATATAATTATATTGATTTACTGCTTTATAATATTAAATACAAGTGTTATGTAGTTGTAGAATTAAAAGTAACTGAACTTAAGAAGGAACATACTGGTCAGATTATGACTTATATGAATTATATTGATAAAAATATAAAAACTATTGAAGAAAATGATACAGTAGGAATCATTATTTGTAAGCAAGACAATGAATATGTAATTAAATATTGCTCTGATGATAGAATAATTGCTAGAGAATATGAACTTGTGTGATATAATAATTATAGGAGTTGATTTATATGAATTTATACTTATCATCTTATAGAATAGGAAATAATGCAAAGATGTTAAAAGAATGGAATAAGAACAATAAGAAAATATTAGTAATTCCCAACGCTCTAGACATGCTTCCTGATGGTGAAAGAAAAACAAACGGTATAATTGATAAATGTAATGATTTGATTGAATTAGGATTTGAATATGAAGTTTTAGATTTAAGAAATTATTTTGATAAAAAAGACGAGTTAAGAACTTATTTATCAAATTATAATTCATTTTATGTGTTAGGTGGAAATGTTTTTGTATTAAGACAAGCTATGAATTTAAGTGGATTTGATAATTACCTAAGAGAAATAAGTAATAATCCAAATTATTTATATGCCGGATTTAGTGCTGGCATATGCGTATTGGCTCAAGACTTGCATGGAATGCATTTAGTAGATAACGCTAATGAAAATCCATATTCCACTGGAAAAGTAATTTGGGAAGGAGTAGGGTTAATCGACTTTATGCCAGTTCCTCATTATGACACACCAAATCATCCAGAATCTAATTTAATGTATGATGTAGTAAAATATTTACAAAAAAATAATTTACCATACCAAACTTTAAAAGACGGTGAAGTAATTGAAATTAATAGCAAAGTTAAAGCTTTATAGATATATAAATAAAGCTTTAATTATGCTTTTTATTTTGTAGTTTTTTACAGATTAATGATATAATAAAAACACATGAGGTGAGTTAATGGATATTGATTTCGAAGAATATGGACGAATAATATGTGCTGCTTTATTACATGATGAATGTATTTATATGTCAAAAAAAGGTCATTATGCAATTTTTCCTATGGAGCCAATTGGAGTGTTAAGAAATGCCATTCAAGGTTTTGTCACTGAGAACGGTTATTTTGTCACTAGAAATCTAGGGTTATCCATTGCAATATATTTTAATCAAATCGACATTAAGCATCCCCCTATAGATAGTTTGTTAAGTGAAGATTTAAAAAAAGAAAAATTAAAAATCTTAAAACGAATTAAAAAGTATTCATATAAAGAAAATAATGTTAATTGAAGTGTATAATGAAATGTACCTTTGTCATAATTAATAAAATTAAAATCAATTGTTAATTATAAAAAAGTATTATAATCGTTAACAAATTATATGGAGGAAAATAATATGCAAGAACTAGAAAATACCCCACAAAAATCAATCACAAACAACAATCAATTATTACCATGGATAAAAGAAGTCATATTAAAATATTGCCCCTTAGTCGAAGATAGATTAGATTTATTAGGAAACGCCAAAGCACCAGAACTTGATATCAATATCTATTTCGAAGAATTGGGTTGTTATATTTATTTTATGTACGGTACATCAGCATACAAAACCAATTTATGCGATAAAACTAGTACAAATATTTTTATCAGTTTAGATGAGTTAATTGATTTAATCGGATTTTTAGTAAGCGATCATGAGATAATATCATTTATTGACTTTAAAAAAATAAATGAATACAATTTAGAAAATACTAATGAATTGTTAATGATTTTTTCTATCAATTGGTCTGATAAAGCCATAAAAGGTCTTTCTGTCGGAGATATTGAATTAAAAATTAATTTTGGTAAAAATGATACATTAATCAAAGAATATGTATCTACTATTTTAAACAAATATAAAACTCAATTAGAACAAACCAAAACATTCAAAAAAATGAAAAGTAAATATATCGAACAATTAAAGGAATTATATTTTAAATCATTAACAAAAGATGAAATGATAAACTACATTATTGAAATGAATACTGAAGATATAAGAACACTTTTGTTAAATATAGACAATGATACTTTCACAAATTATTATGTTATAAACAATAAAAGTACACCATCGTCAACCTATAAAAAGCAATTAAAAGAAGTCAAAAAAAATAAATAAAAAAACACATAAAATAGTAAATTTTTCCAAGTTTGGTACATAATATATACTGTGCCGTGAGTTCGCAAGACTTGCGTTTATATAGATAAAGAATTGTTAGAAAATTAAATATAACAATTCTTTTTTTGACATAAATTTATAACTGCCTATTTTATAATTAATTAGGTGATTATTATGGTATATGTAGATCTCCTTGTAATTGAAGATTTAATTATGAATTATTGTGTCTTAATAGGAACTGGTTTAATTCTAAATCGAATAACTCATTTAAAGAAAGTATTTTTATCCGCTGTAATCGGATGCATTCCATTAACAATATTATTTTTAAACTTACCCAAAGTATACTCATCATTCATATCATTAATCTTCTCAGTTATAATGTCTTTAATTACTTTTGGCTATAAAGATATAAAATATACCACCAGAAATATCATTTATATTTATCTCATCAGTATCTTTCTTGCCGGATCATTAAGTTTTATTAATATTAATTTTCTTCCGCATATTAAAAGTTATTTATTAAACGTAATTATCTTAATTATTACTTCACCAATAATAACATATATCTATATTAAAAGTTTAAAAGAAATTAAAACAAATTATTCTAATTACTATCAAATAGACATATACTTAAAAGGAAAAAATAAAATAACCGTAAATTCATATCTAGATACTGGAACTATTCTAAATGATCCATATACTAAAAAGCCAATAATTATTTTAAAAAATTCCTTCGTAGATATTTCAAACGAAAGAATACTCTACGTACCATATAATACTATTAATGGTAGTGGCTTATTAAAATGTATAAAACCTGAAAAAATATATATTCATAAAGTAGGGTGGAGATATAAATTATTAATTGGATTAATCGAAGATATTGGTATTGAGGGAGCAGATTGTATTTTAAATAAAGAATTACTAGAAAGGATATAAAAAATGATTAAAAAATTATTACAAAAAATATTAAAAAAATATCAACAAATACTATTCGTTGGAAGCACAGACATTCTACCAGAACCTCTATCTAAAGAAGAAGAAATCAAATATGTCGAATTATCTATGAAAAATAATCAAGATGCTAAAAATAAACTTATCGAACATAATTTAAGACTTGTCGTATTTCTTGCCAAAAAGTATGATAATACCAAGACTGATCTTGAAGATCTCGTATCAATTGGAACTATCGGTCTAATCAAAGCCGTTAATACCTATAAATTAGACAAAAATATTAAATTAGCTACATACGCATCTAGATGTATTGATAATGAAATTCTTATGCATTTAAGAAAGATAAAACGTAAAAAAACCGAAATTAGTTTTGAGGACAGTTTAAGTTATGATGCTGACGGAAATGAATTACATCTCGAAGATGTTCTAGGTACCGAAAAAGATATTGTTACAAAAGGTTTAGACGAAGAATTAGATAAAAGCATTATGATGGAAGAAATAGAAAAATTACCACCTAGAGATAAAGAAATAATTGAATTAAGATATGGTTTAAATAAGAGAAAAGAAATGACTCAAAAAGATGTAGCTAAACTATTAGGAATAAGTCAGTCTTATATCTCTCGTATTGAAAAAAAAGTAATTAAAAAACTAAAAAATGTTATAAAAAATTAAAAACCAAGGATAAAATCCTTGATTTTTTAATCTAACTAATTATTTTGATTACCTAGTTTTTTAAATACTTATCAATTTGTAAAATATCACCATCATTATAAATAATATCATATAAAATTTCAACAATCTTCATTTTATAGTTTTTCTCATTAAACAATGAATATATTGACTTTAAAGTATATAGTCCTTCAATTGTCGTAGTATTTTTATATTTATCAATCTTATCTTTTTTATCACCTCGACCATACATAAGTCCTAAAGTATAATTTCTACTATTTAAAGAATTACAAGTTAAAAGTAAATCACCAATTCCAGCATATGTTTTAACCGTATCTTCACATCCTGAAAAATTACTTAGCATTTTTTCAAGACCACATAAAATCTTAGTCATAAACATACTTTTTGTGGAGTCCGTATAGTTCATTCCATCAATCATTCCACTAGCAATAGCTATAACATTTTTTATAGCCCCACACATCTCAACTCCCATAACATCACTTGTCGTATCAATTCTTAATAATTCATTTTCTAAGGCCTTTTTAACTAACTTCCTACCTTTTAAACTAAAAGAAGCCACTGTAAGACCCATTGGTTGATCTTTTATCATATCTACTGCAAAAGTCCCACCAGAAATAACAACCGTTTTTCTTGTTTTAATATATTTTCTAACTATATCATACGCAAATTCGTTGCTACCTTGCATTATTCCCTTGCAGGCTATACAAATAATTTGCTTCTTTTTATTATAATACTTAGCCACTTCTTTAATCGTATCATCAGCAAACTTAATTGGTGTTGCCAAAACAATTAACTCACTATCTTTAACTGCCTCTTCCATACTCATAGTTATCCTTATATCATCTTGAATTTTATAGTCAGGTAGAACTATTTTGTTACATCTATCATGCTTAATCATTTCATATTCCTCTTTAATTTTAGTCCATAATGTAACTTCACATTTATTTCTATGGAATGCAAGAGAAAGAGCCAATCCATATGCTCCAGTACCTAATATACTAACCTTCATTCTTAATCACAATCCTTTCCCCAATTTCAAATGAATAATAATTAACAGGTAATTCAATCACAGCATAAACTTTTCTCTTTGGTAATATAACTCTGTTTTTTCCTAAATCTTTATAATAATAAATTATCTTAAAATCTCTATCACACATCAAAACATCAATATTTTCTTTCATAAAAAAAGTATGAATACTGTTACAATGCCTAAACAAAAGTCCTCTCTCAATATTTTTTTTAAACATATTCCCCACAAATCTACTAAAAAAAGTCTTACAATCAACTATTTCAATCTCTTTGTTATTACAAATTAACTTCACTATTATTCACCTAATATAATTATATCAAAAAAAAATTATAATTCAATAAATTGTAGTCAAAAAAAATAATCTATGATATACTATTATCAGGATAAGGTGATAACATGGATCGCAGAAAAAAGAAGAAAAAAAGGAAGTTAAAAGTAGGAAGAATAATAATTGCTCTTATATTATTAGTAGCAATAATTTTTGTTTTAATTAAAGGAATTAGTTTTACTAAAGATAAATTAATTGTAAAAGAATATTATTTATCATCAGACACTAATTCTATACCAATATACAGTTATGATAAAGAGCAAAATACCATGAACGAAACAAAAAAAATACCTCGTGGTACTAAAGTTAAATCAAGCCAAGATTCAATTAATATAAATGATATTTCATATAAAGAAGTATCTCTAAAAGATGAAAAATTTTATGTTAATGATATTAATCTAACCGAAGATAAAGATAAAGTAGTAACTGAAACAAAAAAATATGTTAGAACATCAGTAACTGTATATAAAAATGAAACAGATTCAAAAATATCATCGTTTATAAAAAAAGGCAATGAAATAGATATTACTGGTTATGATAAATTAGATGATGATGGAAATGTTGAAATGTATAAAATTAAAAAAGATGACATTGAGGGATGGGTATATTCAAAATATCTCGTGGATACTAAAGAATTAGCTGAACAAAACTATAATGAATCTAATACCTATGATACTCATAAAGATCGAAAATATTATAGAGAATTGTATGGTGGAAAAGCTTCAACTCTCGATTATTATCCATACGAAAAAGTAGAATTTGATAATAATCCCCTAATGAAAAAAGCTAAAGCTATGTACTTAAATGCTGGTAAAAATGTTATAGCTGATATTGATAGTTACATAAAAGTAGCTACATCCAGTGGTGTAAATGCCATTGTCGTAGACTTAAAAGATGGCGCTTTAGCATATCCTATGGAAGTAGCCAAAGAGTATTCAAAAAAAGCGTATGAAAGTGCTATAAACAGTTATGATGATTATAAAAAAGCTATTGATAAAATAAAATCATCAGACATCTATGTAATTGGTAGAATAGTAGTATTTAATGATCCCCACTATGGAGCAGACCATCCAGAAGATTGTATCAAATCTCCTGTATCACAAAGACTATGGCCATCAGCTTACAGTAGGGGAGCATGGGAATATAATGTAGAATTAGCTAAACAAGCAATTAAAGATATGGGATTCAATGAGATTCAATTTGATTATGTTCGTTTCCCTGAAGATGCATATAATATGTCACAAAGTAATGGAACAGACTTCAAAAACAAATACAATGAAGAAAAAGCTGAAGCCGTTCAAAACTTCTTATTATATGCAACCGATCAAATTCACAAAGAAAATGTCTATCTATCCGTAGATGTATTTGGTGAGTGTTCCAGTACTTATGTAACTTCATACGGTCAATACTGGCCAGCTATTTCAAACATTGTTGATGCTATAAGTTCAATGCCATATACCGATCACTTTGGCAGAAATGTTGATACTTGGACTAATGCTTATCAAACTGTAAACAACTGGGCTAAAACAGCTGTTGCTAGACAAAAAGAAATTCCAACCCCTGCTATAGCTAGAACTTGGATTACAGCATACGACACACCTTACTGGAAACCAACTGTCATATATGATGCCACTAAAATATCAGACCAAGCCAAAGCTCTTGTCGATGCTGGTTTAGATGGTGGATTTATTACTTGGAATTCTGCATCTAGTTTAGCCAAATATCAACAAATAAAAGGAGCCTTTTCTAAAGACTATTAATATAAGGAGAAAAACATGGAAATAGAAGTAAATAATACAAAATATGAATTAATAAAAGATTATAAAGAAGCATTTGATAAAGAAGAATTTCTTGAAAAATGCACGGATTATTTTTATGATTATGATTATGTCGTTGGAGACATCGCTTATGGTAAATTAAGACTAAAAGGATTTTATGATGAAAAATCTAAAAAAGTAAATAAAATAAATAATTTTAAAAATTTAGATAAGTATCTAAAAGATTATTGTGCCAAAGATTGTAAATATTTCATTGTCAAAAAAATCAAATAATCTAAAAAAATTATTGTCAAAAATTATTTAATATGATAATATTTAATTATAAGATAAGGAGGAATAAACTTGGATAAGAAAAAATTTATAGGAACAATTGTTGGAGTAATCTTCTTCGTAGCTTTAATCGCAGGTGCAACATTTGCTTGGTTAACATTTAATGCAAGTGTAACTAATGGTAATTATGCTGGTTCAACATTAAACTTCACATACAATTACACAACTGGTAATGCCGTAAGTTCAATAAGCATTCTTACTGCAACACCGGCAAGAAATGCCATTGCTGATAAAGCCGGCTATATCGCGCTAACTGCATCAAAACCAGCTGGAACAGCTAAAGCTAGTAAGTTTGATTTGATTTTGAAAAAGACTACAAACGGAATTGGCGACAGCAATGTAGTTAAATATGCTGTATGTAAGTCTGCAACAGCAACTGACTGTAATAATTCTGCATCAACCGCAATTCCAGCAGCCACAAATACTACTTGGGTAGCGCTAGGTACTATATCAACAGGTACTACTGATCAAACACTATATAGCGATACAACATCATTTGCTGCTGAGGGTGCTGCAACAGCCAATTATTATGTGTATTTTTGGGTTAATGGTGATGCAATAACAACAGCAAATCAAAACAATGTTGTTGGAAAAAGCTTTGCTGGATACATTTATGCAACATCAGAGCAAACTGATTAGAAAATATAAGGAGGAAATATGAAAGATAATAAAGATAAAAATAAATTAATACTATCAATCGTAGCCGTTATCTTAGTAATTGTCTTAATCGCCGGTGGAACATTTGCTTGGTGGACATGGACTTCTGCCAATAATACAGCAGTTAGCTTCACCGTAAGTGGTGGTAGTATGACTATTGATGGTGGTGGAAATATTACTGCTCAAAAAATGGTACCGACTGCTAGTTGTAATGGAAGTTATGCCATTGTTAAAACTGTTAAAGTAAATGCTGTAAATAGTACAAATACCTCAATGACAGCCAAAGTTAACCTTGATTTAACTGACTTGCCAGCAGCTCTAAAAACAGCTAATATGAAGTATTTCATTTCTGAAAGCTCAAGTGCTGCTTGTACTACACCAACTGGAACATTCGCATCAAGTGGTAACAGTTTACAAATTGCAACCTTTAATGTTGCTGCCGGAGCTACAGTTAATAAAACATATTACCTAAAGATTTGGCTAGCAAACAATTCTGCAGGTAACCCTGCATCAGAACAAGGTCAATCATTTACAATAACCTATACTGGTACATTAGAACAAAATGCTAGTTAATAAAGAATAAATTTAAAACTTCGAAAGAACTTCGAAGTTTTTATATGAAAAAATTCGGATAACTATCATTGCTAAAATTATCATTACTTTCTTTTTTTACTGTATTTGTAGTTATATTTTTATTTTCTTTTTTAATATTATTAGTTCTTCGACTATTATTATTGTTACCATTTCTTGATATGGTTTCACTACCAAAAGCTTTGGCAAGTCTTAGCATAGATTTAACATTACCAACCATTGGTTTAGCTTGTTTAATTAAAGGAATCGTTTGATTAACTACGTTTAAAGTCTTATTGGCACCACTTAATAATCCACTCCAATTAAATGACCTTAAACCACTGCCAATTCTTCCGAATAGTCCCATGCCACCAGGTGCCATTGCTTGTGCTCTCATCATCGGAGCAAATGCCATATTAGGCATCATCATTCTTCCAGGATTCATTTTTCTACCTTCCTAACAATAATATATGTAAAATTTTTAAAAAAGTTTTAAAAAAATATATATTTGTGATACAATTATATTATAAATAGAGTAAAGGGATGTGGAATATGTTTCAAAATCAGCCAAATAATATTCAAAATAATCAAATAAACAACATGTCAAATAACCAACCTGTAGCAAAACCAACAGTACAAACAGAATTTAATAACACAAATACATCTAACAATCAACCTGTAAAATTAAAAAGATTTAAATATAAAGTAAAAGAAGCTGATGGGAAAATAATAGAAAGCTTTTTTGACGCTGAAAATAAAGTTGATGTTGAGTCATTCTTATTAAATAAAGGGTATCAAATTGTTGAAATAACTGAGGACAAGTTATCGGCTAGCCTTGGTTTAATTGGGGCATCAACTTCAAAAAAGATGTCATCAAAAGATCTAAATTTCTTTTTAACTCAATTATCTACTTATGTAAAATCAGGTATTCCATTACTAGATTCCATGGAAATATTAAGTAGACAAAGTAAAAAGAAAAATATAGCTATGTTATATCGAAAAATAGTTTTTGATTTAAATAGGGGAGTAAGCTTTAGTGATTGCTTAGCTAAGCAAGGAAAGGTATTTCCTAAAATGTTAATTAATATGTTAAAAACATCTGAAATGACTGGAGATTTAACTGGTGTTTTAGATGATATGGCTGCATATTATAAAAGACAAGATAGCAATCGTAAACAAATAATTAATGCAATGACATACCCATCAGTATTAATGGTTTTTGCCGTAGCAGTTCTAACCTTTGTAATAACTTACGTTGTGCCATCATTTACTTCCATGTATGAATCAACTGGTTCAAGTCTTCCAGGTATAACCGTAGCAATTATTAATATCAGTAATTTCTTTACAGGTAATTGGTATTATATCCTTGGAGGAATCATTGTCGTAGTTACTTTATTTACTCTAATATATAAATCATCTACCGGCTTTAAATATGCTACGCAATCATTTTTAATGCATATCCCAGTAGTTAAAGATATCATCAAATACAATCAATTAGTAACCTTTACGAGTACTTTCTCAACCCTAATTAAACATGATGTATTTATTACCGATAGTATGGATATCTTAAGCAAAATTACTGAAAATGAAGTATATAAAAAAATAATTAATAATGCCATTGAAAATTTAAGTAAAGGAAATGGCGTATCCGTAGCGTTCAAAGGACACTGGGCCTTTCCAGAAACCGCCTATGAAATGCTTTTAACTGGAGAAAAAACTGGTAAATTAGGAGAAATGATGGAACATGTTTCAACCTACTATCAAGAAGAACAAACAAATATAATTGCTAGATTGAAAAGCTTAATAGAACCAGTAATGATCGTTTTATTAGCAGTCATCGTTGGAATAATCCTACTAGCCGTAGTAGTACCAATGTTTGATATATATAGCACAATAATATAAGGAGAACATATGGAATATTTATATCTAACAATATTTTTTATCTTTGGCAGTGTATTAGGTTCATTTTATCATGTAATAGCAACAAGGCTTACAAAAGGTGAATCTATTGTTAGTCCAAAATCACATTGCGAAAAATGTAATCATCAATTATCTTGGTACGAGTTAATTCCTATCATATCATATCTATTACTCGGAGGAAAATGTCGTAGTTGTAAAACAAAACTTCCCCTTAGTTACTTATTAATGGAATTATGTACTGGTATTTTATTTGCAGTATGTTACCATGTATTTGGTTTAACCTTAGAACTTATCGTAGCCTTAATATTCGTATCAAGTCTAATAATTATAATTATTAGTGATATTGAATACATGATAATATTAGATGAAGTATTAATTATCGCTATCTTTGCAATAATTTTAATAGATATCGTTGATATTGGTTTATATAAAACATCAATTTGTATACTATCAGGAATTGGTTCATTTGCCACCATGCTCTTAATAAAAAAATTAGGAGATTTAATGTTTAAACAAGAGTCTCTTGGTGGCGGTGATATAAAATTAATGTTTTTAGTAGGATTAGTACTCGGATATTCAATGGCCGTATGCAATATCTTCTTTGCTACATTCATTGCTTTTCCAATTGCATTACTGCTCCTTATCTCAAAAAAAGACAATATCATTCCTTTTGGACCATTTCTTAGTATGTCAGCTATATTACTATATATTAGTGCAATAGATTTTAGTGATGTTATAAATTTTATAATTAAATAAAAGAAAAGAGGGCATAATATGAGTAAAAGAAATATCTTAATATTTTTAGTATTATTATTAGTACTTGGTACAATATCTTTATATAATACATTTGCTTATAATGAAGAAGATATAAATCTAGATAATTCAACTGCTAATTATAACTTGATATATTCCCTAAAAGATAAATCAAGTAAAAGAGTAGTTCTCTCAGCAAGAGAAGTTAAATATCTTGAGATAAATTTAGAAAATCCATACGACTCATCAGTTAGATATGGAATGTATTATTATGTCTTAAATGATAACTCTAATAGAGATAAACTAAGTATAACACTTGATGCTGACTCAAAAGATCCCCTTGAAGATGTAATATCACCCAAAGAGTCAAAAAGTATCTTATTAAAATTAGAAAACAATTCCGACTATTCAATAGAAGTACAAGTAGGAGCTCTAGTAGGATTTGTTAATGGTAAAATAGAAGAGTTAGTTAAAGACGGAGAAGTCTTAATTAAATAAAGGAGGAATAATTTTGAAAAGAATTGCCATAAATGGTTTTGGAAGAATAGGGAGGTTAGTATTCAGAATAATTGAAGAATCAGATGACTTAGAAGTCGTAGCTATTAACGATTTATCAACTCCAGAGGAGTTAGCATATCTGTTAAAATATGATACTAATCATCGTCAATATAAAAAAGAAATAACATATAAAGAAGATTCAATCATCGTCGATAATAAAGAAATAAAAATATATAAAGAAATGGATCCAATAAACTTACCATGGAAAGAATTATCTATTGATATAGTTCTTGAATGTACCGGTAAATTTACTAGTCTAGATAAAGCGATGACTCACATTGTATCCGGTGCTAAAAAAGTATTAATATCAGCTCCTGGTAAAGGAGAAATGAAAACAATCGTATATAATGTTAATGATGATATCTTATCAGACAACGATTTAGTCGTATCTGCTGCTTCATGTACAACTAATTGCTTAGCACCAGTATTAAAAGTATTAGATGATAATTTTAAAGTAGTAAAAGGTAACATGACTACCATTCATGCTTATACTAACGATCAAGTAACTCTTGACGTTCCTCATAAAAAAGGAATTATTGAAAGAAGAGGTCGAGCTTGTGCTATGAATATGGTACCAACATCTACCGGTGCTGCTAAAGCAATTGGAAAAGTATTACCAAATTTAGACGGTCGTATTCTTGGATCTGCCATTAGAGTACCCGTATCAGATGGTTCACTTATAGATTTAGTCGTAGAAGTAGATAAACATGTCACTAAAGAAGAAGTTAACCGAGTATTTAAAGAAAATACTAATGAAACACTACATTATACGGAAGATCCAATTGTCTCATCAGATATAATTTCTTCAACTTGTGGAGCTACCATCGATTCTGCCTTAACAAACATAATTGAAGTAGATAATAAACAATTGCTTCACGTTGTAGCTTGGTATGATAACGAAATGGGCTATTCATATCAAATGGTAAGAACTTTAGAAAAGATGTAATCAAAGTAAAGAAAATCTTTACTTTTTTTCTTGTATGAATTATTGATATTATTTAAAAATTATGATATTATTAATATAGGTAAAAATAGTTTAGAATGAGGGTGAAATTATGGAATTTAAAAAAATGATAATAATTCTTACAATAACCATAACCATAATTTTTGGCATAACCCTTGGAATAAGCTATGGTTGGTATGCATATCAAAATGCTGAGAGCAATGTAATTGGCTCTACAATTAGCGAAAAACCAACTGTGATATTCGCACAAACCGAATATATTGAGTCAACAACAACTACCCCAATATACGATGAAGATAGATATAACTATGCTAATAAAAATAGTTTTACTATTACCGTAGGTCCTAACTTAGAAAATTATGAAGTAGCTATTGAAGTATCTCTTACAGATATTAATATCTCAGAAGAATTAAAAATAGCTAATTATAAATATGAATTACTCGAAGATAAAAAACTTATCGCTAATGGTAATTTCGCCAGTATCGGTTCAGCTAATTCTCTAAAAATATTACCAATGTCATTACTAACCCCAAAAACATATCCAAAAACCTATACATATGAATTATATATTTGGTTAAGTGATGACAATACCAATCAAAATAATTTAATGAATAAAGGCTTTAGTGCCAAAGTAAATATAAATAGTGCTGTAAAAAGCAAATAACTAATATAGAAAGAGGGATTAAGCATGAATAAAAAATCCGCCATTATGTTAATTATAGGTATTATTGTTACAGTACCAATAATCGTTGGTTCAACTTATGCTTATTACTTATCAACGACTAAATCTAATAATTCTGCTCTAAATACCAATGCCTCAAATTTCGAAGTAATATATACTGGTGGAGAAGAAATAACTGGTCCCATGAATCTAAGCAAAAGTAGAGAACAAGGACTCAATACATCAGTAAAAATAAAGATGGCCGAAGGCAGTGCATTAGCCAAAGCCAATATTTATATAAACGTTGAAAAAATCACTTCAAATATTTCTACAGATGGCTTCATTTGGGAAGTCGTAGGAATTAAAAATGGTGTAGAAGTATATAACAATAAAGGAACATTTAAAGGTGTAACTAGTAGCTCGACCGTAACTATCGTCAAAGATTATCCGTTATCATATGAAGATACCACCTTTACCGTATATTTCTGGATAAACGGAGATATGGTAGATAATTCTGTTCTAAATTCAGAATTCGTAGGAACTATCGGAGCATCTTCAGAAAAATATACCGGTTCATTACAATAACTCATTCTTTGAGTTATTTTTTTCTTCCTAAAAAATATAATTTAATAGGTGATAAAGTGAAGATAATAATAGATCCATATCGCGGAGGAAAAGATACTGGTAAACTTATATCTAATCAATATGAAAAAAATATTCTTCTAGATATCTCTAACTACATGAGTAAACAGTTTAAAAATAAAGGAATAGATACCGAACTAGTTAGAAATAATGATGTATCACTAACAGACGATGAACGTAACAGTATTATAAACGAAATAAAGAATTCTAATGATATAATAATTCAAAATAGAATTTCAGAAAATACTGCCTTTGATATAATATATCCCTTAAGAAACACTGATAAATTAGCTAGCCTTATCAGTAATAATCTTGAAGCCAACGATATAAATGTAGAAAAATATTTTCAAAGAAGACTACCTACAAATACTATGCTAGACTATTATAGTGTAATTAGAAATACCTCTCCAAGTGAAGCTCTAATAATTGAGTATAATAATCCCACTAATTATGAAAAAACTGTAGATATTATTGTTGACAGTATTGTCTCCTATATTAATGCTGACAATATCTATATTGTAAAAAAAGGTGATACATTATACCAAATAGCCAAAAAGTACAACACTACTGTTGCAGAAATAAAAAAAGTTAATAACTTAACCTCCAATAATTTAAGTATAAATCAAGAATTAATCATCCCAAGCAAAGTTATCGAAGAAACTCCCAAATCAACCAATGTTTATATTGTAAAAAAAGGTGATTCTTTGTATCAAATAGCTAAAAAATATAATACTACCGTAGCCGAGCTAAAGAAATTAAATAACTTAACCTCCAATCTCTTAAGTATAAATCAAGAATTAATTGTTCCTGGAGCTAAAGAAGAATATACTGTCTATATCGTAAAAAAAGGTGATTCCCTATATCAAATAGCTAAAAAATATAATACTACCGTAGAGGAAATAAAAAAATTAAACAATCTAAAATCTAATATCTTAAGTATAAATCAAGAATTATATATCCCAAGATGAATATTTTAAAAAAAAACTAATATAATATATTGTCATTATATATGATAGGAAAGACACAAGTGTTTGTGTTTTTTTCTATTTAATGTTATAATTAAATAGAGGTAACAATATGAAAAAACTATTAAAAATAACCATTTTAGTTATTATTTTATTATTAATAATTAACTATTATGTCATAATAAGTACCAAGAAAGACATATATACTATAGATAATATAAATATAACCGATGCCGATTGTATTCTTATTCTCGGAGCAAGTATCAGAAACAATCAACCAAGTCCTATGTTAAAAGATCGATTGACTGAAGGTATAAATTTATATAATTCTGGAGTATCAAAAAAGATCTTAGTTAGTGGTGATCATATGGCTGATGATTACGATGAAGTAAATGTTATGAAAAACTATCTAATTGAAAATGGTATTCCTTCAGAAGATATCTTTATGGACCATAACGGTATATCTTCTTATGACAGTATTTATCGTGCCAAAAAAATATATAATGTTAATAAAATAGTAATTGTAACCCAAAAATATCATTTATATAGATCATTATATATCGCTAAAAAACTTGATATAGATGCCTATGGAATATCATCGGTTGATAATGAATATAGTGGTCAAACAAAAAGAGATATGAGAGAATTTCTAGCTCGTATAAAAGACTTCTTTAAATGTATTATTAAACCTGAATCAAAATACCTCGGTGAAGTTTATAACATTAATGGTAATGGAGATAAAACAAATAAATAGTTTGTTTTATCTTTTTTTTAAAATAATTAACCATTTGTTAAAAAATATGTTATAATATTATGCAGTTTGAAAGGGAGTACTAAGATGAAAACAGATGATTTTGATTATGAGTTACCAGAAAGGTTAATTGCTCAAACCCCACTTGAAAAAAGAGATGATTCTAAATTAATGATTTTAGATCGTAAAACTGGAGAAATTATTCATGAAACATTTCACAATATTATTAATTATTTAGATAAAGATGATGTTCTTGTATTAAATGATACGAAAGTAATACCCGCTAGAATTATCGGAGAAAAAGAAGATACTAAGGCTGTAATAGAATTATTATTGCTAAGAAACATCGAAAACAATGATTGGCTTTGTTTAGCTAAGCCTGCTAAAAGAATAAAAACCGGAACTATTATTTCTTTTGGTCATGGAAAACTAAAAGCTAAATGCCTTGAAGTATTAGATGAAGGAATAAGAAAGATTGAGTTTATCTATGATGGCATATTTTATGAAATATTAGATGAACTAGGAAGTATGCCATTACCACCATATATTAAAGAAAAACTTGAAGATAAGGATCGATATCAAACAGTATATGCCAAAAATAATGGCTCTGCCGCAGCCCCAACCGCTGGGCTTCATTTCACTAAAGAATTGTTAAAAGCTATCGAAGAAAAAGGTATAAATATTTGTTATATTACCTTGCATGTTGGCCTAGGAACCTTTAGACCAGTTAATGTCGAAGATGTTACCAAACATAAAATGCATAGCGAATTTTATCATATGTCAAAAGAAGTAGCAGACATCTTAAACAACGCTAAGAAAAACAATAAAAGAATCATAGCAGTTGGAACAACTTCTACCAGAACCTTAGAGACAATCATGTCTAAATATAATTGTTTTAAAGAAACATCTGGTTGGACAGATATCTTTATTTATCCAGGATATACCTTTAAAGCCATCGATGCTCAAATAACTAATTTTCATTTACCAAAGTCAACTTTAATAATGTTAATATCAGCTTTTGCTAGCAAGGAATTAATAATGAAAGCCTATAGCGTTGC
The DNA here is from genome assembly GCA_934098395.1 of uncultured Bacilli bacterium. GTDB lineage: Bacteria > Bacillota_I > Bacilli_A > RF39 > UBA660 > RUG705. The sequence goes on from CAKOOM010000003.1 coordinate 258,169, forward strand.
TGTTAAACATGAGTATAGATTTTTCTCATTTGGGGATTCTATGTTTATAAAATAACTAAAAAAGTGTAAAATTTGTGTCAAATTAACAAAAAGTTAATAAAAATAAAAGTAATCTACATGTTTTTTTTGAATATCACTATTGGAGGGGAAAATATGAATATTACCAACGAAATGATTAATGAAATAAGAAATAAAATAGATATTGTTGATATTATTTCAAACTATCTTCCTCTAACTCAAAAAGGAAAAAACTACTTTGGTGTTTGCCCATTTCATGACGACCATTCACCAAGTATGAGTGTTTCAAAAGAAAAACAAATATTTACTTGTTTCTCTTGTGGTAAAACTGGTAATGTATTTACCTTCGTTGCCGACTATGAACATATTGGTTTCTATGATGCTGTAAAAGTACTCGGAGCTAAAGTCGGATACAACTTAGGAGCCATAAAAAAACATGTAAATAAAAATCAAGAAGCATATGATATGTATTCATTAGCTTGCAAATATTATCAAAATAGTTTATTCACTAATATGGGTAATAACGCTAGAGAGTATTTAGAAAAAAGACAAATAGATAAAGAAACTATTAAAAAATTTAAAATAGGTTTATCTACATCAAATATGTCTTTGACTGATTTTCTAATAAATAAAAAGATTCCTTTAAAAAAGATTATCGAATATGGTATTGCTAATGAATCCGGAAAAGATATCTTTATAAATCGTATTATGTTCCCTTTATGCGATCTTGAAGGAAATGTTGTTGCCTTTTCTGGAAGAATATATTCAACTAAAGACAATAGCAAGTACGTAAATACTAAAGAAACCCCAATCTTTAAAAAGGGAAATATTCTATATAATTATCATAATGCTAAAGAATTATTAAAAAAGAACGAAACTATTATTGTTATGGAAGGCTTTATGGATGTTATCAGAGCTAGTACTGTTGGTATTAACAATTGCGTAGCAACCATGGGAACAGCCCTAACAAAACAAAATGCTAGTTTATTAAAAAAAATGTCAGATAATATAATTTTATGTTTTGATGGTGATGCCGCTGGCGAAGAAGCAACTATTCATGCAATTAATGTCTTAAAAGAAATAGATGTAACCCCAAAAGTAATTCGCCTTGAAGACAATTTAGATCCTGATGAATATATCTTAAAAAATGGCAAAACTGATTTTATAGCTAAAGTAAATTCACCAATGAATTCCATTGAATTCTTAATGAAAATTCATAAAAACAACAAAAATCTAACCGATATCGAAGATATATCTACATATATAGATGAAGCCTTAAAAGATTTATCTTCCATTGATGATGAAGTCATGATTGAACTAACTCTTAATAAGCTGTCTAAAGAATTTTCTATTAGTTATAATACATTACTTGATAAATACCAAAAAATCAAACCAGAAAAGAAGATACCTATTAAAGAAAAAACAAAGAATACAGAAATAAAATTAAATCAATATGACCAAGCCTCAAGATATTTAATTAACTATATGTTTAAAGATGCTAAAATAATCTCTACGGTAGAAAAAAGAATTACTTTTTTTCCTGATAATCAAATTCGTATTCTAGCAAATGAAATAATAGATTATTATCATAAATACAAAACAATAAATGAAGCAGACTTTATAAGTTATATAGCTAACAACGAAAGTGACTTAAATTTATTAAATCAAATTATTCAAATAAATAAAAAAGATTTTACTGAAGAAGAAATTGAAGATTATATAAAAGTAATTAATAGCTATCCAATTAAAAGAAAAATAGCTAAATTAAATCAAGAATTAAAAGAAGAAACAAATCCAATAAAACAAGCAAGTATATTAAGTGAAATATTATCATTAAAAGGAGTGAAATAATGATCGGAGAAATAAAACCATACGAAGAAAGAAAAAAAGAATTAATAGCGAAAGGAAAAGAAGCAGGTTATATCACTTATGAACAATTAGCCTCAACATTAAAAGGACTAGACTTAGATAGTGATTCACTAGATGATCTATATAACAGTCTAATGGAAGCTAATGTTCAAGTCGTAACTGATGAAGATCTAGCTGGCGAAGGTGAAGACGATGCAACCACTGGTGGAGAGAGTATAGATGATTTATTAAAAGATAGTTCTCTAGCTAAAGAATTAACTATTAGTGACCCAGTAAGAATGTACTTAAAAGAAATAGGTAAAATAAGCTTGCTTACCCTTGAAGAAGAAATGGAATTATCAGCAAGAATCGTAGCAGGTGATGAAGAAGCCAAAAACAAATTAGCTGAGTCAAACCTAAGACTTGTCGTATCTATTGCTAAAAGATATGTTGGTCGTGGTATGCTTTTCTTAGATTTAATTCAAGAAGGAAACATCGGATTAATGAAAGCCGTTGAAAAATTTGATGCCGAAAAAGGCTATAAATTCTCAACATACGCAACATGGTGGATTCGTCAAGCTATAACTAGAGCCATTGCTGATCAAGCAAGAACTATTAGAGTGCCAGTACACATGGTTGAAACTATCAATAGATTATCGCGCTTTCAAAGACAATTAACTCTTGAATTAAATCGTGAACCTACTGAAGAAGAATTAGCAAAGAAAATGCATCTATCTTTAGAAAAGGTTAGAGAAGTAATTAAAATAGCACAAGAACCAGTTTCCCTAGAGACCCCAATTGGTGAAGAAGATGACTCTCATCTTGGAGACTTTGTTAAAGATGAAAGAACTATGTCACCTGAAGAATACACAGTACATGAATTATTAAAAGACGAAATTTCAGATGTATTATTAACATTAACCGAAAGAGAAGAACAAGTATTAAGACTAAGATTCGGTCTTGATGACGGATGCTGTAAGACCTTGGAAGAAGTTGGCCAAATGTTTGGCGTAACTCGTGAAAGAATTAGACAAATTGAAGCCAAAGCCTTAAGAAAATTACGTCATCCATCAAGAAGTAGAAAACTAAAGGACTTCTTAAATGATTAAACTATCAAATAGACTAAGAACAATTCAGTCCTTAGTACCAATGAATGCTACTATATTAGATGTCGGATGCGATCACGGATTATTAGATATATCTATTTATCAAAACAATATTTCTAAAAAAATAATTGCTTCCGACATCAATAAAGAAGCACTAAACAATGCTATTACAAATATTAAAAAAAACCAACTTGAAGATTATATTGAAACTAGATTAGGAAATGGCCTAGAAGTAATTACTAAAGAAGATAATATTGACACAGTCATAATTTCAGGTATGGGAGCACATACTATAATAGGCATATTAAAAAATAACAAAGAAAAATTAAAAAGCATTGATACTATAATAATTGGTAGCAATACCAAAAATTATCTTGTTAGAAAATGTTTACAATCCTTAGGTTTTCATATTGATAGTGAAGTAGTAGTTAAAGACAATAAAAAGTATTATATAATTATAAAATTTATAAAAGGTAAAAAGAAATATACCAAAAAAGAATTAACATTTGGACCAGTTTTACTAAAAGAAAATAGTAAAACATTTCAAGAATACTCTAAAATAGAATTAGAAAAACTCTATATAATAAAGAGATTATTACCCAAAAATAGAGTAGTAGAAAGATATAAAATTCAAAAACAAATTAATTCCTACAAAAAAACATTAAACAATAAAAAAAATAATGACTAAAATGTCAAAAAAACTGTTGACATCAGACCTATCTCGTGGTATATTATTAAATGTCAGTGCAGTTAATTTGTACTAAGACATGGTGGGCGTAGTTCCATGTTGATTGGGCGATTAGCTCAGTTGGTTAGAGCACCTGCCTTACAAGCAGGGGGTCACAGGTTCGAGTCCTGTATCGCCCACCATTATTTATGCCGAAATAGCTCAATTGGTAGAGCAACTGACTTGTAATCAGTAGGTTACGGGTTCAATTCCTGTTTTCGGCACCATTTTTTTTGGAGGGATAGCGAAGTGGTCAAACGCGGCAGACTGTAAATCTGTTCCTTCGGGTTCCATGGTTCAAATCCATGTCCCTCCACCACTTGTTTTGGTTAGAAAATTATTGCCTCGTAGCCAAGCGGTAAGGCATCACACTTTGACTGTGACATTCGCTAGTTCGAGTCTAGCCGAGGCAACCACTAAATGTTCCGTTAGCTCAGCCGGTAGAGCATTTGACTTTTAATCAAAGGGTCATGCGTTCGAATCGCATACGGGACACCATTTATGTAAAATAAGTTCTTGTTATCAAGAACTTTTTTTGTTACAAAAAAAATATTCCTTAAAGAATATTTTTACATTTTATCCATAATTTCTTTTATTTTTTCATTGATCCATAATTCAAGATGATCTTTTAGTGGTTCAAATCCATCCATAAAATTTTCCCCATCATTTAAAACTCTTCCATCATTTCTGTAATCAATATTTTTAATACTAAGCTTAAATTTATTATTTTCCATATCTTTATCTACTACCTGTGCATAAATAACATCCTTAATCTTAATATAATCATTAATATTTTTAACATATCCACTAGATATCTCCGAAATATGAATTAATCCATCATACTTATTATTAATAAGAACAAAAGCTCCATATTTTTGAATACCAGTAACAGTTACCTCAACAATATCATTTACTTTTATATCATCCATACTTTTTTCCTCTTTCTTCGGTATTATAACATTTTTTTTACTATTTTCATAGCAAATAATTGAAAAAAAGCAAAAAAAAGTATATACTTAACATTGGGTGATAAATATGGAAATAGAAAAAAAGATAAATGAAGTACTAGACAAAATCCGACCATATCTTCAAAACGATGGTGGCAACGTTGAATTTCAAAAATATGAAAATGGTGTCGTATATGTCAGATTAACCGGTGCATGTAGCAATTGCCCATTATCAGATCATACCCTAGAAAGTGGCATTGAAACAGCGTTAATAAATGAAATACCTGAAGTAATTAAAGTGGTAAATATCGATTAGCGAAATTAATATTTCGCTTTTTTTAACCATTCAATTTCTGGAACATTATACCTACTATGCAAAAAGCCAATTACCATTGCTAAGTAAGCCTCATATTCCTCGGCTCTATTAACAATATTAATAATTATTTCTTCTTCCTTGTTATCAATTAAAATATCTTCATACATCTCAAAATAAAAACTCGGGTATAGTAGTCTTGATACTAATAATAAAACGTCCGTATAAGATAAATTATTAGTTAATAAATATCTATTTAATTCATTCATAACATTATAATTATTATTAAAAAAAGAATTCTTAACATATTCAGCAATATCTCTAACCTTATAATCAAATATAATATTTAAAGGATTATAAATAACTTGTATCGTATCATCAAATCTGATAACCTTATGACTAATATAATAACGATAATTAGCAAGATTATCTATATTGTTATAATAACTTATTGCATTTTCTGCTAATCCCACAAAATAATTAAAACTATCAACAATTAATGGATATTTCTTCCCATTTTCTCCAATTAAATCCTCTAAATAATCTATCTTTTTCTCCCAAAGAATCCCCCAATTAACACTCATCTTATCTCTACATAAAGAATTAGATAACGCAGCAATTTCTTCCATAGTAATTCTTTTATTAACATTAACATATATTTTAATTAATACATACATATAACCATTATAATAACTAATATATTCCTTATCTTTATTAGCTATTATTTCACTAACTAAAGTATTATTAAGCATTTCCTTATTAATACTAACCACATTATTAATATAAACATTATCATCTACTATATATAATCTATAAAAATAATCATTATATAAAAAAGAATAATATTTATCGTTATATATAATTTTATCTATTTTCATGTTATAAAAATATTCAATAAAGTTATTCATTATATCCCTCAATAAAGCATATGCATTACATATAAAAAAATTAAAAATAACTTATTTGTAAAAAAGTTTGACAAAACAAAAATATATCGTATATAATTGGTAAGAAAGGACGATGGTGTATGTCAAAAAAATTAGTAATCGTAGAGTCACCAAGTAAAAGTAAAACAATTGAAAAGTATCTTGGTAGTGAATATAAAGTCGTATCTTCCTTAGGACACATAAGAGATTTAGCTACGACAGGAAAATATGGTTTTGGTATAGATATAGAAAATAACTTTAAACCTAATTATGAAATAATAAAAGGTAAAAAGAAATTAGTTAATGAATTAAAAAAAGATGTAAAAAATTCTGATTTCGTATATTTAGCAACCGACCCCGACCGTGAAGGGGAGGCTATATCATGGCATTTATATGATACTTTATCTCTAGAAAAAGATAAATATAAAAGAATTGTATTTAATGAAATAACTAAAGATGTCATTTTATCTAGTTTTAAAAAAGCCAGAGATATTGATGATAATTTAGTAAAATCACAAGAAACAAGAAGAATGCTAGACCGAATCATTGGTTTTAGATTAAGTAAATTAATGCAGTCAAAAACTGGCGGAAAATCAGCTGGACGTGTTCAAAGTGTTGCCCTAAAACTAATCGTTGATAAAGAAAGAGAAATCGAAGCATTCATTCCTGAAGATTATTATGAAATTGAAGCTAACTTTACTGATTTTAATGCCAAGTTAGATACCTACAATCATAAAAAAATAGAAATAAAAGAAGAACATGTTGCTAAAGAAATACTAGATAAATTAACTAAAGCATTTAAAATTGAGTCCGTTGATAAACAAGAAAAAGCTAAAAAAGCAAAACCTCCATATATAACATCAACTCTTCAACAAGATGCCTCAAATAAGTTAAACTTTACTAGTAAAAAAACCATGATGTTGGCCCAAAAATTATATGAAGGTATAGAATTGAAAGATGAAACTGTCGGTTTAATAACTTATATGAGAACTGATTCAGTAAGATTATCTGAAGAATTTATCAAAAGTACCTTTGCATTTATTAAAAATAATTATGGTGAGGATTACCTTGGATATGTCAAAAAGACTAAAAAGGCTGAAAACGTTCAAGATGCTCACGAAGCAATCAGGCCTACTAATATAAATAGAACGCCAGAATCAGTTAAACCATATCTAACTAATGATGAATATAAATTATATAAAATGATTTATACAAGAGCTCTTGCATCACTTATGAAAGATGCAAACACTCTAGCTACCACCATTATTCTAGATAATAACAATTATCAATTTAAAGCTACTGGAAGTATTCTTACGTTTGATGGATACTTAAAAGTATATAGTGAATATGAAGATTCAAAAGATGTAATTTTACCAGACTTCAGTAATTATAAAACAAACATCATCGTAGCCAACGATATTAATTATACAATGCATACAACAAAACCACCAGCAAGATATACAGAAAGTAAATTAATTAAAGAAATGGAAACTCTAGGTATTGGAAGACCATCAACATATGCAACAACCATTGGTATCTTATCAGAAAGAGGCTATGTTAAAATAATTGAAAAGAAATTTCATCCAACAGAGATCGGTATTGATACAACAGATAAATTACAAGAGTATTTTAAAGATATAATAAATGTTGACTATACTAGAGAGATGGAAGAGGATTTAGATAAAATAGCTGAAGGTAATCTTGAATATCTTAGTTTGCTAAAAAGATTCTATCAAGAGTTTGAGCCTAAAGTTAAGGAAGCATTTGAACATATGGAGAAAAAACCACCTGAAGAAACAGGGGAGTTATGTCCTGAATGTAATCATCCTTTAGTAATAAAAAGAAGTAAATACGGTACATTCGTAGCATGCTCTAATTATCCAGAATGTAAATATATCAAAACCGAAAAAGAAGAGCCAAAAGAAATAATGAAATGCCCTAAGTGCGATGGAACAATTATCGAAAAGAAGACTAGAAAGGGTAAAATCTTCTACGGATGTAATAATTATCCAAAGTGTGATTTTGCTACTTGGGATGAACCAATTAATGAATTATGTCCAGATTGTCAAAGCATTCTAACTAAAAAAGGCAATAAAATCAAATGTTCTAGTTGTTCCTATACCAAAGAATAAATTAAATTTATAAATCACAATAAAAGAAACTAACAATTGCTAGTTTCTTTTTTAATAAATAAAAAAGCCAAAAGAAAAAAGCCTTACAACGTAAGACTTTATAACCTAAATGGTCGGGAAGACAGGATTTGAACCTGCAACCCCTTGGTCCCAAACCAAATGCTCTACCAAGTTGAGCCACTTCCCGAAATGGTGGAGAATGAGGGACTCGAACCCTTGACCCTCTGCGTGCAAGGCAGATGCTCTAGCCAACTGAGCTAATTCCCCACGGCAATATAAATTATATATTATTTTTTATTCATTGTCAACACCAATTATTAAAAAAACCTATTTTTTTCTTTTTTCAAACTTATAAAGCCAAATCACCTAGTTAAATCTCCTTAAATTATATCATAAATATTATATAATAGTATCAAAGTAACACATCTTTTTACTAACTTATTCATACAATTATTACTGATATCCATAAAATAGGGTATCTTTTTTAATATATTTTTGATATAATGATTCTATCAAGGAGTGAAAAATATGAATGGAAACAAAGCAATAACTAAAAGAGATGTTGATTTTGCCAAATGGTATACTGATGTCGTATCAGCCGCTAGATTAGCAAGATATTCCAATGTTAAAGGATGTATCATCTACGAACCAAATGGGACAGCTATTTGGGAAAAAATAACCAGTATTATGGATCAAAAATTTAAAGAAACCGGACACAGAAACATTCAAATGCCGATGCTAATACCAGAAGGTCTATTGAGAAAAGAAGGTGAATTAGTAAAAGGATTTGCTCCAGAAGTCGCATGGGTAACCCAAGGCGGAGAAAAAGAGCTCGAAGAACGACTATGTATCAGACCAACTAGTGAAACATTATTTAGCGATTATTATCATGAAGTAGTAAAATCATATAAAGATTTACCATTAAAATATAATCAATGGTGTAATGTTATGCGTTGGGAAAAAGAAGCACGACCATTTTTAAGAGGAAGAGAATTCTTTTGGCAAGAAGGTCATACCGTACACGCCACTAAAGAAGAAGCTGAAGCCGAAACAAGACAAATGCTTGGTGTGTATAAAGATTTCTTTGAGAATTACCTAGCTATTCCCGTATTAGCAGGTAGAAAAACTGAAAAAGAAAAATTTGCTGGAGCTGAATATACCTTAACTATTGAGTCTCTTATGTATAATGGTGTATCTTTACAGTCTGGTACCAGTCATTACTTCGGGCAAAAATTCTCTAAGGCCTATGACATTAAATTTGTAACTAAAGATAATACTTTTGATTATGCTTACCAAACATCATGGGGAGCCTCTAATCGTATGATTGGTGCTTTAATCATGGTACATAGTGATGATGCAGGATTAGTATTACCACCAAGAATAGCACCTATTCAAGTAACTATTATCGAAGCTACAAAAGATGAAGCAACTGAAAAGTTAGCCAATGCATTAAAACAAAAATTAATTTCGTCAGGTATAACTGTATCAATCGATAACAGTGATAAAACCTTCGGATATAAATTAGCCGAAGCTGAAGTAAATGGTATTCCCGTTCGTATAGAATTAGGTAAACGAGATATTGAAAATAAAGTTATTACAATTTCAAGAAGAGATACTCTAGAAAAACGAACTATCTCTATTGATTCAGATATTGTTACCTATATTAATAACTTAATGGAAGATATTCAATCTAATTTATATAATAAAGCTAAAAAAAGAAAAGAGAGTATGACATATCATGCCAAAAATCTTGAAGAAGTTAAAAAGATTATGGATACTCAACCAGGATTCATCTATGCCCCTTGGTGTGGTAGTGAAGAATGCGAATTAAAAATGAAAGATATTAAAGGATTAAAATCCCGTTGTATCACTGAAGATAATGATAAAGATACTTGTGTTGTATGTGGTAAAAAATCAAAACATACTGTCGTATGGGGTATTCAATATTAGTTGAACTTATCAAAAAAATATGCTATAATTAGTAGGAACAAAAGGAGGAAACATGGAAGCATTAACTGTAATCGTATCAATTTTATTAATTGCCGTAGTATTATTACAAAGCGGAAAAGCTGAAAGTGCTAACATAATTCAAGGTGGATCATCTGAATTATTTCAAAATAGAAAAGAAAGAGGTATCGAATTATTTATATCTAGATTAACCTTTATTCTAGGATTTTCATTCTTCTTCTTATGCACTTTTATATCATTTATGTAATTAAGTAGACCGTAAGGTCTATTTTTTTCTTATAAAGAATAAAATAAAATTATGTGAAATTATATTATAATTATGTATTTTATTGATAAAGTATTGATTTTTTGATATTATAAATAAATGTAAGAAAGGATTGAATAAAATGCTTGAATTAAAAAAGATAACTAAAATTTATGAAACTGGTTCATTTAAACAAACTGCTCTAAATGATATTACTATAAATTTCCGAAAGAATGAATTTGTATCTATCTTAGGACCATCAGGTTCCGGAAAAACGACCCTTTTAAATATCATTGGAGGATTAGACAAATATACCAGTGGTGATTTAATTATTAATGAATTACCCACTAAAAAATTTAATGATAGCGATTGGGATACCTTCCGTAATCATCGCGTTGGCTTTGTTTTTCAAAGTTATAATCTAATATCTCATCAAACTATTTTATCAAATGTTGAACTAGCCCTAACTTTATCTGGAGTACCAAAAACCGAAAGAACAAAGAGGGCTAAAAAAGCCTTAGAACAAGTTGGACTAAAAGATCACGTTGATAAATTGCCAAATCAATTATCTGGCGGTCAAATGCAAAGAGTAGCCATTGCTAGAGCTCTAGTTAATGACCCTGAAATACTCCTTGCTGATGAACCAACCGGCGCCCTAGATACCGAGACTAGTAAAGAAATAATGAAGTTATTAAAAGACGTTTCTAAGAAAAAACTAGTAATAATGGTAACTCACAACCAAGAATTAGCCGAAAAATATTCCACTAGAATTATCAGTATCAAAGATGGCAAAATAATAAATGACACCAATGCCTATGATGGTAAAATAAATACTAAACAAGATAAAGAAACTATTAAAACAAAAACTAAAAAAACCAGTATGAGCTTTAAAACCGCTCTAAGCCTAAGCTTTAATAATCTACTAACTAAAAAAGGCAGAACCATCCTGACAGCTTTTGCCGGTAGTATCGGAATAATTGGAATATCACTAATATTATCATTATCGACTGGAGTTAATAACTATATTGCTAGAGTTCAAGAAGATACCCTAACAAGTTATCCATTATCCATTGAGTCAGCTACTGCCGATATGTCTACAATGTTAACTGATCTTGCTAATCAAAACAAAAGAGAAAAACATCAGGACAAATTAATTTATTCAAATGACATAATGTCATCGATGGTCGAATCTATGTCTAGTCAAATAAAGACCAATAACCTAACTGAATTTAAAAAATATCTTGAAGAAAACTCTGATGAACTAGATAAATATGCTAATGATATTAAATACACCTACAATCTAGATTTACAAATATATAAAAAAGATACTGATAAAATAACTAAATTAAACCCTTCAACTGTCTTTCAATCATTTGGTTTCAATTATCAGCAAGAAACTTTCCCAATGAATAGTAATCAATATATGGAAAACAGAATGAATGTCTTTAACGAATTATCTGAAAATAAAAATTTACTAAAAAACACCTATGATATTCTAGCTGGAAAATTACCAGAACATTACGATGAAGTAGTATTAATTGCTGATAGTTATGGCGAAATTAGCGATTATGCACTATATTCAATTGGTATTAAAGACCAAGCTGAATTAACTAAAATGACTGAGAAGATCATGAAAGGTGAAAAGTTAGAAAAGACTACTCAAACAAGTTATACTTATGATGAATTATTAAATACCGAGTTTACCTTAGTATTAAATACCGATTATTATCAAAAACAAGGATCTATTTGGGTAGATAAGTCATCAGATGAATCTTACATGAAAAAATTAATTGATAAAAGTCTAATCCTTAAAGTCGTAGGTATTATTAAACCAAATGAAGAATCATCAATTACTACTAGTGGCGAAGTTGGATATACTAAAGAATTAACCGATTATGTTATTGAAAATATCAATAATTCAGAGATTGCTAAAGAACAATTGAAAAGTACTGACAAAAGTGTTCTTACTAATACTAATTTTTCAAGTATTAATACTTATGAAATGACTTTAGCATCCTTAGGAATTGTATCATTAGATACTCCTAAAACTATTAATATTTATCCTAAAGATTTTAAATCTAAAGAAGATATTATTAAAATAATTGATAAATATAATAAAGAAAAAGAAAATAACAAAGAAAAAGATTTAGTTATAACGTATACTGATTATGTAGGAATTCTTATGAATAGTATTACCACTATTGTAGATGTTATTAGTTATGTTTTAATAGCATTTGTAAGTATTTCCCTAATCGTATCTTCTATAATGATAGGAGTTATAACTTACATCTCAGTTCTAGAGAGAACAAAAGAAATAGGTATATTAAGAGCCATCGGCGCCAGAAAGAAAGATATTTCACGCGTATTCAATGCTGAGACTTTCATAACAGGCCTAATTTCCGGAGTTTTAGGTATTATAATAACTATTATTCTAAATATTCCAATTAATATTATTATCAAAAATTTATCCGGTATTAGTAATGTTTCATCATTGCCACCATTAGCCGCTATAATTTTAATAGCTATAAGTGTCTTTCTTACCGTTGTAGCAGGCCTAATCCCATCAAGTTACGCCAGCAAAAAAGATCCTGTTGTAGCTCTTCGCTCAGAATAAATAAAAAAATATTTAATTTTTTAAAAGAATATGATATAATTAACAAGAAATTAAGTATTAAAGGAGTAACATATGAAGAAAAAAATATTATTAATTATATTACTAGTAACCGTACTTCTAACTGGATGCAAAGATAAAACTAAAGAAGAAGAGACTGATAGTCAAAAGTTTTCAAAAGAATATACTGACGTATCAGAATATAATGTCTTTGTATATAAAGACATCGATGAAATAATTAAAATTCTAGAACATGGTACAGGTATTGTATATTTAGGATTTCCTGAATGCCCATGGTGTCAAGCTTATGTTCCAAAATTAAATGAAGTTGCCGATGTTGAAGGCTTAGAAAAAATATACTACTATAACATTTATAATGATCGTAAGGAAAATACTGAAAAATATCAAAAAATTGTCAGTATCTTATCAGATCATCTTCAGTATGATGAAGAAGGAAATAAACGAATTTTCGTACCTGCTATTATTGCCGTATCCGATGGCAAAATAGTTGGCTTTGATGACGAAACTTCTCTAGATACCTTAGGATTAGATGATCCTAAAGAATATTGGACCGAAGATAGAGTAAAAGCCTTAAAAGAAAAACTATCAAAAATGATAAGTCCTATCGTTGATAACAAATGTACTGATTGTAATAAGTAAATATCTAGTTAAATCTAGATATTTTTTTTATAAAAAACCAAAAAAATTAAAATAAAAAAAGTAAAATCCTCAAAATAAATTTAATAATAATAATGAAAGAGCAGAGAAAAGAGGAATAATGAAAAAAATAATAACACTTTTAACCTTATTTTTATTACTACCAGTAGCATCCGCTAGTGACTCAATAGATATTACTGATAAGAGCGAAATTAAATATAAGTGGTATAAGATAGAAAAAGAAGACGGTATATACTATGAAAAAGGTAAAAATCTAGAAGGATATATTGAAGATAAAAACAACTACAAAGTAAGTTATAATTACACAATATGGTCGCAAAGTAATTGTTATGATTCACGAGAAAATTTCGTAATAGAAAGTAAACAGACCTATATCTATGAGTCAGTTATAAAAATTAGATATATTTTATTAGAAGATATTGAAGAAAAAGATATTAAAGAGATAAGTATATATTCAGGTAATAAAAAGATAGAACATAAAATAATATCAACTTCTGATAAAAAGATAAAAATAGATCTTCAATCCCTCTATTATGTAGATGATCTTTGGATGTATATTGATACTACAAAGCCATATAAAATATTAACATCTCCCAATGAATCATTCGCACTTCTTGCTCTTTCAAAAAACGTTGAAAATACCAAGATATTATTACCAGATAAAACATGGATAACTAATAAAACAGTATATAACACGGAATACAACGATGCCTTTCGTCATAAAACAGATTTTATTAAAAGTATTCGTTCAGAGACAAACTGTAGAAAAGCTAAGATCTATACTTATAGATATAAAATAAAAAAGCTTTACTATGACGATAATTATTATAAGTTTATCCCTAATTATATTAAAGATGAATCAGATTATATTATTGAGTATACTTCTAAAATTCCTACAAAGACAATAACTATAACTAATACTAAAAAAGAACAAATAATAAAAAAGGAATATATTTATAACGAAGTTATAAAAGAAGTAACCAAAAAAGAAGAAAAACAAAACACACCACCCATTAACAACACTAAATATATAGAAACAGAAACAATCAAAAAAGTAACTAAAGTTCCCAAGCGTGTTTATTTATTAATAATATTTCAAACAATCATAATTATTTTAGAAACAATTCTCGTATGCAAAAAAAGTCGAGCGAAACATTTATCTAGTTTTGTCGAATGAATACCCAAAAATAACAATTTATGTTAAATTCTAATAGAGAGGAAAAAAGTATGTTAAAAACAAATTTTGAATACCGAAAAGGAATATTTTTTATTCGCTTAATCGGAGAAATGAATAAAGAGAATTGTAAAAGCAAAGAATTAGAAATAAAACAGATATTAACATGGTCAAACTTTGAATACGTTGTAATTAATACTAATTTTTTAAATAAAATAGATCTAGATGGTCTAAACTCTATTGCTGAAATATGTTCTATCACCGTAAAGCAAAGTAACCTAGTAATATGTGATAGATTTAATATATTAAAAAAATTAATAAATAATATTCCATATATTAAAGATGAAATAGAAGTATTATAAAAAGGAGAGATTTTATGACTAATATAACAGATGTAATTGTTGAAAATGAAGCTCTTATTTATAAAATAATAAATAAATATCGTAATCATTTTGAATTAGAGGATTTATATCAGGTAGCCGTAATGGGCTTTATCAAAGCAAGTGCTAATTACAAAGAAGAATATAATACTAAGTTTACCACTTATGCTTATCCATACATTCTTGGCGAAGTATTAAAATATGTAAACGATTATCGTAGTATTAAAATAAACAAAAATAATAAAAGTCTATATTTAAAAATATTGAAAGCTACTGAAATTTTAACACAAAAATTAATGAAAGTCCCAACATCTTATGAACTATCATTATTTTTAGAAATAGACGAGCAGGTTATTGATGAAGTTATAAATAATTATGCTACTATCGAAAGTTTAGATAAATTAGTATCTTCAGACGATAAAAATTTAAAACTATATGATAAAATTGGTTATCAAGACTCATCTATTGAAAATTATTCTCTATTATCAGAATTAGACAAGTTATCAGACGAAGAGAGATACCTAATCGAATCCAGATATTATAATGACATGTCTCAAAAAGAAGTTGGTGAAAAGTTAGGAATGTATCAAGTAGAAGTATCAAGAAAGGAAAAAAAGATTTTAAAGAAGTTATATGACGGAATTTCCGCATAATGATATTTATCTCTTAGTATCTAATAATATTAAAAAATACCGTAAAATCAACAAAATGACTCAAAAAGAGTTAGCTAAACGAAGTGGATATTCATATGCCTTTATCAGAAGAATAGAAGGACCTAATTGTAAAAAGAATTTTTCACTTCAAACTGTTTTTCTAATATCTTACGCATTAGGAATAGAAATTAAGTCTCTATTCGAAGATGATAACATATAATAAAATATGAAAATAATAGATAAATTAGATAGATATCTAAATGAAAATGAGTATAAGTTAATACTTGATAATAATAGATTAAATATTGTTAATTATGAAGAAATAATAGATTTTTCACTATCAAACATTAAAGTAAAATTAAAAGATAAAATAGTATCCATCGAAGGAAGAAATCTAGTTATAAATAAAATGGTCGATAATGAGCTTTTAATAACTGGCAATATTTCTAATATCAGCATAAAATAGCTTATAAAAGCATATTTATTTATAGGTGCATATACTATGAATAATAGTTATATAAAAATAAAAGTTAAAGGTAAAAATGTTAATAATTATCTTAAATGGTTAATAAAAGAAAAGATAAACATTATAAATATTAATATAGTCAATCATAATGAATTATTATTAATAACAGAATACCAATACTATCAAAAACTCAAAAGTTACTCTAAAACATATAGTGTTTCAGTTATAAAAAAGTATGGAAAGTTAAGATTCATTGAATTTATTAAGACCAATATTATTCTTCTTGTTAGTATTCTTCTTGCAATTATTTTATTATATACTTTGTCAAATTATATTTTTTCAATAGATATCGTATATAACGATAAAGAAATTGTAAATAAACTTCAAAAAGAATTAGCTCAGTATGATATAACTAGATTTAAAAAGAAGAAAACCCAAGACTATCTTGAAAAGGTAAAAAAAGATATTCTCAAAAATAATAAGGATACTTTGGAATGGATTGAAATTGAAGAAGATGGTACAAAATATATAGTAAAGCTCGTAGAAAGAAAAAAAGAAGTTAAAGAAAATGAATATACTTACCAATCAATAATAGCTAGTAAAAATGCCACAATTACTTCAATAAAAGCCTATTCTGGAGAAAAAGTCAAAACAGTTAATCAATACGTTCAAAAAGGTGAAACCATTATAAGCGGTGTAATGCAAAAACCAGATGGTACAAATATTTTTGAAAAAGCTAAAGGTCGCGTATATGGAGAAGTTTGGTACAAGGTAAATCTTGAATACCCATTATATTATCAAGAAGAAAAAGTAACAGGAAAGAATAAAACCATTATAACCATTAATTTTCTTGATAAACAAATACCATTATTCCCATATAAAAAATACAAACAATTTAAACATAACTCAAGTAAAATTCTTGAAAGTAAATTATTACCTATAAGTTTAACTAAAGAAAACTTGTACGAAGTAATTGTTAAAGAAGAAATATATACCGAAGAAAAAGCTGTATCTATTGCTAAAAAATTAGCCAAAAAAAAATTAAAAGAAAAAAATAATAAGATAATTGAAATAAATGACATTCAAATATTAGAAAAAGTTAATCTTGGTTCGAAGATAAAATTAAATTTATTTATCTCGGTCAACGAAGATATTACCGAAATAATCGAAGTAAAAGAAGAAATGTTAGAAAAACCAAATGAATAAATTATATTTACATATTTTTAAATATAATATATAATTATGGTAGAAGAATAGGTGATTGTTATGATACAGACACAAACAATAGATATAACACATGTAAAAAAAATATTAGAAAATAGTCCTCATTTTGATAAGATAGTTAATTATGAATATCCATATGGTGATATTCTTTCTAAAAAAATAATAGATTGGTATCGTGAATTAATTTTTTCAGCCAATGGTAATAATGAAAATCAACTCATGTTAATAAATGCTCTAGATAAAAGTTTGTATTTGTATATAAGAGATAATAAATATAAAAGGGGACTTCGTAAAATAATTAGTGTTGATGATTTAACTTTTGAATCCAAAGATACAATTAAAGATGTTATAAAAAAATTACTAGAGTATACCAATGTATATGAAAACAAAGAGGTAAGAGAGGTTAGCATAGCTAAGTGGCTATAAAACATCTCTTTTTCTTTACAAAATAAATATATTTGTTATAATTAATATGGAGGGATTCTTATGGGAAGAGAATTAAGAAGAAAACAAGCAAAGAGAGAAGGAAAAAGTCTTCAAAAACCAGTCGTTAAAGAAGAAAATAATATGAAGAAGATGCTTAAAATAGTTTTTGGACTAATCGCATTCTTTGCAATACTATATTTATTACTTGGTATATTTGTAACTAAAGAAATTAAATGGTTTGATAAATCAAACAATAATAATAATTCATCAAATGGATCAGGCGTGACTAACTCAATCTTAGCATCAGCAATATTCAAACAATCACCTGAAGAATATTATGTATATTTTTATGATTTTTCTGATGAAGATACAAAAATAACATCTGCTATTACTACTAATATAACTAACTTACAAGTATATCGTGTGGATACAAGTTCAGCGATGAACTCAAAGTATGTATCTGATGAGACTAATAAAGATGCCAAAAATCTAGAGCAATTGAAAGTAAAAGCTCCAACATTAATAAAAATTACTGGTGAAACTATTACTGAATATTATGAATCTAACGAAATAATAAACAATTTAAAGTAACATATAATTAATACGAGTAAAAAATGCTTGTATTTTTTCAACTATTATGATAAAATTTATAAATGAGCAATCCGCTGTAACTATTTTTGCATGATTGTAGTAAAGAAAAGGAGATGAATATACGATGACAAAAAATTTGATTGAAAAAATAACAGAAAAGCAAATCAACCCAAATGTTCCAGAATTTAGAGTTGGAGACACAGTTAACGTTGGTTGCAAAATCATCGAAGTAAAGGGAGGAAAAGCTAAAGAAAGAATCCAAAACTTCGAAGGTATAGTTATTTCAAGAAAAGGAACTGGTGCAACTGAAACATTCACAGTAAGAAAAATATCTTCTGGTATTGGTGTAGAAAGAACATTCCCAATACATAGTCCAAATATTGCTTCAATCACAGTTGTTAAACAAGGAAAAGTAAGAAGAGCAAAATTATATTTCTTAAGAACTAGAGAAAGTCAATACAAGATTAAAGAAAGAAGATAGTAAACCCAAGTTTATTATCTTTATTATGTGGAGGCAAAGTGAAAAAGATTACAAAAGAACTATTTCCATACATTATCATAATTATAGTCGTAGTTTTAATCAGATCATATATTGTAACCCCGGTAATCGTATCTGGAGATTCGATGGTGCCTACACTTGATGATAAACAAATATTATTACTAAATAAAATTGATTATCGTTTTAATGAAATTAAAAGAAATGATATTGTTGTCATTAAGGTAGGAAAAAGCGAAATAATTAAAAGAATAATTGGCTTACCTGGAGAAACAATTGAATATAGAAATAATATACTATATATTAACGGTCATGAATATAAAACAGATTACAATTTTGATACTGAAGATTTTACATTAAAAAGTATCTGTAACTGTGAAACAATTCCCAAAGATAAATATTTTGTCTTAGGAGATAACCGTGCTGTTTCATCCGATAGTAGAATTATTGGTTTAATTGATCGAAAAGATATTAAAGGAAAAACAACTATAAGTATTTGGCCTATGAAAAAAATAAAATAACAACTAAGTAAGTAACCTCAAAAAAGGAGTAGTGAAGTTAAATGAATGAAAACAAAGTAAATATTAACTGGTACCCCGGACATATGGCTAAAACTAAAAGAGAAGTTAAAGAAAAACTTGATTTAATAGATATTGTCTTTGAAGTAATAGATGCTAGAATTCCTTACTCATCTAAAAACAAAGACATTGATAGTCTAATAAAAAATAAACCAAGAATATTGATAATGACTAAAATGGATTTATGTGATTTAAATAAGACTAAAGAGTGGATTAAATACTATGAATCAATTGGGTATAAAGTAATTCCCCTAGATTTATTAAATAATCCTAATTTACAAAGCCTAACAAATGAAACTAATAATTATTCATTAAAAATGAATCAAAAAAGAAAAGAAAAGGGCTTAAAAGAAAGAAAAATAAGAGCTTTAATTTTAGGAATACCAAACGTAGGTAAATCAACCTTAATTAATCGTCTCGTAGGTAAAAAAGCCACCAATGTTGGTAATAAACCAGGGATAACTAAACAACTCGAATGGATTAGAGTTAATAATCAAATCGAATTACTAGATACCCCAGGAATACTATGGCCTAGACTAGATAATCAAGAAGTTGCCCTAAATCTTGCTGCCACAACAGCAATTAAAGAAGAAATTCTAAATATTGAAGATATAGCAATCTATATTATCAATAAAATGTTAAAAGAATATCCAGATAACATTAAAGAAAGATATAATTTAACAAATGAAGAAGATATTATTGATATCTTAGATAATATTGGTAAAAAGATTGGTGCAATTAGAAATAAAGAAACTGATTACGATAAAGTATATATAACAGTATTAAGAGATTTAAGAGATGGTAGACTAGGTAAGGTAACCTTTGACACATACTTGCCAAATAGTAAAAACTAAGTTATAATTACTAACAGGTGATATTATGTATATAGACATAACAAAATTAAAAACACAATTAGTAACATCCCTAAATATATGTGGAGAAGTACATATTCCCAAAAATTATTTAGAGAATTCACTAATAGATGATTTAAAAGACATTAAAGTAAAAGGAAAATTAACCTATGACGAAGAATATCAATTAGTTCTAACTGCCGAACTTAGTGGTACAATGGTCTTAAAAGATGATATGACCTTAGAACCAGTTGACTATAACTTTAAAACCAATATTGAAGAAATTTTAGATAAAGCTCAAAACACACTTGATATTACTGACATCTTATGGCAAAATATATTAGTAGAAATTCCTTCAAAAGTGCGTAGTACTGATGAAGATATTGAATTAAACGGAGATGGATGGAGAGTTATTTCAGAAGAGAAGTTTAATGAAATAAGATCCAAAGCCAATAATCCATTTTCCAATTTAGATGAAATACTAAAAACAAAGGAGGAAAGATAACATGGCAGTTCCATTTAGAAAAGTAAGTAAAACAAGAAGAGATATGAGAAGAACTCATTATAAAGTTACAGCAAACGGATTAGTAAAATGTTCTAATTGCGGAGAAATGATTAGACCACACAGAGTTTGCGACAAATGTGGATTTTATAAAGGAGTAAACAAATTAGAAAAGAAAGCTAACTAACTATAAAGTTAGTTTTTTTCTATTTATTTTCCGCATAAAATATGTTATAATTACTAAAAAGGTAGGTAGAAATATGTCAAAGTTAAATGATAATAAAATGATTAATGAAATACGTATGTTAGCATTAGATATGATTAATGAAGCTGGAAGCGGACATCCGGGTATTGCTTTGAGCGCTGCCCCTATGCTGTATTCTTTATTTAAAGATCACATGGTTTATGACTTAGATAAAAAAGATTGGCCTAACAGAGACCGTTTTGTATTATCTGCCGGTCATGCTTCTGCATTACTCTATGCTACAGAATTTGCCACAACCGGAGATTATACAATTGATGAATTAAAAAACTTTCGTCGAATTTTAAGTACCACACCAGGTCACCCAGAGTTAAACATAGATAAAAGAATTGAAGCCACTACTGGAGCTCTAGGACAAGGCTTTGCCACTTCTGTGGGTCTAGCTATTGCTGAAAAACACTTAGAAAGTAAATACAACGATAAATCAACAACACTATTTAATTACAACATTTACTGTTTATGTTCTGATGGTGACCTAATGGAAGGTATATCTTATGAAGCTGCTGCTATCGCCGGTCAGTACCAATTAAATAACTTAATTGTTTTATATGATGCCAACAAAATGACTTTAGATGGGCCACTGCCAAAAGACTACAACGATAAAATAGCAGACATGTATACCGCACTTGGTTGGGATGTCTTAATGGTTAAAAATGGCGATAAATTATCTGAAATTGATAAAGCCCTAACCGCCGCTAATAAAAACAAATTACCAACCCTAATAATAGTTAATACTATTCTTGGTAAATATTCCCAATATGAAAACACTAGTAAAATACATGGAAAGTTAGATAGTGAAGATTTAACTCATATCAGAGAAACCCTAAAATGTGGTTCACCATTTACCATAGATGAAGAAGCACTTCACACATTAAGAAAAGAAGTAAAGAAAAGAAATGAATCTATGTATGATGAATGGTATCAAGACTATCAAGCATATGTAAATAAACATAGTGATAATGAAGTAGAAAAATTAGATGATTTGCTTAATGATGAAAATATTATCCTTGATTTAGATAAAGTAATTGATAAAGAAAAATTATTTTTAGATAAACCAATGCGAGACATAAATTTCCAAGTAATGAATGTTATTTCAGCATTTATTGATAAATTTATTGGTGGAACCGCTGACTTATTAACATCTACAAAAACTTATCTAAAAAAAGGCGGTAATTTTACCAAAGATAACTATCTTGGAAAAAATATCGATTTTGGTGTAAGAGAAAATGCCATGGGAGCTATTCTAAATGGTATTGCCTTAACCGGATTTAGACCATTCGGATCAACTTTCTTAACATTTGCTGATTACTTAAAACCATCAATTAGAAATAGTGCTATCATGAACTTACCAGTCACATATATCTTTACTCATGACACATTGCTAATCGGTCAAGACGGAATCACGCATCAACCAATAGAACAATTAGCTATGCTAAGAACAATTCCTAATTTTGACGTATATCGTCCATGTGACTATAAAGAATTAATCGGATCATGGGAACTTGTTCTTAAAAACAAAAAGCCTAGTGCCATAGTTATATCTAAATATCCAACAGAAAGCTTTAAATTTACCTCATCCGATGAAACCGCCTATGGTGGATATGTCATAAGTGAAGTAAAAAGTCGCTTAGATGTAATTTTAATTGCCTCAGGTTCTGAAGTAACTCTAGCAATGAAAATAAAACAAGAATTACTAAAAAACTTTATCGAAGCTCGTATCGTATCAATGCCTAACATTAACGAATTCTTTAAACAATCTGCTGAATATCAAAATCAAGTATTACCAAAAGGATATAAAAGAATGGTTATTGAACTTTCTAACGATCCAACATTGTATAAATTAGTAAAAAGCGATGAAGACATAATTAATATAAGAGAATTTGGCAAGAGTGGAACCAAAGAAGAATTAATAGATGAATTTGAACTAGACCTATCCAGTATCATTATAAAAATAAAAAATAATATATAATTCGACAAAATAACCAAAACCAAAAGAGTAATATATATTTGGTGATTAAATTGAGAACTTATTATATATTTAAAATTAATAAATATTTTGCATATATCTATAAAAAATGGCCCTATAAAATGTATAAAATAATCGAAGAGTTATATTATACTAAAGAATATGATATGTTAATTAGTTATAAATATTATAAAAAATTTGCTATAGAATTTAATAAATTATCCGTAAATGAATATATTTATAATTTAAATAAATTAAATAATTTTTATCAAAGAGATAATAATACGCATATTTTATATAATGATAAATATAATAAATTAACTGTCTCATCTTCATGCCTAATATTAAAAACTAATGATGTATATTCTGTATTTTTAAATGATTTAAACCTATATTTAACTAATATATTTATTTGTGATTTTAAAAATAAAGACTATTTCTGGTTAGATTCATTAAATAAAGATAGACAAAACAATCTAAGTTTAGTATAATTAACTAAGAAAGGACGTAAAGATATGCTAAAAGATATACTTTATCTAGTAATAGGCCTTATTGCTGGTGGAGCAGCTGGTTTCTTTATTGCTAGAAATTATATGAAAAAATACTTAAAGAAAAATCCACCAATCAACGAACAAATGATTAAAGCAATGATGAGTGGAATGGGAAGAACTCCTAGTCAAAAACAAGTTAATCAAATGATGAAACAAATGAATAAATTTATGTAATATAAAATAATGTAAAAGATAAGTATGATATATTATCCTTTATAGAGAGTCTATGTTTGGTGGAAATAGATAAGGTAATTTTCAGAAAGCTACTTTTATTAATGTGACTAATCATCACCGGCAAAACCGTTATTCAAATTAAGGTTATACTTATAATATGTATAATTAGGATGGTACCGCGGATTAATTCGTTCCTAGAGGAATGTTTTAATTCGCTTTTATTTATAGAAAGAAGGGAAAAAATGAGTAAAATAATAGCTATTGATGGACCAGCAGGAAGTGGTAAGGGAACCTTAGCTAAAGCCTTATCAAAAAAATATAATTTAGTCAATATTGATACCGGAGCCACATATAGATGTGTAGCTCTAAAAACATTAAAAGAAAATGTTGAAATAAACGACAAAGCTAAAATAATCGAGTTAGCCAAAAATATCCATATAGAACTATTCGAAGATGGTAGAGTTTATTTAGATAACGAAGATGTTACAAAAGAAATACGTAGTAAAGAAGTAACAAATATCGTATCCCCAATATCAAGTATCAAAGAAGTACGTGAAATACTTGTGGAAGTACAAAGACAAATAGCCAAAGGAAAAGATGTCGTAATGGAAGGAAGAGATATAACTACAGTTGTTTTTCCTAATGCAGACTATAAGTTTTATCTAGATGCTGATATTGAAACAAGAGCTAAAAGAAGATATCAAGAAAATCAAGAAAAAGGTATTGATATGTCATATGAAGAAATATATGAAAATATCACTGCTAGAGATTATAACGATATGCACAAAGAAGTTGGTTCTTTAATGAGAACAGAAGATCAAATATATATAGATTCAACCAATTTATCCGTAGATGAAGAAGTTGAAATTATTGGTAAAATAATCGGAGGTTAAAATGAAAAAATTAACAGGTAATGAAATAATAAAAACTTATTTAAATTTCTTTAAAGATAAAGGGCATACAATTATTCCATCATCAAGTTTAATACCACATGATGATCCCACTGTATTATGGATTAATGCTGGAGTAACACCATTAAAAAAATATTTTGATGGTACTATCGTTCCTAAGAATAAAAGATTAACAAGTTGTCAAAAATGCATTAGAACTGGTGATATCGAATCAGTCGGAGTAACTGCAAGACATCATACATTCTTTCAAATGTTAGGTAACTTTTCCATTGGAGATTACTTTAAAGAAGAAGCACTAACTTGGGCTATGGAATTATTAACAAGCGAAAAATACTTTGGATTTGATAAAAACAAATTATATGTAACCGTATATCCAAGTGATACTGATGCCTATAAAAAATGGTTAGACTTAGGAATGCCAAAAGATCATATAATCAAGCTAAGAGGTAATTTTTGGGAAATAGGTGAAGGCCCATGCGGACCAGATTCGGAAGTTTTCTATGATCGTGGGCCAAAATACGATCCTGATAAATTAGGAATAAAACTATTAGAAAAAGAAATTGAAAATGATCGATATATTGAAATATGGAATAATGTATTTAGTCAATATAATGCCAAAGAAGGAGTACCAAGAGATAAGTATAAAGAATTACCTCACAAAAATATCGATACCGGTATGGGTGTAGAAAGAATGGCCTGCATTATGCAAAATACTGAGACCAACTATGAAACAGATTTATTTACTCCAATTATGGAAGGTATCGAACAAATAGCCCTAATAAAATATCTCGGTCAAAAAGAATTTAAAGTAATTGCAGACCACATAAGAACAATTACATTTGCCTTATCAGATGGTGCATCATTTGAAAATTATGGTCGCGGTTATGTATTAAGAAGATTATTAAGAAGAGCTGCTCGCATGGGAAGAAAACTAAATATCTCACATACATTTATGCAAGACCTCGTAGACATTGTCGTAGACAATTATCGTGAAATATATCCAGAATTAGAAAATAATCGTCAAACAATAAAAAAACTAGTTACCAAAGAAGAAGAACTATTCCAAAAAACTCTTCTACAAGGAGAAAAGAAACTTGACGAATTATTTAAAACAAGTAAAAATCACATGATAAGCGGTAGTGATGCCTTTAAATTATATGATACTTACGGATATCCAATCGAATTAACTGAAGAGTGTGCTAATGAAGCAGGCTTCATCGTAGATAATGAAGGATTTAAAAAATACATGGAAGTTCAAAAAGAACAAGCCAGAAGAAATCATAAAGAAGAATCAAGTATGAATATTCAAAACGAATTATTATTAAATTATAAAGAACCAAGTAATTTTATCGGATATGAAAAACTAAGTTCAAAAACATTCATTCAAGCTATTATTAAAAATGATAAGTTTGTAAATAAATGTAATACCGAATGCTTTATCTTCGTACATGATAATCCATTCTATGCTGAAAGTGGCGGACAAGTAAGTGATAAAGGATACTTAAAAAATAATAGTTGTCGTCTAGAAGTATTAGATGTAATTAAATGTCCTAATAAACAACATTTATTAAAAGTAAAAGTACTCGAAGGAACAATAATTAAGGGAGAAAGTATCTTAACCCATGTAAAAAAGAGCTTTAGACAATCAGTTACCAGAAATCATTCAGCAACTCACTTAATTCAAAAAGCCTTACAAGACTTATTAGGTAATGAAATTCATCAAGCAGGAAGTAGGGTAGATGATAATAATTTTAGATTTGATTTTACTTATCGTGGAAAATTATCTGATAAACTAATCATTGATATTGAAAATAAAGTTAATGAAAAAATAAAAGATAATATAAATACTAAAATTCAATATATGTCTCTTGAAGAAGCAAAAGAAAAAGGTGCTATGGCCTTATTCGAAGATAAATACGATGATATAGTTAGAGTCGTAGAAATCGGAGATTCAATCGAATTATGTGGTGGTACGCATATTAAAAACACCAAAGAAATTACTAAAATAGCTATTTTAAAAATAGAAAATAAAGGAAGCAATACTTATCGTATTGAAGGAACAACTAATAATAAAATAACTAAAGAATTAAAGAAAGTAACTAAACCATATACTGATGAAATAAAGAAACTATTAACAAAAGCTAAAAATCTAATTAAACAAGCCGCCAAAGAAGACGTTAATTTATACTTTGATTTTGATATTGAAGCTCAAGTATTAGATAGTTATGCTGATGTCGTATATTATAAAGAACAATTAGAAAGATTAAAATTATCTATAAAACAACTAGAAAAGAACGTTAATGAAGAATTAACTAATAAATCATTAAATAACATTGATGAATTATTAAAATTAAAAGAAACTGCTAATAATAAAAATCTAATAATAGCTACGACTAAGAACTATGAAGTATCTTTGTTAAAACAATTAGCTGATAATATTATTAACCAAGAAGAAAATTGTTTTGTATTATTAGCCAACTTAAACAAAGATAATGTAAATATTATTTGTAAGACAAATATTGATAATGAAAATATTCACTGTGGTAATATTGTAAAAGATATCTGTGTAAAATGTCTTGGCAATGGTGGTGGCAATAAATACTTCGCTCAAGGTGGCGGAAGTAATGCCAAAGGAATAAATAAATACCTAAGTGAACTAAAAAAAGAATTAAAACAAATATAAAAAATATAAAATAATGCTTTTTCCAAACAAAAAAGTATTATTTTTTTATCCAAAACCCGTTGACATCCTAATATTTTTTTGCGGTATCATAGTTATATGATAGGTGAGATAGATGAAAAATAGAAATATACTAACAATTTTATTAGTTTTAACCATAATTTTTACCATAATGGGTGGCTCTTTAGCTTATTTTACTTGGCAAACTAGTGAATCTCAAAAGACAGTTGTAACTTTTACTATTGAAAACGAATTTTCATGTTCTGCCGATGGTGGTGGAAATATATCTAGTGTAAATATTGCTCCAACAACATGTACTGGAAGTTATGCTCTCAAAAGAACCATTAAAGCTATGCCTAAGCTTTCGGTAGCTAGTCATATTTATATGGATTTATGGTTAGATATAAATGAGATAGGAACGGGTCTATCTAACAGTAATAACTTTAAATATGCTCTAACTACCTCAAGTACTAGTTGTGAAACTGGATTGGTTACATCAGGAACATTTACTGGTACAAAAGCTGGCGATAAGATATCGTTATTATCGTCTCAAAAGTATACTCAAACAATGACAGATACCTATTACTTATATATATGGTTAGATAGTGCTGAAACAAGTACTGAGACGATGAATCAATCATTTAGTCTATCTCTAAACGGTGAGTGTACTGATGAAGCAAAAGCATATAGTGAAAGTATTTTAAACGGAGCAGCACCTGAATTAGATGATGGCATGATACCGGTAGTCATAGATAACAGTGGTAGTGAAACAACAGTTAAAACAATATCTAAAAGTGACTCTAATTGGTATAATTATGAAAGTAAAAAATGGGCTAATGTCGTATTAACAACATCTTCATCAAGAAGTAAATATCTAGATACTACAGATGTAGTGGTATCCGAATCAGATATATTGGCATATCTCGTATGGATACCTAGATATAAATATAAAATATGGACTACGACAACAAGTAGTAAAGGTAGTGAACAAACGATCGAAGTAGTCTTTGAAGATAAAACAACGCCAAAATCAACAGGTACTACGGTAGGAAGTTACCGTACACATCCGGCTTTTACTTTTGGTGACACCGAACTAAATGGTATCTGGGTAGGTAAATTTGAAACAACTGGTAATGCCACAACCCCAACCGTAAAACCTAATTTACAATCATTAATATATCAGACAGTGAGTGAGCAGTTTTCAACAGCTCAAAAGTTTGGAACAAGTACATATGGTTCAACATCAAAAATAGACGCGCACATGATGAAAAATAGTGAATGGGGAGCTGTGGCATATTTATCACATTCAAAATATGGTGTAAATGAAGAAGTATATATCAATAATAGTTCTGATTATTATACTGGAAGAAGTGGTGGAACTACAGACGCAATTTCAAGTACTAATGGAACATACACCTGGGATGGAAAAACAACAAGAGGGAGTTATGCCAGCGATAGAACTTTAGGAACAAAAGCTAGTACAACCGGTAATATTACTGGTGTGTATGATATGTCCGGTGGTGTAGGGGAATATTTAATGGGTTATTACAGCGGAGCTAGTACAACATGGGGAGCAACATCAGATAGCAATTATGCGGGCTTTAGCAGTAAACCTGATAGCAAGTATTATGATGATTATACGACTGATAATTCATTAACTGCCTGCAATGGTGGAATTTGTTACGGTCACGCCTTATCAGAAACAGCTAACTGGTATAGTGATTACGCGTTCTTTGCTAGTTCTAGTGATCCGTGGGTCATATGTGGTGGTGGCCCCGACTATGGGGCTGGTGCGGGTGTGTTCTCGTTTGTCGGAGCCAAAGGCGGCGGTAGTGCGAACGTCAACGGCTCGTTTCGCTTGGTTTTGTCAGCAGCTTGAACGTAGTGAATTAATCTGACGAGGTAATAAAAAAGTTTAGGTATGTGGGTAACTACGTATACAAATGCTTGTTTTAATAAAAATATCATCTTTTAATTAAATTGTAATTAATATATAATATAAATAGAAAAAAATAATGAAATAATGCTTTTTCCATATAGTGAAAAAGCATTATTTTTTTATCCAAAACCCGTTGACATCCTAACTATTTTTTTTTGCGGTATCATGGTTATATGGTAGGTGAGATAGATGAAAAATAGAAATATACTAACAATTTTATTAGTTTTAACCATAATTTTTACCATAATGGGTGGCTCTTTAGCTTATTTTACTTGGCAAACTAGTGAATCTCAAAAGACAGTTGTAACTTTTACTATTGAAAACGAATTTTCATGTTCTGCCGATGGTGGTGGAAATATATCTAGTGTAAATATTGCTCCAACAACATGTACTGGAAGTTATGCTCTCAAAAGAACCATTAAAGCTATGCCTAAGCTTTCGGTAGCTAGTCATATTTATATGGATTTATGGTTAGATATAAATGAGATAGGAACGGGTCTATCTAACAGTAATAACTTTAAATATGCTCTAACTACCTCAAGTACTAGTTGTGAAACTGGATTGGTTACATCAGGAACATTTACTGGTACAAAAACCGGTGATAAGATATCGTTATTATCATCCCAAAAGTATACCCAAACAATGACAGATACCTATTACTTATATATCTGGTTAGATAAAGCTGAAACAAGTACTGAGACGATGAATCAATCATTCAGTCTATCTCTAAACGGTGAGTGTACTGATGAAGCGAAAGCATATAGCGAAAGTATTTTAAACGGAGCAGCACCTGAATTAGATGATGGCATGATACCGGTAGTCATAGATAACAGCGGTAGTGAAACAACAATTAAAACAATATCTAAAAATGACTCTAATTGGTATAATTATGAAAGTAAAAAATGGGCTAATGTCGTATTAACAACATCTTCATCAAGAAGTAAATATCTAGATACTACAGATGTAGTTGTAGCCGAGTCAGATATATTGGCATATCTCGTATGGATACCTCGATATAAATATAAAATATGGACTACGACAACAAGTAGTGAAGGTAGTGAACAAACAATCGATATTATATTCGAAGATAAAACAACCCCAAAGTCAACAGGCACTACGATAGGTAGTTATCGAACTCATCCAGCCTTTACTTTTGGTGATACCGAATTAAATGGTATCTGGGTAGGTAAGTTTGAAACGACAGGTGATGCCACAACACCAACCGTAAAACCTAATTTACAATCATTAAGAAGTCAGAAAGTGAGCGTGCAGTTTGCAACAGCCCAAAAATTCGGAACAAGTACATATGGTTCAACATCAAAAATAGACGCGCACATGATGAAAAATAGTGAATGGGGAGCTGTGGCATATTTATCACATTCAAAATATGGTGTAAATGAAGAAGTATATATCAATAATAGTTCTGATTATTATACTGGAAGAAGTGGCGGTTCAACAAATTCAAGTTTAATTGCCAATGGAACATATACTTGGGATGGAAAAACAACAAGTGGAAGTTATGTCAGTGATAGAACCAAAGGAACAAAAGCTAGTACTACCGGTAATATAACTGGTGTATATGATATGTCCGGTGGAGCATGGGAATATGTAATGGGTTATTACAACGGAGCTAGTACAACATGGGGAGCATCATCAGATAGCAATTATGCGGGCTTTAGCAGTAAACCTGATAGCAAGTATTATGATGATTATACCACTACAAATACTTTAACTGCCTGTGATGGTGGAATTTGTTACGGACATGCCTTATCTGAAACAGCTGGCTGGTATAGTGATTACGCGATCTTTGTTAATTCCAGTAATCCGTGGTTCGTACGTGGTGGTCACTACTACTCTGTGACTAATGCGGGTGCGTTCTACTCGCACTACTACAATGGTGGTGCGGGCAGCAACGGCTCGTTTCGCTTGGTTTTGTCCGCAGCTTGAATGTAGTGAATTAATTCAACGAAATTTATATGTAGATACTTTTATTGTTTTCAAGAAATCATCATAGTAGTTTGATAAACCGAGTCAAATATGTTAAGATATCAAACCGGTTGAGAGATTTTTCTCGCAAAAGGGGAGATATTAATGATGAAAGAAATATTGCTAATAATAAAAGAACATATGGATGATGATAAGTTCCTTTATAATTTTTTGGTTGAATTAGAAAAAAAGAATCTTCTTGATAAAGATATTATTGAACTTGTAACTAATATCGTTATCACACATAACAATGCTGAATATCTTTGGAGAATAGATAATACCTTCGAAGAAGCACCAAGTGAAAAAATAGAACAAGCCATAATTAAAACTAAGAATCCAAAATACATTTTCTTCTTTGCTACATATAATAAACCCACATCACTAATTAATTTAACTAAAGGATTAATCGAATCAGGAAGTGGAGAATATTTAAATTACATGGCTATGTTTACTGATAATGCTCCAATTGAATTAATTAAAGAAGGAATCTTAACTACCAATGATGCTTATAATATTTATGATTTTTACACTGAGTTATGTAAGGGAGATTATAGCTTTATAGAACGTATTATTGAACTTAAAGATGTAGATATCTTAAGTAAATGCTTATTATTACCAATAAGTATAAATAAAAAACAAACTATCTTAGAATTACTTAACAAATTATATGAAGAAAAGCAAAACAAGGGAAAATAATTTTTTCTCTTTTTTTCTTATATTTTATT
This sequence comes from uncultured Bacilli bacterium, assembly GCA_934098395.1. Taxonomy (GTDB): domain Bacteria; phylum Bacillota_I; class Bacilli_A; order RF39; family UBA660; genus RUG705. Next base: position 290,222 of record CAKOOM010000003.1, read on the forward strand.
ATTATTTTTAATAAATTAAACATAATAATAACTATGAAAACAATAAAAAAATATAATTTATACATCTTTATATCATCGTTTACTAGAAATATTATTGATGTATACTCTGTAATATATTTATATCAAAAAGGCATAAGCGTTAAAAATATTATTGCTATGTATTCATTAATTTATTTTTTTGGAACATTTATCAGTATCTTCAGTATTCAACTTGGTAATAAAATTGGTTATAAATATATCTTAATGTTATCCTCAATTGCTACTAGTATTTCTTTCTATATTTTAAGAACCAATAATAATCTATATCTAATATCCATTTTATTATCCCTATCTATGTTTACCTATCATCCAATAAAACACTATTATGGTATTAAATTACTAAAATACAAAAGTCAAATAGGCAATACCCTAATAACTACCTACATTGCCGCTCTCTTATCATCGTATATTGCCATCAAAGAAGTAAATATAATATATTTAGTAATTATCTCTATTATTGGTATCCTACCAGCTATATTTATTGAAAAAGAAAAAACAACTAACATAACTTATCCTAAAACCTTACCCAAAAACAAAGTTAAATTCTTTATCTTAGATCAATTTAAAATACTATTTCTTTTACTTGAACCATTATATCTATATATCTTAGCTAATAATTTAAAATATGTTGGTATTTTTAATATTATTCTAACTATTTCATCAATATTATGTATTATTGTTCTTACTAAAAAAGTAAATTTAAATAAAGCATACATTTATATTAATATATTTTTTGTAATCATCATTTTAATTAAATTAAATGTAACTAATAAATCTCTTCTTCTTTTATTAGCATTCTTTCAAGGCATTGGGATTAAGACTAATGAATTAGTAAGTAATATGAACTTATACGATCAAAATAAATTAACTAAAGGTTATATCATTACTGCTGAAAAAATATTTTGTTTAACCAGAAGCTTAATATTAAGTATATTTTATTTTACTAACTTTTCATTGCGTATTGATCTCTACCTATTAACTATAGGTATCTTTCTATTAAGCTTTGCATTTCATAAAAAAAGAGAATCATTTTAAAATTCTCTCAGTATTCTTAAAATTAAGTTTTGCAATTTCATCTAATTTATCTTTACCATATTTTTTGACTATATCTATACCTACGGTATCTACGGATGGAGAAGCTCCTTTCGGTAAAACTACTCCCACATTCTTACTAAGTTTATCCATTTCATTTAAAAAGACATATCTACTTATAAGTGAAGCACAAGCTACAGACAAGCATTGATCTTCTGCTTTAGTTAAAAAAGTAATATTATAAACTTTGTAACTAGCATCTTTTAAATGATTATAATAACTCTTTGGATTCTCAAACTGATCTACCACGATATAATCATAATTATATTTTTTACTGCTAACAAACTCAGATAATACTTTATTATGAAGTATAGCCTTCATTTTATTCATATTCATATCACTACTATAAACTTTATTGTATTGTTTATTACTAAGTACAAAAGTATGATAGGGTATTCTCTTAATAATCTTTGGAACAACCTTCAAAATATCACTATCACTCATTTTCTTCGAATCTTTTACTCCAAGTTCTAACAAGTAATCTACATCCTCACGTGTTACATAAGTAGCACTAACAACTATTGGACCAAAAAAATCTCCTGTACCAACTTCATCACTTCCAATTGAACTAATCTTAAGTGGAATCTTTCTCACGGTTTCTTTCTTCTCTTTCTTATCGTCACTACTACTAACTTTAGCACTACCAGAGTTTATCTTTTCCGTCTCAATCCAAAAATCTGCCGCCAAATCAGCATCTCTTCCCTGAAATACCACTTTACCAGACTGATACAGTGTAACGACCGTATCACCATCTACTGCTTGAAACAATGCATACTGTGGAGTCTTTTCTCGTTTGAAATCTTCAAAATAATCCACCATCATATCTCTAGTTTTATCTCCAACAACCAAAACCTTAGTAATTACTTTATTAGCCATAAATACACCTCATTTACATTTTAACACATTTTTCTTTATTTTTGTCATAATTTATTATATAATTAACATATGGAGGTCGATATGAATATAAATATAATTGATGCAATAATCATCTTAATCATCCTATTAGGCGGAGTAGTAGGTTTCAAAGAAGGAGTAATAAAAAAATTAACTAGTGTCGTAGGACTAGTCTTAGTAGTAGTCTTATCATTCTCACTAAAAAATTATTTATCCGTATTCTTCTATGAAAACTTACCATTCTTCGATTTATGGGGAGCATTCAAAGGTATCCAAGTACTAAACATTGTATTCTATGAAATGTTAGCATTCGTCTTAATTGCCGCTATTCTAACCATCGTATATCGTGTATTATTAGGAATAACTGGAATAATTGAAAAAGTATTAAAAGCTACAATAATTCTAAGTATCCCATCTAAAATACTCGGATTCTTCGTAGGATTAATCGAATATTATATCTGGATATATGTTTTCCTATTTATTTTAACTCTCCCTATCATAAATATGAAAGAAGTATACGAGTCAAAAACAGCTATCTTTATTATTGAAAAAACTCCATATTTATCAAAATATACTAATAAAACCGTTGAAGTATATAACGATTTATACAGTGTAATTGATAATAAAGAAAATAAGAGTAATGCTAAAGTAAATGAAGAAGCCATGGATGTAATGTTAAAGCACGAAATAATTACCAAAGAATCAGCTAAAAAATTAATCGAAAGAAACAAAGTATATATCGAAGATGATAGTTTCTTAAATAAATACTAATTTGAAGGAGGAATATATGGAAATAATTCACTTAGAAAATCAAAATTTTGATGACTTAATAAACTCAGAAGATAAAGTACTTGTTGACTTTTATGCTAACTGGTGTGGTCCCTGTAAAATGTTATCACCCATGTTAGAAAAAGCCGAAAGTGAAATTAAAGTAATTAAAGTCGATGTTGACAAACACGAAAAACTTGCCAGAACCTATGGTGTTATGAGTATTCCAACCATTATATTATTTTCATCTGGTAAAGAGCAAAAAAGAAACATTGGTTTTATTGATAAAGAAAGAATCGAAAAATTTTTAAATTAGTGTATCAAAAAAAAGTTGACAGCATAAATATAATATGATATTATATTAAACGTGTGAAGGAGGAATAAACATGGCAGTAAAAATGAGATTAAAAAGAATGGGAGCAAAGAAAGCACCATTTTACAGAGTAGTAGTTGCTGATTCAAGAAGTCCAAGAGACGGAAAATTCATCGAATTAATTGGAACATACAATCCATTAACAACTCCTGCTGAAATTAAAATAAATGAAGAATTAGCTTTAGAATGGTTAAAAAAAGGAGCTATTCCAACTGATACTGTAAAGAATTTATTAAGTAAATCAGGAATCATGAAAAAATTTCATGAAACAAAATTAGGTAAATAATGAATTTAGTAGCATTAACCGAAGCAATTATTAAAAAAATCGTTTCAGATCCCGAATCAGTATCAATTAAAGAATTCGATACTGAAGAAGAAAATACTATTCAAATAGAAGTATTAATATCTTCTAGCGACATGGGTAAAGTAATTGGTAAAAACGGTAAAATAATTAATAGTATCAGAACAATTGTTCAAGCAGCATCTTCACTTGAAGATAATAAAAGAGTAAAAATAAATGTTGATTCATACTAAAAAGCAGAAATGCTTTTTATTTTTCTATTAATTATGAGAAAATATGAAAAAAATGTCTAATCACTTTAAAAGAAAAAATAACTATGTTATAATAAATAAAAATTAATAAGGAGAGATAACATGTCAAAAAAAATAATAATCGAAGCTGAAGACGCTGAAGTAAAAAAAGTAGAAAAGAACATTCATAAATATAGTTATCATCATTTAGTAGATAACAAAGTAGTAGAATGGTTAATATATATGATTGGCTATGCCATTGTTTTAATAACTGTCTCAAAATTATTCCAATCATTTACCATTAATACTAGTCATTTCGGAATATATGCTTTTTTAGCAGCTATAATTATATATATTCTTAATCAAACAGTAAAACCATTAATAAATTATATAACTATTCCTCTAACTATAATTACTTGGGGTATGTTATATCCACTATCCAATGTTATAATATTATATATTACCAGTCTCATTCTAGGTAAATCAAACTTTTCATTAAATGGTATCATCCCAACATTCTTTATAGCAATTTTTATCTCATTTTTAAATATCTTAATGGAAGGTTTTGTTATAAAACCAATAACTAATAGGAAGAACAAATAATGAGTAGAGTATTATTCAGTATTGGACCAATACATATATATTATTACTCTATAACGATGCTTCTTGCCATTATAACTGGAGTATACCTATCAATGAGAGAAGCCCATCATCAAAAAGTATTTACATATTTTGAAGATTTACTATTTAAATTAATAATATTTGGTATCATTGGAGCAAGAATTTATTATGTAGTCTTTAATTTTTCAGTATATAAAGATGATATCCTATCAATATTTAAAATATGGGAAGGTGGTCTAGCCATATATGGCGCCATCATAGCAGGATTTATAACAATAATATTTAACTCTAAAAAGCAAAATATCAGTATTCTTAAAACCACTGACATAATAGTACCAGGCCTAATATTAGCTCAAGCTATTGGTAGATGGGGGAATTTCTTTAATAAGGAAGCCCACGGTGCCATCGTATCATTAGATTACCTTAAAAGTTATCATCTTCCGGATTTCATTATTAACGGCATGTATATAAATGGTTCCTATTATGAACCAACATTTCTATATGAATCCATCTGGTGTTTATTAGGGTTTATTCTATTACTAATTCTAAGAAATATTATCAAAAGAAAAGAAGGTATAATAACATATACATATTTTATCTGGTACGGCATTGGTAGACTAATTATTGAAGGATTAAGAACAGATAGCTTATATTTAGGAAGCATTAGAATAAGTCAATTAGTATCTATCATCTTAATCATATCAGGTATAATAGGTATAATCTTATCAATAATAAAAAATATAAGGAGGAAACATGAAACAAAATCATGATGTAATAATAATTGGTTCAGGCATCGCCGGAATGACTGCAGCTATATATTTAAAAAGGGGAGGATTAAATCCTCTAATAATCGAAGAAAGTGCCCCAGGTGGACAATTAAATCGTATATCAACAATTGAAAACTATCCCGGTTTTGTAAAAATTACCGGTCCCGATTTAACAAACGAAATATACGAACAAGTAGAAAACCTTGAAATAGAGTACTTATTTGACAAAGTAATAAAAACTGAACTCCAAGGCGAAACAAAAAAAATAATTACTGTAAATCACGAATTAACTTGTAACTATCTTATAATAGCAACCGGAAGACTAAGTAAAAAGCTCTTTTCAGAAGATGAACGTTACTTAGGAAAAGGAATAAGTTACTGTGCTACATGCGATGGCCCTCTATATAAAGATAAAGATGTAGCTGTTGTCGGCGGTGGCAACAGTGCCCTAGAAGAAGCTTTATATTTATCTGATATATGCAAAAGTGTTACTTTAATTCATCGAAGAGATAAATTTAGAGGAGAACAAGTTCTAATAGATAAAGTTTTATCTAAAAAAAATATAAAATGTGTGTATAATTCCAATATAAGTGAATATAATATAGAGAATGGTAAGTTAACATCTATTTTGTTAGATGATAATAGCCAAATAGATGTAACAGGACTATTCATATCAATTGGAAGCGTACCAAGTGCTGATGTCTTTGATGTTGAAAAAGATAAAGGTTTTATTATCGTAAACAAAGACTGCATGACTAACATCGATAATGTCTATGCTTGCGGTGATGTAATAAAAAAAGATGTTTATCAATTAACAACTGCTGCATCAGAAGGTACCATAGTAGCATATAGCATAATAAAAAAGAATAAAAAGTAGAAAAAAAAGATAGTTTTAATATACCAAACTACCATAAATTTATTGTATTTTCATAAATTTAAATATTTTTTCAAAAAAATGAAAAAAAGTGTTGACAAGGTTCTAATAGTTTGGTATATTATTAACTGTCAACCGCAAAGAGCGGTTAGATAAGAAAGA
>CAKOOM010000004.1 GCA_934098395.1 uncultured Bacilli bacterium
TCTTTCTTATCTAACCGCTCTTTGCGGTTGACAGTTAATAATATACCAAACTATTAGAACCTTGTCAACACTTTTTTCGACTTTTTTTTATTTTTTTTAAAAAAAGAGTATATCTTATTTTAGATACACTCATTTTTTAGTTATTCTTATCTTTATTTTGGTTGTTTTTGGAATATAAGTTGCTTTTACATCATCGCCTGTTACCTGAATTGTAACTTCGCTATCGCCTTCTTTACATCCAGCTAAATCAACGATTGCACTAATTTTACTTTCATCGATTGTTGCTAGAACTTCTTTAGTACCATGAACTACAACTGTTGTCTTTATTGAAGCTTCACCAATAGCAGCAGCTTTATAGTTGGAATCTAGATTTTTGGTTTCTATTCTGACATCTTTTATTTCTTTAGTCATTTCTTCGCCTAAAGTTACCGTTACTTTAGTCTTTTTAACAGATAATTCTCTGACTCCGTCTGGCTGTTCTAATGTAATATTAAATTCTTTGTTTGAACTTAAATTTTTAACATCTACTTTTACTGGTAAATATTCTATTTTATCTAATGATGCTTGATTACCATATATTGTTACTTTAGTTTGACTTGATGTTATTGAACTTATTGCTTTGCCAAATTGAACTTCTCCTTCTGGAATTACCTTGATTGGTACTTCTTTACTTGGAGAATCTATTTTGATTGTGGCATTTACTTTACTTGGTACCATTTCTACATCTACGACTTTACCATCGGTATCGTAAGCAATTAATGGAACGTTTTTAAGTTCTATAACTCCAGATTCCGGGTCTACTAATCTATTAATATCTACTAAGGCTCTAACATTTGCTACTTTATCTAGAGTATGTTTAGCGCCTTTTATAATTACTTCACTTTTATCTATTGATACTTTTGATACGGATAATTTTGAATCTAGTGATTCTTTATTTATAGTATCAATTGTTATAGTTTTGGTTGAAGATACTTTTTCATATATTGTTATATTTACTGTGGATGGGTCTAATTTATAATCTATTGTACTTACATTACTTTCATAATTTAAGCTTACTTTATGTGTTCCTTCTTTTAAATTAGAGATATCAACAGTTACTGTGCCTTTGGATAGTTGTTTGGCTAGATACATATCTACTTTTCTTCCTATTAGTGTTACATCAACCGTTTCTGGAAGTCCTTCAACAACATATGTTTCGGTATTATAAATTGCTTCGACTTTTTGATCGTGCAAAACTTCAGCATATGAGTCTACCATTACTATTGATTTTTTATCAACAGCTATGAAAACTGCTACAGCTAATAATAATGATATAAATATAAGCGTATTTTTTCTTACTAACCAACGTTCAAATTTATCAGTTCTCTTACCCATTTTGTCAGATAAAAACATAATAAACTTTGTAATTGGGGTTATTATTTTTTTATCTATTAAGCGAATTATTGCTTTAATGAATAGTATTGCTTTTCTAGTTCTTTTTTTACTTTTACTTTTCTTCATTAGTTTCAACCTCGCTTTCTTCCTCGAATTCATCATCTAGTAGTACTTCTTTTTTAGGTTTTAATTCTTCGATTAAAATCATTCGAGCATCATCTAATGATAGGTTATAGTTTAATATACCTTCAATGGCAATTGATATTTTTCCGGTTTCTTCAGATACTACTATAGCTATAGCATCACTTTCTTCGCTTATACCTAGAGCTGCACGATGCCTTGTACCTAATTTTTTGTTTATTTTACTGTTTAAGCTTATTGGGAAGACTGCTCCAGCACTGGTAATTTTATTTCCTTGAATTATTACACCACCATCATGTAACGGATTTCTTGGAAAGAATATAGAGATAAGTAATTCTGATGATATATCGGCGTATAAGGCTTTACTTTTAGATACATAGTCATTTAGACTAATTTCTCTTTCAATAACTATTAAACCGCCTATTCTAGCTTTTCGCATATAATCAATTGAGTTCATTACTTCATATACTAATTTTTCTCTTTCATCCATTGTAAGTGATCTATGACGTGTTAGAATTTGTTTTTTTCCTAATTGTTCTAGAGCATTTCTTATTTCTGGTTGAAAAATTATAATTAAGGCAATAGGCCACCAAGTAAATATATATTCTAGGACTGCTCCGACAGTATTAAGCCCTAAATAATCACTAATAATTTTTACTATTATTACAATTAGGGCGCCTTTTAAGAGCATTACCATTTTTACACTATTTTTTAAACTTTTTAATATAGAATATACTAGTATCCATACTAGTGATATATCGATTATTTTTTGTAACATTACTAATATACTATTTGTATCCATATATTATTATTTCACCGTCCTTTAGTATTCTTTTTTATTATAACACAAGATATAAAAAATTGATAGAGGAAATTCAAAGAATTAAAAAAGCGTCTTTTAGAACGCTTATTTTACTTCGTTTAAAGATTTTTTGGTGTAATATGCTACATATGCTAAAGCTCCACCCATAAATGCTATCATAATAACCATTACTATTTTAGCATCTGAAGTTTGAACTTGTTTATATGTATCTACGCCAAATTTACATGATACGGGAGCTATTTTTCCTACAGATGTGGCTACCGTTTGTTGATCTGTTGCTCCATAAATTATACTTTTTCCTTTATTGTCGCCTTTTTTAGTAAAAGTTATTGTTTGAGCTTTGTTTTCACTAAGGGCAGTTACTTTTAGCTTATTACCATTTGTTTCACATTTTATTCCTTCACTACAGTTAACAGTATAATTTGCTAATACATTATTTTTATCTTCAAATGTTGCACTTTCGTCAACAGCTATTTCTAATTTTTCACTGCTGTTACAAAACGAAGGTATTACGCTATATTTTTTTATATCAGCAAGAATTGTTTGCTTTGCCTCATTAATTTTACTATTTAATGTAGTTGTGTTATTAGTATCACCTTTTGAAAAACGATATTGATACTTATCAGCGGCAAAATCTTTTAATGCAGTGTTTCCTTTTCCAGCATCATTCATTGCTTCCCATATTAGTGTTTGAGTCGCTAAATAATAAACGGCATTTGTTCTATTGCTATTTGACCCGTATCCAAAATACATGTATTCTTGTATTTTATTTGATAATGTTTCATTTCCCAAATATTCTGCTAAACTTTTATTTTGATTTGTTAATGCTGTATTATGATCTAGGTTTACTCCGTATTCTAAGCAATATACCACTTCACCAGAAGTAAAGTATAAGTACCATGCTTCAGCACTTCCTACTGTACCTTTTAACACGATGTTATAGTTTCCTGCAGTAGCAGTTTTTATATCTGGATTTGATTTAATTAAGGCAGTACTATCATACTCTATCATATCTGTTTGAATTGTTTTACTTTCAGCAAATACGACAGATGTATTAAGAGTTAATGCCAATAATGTTAATAATGCTTTTGATTTAATATTCTTTTTCATAATTCCTCCTATCATACTTTGTTTTAATTATAATATATTTTTATACTAATTTCAAGAGAAAAATAAAAAGAAGCCATTTTTTTTATTTAGCTTCTTCAGTTGCTCTTGTTTCTCTTATTACAGTTACTTTGATAGTACCTGGATATTGAACTTCGGCTTCAATTTGTTCTTTAATATTTCTAGCAACTTGATATGACATTAAATCATCTATTTCTTCTGGCTTAACAATTACTCTTAATTCTCTTCCAGCTTGAATAGCATATGCTTTATCAACACCTTTTATATTGTTTCCAATTTGTTCTATTTTTTCTAGTCTTTGGAAATAGTTTTCTGATGAATCATTTCTAGCTCCTGGACGAGAAGCAGAAATTGTGTCAGCGATGTTTACAATGGCAGCAATGGCACTTGTAGCTGGTGTGTCGCCATGGTGTGAAGCAATAGCATTAATTACTATTTTATTTTCATTGTATTTTTTAGCTATGTCAACACCAATATCAACATGACTACCTTCCATCTCAAAATCAATAGCTTTGCCAATATCATGAAGTAACCCAGCTCTTTTAGCTAGATTTACATTTTCTCCCAATTCGGCAGCAAGTAATCCTGAGATGTATGCTACTTCTTTGGAATGTTTTAGGGCATTTTGACCATAGCTAGTTCTAAAGTGTAATTTACCAATAATATTTATTAGTTCAGAATCTATTCTTGATAATCCTAATTCATAGATAGTATTCTTTCCATATTCTTTAATTTTTTGATTTACTTCATTACACATTTTGTCATATACTTCTTCAATTCTAGCCGGATGGATTCTTCCGTCTTTGATTAAAGTTTCTAGAGTTAATCTTGCTATTTCTCTTCTTAATGGATCAAAACTTGAAATAACAATAGCTTCTGGGGTATCATCAATTATCAAATCTACTCCAGTAACAGACTCGATTGTTCTAACGTTTCTTCCCTCTCTACCGATAATACGTCCTTTCATTTCATCATTTGGAAGGGATATTACAGAGATTGTTTGTTCGTTAGTAACATCAGCAGCGTATTTTTGCATACAATTAACTAACATTTCTTTAGCTTTTGAATCAACATCTAGTTTGGCTTCGGTTTCTCTTTCCTTAATATATGCTGCTATTTCTTTACTCATTTTTTCTTCAACGATTTTCATAACGGATTCTCTAGCTTGTTCTTTAGTAAATCCACTAATTCTTTCTAATTCTTCTAATTGTTCACGTTTTATTTCTTCCATTTTTTCTTTTATTTCTTGGATTTCATCTTGTTTTTTTAATAAATTTTTCTCTCTATCATCAAGACCTTTTTCTCTGTTTTGCATTATTTCATCTCTTTTATCAAGATTTTTTTCACGTTGTAAAATACGGTCTTCAGCCTCTTTAGCTTCACTTTTCTTTTCTTTTACTTCTTTATCTGCTTCTAGTTTTAATTTGTTTATTTCTTCTTTTGTTTCAAATAGAGATTCTCTTTTTATTTTATCAGCATCTTTTTTAGCTTTTTCAATGATTGAATCTGCTTTCTTTTCTTTCTTTTTATTTCTAATATAATTGATTACTAGAATAGCACTAATACCAATTATTAAACCAAGAACAAATATCAAAATGGAGATCATTGTTTCAGACATGTGAACACCTCCATTCTTTATATATTTATAGAATAAATTATTATTAAATTTTAAACTCTACAATATTATTGTATATTTCTTTTTTGGTTATGTCAAGTAAAATTATTAGCAAGAATATAAAGAAAAAATGATTAGTTTGGGCTAATCATTTTAAATTTTTTCTAAGTGTAATTTTTTTATTAATTTATCTGGCATGATACTTTTGATATTTTTTAGATTTATAGCTAGATAAATAGATGCCCCAACAAGTCCAGATATAGCTAGATTAATTAATTGGATTAATCTGTTTTGACTGTCAGTCGGTAAAATTATATTAAATGTTTTTAATACTAAGATTAGAATAATTATTGATATAAGAAATCTTGGTACAGCTTTTAGGGTATCTTGATAGTTTAAATTCATTGTGTTTTTTAGATGGATGATACTGATAATATTAGATATAAGAAATCCAATAAGGGTTGCCGTTATTGCTCCATAGTAAGCTACTATTCCTAGGTAATTAAAGAGATACATTAGAGGTATATCTAATATTAGGTTTGTAGCTAATCCTAAGAGTACACTTAGATATATTATTTTAGATTTGTTAAGACTTTGTAATAATGAATTTATAACCATATACATACAATCAAAGATGGTTACAATGATTGTGTACTTGATTATTTTGGCACCTATGGTGTTATAACCATAAAAGACACTCCATACACTAGTTGACATACAACTCATGTATATAGCTAATGGAGCTATTATTAGCATAATTATTTTTAAACATTTATTAAAATTATTATTTACAGCTGGCATATTTTTTTCGGTATAATCTTTTACGATGTTAGGAATTAAACTTATAATTAATCCAGTTGAAATAGAAGATATAATAGTATTAAATTTTATACCCCATGTAGTAAATACACTACTAATGAATTCAGTTTCACCAGCACTAAAACCTAAATTAGGTAACGTCCTTATTACTAGGATCATGTCAGTTGAAGCATATAGGGTATTAGCTAGATTAACTATTATAAAAGGAATGGAATACATTATTAATTTTTTTAGGATTTCTTTGTCTTCTTTTTTAGTAGTTACAGGAGTTTTATCTAAACTGATTTGATGACGATTTCTTTTAGTTATTCTTGATAGATAGATAAATGCAACGACACCACTTATAGCTGCAGCTAAGACAGATATTCCTACGGAGTATCTAGCTGATAGTTTAAATGTATATGTACATAGATAGCTTCCAACAATGATAATAATGATTCTTACTAATTGTTCTATTACTTGGCTAATTGATGGTTCTAAAATATAGCGATGTCCTTGAAGATATCCTCTTTCAATACTTAGAGTTGGAATAATTAACAAAGCAAAAGATATTAATCTTATTACAAAAGTTACATCTTCACGGGTATTTCCACCTTGTAATTCTCCAAGTATTAAATGGGATACTTGCGGAGCAAAGATAAAGCATATTAAGAATGATAATACAGAAAATCCAACAATTAAGGTTGTAGCTATTTTATGCATACGAGCTTTTTTATCTACTTCATTTAGGGTATTATATTCACTAGTTAATTTGCTTATAGCTAGAGGAAAACCGGCAGTTGAAATTGTTAAAAACACATTATAAATATTATAAGCATAACCATATAAAGTTCCAGCTTGCTCGCCAATTATTTTATAGAATGGGATGACATATAAAACGCCCATTATCTTGGTTATTATGATGCATAATGTAGCAATAAAGGCTCCTTCTAGAAAATTAGTCTTTTTTAATTTCTTCATAAAAATTCCTCACTATTAGTAGTTTATAAGTTATTGTTATTTTTGTATATTCTTGGTACTCTGCTAGTAATACCGGTTAGTAGATGGTAAGCATTAGTATTAGCATTTCTTGATGCTTCACGGATAGAGATTTTATCTCCGAATATTTCTACTTTGTCATGTAATTTAACAGTATCATCAATTTTAATTATAGTCATATCCATGCATACATCTCCGAGTATTGGATATTTTTTATTATTAATAGAGACATATTTTAAATTACTTGTCATACCATCGGCATATCCGATAGAAAGAATAGCTATTTTACAGTCTTCTTTGGCAATGTGCTTGGTACCATAACCGATTGTAGTACCTTTTTTTATTTGTTTGATACTGATAACTTCAGTATATAGAGTGTATGCGGTTTTTAAAGATAAATTATTCGTTAACTTTACGGGAGATATGTTTTTTACTTTTAACATGATATCTCTTTTTAATTTTCTGAATCCGGTAGGTTCTTTTATACTTTGGCTAAAACCATACATTATTATTCCTAATCTAACACCTGTTTCAAATGGAAGTTTTTCATGATGTACTAAGGTAATAGATCTATTGATATGGACTATAGGTATTTTACTTAGATCAATATCTTTAGTTAATTCTTTAAATTTATTAATTTGCTTGTCATAATAGATATCACTAATGCCACTGGTAGCTAAATGGGTAAATATTCCTTCAATATAGATATTTTTATTTTGTTTTAGAATAGATATTGCTTCATTTAATTCTTCTTTATTATTAAAACCTAGACGATTCATACCGGTATCTAGTTTTAGATGAATATTTACTTTTTCTTTAGGGTTAGCATCTACTAATGACTTAGCTGAATCGATACTATCAATGGTTAGGGTAATGTTTGAGGATAAGACAACATCTAAGTATTTAATATTGATTGGTTCTAAGCACAATACTCCAACTGATTTATCTTTTTTTCTTACTTCAAGAGATTCTTCAAGAGATGAGGTTGCAAAGTAATTAATACCCCCTTTAACTAAGTCTTTAATTATTTCATAGCCATGACCGTAAGCATTAGCTTTTACTACACCAATATAATATTTATAATTATTATATTCTTTTTTTATTTTTTTAACGTTTTCTAATAAAGTTTTATTATTTATTTCTATATATGTAGAACGATACATATAACCATCTCCTCATAATATTTTTTAGTATTAAAAACAACATCTTGCTAGTTAATTATACCATAAATATTAGCAAATTGTAAATTGTAAGTCTCTTTTTTTAATTAAAGCATATATTTAAGTGTATAAAGAAAGGAATGATAAAAAAATGGAAACACTTAAAGTAGGAACTAAATCTAATCCTAATTCTGTAGCAGGAGCACTTGCAAATGTTTTTAGAGAAAAGGATTCAGTAGAAATTCAAGCAATTGGAGCGGGAGCTTTAAATCAAGCTATTAAGGCAATAGCTATTGCAAGGGGATTTGTAGCACCATCTGGAAAAAACTTGGTATGTATTCCAGCATTTACTGATATTGTTATTGATGGAGATGAAAGGACGGCGATTAAGTTAATCGTTGAGACTAAATAGTCTCTTTTTCTTTATAGTTGTAATTTATTTAAAGTTTAGTTATAATAGAGATATTTAAGGTGGTGAGTAGTTTGGGAGAAGTTATTGTTAATTTTTTTAAGGATTTTAGAAAAGAATTTAAGAGTATTAAGAAAATGGGAATAAAAAGACAGATACCTAACCTACTGACGTTATCTAGAGGATTAGCTCCAATAGTAATTATTCCTACGATTCTATTTAATAAATTATACTTGGTTATTATTTTATTGAATATATTTGCTTTGACTGATTTTTTAGATGGAAAAATAGCTAGAAAATATAATTTAGTATCGGAGTTTGGGGTTAAGTTAGATGCAGTATGTGACAAGATATTTGCTATTAGTTTAATTATTCCAGCAATAATTAATCATAAGATATTTATATTTAATTTTGTAATGGAAATAGCTATTAGTTATATGAATCTTTTATCATATACGAAAGGAAATAATCCGAGGAGTACAATTATAGGAAAGATTAAAACGGCTTTATTATCACTTACTTTAATACTAGCATATATTCCTAATATGAATAATTTAGTTATATTTATATTTTCACTTATCACGATTATATGTCAAGTTATTACTTTAATTAAATATATTAATACAGATATGGAAATGGATAAAAAGAAAAAATCTAGTAGTTAAATTAACTATTAGATTTTATTTTACTAATGAGTAAAGAATAGCTATTTCTTTATTAGTTAGTTTACGGTACTCTCCTGGTTTAACTCCGGTTAAATCAAGGTTAGCATATTTTTCTCTTTTTAGCTTAATAACGTCATGATTAATAGCTTCGAACATTTTCTTTACTTGATGATTTCTTCCTTCATGAATGGTTAGTTCTACGACTGACTTATCTGATGATTTATCATAGTTTTTTAGGTTAACTTTAGCCCTTGCGGTAAGTTTTCCATCAACATATACGCCACTACGTAATTTTTTTATGTCATACCCTGTTACTAATCCAGATACTTTAGCAACATATTTTTTTTCAATATTACTAGATGGATGCATTAGTTTATTAGCAAGATTACCATCGTTAGTTAGAAGAAGAATACCTGTTGTGTCATAGTCCAGTCTTCCAATCGGATAAATACGCGTGGTGGTTTTTATTAAGTCAACAACAGTTTTTCTACCATGCTCATCAGATGATGATGATATTACTTCACGTGGTTTATTTAATAAATAATATTCATAATTTTTATTGTTATCTAAAATTGTATTTTCTACTTCAATGGTATCACTAGTTTTTACTTTTGTTCCAAGTTCTTTTACTACGACACCGTTTACTTTTACTTTTCCTGCTTGGATTAATTCTTCAGCTTTTCTTCTTGAAGTATACCCAAGATTTGCTATTACTTTTTGTAATCTTTCCATAATTACTCACCTGCTTTTGTATTATAACTTATTTTTTTTATTTTAACAATATTTTTTTTAAAGGATATGTTATTTTACAGATGTTTTAACTGATGGGGTTATTCCACAGATACCATTTTGTTCTTTAATATATTTTTGAATATAGTTTATTATTGTTAGTTCATCTTTAAACTTTCCGTTAATAGTGATATCAGCGATATTTTTATTGAGATAATCTATATCTGTTATTAATTCAATTATCTCACCATCTTTATCAAACACTATTTTATAGTATTTTTCTTGGTTATCTATTTTACAATATTCAATTAGATATGACTCTTTTGGTGATGTTTTGAAGTAATTAGCAAAGAAAATAATAGCAGCAATGGCTACGATAAGTAAAAAGGACATTATTTGAATAAATTTAATAGTAATACCTGCTAATTTTTCAATGTTACTAGTTTTTTTTATTAAAACATCTTTTATTTCATTATCTGCTAATTCATCGATAGTTACATTAAATATTTTAGATAATTCTTTTGATTGCTTTAAATCAGGTGTTGATATGCCAGACTCCCAATTGGAAATTGTTTGTCTAGTTACTCCAATTTTTTCTGCCAATGATTCTTGTGATAAATTTATTTTTTTTCTTAAGTTATAAATATTTTTTGCTATACTCATTATTTATTTCTCCTCCTTTATAATTTGATAATACAATTAATGATTCAGTTTGTCTATCAAATTTTTTTGAAATTATGTTAAGTTTTTTTGCAATGTTGGCGTAATGAATATATTTTTATTAATTATAATATGGTTGTATATTTTTTTCTTTTATAGTATATTTATAGTAAGAAAGTTAGGTGATAAATATTAAAGCATTAATTACGGGAGCAAGTTCTGGTATTGGTTATGAAATGGCTAAGTATCTTGATGAAATGGGATATGATTTAATCTTAGTGGCAAGAAATGAAAAAAGACTTGATGAAATTAAAAAAGAGTTGAAAAATAAAGTAGATATTATAGTGTTTGATTTATCAGATACTGATAATTGCTATAAACTTTATGATAAGGTTAAAAAAATGAAGGTTGACATTATTGTTAATAATGCAGGATTCGGAGCATATGGTGATTATAAAACAGATAATTTAGATATTGAATTAAATATGATAGATTTAAATGTTAAGTCTTTACATGTTTTGACAAAATTATTTGTAAATGATGAAAATACAAAGTATATTCTTAATGTTGGTAGTTCTGCAGGACTTATGAAGGGTGGTCCTTTGATGAGTTGCTACTATGGAACTAAGAGTTATGTATGTAATTATTCTACGGCAATATATGAGGAACTACGTAGAAATAAATCGGATAAGCATATATCTGTTTTATGTCCTGGTCCTGTTGATACAGGATTTAACAAGAGAGCTAATGTTAAATTTAATATAAGTAGTTTAGATGCAAGATATGTTGCTAGATATGCAATTGATAAGATGTTTAAGAAGAAACTTATTATTGTTCCTGGTATAATGATGAAATTAGGAGTATTTTTTATAAGATTTATACCAACAAAGTTATTACTTAGAATTACTTATAATATTCAGAAAAAGAAAAAATAGTTTACACAATTAAGTGTAAGCTATTTTTATTGATAGTTTCTAGTATCACTGCCAGTTCTTTTTGCTGTGATTAATTTGGCTAATTCTGCTTTAAAACTATTGGCTTCCCCAAAATATTTTGGTATTTTAAATGTCCCTGTTTTATGTTTTACTGTTGGGCTTTTTTTGATTTTTTGATATATATTAGTAATATCCATTTCACCAGTAATATAAAAATAGTATTTTGATTCAGATATAGATGTAACATTATAGTAGCGATATATTTTATAATATAAAAATGGATTTAGTGTTTTACCATTATAGTCAACGGTATATTCTAGAGAATCTTCTTTAAACTCCATTGTTGAATTTTTTGGTACTAAAAACAACATATAAAATTTTACGAGTGAATACACAATTAATACTAAGAAAATTCCCTTTATAACTTTTAAAATTTCTAAATCAGTAGGTATACTAATGACAATGAAACTAATAATGATAATTAGTAAATATTTAATAATATTTATTTTTAAATACGAATTATTATATTCAACTTGGTCTAATCCTAGCTTCATTGTTTACCTCCAATATTTTTAATTTCTTTAATTAGTTCATTATAATCTTCATATATGTTATAAATTGTAATTGATTTTCTGCCTTGATTTTCAAATCTAGCATTTATTTTTAAATAAGATGGTGTTTCTTTTATTATTTCTACACTTTGAATATGATTTGCATAGTTAATAAAATATGGATCATCAAATGATTTTTGACTCAACATTTCATATAGTCTATCAACGTTTTTTTTACGTGATGAAATTGCAATTAATCCTAAGATGGCTGTTATACCATTTGAACTTCCTAAAGATTGTGCCATAATTAAAGGCGCAAATTCATTATTTGACATTAATGACTCATTACTAATATAGTATATTTGATTATTCTTTTTAACAAAGACATTTATTTCTTCTGATTTTGGAATAATTATTCCACCAAATAACATCCATATAATCATGGGAATAAGTGATACTAATATGAGGTATACTCCGGGCATTACTGTACCAGTAAATGCTAAAATTATACCAGATATAAATAATATTATGGCTATTATTCTACAGATTTCTCCGATTTTTGTACTTGGTGTTTTTGCATCCGGTCTTTTTATATATTTTTTATAATCATTAAATATATTATTGTTTAAATTTTGCTCCTGATTTTCATTCATTACTTTACTCCTTTACTATGATTTCATTATATCAGTTTATATTTTTTTAAACAAGAAAAAATCTAGTATCAACTAGATTTTACACATTTTATAGTAATACGACTAGGCATGTTACTAGGGCTAATAGAATTATTAGTCCAAGGATAAATCTCCAGATGTATTTTAGCCATGTTGTATATGGAACATCCATATATGCTAATCCAAAGATTAAGATTAAACTTGTTGGACCAACAATGCTAAATATTCCATAGATTCCTTGTAACAAGATAGCTGCTGATTCGTATACTGATTCATCAGTAATTAATTTTACGATTGGTGAGAATACACCATATACGATATAGTATGGGTCTACATTTAATAGACATCCTAGGGTTGCTAATAATGAAGATACTCCATAATTGAACTTACCATAATTTGAAATGATATTTTCTAAGAAACCATTATTGTAAGCACATACTAATACTGTATAAGCTACAGTGATTAAGATAGCAGCTGGGATAGCTTTTTTAACACCCTCTACGAAATTATCTATTGCTTCATTAAATTTAACTTTATTTAATAATACAATTATCAATAGCATAAATAGTATAAGCATACTGATAAATACGTAGTGAATCATTGGGTTACCAGAACCACTCCATTCACCAAGTGCTGGTAGGTTTGCTGAGAATATATTAGATAGTACAGCAAAGTTACCAATCTTTAATCCTTGTAACCAAGTATGGAAATCACTAAATATAGTTATTCCAAATAATGTATTCCAAGGAATCATTCCAATTACTAAAATTACAAATAGTAATGCGAATGTTGTTATTATAGGCCAAACTTTAATTGACTTATAATCTCCTTTAATTTCATTAATCATTAATTCAGAATCATCTTTTAATTCATAATTAACTTTCTTCTTTTCTACATTTATAATGTGTTTATTTACAAAGTAGATTAATAGTGCTATTCCGGCAAAAAGTAATAATAATTTAGGGAAAGTATTAGCAAATTTGCTACTTACTCCAACAAATTCTTCATAAGTTCCTACAGTATATGTATTTGGGTTTACAAAATTAACAAATACTCCACCAATGTAACCAATTAAGATACTGACAATAGTTGATGATAATGCAACCAATTTATCATATCCTAATAATATTATAATTGATGCTACAAATGGAACAAATATAATTAATTGCATAGTCATACCTGTTAATGAAGCAATTACAGCAAATAATAATATTGTTACGAAGATAGCTTTCTTTCCAAGTGGTTTTACACTGGTAACTATTTTGTCTAATAGTTTTTTGTAAGCAGGAATTTTATTTAAAACTCCATAGAAGCCTCCGACTACTAGAACAAATAAAACAATGTAACAGAAGTTTTGTAAAACTACACCAAAATAATTAACTAGAACATCAGCTAATCCAATGTATGCAATTTCTCCTTGTCTTCCTGTTAACACATAACTTGCTATTACTACTAATAGTAATAGTATTCCTAAAATTTTTAACAATCCGTGTTTTTTCATATATCCTCCTTATTTTTTAGTATCACAAGTCTTTTTTCTTTTCATCTTTTCTTAATTATTACTTTTTTTTCATTTGCGGAAACAAAATTATATCTCTAATAGAGTCTTGCTCTGTAAATAACATACATAAACGGTCGATACCGTAACCGATACCACCGGTTGGTGGCATACCATATTCAAGGGCTTCGATGAAGTCCATATCAATGTCGTTAGCTTCATCATTACCTAATTCTCTTTCTTTTAATTGATTTTCAAATCTTTCTAATTGATCTATTGGATCATTTAACTCAGTATATGCATTTGCAAATTCTTTTCCTCCAATAAATAATTCAAATCTATCAACAAATCTTGGATCTTCAGGATTCTTCTTTGTTAATGGAGATATTTCAATTGGATGTCCGTATAAGAATGTTGGTTGAATTAATGTTTCTTCAACATACTTTTCAAAGAATTTATTAATAATATGTCCTAGAGCATGTTCATGTTCTTCAATTTCTATATCATGGATGCGTGCTAAGTCTAGGGCTTTTTCTAAAGTCATTTCTGAGTCTTTAAAATCAATTCCTGTTTTTTCTTTGATTGAATCTGTCATACTAATTTTTTGCCATGTACCGCCAATATTTATTTCGTTTCCATAAAAGTTAAAGATTTCTTTTTGGAAAACTTCTTTGGCAATGGTTTTAAACATACTTTCAGTCATTTCCATCATACCTTCAAGATCTGAATATGCAAGATATGCTTCCATCATTGTAAACTCTGGGTTATGTCTTGGATCCATGCCTTCATTTCTAAATACTCTACCAATTTCGTATACAGCTTCCATACCGCCAACTAATAATCTCTTTAATGGTAATTCAAGAGCTATACGTAGATACATATCTAAATCTTGAGCGTTGTGATGAGTTTCAAATGGTCTAGCAGCTGCACCAGTTAATAGTGTTGATAATACTGGAGTTTCTACTTCGGTAAAACCACGACCATCCATGAATTTTTGAATACATCTAATTATTTTTGGTCTTGTAAAAGCAATATTTTTAGAATCTTCGTTCATAATCAAATCAACATAACGACGACGATATCTTTCTTCGATATCCGTAAGTCCATGGAATTTTTCTGGTAATGGTCTTAGAGCTTTTACTAAGTGTGTATATTCAAGGCATTTTAGAGTAACTTCACCAGTTTTAGTTTTCATTACTCTACCACGAATTCCAACAATATCGCCAATGTCAGCAGTTTTAAATAAATTATATGATTCTTCACCAACATCATTTATTGATATATATATTTGAATTTTTCCAACTTTATCTTGAATAGTAATGAATGAGGCTTTACCCATTTTACGAATAAACATGATTCTTCCGGCAACGGTATATTCATCAGTAATGTTTTCAAATTCGTCATGGGGTATATCATGATATTTATCTTTTATTTCTTTACTTAAAGCGGTTCTTTCAAATCTATGTCCATATGGGTCTAGACCTAATTCTTTTAATTTTTCGGCTTTTTCTCTTCTTATTAATTCTTGATCTGTAAATTCACGCATTGTTTATCACTTTCCTTCTTTTATTACTTTACTATTTATAATAATATCATGTAATCCACGATTATCTTTACGATATAACGTAAACATAGCTGTTATAAAGATAAAGATAGATTCAAGAGATGATATAATTAAATAACTAGTAATATAACTTTCTTTATTTAAGATATAAATTAGGGCTATGCCTAATGTTCCTGATAAGATATTCCATATCAATAAACTTCTTATTAATCCTTTAAATATAGACAGAGGTTTTTCAGTATTATTATCTACGACTTTTAAATGTAATAGTTTTTTGCCGATTGTTTGACCTTTATTCATATACTGAAAAATTACAAAGTATGCAATAGTTATAGTTAGGGTTATTGCAGATTGTGTCATAGTATTTTTTTTATTTTTATAATATAAATCTTGATATTCATCGACAAACTCTTCATATGTAATTTTATTTGATAAGACTTCATCTTGTAATGAACTAAGTTGTTTTTCTAATTCTTTATTGTTTGTAGGTATACTAGTAAATATGATAGATGTAATTAAACTTATTATAATGACATCTATTATATATGCAGTTAACCGATCAAAAAATTTTGCTTTCATGTTATCCCTCTTTTTAATTATATAATTTTTTTGAGTAATTATCAAGTATTTGAATTATTTCTTCTTTAGTTTTTGCTTTAAAACAGGCACTTTGCACTTCTTTATATCCAGGAATGCCTTTTATGTACCAAGCAATATGACTACGCATTTCTAAAACAGCTATTCTTTCAGGTTTTATTTTAAGTAAGTAATCTAGATGCTTATAACACATATTTATTTTATCAGCATATGTTGGTTTATCAAGGGTTACTCCTGTTTTTAGGTATGTGTCTATTTCTTTTATCAGCCAAGGATTGCCAAGTACTCCACGGCCAATCATTATGGCATCACAATTTGTAGTTTGTAACATATTTATCGCTGATTCAACACTAGTAATATCCCCGTTACCGATGACAGGAATTTTTACGGCGTCTTTAACTTGTTTTATGATGTTTAAATCTGCCTTGCCACTATATAATTGACTTCTTGTACGTGGATGAACGGTAATGGCACTGGCACCAGCTTTTTCACATATTTTAGCTACTTCGACAGCATTTATTGAAGATTGATCCCAACCACTACGAATTTTTACGGTTACTGGGACAGGAACAGATTTAACTACGGATGAAACGATGTCATAAATTAAATCTGGGTTTTTTAACAAGGCAGATCCTGCTTGTGATTTAACTGCTACTTTGGGTACAGGACAGCCCATATTAATATCAATGATATCAGGCTTCATTATTTGATAGACCATTTTAGCTGCTTCGGTAAAAGTTTCTTTGTCACTTCCAAAAATTTGTTGAGAAATTGGTCTTTCCGATTCTTCAAAGTATAACATATCTTTGGTCTTCTTACTATTATAGACCATTCCTTTATCAGATACCATTTCGGCACATACGAGAGAACATCCCATTTCTTTGCAAATTCGACGAAAAGCACTATTGCATACGCCAGCCATTGGAGCTAAAATTACTTGTCCGTTTAATTCTATATTTCCTATTTTCATACTTCACCTACTTATGATATGTTTCATTATTTAGTATTTTAAAACTACGATATATTTGTTCTAATAAAATCATTCTGAATAATCCGTGCGGATAAGTTAATTTGGAGAATGATAATAAATAGTTGGATTTATTTTTTATATCTTCACAAATTCCATTAGAACCTCCGATTATAAAGGTGATACATGGATTTGATATAAATGTTTTATCTATTTTTTCAGATAACTCTAAGGATGATAATTGGTTTCCTTCGATAGCTAAAGATATAACATAATCTTTAGAGTCAATATGTTTTATTATTTCATTGCCCTCTTTTTCAATATCGTTATCAGGTAATTCAATAATACTAATTTTATGATATTTTGATATTCTTTTTAAATAATCATTTATTCCTTCGGTTAAATACTTTTCTTTAATTTTTCCTATACATATTATTTTTATCATATAAATCCCTCTTTCAACATTTTAACATAAAATAGAAAAAAAGTAATCATATGATTACTATATTAATAATTTGTATACACGGATAATCCAATAATACTATCGGTTTTTTTATAATTTTTAACTATATATTTATAAATATCTTGATTGTATTGAGAATACTTTTCATTTCCTATTTCATTTTGATTTAATAAATATGTACATTTTTGTTTTTTACAAATAGTGTCCATTTCGTTGATAATTTTCTTTTCTCCATAGCTACCAAGATTTCCATCATTTAATAAGTCAAACTTATCAATTGTTTGATTTGATTCCAGTTTTACTAGATAAGCATACATGTCTACGATAAAAATTCTACCATCTTGATTTTCAATATAATCTTTGATAGTTTCGATGGATTTACATACATTTTTATTTATTTTTTTATATTTATAAACATTTGTGGTATTAGGATATGAATATTCATCTGTTGTGTATATGTAAATATTATAGGCATATACAGAAAGAATAAAAATTATAAAGGCATATTTAATGATTCTTTTAGAGAGATTAAGATTAGATAACATATAATTAAATCCAACTATAAACGGAAGTATTACATGATATGGTTCTATTAGTGGATATGCCATTCCTTGAAAACAAATTAAATAAACTATTTTTATATCTTTAATTTTTATATATTTATATATTAAATATACTGTTATAAGTATAGTAGTTAATAAACAACTTGAGTATAAAACTAGGTTTTTATTTGCAAAATCACTTACTCCTAGGAATGTATAATCAATAAACTCATATAAACAATCATTTAATATTAAATATATTAACATAATTATATTAGGAATAACAAAACCGATCATTCTTTTTATTATTTTTTTAATATTTTTTACAAATATAGTTGGTATACATAAGTAAATACCAATGTTTTGTTTTGTTAGAAATGTTAAACCTAAAAAAATTCCCACTAGGTAGTCATTAGTTTTTTTATTTTCCATATCCATTAATATATATAATAATAAAATACAAAACAAACTGTAATTTGGTAGAGCATTAAACAACAAAATAAAATATGGTATATAATAACTTTTTGAATTATTTTTCTTCATATAATAAAAAATCCAGGTACAAATAATTGCATTAAATATGTGGTATATTACTAAGTTTTTACCAAATATTGTCATAAATATTGCTCCCAAAATTGGAAATAATGGGGTTATTACCATGTTAAAATCTTTATATGGTATTAGACCATTAGCAATATTATATGCAAAACCATAATTCCATACTTCATCGTGTGTTAAAGTATTACACGTTAGATTAAATATTAGTGTTAATAAAAAAATTATACACAATTCAATTATTTGATATTTATTTTTCATGGTACACCTCATATATAATTATATCAAATAAATTAAAAAAAGTAATCCTGCGATTACTTTAGAGATCTAATTTATTTATAAAATCTTTAATTATTTGACTATTATCTGCTCGATCATTTAATGGTGGCATGTTATATGATACTTTGGAATGAGATTCAAATTCAAAGTCTGATACATCTTGATCTGTTAATAGACTTTTATTTAAAACAATTCTTTTACCATATATTTCATCAAAGATGTCTTTGTTTAGAAGGGTCATCTTATTTAATTTTATAGTACTTGGTTCAATTAAATAAATTACCTCATCACAAGCTTCACCATTAGTATTATTTAAATCTACAAGCACCATACTGGCACTAGAGAATTTATTTATTGCTGGTTGAATATTTGTAACATTTATAGAATACATATCTTTTTCGTTAAAATATCCGAAGTCATTTTTATTTACTTCAATAGCTACGACATATTCATCTTTAGATAATTCTTTTTTTATCATATAGATTAGAGTTGTAGCTCCAGCTCCAGCAGTTAAATTTTTAAAACCTACTACTTTGGCTTTTCTAACTGTTAGTGATGAATATGGATTTGATGAATCATTATTATTATCAATAGATTCACTATTGCTATTTAATTGATGAATATGGGCTACATCTTTATAGGTATTTGGATGATCATACAAATACATTAGAGATTCTTTATTATTAGCAAAGTTATATATCCCCATACTTATTAATTTAGATAAAAAACTAGTGTCACTCATTAATTTGTTATCTAATAAAAAGATTACTTTATCCATATCTAAATTTATAGATAATTTTTGAATGTTGGAAATATTTGTATAATCTTTTAAGGCAGTAATATCTAAGAACATACGATTAAAAAAGAAATTAGAGAATGTTCCTATAATTTCATCAGCAGTAAATTCACCATTTATAGTTTTTATTATTTCGACATCTAAGCTTTCTAATAATCCAGCATTTTTATTTGATACGATTACATTCATCTTTATTTCTCCTTTTCTGTTATTCTTACTTTAGCTTCTCCCTTAACTTCCCATCTTCCATTGACTATTCTTTCTGATTTTTGATCTTTTCCACCAAGAGCTAAAATCATATTTAGTGATCCTAGTGACCAATCAGCGTATGTAAGTACTTCATAGTGATTAATTGAATTGGCTTGATTGGTTAAATTAATTACTACTCCACCACAACAAATACTGGCTGTTTTGCCACTTTCATCTGTTAATGGGCCGTCACCATTTACACATTTTTTAGTATATTGAGTACTTCTTAAAATTGAATTGATAGCATCACAGCTTGCATCACTTAGCTTCATTATTTCATTTTCTTCGATGTAATCAATAACTTTGTTTTTAGTTCGAAAAGCTTTGGCATAATTAAGTGATATAGCAGTAAATGCTACGTATATGACAATAAATACGAGAAATAATCTTACCATAAATAGTCCACCATAAGCATCTCTCATCTATATCACCTTCCTATTTGATTTATTCATTTGAGGTAATTATTCTTGTTTCGCCGGAAATAGTCCAATTACCTGATGTTACACCTGCACCTTTACCTTCACCTTTGTCTAGTGCTAATATTTTATTGATAAATGGAATGCTCCATCCAACTTTGGTAGTTACTTTGTAATATACAGCTTTTGTACCATATCTAGTAGTGGCATCTATTTGCTCAACTCGAACACCATTTTCACAATAAAATTCATTTCCTGTACACGTTAATTCCGCACGATAATTCATTTCATTATATATTTCTTCTTCAAAATATTTTTCCATTTCTTCGAATGCGGCAGCAGTCATATCAGTTTTTGTACTTATTTCGGCATCTTCAAGATAATCTATTATTTTATTTTTTACTTTAAAGGCTTTGGCATAATTGAGTGCCAAAGCTGTAAAGCATACATAAACAATTATAAATATTAAAAATATTTTTATCATGAATGCTCCACCAAAGGCATCTCTCATGCTTTATCACCTTCTTTAATTATTTTTTATCCCATTGGGTATTGCTTTCACCATTATCCCAAAGTCCAGTGATTTTGTTTTTGATATTACCCCATTGTGTTGCTAGGATTGCACCGATTACAGCGATAGCTACTAGTGTAACTACTGTCATTGAAACTTCTCCTGTTGCTTCTTTCATTACTTTCACCTCCTATTTTTTTAATTATATCATATTTTTTATATTAAATCTATAAATTATTTTTTTATTTATCCGCCAATCATTGAGAATGATGCAATTAACATTAGTATTAGAGAAATACCACCAGTACATACTAACATTTTCATTGTTTGACTTTCCATAGTATTTAATCTAGCTTTGTATTTTTGTTCTCTTGCTTTTAATTGAAGAGAAGATACTGTTTTTGAAAATGATAACATTTGCTCATGTTTTTTATCTTGTTCTCCAAGACTTAAACGATATAAGAGTCTCATCATTCTCATAGAATCTCTTACTGGATATTGATTAGCAAAATCCATATATGGGTCTACTGAAGAATCTCCTTTTTCTATTTTATCAACAAGATCTCTTAATCCTGGTTTAAATACTTCAGGGGCATCTTCGATAGATCTAGCCAAGGCTACTGGTACGGTATAGTGTTGTACTAATACTTCTAGAGTTTTTAAATAATATGGTAGTAATGAATCTATAGTATTAAGATGTCTTTTATAAAACTTTCTTAAATCTAGATATTGTACTTTGAATACAGCATATCCGATTACTACAGATATTAATATATATAATGGTTTTAAATTAGATAGAAATATAAATAATGTTATGGCCATAGCTATTAGCCCTTGCATTACTCTTTTTCTAAATACTTGACTTACATCATACACTCTATCACCATATTTTGCTCTTAAGAGAAATTCATAATCTTTCTCTTGAAGCATACTAAATAAACCTTTATTTTCTCCGAAGAATTTTGAGGTACTAATTGTACCTGTATATATTAGTAAGAAGAATATTATTACTCCAATTAATATTATTTCTATATACATTACTCAGCCCCCACATTCTCGTTATAATATTTTTCTCCTTTAAGAAGAAAGTAACTATTTACTATTACGACGCAGTGTACTAGTATTTTCATTATTCCTTTATCTAATAATTCGATATATGAATCTACTCCAAGAATTAATTGAATTAACATGATAAGTGAGTATAGAGATATACCAAATAATAAGAATTGTCTATGAAATTGTTTTCTGTCTGATCTATCACGATATACTCCTTCGACAAGAATATCTATGTCATTTAGCATATTATCGAATGTTTCTTCTGTATTTTTAGCACCTTCTTTGGTAACTTGTAAGAATAATTGGTGCATATTTTTTACCATATAATATGGATATTTGGAATTCATATAGTTAATTGAATCTGTTACATCACCTTTTTCGTAAGACAATGCAATCATTGTTTTTACATCTGATAACACTGGATCTTCAAGTACTCCGGACTCAACAACTCCTTCAAGAGCTTTTACGAATGATTGAGTTGTGTTAAATTCCATAATAGTGTTTGTTGTATATACTTGAATTTGTTCAAAGATGAATTCACTATATTGTCTTTTGCATCTTAGATATGACAGATATGGTATTACTGATACGGCAACAATGGCATATACAATTACGACAATGATGTTATAGAAATATAAATAACCAATAATAGCAGCGGCTCCGGCAAAGATAGCTACTTGAATAGTATACTGCCTAGCATTATATTCAAGACCTAATTCTTTTATTTTTTCTCGCATTACTTTATACGAGTATGGAGCATACTGATCGTAAGCTACAGTTGCTTGGTCTTTTACAAATTTATACACTCCTTCACCTGAAGAATTACGATAGGTTATTATAAATATTAATATTAAGGCTACTAAAATAAATTCCATGATATCTCACCTACTTTCTTATTGATTCGTTGATTGTGGCATTTGATTTACATACATATTTCCTTGATTAATCTGTTGTTGGAAGTTATTATATTTCGGCTGTTGTTGCCACATATTGTTATTCATTTGATTATTATTTATATTATTTATTTTTTCTGCATTTATTTGTCTAGGTTGCATGATATTAACTGGTTTCTTTTGTTGAATTTGCTTTGGTGCTACAAATTGATTAGTTTGAATTGGTTTTTGTAATGTATCTGAATTATCTACTTTATATTCATCTTTATCATCAGGAGATTTAAATTGTTCTTTTACTAAGATATCTGGTTGCATTATTAATCCTTGGCTTTCCAAGTAACCAAGTAAATACTTGGTAGGATTTCTTAGGATTACTTTGCCATCTGGTGTTTTTTTATAGATGATATTTGATTTAGGATTATTATCTTCATCAACATAAAATTCGGTTACTTCAGCTATTTCACGGTGGAACTTTTGTCGTTCTTTACTATAATAGCCTTTTACGTGAACTCCCAATTGAACATATCTATGAATACTTCTTAAAAATTGTTCTAGATCAATATTACTTTCTAACAAACTATATAATCTGTTAGGAATTGATTCAGCTTTATCAGCATGGATTGTTGATAAAATATTATGTCCTGATGATATCGAGTTTCTTACAGCCATTACGGCTTCAGCACTTCTTACTTCGGATAGAAGAATCCATCTAGGGTTCTGTCTCATACAGGTAACTAATACATCTGAATACGATGCAATGTTATTGGTCTTCATTGCTACGATATCTCTGTGAGGGAAGATTTTATCTAGATGAAGTTCTAGAGTATCTTCAATAGTTATAATCTTTTCGTTTTCTTTAGTATGAGCTGCTAAATATTTTATAAACTCAGTTTTACCTGAACCAGTTTCTCCACTTACTAAGATATTGCAGTGTCCTTCAACACATTTAAGTAGAAAATCATGAATATCTAGTCTTATATAATCATCTTTAATAATTTGATCTTTAACCAATCTTATTTTTGCTGGTGTTTTACGCACTAACATAGCAACACCATTTTTAGCAATTGAATCATGGACAAAGTTAAGTCTTAGTTCGGCACTTTCAGCATCAAGGAAAGGATTAGCCATGTTGAATGATTTTCCCATAGTGTTAGCGCACTGAAAGGCAATCTTTTCTACGAGAGTATTATCTATACCGGTATTTTCTACTCTAAAAACTCCCTTTGATAGAGTTTTTAGCCATACTTGTCCATTATTACTATAAGATATATCGGTAACATCATCGTTATCTAAGAATTGTCTTAATGGTCCAAAATCAACTTGTTGAAATTGTGTGTCCATATTATCCTCTCCTTTTTATTCTTTGATCAATTAGTTAGTTTTTTCAGTGTTGTTATTGTTGTTTTTATTATTGTTATTATTAGCTTGTTGTTTCTTTTGTAATTCAAGTTGTTCCATTTCGTTAACTAATGCTGTATATAGATCTTTTTGTTTATCAATTTGTGAAATTTTATCAACAATAAATTTATATAAATAATCACTAGTTACTTCGGTAGCTGTAGCATCAGAGTCTTTATAATCTACAGTATTTGGTACTAAAACTACTTCAATTTCATATTCATTAAAATAATCTTTAATGTAGTTTAATGATGAGAATAATAAATATTTTGCTTCAGGTAATGAGAAATACATATATGCTGGAGTTCTTGTTTCTTCGGTTGATTCGAATACATTATTTCCACTAGAATCTTTTACTCCAAGTATTTCTACTTTTTCTAGTAATTCACCATATACAACTTTCTCGTTTGTATCTATCATTTTTACATAGATATCAACAAGATTTCCTGGCATCATGGCATTTCCATATGTTGATGCGGTGTCTACAGGGAAGTTTACAACTCTTTCTCCTTCATTTACATCATAGAATATTGCATCTGGTAAGTTTTCTTCATCTACTAATAAATCGGTATAGAATATACTTCCTTCGGCAATCATTGTATTGTAGTTACTATATTTTCCTACGATTTGTTTATAATCTTTGTAGTATGTTCCTAGAATAAATGCTTCTGGAACGCTTGTTTTAGATACCATTTCTTCGGTAATCTTTGTTTTAGGTTGTATTGTTTGATTAGCATAATATACATCTACTAGGGCAGTTTTTTTATTTATTCTCATTGTATACCCTGCATATAAAATTACTAAGCAAGCCAATACTCCCAAAATTGTTACTGTGTTTTTGTTCTTTAAGAACTTGTTTAACCCATTCATTTTTTAACATCCTTTCTTTCTTATTTTTATTTTATATAATATTCCCAAGTTACTCGATATTTTGTTATTAATTCATATCTACTACAACTTGATAAATCATTTGCATTATAATTAACGGAAACTTTAATATCGTGTGCTGCTGGCGAAGCTTTAGTTATTTCTCCATCTTTTACGGAATAATATTGACTATAGTTAGGTTGGCCACCTTGTAATACAAAGTTTGCTCTATCAATTTTAGCAATGCATGATGCCATCTTATCATAATTGTCGCATCCAGTGGCATTTTTTATTTCAGTATTAATTATCTCAAGTGTTTTTGGGTCTCTTGTGTAGGTTATTTCTTTGCACTGACCACTTTCTTCATATTTGTGTGAACAGATAGTACCATTATTTTCCCAGAATAATTCTGAACTATCATTAGCGCCGTACCCAGTATAGCCATTATACCAAAGACATTGATTTTTATGTCTTTCAATTAAATCGTTCTTTGTTTTTCCTTGTCCTAGATAATCAACTTTGACAAGTCTTGCCATTACTGTTTTATTTCCTTTTATACCGGTAATTACCTGTGTATTATTGAAATTTAAATCTCTGGTGTTAATTGTCCACCTAGATGTACCTGTTTTTGTTTCATTACTATCACTGTAAGCCCATGATATCAAATCTATTGATACGGTACATGGATCATTAGGATCAGTACATTTATTGTCTGTTGGAGCTTCAAGTATCGCTGATAGTTCGTTTACAACATTGATTTGTGTAGCAGTCATATCAACATTTCCACCATTAAATGAATTATAAATATTATATGAATTTGTTGAGTCTATTATTTGCAAGCTAACTTTTGCTGGTATTTCACTGATATCATTAAAGATAATACTATAATTACCTTGTCCAAAAGTCGAAGTCTCAGTAAACCTTCTGGTAAAATTTTCAACAAATTTTTCTTGACTAATTTTTATTTCGCCACTTAGTCGATAATATGAAACATCAACAGCTTCATACATAGCTGCTTCGGTGGCATCTTTTAAATTGTAATAATCTTGTTCATTACTTACGGTTATTTCATTAAACAAAATAATTATTAGTAAACCAAACAATCCCATTACAATTACTCCTACTGAGGCAAATGACCATTTCATGAATTATCACTTCCAGTCATAACTAATTTTCCGTCTTTTTTTTCTACAGATGGGCCTTCGCCTATTCTATAATAGTTCCCAGTATTATGTCTAGTTACTACACCTTGGGTAGAAATGAAATTACTTTTTCCATCTCTTGATGACATATTATTCCAACTTGAATAAGTATTTTGTTTTCCATCAGTTATTAGATTTTTGTAGTTTCTTACTATTGATGTGTTTATATTAATTGCCGAATAAGTCATAACCGTATATGACTTTTCCATATCGGGATCTTTTCGACCGTTATCATTCCATTCTTTCCAATAACTATTTGGTGAAAAGCCGTTAGGAAATGGATTATATATATTTATTGGACGATAATAGAAATTAAATCCAGTAAATGTTATATTTCCATCTTCGTCTTCATCTTCTTGATAGAAATTTTGATTAATCGGGATTTTTATTACTGATGTTAAGTAACATTTCCAGTTACCTTTTATAATATTATAATAATCTTCTCCACAATTATTTTTAGTTTGCTTACTTTTGCATGCTTCTATTTTTTCTTTTGTCGTCGTTCCTGTAAATTTTACGTCTTGTCCACTGGCAACTGGTTGAATCAAATCAACATATGATGTTGATTCATTATCATTTTCTATAGCAGGATATTTTTCAATAACATTTTTACATTGCGCTGACGCTAAGTTTTTTGTACTATTTTTAACTAATTCGATTTTTATTTCTTCATTACTTTTTGCATTTAATGGAACAAAATAATGCCAATGTTTTGTTAAAGCATCATCTGCAATTATTATCTCGTTGTCTTTGTTACAATTTTTTGTTTCATTTACATATCTTACTTTTGAAGTTAATATGTTCATACATGGGTGAGTACTATATTTGTATGTGGCTGTTTTTTTATCTTTTCGTTTTGTTAAGTCTGTAAATTTTACCGTTGGACCATTACCTTCAATTTCAATTTTTTCGCTCGATGATGTATCATTACTATTTGGTATTTTAAGTTTATATGATGGTCCAAATCTTTCGTTAGCTTCCCTTTGTGCTTTGTTAATGGCTTCTTTTTTACAATCTTCAAACTTTTTTTGGTCCGTAGAATTTTTGTAATTGTTTTCTCTAATTTCGTATGAGTTATTAACCACACGTTCATTTTGTACTATTTCTTCTTTTGTTCCATTCTGTTTAGAACCAGTTTGTGGGTATTCAAATCCATTGCATCTTTTAGTCTTAGTTGCTTGTTGACACAACTTTCTACTACTATTTGCTTGAGGATAATTTCCTGAATCTCCTATTCTGCATCCGTGAAGAATACATGTGTATGTTGGAACCCAATTAGGAACTCTTCTTGTTATTTTTGGATATGTTGTTGTTTCGTGATAATCAACTTTTATTTCTGAAACTTCGTAGGATACTGTTTTTTCTTCACTAATTGATAATCCAATTGAAGTTCCAGCTAAAACTTTATTTTTATCACTAATTTTTAAACTATCCGCAATAATCTTTTCGTTATTGACATTATAACCATCAACTGTTACTTTATTTCCACTCTTAACAGTATATTTATATTTGCATGTCCATTTTTTATCTATCTTAGGGTTACTACCAGAAGTACTTGAAGAAGAACTCCCGGTTTTCCAATTATCAGTATTATTTGAATTATTTCCATGATTTCCACTTGATGAAGAACTGGAATTTGTATTTTTTCCAATATCAGCAAAATCCACATTAAATGTATAAGCATATATTTTGTTAATTGGAATACTTAATAGCACAGTTCCAATTATAATTATAGGCGTTTTTTTAAATATCCTTTTAATCATTCTAATCGCCTACTTTTCTTTTGTCTTTTTACTATTGATATAATTATTATTATTACCAATACTAATGATATAGCAATTAGCGATACTTGAGCTATATTATTCTTAATGTAATTAATTACAATATTTTCTTTTTTTGTATTGTTATTTTTTGCGTTATTTTCGGCCTTAGTTTTTTTATATACTTCTAATCTTTCTTTAAAAGTATCATAATCAATATCCTTATCATATGTTGGTTGACACAAAACAAATTCTTCATTACCTTTACATAATGGATCTTCTGAATACTTATTATATTTTGACAAATTAAGATTAATTGTTTTGAAAACATCTTGACAAGCATCTGTTATGCCTTCGATGGTTATTGTGTATTCTCCGGGATTTATTCCGATATATTTATAATTATTATCATCTTCGAATTCTAAATTACCTTTTTCTAAGTTGTTTATTACAAAGACATATTTATCAGGTTGTGGTTCATAAAATATTATGTCATATAACTTAGTTTCTTGATTGTATTCATATGTTACCTTATATTCATCAGATATTTTTTTAAAATCATTAAAATCTTCATTTGTGCACTCTGCATATATTTCAGGGGTAAATGTAATAAAAGATATAAGTGTTAATAATATTTTTCTTTTCATATTACCTCCTTGGTCTAGTTTCCTACTATTAAAAGTATAACATACTTTAATAAATAAAAAAAGACTTTTTTAGTCCTTTTTTACTTATTTTTTATCTATACTATCTTTGATAAAACTAGCAATAGAATTACTATTTGTTATTGAGTTAACAACATTATTGCCAATTTTTGTTGGGTCAAAGAGTTTACTACTCGTTGATGTTCCATTAACTTTTGTGTTATTAGCACCTTCCATTGTAGGGTTTGCTAATCCTTTTTTTGATTGAATGAAATTATCTACTTTTCTTATATTTGTGGTCGTTTTACTAGTTTCTGTTTCATAGTTGTGTCTAGCACTTGAGTTACGATATTTTGAAAATATAATGAAAAAGTAAATGATTCCTAAAAACATAAACAGCCAGTTATAATCCCAATCTATAGATAACATGGCAGTTATTCCTAATATTTCAATAACTGATGATATTCCAATAAGTTTTGGCATATGAATCGGAACACTACCCATAGTTTCTTTTGTTCTTGCATTTACAGCAACATAGTGAAGTACTTTTTTATTTCCTTTTACTTGTTGATAGCTATATAACCAAACTGGTAAATATGCGGCTTTCCATTGTTGGCCTTTAATATCTAGCTGTTCGGTCGACCAAGCTATACCACGATCATAATTTTGTAAAGTATCATTAACTGCAAATCTTGCAATATCCTTTGATTGTACGTTAATTATTCCACGTAAGTTGTCAATATTTACATCTCTTTTTTCGGATGTATATCCCTTTAAGAAATTGGCATTATATTTAACACAATTTTCAATATCAAATGGCATAATTGCATTTATTACGTTGTTTGTTTTTTCTGAAGATGAATTATTTAATCTATCTGAATTTGATTCGATAGATAGTCCATTGACTGTTAGATCAAATTCTCTTTCTACATGATATACATCAGCATCATAGTACGTGTGTTGATTATTTCCACTTCCTCTAGTATATCTTTTTGTTTGATGTTCGCCTTCGCCAATTAAATTAACATGGGCATTTATATCTACTAACATGTATGGAAAATATACTCCCATAATGTTATTGGTTGTAAATTCTTTTCTAAATTTAGGATGTGCGTAGAATTTTCTTTTTCCAACAAACTTTTCTATTTCTACTTTGGCAGTTTCTTTTGTTACTCCGAACGGTAATACAACGTCTGGTATACTACCATTAGGTACTTGTTGATTAACTGACAATGTGTTTCTGCACCAGTGACATCTTGCCTGTGAAGCTGAAGCGGTATCTATTACTACTTCTGCTCCGCAACTGCTACATTTGAACGTTAATACATCATTTGTATCGGCAATGATGTCTTGGGCTCCAGAACCAAGAACTTCACCTTGTAATTGACTAATATCTTCAACCATTCCAGTTATTTTAACCGGTTCAAATTCGTGACGACAAAAATTACATCTTAATTTGCCATTATTAGTATTAGTTGAGATATCTGTTGATCCACATTTCGGACATTTATCTTGTCCGTTTTTTGAATCTATATCGGTTTTAACTATAGTAGATTCGTTTATTAAATCATTACTATTTTCCATAACTATATTCCTAGTAATTGTGATTTTAATTTATCATATTCTTCTTGTGAAATTGCTCCGGCGTCTAATAATTTTTTAGCATTTAATAATTTAGTTGTAGGATCTTCTTCAGATGATTGGGTTGGTTCTTGAGTTTGTCCGAAGCCAGGTTGATAAGTTGATTGAGTATTTGGTTGTTGCATAGCTCCCATCATTCCACCGGCAGCATTCATTCCCATACCCATAAATGCCATGTTTGCACCACCGCCGTTTTCACCTGCAGCTTGTATTCCACGAGCAGCAGCTTGTTGCATAAATGAGTTTCCTCTTGCTCCAGATAGAGCATCGGCTTTTTTCACATCTTTCATTAATTCTTTTGTATCTTCGTCATATTCAATGGCTAGAATTGCTGTTTTAACAATTTCTAACCCTCTATCGCTTTTCCATTTGTATCCTTCTTCAACGGCTGCTGATAGGCTTTGAGCAAAACCAATTTGGTCTCCTTGAATTTTTGACATACGATTGCCTTTACTAGGATCATTTGTATAATTAGAAAAGGCTGCTGATAGACTACCTACTACTTCATTAAATAATTGATTACTTGCATCATTATCCATATCTGCAAAGTCAAATACTGGGGCATTAGCCTGTAAATATTTAGCTGGTACAAAGTTTTTAACAAACAATAATGGATCTGTTATTTTTAAGGTATATGTTCCTCTAGTTATTGCTCCAACTTGTGTACCAAAAAAGGCATCATCCCAATAAATTTCTGATTGTGTACCAAATTTGTTGTTTGGTATTTCTTTTAAATTTATGTAAAATGCTAGTTGTTGACTACCTGGTTGACCTCCAAATTTAACTTTTTCCCAAGTAGATTTAATTGTTTGTCCGAAAATTCCATCTCCAGCAAACATTGATTTTGAATTAGGGTCATCTGACTTAAACTCAAATCCTCCTGGTTCGGCAATTATACCAGTAATTGCTCCATCTTGTAATGTAATAAGTGCTGTGCCTTCAGGTACAACTATCTTACTTCCATTGGAAATAATATTTTCATTTCCTTTATAATTTTCTCCAACACCATTATTTTGTGATTGGGGAACTGCTTGAAACAATGCAGCTGTTCCTGATACATCGTTTCTTGGAACATAAAAGTCCTTCCATTGATCTGCAAAAGTACCACTTAATGCTCCTGAAAATGCTTTAATAAATCCCATAACGCCTCCTTTTTATGTATTTAATACATAATATAAAATTTAATAAAGTCTTTGAATACTTGTATCTAACAATTAGCTACCGTTATTCTATTTTATTATATCATACTTTTATGTATATAGTAATACTTTTACAT
Source organism: uncultured Bacilli bacterium (assembly GCA_934098395.1). Lineage (GTDB taxonomy): Bacteria > Bacillota_I > Bacilli_A > RF39 > UBA660 > RUG705. Next base: position 31,833 of record CAKOOM010000004.1, read on the forward strand.
TTTTACTTGACAGATATAAAAAATAATTAAAGTTAAGTTTTTCCTTTAATTATTTTTATTTATTTTAATATAATTTTGTTACAGTACCTTTAGCTATTGTTCTAGCACCATTTCTAATATAAAATTTGGTTCCGACTTCCATTGCAAAATCTGCGGTTAGTTCAATTGTTGCATCAGCATCTTGGCCTGAATTTACTAATTTAATATTGTCATGCAAATTAATCGTTCCAGAAATATCAGTAGCCCAAAAATAAAATTGTGGTTGATCTTTATCGGAAATAGACAATATTTTTCCAGCTTCTTCTTCTGATAAAACATGTATGGTGGCATCAAATTTTTTATAGGTTTTTATAGAATTTGGTTTAGCAATAACTTGTCCTCTTTCAACTTCATCTGCGTCTACATTTTTTAATAGTAATCCGACTTCATTACCAGCTGTAGCTGAATCAATGTTTTTACGAAAAGCTTCGATCGCTCCGATTTCTATGGTTTGAGTTTCATGATTAATTCCCATGATGCTTACAACATCGCCAACATTTACGGTTCCTCTTAGGACTTTTCCGGTTGCTACGGTTCCTCTACCTGTTATAGTAAATACGTCTTCAATTATTAACAAAAAGTCGCCATTTTCATCACCAGAAATTGGTTCTTCAACTGTATCGGTTTTAATAGGATTATTAATTGTAGGATAATCTTTACTTTCATCGACATTGTTTACATTATTATTTGTATTATTATTAGTTGTCGCTTTTTTACTAAAAATTACTTTTTCTAATGTTAATCCTAAAACAAAAGCTATGACAAAAATACCTATACCTATAATATAAAATTTTGTATTCTTATTTCCGTTATTTTTTCCATTATTTGATACATCAGTATATGTTTGTTGTTGTATATTTACCTGAGGTATTTCTTGTGGCTGACTTTGCTGATTAATTGATTGATTTAAATTATTATTCTGATCCATTTTTTCTCCTTAATCTAATGTAGATGTAATTATGCCAATACCTACAAATTTTTGATTTTTATATAGTTGAAATACATCACCATTTTTGAGTGAATTTGAATTATTTAAAGTCATATTTACAATATCATAATTTCCAGGACTGATAGTTTCACGAGATGGTTGAATGGTTGCTTGACTAATAAAATCTTTAAAAACTATATCAATATTATCATTGCTTTTTAATGTTTGATTATTACCTTCATCTGACTCATTCATCAGATACATGCTGGCTTTGAATTTATTTGTATTACTTTTTGATTTTTTCATGTTATTTTTAGTAATCCACTTATCAATGTCATCTGTTAATTCTTGAATTTTTTTTATTTCTTTTTGGTTACCTTCTAAGGCCAAACTTGCTGATCCTTTTACAAATGGTGTGTTTGTTCCATCAAAACCATATTCATCTAATAAAGCTCTTAATTCACTTTCTACTAGGTATATTAATTCTCTATCATCTGTTAAATCGCACTCACTGATATATACTACTAAATTTGTGATACCTAACTCATGAAGCAAATTTATTTGTTCTCTAGTTTCTGACATTGGTCCTTCAACAGCAGAAACAACTAAAATTGCACCATCTAATTCAATGGCAGATGAAATAGTAGCTTTTAAATAGTCTGAATTTTTTGGCATATCATATAAATAATAATGTTTGTCATTAGTCTCATATTCTGTAAAGAAATAATTGAAATTCATACCATTTTTAGTGGTAGCAATGGTTTTATTGATATCATCTGTTGTGGTATAATTTCCATACAACTTTGTAATTGCTGATACTAAGGTTGATTTCCCGTGACCTTCATGGCCAACAGTGGCAATGACATATTTTTCCTTGTTTCCATTATACTTCTTTTCAGAAAAATCATTTGAGGAATATATAAATTTACCTGTAAATTTTCCTCCATTTTGCGATGAGTTATTATTAAATAATGGTTTTATTAAAAATATACCTACTATAAGAATTACTGCAAGAACAACTATACTTATAATGTAAGTTTTTTTTCTATTCTTTTTTGGCTCTTTGAAATATTCATTTTGTGGTTCTGGCATAGTCGTTTGTTGTATGTTCTGTAGTGATTGACTTTGTTGTGAAATTGGTTGATTTAAATTATCGTTTTGGTTTAAATTATCGTTTTGGTTCATTTTTTCCTCCTTTATTATGTTTATAATATTATAACATGTACAGGTTAGATATGTAAATGAAAAAAAATAATTTAATTTTATAATTAATTAAAATATTTAACTATGGCATAAGATATATTTTTAATTAATTCTTCTTGATATTTTTTATGAGTTAAACGATATCTATCATCTTTATTTGATAAAAATCCTAATTCAATTAGAACTCCACTTGTCTTAATATGTTTATACATATAATAGGTATTATTTTGTTTTGGTTCTCTTACATTACTGGTTTTTTCTTTAATATATTTGGTTAAATTAATAGCCATATCTTTATTAGATTTATTGTTATTATTATAAAATATTTGTAAACCTTTCCATCTACTGTCAGATAGATAATTTAGATGAATTGATATATACATATCAGGATTAGTTTTATTTATTAAATAAGCTCTATTTAATAAATCACTTCTTTTTCGATTTATCTTTGTGGTAGATAAGTCTTTATCTGTTTCTCTAGTTAAATATACTGTTGCTCCGAGTGATACTAATTCTTTTTCTAACATTTTAGATAGTTTTAAATTTAAATCTTTTTCTTGGATATTTTTATATGATGTTCCACCATCAATGCCGCCGTGACCGGGATCTATATATATTACTTTTCCTAATAATGTATAGTCATTAATAAAGGCATATACTTTTGATAAGAAAAAGATTGACACAAGGACACAAGCTATTATTAATAATTTATATTTATTCATATTTAATTATATGTATTTTAAATAAATTAAGTATTATTTTACTTTATTTTCAATAATTTCTTTTTATACTATAACCTATTGTTACCAATTTATATCATAACAGTAAAGATTGTAAAATTAATTGACTAGAAAGATTACATTAGTTGAATTTATGAGGCAAGTATGTTAAAATATTTTAGAAATTTGGTGATGATTATGAAGAAAATTGAATTACTTGCTCCGGCTGGAAACATGAAATGTTTGCATGCTGCAGTGGAAGCTGGATGTGATGCAGTATATTTAAGTGGTAATTGTTTTGGGGCAAGAGCATTTGCTAAGAATTTTAGTGATTGTGAATTAGTCGAAGCTATTAATTATTGTCATTTATATGGAGTACGGGTATATGTTACAGTTAATACTCTTTTATATGAAGATGAAGTTGATGATTTTATTAAATATATAGATTTTATACATAAGAATAATGTTGATGCAATTATTATTCAAGATTTGGGAATGTTTGATTTGGTTAGAAAAACTTTTCCTAACTTAGAGATTCATTCATCAACGCAAATGCATATTCATAATTTAGATGGTACACAGTTAATGGAGAAATTGGGTGCAAAAAGAGTTGTGTTAGCTAGAGAAACTAGTATTGAACAAATTAAACATATTAAAGAAAATAGTAATATTGAACTGGAAATATTTGTTCACGGAGCGCTTTGTATTAGTTATTCAGGACAATGTTTGATGAGTAGTTTAATTGGTGGAAGAAGTGGAAACAGAGGACAATGTGCTGGTAGTTGTAGGCTTAAGTATGATGTAATTGATGAACTTGGTAATAAATTAAATAAAGATGATTATCCTCTTAGTACAAAAGATTTAAATACTCTTTCATATGTTGGAGAATTAATTGAGGCTGGTGTTGCAAGTTTAAAGATTGAAGGTAGAATGAAATCTAGTGAGTATGTATATACAGTTGTTAGTTTATATAGAGCAGCAATTGATTCTTATTATCAAAATGGAATTGTTTCAATTAACAATGATAAACTTTTAGAATTAAAAAAGATTTTTAATAGGGATTATACTAAAGGATTTTTATTTAATGCGAATAATAATGATATTATTAATGGATATAGACCTAATCATTTAGGAGTTAAGGTTGGTACGGTTGTTGGTTATAAAAAAGGAATAGTACAAATTAAACTAATAGATAGTATCTCTATTGGATCTGGGCTTAGAGTAATTGATAAGAATGGTGATGTTGGAATTAATGTTAATGACTTTTATGTTGCTAACAAACTTGTTAAAAGAGCATATAAGGGAGATACGATTAGTATTCGAGTACTTGATAAGGTTTCAATTGGTAGTGAGGTTGTTATTACTTATGATAAGGATATTAGTAATAACATAGAAAAACTGATAGATGACAGAAAAAGAAGAGTTTTAATTAATGGGGTAATAGTTGCTAAGGTTGGTCAAAGGTTAGAACTTTCGTTAGATGATGGAGAAAATAAAATAACTGTATTTGGGGGAATTGTTAATCCGGCAATAAAGACTCCAATTACTAAGGAAGATATATATAATAAAATTAATAAATTAGGAGATACGGTATATAAACTAGATAAGTTAGATACTGTGATGGATGATAATATATTTATTCCTATTTCGGAAATTAATGAATTAAGAAGAGAGGGAATTAATAAACTTAATAGTCTTAGACTATATAGTACTAATTATAAAAGAGAAAATTATTATATAGATGTACCTGATTATAAGAGAGAAAAACTTGTTACATGTCTTTTAGATAAGATAGATAAGTTAGATAGGCAATATGATATAGTATATAGTTATCAAGATAATGATACTACTATTAAAAAATTACCTAGAGTAATTGATAAATATCCGGATAATATTAGTGGAATGTTGGTATCAGAAGTAGGTGCTTTAAACAAGAGACAAGTAGTGGATACGGATAATTCACTTAATGTTACCAATTCTTATACAGTAGCTTTTTTACATTCTTTAGGGGTTAGAAAGGTTACTCTATCATATGAATTAAATGATATACAAATTAAACAATTAATAGATGGATATACTAATAGATATAAAAAACACCCAAACTTGGAATTAATTGTTCAGGGATATGAAGAAGTCATGATATCTAAATTTAGAATAAATGAATTTTATAAAAATAATCATTTATATTTAAGGGATAGATATGGTAATAAATATAAAATAATTGAAAGAGATAAATTAACTTATATATATAATTATCATAAGAGAGAAATGACTGGTAATTATTATGAAATGGGAATTAATTCTGTACGTTATAACAGAGATTGTTGACAAAGAATATAGATTACTATATAATATTGTTTGAGTTTTGTGAGTATATATATGGTAATTAACAAGTCATTACCTAGCTATATAGGGCATTTGCTTACACGTAGTTAGAGATACGGAGTCACATACGTTAGTGATTTTGTGTCTTTTTTTATAAAATCACTGGAAAGGAGAACAAATATATGAAGTATTATAAGAAATTAATTGGAGAACTTGTATATTTATCTCCGGTTAATATTGAAGATGCTCCGAAGTATACTGAATGGTTATGTGACGAAGATATTACTAAGTATCTTGGTAATTATACTAAAAATATTAATTTACTCGGAGAAATTGAATGGGTAAAAAAGACTTGTTCGAAAGATGAACCTAGTTTTGCAATTATTAACAAAGAAAATGATACGTTAATTGGGAATATTGGATTAAAAGATATTGATAATATTAATAGAACTGCGGAACTGGGAATATTTATCGGAGATAAGAATTTTCATAGTAAAGGTTATGGTAGTGAGGCAATTAAGTTATTGCTTAATTATGGTTTTAATTATCTTAATTTGAATAATATTACTTTAAAAGTACTTTCTTTTAATGCAAGGGCAATTAAATCATATACGAAATGTGGTTTTCGTGAATTTGGTCGATTAGAGGAAAGTGTTTATTATAACGGAGAATACTACGAAACAATATACATGAATATTCTTAAGAAAGATTTTAATAAGTAAGTAAAAGATCAATACCGCTTTTGATATTGATCTTTTATTTTAGATAATAATTAATTGATTTATCTGAATCAATAGTTAAGAGAAGAATATCTTCTTTTTTCTTACCGATAACTTTTAATTCATGTTCTAGCCAGGAAATAGTGGTTTTTGATTTTTTTAGATTTTCTTTTACTACTTCTCCATCAATAATTAGGTTATATACGAGTCCTTTATTTAATGGATTTAGTAAATAATCTTTTTTGGTTAGAGGTTTTTCTTTTTCTTTTAATTCAAAGCTTATTTTACCATTAGGTTCTAAGATAGCAGTATATATATCTTTTATATTAAAGTACCCCATTAACCTAGCTTCAGTAATTAAATCATTAATAGTTATTTTATTAATAGCTAAGTTATCTCTTATTATTTTACCGTTTTGAATTAGTACGGTTTCTTTACCATCTAAAATACTTCTTAGTTTGATACTTTTTAGAGATAGTGATGAGATACTAATAGATACGATACAGTAGATTAATAGGCAGATAATACCTGATAAGAGACTTTTTTCAATATCTAGAGAAATATCTGCGACGATAGAACCAATAGTTATTCCAGTAATATAATCAAATAGATTTAATTGGGATAATTGTTTTTTACCCATTACTTTTAACATAATGAATAATAAAAATAATACTAAAAAGGTTCTTAAGAAAACGTGAATTATTTCATTCATTTTATCACCATTTTTAGTATTATCTTAAAATTTATTAATATGTATGTTTTTTATAAGTATTTATTTTACGTTTTTTTAATTCTTCTTCATCAATAGTATATCCCCAATCGATTTTATAATCTGGAGTTAATTTTGATTTGATAGGTAATTTTCTAATCATTAGGAAAATTGCTTCAAACTTTTCAATTGTTTTTAATTCTTCGACAGTTATTAATGGAACAATATTATTATTTATTTCTTGATTTCCACATAATTCACTTATTTTATTCAAGGTATATATATCATTTGATAATAAGTAGATTATATTTGCAAAACATAAATTTATTAATTCAACGTTTTCTTTGCCATAAGTATTTATTAAATCTAAATAACTTTTTATTACAACAGTATAGCAAATATTAACGGAACGAGAATAATTTATTGTTTCAGCAAAATCTTTTATTGGTAATAATCTATCGAACTCATCTAAGATAACATTTATTCTTCTTTCATGACTCTCGAATTGATTAACAGTTTCGAATACTTGATTAATAAATAGTGGTATTAGGCTATTGCCATAGTCATAGTAGCCACCCATAATATATATGGCAACTTTCTCTTCGTTGATTGAAGTTATGTCAAATGAACTAGTCAGCATCATATTAGATAAGTTTTCATTAACAATATATTTTTTAATTTTTTGATTAAAGGTTGCAATTATTCCACCCATTGTTTCAGCAGGTGATTCAAGTGTTCCAGACAAACTGCAAAGAATACCTAAATCATCTTGAACTTTCTTCATAAAGTTTTCTTTGTCTTTTGTGACTTTGTTGGATAATTCATAGACATTTACAAGATTTATTTCTTCTTCTTTAGCATTTTTAAATAAATAAAGGCATAATCCGGTAAAGTAATCACAAGTAGAATTTATCCAGAATGGATCTCCAGCATTGTTTTTTACATCGGTAAATATATAATATGATAAATATTCGAGTAATTTAAGAGCATAATCTTTGTTACCTTCCATATATGTTTTATAAGGAAGTAAAAGTGGATTCCAAGATTCTCCATAAATAAATTTATCAAAGTCTAATAAAACTACTTTATACCCACTCTCTTTAAATTTATTAGCAGTTGCTTTATATAGTTCTCCCCTAGGATCGTTTACTATTAATGATTCGGAAGCTTTTAATGATAATTTTATTAGGGGTAAAATCATTGTTTGCGTTTTTCCAGAACCAGTAGATCCGACGATTAATGTATGACCGCCATCATTTGTAATATAGCAATCACCACCATCATAAATAACGGGGATTCCAGATTTAAGAAGAGGCTCTTCTTTTTTCAAGTTTATTTTAGTTAAATCTTTTTTTAAATTATTAGTTTTCTCCCAATTTGCATATTTCATATTTTTTCTCCTTTCTCTTTAAGTATATCATACATTTTTAAGTTAATTTAAACAATAGTGGCTTTTTGTGATATAATAATTTTGGTGATGGAGATGTATTCGAACAAATTAATTTGTCAAATACTTAACTATATAGATACAAACTGGTGCAATAAGTTATCTATTAATGACTTGGAGAATAGATTTTATTACAATAGATACTACATAATGAAGTTATTTAAAAGAGAGATTGGAGTTACAATATTTGATTATGTTAATAATTTTAAAATATATAAGAGTATTAATGAAATAGCTATCAGTAATAATTCAATGATTACCATAGCTATTAATTGTGGATTTAATTCTTTAGAATATTTTTCAGAGACATTTAAAAATATTGTTGGGGTATCACCCTCTAATTATAAAAAAATACTTAATAGAGAGGCTATTTTTAATATTGATAAATATGATGAAGTTACTCAAAATATAATAAAAATTAAAAATTTAATAAATAAAGTTAATGTTTATAAAAATAATATTAAGAGTGATAAAGTTAAAGTAAAAAAATTAACTATTTTTAGTAGTTAATTTTTTAATTTAGTTTCGATAATTTGTAATTGATTTTCTTCTTTGGCTAATTGTTCGCGGTCATTTTCTACGACATTAGCGGGAGCTTTATTTACATAGTTTTCATTAGATAAAAGTTTTCTTCTTCTTTCAATAGAACTAGTTAGTTTTTCTTTTTCTTTTAAAAGACTTTCTTTTTCTTTTTCTAAATCTATTTCTTCATTATATAAAATATCAATACTTAGATCAAATAAATTTATTGTTTGTTTTAGTGAATAATTATTTTTATCATTTATTTTGTCATTTAATTTTAACATGTTAAGTGCCAATGATAATAAGTATTCATTTTTTATGTTTGGTACAACAGAGAAATTTTTAATATTTAATTCTTTCTTTTTATTTCTAAATAAAGTAACAAATTCCAATAACTCATCAATTTCTTTGGTAGCTTCTGGGTATACTTGTTTTTTGTTATATTTAGGGTAGCTATCAAATATTAATAATTCTTTTTCTTTTACTGGAAGATTTGAATATATTTCTTCAGTTACAAATGGCATGAATGGATGCATCATTTTTAGAATAGAAGTTAAAACGTATAGTAATGTATTTTTTGTAGCGTAGCTATCACTAAACTTAGACATTTCGATATACTTATCACAAAAATCTTCCCAAATGAATGAATATAGTTCACTTCCGGTATTATTAAAGTCATATTTATCCATAGTCTTGGTTACTTTTTTAATGGTTTCATTTAGTTTTGTTAAAATCCATTTATCTTCGATATTTAAGTTTTCTTCTGAATTTTCTTCTTTAGTAAATCCTTCAAGTTTTAAAAGAACAAATCTTGAAGCATTCCATAGTTTATTTATAAAATTCCATGTTGATTTTAGTTTTTCAACACTGAAATTTAAGTCCATGCCTAGAGTTGAACTTGTTGTTAGATAGAATCTTAGGGCGTCAGCACCATATTCATCAATCATATCAAGAGGATCTATTCCATTACCTAGAGATTTACTCATTTTTCTTCCTTGATTATCTCTAATTAAGCCATGAATAATGCAGTCTTTAAATGGTATTTTTCCAGTTATATTTAATGATTGGAAAATCATACGAGCACCCCAGAAAAAGATTATGTCAAAGCCAGGAACAATAACTGATGTTGGAAAATATCTTTTAAAGTCTTCGGTTTCATCAGGCCATCCTAGGGTACTAAATGGCCATAGGGCGCTAGAGAACCAGGTATCAAGAACATCATTATCTTGTTGCCATCCTTCACCGCTTGGAGCAGTCATTCCACAATATATTTCTTCTCCTTTATACCAAATTGGAATTCGATGACCCCACCAAAGTTGTCTTGATATGCACCAATCATGACAGTCTTCCATCCAACCCTTAATTAAGATTTTTTCATATCTATTTGGAATAAAGTTTACTTTATTATCAGTTTTTTGATTATCAATTAACATTTTTGCTAGTTTATCCATTTTAACAAACCATTGTTTTGAGAGATATGGTTCAACGATGGCATCAGTTCTTTCACTATGTCCTACGGAGTGAATCATTGGTTCGATTTTTATTAAAAGATTTTCTTTTTCTAAGTCTTTTATTAATTCTTCACGGCATTTTTCACGGGTCATTCCGCAGTATTTACCAGCTAATTCATTCATAGTTGCGTCTTCATTCATTACAAGAATACGTTCTAGATTATGTCTTTCTCCGACTTCAAAGTCATTTGGATCGTGGGCTGGTGTTATTTTAACGCAACCAGTACCAAATTCCATATCGGCATGTTCATCACCAATTATTGGAATTAATTTTTTAACAATTGGCAAGATTACAGATTTTCCTATTAAATGATTATATCTCTCGTCTTTTGGGTTTACTGCTACGGCGGTATCACCAAATAGTGTTTCAGGTCTAGTAGTAGCTATATCTAGATAATCAGTTGTTCCTTCAATATAATATTTAATATGATAGAATGCTCCCTTATCATCTTTATAAATAACTTCTTCGTTAGAAAGAGCAGTTTTTGCTACGGGATCCCAATTAATAATTCTTTCTCCACGGTAGATTAGGCCGGCATTATAGTAGTCTACGAAAACTTTTCTTACGGCTTTATTTAATCCTTCATCTAATGTAAATCTTTCTTTTGAATAGTCAAGAGAAAATCCTAATTTAGCCCATTGATTACGAATGTTTCCGCGATGTTCATTACTCCACTTATGGCATTCTTTTAGAAATTCTTCGCGACCTAATTCGTATTTATCTATGCCCTCTTTTTTTAATTTAGCTACAACTTTAGCTTCAGTGGCAATAGCAGCATGATCCATTCCTGGTAACCATAATGTATCAAATCCTTGCATTTTTTTATATCTAATTATTATATCTTGTAAGGTACAATCATAAGCATGGCCGATATGTAAATTACCAGTTACATTTGGTGGTGGTATAACTATAGTGAATGGTTTTTTAGACATATCACCACTTTTAAAAGCATCTTTTTTTAACCATAAATCATATTTTCCTTCTTCGACATTTTTGTGATTATATAATTTATTTAACATTTTTATCATCTCCTTTATATAAAAAAAATCTATAACAAAAGGGCGAATTATATCCGTGGTACCACCTTTTTTATAGATTTATCTATCACTTAATACTTTAACGCAGTAATACGTAATTTCTTACTTTAGTTCAGAAAAAATGCTCACAAGCTACCTTCAATTATCATTTATATAAACTTTCACCAAACGTTTACTCTCTTGAATAAATAAATAATTTACTCCTCTTGATCAATGCAGTTCGATAGTATTATATCATATTATATTATTTTTGCAAGTTAAATTGTTTTTTTCTTAATATAATTTCTTAAAACTATTTCAATTTGTTTAAAGAATTTTTCTATTTTTCGATCTTCATAAATTAAAGAGTTTGTTATTTTTTCGATATATTGTTTTTCTTCGACAATAGAATAACTTATTTTATAATTTAATCCGAATAAATTCGACATAACTATTAAGATATTATCAGCGTTGTTATCTGATAGTTCTCTTTTTAGTGGTCTAAATAGTTTAAATTCATTGTATACTAAGGTACTTGGATAGGTATTAATACGATTATCTATATATGGATAATTTATTACCATACGTAGTTCTTCTAATTTATGAACGTCTTTCATAATATTACAAGCACATATCATTTTTTCATCAATATTTTTTGGTAGGCCATCTTTATTGTGGCAGAATATTGCTACCTTAATCATATTATCATATTTAGTTTCATCAGTTATTTTTCTTATTAAGCCATCATCAAATAATATTTCAATAGACTTCATAGTGCTATCTTCTTCAAAATTATCTAAGTAATTGTAATTTTTTTGTTCAAAATTTCCTATATCATGAAATAATGCAATAAGTTGCATTATAACTATCTCTTCTTCATTAAATATATTTAAATTAGTAGCTATAATTTTAGCTAAATCCATTGATTTTAGTGAATGGAAATATTTAGCTTTTGCCCAAGAGTTAGACATATCTATTTTCTTTATATATTCTTCGAAATACTTTAATAATCTACTACTTCTCATATTAACCTCTTTCTAGTAAATTTACTTTTTGATACATATTAATTTTATATACATGGTATAAGTATATAATAAATAAAGTTTTTTTTCAATATTTTTAGGCATAAGAATTGAAATTTTTTTTGGTAATTATTGGTAATATTTTTACCAAACTTGGTAAAAATATAAGAATATAGAAAATAATAGGCACTAATTTATTATAATTATTGTATATGTGGAGGTAGTATATGGATTTAGGAAGTAAAATTAAGAATATTAGATACAACAACAATATGAGTCAAGAAGATATGGCTAAACTATTAAAGATCAATAGAAATTATTTATCTAGAATTGAAACAAATAAATCTTTACCGACTGCCGAAGTATTAGCTAGATTGGCTGAGGCATTTAGTATTAGTATTGATTCTTTATTAGGAATTAGTTTAGATGATAAAGAAGAGACTGAAGCTAGATTAAATAGAATTAAAAAGATAAATCAATATTGTACTTTCTTAAATAATACAGAGTTAGATTTTGTTGTTAATATGCTTTGTGTTATGACTAATAATTCAAGAAACTAGATTGTTCTAGTTTTTTTATTGTATATTTATACTGGTTGGTATATAATTATTATGGGTGATGATATGAATATTGATAAAGTGCTTGAGATATGTAATGGTACACTTATTGGAAAGAAAATAAATATAGATATTGATAACGTAGATTTTTCTAAGGATACGAGAACTATTAATAATGGAGATATTTATGTAGGTATTAAGGGTGAAAGTTTTAATGGAAATAACTTTTATAAAGAGGCTTTTGATAGGGGTGCTAGTATATGTATATTAGATAAGGATACGATTGTTGAGGCAGTTATAGATAAAACGGTTATTTTAGTGGATAATACTGTTAAGGCAATTCAGGAGTTAGCTAAGTATAAGAGAAGTTTATATAATATACCAGTAATCGCTATTACTGGTAGTGTTGGAAAGACTTCAGTTAAAGATATGGTATATTGTGTTGTTAATAGTAAATATAAAACGTTAGCTACGATAGGAAATCATAATAATGAAATTGGACTTCCACTTACGGTATTATCTCTTCGAGAACATGAGGCAATGGTACTTGAGATGGGAATGAATAGTTTTAATGAAATTCATGTTTTATCAGAGATAGCTAAACCTACGATAGCATTAATTACCAATATTGGAACAGCACATATAGGAAATCTTGGCAGTAGAGAGAATATACTGAAGGCAAAATTAGAAATACTTGATGGAATGAATGGTGGTAAGCTAATTATTAATAATGATAATGATATGCTACGTACTGTTAAATATGATAATTTAATTACTATTGGGATTGATAATAAAAGTATGTATACTGCACATGATATTAATGATAATGTATTTTCGGCTGATTTTTATATAAATGATAGTAAGGTATCTATTCCAGTTGGAAGTAAGGCTTTTGTATATAATTCATTATTTGCATATGCAGTTGGCAAGGAACTGGGAATTAGTGATAGTGAAATTATTCAGGCTCTTAGTAAGTTTAAACTAAGTCCGCATAGATTAGAAATGATTAAAACAGATAAATATATGATTATCGATGATACATATAATGCTAGTTTAGACTCAGTTAAGAATTCATTAACTTTACTTAGTAAAGTTAATAATAGACAAGTATTTATTTTTGCTGACATTTTAGAGACGGATGAGTTTGGCAAGGAAATACATGAGAATGTTGGCAGAGCTTGTATAGAGAACAATATTGATGTAGTAATAACAGTTGGAGAATTATCTAAATATACTTATGATATACTGAAGGATACAAAGATAAAGAATTATCATTTTAGTAATAACCAGAATTTAATTAGTGAAATAGATAATATTTTAGAAACTGGAGATGCTATATTAGTAAAGGGATCACATTCAATGAATTTGATTGAAATTGTTAATTATTTAAAATAAAAAAGACTAAGGAAACTTAGTCTTTTGTATACTTAATGGGACGGATTGTGGGAATCGAACCCACGTATGTTGGAACCACAATCCAATGTGTTAACCACTTCACCAAATCCGCCAGTACGTTTGTAATTATATCAGTAATGAAATGTTTTGTCAACATTTTTTAAGAATGTTATTTTTAAATATGAGATGGATTTAATATTTATTAAAAAAGATGAAGTATTTCTAATCTTCATCTTTATGTAATGTTCTTTTTCTTTGTTTTGTTATTAGGGCTCTATTTTTTTGGGTATACTCTAATAGGCCTTCGACAATATCACCGGGATATTCTATCTTTTTAATACTTAATATTATTTTTTCAGCTCTTTTTATATCACCATATTTGTATAATTCTTGAGCTAAGTATATTTTAACTATTAATTTTTCTTCATTAGTAAGTTCATATTCATCGATTATTTGATCGATTGCTCCGATATTAAGTAATATATCATTAATTATTAAATTTAATTTATCACTGTTGATTAAATCTTTTCGATAGTCTTTTCGACGGTAATTTTTTGATTGGCAACAATAATAAGCATTTTTATATTCCCTACTATCACACAAATAGCAAGCAAGTAATAAATACTCACGAGCTACACTATAATTATGTAAATTCATATACATTTGACCTACTTGATATATGTCTTCGGCATTTAATTCACTACACATAGATATATATTTTAATAGTAGCCTAATGGCTTCTGGGTAATTGTGATCTTCATACGCACATTCATAATTATGTCTAATAGCTTCTTTATTAGCAAGTTTTTCTTCATTCGGCTCTAAATATCTTACCATGACAAAATTATTATGTTTATATTCGAATGTATAACATTCAAAGTTTTCACTAGAACCGACTTCTATTTTTTCATTAACTTTACTTATTAATATTTCTCTGCTTTTAACTAACTTATTCATTTTATATTCAAAATTCATAATATTATTCCCCCATCAATGGAACATATTATAGCACATTTTGTATATTTATCAAGTATTTTTAAAATATTCCTTCAATCTCCATATTTTCGTTTAAGGTAATATTTTCTGCAGCGGGTACTTTTGGTAAACCTGGCATTGTCATAATTTTTCCTGCTAAGGCAACAATAAATCCGGCGCCATTTTTGATTTCTATACTACGAATACGAATGTTATAGTCATTACGGCATTCTAAATTTTTAGGATCATCTGATAATGAATATTGAGTTTTAGCAATGCAGATTGGTAATTTATCATAACCGAGTTTAACTAGTTCTTTAATTTGTTCGATAGCTTTATCATCGTATATAACACCCTTAGCGTGATATACTTTTGTGGCTATTTTTTCTATCTTACTTTCTATGCTTTCATTTATATCATATATATAATTTAGAGTACTTGGTTTATTTGTTAGTTCTACTAAGGTATTTGCGATATCTATGGCTCCAGCACTACCTTCGGTATAACTTGTTACTATGCTAAGAGAAACACCATGTTGGGCTAATTTATCTTCGAGATATTTTATTTCTTTATCTGTATCATGTGAATATTTATTTAAAGCAACAATTACGTTTAAGCCAAATTTATTTTTAATATTATCAATATGGCAATATAAATTATGTAATCCTTTATCAAGACCTTCAATATTTTCGTTTGTAATATCTTCTTTAGGTATTCCACCGTGGTATTTTAGAGCTTTTATTGTAGCAACGATTACTACGGCATCTGGTTTAATATCTAGATTACGACACTTTATATCTAAGAATTTTTCGGCTCCCAAATCTGCACCGAAACCAGCTTCAGTAATGACATAATCTGATAGTTTAAGAGCCATCTTTGTAGCTACTACGCTATTGCAACCATGAGCAATGTTTGCAAATGGGCCTCCATGAATAATTGCTGGGGTATGTTCTAGGGTTTGTACTAGATTAGGCATCATGGCATCTTTAAGTAAAACAGCCATACTACCTTCGGCTTTTAGATCACTAGCAAATATTGGACTATTGTCCTTTCTATATCCGACGATTATTTTACCAAGTCTTCTTTTTAAATCAATAATATCTTTAGATAAGCATAGAATAGCCATTACTTCAGATGCTACAGTGATATCAAATTTATCCATTCTTGGAACAAGACCTTTTTCTCCAGAAAGACCAGTATTAACCACTCTTAGTTGGCGATCGTTAAGATCTAAACAACGTTTCCAAACTACACGATCAAATTGAAGTTCATTGCCAAAATAGATGTGATTATCAATCATTGCTGATAATAAATTATTAGCTGAGGTTATTGCATGAATGTCGCCGGTAAAATGTAGATTAATATCTTCCATGGGAGCTACTTGAACCATACCACCACCAGTGGCTCCGCCTTTTATTCCAAATACGGGACCAAGAGATGGTTCTCTAAGGGCTAAAATAGATTTTTTTCCAATTGCTCTTAAGCCATCTGCTATGGCAATAGACATTGTTGTTTTTCCTTCACCTAGGGGTGTTGGGCTTATGGCTGTTACTAATATTAATTTACCATTTTTTTTATTTTTTAATTTATTGTAAACAGAATTGTCTATTTTACATTTATATTTACCATACATAAAATATTCATCACTAGTAAGACCTAGTTCACTAGCTATTTTATCAATATTTAATAATTTTGTACTTCTTGCTATTTCTATATCTGTCATATTATCACCACCTACTTTATTATATCATACCTATTTATAAACTATCAATATTATCACGAAAATAGATATTATTATTTATTTCATAACCAAGAGTAGTATGTTCACCATGACCTGGATATATAATTATATCGCGATTGTATTTTTTTATTTTATTAAGTGAATGAAGCATATCATTAATATTTCCACCTTCTAAGTCACATCTACCGATAGTATCTTTAAAGATAAAATCACCACAAAACATAACTTTTTCTTGTGGAAAATATATTGTAATTAGATCTTCTTTATGACCTGGAGTGTATATTACATTAAAAGTGAAATTAGCTATTTGGTTTTTACCTTCGGGTAAATTAAAAATATCATATATATCACATTTATATTTTTTACTTATTTCTTTAGATGCTCCATCATGATCAAAATGATGATGAGTGATAATAATACCTACGACATCTCTAGCACCAACTTTAGTAACAATTTTATCAAAATCACTACCAGGGTCTATTATTAAAACTTTATGATCTTTTTCTAATAAATAACAATTACATCTTAATTGTCCAACCTTAACTATATCAACAAACATTATATCACCTAGTTATATCATATCATTTTTTTTATAAATATACTTCATTTTTTTAAAAATTTATGATAGTATTATTATGAAAGGAGTATTATTTATGTACGATTATAATTATATGACGAATACAACAGCATCTTCAATTCAAGGATCAATTGTATGGTTTATCATTGCTGCAGTATTAGCAGTTATTGGAGGAATAGTTATATATTTTCTATTTGTTAGAACAGATAAAAAAGAAGATAATAAATACCTTGCTTGGTTTAAAGATTTTGCTAATTTTAAGAAGATGTTAATAGAGCCAATTTTAAAAGTAACATATCTTATATTGGCTATATTTATAACTTTGTATTCATTTGGTTTAATTGGTGTTAGTTTTGTGGCTTTTTTACTTACGTTAACTCTTGGTAATATTCTTTTAAGATTAGCATATGAAACAACATTAATACTATTAATGATCTGGAAAAATACAACTGAGATTAATAAGAAAATGAAATAAAAGGGAAACCTTTTATTTTTTTGTCGACTACTTATGATAACAAATTTGGTTTTTTTATATTATTATATATATGGGTGATAAAATGTTGATACCAACAGTTATTGAAAAAAGTAGTATGGGGGAAAGAGCATACGATATATATTCGAGATTGCTCAAAAATCGTATTATTCTTTTAAGTGGTGAGATAGATGATGATGTGGCAAATGTAATTATTGCACAATTACTTTATCTTGATAGTATTAATCAGGAGGATATATCGCTGTATATTAATTCTCCGGGTGGTTCTATTACATCTGGAATGGCAATATATGATACGATGAATTTTATTAGAAGTGATGTATCTACAACATGTGTTGGAATGTGTGCTTCGATGGCGGCTTTCTTATTATCTTGTGGACAGGCTGGCAAAAGATACTGTTTACCTAATAGTGAGGTTATGATTCATCAACCTCTCGGAGGGGTAAAAGGACAAGCGACAGAAATAAGTATTGTGGCAAAAAGGATTTTAAGTTTGAGAAGTAAGCTTAATAATATTCTTGCTAAGAATACTAAAAGGGATATTGAGCAAATTGAAAGGGATACGGATAGGGATTATTATATGACGGCAAAAGAAGCTCTGGATTATGGAATAATTGATAAGATATTAGAAAAAGACGATTAATTCGTCTTTTTTAATTCATTAAGTATTTCTTTTATTATTATTCTTTCATCAAAAGGATATCTAATACCGTTTATTTCTTTATAATTTTCATGTCCTTTGCCAAGAAGCATTATAATATCGCCTTTTTTACCATTTTCTATGGCATACTTAATGGCATTTTTTCTATCTGGTATTAAAATATATTCACATTTTTTGTCGAAATCTCGTAAGATATCTTTTGCAATATCAGCAAATTTTTCATATCTATTATTATCTTCGGTAATAATGCATTTATCTGAGTACTGTGAAGCGATAGCACCCATTTCATATCTTCTTTCCCTACTGCGATTTCCGCCACAACCAAATATTGTAACTATTCTGCCGGGATTATATTGTCTAATGGTACTAAGAATGCTTTTGGTACTAATGCCGTTGTGAGCATAATCAATTAATAAAAGAAAGTCGTCAGATACTTTTACTGGTTCTACTCGTCCTTTAACTGAAAAATGTTCTAAGGCTTTTTTCATGAAAGATACATCTATTCCTAATAAGTAGCAAGTAAGGATAGCAGCCATGGCATTATATGATGAAAATTTACCTGGTGAACTAACTTTAAAACTGTCATTGATTACTCCCTCTAGGTCTATTAATACTCCGATAAAATTTGGCTCATTAATAAGTTTGATATCCTTAGCTCTTAAATCGGCTTTAATATCATATCCATAGGTATTGATTTCACAACTTCCTCTACTTACTATTTTGTAAAAGTATTTACTATCGATATTGAAAATACCATAATTGCATTGTTTAAACAACTTGCTTTTGCTTTCCATATAGTCTAACATACTATCGTGTTCTAGTGGACCAATATGATCTTTTGTTAAGTTAGTAAAAATACCATAATCAAAAATTATATCATTTACACGATCATATTTTAGGGCTTGACTAGAAACTTCCATTACTACGTATGAAATTCCATGGTTAACCATTTCGTTCATGTGTTTTATAATGTCATATCCTTCGGGAGTGGTATTTTTATTTTCGTAATAATCCCCACCAATATATACACCAGTTGTTCCGATTAAACCACAACTTTGACCGGTTGATTCGATAATACTTTTTATCATAAAACTAGTTGTTGTTTTACCTTTGGTACCGGTAATGGCAATGGTTTTAAGTTTACTTTGTGGATAATTAAATAAATTCATAGCTAACTTAGTCATAATTTTTTTGGTATTATCTACTTTAATAACTAATATATTGTCAGGAATATCTATGTTTTTAGATACAATGACACCGATAGCGCCATGGCTTATGGCATCATTAATATAATTATGACCATCATCGTTATTTCCTATGATTGCTACAAATAAGTCTCCTGGTTTAACTTTTTTTGATATATAACATATATCAAAAATCAGTGTTTCTTTATTTCCTTTAATAAGCTCATAATGAATCCCTTTAAATAACTCATCAAGCTTCATTATCCCCCCTACTCTGGTATTTCTATAGAAACACCTTCTGCTAAGAGTTCATCTTTAAATTCATTTTTAAAGACTACTAATTCTTTTTTTATAACATCGGGGTAAACCGCTTTGGTATTTTTTATGGCTTCATATATATGTTTGAAGCTAACTTCTTGTTTATTATCAAATAGGGCCGCTGAAAAGGCCTGTCTTAACAAAGTTAGAGCAATATCTGGATATCTTGAGGATATTTCATATACTCTTTTGTATTCACTAGTCATATTAACAATGAATTTCATGATTTTTTCTTTAATAAAGTTTGTATAATTTAGTCTAACTCCTGTTTGAATTTCTATTTTTGGTAGAGTACGCATAAGTATTTGAACGCACATTTCTTGGGTTGGCTCTGAGATGTCAATTCTTTCAAATCTACGAACAAAGGCTTTATCTCTAAGTATATATCTTTCATATTCATCAACAGTCGTAGCACCAATTAGTTTGACTGTGCCTCTGCTTAGGCCTTCTTTAAACATATTAGCTAGGTCCATTGGACCTTGGTCTCTAGCACCAATTAGCATATGAATTTCATCAATGAATATGATTACTTTATCCATACCTTTAAGTTCATTAACTAAAGCTACGACTTTATTTTCACCATCGGTAGCACCAATTAATGAAGGGGTGCTAATTTTGTAGACTGAATATCCTTTTAGGGCATTTGGCATATCGTTCATTTGCATACGATAAGCTAGACCTTCGACAATGGCTGTTTTACCAATACCTGGTTTACCAACTAAACAAGCAGATTTTTCTGGCGTTAACAATACCATGACTAGTTCTTTTAGTTCTTTATCTCTTGCTATTGCAGGATTAGTAATATATTTAACTAATGTTAAGTTTTCTCCATATTTTTCTAATATACTTTCATTATTCATATTATCACCTATACCTTATAAATACACCAATTACTGTTACTAGAGAGATAATTAAAGATAGAATTGATAATAAATACAAGGTATTGACAAAACCATAAGATTCTTTATCTTCTTTTTTATAGGGGTTAGTTGGAAGATTTTTATTTTCTATATATACAGGTAATTTGTTTTTCATAATAGTTCCTCCAATTCTTTTTTTATTTCTAAATTATCTATTTTTTTAATTATTTCTCTAAGTTTTAGTTCTGATTCATACATTTTTAATTTATCTTCATATTCGTATAATTTGTTACATACACTCTTAATCATTTTATGAATAGCATTTCTACTTTTATCTTCAATAGCAGCTATTTCTGATAATGATAGGTTTTCAAAATAATATCCTTCGAAGCATCTTTTTTGTTGTTCTGTAAATAGTTCTCCATAATAGTCATATAAAATTACTAGTTTATCATTATCACTCATTATAATACCCTCGTTATTGTATATATTAAAGCTATGACTATAAGCATTACTCCGAATGAAAAGAGAATATAAACTTGGTTCTTTTTTTTGTCATCTTTTATGTAGTAGCATATATCAAATAAAAGTAATGATAACCATAACAGGCAAGCTGGGATAAATGCACTATTTATAAAACTTAAAATAAAGGTAATTAGTGTAATGATTAAACTAATTATTCCAAATATGACGATTGTTCTTTTATTAGACATAATATCACCTACAAATCCTTAAATAATCCATATATATATTTTTCTATATCGAATGCTTCTAATTGAGTTACATCTTCTCCTAGTCCTACAAATTTAACTGGGATGTTTATTTCTTCTTTAATAGCTAGAACTATGCCACCTTTAGCGGTACCATCTAATTTGGTTAGAATTATGCCTGTTATATCAGTTATTTTTTTAAAGGCTTTAGCTTGATTGATACCGTTTTGGCCGGTTGTAGCATCTATTACTAATAGGGTTTCGTGGGGAGCTCCAGGAATAATTTTTTTTATTACTCGATTTATTTTAGCTAGTTCTTCCATTAGATTAGCTTTATTTTGGAGTCTTCCTGCTGTATCTATTAATACAATATCATAATTTTCTTTTTTAGCTAGTTCTAGACTATCATAAACTACGGAGCTAGGGTCTTTAGAAGCACCGGTTACTACGAATGTATCGGTTCTATGACCCCACTCGACTAGTTGTTCAACTGCTCCGGCTCTAAATGTGTCACCGGCACAAAGTAAAACTTTCTTCCCCATATTTTTGTATTTAAGGGCTAATTTACCGATTGTGGTAGTTTTTCCGACACCGTTTACACCAACAAATAGTATAACGGTGGGACTGTCGGATGCTAATTTAAGTTTGCAGTCTATTACGTTATTACCAACATACATTACGAATAGTTCATCAACAATTATTTCTTTTAGGGTATTGCTATCAGTTATTTTTTCACTCTTAACTCTGTGCCTTAATCTATCTACGAAAGAAATAACTGTATTAACACCAATATCTGCCATTATAAGTATATTCTCTAAATCTTCAAAATAATCATCATTAATATTTTTGTATTTTTTTGATAGGTTACTAAGTTGACTGACAAATTCTTCGCGGGATTTTTTTAATCCTTTATCATAATTTTCGACTTGTTCTAACTCTTTTTTGGTAGAGAAAGCATTTTTTATCTTGTTAAATATTCCCATTATATCACCTCATCAATATCTTTTGGATACGTATTCTAATATTACATCACGGTTATTCATAAGTTTTCCAGTTACGATTAGTTTTTCTATATCATTAATTATTTCACTTAAATAATTGCCTGGCTTTTTATTAAGGACATTACATATATCCATTCCATTAATGGCAATGTCTTTTTTGGAATATATTAATAAATCGCGATATATTTTATTTATTTTGCGATAACTAATTCCTTTTATTGAACCAACAACTGTGGATACGTATAAGCCGTATTTATATACGGTATAAGAGTTAATTCCTTCTTGAAGCATTAATCTAATATTTTTAATTGTTTCTTTTTCTACTTTGGTAAATGGATAATCATCAATGATATCTAGTTGGCTCCATATACCAATAATGTCATCACATAATATGGCTTTATCTAGGTTGTTAATACCTAAGTATTTATCTAGTGATAGTTCAATAATAAGTTTTATGCCTTTTTCTTTATTCGTAGATGAAAAGATTTTATTTAGTTCTTCTTTTCTTCTAGAGCAAGATAATCCTTTTAATAAATATCCATATTTATAAATATAATTCTTAGTTTTTATATCTATATCAAAGTCAAGAATGGAAGCAAATCTAATTGCTCTAAGAATTCTTAAACTATCTTCTTTTATTCTATATCTTGGATTGCCAACGGTTTTTATTATTTTATTGTCAATATCACCTTTGGCATTAAGTAAATCTATTAGATTACCATCTTTATCAATACATAATGTATTAATGGTAAAATCTCTTCTTAATAAATCTTTTTTTAAATCGTTAATATATTTTATTTTTATTGGTCGACGATTATCTTCGTATTTGATATCTTTTCTAAAAGTAGTAATATCAAATCTATAATTTTTATATATTATTTTTATGGCTCCATAGCCAATATCATTTATTTTATCTGTATCAAATATTGCTGATAATTCAACTGGTTTAGCATTTGTACATATATCTATATCAGTTGATTTTATATTAAGTAGATAATCTCTTGGATATCCACCAACGATGTATGCAACATATCCATTATTTGCTAGGATATTTAATACTTCAAGTGCCTTTTTATACATATAACCACCCATAATAATTATAGCATATTTATGAGTATTTTAATACTATATAAATTAATTTTACACACAATATTTTATATGTATTAATATATATATTCAGGGTATATTAATATAGAAAGGAAAGATTACTATGTTACCTAAGAAGAATTATTATTTAAATGATTATTTTGATATATTTAATACTCCGTATACTAGGGAAAAGGAATATATGAAGACAGATATTTATGAAAAGCTTAATCACTATATTTTAGAAATTGATTTGCCAGGGTTAAAGAAAGAAAATATTAAAATTAATTATGATAATGGATATTTAACAATTAATGTTGATAAGAATACTTTATCTTCTTCTCCAGATACGTATATAAGAAGGGAACGTTTATTCGGACAAATAAAAAGAAGTTTTTATATTGGAATAAAGAAGGAGACGGATATTAAGGCAATTTATAAAGAGGGAGTTTTAATAATTACTTTTCCTAAGGAAGATGTTCCAAGAAAATTATCAAAAAATATTAATATAGCATAAAAGCCTCATCAGAAGATGAGACTTTTTTAGAATAATTTAATGATATCATTAAATGTTACATATATTAATAGACCAATTATTAGCATGAAGCCAATTGAATGAATGGTGTTTTCTACGTTTTTAGATACTGGTTTTCTAAATATTTTTTCAATGAATAGGAAAAGGATTCTTCCTCCATCAAATGCTGGGAATGGTAGTAAGTTGATAATACCAACATTTATTGATAAATATGCGACAAGGTAAAGAAGGGCTTCCATTCCTTGATGAGTCTGTGAATCTACGACTGAGTATATTCCAACAGGACCAGACAATTGGTTAACAGATACTTTTCCGTTGAATAAGTATTTTAATGTATCCCACATACTACCAAATAGGGAAATTGTTTTATTCCATGCATAGCTAAGTGACTTTGTAAAGCCATATTCTTTTTCATATTTCGTGGCTATACCAAATTTATAACTTTCGTTACCTTCGCTATCTTTTTCTTTAATTGGGGTAACTTTGTATTCTTTAGTGCTGCCATCTTGTTTTAATACTTTAAAGGTCATTTCGTTACCTTTGCTAGTTTGAAGCATTACTAAGGCTTTATCCCAATTAGTTATTTTGGTACCGTTTAATGAAAGTAATAAATCACCTTTTTCTAGTCCAGCAGTATAAGCTGGATAATCAGGACTAACATCACCAATATATGGTTTAGTAATGGCGGCACCATATATAAGGGCACTGATGAATAAAATTATGAAGGCAAAGATGAAGTTATTGAAAGCTCCGGCAAATAAGACTATAAATTTTTGTAAGAAGCTTTTATTACACATTTGTCTATCTTTAGGAATTTTTTCATCTTCTAGGTCTTCTCCGGCAATCATTACATAGCCACCAATAGGTACTGCTCTAATGCAAAATTCGGTTTCACCGTCTTTGCGTTTTTTACCAAATAGTTTTTTTCCCATACCGATAGAGAATTCATATACGTAAGTATTAGATAATTTAGCAAAGATGAAGTGGCCAAATTCATGTACGGTAACAATTGCTCCGAGTATTAAAATAAATATTATAAGTGATAACATAATATACCTCCTTAAAACAATCTTAGTATCAAATTTAAGCCCAGTGATACGAAGATTACGCTATCAAATCTATCTAATATGCCACCATGGCCTGGTATTAGATTAGAATAATCTTTTTTATCAAACTGTCTTTTAATACAGCTAAAGAATAAATCACCAAATTCTGAGAGAATAGTTAGAAATAAACATAGTAATGTTACATCTAAGACACCAATTCCTCCGACTAGGTTATAGTAGTAGACACCACCGATTAAGATTCCTGCTAGGGTTCCTATTAAACTACCTTCGATAGTTTTTTTGGGAGATATAACTGTTAGTTTATGTCTTCCTATTAAACTACCACCAATATAAGCATATGTATCTGTGATAAATGCTATTATAAAAATAAATATTCCTTTTACTATATCGGTATTAAATAGTTCAATTAAATACCCCATAGACATACCAAGTAATAATGAGGAAGCTAAAACATAAGAGATATCTTCAATAGAGTATGAATGTAAATTATGACAAAGGACGATAATAATACCTAGGGTTAAAAGCATTAATAGTAAAATTATACTTATATCTATTTTATATAGATTATTATTTAAAGTTATTATAATAACAAATATTACACCGATTATTTTTAATAAATTATTTTTTTTATTATTATTCTTATACTTGACATTAAATATTTCATTAAAGCCAAGTATGGAAAATACTAACATGATTAAACCAAACAACTTACTACTTATAATTAGGCTACTTATAAGAATAGTAAGAAGTATTATTGCACTTATAGTTCGTTTTTTCATACACACCATTCTTTCTAAATAGAATTATACTAAAAAAAAAGAATTTATACAACTAAATACTTTTTTTTTACACATTTTTTATTAAATTACCACGTTCACATCTGTTACCCCAATGATCAATAATTGTTTCATTTTTGTATACGGTTACGACTTCACAGTTGTTAGAACATCCTGGACAGGTAGATATTTTTGTTTCTAAGCGTTCGTTGTCAATATTAAAGTTAAAGATATTTTCTTTTTTACTTTTCTTGGCCATTAGGGCAATGCCATAGGCTCCCATTAAATGAGAATTTTTATTTACAATGATTTTTTGTCCGGTTATTTCTTCGAAAGCTTTAACTACAGCTGAGTTTTTACTGACTCCGCCATTAAATACTATTGGAGCTATTATTTTTTTGCCTTTGGCAACATTATTAATATAATTGTTGGCAATAGCTCTACATACTCCAGCTATTATATCTTCTTTTTTATAGCCAGCTTGAATTTTATGAATCAAATCGGATTCGGCGAATACAGTGCATCTTGCAGCAATATTAACTTTATTACGACTACTGAAAGCTACTTCGGATACTTTTTCTATGGGAACATCTAAACGTTTAGCAAGAGATGAGATAAATGCTCCAGTTCCGGCAGCGCATAAGGTATTCATGGCGTAGTCACTTACTATCCCGTTGTTAACTAATGTAATTTTTGAATCTTGACCGCCTATTTCAAAGATAGTACGAACATTTGGATATAAATCTATTGTGCCAACAGCATGAGCGGTTATTTCATTTTTAATTGTTCCAGCTCCAAGAAGGGTTCCAATTAATTTTCTGGCAGATCCGGTTGTACCGACGGATACGACTTGATATTTATTTAAATCTATCTCTTCACGCATATTTCTAACAACTTTTTTTACTGCATTAATAGGATTACCTTCCGTATACAAATAACACTTTGCTATTATATTGTTATATTCATCTATTATAACTCCTTTAGTGGATATAGAACCTATATCTATTCCCATATACAATTTATTCAAATTTATCACCCATATAAATTATATGCTTTATTATATAAATATTTTGTCGAATAATAACAAAAATATGTATGCTATTTATCTACATATTTTTATATTTAATTATGAGAAAATATTATTAAGAGGTGTATCTATGAATAAAAACATATATGATACGGTTAGAAGAAATATAAAGAAGTATCGTAAAATGAAAAAATTAACTCAACAAGAATTAGCAGATTTAGCAGACCTAAGTCATGGATATATTAGAGAAATTGAATCTCCAAATATGGGAACAACTTTTTCACTTGATGCTGTTGAAAAAATTGCTAATGGCCTAGGAATTGAAATAAAGTTATTATTCGATGAGAATGAATAGTTAAAAAGAGCAAAATATTACAAAATATTTTCCTCTTTTTTTATAAACCAATTTTTCCCATCAACAATTCTACTGATAAGTTGGGCTGAGGCAGAATCTCCTACTACATTAAGAACGGTTGCTGGTGGATCTATGATTGTAGCTATTATTGTTAAGATAGGTAATGCTCCAAGGGGATATCCTAACATACTGATAATAAGCATTTCTGAGATTGTACCACCGCCTATTGGAACAGCACTTACTAAAAGGGTTGCTACTAGGGAAATAAACATAACTCTAAATATTGATATATTACCAAAATCATTAAATAAATATACTAAGAACATTATTTTGAATACACTACCAATAACTGAGCCATCTTTGTGAAAACTAGTACCAATTGAGATGGTTGTATCAACAATGTCGTCGGCTACGCCCATTTTTTTAGTTGAATCCATATTAACAGCCATTGAGGCAGCTGATGAACATGTGGCAAGAGATGTTATGGTTGATGGGATTATATTTCTAAAAAATGTTTTAACTCCTCTACTCCCAGCACTAATATAGGCATAAATGCCATATACTAAGAAATAACATACAAGACTAGCTACTAAATATATTATAAATGTTTTTAAATACCCAACGGCTATTTCTCCACCAAATGTTCCTACTAATGAGGCAAAATAGCAACCGAGACCAATTGGGGCATAATACATAATAATTTTAATAAAATTAAAGAGTACGTCTTGGGCTGATGAGATAAGAGAAGCTAAATGCTCTGCTTTCTTACCAGACATATTCATGGCTATTCCTACTAAGATGGATATAACTATTAAGGCAATCATATTTTCATTTGTGAGTAACTTGGAGAAGTCATTAACCGATATTGTATTAATGGTTTTTTCTAGATAATTAATATCTTCAAGATTTGTAATTTCACCGGCAGATAAGCTATCTTTTATCTTCATGCCATCGGAGTTATCAACTAATTTAAATGAATAAGTACATACGATACCAATTAATACAGCTACGATTGAAGTTATTAAGAATATAAAAAAAGTACTTCCTAATATTTTTCCTATTCTTTTAGGTTGTTTCATTTTGTATATCGATAAACTAATAGTTAAAAAAACAAGAGGAACTACAACAATTAATAACATATTTAAAAATAAATCGCCAAATGGACGAACAACCGTGGCATCACTACCAAATATAAGTCCAACAATTGTACCAATAATAACAAATAAAAGTAAAATTAACATTGACTTATAACTTTTAAGAATCTTTATAATTACACTCCTTTCATTATAAGTATATTAATTTTTTTTAAATATATTTCAGTATATTGTTAAGAGCATTTAGTACCACTATAAGTAATACTGCCATTTTCAATACTAATTTCATCATTATCATCTAATTTATCTGTTTTTTCTTTCAAATAATTATCTGCTTTAAGTTTTTTTATTGTAACTTTTGATTCATTTAATCCATCTAGAGAAAAATATATTTTAGCAGCATTTTTTGCAAGTTCTATTTCTTCATTACATTCTTTTATATCTCTTTCATTAAGAGATGAACTAATACCATAAACACTAACTAATGATACGCTTAGAAGTATTACAATAACTGCTAAGAGTTCTATTAATGTGAAGCCTTTATTATTCATAATAACCACCTCTATTACTTTAATAGTATCATATTTGAATGTATAAGTAAATAACTATCTCATATAATTTAGTAGGTGAAAAAATGAAATTTATAAAAATAATTGGACTACTATGCTTAATATGTTTTACTTTTTTTTATACTGAAAAAATAATTGATATCAGTATAGAACAGGATGAGATAATGACTAAAATTAAGGAAGTAGAAAACACTTATAATATAAATGCAATTAATGCTACTATTAAAGATAATACAATTATTCCTGGAAATAGCGGAAAACAAATAGATGAACAAAGCAGCTATAAAGCGATGAAAAAAATAGGATACTACGATGAATCTCTTTTAGTATATAGCAAGGTATATCCAGAAATATCAATTTATAATAACTATAATAAATATATTATTAAGGGGAATACCAATAGTAAAAATGTAGCACTTATTTATATAATATCTAATGATAAAACTATTGATAATGTTATAGATATAATAGATAATAACAAAACATATATAAATTTCTTTATAGATAGTAATTTTTTAAATAATAATATTAATATACTTAATAAATTGAATAAATATGAAGTATATAATTATGGAGCTAATGGGAAGTATACGAAGGATAATTTGATAATAACTAATAATATTATTAATAACAAAGCAAATAATAATTCTACTTTTTGTTTATTTTTGAATGATGATGAGGTATCATTAAATAACTGTATAAATAATAAGATGTTGTCAATTATGCCAACGATTAAGGGACAATATACTAGTATTACTAATAATATTTCTTCTGGTAGTATTATTTTAATAGAAAATACTCAGGAATTAGCTAGTATTATTAAATATATAAATACTAAGGGATATAACAATGTAGCGTTATCAAAATTAATTGTTGAATAAAGAAAGTTAACCTTGATTTATACTTTCTTTTTTTGTTATAATAACTGTTGAAAGTTGTGGTAATATGAAATTATGTGAAGTAGATAAAACAAAATTAGCTCCGATGATGCAACACTATGTTGAATTAAAAGAAAAAAATATGGATACAATTATTCTCTATCGTTTGGGAGATTTTTATGAAATGTTTTTTGAAGATGCGGAGTTAGTAAGTCATGAGTTGGAATTAACTTTAACTGGTAGAAATGCCGGTCTTGAAGAAAGAGTTCCAATGTGTGGAGTTCCACATCATGCAGTTGATATATATATTGATAAGTTAATTAAAAAAGGATATAAAGTAGCTATTGTTGAACAGTTGGAAGATCCAAAGAATGCTAAAGGAATAGTAAAAAGGGATATTGTTGAGGTTATATCATCTGGTTCGGTTATTAGTGGAAATTCTTTAAACGAGTTAGAAAATAATTATATTGCTAGTATTTATTCTTTAGGATACTGCTACATTTTAACTTATGCTGATATAACAACAGGACAAATTTATTCAGAATTAATTGAGTTAAATAATGATTTAATAATTAATAAAGTATTATTTTTAGGTATTAAAGAAATAATTGCAAATAAAGAGGTAGATGTTAATATTATTAATTCTCTTAAAAATGTTTATAAGTTACCAATAACGATTACTGATAATATTGATTCATCTTGTAATTATGAATATATTATAAAAGATATAGAGGATAAAAGATATATTACTGGTATTAATCATTTAGTATATTATCTTACTAATAATCTTAAAAGAAATATTTCTCATTTTCAAAAAGTAATTATTAGAAAGAATAAAGAAGCTTTACTGATGGATATTCATACGAAGAGAAATCTTGAATTAACTGAGAGTATGCGTAATAAGGAAAGAACTTATTCATTATTGTGGCTTTTAGATGAAACTAAAACAGCAATGGGGTCTAGAAAATTAAAAGCATGGATTGAAGCCCCTTTAGTAAATAAAGATGCGATAGAAAAAAGATATGATACGGTAAATACTTTGCTAGAGGAATTTTTGTTAAGTGAAGAGTTAAGAAGATATTTATATGATATATATGATTTAGAGAGATTATGTGGGCGTATTTCTTTGGGATCGGCGAATGCTAAAGATTTAATTCAACTTAAAAATTCTTTAAAAATTTTGCCAGAAGTTAATGAAATTCTTAAAAAGATTAAATTTAGGACAATACCTGATGTATCTGATTTGTATAATCTACTAGAGACTTCCCTTTATGAAGATCCACCACAAACATTAAAAGAGGGATATTTAATAAAGAGCGGTTTTAATCGCGAATTAGATGAACTTAAAGATTTGCGTAGTGGTGGAAAAGAATTTATTAGTAGTTATGAGCAATCAGAAAGAGAAAGAACTGGTATTAAAAATCTTAAAGTAGGATTTAATAAAGTATTCGGATATTTTATAGAGATATCTAAAGGTAATTTACCTTTAGTTAAGGAAGAGTATGGTTATATTAGAAAACAAACTTTAACTAATTGTGAAAGATTTATTAATCCTATTTTAAAGGAAAAAGAAGATTTGGTTTTATCTGCTGAAGAAAAAATAATTAATCTTGAATATTCATTATTTTTAGAAATAAGAAAGAAATGTCAAGAGTATACTCATACTATTCAAGCTATTTCAAATACTATTAGTGAGATAGATGTTTTATCATCATTTGCACTTATTAGTGAAAAGTATAATTATGTAAGACCTACGATAGCTGATGATCATAATCTTTTAATAGTATCAGGAAGACATCCGGTTGTGGAGAAAGTTATTAAAGAAGAGTATATACCTAATGATATTATTATGGATAATTCTACTAGTATTCTTTTAATAACTGGTCCAAATATGGCTGGCAAGAGTACATATATGCGTCAATTGGGAATTATTGTAATTATGGCTCAAATTGGTTGTTATGTACCTGCCAAGAGTGCTACATTACCGATATTTGATAAAATATTTACGCGTATTGGTGCTAGTGATGATTTGGTTAGTGGTGAATCAACATTTATGGTAGAAATGACGGAAGCTGCTAATGCAATTAAAAATGCTAGTGAAAATAGTTTAATTTTATTTGATGAATTAGGTAGAGGAACAGCTACTTTTGATGGTATGAGTTTAGCACAGGCAATACTTGAATATATTAATAATGTTATTGGATGTAAAACTTTATTTTCTACTCACTACCATGAATTAACTGATTTAGAAAATACACTTGATAAACTTGTTAATAAACATGTTTCGGCTGAAGAAAAAAACGGTAAAATTACTTTTCTTCATAAGGTTAAAGATGGTTCTATTGATAAGAGCTATGGTATAAATGTTGCTAAATTAGCTAATTTGCCTAAAGAGGTAACCGATAGAGCTACAGAGATACTAAATGTTTATGAACAAAAAGAAAAGAATAGAGATATAGTTATTCAGACAACTATTCCAATGGATTTTGATACACATGAGAGTATTATTGAAAAAACTATTAAAGAATTAAATATTTTAGAAATTACTCCAATTGAAGCGATGAATATTTTGTATGATTTAAAAAATAAAAGCAACCAATAAGTTGCTTTTTAATTTTCTTGTATATGTAATTGTTCTCTAAGGATTCGGTCAAGTTCTACTTGGTTAATAGGTTTTGATAAATAATCAACAAATCCTTCATTTAAATACATGTTCTTAGATCCTTCGATAGCATTTGCAGTAAGAACTACTACTGGGGTATCAAAACCACTAACACGTTTTTTTAAATTATATAGTGTATGGATACCATCCATTTCTGGCATCATGTGATCTAAGAATATTAAATCATATTTTTTATTTTTGGTATAATTAATGCATTCAAGTCCACTTTTAACACTAGTTACTTTAAAGTTGTATTTTTTTAGTAGTTTTTCAGCTACTTTTAAATTAAGTAGATTATCATCTACCAGTAGTATTTCATAATTACTACCATCAAAATATTCATCTACGGTTTTCTTTTTAGCTTTATAGGAACTAATATCAGTAATTTTTTCTTTATTAACTATTTCTTGTTCTATGACAACTGTAAATGTTGTACCTTTTTGATAAACGCTTTCAAAGGATATTTTACCGCCAAGCATGTCAACTAGTTTTTTGGTTATAGTAAGTCCAAGTCCTGTTCCTTGAATATTCTTTTGTTCTTGGTCTAATCTTTCAAATTTAGTAAACAACTTGTCATAATCAGATTTCTTAATACCAATGCCTGTGTCAATTACTTTAAAAGTTATGGTTGTTTTATTACCAAAAGTAACGCATTCTATTTGTAAAGTAATATTTCCTTTTTTGGTATACTTTGTGGCATTAGAAAGCAAATTCATTAATATTTGATATATTTTAACTTCATCGCCATATAAAACTTTAGGAATATTTCCAATGATTTCTACGTTAAATTTAATTGGCTTTTCTGATAGGGATACGTTAACTATATTAGTTAATTCAGCAATTATATCAGCTAAGCAATATTCTTTGTTATTGACTGACATCTTGCCTTCTTCAATCTTTGTAATATCTAAGATATTATTAACTATTTCAAGCAGAGTGTCTCCGGCTTTACTAATATTTTTAACATCTTCGTATATGGATTTGGGAACATCACTACTTAAAATTGATTCAGATAAACCAATAATGGCATTCATTGGGGTTCTTATTTCATGACTCATGCTTGCTAAGAAATAGGTTTTGGCTTGGTTGGCTTCTTCAGCTTTTTGTTTTAATACGTTAAGTTCATCAATATATTTTATGTCGGGATTTTCGATTGTAAAATATAAAAACAACGTAACTAAGGCTATACCACTGCCTATTATTCTGAGGTCTTCATGACTCATTTGAAGAAATATTGTAAATGTTAAAATAATAACTGAAAATAACATTGAGAGACTTTTATAATTAGGTAAATTTTTAATTTTAAATAATAGTAATAAAGTAAGTACTAAGGAACCAATTATTGTAAGTGCATATACGAAAGTCGAACCCATTCCGTAGTATTTAACAGGCATAGTACTATATTCAACTGGTAATACTATCATAGCAAGTCCTAGAATAATGGCTATAATTATCCAGACTTTTCCTAAGATGCTTTTGTTAAGGACATCAGTGAAAGTATCATATTTAACATCTGTTCTATTAAGTAAAATGTAAGAAATAAATAATATTATAAAAGTAAATAGGCTCATATAATAAAATTTTACAGTTATATAAGAAAACATTATATACTTTGTATTACCTTCGATTAGATACATACTAGCAATATCTAATAATAAAGTAATAATAGTAAATACTAGTATTACTTTATATACTCTACTTTCTAAGAAATTATATTTTCTTTTAGAGAAATATACGATTGAAAATATAATTATATAAACTAAACTAACTATCTGAACAGATATATCACTATACATAAACTATCCACCTACTTTAGTGATTTCTTCAAAATCTTTACTTACCTTTTTAAAACTATCAATTATACGTGGGCTGAATTTTCTACCAGATTCCATTATAATAAGGGATGCTACTTTTTCATAGTCAACTGGTACTAGAGTATTGATTAAATTACTATATTCGATAGCAACACTAGCTATTTGTACTGATAATGGAATACTGTTAGAACTAAGCCCTTCTGGATAACCATTTCCATCATATCTTTCGTTATAGTATTTTGTTATTTCATAGCAATATTTTGGATCAATTTTGGTATTCTCTTTAGAAAGTACATATTTAACAATATTAGCACCATTAATATTAGTCATATTGATAATACTTCTTTCTTCTTCAGTATAAATACCTTTTTTATATATTATGGATTTTGGTAAGGTATAATCTCCAATTGAAAAGTATACTGCTGAATCGGCTATTTTATCAATCATATTGCTACTTATATTATATTCTGGATATTGACTAGATACTTGTAAGGCTAAAATACGGGTATATTTTCTAACCAGTTTCATCTTTTTTTCATTATCTAATTCATATGCTGTAATTAATGAATTAACAATATTTTTTAAATCTTTATGTTGTTCTAGTAACATACCGTTTAGTGAATTACTAGATTTATACAAACTAATTAAATTTTCGATTCTATGTCTTACTACTTGAACGTTAAATGGTTTTTCTAGCATATCAGCTATTTGATAGCTATATGCTTTATTCCTAGTATCTTTATCATAATTACCACTAATAATAACTACAGGTATTTTATCTAGATAATTATTATCATTTAGGTAATCTAGAACACTAAATCCATCTAGAACAGGCATTAATAAATCTAGAAATATACAAGAGATGTTATTTCTAAAATCATTATCTTGATTCATATTATTAAAATAATCAATTGCCTCACGGCCATTATTAGCTATAACAACACTGTAATTGTTATCAAATATTTTTTTAATTAAATTACAAGTCATTTTATCGTCATCAATTATCATTATTGAAGATTTATTGTTGTTATATAGATTCATAGCATTATCATTAAGAACTTCATTAAACTCTGGATATTGGTTAGTTAAATCACTAAGAAGAGAATTAATATATTCTTTCTTAGTATTAATACCACTATCACTGTTAATTATATTATGAATTTTAAGAATTGTCATACCTACTGCATCTACTAATTTGTTAAGTTTATTTTCAACATTAGATTTAATAGTATTATCTGATTTGAAGTCTTTAGTATTATCTCCTTCAGTAACTAATTCTACGATTAGTTTTTCTTTGTTATTATCATATAAGATCACTTGACATGAATATTCTTGATAGCTACCAAGATCATCTTTTTTCTTATAATTAATGGTTAAATGATTATTATTGTTTTCTAAGTTAGAGATAGATAAGGCTTCAATATAATTATCAAGATCATCTTGATAAATAAAATCTTTGCAATCGTTTAAGTACTTAGCATAAGATAATTCTTTGGTACAAATAAATTGTCCTTCTCTTAAATTATATTTATATATCTTATCATCAAATACATTAATTACTAATACTTCTTTATAATATTTACTTATTAATTCATTAATAATCCCTTTATATTCTTCCATAATTTATTCCATTCCTTTATATGTCATAAGTATTTTATATACTCTATTTACTTCATTTATTAACTCATTATAATGTTCCGAAACATATGCACTATTACCGGCTTTACTAGCTAATTCATGTTGATAAAACATTTCTCCAGTAGTGGAAAACCCTAATGTACGGCAATTACTTTTTAGGGCATGGACAATTATTTCATAATTAACCATATCACCAGCTTCTTTGAAAGCGTTAAATTTATTAACTTCTTCTGGAAAACTATTAGCAAAATCAAGTAATAACTCGTTATAAGTATCAAAATCCATCGTGTTTTCAATTCCAGCGTCAACATCTACTCCATTTTGAATTAAAAAATTACGTTTTGTTTCTTCCATAAAATTACCTACTTTCCTAATATAATTTTACTATAACTATTAATTAAAAGCAATAAATATAATTAAATAAAATAAATTTATAGACACTAAATCATCTTTTTGTTATAATTAAGATGGTGATAATATGTATGATGTAATTATAATTGGGGCTGGACCTGGTGGAATATTTGCAGCTTATGAATTAGTAAACAAAAATAAGAATTTAAAAATTGCTATTATTGAGAAAGGAAAAGCTTTAGATAAGAGAGCATGTCCGATTGATGGAAAGAAAATAAAGTCGTGTGTAAAATGTGATACTTGTTCTATTATGAGTGGTTTTGGAGGAGCGGGAGCTTTTTCTGATGGAAAATATAACATTACTAATGATTTTGGTGGTACTTTATACGAACATATCGGATCAGATACAGCAATAGAATTAATGCATTATGTTGATGATATTAATGTTTTATATGGAGGGCAAGATACAAAATTATATTCAACTGCTAAGAGTAGTTTTAAAAAATTATGTATGCAAAATAAATTGAAATTATTAGATGCTTCTGTTAGACATCTTGGGACTGATATAAATTATGTTGTATTAAATAATTTATATAATGAATTAAATAAGCATGTTGATATTTATTTTAATACTGAGGTATTAGATATAAAGATAGATAAGAATATTTATTTAGTAACAACCAAAGGTGATACTTATAAAGCTAAGAATTGTATTGTTTCTGCTGGTAGAAGTGGTAGTAAATGGATTCAAGAAATATGTCAAAAACTTAATATTGAGACAAACTCTAATAGGGTTGATATTGGAGTACGTGTGGAATTACCTGCACCAATATTTTCTAATTTGACTGATGAATTATATGAGAGTAAAATTGTTTATCGAACAGAAAAGTATGAGGATAATGTTAGAACTTTTTGTATGAATCCGAATGGAATTGTAGTAAATGAAAATACTAATGGAATAATAACGGTTAATGGTCATAGTTATGAGGATGATAAGTTAAAGACTAATAATACAAACTTTGCATTGTTAGTATCTAAAACTTTTTCGGAGCCTTTTAAAGATAGTAATAGTTATGGTGAATCCATTGCAAGATTATCTAATATGCTAGGTGGTGGAGTTATTGTTCAAAGATTTGGTGATTTAATTAGGGGAAGAAGAACTAATGAAAAGAGATTATCTAAAAGTACGGTAACTCCAACATTATCGGCTACTCCTGGAGATCTTAGCCTTGTACTACCAAAAAGAATTCTTGATGATATTATAGAGATGATTTATGCTCTTGATAAGGTAGCTCCAGGTACTGCTAATGATGATACTCTATTATATGGTGTAGAAGTTAAATTTTATAACATGGAAGTAGCTGTAGATGAAAACTTAGAAACAATTCACAAAGGATTATATATAATTGGTGATGGTTCTGGAGTAACGCATTCTCTATCACACGCGTCAGCTTCTGGAATATATGTAGCTAGAGAAATTGTCAAAAAGTACAAATAAGTACTTTTTTTATTGAGCTTTTTGACAATATTTGATATTATTAAATATATAATAAGGAAGTGTTTTATATGATGATAAATATTTTATTGGTAGCGATTGGATTCTTCCTTTTAATAAAAGGAGCAGATGTTTTTGTAGATGCTATATCGGAGACATCAATAAATTTAAAAATACCAAAAATAATAATTTCTCTAACGATTGTGGCATTTGGTACAAGTGCTCCAGAGTTGTTCATATCATTTCAGGGATTATTAAACGGCACTAGTGATGTTGTTTTTGCAAATGTAGTAGGTAGTACCATTGTTAATACAATGTTAGTGATTGGGGTTGCTGCGATTGTTAAACCAATAAAAATTAAAAATGAAACTATAAAGAAACAGTTACCATTACATTTTATTACTATTTTAGTGTTTTCAATATTACTTCTTGACAGTATCTTTAATCATACGATTAATACAATATCTAGAAGTGATGGAATAATTTTATTTTTAATTTTTATTTTATTTATATATTACATATACAAATTTAATTCAAAATCAACTTTCTTTTATAAAGAAAAACCTAGATGGAATATTAAGAAAGCAATAGTGTTATCAATAGTTAGTCTTTTAGCAATTGCTATAGGTAGTAATCTAGCAGTTGATAATTGTACCATAATTGCTCACAAACTTAACATAAGTGAAAAACTTATAACGATGCTTATTTTAGTAATTGGAACATCTACACCAGAAATAATTATGGGATATACTTCTGCTAAGAAAGGCGAGTTTGATATAATACTTGG
This sequence comes from uncultured Bacilli bacterium, assembly GCA_934098395.1. Lineage (GTDB taxonomy): Bacteria > Bacillota_I > Bacilli_A > RF39 > UBA660 > RUG705. The sequence continues at coordinate 70,600 of CAKOOM010000004.1, forward strand.
AAATATTATTGGAACAAATATTTTTAATATAGGATTAGTACTTGGATTACCAGTAATACTATATGGTAATGTTTCTACGTACAGTTTTAATATTATAGATATGTTTTTTATGATTTTATCTGGTGGACTTTTATATTTATTTGCTAAGGATGATCGAAAGATTGATCGATTTGAGGGTATAACTATGATATCAATATTTATAATATATTATATTTATCTATTTATTAGTTAAAAAAGTGTTAATTGTTTTTGATTAACACTTTTTCTATATATAATACTACTAAGTACATTAGATAAGAAACTATAAGAAGAATTATTATTCCTGCAAATACCAAGTCTAAATTAAATACTTCTGATCCATAATTAATTAAATAACCAATTCCTGATTTGGATACTAGGAATTCTCCCATTATTACTCCTACTAAACTCATTCCAACATTAATTTTTAAACTATTTATAATTACATGGTAATTACTAGGAATAACTAAATACTTAAGAATTTGCCATTTTGTAGCATTAAAACTATTTAGTAATTTTATTTTGTTTTTATCAGTATTTATAAAACCTGAATAAACATTAGATATTGTAATAATTAGAGATATAAGTAGAGCCATAATAATAATTGAATTAATATTAGCTCCGAATATTATTATGATGATTGGGCCTAAAGCTACTTTAGGCAAACTATTTAAAACTGTTAAATAAGGTTCCATAACTTTATAAAAAAATTTACTATACCAAAACATTATTGCTATAATTGTACCAAATATTGTAGCTAATGAAAAACTGATAACTGTTTCATATACTGTGGTCCATATATTATTAAATAAATTATTATCTATATATAAATTAATTATTGTATTTAGCATTCTGCTTGGTGAAGAATATATAAAAGTATTAATGATTTCTTTATTAGCTAAGTATTCCCATAATAGAATGCATACTAGTAAAATACTTATTTGGGAAAAGATTATAAGTGTTTGTTTAATCTTTTTCTTTTTTAGATATTTTTTAAATTCACTACTATACATGGAAATCAATCTCTTTCCATATCATATCATAATACTTTGAGAACTCTTTACAACTTCGATTATTAATTGGGTTACTTTTATTTTCCATGTAAATATCAAATACTTTTTTTACTCTAGCTGGTCTATTTGTTAAGACAATAACTCTATCAGCCATAGAAATGGATTCTGCAATATCGTGCGATATCATGATGGCAGTTTTTCCGGTATCTTTAATTATTTTATATACATCATCAGATACAGCTAATCTAGTTTGATAATCAAGAGCTGAAAACGGTTCATCTAGAAGTAAGATATCTGGTTTTAATGCCAATGTTCTAATTAGGGCTACTCTTTGTCGCATACCTCCAGATAAACTAGATGGATAACTATTAATAAACTCTGATAATCCATATGTATTTATTAACTCTTCTACATACTTAATATTTTCAGTTGTTAGTTGTCCTTTTATTTTTAGACCTAGCAGACAATTATCTAAAATAGTTAGCCAATCAAATAGTGAATCTTCTTGAAGCATATATCCTATTTTAATTGATGGATCCATTATTATTTCACCAGAATTTTGTTTATTTATACCTCCTATAATGTTAAGTAAGGTGCTTTTTCCACAGCCGGATGGACCAACTATTGCAACATATTCTCCTTCTTTTATATCAATAGATATATTATCAATAGCTACCAATTCTCCTCTATCGCTATAATATTTCTTATTAATATTTTTTAAACTTATAATATTATTCATAATTATCAAAATACTTATCGTATATTAACTTATCGTATGAAACATGATTTTCTAGTTTTAATGAAGCATCAATGATTTCTTGAATATGCTCCCACTCTTCAGTATTTATTGTAATATTCTTCTTCCAAGCTTCGCCTTTTTTATATCTTTCTATAATAGTTTCCATATCAGTTAAACTGGTATCTGGAAAATACTCTACGACGATTTTAGCGATATCTTTTGAATTGTGATCTGCTACATATTTAAGTCCTTTATTGACAGCACGACTGAATTTTTCTATTACATCTTGATTGTTTTCAATGTAGCTACGTCTTGCATTGTAGGCTGTATATGGTACAACACCACCAAGATCACCGACGTATGCTACGACATATCCATAACCATTCTTTTCAACTGATGTGGCATTTGGTTCAAATAATGTTACGAAATCTCCATTACCAGAGATAAATGCTCCTTCCATTGCTGAGAATGCTATAGATGTATCTATTGTTAGATCTTTTTTAGGGTCTATATTACCATTACGTAATGCCCATTCGAATGTCATTTCTGGCATGCCACCAGCTCTACCACCAATTACTGTTTTGCCTTTTAGGTCATCAAGAGTAAAGTTTTCGTATTTTTCTCTTGAAACAAGAAATGATCCATCTTTTTGAGTAAGTCCAGCAAATGTCATAACATAATCTTTTTCTCCACCATTGTATACATATATTGTAGCTTCAGTTCCTGAAAAACCAATGTCAGCATCCCCAGATAATACTGCTGACATTACATTATCGGCTCCACTGGCTAGAACTAAATCAATATTAAGACCTTCATCTTCAAAGTAACCTAGACCTAGAGCTACATATTGTGGAGCATAGAATATACTGTGAGCCACTTCGGCAACTACTACTTTCTTTAAGTCACTATCACTCTTCTTACTATTAATTTTAATTGCAGCAAAGCATGCTACACATACTAAAAAAATAACAGTAATAAAACTAATAATTTTCCTTCGCATTATTTCCCTCCATTTTCTCTTTAGTATATTCAATAATTTGTAATATGCTCTTTATAAAGGCCTAAAAAAAGCAATTAATATAAATTAATTACTTTTCTTTTTTTAATAAATCTCTTATTTCTCTTAATAATAAAGTGTTTTCATCAATGGTTGTTTCTGTTTTAACTTCTTCTTTTTTCTTGAATTTAGATAATACTTTTATCATAAAGAATATACATGCGGCAACGATTAGAAAATCAACAACATTTTGAATAAAACTGCCATACATTATGGCTGAATTGCCTACTTTGATACTTAAGTTAGAAAAATCTAATCCACCAATAATAACACCAATAATTGGCATAAATATATCATTAACTAGTGATGTAACTATTTTACCAAATGCACTACCGATAATAACACCAACGGCCATATCTACTATATTTCCTTTAGAAATAAATTCTTTAAATTCTTTTAAAGTGTTTTCTCCTTTTTTTAAAGCATCTTTTCCTTTATTCATTATATCCCTCCATAAGTATTCTATCATATATAAAGAAAAAAAGATATATTACTATATCTTATCAGCTATGAGTCTATAGATCCAAGCATTATCATTATCGATAATAACAAATATTGACTCATAGTTTTTCTTTATTTCTCTAAAACTAATTGGATAGTTAGTTTTATTGTATACATCCATTAATTCATCAAAACTATCTACATATATTAAATTATATTTTTTCTTGTTATAGAATTTTTTAATATTAACAATATTACTGTTATATTGTTTAAGTATTTTTTTTAATTCTTTATTATATTTAGATTCTTTGTTTGAAATATCTATAAGTTCTTTAATAATAACTGATAATATAGCTAAAGATATAGATATACATAGGGCACCAAGTATTAAAAATAGATAATTAATTTTATTTCTCTTAGAGAAGTCATAATAGCTGTCTATTTTTTTCTTGGTGTTATTTATATTAATTTTAAATATATCACTTGTAAGTGGTATATTTGCGTTAATTATTGTATTATCTGTTATGACATTGCTAAATTTAGAAAAGCTAATATCAGTAATTAGTTTAAATTCTAAATCTAGATAACCTACGACTGAAGAGTTATATTGTGTTTTGAATTTATTTATCTCTGAAAGATATTTATTATAATCTAGTGTCACTGAATTATTAACTTTAATTTTTTTCATATCGTTTTGATCTATTACTGATACGACTTCAGGTAATAAGGTATATTCTTTTGTTAATAATAAATCCATATTTTCTTTTTCATAGATATTTAATTTGGCTATAACTAAATATTTGTAGTATCCGGATAAATTATCACTGTATGTGTTATTAAATTTAAAGTTAAAATCAATATGATCGACGAGTTTTGTGATATAACTACCATTCATCGATAATTTATTATTGCTAAACATATCATTATCTTTTAAAAAGACATTATATGTTAAATCGTTATCGGTACTGTAATAGATAAATTCTTTGGTATGAGTATTTATTCCTCGATCAATGAATAGATATGATAATATAAAAAAGATGGCTGTTAATATGATATATATAATTGATCTTTTCAACATTTACCACCTCTATTCTAAGATTATTTTAGCATATTTTTTTATATTTGTAAATAAAAAGAAGTATATCTAAATATACCTCTTTATTGCCAGACTCCTTCTGGATATTCTCCAGCATCGACAAGTTTTTTTATTTCACTAACAACTTTTTCTTTGTCTTCTCTGTAAGTAATTCCTTGCCATACTGCTGATGTATTTAATACTTCAACGCGAGCTTTTTTGGCATTTATTTCTTCGAAGACTATTGTTGGAATTAAATACTCACAACTATCTATTTGTTCAATATGTTCGTCTAAGAAACTTGGAAATCTTTCTTCTAAATAGTTAAATATTTGTGGTGTAAATCCAAACATATTCATTGATACGGTATCGTTATCATCAACGATGAATTCTTCTCCACCTTCTAGAGGTGATGCTACAAGTCCCCTGTCAGTTCTTTCAATTTTACTTTCAATTAATTTAGTTAAATAGCCATCTTTAACTTGACAGATACCTCTTTTTACAGAACCATTTTCAGTTAAAGTATTTTTAACTAAATAGCCAGCCATAGCATATTCAGCATACTCTGAATCTTTTTTATTTTCTTTTAAGAAGTTAGCAATTACTCTAAATGCATCTCTTCCATAGAAGTCATCAGAATTAATAATAGCAAAATTTTCATGTACCATATCTTTACAACATAATATTGCATGGCCTGTTCCCCAAGGTTTTACTCTACCTTCAGGTACTGAGTATCCATTAGGTAACTTATCTAACTCTTGAAATGCATACTCAACATCAATATATTTTTCTACTCTTGCTCCGACGGTATCTCTAAATATGTCATAGTTTTCTTTTTTGATAATAAAGACAACTTTTGTAAATCCTTCCTTTATTGCATCATATATTGAGTAATCAATTATAAAATTACCATACTCATCAATTGGTTCAATTTGTTTTAAACCACCAAATCTACTACCCATACCGGCAGCCATTATAACTAGTGTCATATATCCTCCTTTATTACTTATAATATATCATATTTTGTATATTTTATCAATACACTTAAACAAAGGGAGGAAAATGAAAAAAATATTAATTCTCTTTGGAGGTAATAGTTATGAACACAAGGTATCTTGTGAATCAGTTAAAACTATTGTTAGTAATATAGATACTTCTATTTATGATGTGACACTTACAGCGATAGATTTAGATAATAGTTGGTATTTAATTAATAAGTATAGTGATATATTAAGTGAGGATGATTGGCGTAATTGTAAGAAGGAACTGATAGTAAATATAACTAAATTTGTTAGCTCATTTGATAAAGTGTTTCCAGTAATGCATGGAAGTCCTGTTGAAGATGGTACTATTCAGGGGTTATTAAATTTAACTAATACAAAGTTAGTAGGGGTTAATCTTGAATCATCAGTTATTTGTTATAATAAAAGAATAACTAAAATATTATGTGATCATTATCAAATACCAATAATTCCGTATATAGAAATAAGTAATTTAAAGAATGTAAAGCAAATAGATATTGATTATCCAGTGATAGTTAAGCCTGCTAGATGTGGTTCATCAATTGGTATTAATTTAGCAAATAATATAATAGAATTAAATAAGGCAATAAAGGATGTATTTTCTTATGACTCACAGGTAATTGTAGAAAAATTTATTAAAGCTCGAGAATTTGAATGTGCTATTTTTAAGAATAAAAAGGTACATATATCTACGGTTGGTGAGATAAAGGCAAATAATAGTTTTTATGATTATGATTCAAAATATCAATCTATGAGTAAAATAACTTATCCGGCAAATATAGATAAAATTCTTCTGAAGGAAATACAAAAAATATCGATGAAACTATTTAATATTTTAAATATTCAGACGTTTGCTAGATTTGATTTTCTATATGATTATCATAATCATACTTTATATTTTAATGAGGTAAATACAATGCCTGGATTTACTTCCAAAAGTATGTTTCCAATGCTGTTTAATTATGATAAGATAAGTACTAAAAAATTAATAACGCATTTAATAGAGGGTAGTAATTAAAGAAGATAATTAAATTATCTTCTTTAATTATACACCTATATTTTTACCAGTTTTCTTTAAATATAATTTTCTAATAAAGTCTATTGGTACTACTAACATAGAGATACTTAACATAATGAGGAACTGTTTTAGGGTTAGACCACTGGTTCTAAATAATTCTCCACCATAGTATAGTAAGTATAATTGCATACATATTACAAAACTAATTACTATTATAAAGACTTTGTTCTTGGTAATATTTGCTAAGATATTTAATCGATGAGTTCTTGCAGAGAAGCTATTTAGAATACTGATAAATATTATTAATCCGAAAAAGGCGGTCATAATATTATCAGAAAATATTTGTTTGATTAAATTACTTTTTAAAAATATAATGCAGATTATTGCAGAAAATAAACCTGTAACTAGTATTTGATTTAACATGTATTTATTAATGATATGTTCATTCTTTTTCTTAGGTAATTCATGCATATATTCTGGAAGAGCTGGTTCATAAGAAAAAGCAAATCCTGATAGAGTATCCATAATCATATTAATCCATAACATTTGAATTACTGTTATAGGTACCGGAATACCAATGAATGGTCCTATAATAGATACGAGTAAACTACATAAATTAATTGTTAATTGACAGATTATAAACTTTCTAATACTTTTAAAGATAGTTCTTCCATATAGTATGGCATTAACTATTGAATAAAAGTTATCATCTAATATTACAATATCACTGGCTTCTTTAGCTACTTCTTGTCCGCTACCCATAGAAAATCCGACATCAGCTTTTTTTAGAGCAAGAGCATCATTTACTCCATCACCAGTCATTCCGACTACTAAATCCATACTTTTGGCAATAGTAACTAGTCGGCTTTTATCTTGGGGCATGGCTCTAGCAATGACTTTTATTCTTGGAAAGATATCTTTTATTTCAGTATCACTCATTTGATTTAATTTATCACTTGTGACTACTAGGTCATTATCGTTTGTAATAAGTCCAATATCTTTAGCGATTCCAACGGCGGTATCTTTGTTATCACCAGTAATCATTATTGTTTGAATTGAAGCATTACGTACTAATTCTATTCCATCAATTACGTGTTCTCTTATTTCATCACTTAGCATTACAAAACCAAGAAGAGTCATATTATTGGTAGTTTCTCTATCGATGTTTATAGCAAGAGCTATTATTCTTATTTTACTACGAGAGATATTTCTGATTTTATCACTTAATTTATTGTAATCTATTCCTTGATGAATTATACCATTAGAATCATAATAACTATTACACATCTTAACTACTTTTTCATAAGCACCTTTTACTAAGTTATAGGTATGATTATTTATTTTTATCTTTGTATACATATATTTTTTATTTGAATCAAATTCATCTTGTTTTAATAATTGATATTTTATATTACTAGTATTTGCATATTTAAATAAAGCAGCATCGGTAATATTACCTCCGACGATTGATTTACTTGTATTGTCATAATAACATCCATTATTAATACCCATACTTATATCAAAATAATTATTAAGTTTATCTGGGGCAATTCTTTTATCGATATCTAACATATCACCTGACAATAGTCCTATAACAGAGAGTTTACCTTTGGTTAGGGTACCAGTTTTATCTGTAAATAAAACGTTTATATTACCGGCTGTTTCAATACCTACTAATTTTCTAACAAGGACATTATCTTTAAGCATTCGTTTCATGTTAGAGCTAAGTACTAAGGTTATCATCATAGGAAGTCCTTCTGGAACAGATACAACAATTATTGTTACACATAGAGTTAGGGCATCTAATATATATCCGAACATTAGTCTACCATTACTTAGAGTAGCTATTATTTGACTACTATTAAAATTATTACTAATAAATATCATGTATATTAGGTAAGATATAGCTCCCAAGGCAGAACATACATATCCTATTCTACTAATACCACGAGCTAATTGTTGAAGTCTTTCTCTTAGTGGTGAATCTTCATCTTTATCTTGAAGTTCTTGGGCCATTTTACCATAAAAAGTATTATCGCCAACACATCTAACTAACATTTTAGCATTACCGGAGTATACTACTGTAGACATATATACATAAGCTTGTTTACTACCAGTTTCTTTATATACTTCAGCAGACTCGCCATTTAACATGGATTCATCCATTGATAATTTACCTTCTATGAGGATACCATCGGCAGGTACTCTATCTCCAGCAGATAAAATTACTGTGTCACCAACAACGACGTCACTTATTAAAACTGAAGTAACGCAATTATTTCTAATAACTTTAACTTTAATTTTTGACGATTCTTCAGTCAATTTATTAAAAGCTCGCATTGAGCCATATTCACTTATTGAAGATATTAAAGAAGCAACCATAATAGCAATAACTATTCCAACTGTTTCATACCAATCAAAATCTCTAATTAGAAATATGGTTTTTATGCCTAGAGCTATCAATAGTATTTTAATAATCGGATCTGAAAAAGTTTCTAATAATAACTTGAAAAAGGTTTCTTGTTTCTTTTTAGTAAAAGTATTACTACCATATTTTTTTCTTGATTCTATAACTTCTTTATCAGTAAGACCTCTATTATTTATCATATTGCCTCCTAATAAAAAGTATTTGAAATCAATAAAAAAAGAACTATATCTAATAGACATAATTCTTGCTTATTGGGCATTTTTATAAATTCAGTATTATTTCTTTTTAGTATATTGATTAATTAAATAATCATATTCTCCTGAAGCAATTGTAAATAGTTCTTTGTCATCAATAGCGGTATATAATCTTTGATTTGTTAAACTTTTGTCTGTAATATGATTAATACACATATTAACTAGGTCGCCAAATTCAGGACTAGTATTATCTAAAACTATTCCATATTTTAAAAGCAAGGAATTTTTATTAATTAAATCGTTATCAATATTTCTAAGGTTTTCAAAGTCAAATAATCCGAATAATTTATCTTTATCTAAGATGTCTTTTAAACCAAGATTATTGATAAATAGAGAGAGGTCTAGTTTACTATATAAATCATTCATAAATTTTTCTTTTTCTTGATTAATCTCGTTTCGTTTTGCAATTATGTCTTGAAGTTCTTTTTTTAGTTCTTCTTGTTTTCTACTGATAACATCTATTTCGCTTAATTTCTTTTTATTAGTGTATCTAAGACCTGTTTTTCTTTGAAGTGTTGAATCATATAGTCTTTGATAATCATCTATTTCACTGTTAATTTTAGCTTGTTTATTAGATAAATCTATTATTACGTTAATAATATTATCATAATCGCTGTCATCTATATATTTAGAAAGGCCCTGCATAGAAACAAGTGCTAACTTATATTTAATAATTATACTGATTATTTGATTTAAATCATTATATAGTTCTCGTTTGTTTTCATTACCCATAGCACTATATTTAAAGTTAGTTATTTTATTACATAGATTAACCAAAGCAATATCATTATTAAGTTTAGCTATTTTATCTTTGTTAAGTTCATACTCTTTTTTTACTTTTAAATCTTTTCCTTCGATAAAATCAACTCTATTATTTAGATATTTACTTATTGTAGTATCTACATATTCCTTTAATTCATGAATATTTTTGCTATCTATATTATTATATTCGAATAGAGTGCTTGCCATGTTTTTTACTTGATGATACTCTTCTTCTAAATAACTATTATTTTTTTGATTTAAAATATTTATTGCTTTACTCATGATATTTAATACGGGATTATTCATATCATCCGATAAGGTACAATATTTAAATATTACATCATTATATATACTTTCATCTTTATTATTGATATTTTTAAAATATATACTCATGTACTCGAATATTAATTTATTGTCGTCTTCCATACTTTTAGGAAATATTTCTTTAAAATCATTAATGGTTATTTCTTTACCATGTTTTTTATATGTTAAAAATAGATTGTTTAACCAAGTGTTCATATCATTAATAGAAATATTTTTATTTGTATCTAATACTAGTTTGTCTATTTGTTCTTTAAGGGGAACATATAATTCAAGGATATCATTAATAATATCATCGGCATATTCAAGTAATAACGGAACTTCATTTTTGTACCTTTTATCAAGAATATATAGATATAATGCTTCTAGGAAGTTTTTATTTTTTAATAAATCTTTGGCTTCACTTAGATTATTATTATCTTCAGCTATTTTTATTTTTTGTTCGATATATTTAATATATCTATTTATATCTTCGCTTTTCTTAATATTATTTAGTAAATCCATAAGTATCACCTACCACAGAATTATTATATCATAAAACCTCAATTGAGTATATAACTCTATTGAGGTTTACTTAAAAGATTATTTTTCGACAATTTTACTTATACCTCTTGCAAATAAGGTGGCACATGTTTTTCTAGATGGTTGTTTATAGATGTCATCATATACGCAAGCTTCTCCGAGTAAATTACTATCATATTCTTTTTCTTCGATCATATTAAAATAGTTATCTAGTATTTCTTTGGCTTCTTTTAGGGTTTTACCTTTTAGTTTTTCACTAAGAATTGAGGTACTAGATATTGCTATAACACAGGCTTCTCCTTCGAATTTTATATCTTCGATTAGGTCTCCATTAAGTAAAACATAAATATCTATATTATCTATACAGCTAACATTATTACTATTAATTTTAATATAACCATCTTTATCTGGTATTCCTCTATTATTTGCATCTTGATAATTTTCTAGTATTATACTACGTTTAATATTACTATCCATTATAAGATTTCCTCCCATATATTTTTACTGTTTCTAAGTACATTAATTAACAAGTCAATTTCTTCACGAGTATTATAAAAGCTTAGGCTAATGCGACAAGTATTTGCTATATTGAAAACATTTTTAAGTATTTTAGCACAGTGATTTCCTGCTCTAACACATATATTATATTTATCTAAATATATTGCGGTATCTTGACTAAATACACCGTTTATATTAAAGGCTACGATTGTTGAGTAATTATCTTTGTTATATATTTTAATAAAATCTAATTCATTAAGTTTGGATACAAGATAATCTCTTAGTTCGTGTTCGTATTTACTTATTTTATTTATTCCAATACTATTAATATAATTAATACATGCACTAAGTCCAAGGACTCCTTCAATATTTGGAGTTCCGGCTTCAAGTTTATCTGGTAAGTCTTTTAATTCTACGTAACCATCTTTGTTAAAAATAGCGTTCATTCCTCCACCATAACTACGAGGCTTTAGTTCTTTTAATAAATCAAACTTACCATACAAGATGCCTATTCCGGTTGGACCATACATTTTATGACCGGAAAATGCCATAAAGTCTATATCCATATCAACAACATCTATTTTTTCATGTGCAATACTTTGTGCGGCATCTACGACTAATAAAATGTTATTATCATGGCATACTTTAGATATGGTTTTGATATCTCTAACATCGCCAATGACATTTGTAATATGAGCGATAGATACTACTTTAGTTTTGTTGCTAATAGCTGATTTTAAGGCATCTATAGTTACTTCATGGTTATCATTAAGTGGAATATAATTAACTATTATACCAAGTTCTTTTTGTAATATAAACCATGGTAATACATTGGAAGCATGTTCTGATTCGGTTATTAATACTTCATCACCTTCTTTTAAGTGATTAGCAAAATATCCAAAGGCAATATCGTTTAGAGATGCTGTGGTACCAGATGTAAATACTATTTCACTTGTGTGTTTAGCGTTTATTAATTCTCTAACTAATTCTCGACAGTTATCATATAATTCGCTAACTTTAAGGCTATTCGTATAATCTCCTCGATGAATATTAGCTGTATATTCATCATAATATTTATTTATGGCATCTCTTACTTGGATAGGTTTTAATGTTGTGGCGCCATTATCAAAATATACCATATTACTATTTTTAAATATTAAAAAATCTTCTCTATTCATCTATTTCACCCCCAATACGTATTTATTATATCTAAGATAACGTTTATTTTATCATAATTAATACTTAGATTAGATAATAAATATCCTTTTACTAATAATTTTAATGAATCATTATAGCTAAGTCCTTTAGACATTAAATAGAATAAATAATTATTATCAAATGTTCCTATAACTGATCCGTGTTTAGCACTTACATCATCTATATCAATAAACATATTTGGACTAATATGACATAAACTATCACCAAGTGTTACTATTCTAGTATTTTGATCTATTACAGATTTAATACTATCTTTTGGAACGTTGCTATTAATAATAAAGTCTAATTTACTTTTATCAAGGGCTACTGACCTATTAATAATATTACTGTTGGTAAACTTATTTTTATGATTTATTTCTATATTATAATTTTCTTCTTGTATACATATATTAGAAAATCTATAGTCAACTGAGGCTCCTTCATTAAGTAAATTAATAACAATATTTTCTTTGACTTTTTTATTATTATAGAATTTACTAACTACTAAGTTTCCTGAATTAATATTGTAAGTATTATTAACATCTAGTTCTTGATTAATAGCAAATTCAAATAAGCATATATTATTATTGTTAATATCATATATATAATTAAGATTACTACAATTAATGTATTCTATTTCATAATCTCCGGATGTAGTAAATTTAATTTTATTATTATCTATTAAAATGGTTTTGTCAGTACTTGTAATCTTATTATTATCTATTAATATTTTATTCATGGTTTTCTCCATCAACAATAATATTTGACTTATTCAAATACTTGTTATATCCAAATTTATCTATTTCTTTAGCTAAGTCATATGAACCTGTGTCTACTATTTTGCCATCATATAATACGTGAACGTAATCTGGCTTAATATATGATAGTATTTTAGTTAAATGGGTTATAATTAAGATGGAAACATTGGGATTTTCTTTTTTATACATGTTAATATTATCTGCTACTATTTTTACGCTGTCGACATCTAATCCTGAATCTAGTTCGTCTAAAATAACAAATGATGGCTTTAATAATTTCATTTGAAGAACTTCATTTTTCTTTTTTTCTCCTCCGGAAAAACCGACATTTAATGATCTATGAATTAAACTCTTATCCATTTTAAGTTCATCAAGTGCACTTTCACATTTTAAAATAAAATCATAAAGACCGACTTTTTTGCCATCACGATTAGACATGGCAGTTCTTAGGAAGTCTTGATTACTAACTCCATCTATTTCTAGTGGATTTTGCATTGCAAGAAAGATTCCCATTTTACTTCTAATATCTGGAGTCATATTGTTAATGATTTCTCCGTTATATGTAATTTTACCTTCGATAATTTTGTAATTGTTATCTCCCATTATTACTCTAGATAGGGTAGATTTTCCTACGCCATTAGGTCCCATAATAACGTGAACGCTACCATCTAATATATCTAAATTAAAATCTTTTAAAACTTGTTTATTATCTACTAAAACGCTTAAATTTTCAATCTTTAGCATCTAAATCACCCTGACATTATTATATCTCAAATAAAAAGAAAAATAAAGATAATTCTTTATTATAACTATCTTTATCTAATTATAGGAATAAATCTTTTGGCTCTTTTTTTAAATTTACTTATATAATTCATATCTATACATTCATCTATTTCACTATAATCATTATAATTAATAGCATTATAATTAATTATATCTATTATACACTTTTTATAGTTAATTATATTTTTTCTTTTATATTTACTAAGTAAATGGATAACCATAGTCATGGGTATTTCTGTTTTGTCATAATAACTAAGCATTGCACTTTTAAATGTGTTTGAATCTACGATTTCTAAACCAGTAATAATATCTATCATTTTATTATTTATAGATTCAGCAATAATTGCCCCGTCGCCACCATTTACTAAGCTATATTCTGATGGTTCAAAAACTGTATTGAAATGGCCGTCATCACACATGGCATGAATATTATTTTTTAATTTTAATATATAATATTTATTCATTATATCACCATATAATTATATTCAGAAACATAAAAAAAAGAACCGAGGTTCTTAATTTATATACCAAGTATTGTCGATGGAGCAACTATCACTATATGGTGTCGGATTAGGCATATCGACTCTTGTTAAAACAGGCATTTTAAAGGCTGTTCCAAATAACATACCACTACCTGGTGAGAGCATTTTAATTTTATTAATTTTATTTTCTGAAATACTTGGAATGGTATTTATAACAAAATCAATATCTTGTTTATTAAACATTTTAAACACTGCAAAGTTAGAGCATTGGCTTATAGTCGTTGAACTAATTTCAGATGGTCTTTGACTAATTATACCAAGTAATATTCCATATTTTCTTCCTTCTTTAGCTATACGATCAAAGATATTATATCCAAGTATTTCTGTATCAATGTCATTTTGAACGTATCTATGTGCCTCTTCCAAAATAATGTGAATAGGCATTGATGCTCTTTTTTGAAGTAATGTTGTAAAATCAAATAGCATTTTTGAATAAATTTTAACAATAGTTTTAGCAAATCTATCATCTACATAATTAATATTAAAATTAATAATTTGATATTTTTTGTTACTATTATTATAAAGAAGATATTTAATGTAATCTATTTTATTCATATATCTATCACAATTAAAATAATTTACGTAATTGCTATTAATTAGGGCATTAAGTCTAATTTTAAGAATATTTGCATAATCAAATACTTTATTACTACTGAAAACGCCTTCGCCAATTAAAGCAAATTCTAAAGAATTATAAAAGTCGTTAATTGTATACATATAACTGCCATCTGGCATAGTAAGTTCGAAATTATTTGAACAAAATTGTTCAAAGTAATTAATAACTAGTTCCATATCAGCAAATTTTCCATTTTCATCAACATAAATGCATTGTCTAATAGTTCTAGTCCAACCGCCTTTGGTTAAACTAATTTCAAGATTAATATCATCAGTTTTAAATTTGGTTAATATATTTGTAATTTTATTTCTAACATCATTGTTATTAGTACCAGAAAATATTACATCAAGTAGACTTCTAGCTATAATATCGTTCTTTTTGACTAAAATATCACTATCTTCGCGAGAAAAATAACTAACTAATTTTAAAGCTTTTTCTATGATGGGAATTTGTCTTGAATCATCTACATTTAATAATAAGCATATATCATCTACGGATAAAAACCAAAAGGGAATAAATAATTTTTCGTATCTGTTGTCTTCTAAATTAGTGGTAAAAACACGATAGTTAAGGTTAGGATTAACTTTATTTATTTGACTAAAGGCAGTTTGATATTCACCGTAAGCATCAAATAGGAAGATATTGGAATTGTATGGTAATTTTCTAGCATCATAAAAGACACCTTGTAAAAGTTTTGTAACAAAATAACTTTTACCGGAACCAGAATTTCCAAATATAGCGAAGTGATTAGCAAAAAAGGGGTTAATACTTAAATAAACTTGATAATCATTATATATATATGATTTACCAATACTTATTTTGTTTGATGTATCTTGTACGCTATACATCATATCTATTTCTTCTTTAGTAATTAAGCGACACTCACTATTAAATGGGGGAATAGATAAATTACCAGGAATAAATGTTTTATTAACTATTTCTCCGACTAAAGATACTTCGATTAGTGAATCAGACATATTTTCAATTTCTCCGACGTACCTATTGGCAAAAACAACATTTTTTCCTATCATGTTATCCATTTCGTAAACATTAATATTTAATTTAACATACACTAGTAAATCTTTAACACTAACTATTTTCCCTATCATATTCTTCTCTCCTAGTATAATATTATCACAATTATAAAAAAAAATCTACTGTAGAGAATAAAAAAAGAACCAAACGGTTCTACAATACATAAATGGCGCCTGATGTAGGACTCGAACCTACGACCTATCGGTTAACAGCCGAGTGCTCTACCGACTGAGCTAATCAGGCAAAATTTCTGATTGCTAATTCATTATATAACAAAAATTAGTAATTATCAATACTTTTTTAAAAATTTTATACTATTTTTAATATTATATAACAAAAATCAGAAATTATACCTATATTTATTCCTTATTTAACAATAGTTCCTATTTTTTCACCATTCATTAATCTAACAAGTCCATTTTCGGTATCAATATTCATAACAACTATTTTTATGTTTTCATCGCGACACATTGTAATGGCTTCCATATCCATTACTCCAAGTTTTTTTTCTAGGACGGTATCATAAGTTACCTCACCATACATTTTAGCATCTGAATATTTATTGGGATCTTTATCATAAACACCATCAACATTCGTAAGTTTAATAATCAACGAAGCATTTATGTCTTTGGCTCTAAGGGAAGCTCCGGTATCGGTTGAAAAGAATGGTTTACCGGTTCCGCCGCCAAAGACAACTATTTTTCCTTCTTTTAAGGCATTTTTTGCTAAATTGCTATCTACATTATCAATAATATCCATAGAAAGACCACTTTGATTATAAACTTGGCAGCCAATTTGTAAAAACATATCTTTGAGAACTAGGCTGTTCATCACTGTGGCAAGCATGCCAACATAATCAGCAGTTTCACGGTCCATTTCCTTAGCATCTCTACCACGTAAGAAATTTCCGCCTCCGCAAACAATACCTACGTTTACTCCCATATCTTTGATTTTTTTTATTTCTAAGCAAACTTTTTTAATATAATCAAAATCAAGTCCATGGCCAATGTTTCCTGATAATGATTCACCTGATAATTTAATTAATACTGTTTTATTCATATTTCCTCCATAATAAATTATAACATGTATAATAAAAGAAATAGTATATTAAATAGTTTTTGACTATTTCTTTACACTATTTCTATATTTTTAAATATTTTTTAACGGCTCTAGAGCTGCCAAACATACCTACTAATAATCCGATAAGTAATAGGATTAATGAGGTCCACATAATAAATGGATATGGAGCTACTAGTTTTCCTAGAGATGATGAGAATAATTGTCCTCCTAGATAATTATATAGTGATGTATATCCATATGACATTATAATTATTGGGATTATGGCACCAAGTATACCAATGAATGAACCTTCAATTAGGAACGGAACTTTAATAGATACATTTGAAGCTCCTACTAATCTCATAATTTCAATTTCGGTTTTTCTAGAGAAGATTGCTAGTTTTATTGTGTTAGCAATCAAGAAAGCAGTTACTAATACAAGGGCAATTACTCCGCCAATACATATTTTTTCTATAACTCCGAAGATAGTAATTACTGATTCAATATATTCTTCGCCAAAGTTAACAGATGATACGTTAGCTATTTTTTTTATTTCACTGGCAGTTTTAGATATATCATCAATGTTCTTGACCTTTACTTCATAACTATCAAGTAGTGGGATTGTTTCATCAGTCCAGCTATCAACGATTAAAGAGAATCTTTCATCTAAATTCTTTGTTTCTTCAGCATATTCTTTTTTTGATTTAAATGTTATTGATTCAACATTGTCAATTCTTTTAATATCACTTTCGACTTGTTTAACATCGTCTTCACTTGCTTTTCCATCAATGAATACTACAATAGATATGTTACTACTGACATGTTTTGTCATAGCTTCAACATTGTAAGATAAGACTATTGAAATAGCTACGACTATTAATGTTATGGTAATACAAGAAATAGATGCTAATGAAAGAGAAAAGTTTCTAACAACACTTTTGGCTGCATCACGAAAATATCTTTTTAAACTTCTAAACAACTTCATAATATTTACCTCTCTCATAATCTTGTACTATCTTACCTTCATGTAATACAACGACTCTCTTTTTCATCGTATTTACGATATCTCTATTATGTGTTGTCATAATAATTGTGGTTCCCATTTTATTTATATCATCAAGGACTTTCATAATACCCATACTTGTATCTGGATCCAAATTACCAGTAGGTTCATCACATATTAATAATTTTGGATTATTAACAATAGCTCTTGCTATGACAACTCTTTGTTGTTCTCCACCAGATAATTGATTGGGATATTGTCTAACTTTTCCTTTTAATCCAACTAATTCAAGAACTTCCATTACTCTACGATGAATTTTTTTCTTATCATAACTGAATACTTCCATTGCAAAAGCAACGTTTTCATATACAGTAAGTCTTGGTAATAATTTAAAGTCTTGGAAGACTACTCCTAGTTTTCTTCTTAAAATATAAACTTTTCTGTCTTTTAATTTTGCGACATTTATTCCACCGATCATAATTGAACCTTTATCAGGTTTTTCTTCACGATACAGCATTTTAATTAATGTTGATTTTCCACTACCACTGGCGCCAATTACAAAGACAAAATCACCTTTAGATATTGTCAAGTCAATATCATATAGAGCTACTGTACCTGTTTTGTAAGTTTTTTGTACGTCAGTAATTCTTATTAAATCCATATACTACACCTACCAATCATTTATTTATTATATCAAATAAATGCAAAACATTAAATACCTTTAATAAATTTTACATATTTTTACAATTTTTCTTAACACTTGACTCATATATATCTACGATTAAAAAGAAGGCTTTATTATCTATTTCAGATATAAGTTCTTTTAGTTTTACATATTCAATCGTAGGAACTACACACATTAACATTTTTCTTTTTTTATTCGTATAACCTCCTCTGGCATTTATTACTGTTACTGAATAATTTAGTTTTTCAACAATGTAATCTCTAACGTCAAGGGGTTTAGTGGTAACTATATAAAATACTTTATTATCGGATATTCCAATAATTACTTTATCTATAATGTAAGCTGATACGATTATGGAAATACTTGCATATATGGCATTTGTTAATCCCATAATATTTCCACTAAGTATAATAATTATAAAATTAATTATTAATGTAGAGGTACCAATACTAATATTTAGATATTTATGCATAAGGTCAATTAAAACACAAAATCCACCAGGACTATAATTAGACTTACGAATTAATCCAGAAGAAAGACCCATCATTGCTCCACCAAAGACGACTATTAGGAATAATGAGGTATCTTCTAAATCAATGTATTTTGTTAAAAAGCTAGTACATGCTACGAATAATGGATAAATGAAGGTAACTGCTAACATTTTTGCAGCATATTCATATCCGAAAAAGATTAATCCTAAAATTAAACATATTAAAGAAATAATAAAAATTAGAAGCGATATATCAAATGAGAAATAATTAGCTAGTAAAATTGCCAATCCGGAACTACCAGATGAAACAATATTATATTTTTCAAAGAATAAGTTAATTGCTAATGCTCCCAAAAGCAAACCCATAACAAACAGAAATAGATTTTTACCAAAATTTTTCTTATATAATTTTTCAAAGAAAAGATTAATATCGAAATTATTCATAATTAATTTTCCTATTACTTACTTCGTATGAATCACATACCAAGTAAAATATTTTATCATCTATTTCTTTTAATCCTTCTTTAATTATATAATACATTTTGGTCGGTGCTACAGCCATTATTAAGGTTTGTTTGTTATCTGAATATCCACCTGAGGCATCAATTATTGTACTACCCACACCAGGTAGGGAATTTAAAAAATCTCTTACAATATCATCTTTATTTTTAGATGTAACTATGTAAAAAGCTTTGCTATTAGATATACCAAGTAAAATTTTATCTGTTGCTATTGATATTAAATAGGCAACGACGATGGCATACATAATAATTTTCCACGAGAATACTAACTTACCTATAGCAATTATTGTAACATTTACAAACATCATTGCGTTACCCATTGAAATTTTTGAATATTTACAAATTATGTTACCAATAACATCGGTTCCTCCGGTGGAGTAACCACTCTTGTATATTAATCCGTAGCCAATTCCTGCTAAAATACCACCCATCACTGCAATAATGATAAATTCAAGATTTCCTAAATCAATTAAATCTGTAACATGCTTGGTTAATTCAACAAATACTGGATATATTAAAGCTCCGACAAGTTGATTCTTTACGTCATTTATTCCTAGTAGAAAGAAACTAAGAACTATTAATACTAGGTTTGCAATTAAAATAAATGCTGATGGATTAACTCCAAATTCACTCATTACAATTGAAACACCACTAACTCCAAAACAGACAATATCATATCTCAAAAAAAACAAGTTAAAAGAAAATGCGACGATTAGGCATCCAGATAAAAGCATTAGATATCTTTTAAATATATTTTTTTTATTAACACGTTCAATTATTAAATTTATTCGCCTCTCCCTTAATTTCTTAAATAGTTTCATCACTACCTCCTAATATTCTTTTCTAATAACTCACCTATATCCCCATCTAAAACGCTATTAACATTACTTGTTTCATATCCACTATCATTATCTTTAACTAGTGTATATGGACACATTATGTAACTTCTCTTGGCACTACCAAAGCCAATACTCATTCGATCTCCTAGCATATCATTTAGTTGTTTATTTTTTTTCTCTAATTCTAAATTATATAGTTTGCTTTTTAAAACTTGCATAGCTGTATGTTTATTTTTTATTTGACTTCTTTCATTTTGGCAAGTAACAACAATCCCAGTTGGGATATGAGTAATTCTAACGGCGGAATCTGTTGTATTTACTCCTTGTCCTCCGGGTCCACTACTACGATAGATATCAACTCTAAGATCAGATTCAGGAATATCTATTTTTATTTCGTCATTAATAGCTGGGGTTACTTCAACTGAGGCAAAGGATGTATGTCTTCTTTTATTCGAATCAAAGGGGCTAATTCTAACTAGACGATGAACACCTCGTTCACCTTTTAAATAGCCATATGCGTTTATCCCATTTACTTCGAGTAAAACTGATTTTATTCCTACCTCATCCCCAGGTTGTCTATCTAGTTCAATATATTTATAGTCATTTTTAGATAAATATCTAGTATACATTCGATAGAGCATATTAGCCCAATCACAAGCTTCTGTTCCGCCAGCTCCGGAATGAATTTCCAAAATACAATTTCCTTTATCGTATGGTGATGAGAAATAGGTTTCTATACTTATATCTGTTAATTCTTTATCTATTTTAGCAAACTCTTCGTTTAATAAATTTAATATATCTTCGTCTACTTCTCCAGATAACAAATCAACCCCGGTTTCTATTTCATCTTTTACTATTTTAATTTTATCAATAGTATTACTAAGGGAATTATATTCTTTTAGAACATCATCTTTTGAGGATGTTGACCAAAAGGATACATCATTTATTATTTTATTAAGTTCTTCTTTTCTTTTTATTTTATTATCTAAGTCAAAGAGACCTCCATATATCATTAACTGTGTTATTTAAATTGGTATATTCATTGATTAATTCATGTTTTTCCATAACATCACCTAGCATAATTGTACTAAATTTATTAAGAAATGTCTATAAGTTATATAAATTTGTTTATATTTTAATATGATAAAAAGAACTATAAAGTTAGTTTTATAGTTCTTTTGTTTTTACTTTGGTATCAAAAGTTCTATCTCTGTTTATTGATATGTAGTTGTTGTATTTACGTTCTTCATCTTTAACTAGTTGTTTCATATTTTTGATATATAGATTTCTTTCTTCCTTATTGTAATTTAATTCTTTTATTTGCATTTCGACAAATTCAGGATTAGCTTTTTGAATATCATAATATTCAATATTTCTAGTAATTACATTGGGTTCAGCTTTTTCGATTAGAGTATTTGTAATAATGTCATACATTGCACCATTTTCTTTTTTTGCATATACTACGATTGGATTTTGTTCTTCTGGTACTTTTATTTGTAAGCAATAATATTCTGGTGTTTTCTTTGCTCTTTTGCAAGCTAACTCTTCGACTAATTTATGAATATAAATTTGTATACTTTCTTCGCTTAAATTACCCAACATAAATTTTGCTAATAGTTGATGCGCCTCAACTGCTTTTGAATAACTTAGGCATGGAACGTTGGGATCTTCTGAATATATAATTACATTTCCTGATATGGCATCTATCATAACTCCATCTTTTAATCTTGTTGCTATGATAGGAAATGAGCCCTCAACAAACCATGAGTTATCATTAACAGTTATTTTATCATCTAACTCCATAAATATTCCTTCATGGTTATACAAGTCTTTTATTTCTCTTTGTATTACGCCTCTTATTACACTAACTTTTTCAATATTGGATACATGATGTTTTACTGTATCGTTGTGATTATTTAGTAATAGGCAATAGTATTTTTCTTTCATCCTAAACCTCCTTAGTTAATTTAATTATATTTAAATATTTATTATTTGTCAATAAAAAAGAACCTTTCGGTTCTTAATTAACTATTCTGTTGTTTGTGCATTTTCTGGTAGACTTGATGTGATTTGTAAATCGAATGAAATTTTTCCGCCTGATGCGTAGTTTTCACAGTCAACATCTTGTCCTTCAACCCACATATAAATTCTTACTTTTGTTACTCCTGCTGTTAATGAGAATATTTGTGGATAATGAGTAAATCCATATTTTGTTGTATGCGTTGGTGTTACATCTTTGAATTTTGTTGCATTATCTGTTTGAGTTGCTTTTCCTAATAGAATATCATCTGCTGATGCAATTGTATCAATGATTCCTGAATATGGAACAAGAGTTCCTGCTGCGGCAGTTGCATTATTACCATAAACGTCTCTGGCGTTTGCTAATCCGTTATCGGTATGTGTGTTATAGTTTGGTTCCCAAAGATATGCTGTTGAAGCTGCACCATCATTTAATTTTTGGATATTAGCTACAGTGTCTGATGATGTTGTATGTCCTAATACAATGAATCCTACTCTTGAAGCATTCTTAATACCTAAATCAACATCTCCAGCATCTGTTGAATTAACTGCTGAATTTGGTGTCAAGTACACTGTAGTATCTTGTTCTACTTTAAAGAATACATCAAAGGCAATGAATTTTGCATCGCTAGTTTCTCCATTTGTTTCTTTTTCAGTTTCTTTTGTAGCTGTTAAAATATATTCACCTTTATTATCAGCTGTCTCTGATGTTACTACTGTTCCGTAGTACATTGGGAATTTACCATTAGCATCTACAACACCTGCTGTTGATACTGGTTCAAGTGTATCAGGTAATTGGTTTTCACTTGCAGCATATGTTGCATGTGCTGAAGTTATATCTGTTTTTTGAAGAATTGATTTCCATTTAGTACCGTCTGCTGATATTTGGATACCATTTTTAGCTTCAATATTTACATTTAATGTACTAACACCTACTGTTTTATTAGCAGTAAACCATGCATATGTTGATGTTGCTAACATTATACCAGTCCCTAACATTAATAGCAATAATATTAATAATCTATACTTTCTTCGCTCTCTTCTTTCTTTTTTCTTTTGGTTTTTTTCCATACAAACTCTCCTTTTTATTGTTAGGGTTTTGCTATACTCCCTATATTACTATTCAAGTATAGCATAGTTTTTTTTTTATTGCAAGTAAATTTTGACAATTTTCGACACCGTTTTTTATTTATATGTTTTAATTGTTATTTTCAATGATTTGCTTTGAATCTACATTGATAATTATTGCCTCTACACTATCTTGATAATCGGTGGTATTATATTGTTTTGGAAATTCTACGACTAGTTGATATATATTGCTTTCATCCTTTTCATGAGAAAAGGTTAGTTTATTGGTTTTAATTGTTTTAAAATAAGTTCCATCATCGTCTGGAGCTGTTTCTTCGCTTATTATAATGTTTTTACTATTAAGATCTGTATATTTTTCATTTAAGTATAATTTATATGATAAGGGAAGATTTGTCGTTGTAGTTATTGTGAGAGTATATTCCATATTGGTTTCACATCTTTTTTCACCATTATTATTTGCCACGATAAAATTATAAGTATATGGTTCATCTTGTGGAATCATTTTATCTAAAACTATTTGTTTATTTTCGGAGTTACTATCTATTATATAAAAAGCCGTTTTGACATCAGCGTTGGAGTTAGCATGTGATTGAAATTTTGAATACGTTATTGGAACAATTATAAGTAGAATTATAAATATTATTAGTATTAATGTTAGTCGATTTAGTTTAAGAAATTTTTTTACATCTATCATTTTTCACCTCTTAATTATTTATAATTATTTTTAAATATTTCATCTTTAATATTTTGAAATGTTTTAGTTTCTTTTTTGGGATCTTTATATGATAAGCATATATTTACCAAAATTAAGGTAACTACTAGGGAAATTATTATTTTTGGGGTAATAAATATATCTCTTAACATTCCACCTTTGTGAATTGTATATGCTAATTTACCAACAATATTTTCTTTTTTTACGTTGACATCTTCACTATTGTTGGCATCTCCTTTAGTAACAATAGTGTTTTCTCCGACGCTTATTACTCTATGCGTTATTAAATCATCATTTTCTTTATAAGTTACGATATCATTTTCTTTAACATCTTTGGTTATTTTTACGATAATTATATCTTTGACATTTAGAGTGGGTTCCATACTACCAGTGGCTATTTCAAAGGTTGTATATCCAAAGATGTTGGAATATGGTTTATGTAAAATTTTGATGGAAATTATTTTATATAATGAAAAAAGAATTAAAACGGTGATAACTAATACTAAAAAATCAATAAATATTTGAAATGTTTTATTTACTATTTTTTTCATATTTTATCACCGCTTATCATTCTTGTTATACGACTGGTTCTACATATGGTTCTATTTTTTCTCCGGAGTATTGTAATACGGTAATGGATACGGGAATATTTAGGGTATTGTTTTCTATCAAGCCTATTTCGGTATCTTTATCATTATTTTCTTCATTATTATCCCATTTAATATATACTCTGATGTTATTTGTTTTGTTTTCTTTTATTTCATTTAGAGTTATTACATTCGAATATGTATTTGGACCAGTTTTAATTAAGTTATAACCATTTTTTTCTTCTACTTTAGTAATTGTAAATAAGTTATCTAGTTTGCTAAAATCAAATGTTAAATCATAGCGTATTGAAACTTGTGTAGTACTTGGATCTATATTGATATTGAAATATCCACTGGTTCCAGGAGCTATTTTTCCTGATGCTACAGTGCTATCTTCTTCACTAATAAAGTTATCTATGGTAAATGTTTCACTTTTTCCAATATTGGTATCGTTTATTAGTATATTCCAGGTTGCTACTTTTGAATCTACATCCATATTAATATTACTTTCAAAAAGGCCATAAGTATTTGTAATCTCATAAATAGTAACAAATATCATTATGGCACATGTTATATATAAAATCTTACTTTTCATCTGGATTCTTTATTTCTTTAATTACAATATATATTTCATAGATAAATAATACTAATATTGGAAAGATTATTAGAAGTAGAAAGCCATATTTTGATTCTAGAACTGATAATATTGAACCTAGATTATGATATGTTTTACTTGTTTCGGCTTTTCCAATTACAAACTCACTTGATAATGGATAATCTCCATTCATGGTGAAAGTTGTTTCTGTTTTTGTTATATCTTCTTTACCTATGACGTTACCTAAATTAACTATTGCTTGTTCTGAATCCATTTCATAAAAGAATATTTTATTTCCAGGTTTTATGTCTTTATTTTCGTTTTTAGTTACTACGACTAAATCACCTTTTTTATAGTTTGGTTTTAATTCGTTATCTCTAACTATTACTAGTGTTTTGTCACCAAAAACGGTAAGATTATAATCATTATAGTTTAGTAAACATACGGTTAGTGATATTGCTACCATACAGTATATTACTATAAAAAGTATTCCGATAATTTTTAGTACTTTCTTCATTTTATCACCACATCTTAAGTATATCATATTCATTTTTGATATGCAAGTAATTCATTTATTTAATGGATTTTAATATACTATTACTTTCTTTTATAAATTTTATTTGATTTTCGGTTATGTTATTTTTTTTCATTAGTTCTGCTAGAATTATTATATTGATATTGTTTATCAAGGTATTGATATTATCTTCTTCAAGCATTTCTTTAGTTAATTTAAAACCAATTAAATTATATTTATCTATAATAATTAGAGGGATATCTTTTTCGTCTTTAATCCAAATATTATTGATTAAATTTATATATGGATAGTATGTTATATTAGAAATTTTTAATAGTTCTTCTTCAATTACCATATCTTTTTCTTTTGTTAATTCAATTAAGTAGTTATAATTTGATAATGATAGCTCTAAGATATCTAATATAGTGCTTGATTCATTTAGTTTTGAGACTTTTTCTTTAAAGTAATTTTTTTCTAACTCTTCATATAGTTTTGTTAACTCAATTATTTGACTGTTAATTAAATTATTGTAGTAATCGAGTTTTTTGGTTTTATTTTTCGAAATTAACTTTTGAATTTTTTTGTTTTCTTTAAATAATGATTTTTCTTTTTTAATTATTTCTTTTTTAGTTTTTAAATATATGTCTTTATACTTATCTTTTTCATTATATATATTTTTAATATCAATAATTAAATAATTTAATGATAGGTATGCCCTATATTCATATAATATATGACTAAGATTTATTATATCTGTTAGAGGCATTTCTTCATTGTCATATAAATTTTCTTTTATTTTGTTTACTTTATCACTAGTATAGTCAGTAATATTATATTTATTATTTATGAAGTTACTAATAATATTATATTTGCTATTTTCAATTAATTCTTCAGAATCTTTTAACAAGTTTTGATACATTTCTTTGATTTTATTTTCAACTAAACTATTTTTAACTTTATCATAGTATTCATTAAATTTCTTTTGATATTGATAATATAAATATTTGAAGTTTAGAGCTATATGATAAATTATATTAGGACATTTCCAATAAATATTTTCAAAAAATGTTTTAAATTCTTCGAGATATGATTTGTTTGATGTATCAGTTGTTAATAATTTATTCATATAAATATATGAGTAATAACTATATGTAAAATCAGATAATTCTAAGTTGATGTTTGCTTGTTTAAAAATAGCAATAGCTTTCATAATATTATCGTTTACTTCTTCCAATTCAATTGTATAGTAATGGCATAATTTATATAAAATTATGTCTAAATTACTTTTTTCGTATGGGGAGTTGTTATCATTAATTATGATTAAATTAGGTTTTATTTGTTTTAATTGTTCAGTAATTTGAACCGATTGTTCATATGGCTTTATCGACAAGTATTGTTTATTTCTTTTAGAAATCTCTTCGATTATTTCAGTTAAATCTTTTTCATAAGTTTCTTTCAATTCAGAAACTTTTGTTTTATATGTTTTGAGATTTTTTTCATTATTTTTAGGAAGTGCATTTAGCACTTCCTTGTGAGTTTCTATGTTTTTTATGTATTCTTCTTTCATGATTTATCACCTAATTCATTATCTAAATATTTTATAAAATCTTCTAGTGTTTTGACAAGTTCAATTAACTCTAAGTCGGTTAATTCTTCAATATTTTTCTTTGTCATATAACTCCTTTCTACTTAATGATAATATATTGGTATGTTTCTCCGATATAATTATTATCATCATATAACATTACTACCAAACGGTAAGTTCCGGTTTTTAGATTTTCCTTAAAATTGAAAGTATAATTTATTTTAGCAACAGGATTTGTTGATAGAGTATATTCTTTTGATTTATTTGTCGATGGTAATGTTTGATTTATATAATCGGCTAAATCAACATCAACATATATGTTATTATAAATACTATCATAGTTTCTTCTTTGAAGTTTAACTCTAAGATTAGCATTCGGAAGTTCTGATAAGTACTCGGTTGTAAAGGTATAAACGTTATTTTTATAGCTTGTATGTCCTGTTATTTTATCTATAAACATAAATTCATCTTTAGCACTAGTTTTTAATCCATATGGGGTATCTATTATTTTTACTTTTATTTCTAATTTTTTAACATCGTTTTCTGATTCGTAATAAATTCCATCATATGAACCAAACGATTCGATTAAAATAGTATACTCTCCACTAGATAGGTTACTCTTTTCGGTATTGAGTTTTATTTTTGATTTAGCATTTGCTATTTTATCTGCTATTTTTATTCTCGTTGTGCCATCATACCTTGGAAAATATTTATTGCCATTGTATTCAAAATTTATTCCAAATAAATCTTGCGCACTTAATAGATTATTATTGCTATCATAGATAGATATTTTTATTCCTAATTTTTCATCATCAAATGTTGTATCATATACAGTATTAGAGTCTTTCTTTTGTTGAACAAAATTTGAATAAATTGTTAAATCAGTACTTTGTCCTTGATATAATGGATTTTTACTATTTGTACCTTCAAGCTCAATTGCAGCATTACTTTGGGTGTAAACATTATATTTTAGAGTTTGTTGTTCAATACCTAGGACACTAATTAAAGTTTGTTCGTCAGCATTTCGTAATTCAATTAGCAAACTAGCATCTGTTATATCATTTAAAATGTTAGCTTCTTTAAAATCTACGTTAAATATAAATTCTTCTTCAGCTTTATTGTTATTATAATAGATAGAATTATAATATTCATCATTATAATTATTACTTGGACTAGTACTACCCATTTTGACAAATTTCGATAATTGATATGAAGTTTCACCATATCTATTATATTCAATTAGTGAATTGTCATAATCTTCTTGTTTTATTACGTAGTAGTAATATATTGGATTATCTTGGTCGTGTAAATCTATCATGGTAATTGTTGTATCTACCGGAAAGACAAATGATGATACGAGGCTTCGGTGATATCCTTCTTTGTATGGGGTTTTATCTGAATTCATGTATAGTGAGTAGTATGTACTAAAACTACTTCTTGCAGTGATATTTACTTTACTGGTTGCAAACATTTCATATTTTTTTCCTTGGGTTATTGTTCCTTCATAATCATTGGTGTTATATAAGGCTTTTGATAAGTTTACAACGATGTTTATTCTTTCTACTTCATTATTTAAATCATCTAT
This sequence comes from uncultured Bacilli bacterium, assembly GCA_934098395.1. Classification (GTDB taxonomy): domain Bacteria; phylum Bacillota_I; class Bacilli_A; order RF39; family UBA660; genus RUG705. The sequence goes on from CAKOOM010000004.1 coordinate 99,982, forward strand.
TGGAGTTATTGCTACAAGGGATATTGTTACGCTACCCATATCACCACTGTTTATTAGATTTTTGGAGTGATACAAATAAAATACTAGGGCTGGAACGTTATTTAAGTTTTCTCTTAAATAGTCTTTTGTTCCTGTTACTGCAATATCTCCTTCAGTTACAAAGTTTGTGCTTCCATTTACCAACCAGCCTGATTGACCGCTTTTCATATTTAGACCAAATGTTGTGTCGGCTTCTTCTTCTGTTTTAGCAACTCTATCAATTTTAGTATAATCTACTAATTTAATGTTAGGATCTAAGGCACTGTAACTTACGCCAAGAACAGAGAATGTTGTATTTGGTGATGTATGGTTAATTAGTGGAACTTCTTGAGCTCCAAGGGTTGAATATTTTGATGCAGTTAATGATATTTCGTAGGAAGCTACGACTTCACCAATTGACCACATATAAAATTCGGTGTCTGCTGGGGTTGGCTCAATATATTTAATTGTTATGGCATCAGCCGACTCGTTGCCATAATTTGAATAAAAGCCATCTTTAGTTATGTCATGATTTTGACTATGTTTTCCAAGAACATAACTACCATTATCAAAGTAGTATAAGTCACCGCTTGAGATAGCTTGTCCGTTGTTGTAGTCATCATACATGGCTGTTATAATATTATCATTTCGATCAAATGAATACATTCCAAAGAAGGTCATACCTACGACGTCTCCATAGACAGTAACACTTTCGTTTTTAGCTATGTTTAAATTTTCACCAGCATACATGTAAATTCTATTATTTGTATTTCTAGTTAGAGTGTTTGAATCTGGATCAATGGTAACTTGTGATGTAACTTCTTTGCCATCTATATCGACAACACTATTGAATTTTTTTAGAAGATTAGCTCCTTTTCGTAAATATAATGTACTAGAATTCTTTAGTTTTAATTCATCTATTCTACTTAGTGTAAATAAAACATTTGAATATTCATTTGTTCTATCTGTTGCCCCAGCTAGAGCAATGTATGAATTATCTAATGTTACAGTTGTTGCTCTTTGGATAGAAATATTTCTTTTAATTGAAGTTTTTGTTCCATAGTTTTTAATATTAATATAACTAAATCCTTCGGTAGATGAAGCATTACCACTACCAAAGATTGAACCGTTTATGTTAAAACTTGTATGATTTTTGGCATCGATATTTATATTTATTCCTTTGGTTACACTAATGAAAGAGAAGTCGTAATTTTCACTACCACTGGCATTAGCTTCACCACCGCCAAATACGGTTCCGCCAATATTTATATCACTTATTATTAAATCTTTATTTGTAATTGCATTAGCTCCGATGTTTACTGTTGTTATTCCATATAGAGTTGAGGTATTTGCTCCACCGTATACGTTTTTACCAACTGTAGCTCCAGCAATATTAACAACACCTGTTGAATCATTATTTTGTTTTGTACCTGTTTCGGCAGCATTGCCACCACCGAACACATGATTTGTTACATTGGTATTATTTTCTATATCAAGATTAGTATTTCCTTTTACTATAGCTTTGGCTCCATTACCGCCAGCATAAATACTATTATTTACTTTTGTTGATGATACGAGTAATTTGGTATTTTTATCGACGATGGCTTCATTTCCACCACCATAGATTGAAGTTGCTGTTATGTTATATGTTTTAACATTGGTATTTCCTATGACCATTCCTAAATTACCGCCACCATAAATGTTGGTAACTTTTGTGTTGTCTTCAACAATTGTTGTGGTATTTCCATTTACTTTAGCTAGATTTTGTTCACCTGTGGTATCTCCTGAGACGATGGATTCGGCACCATTACCACCACCATAGATGTTTTCAATGTTTGATTTTGACACTGCTGTGGTAGTATTACCAATTGTTTCAGCAGCATTGCCACCGCCATAGATTGAAGTTGCTGTTACATTATTTACTTTTAGGGAGATGGTGTCTGCTGTTACGGCAGTGCCGACGCTAGCCTTGTTACCGGCTCCATAGATGTCTTTTGAAATATTAGAATCTTTAATAGTTGAATCTATTTTTCCTAAAACTTTTCCAAGATTTCCACCACCATAAATGTTACCATTTACATTGGTATTTTCTTCGACAACCATAGTTATATCTTTGTTTACTTCAGCTAGATTTCCACCACCATAAATATTACCTGCTACTGAACTAGTACCAATTGTTGAACTTGATATATTCATAGTTACGGTATCAATTGATGCTTCATCGCCACCGCCATAGATATTACCATAGATGTTTGTATTTTTTATATCTATTGATGAGGTTTTGGTTGTTGCTTTTTTTCCACCGCCATAAATATTTTGTATGTTTCCTAAAGTTAAATTAATATGTGTATTATCAGTTTGCCCTCCTTGGTTATTTCCGCCATATATGTCTCCCAAATCTTGTTGATTTACATATTTATTTCCTGATGAGTCAGTACCAATAAAATAATATCCGTATATTTTAAAGTCATTATATTCGACTTCTGAGTGAATATGAAAGTCAAATTCAAGGGTATTGTTAGCGGTTATTGGATTTGTTCCCCAATATTGATTATCTTGATTAATATAGTATCCCAAAGAAATTTCACTTATTTTAGCTGAGGACCAGTTGTTACCAATAAATCCTTTGCTAGTAAGGATGTATAGGGACCATGTTGTGATATCTGTTTGACTAGTATTTTTAATACTTACACTGATTTTTTCGGATGATTTATAATCTGTTGCTTGAGAATTGTGTTGATCACTTTGTGAATATCCGATATTTAGTTGAATTGATTCATTAACATTACTGTTTAAGTTTTTTATGTAACTATCTGGTACGGAGCCACTCATATTTGCTCCACCATAGACTTTATTGATTTTAGTTGATCCAAGGGAAACATTAGTAGTTTTGGTAGTTCCGGCTTCATTACCACTGCCATATAAATTATCAATACTTCCATAGTAGGCGTTAACGTTAGTTGTTTCTGTTTCAGCTTTTAGTCCTCCACCGTAAACATTTTTTGAGTATCCACCATTAAAGTTTATGTTAGTAGTTTTGGCTATTCCTCCTTGATTGTTTCCACCATATATATTTGTCGCAAACCCAGATTCGATGGATATATTAGTTGTTGGAACATCTCCTTGCAAATTAGAGCCACCAAAGACATTTTCGACAGTTGACTTTAGGGTTACGTTGGTATTATCGGTTACTGATGCAGATTCACCACCGCCATAGACAGTATTTATTTTTCCACCATTAATTATTACATTGGTTACTGCGGTTGTTCCTCCTTGGTTGTTACCTCCATATATGGTATTTGCATTTCCACTTGTTGTAGTAACATTGGATTGACTAACTTCGCCTTTTAAGTTGGAACCTCCGAATATTTTATTTGATGTTCCTCCTTGTAAATATACGTTTGTTTCTTTAGCAGATGTTTCGTTGCCTCCGCCAAAGGTATTAGTGACAGTTCCACCATTTAGATATACTTCTAATTTGCCATTCGGTGTTCCACTTTTATCGTTTCCTCCATAGACATTGTTGATTGTTCCGTCGTTTATAGTTACTGTGGCATTTCCTAGTACATATGGAGTATATGTTTCATTACCTTGTCCTCCTCCAAAGACATTATTTATTATTCCTTTATTAATGGTAACTGCGGTATTAGTACTTGATACATTTTGACTGTTAGTTATACCATTTACGGTACCATACGCACTTCCACCATAAACTGATTCATTGATTATTGGGGTATATTTACTTTGATTATCACCAATTGTTATATTAATATCGTCTCTTACGTACGTTCCGACTTTGGTACCAGATATTCCTCCACGGCCACCGCCATAGACGGAAGAACCAATTTCGCCACCATATATTCCAATGGAAACACTACCATATATTTTTCCTTGATCATCACTTCCACCATAAATTGACTGAGCGACGGTTCCATTATACATTTTTATGTCTATTTTAGTATTTTTACTGGCACTACCGGCACCATTACTTTTTCCGCCACCATAGACGGAACCGTTAATTAATCCATTATTTATGATAATTGTTGATTTAGAAGTGTTTGATGTACTACTTACACCAGTAGCTCCATAGTTTCCACCACCATAAACATTTTTATTTATTGTAGCTAGTTCATCAATTATGATTGTTGAATTGTCATTTGAGCCAATTGTTGATGAACCACTTTTTCCATTGCCAATACCAAATACATTACCAGCACTAGCTCCATATATTTCTGAATTGTTATTAATGTATTCTTCTTTACCTATTATGGCTTTTCCACCAACGTAGATATATGAGCTACCATTTACGGTACCATCACCATTACTACCTTTATATCCGTTTGAACCTCCAAAAACACTGTAATTAACTGTTCCGCCAGTTACACCAATGATTCTGTTACCATAGGTTGCTGTTTCTCCAGCACCGCCGATTATAATATCAACTTCACCACCGGTCATATAGATAGATGTATCATTTCTACTACTTCTTGATGAGCCAGCTAAAGGTCCACCAATTAGATTATAAATATATCCACCATCCACTTTTACTCTTGATGGTGCATAATGGGTTCCACCATATCTACCGCCAACATATATTCCAGTGGTGTAATCATATTTACTACTACCAATTGTTCCGCTTAAAACATTTAAGTCAAAAGCATAGTCGTTATTGGTAGTGCTGCTATTGGTTGAGTATATATTATTCCCCCAACTTCCAGATGCACAATAGTAGATATCTAGGTTTGTATTATCTTTTTTTACACGATCATAATCATTTCCATATACTGATTTATTGTTTATGTAGTTAGCTGATGAACCATAACTTGAAGCACCAGTTGATAATGAGATAGAGCTATATATACCACTTTCAACGACTAATTTATATTTTGTTGGATTATTATTTCCACCAGTTGTACTACCATTTCCGGCGACGATGGCTCTAAAGTTTGGTCTAGTTCCATTTTTGCCAATGCCTCTACCTATTTTTACATTATGATATCTGCCAAACAATACTCCCGAAGTAGTTGTCCCACTTGGTGCGTTATAGTTAGTTAATCTACCATTATAATAAACGATAAGATTTTCTATTGTAACATTGCTATAACAATTTACGGCAGAACTGGCAGTCCAGGTTGCATTATATGATGAACCGTTGTTAATTCCGGTTAAAGTAAAATCTTTGGTAGCACTGCTACTCCATGTGTTAGAAATATCTTGATTTAATACTAAGATATTAATATCTTTAGTTACTAAATAATAATAATTTCTTTTATAATCAAATATTTCTTCTTCTCCGGAGTCTTTGTAATAATTAATTAAACGATAATACTCACATGTGTTACTATTACATGTTCCACTTGAGTTATAATTACCACTAGCATCATAGTATCCAGCAATTGATTCGTTTCTTGTAAGTTCTACTTTTTCAAAGTAGTTAGACATGTTTTTGTTTTGATAATCTGGTTCGATTACAACTTCATCAATTGGCCTTTCTACTTTGCTATTATCAACTTCAGTCATTCTACCATTTACAACTTGATAATATACGGCATTTTCGTCAAATACTTCACTTTCTATTTTTTCATACATCGTGCACGTTCCAAACCACGTTTGACATGAACCACTGGTTTGTAATACTCCACTAGAATTGTAGTATCCAGAATAACTATCATTACGTCTTAATTCAACAGAATGAAAGTATCCCTTCATATCTAAATCGCCATATATGTAAGTTACTACTTCTAATTTTTTCATACCATTATTATATAAATTACTTATGGCATTATTAAAGTTATTGTTTACTAATTCTACGTTAGCTTCAATCCAGTTGGCATTAAAAGTTATTTCTAGTTTTTCTGGTTTGCCATCTTTATAGGTTACTGGGATTTTTGCTTTTCTTTCATAGTAATCATTGTCATACATTAAAGAGGCTTTTTGATACTTAGTAGTCCAACCATTAAAACCCATACCATTTGGTCTATCAGTGAATGGATTATCAATAAGATCAATTATTACATAATCATCTGATGTATCAGTAGTATTATTGGTATTTACTACTAGTGTTTTATAATAAATGTATGTATCTTGTCTTTCTGATAGAGATACATATCCTTTTTTGTTATTTTCTATATTTGTACTGGAATAAGTAATTTTTACTTGTATTAAATTACTATCGTTATAAATATTTTTGTTTTCTGTTGTAGGAAGTGTTCCATCATTTTCTGTATAATTAAGTCCTGTATAGTAATAATAATCATTTTCTAGATCATTAACGTAAACAGTATTTCCATATATTCCGCTTTCTTTGTAATCTGAATCATTGGTAAATTCTAATAAATGATCACCATATGTTATAAAATAAGCGGTATTTCCAAGTATTAATATTAGTATTAAAGAAAGAATTGATAGAAGACGATATTTGTTTTTTATCTTGTATTTAATTATCTTCATTCGAATACCTCCTTTATTATGTATACTATATTTAGTATATCATATTATGTATTTTATGTAAATTAAATTAATGTTGGATATAAAGAAAAAAAGCGGTATATCCGCTTATGATGGGTTTGTTGTAAATTGAAGATTAAAGGCTACATTTCCAACTGAAGCATTGTTTTCACAATCAACATCTTGACCCTCAATCCACATATATACTCGATATTTAGTAATACCTGTTTTTATATTAAAGATTTTTTTGTTATTTGTAAAATCTTTTTCAGTGTAATAGTCTACATTAACTCTAGAAAAGTATGCTGGATAAATATTACTGTTAGCTGTTGTAGGGGTTATACCTTGATATTCATTTATTTCTTGCGAGATACCATCGTATGATATTTGAGTGCCATTTTCTGAGGTAATGATATTATAGGTATTTTTTGCATTAGCAACACCATTTATTGTATGTGAATTATAATTTGGTTCCCATATATAAATATTATCTGTTGTATTTGTAAGTAATTGCTGAATAGTTGTAATATTTGTTCCATTTGGAACATTTCCTTCTTCAATAAAAGCTATTCTGACAGCATTTTCTATTCCTACGGAATTTTCACCATTATAGGTAATATTTGATTCTTTTGTTAAATATAAATCTGTAGTTGTGTTTGTTTTTAAAAATAGATCAAAGGCAATGAATTTTCCAGTACTTTCTTCATCAAATGATTCGGTTTCTATACTTCTTATTGCTGATAATATATAGTCACCATTATTATTTCCTTCAACTGAACCGTAAAACATTTTCAATTTTCCATTTTCTAAGGCTTTAATAGTTGATACAGGTTCTAGAGTTTTTGGAATTTGATTAATACTAGTTGGATATGTTTCTCTAGCTGTTTCAATATCAAGAACATTTATAGCACTCTTCCAAGATGTACCATCGGTAGATATTTCTATTCCACCTTGTGCTCTAACATTTACATCTAGTAGATCAACTCTTGCCAATCTATTTGTTGTAAACCAAGCGTATGATGTGAAAGACAAGGAAATTGTAGTCATTAATAATAATATTAGTAAATAGAATATTCTGTTTTTCCGTTGTTGTTTTTTATTTCGTTTCTTTTTTGTTACTTTCTTACTCATTTATTGCCTCCCTATATTCCTCTCTGATTTCCATATGCATCTTTATTTCACCACCAAGAATGGCATCAGTACAATCTGGATCATCACCCTCTAGCCAGATAACAATGGTAAATTTATCGATGTCTCCAGGAGCAAAAGCTTTTCTTTGTTCTAGAACTGCTGTTGTTTTATCATAAAAGGCTTTTGTTCCTTCTTCTTCTTTGTTTGTGTATGAATTTTTTTTAGCATATACAGTTTTTTCGTTGTTATGATATACCATAACTCTTGTTGCTTCATCAACGTTTTTAATGGCATCATCAATAATGATTGAATACCAATAATTAATTGTTTCTTTCCCATCATTTTCTATATAGAAGGTATATGCAATGTAGTTTTCACCATTATGAGAACCTTCAGCTTCATTAGCAATGTTTGCTGGCAACCAATTTATTGAGATGTTATCCATAAAATCTAATTTATTAGCTGCTAATTTTCTTTTTCCTTCTTTTAATTCGGAATCTTCATATATAATTATTTGATTATCTAAAGCTAATCTTTTATCTAATGTTATTGTAAAACTTCCACCATTATAGATAATACTTAGGATTATAAATGATAATGTTAGGATTAATAAAATTATAGTAAGTGCTATTTTTGTTTTACTATATCTTTTTTTACGATTAGATAGAGTTTTAGCTTTTACAATTACTTCTTTAGCCATTTTTACACCCTTTACTATTTTAATTTTAGCATAGGGAGGGGGTTTCAACAATAAAAAACAGGTGCTTTACACTAAAGTTATACATTATATGTATAAATAAATGAATTGCATATTAATAGTCATTATGATATAATTTTTAGTATAGAGAGAGGTTTATATGAAGAAGAAATACATTATTATACTTTTATTTATTTCACTTTGTTTATGTTTATTCTTTATTCAGGATTCTTTTGCTAAGTATTTAACTAGTGCTAGCGAAACTGCCAATATGAATATTGCTAGATGGAAAATCATTGTAAATAATAAAGATATTCGTGACAATAGTAGTTCTTCGGCAATAATTAGTCCGGTATTTTTAGGAAATGATAATGTTGCAAGCGATATAATTGCTCCGGGTAGTGAGGGGTATTTTGATTTGATAATTGATGCTAAAGCGGCGGACGTTTCTTTTAAATATAAGATTGATATAACTACTGATGAAAACAGTGCAGTTAAGGATATAATTGCAGTTAAGTATAAAATTAATAATGGAGAAGAAATTCTTTTTACTGGTGGTAATCAAACTATTGAAAAGAGTGTTTTGCATAGCGATAATACTGATGTAATTAATATTCGGGTATATATTAAATGGAATGATGGTGATGGCTCAGAAATGGATAATAGTGCGGATACGGCGGCGACGCAAAATAAGGTTGGAGCTGTCTTGAAGGTTAATATGAATTTTACTCAGTTAGTATAAAAAAATAATACTTCTTATAGGAGGTATTATTTTTAGTTTAGCTGTACGGCAGATATTTTTATTACTAATACTATGCTTGGTTTCCCAGGATTTGCTTGATGATAATTGTATGCAAGATTTCCCCAGTGGGTATCTTTTTCATCATCTCCAGATTCGTAGGGCCATGAGACTGTAATATTAATTTTCTCTTCACCATTTGGTTCAATTATACTATTTGTAGATGATATTTCAATGGTAAATGGATAATTGTTTTTTAAGTAATTTAATATATCTTCATTGCTATAATTATAGTTAACTAAGTTGTCTCCAAGGATATTAGTACTTACAACTTCATAGGTTATTTGAGCCTTTGATTCACCACTATTTGCAGCTGTTAATGTTTGATTATAAGCATCCATTCCTGGATACAAAGAATCAATATTAATTTCTATTGTTTTTTCTACAACTTGTCCGTTAGCATCAAATGTTACATTCCATTCTCTTACTTTAGCACTAATATTACTTGATACTTTTGTAGTATATATAAACCAAGCAAAGCTGTTGGATGCTAGAGCTATGGCAAGAAGAAATAATGTTTTCAATCTTACTTTTTTAAATATTTTTCTTCTTTTTGTTGTTTTCATAAATCACCTACTTTTTGTGATCTTTTCGTTCTTCAACTATATCTATTACTTCCATTACTAAGAGAATAGCAAAGGGAACAAATATTACAAAATAGAAGCCATAAGCATTATTTACTATTTTACTTATAAAGCTTAGTAAATTACTTTTCATAACTACTTTTCCTAGAATTTGTTCACTTGATACGACTGGATCTTCAGTATCATTAGCTATTCCTTTGGTGTGAAATATTTTATGTCCGCTTTCAATTCGGATTATTTGGTGGGTTATTATTTTGTCAGCAAAATCTCCCTTATTTCCTAGGTACACGACATCATCTTTTACTTTTAATTCATCTGGAGATACATTTTTTGAGATTATCATATCTCCGACATTATACTTAGGAACCATACTTTCGGTTATTATGGTGTATATACTATAACCACCTAAAGATACTTTATTATCAGATATTCTTTGTATAAAAATTATACTGATAACTACGACGATAAACAATGATACTATTGCTTTTATAATCATTGTTAATATTTTTAATAATTTATTGTTCTTGATTTTTTCTATCATTTTATCACCATCTATATTTTTAATTCTGCTATTTCTTCTAAATACTTATCAATATATTTTTTATATATCTTTTCTATTTGTTTTTCATTTACTACTGTTTTATATTTAATAATACTATATTGTTTTCCAACTATTTCTTTTAGTTTTTCTTCGTCAATAGTTGAATCAAGATGCATGATTTTTTCTACCATGTTTCCAACTATTTTTTCTGATACTTCTTTTTTCTTTTCACTTGGAGTATCTTTTTTATTAATAGAGTCAAGAACAAGATAATCTAGTAGAAATGATTCATCAATCATTTTTTTTATTTCGCCATTTTCTTGATAATCTTTATTCCCTTTTTCTTTTTGAATATCGTCTTCATAATGTTCTTGCATAAAATTCCATAGTTTTACAGCATACTGAAAGTTTACATTTTTAAGAATTACATTAGTTTTTTTAATCGGAGATGTTACTAAAGTTATATGAAGTTTATCGATACTTTGATAAACTGATGAGCATGTTAGAGCAGATATTTCGCCCTCTAATTTTTCGATTCTTTCAGACACACTTAAGCCAGAATCATCTTTTTGATTTTTTTGTTCGCTTAGTTTAGAATCTATCATCATTGAGATGCTGATATTTTCTTTGCCTAATTTACTAGAACCATTGTATTCCATTCTTTTATTATCTTTAAGCGACATTGATAAATTTGATATGTTTCTTTTTTTCTTTTCAATAAACATACGCATATTTTTAATTAAGCTGTATATAAAACGATTTTCATAAGTGTTAAAGCTCTCTTCTTTATTAATATTTAATATTTTTGAAGGACGAACATCACCAGTCTTTTTATCTATGTCTTGAATTAAATTTGTGTTTTTTGACAGATGTTTAATGCTTTCTACGGTTACTCTTTTAGCAAGCTCTACTTTAACAATATCTTCTTCATTAATAATAAATCTATTAGGATTTCTTAATATGTTGTCTAGATACTTTATTGTATCTTCCATGATATCTAACCATTCAAAACTACTTTTTGTTTTATCAAAGCTAGTTACTACTCTTAAATTTGAATTAATATTTTCGTAAAAGTCTTTGTTTTTGCTATCGTTAGATTGTTCAAATAAATTTGTTATTTCAAGCTCTGTCATATTTCCTCCTTATGTTAATTTTTTAAGTCTTAATAGATATTCTTCGCATTCTTTCATTTTTCCTTTACCGAATGTTTTATCTAAAAATTCGATATATCCATCTATTTCATCTCTGATATAAGATATATTTAATTGTTCAAATTTTCTTAATATTTTTCTGGCTATGAAATAGTCTACGCCATCTACTTCATCGCCACCGCAGCCAACGTATACAGGAACAAATTTTTTCATGTGAGCCACGATACGATTACCAAAAGCTATACGGAAGTGTTTTATTACATAATCATCCATGTCATTTATTTTCTTTAGCGTTTCTTCGGATACGGGATGTTTTTCCATAGCTTCTTGAAATAATTTATCTAGATAGCTGTAATTTATATCTTGAGCTTCAACATCTAGGGGTTCAAATACTTGACCTTTATCATTTATGTCTATTGGCATAGCTCTATCGTATACCTTATCGGTTACCATAAATGTTGAGTCATCGTTATTGATTGTTCCAATATACCATACGTTAGGAGGAATTTGTAATTTTCCTTCTTTGATTTTCTTTGGGTCATCTGGCCATGCACTTGATACGAGTTCTACGATCCATTCATCTTTATTAGGCATTTCTAGAATTGATAGCATTTCAGCAAAGTAATATTCGACTCTGGAAATATTCATTTCATCTAGAATTACGGTGTAAATATCGTCGGTATATCCAGCTTGATATAATTCTTTTAAGACATCTGTTTCATTAAATTTTTTGGTAAATTCGTTGAAATATCCGAATAGTTCAGTACGATCTCTCCATGATGGTTGAACTGAAGCAACGCATGAGTCGTGTTTTAAGAATTTTCCCCAAGCATATGCTAGGGAAGTTTTACCGGTACCAGAGATACCTTGTAAAATTACTAGTTTTGTAGATGCTAAGGCTGATATAAATAATCTAATCATTTCAGGTTTATAATACAAACCTAGATGTGATGCTGCAAAGTTTCTAAAATTATCTACCAATTCTTCTAGGTTAAAACTATTGTTGTAATTAGCGATTTTATAACTTGCATACTCATTATCAACTGTTGTAAGTTTTGGAAATCTACTTGATGTGGTGTCTGTTTGTTCTTCAGGTTCTTTTCCTTCTTCAATATCTTCATTTGGCTTAATTCCAAGATTAGATACCTTCATGGCTAAGATATTTTCTTTTTCTTCCATTAATGTAACTACTTGTTCGTTTAGATTTGAAACCTCTTCAAGAAGAGATTCTTGTTCAACGATGGTTTTTCTAAAACGAATATATTTTCTAATTATGAAGTAAATAATAAATCCAATACCACAGAAAACTGCTAAGAGTGATAATATTGCAATAGCTACGAGTATCCATTCTGAAATGCCAAAGTCATCTTTATAAAAATTAACTATTGAGATATATTCTGGAATATTAAACATACTTATAATTCCGTCTTTTAATCCTTTAAAGAGAATTATTATTCCTGAGAAAAATTGTGATAAAAATTCATATAAGAATCTTAGAAATGTATCCATATTTCACCTACTACTTTTTTATTATTATTTTTTCTTTTTCATAATCAAATGGTGTATCTTTATCTAAGATTATGTATGAGAAAATACTTAACCAAATTTTGCTTTTCTCTTGATAATCATATTTGTCATCTAAGACGACAGAAAATTTGTATCCATCTTTTATCATTGATTCGATAGATTCTTTATTATTTAAATAATTACTATAAGTTATATTCATTATGACATTATCTCTAGTAACCTCACTATTAATGGTATTTAGTAAACGAGTTGTTTTATCTTTTTTTTCTAAAATTGATAGTGGAAAATCTACAATATATTTAATATCATATATTCCTTTTATGGCATTAAGTAATAATTCTTTATTTACTAAATGATAGGTTATAAAAAGTTTATCTTCGTTAATAATTCCTTCATTGTATACTTTATTAATTGAGTAATCACTATATATTTTTGGAAAAGTCATTGTTGGTAGTAAATTAGCAAAGTAGACATTTGATTTATTTGTTTTAGTATTTGTAAGTATTAATTTTTCATTTTTTAATGATTCGAGATATGTTTTTTTACGTTTGTTATCTTCTTTAACTACTGAGGTAAATTCTTTAGCAAAAGACTCTGAATATAGTTCAAAATTTTTAATTCTGAATTCTATAATATCATCAACGATTTTATCTAATGAGTTATATTCAAGAACATTATCAAAATAAATAATATACTTAAAAATTAGATATGTTTTTTTAGCTAATTCATTATATTTTTGATTGTCTGTTTGCATTAATTTTAATGCTTCATCTTTTAAATAGTAATTTATATTTAAACTATAATTTTTATATTTTGAATCATAATAATTATAATATCTAGTATTTATATATGTATTTAGTAAGGTATCAAATATTTCTTTGTTAAAGTTTTTCTCCATAATTATTTTTGTATAATTGGTAATACTTTTTTTGACAAAATTTACATAATCATTAGAAATATTAGTTGCCATTATTTCACCTCACTTATTAATGGACGTATGAGAATTCGACGATAGATTCATCATTGGTTATTGGATATGTATAGTCTTCGTTTGCTGATGCTTTATAAAATTTTACAGCTTTACTGGACTCTAAATTTATACGAAAACTGATACTGTTGATGTATTCATGGCCGTCTATTAAAGTTGTCGTATAACTTTCAGCTTTTTGATAAGCATCGTTTGTCATATCTAGAATGACGATTTTAGGATCAAATTTTAATGTTATTAATGGAAGAGCACATTTTGCTTTGTTTTCTTCAGATAGACTCATATATGTATTATAATCTATTCTTTGATCGACTTGATAATCATCAAAGGATTCTTTTACTAGGTAATAATCTGTTGTATTAGTTACACTTAGATTAAAATATGGCCTTCCAGGTACATCATCTATAGTATATGAGATACCAGGTACACCTACTTTTAAGATAAAACGAGCACTTATTGTTTTTTTATAGGGACTAGTGCTACTGGCAGTTACTTCTATCCATACTTCATCGCCATTTCTCATTACGCCGTCTGGAGTTATGGTAGCAGTAAAATAATCTGTTGTTCTTTCTGAATAGATTATTCCTTCATTTTTACTTACATTGCAAATGGCTTTTTTTGAGCAAACATAACTAACTTCATAGGAAATGTCACTATTTGCATGCAATAAATTATTTTTGTTATTATTTAAATTTATGGTTACTTGGTACGGATCTACACCAGACCAATTATCTATTTGATATATTGCTCTTCCGGTTGTTAATTTATCACTATTAAAGTAGAAACTTTTACTAGCTAGATAGTAATCTTTTATATCATTATATATATATCTACCGTATGTTATACCAATGGTTATAATAGATAATCCGAGTATTATAAATAGTATTTTTCGCTTATTATTTATCTTTAAATTAATCTTTTTAAATTTATTAATTTTCATATAAGACCTATTTTTTTATTTCCTTTATTATTTCATATACTTCATAAATAAAAGCGGTTAACATTGGTAAAATTATTATTATCAAATATCCCCATTTTGATGTTAATGTTGAATAAATGCTTCCTAATGCGGAATATTTCTTAGTATTTTTTACACTACCAATAATGCTATCATCATTTAAGGCTTTGTCATTATCTAGAGTGTATGTTGTAACAGATTTGTCAATTTTTTCAACATTTACTACTTTCCCCAATGACACTTTTACAGGGTTATCATATTTGTCATAATAAAATATTTGTTCTCCCTTTGTTATATCACTATTTTTTTTAACTATTAATAAATCGCTTTTTTTATAATTGTTTTCTTTATTTTCAAATATTAGCAAAGTTTTATTTTTTAACTCTGCAATGTTGTAATCGTTATAAGAAAGAAGACAATATGTAATTAAAATAGTTAAAAGAACATAAAGACATATGAAGATATTTATTGCTATTTTTTTCATTCTACCACCATTATAATTATAACATATAATTATATAATTGCAAATAAAAAGACATATCAAATGATATGTCATAGTTTTATTTATCAAAACCGTATTTTTTATTAAATTTATCTACTTGTCCTTTTCTTGTAGTATTATTTTGCGTTCCAGTATAGAATGGATGACATTTTGAACATACTTCTACGTGAATTGTATCTGTAGTTGATTTTGTTTTAAATGTATTACCACATGCACATGTAACTGTTGCTTCTACATAATTTGGATGTATGTTTTTCTTCATAATATTTCTCCTTTCGCCATGACTAATACAAGTCATAGTAATAAATTCGTTTTATATTATATCAAGTTTTTTCTAATTTTTCAACTATTAATTCATTAATTTCTTGATATCCATGGTCATTTAAGTAAAATTGATTGTTTTTTAGAAGATATTTTTGATTATTATTTAAATTTTTATTAGTATCTATATAAATATAGTCATGTTTTTCAGTAATTCTTTTTATTTTATAATTTATATAGGTAAATAAATCATTCTTTTTATCAAAAATGTTATAGTATCCTAAAACTATTATTTTGGCATTTTTGTAACGACTTATTTCATCTAATATGAGTTCCATATTGTTTACCATTTCGTTTAAATATGTATACATATTTTTGGGGTCATCTTCAAGTTTAGCATAAATATCATTCATTCCTATTGATATGATAACAATATCTGATTGTTTTAGTAATTGATGAATTGAAATTGTTTTATTTTGATAATTAATTTCTTCATTATATTTAATTATATGGAGCAAATCTATCATACGATAATCTTTGTTTATAAACTGATTATTATAGTTATTTATTTTTTTGTTTTCTCTTAAATAAATATTATCAGCGATAGAATCACCAATTACTAGGCAAGTCAAATTATCATTATCTGTTAGTTCATATATAAGATAGCACATAAATATAAATAAAAAAAGAAATAATAAATATATTATTTTTTTCATAGTTATCACTATTAATATATTATATTAAATCTATTTTAGCACCAACTTTTGTTAGTTTCTCTACGATTTTGTCATATCCTCTTAGAATATATGTAATGTTATCAATTGTAGTTGTTCCATCAGCAAGTAGAGCTGCTACTAAGAGAGAAGCTCCTCCTCGCAGGTCACTAGCTACAACATCTGTTCCTTTTAATTTTGTTTTACCTCTAATTATTGCTTTACGATTACCTCTTTTTACTTTAGTTTTTGCTCCCATTCTGTTTAGTTCCTTTAAATTTTGAAATCTATTTTCATAAATAGTTTCTTCGATAAGAGATTTTCCTTGGCATTGAGTTAAAAAGGTTGCTATTATTTGTTGTAAATCAGTAGGAAAACCTGGGTATACTAAAGTTTTTACATTAATTGCTTTATATTTTTTTACTTCGTTGATGATTATATTATCTAGGCCGATTTCCATTTCTACACCAGCTTCATTTAGTTTAGCAATTAAGGCTTCTAAATGGTTTGGTATCATATTGTCTATTTTTAGTTTTTCACCAAGTAGAGCTCCGATTATCAAATATGTTCCAGCTTCAATTCTGTCAGGAATTACTTCGTGAAAACATTTGTGTAAATATTTTACACCAATAATAGTTATGGTACTTGTTCCGGCGCCTTTGATTTTTGCACCCATATTATTTAGGAATGTTGCGACATTTACTATTTCTGGTTCTTGAGCGGCATTATCAATTACAGTTTTGCCTTTAGCCTTGACTGCTGCTAACATAATGTTGATGGTGGCTCCAACACTAGGAAAATCTAGATATATATTGGCACCTTTTAATTTTGGAGCTTCAATTATAAAGTGATTATCTTCTTCTGTAATAATAGCTCCGAGCTGTTCAAATCCTTTTAAATGAAGATTAATTGGTCTTGCACCAATTGCGCATCCTCCAGGAAAATACATATCTACTTTATTGAACTTACCTAACAAGGCTCCCATAAAGTAGTATGATGCACGTAGTTTTTTTGATAATTCTTGAGTTATTTCTTTGTTTATTATTTCACTTGAGTTAATTACGACTTTTTCGGTCTCTCGATCTATCTTTGCATTTAGGTGAACTAAGATTTTTTCTAAATCATCTACATCTGTGATGTTGGGAACATTGCTGATGGTTACTGTTTCGTCGCATAGAATAGCTGCTGGGATTAAAGCAACAACACTGTTTTTAGCACCACCAACAGTAATTGTGCCTGACAATTTATGTCCACCTTCAATTTTAATTTTAGGCATAGGTACCTCCTTGTATATTTTATGTATTTTTTAGCTTTTGGTTCAACTATACAATAGCACATTATAAGGGTTTTTTCAAGAAGTTGGAAATTTATTTAAATAAATTATTATTATGTAAAGTGTATATAAAGAGATAACTTGTGTCATCTCTTTATATGTTTATTAAATCTGTTGCTTGATTTTGTTTAGCTATAATAATGTTATCTACTGCTATTTTTTCTTTTTTTAATCTTTTATCTAATGTTTCTAAAGCTAATTCTTCAGTATTATTTTCTTCGGATAAATGAGCTAATAGAACATATTTTGTTTTGCTTCCGATAAATTTGGAAATATATTTTGCGGAATCGTAATTTGATAAGTGACCTTTGTCGGATAATATTCTTTGTCTTAAAGCAAAGGGATATTTACTATTATTTAACATTTCGATATCATGATTACTTTCCATAATATAGACATTTCTGTTTGACAAAATATTAAAGTATTTTTGATTTATATATCCAGTATCTGTTATATACACAATTGATTTATCATCGTTATTAACGATGTACCCGACAGAATCTTCGGTATCATGTGATGTTTTTATTACATCTATATCTAAGTCTTTAATTTTTATTTTGTCGGTATTTATTATTGAATAATTTTCTAAGTATTCTAATTCTTTTAACATTTTTTGTGTTATATATACGCAAGGATTTATTTTTTTTAATAGAACTGGCAGTCCTTTTACGTGGTCTATGTGTGTATGGGTAATTAGTATTGCATCAATTGTAGTAGGATCAACATTTATTTCATTTAATTTTTCTAAGATGTATTTGCTGGTATTACCGGCATCAATTAATATTTTGGTGTTGTTTGTTTGAATAAATGTGGTATTTCCTTTGCTACCACTTGATAAAACTGATACGGTCATTAGTATAGACTATATGGATTAATTGTATGTCCACCGCGATATGGCATACCAATCCATGCTCCAAAGTCTAAGTGTGTTCCAGCATATGAATTTGAACCATATGGCGGTGTTGGAACAACATATCCGGTATTTCCCATAGCACCAATTTTTTGTCCACGTGCCACTGTTTGACCTTGTTTTACGTATACAGCATTTAAATGCATGTATTGAGTATAATAGCCACCAACATTATGATTTATAATTATATAATTTCCTCTAGTGTTATTACATTTTGTATTTCCTCTAATGCAACCTGTTCCTACAGCTACGACTGTTCCATTGTTAGCAGCATATATTGGAGAACCGAAGCCGACATAAATGTCGATAGCCGCATGGAAAGAACCCCAACGATATTGATATCCAGTTGTTATTGTATATGGTGTACTTGTAGGCCATGCCCAATATGATAAGTCAGCTACATTAGGAACATATTTTTCTCCTTTAACCATTATTTTACTTACTGATGGTTTTATTTCTACACTGCCTATCATAGCAACATCTGCTAATTGTCCATTTATATACTGATACTTTCTGGTTACTTTATCTAGACCATCTTCGCCTTCTCTTTCTACATAAGAGTAGCCAACAACCATTTCTTCATCATATTTTATTTCTGTTGTATATTTTTGAGCTTCTTCTTTAACTGAATGTTTTTCTACGACAATACTGATTAGTGGATCAATTAATCCAACTACTACTTTTTGTGATTCATATAGCAAATTATTTTCACTAGTAAATTCTGGGTTAGCTATTAAAAATTCTTGGGTATTTAGTTTGTTGGCTTCGGCAACTGATTCAATAGTGTCACCTTCTTTTACGATATATGTATTTTGTTCTTTCACAGTTCCATACATTAAATATTTAGTTAATTCTGATGTGTCTGTAAATATTTCTTCATCAGTAGATATATACCCTTCTTTATATGTTACATTTTCTTTAATATAGACATTTTCAATCAACTCTCCTGTGTCTACGATTTCTTTTTGGGTTGATTCCATATATGCTTCGTATTCTTCTTCATCTACGAAGGCTTTTACAATATTTGATATAGAGTCATCAAAAGTTTTTTTATTAACAACGTTTATAGTTATATATTCTTTTTTAGTATTTTTGTCGGTTGTGTTATTTGTATTATTTGCAGATAAATCTACTTGACCTTCTTCACTTTCTGTTTGTTCTTTTTCTATCTTTATAACTACTCCCTTTATTGTAAAATTTTGTTGTTTTACTAATAAATCGTATATTTCTTTGTTGGAATTATATTTTTTGCTGTAAGTAACTATTTTTTTTATTTCAACACCTTTTGGCGTATAAATATTATCTACTTGATATTTTGTCTTTAATGTTTCTTCTTGCTTATTAATATATTTATTAAATTCATCTTTTGATTTTACTACACCTATTTTTTTACCTTCAAGATATACAGCATATAATTCATTAGGTGTTTTATTAGTTGTTAATTTAAATCCTACGAGAAAAATACTTAAAATGGATAAAACAACTATGAAGATTACTTTTATAGAATATTTATTTTTCATTATTTCCACCGTCCTTTTTTAAAGACAGAAATGTTGATGTCTTTTTCTTAAATAGCATATCAACAGTTGCTGTTGGTCCATTACGATGCTTTAGGATTATTAATTGAATTGGTGATGGTATTGAGTCATCTGTTTGTGGAACTTCTTGTTCTGGGGCGTGAAGAGCTGCGACAATATCGGCATCCTGTTCAATAGCACCAGATTCTCTTAAGTCACTTAGGACTGGTTTTTTATCTTCTCTTTTTTCAACACTTCTTGATAACTGAGATAAGGCAATGACTGGAACATTTAATTCTAGGGCCATGGTTTTTAACTTTCTAGATATTTCAGATATTTCTTGTTGTCTAGCGCCTTGATATTTTCCAGATGAATCAATCAATTGTAAGTAGTCAATAACTACTAAGCCTAAGCCTTCTCCTTGAGTTGATAATCTTCGACACTTGGCTTGAATTTCACTGGCAGTAGTTGCTGTTCCATCGTGAAAATAAATATTCGTATCTGCTAATTGGCTCATGGCTTCATTGATTCGACGATAATCTTCACTTTCAAGTCGTCCTGTTTGTAATTTTTTATTTTCAATTTGGCCTAATGAACTAATCATTCTTAATACCAACTGTTCTGCTGGCATTTCTAGGGAGAAAATAGCAATATTTTTCTTTGTTGCTTTGGCAGCTGAAGCTGCTATATTAAGGGCAAAGGCTGTTTTACCAACAGCTGGTCTTGCGGCAATTATTATTAATTGCGTTTCATGTAATCCCTCGGTAATATTGTCTAAATCTTTTAATCCAGTGGTAAGTCCGGTAATTTTTCCTTTGTTTTTAACAAGCATTTCAATATCTTCTTGTGTTTTGGTTAAAACATCTTGAATTTTTCTAAATTCAGTTGTTCTTCTAGTTTTACCAACGTTTAAAATTTCTCTTTCGGCAAGTTCTACGGCTTCGGATACGTCTACTTCATTTTCATTGGCTTTTCTCTCTATTTCCGTGGCTGTTTCAATTAATTTTCTTAATGTATATTTTTCAGTCACGGTATTTATGTAGTATTCTATATTAGCACCTGTAGCTACACTATTAATTACTTCTGATAAATACTCTACTCCACCCACTTGGTTTAGAAGATTTCTATCAACAAGTTCTGTTGTTACAGTATTTACATCTACAGGATTATGATTGTTATATAAATCTTTTATTACTTCAAATATTTTCGCATTATTTTCTAAATAAAAATATTCAGGCTCAACGTCTTCACATCCTTTTTGTAATGATGTTTTAGACCAAAATAAAGATCCTAATAATGATTTTTCTGCATCTATATTATTCGGTAGTCCTCTATTCATAATTCACCCACTTTGCTTTAATAACTTCTTAGATAAATTATACTATAAAAATAGAAATATGTCACTTATAATTATTAAGAACAAAAGAAAACTCTATTATTTAATAGAGTTATTCTTCTTTAAGAGTTACTTTTAAATTGCACTCTACTTTTTTATGAAGTGCAACTTTGACATAATGTGATCCTAATAAGTTAAGTGATGAATCTGTTTTTATCATCTTTTTATCAATATTATATCCTAATGATGTTAATTTTTCATTTATTTGTTTGGTGGAAATATTACCAAATGTTTTACCATCTTTACCAGATTTTACTTTAAATATTAAATTTTCTTTTTCTAATTTAGCTTTTATTTCGTTGGCTTTTTTAATATCATTTTCTTCTTTTAATTTTCTATTTTTTATATCATCATTTAGTCTTTCGTTGCTAGTTTTGGTATACTTTACAGCATATCCATTTTTTATTAAGAAGTTGGTTGCATAGCCATCTGATACTTCTTTTATTTCATCTACTTTACCTTGTTTTTTTAGATCTTTAATAAATATTACTTTCATAAATAACACTTCCTTTATTATTATTAAATAAAAAGATTGTTTGATTAAAACAACCCTATTATTTATTAGTATATGGTATAAATCCCATGAATCTAGCTAATTTTACTTGTTCTGCAACATGTCTTTGGTGTTTTGCACATGTACCAGTGAATCTTCTTGGTAAAATTTTTCCAGAATCGTTGATGTATTTGCTAATAACATCTACATTTTTATAATCAACTGGTTTTCCAATACACATGTAACATACTTTTTTTCTTTTTTTATTACGAAATTCTGCCATTTTTTGTTCCTCCTTCTTTAGAAAGGTAAATCATTGTCACTAATTTCTACTTTTTCTCCAAAGCTTGCAAATGGGTCATTATCAAGATTTGCTGTTTCTTGAGATGATACATCTGTGTCAAATGGATTGTCGTTAAACTGTTGTGTGTTTCTAGTTTGATCATTTGCTGAACCTAAAAATTCTACATTGCTAGCAATGACTTCAGTAACATAAACTCTTTTACCTTCATTATTATCATAGTTTCTTGTTTGAATTCTTCCTTCAATCGCTATTTGTCTTCCTTTTGCAAGATATTTTGAGACATTTTCGGCTTGCTTGTTCCATACGACAACATTTATAAAATCTGTCTCTGGTTCTTTTCCTTGACCTACAGGTCTTGAAATAGCAACATTAATTTGACATACAGGCATACCAGATGTTGTATGTCTTAATTCTGGGTCTCTTGATAATCTTCCAATTAAAAATACTTTATTCATTATTCCACCTACTTCTCAATATTTAATACTAAATGTCTAATTACTTTTTCATCGATTAGAGCAATTCTGTCAAATTCTTTAATTGCTGCATCATCTTTAGACTCGATGTTATATAGGTAGTAGAATCCAGACTTAAATCCTTTGATTTCATATGCAAATTCTTTTTGTCCTAATTCTTTAGATAATGTAATAATAGCTTTGTTGTCAGTTAAAGTCTTTTCTAATTTTTTTACAGTTTCTTTAACATCTTTTTCTTCTAAATCAGGTCTTACGATAAACATTATTTCATATTTTCTCATTTGTACACCTCCTTATGGTCTAATGGCCTTTTCAGGCAAGGAGCTTTCGCTCAGCATGTATTATAGCAAAATATTTTTATTAAGTAAAGTTTTTATAATAAAATTATATTCTTTTTTATTAAAAAAAGACTGTTACGTCTTTTAATCTATCATTTTATCAATGTTGTTTGGTACTTTATCATTTACAACAGCATTAATTATTTTTTCTTCTTGTTCTTTGCTTACTGTTCTACCAGTCATTTGTGATAATGTCCCGATTACTTCCTTTAATGTTTTTTCATCTTTCATATTTCCGTTTTGTAATTTATTGGCTAATTTAATTATTGTATCTTTATCAACATTTGTCTTTTTTTCAACCTTTTTAAAAAAACTATCAGAAAATGCCATTTTTCCTCCTTATGATATATTATATGTTAGTACTTAAAAAGATTGTTAGTTATTAAAATAAAAAGATGAATAATGTCTTATTCACCATTTCTATTTTTAAATTCTATTTGTATTGGAGTTCCTTCAAGGTCAAAGGATTCTCTAATTTTATTTTCTAAATAACGTTCATAAGAGAAATGAACTAATCCTTTGCTATTTACATTAAATACGAATTTTGGCGGTGTTATCCCTTTTTGAGATACAAAATATATTTTTAATCGTTTCCCTTTGTATGATGGCGGTTGATTTAATAATACAGCATCACGAATAACATCATTTAACACACTTGTCTTAATTTCTTTTTTACTGTTTTCATACACTTTTTTTATTTCTGGCATCAAAGTGTGAATTCTTTTTTTTGTTTTAGCCGATAAAAATACGATTGGAACATATGATAAGAACTGGAATTCATTGCGCATTATTTTAGTATATTCAGCAATAGTTTTATCTTTTACAGTATCCCATTTGTTTACTACTAAAACTAATGGTTTTCCTGCTTCAAGGGCGTAACTAGCAATGTGCTTATCGTGTTCAATTATACCTTCTTCGGCATTAATTACAACGACGCATACGTTACTTCTTTCAATAGCTTTCATAGCTCTAATAACGCTATATTTTTCAATATTTTCATAAATTTTTCCACTTTTTCTAATACCGGCAGTATCTATTATAACGTAGTCTTCTTTATCATATGTAAATGGAGTATCTACAGCATCTCTGGTAGTTCCGGCAACATTACTTACAATTGCTTTTTCTTCATTAATTATAGCATTTACTAAACTACTTTTTCCTACGTTTGGTCTACCTATTACGCAAAATTTAATTTTATCATCTAATAAATTTGTTTCTTCTTGTTTTGGAAAATCTTTAGTAATTTCATCTAATAAATCAGAAATTCCAATATTATGTTCACCACTTATTGGAATTATGTTATCGAATCCTAATTCATAGTATGAATATATATCATTTTTTCGTTTTTCATTGTCTATTTTATTAACAGCTAAAATAATTCTTTTGCTACTCTTTTTTAACATGTCTCTAATTGTAAAATCGTTAGCATTCAATTCAGATTTTCCATCTAAAATAAATACGATCACATCTGCTTCATCAATGGCAAGTGAAGCTTGAATAATGATTTCTTTATTAAAATCGGAGTCAGATATATCTATTCCTCCGGTATCTATTAAGTGAAATTTACAGTCGTTGTATACGACATCTCCATAGATTCTATCTCTGGTTACACCCGGAGTGTCTTCAATAATTGATATTTTCTTGCCTACGAGTTTATTAAATATTGTAGATTTTCCTACATTTGGACGGCCTACTAAGGCAACAGTTGGTGTTTTCATAAGCTACCTCCTTTATTTTAATTCCAAGTGTTCAAGCATTTTATTATATACTTCTTGTTTTCCCATTTTAGTAATACTTGAGAAAAGAATTAAATCTTCTCTGCTTGCATTTAGAGTTTTGGTAATTATATTTATTGACTTTTCATGATTATTTCTACTTAATTTATCAACCTTAGTACAAATAATGGTTACTGGTATTTGATAATATTTCAAGTAATTATACATCATTACATCATCTTCAGTTGGTTTATGTCTAAAATCAATTAACATAAATACCATCTTCATGTTTTTTCTTGATTCAAGGTAATCTTCCATTATTAAACCAAACTTATTTTTTAATTGTTTACTTACTTTTGCAAATCCATACCCAGGGGCATCTACTAAATAAAAATAATCATTTATTAAATAAAAATTTAACGTCTGAGTTTTTCCTGGCTTAGATGAGGTTCTCGCAAAGTTTTTTCTGTTTATCAATGTGTTAATAAAACTGCTTTTTCCAACATTAGAACGACCTACTAAAAGAAACTCTTCTTTGTTATCTGTTGGAAATTGACTCTGTCGCACTGCAGATATAGTTAATTTCACATCTAAAATTTTCACACAAATCACCATTTTCATTATATAAAAAAAATGGTAATTAGTCAAATTATATGGTATATTTTGTACTTATTTGATAAAATATTAATTGTGATGTTTATGAATGATTATTTTGATAAATGTAAATTATGTCCCCGAAATTGTCTTGTTAATAGAAATAATTATGAAATTGGTTTTTGTAAATCTGGTAATAAAATTAGAATTGCTAAAGCATATTTACACATGTGGGAAGAACCATGTATTAGTGGATGTAATGGTTCTGGAACAATATTTTTTAGTGGCTGTAATTTGAGATGTTTGTTTTGCCAAAATTATTATATAAGTGAACTTAATAATGGTAGGGAAATAAGTACTTTAGAATTTGCAAATATTTGTATTGATTTACAGAATAGGGGAGCTAATAATATTAATTTAGTTACTCCTACACATTATGTTCCTTTAATTATTGAGGGAATAAAGAAAGCTAAACAGCTTGGGTTAAATATCCCTATTGTATATAACTCTTCAGGATATGAAAAAGTAGATACAATTAAATTATTAGAGGGAATAGTAGATGTATACTTACCTGATTTTAAGTATTTTGATAATATGTATGCCATGAAATATTCTAAGTGTAAAGATTATTTTGATTATACAGATAAGGCAATTGAGGAAATGTTTAGACAAAAACCAAAATGTATATTTGATGAAAAGGGAAATATTATATCAGGGGTTATTGTTAGACATTTAATTTTACCTGATAGAAAAGATGATAGTAAACAAGTATTAAAGCATTTGTTTTTGAAGTATAAAAATAATATTTTTTATAGTATTATGAATCAATATACTCCAGTTAGAAAATGCATATATGAAGAATTAAATAAAAAGGTTTCTATGGATGATTATGATGAGGTAATTAATTATGCATGGGATATGGGGATACGAAATGCTTTTGTACAAGAAGAGGGTACAGTTAGTGAGAGTTTTATTCCTGACTTTTGTGAAAAATAAAGAGCTTTCAATTTGATTGAAGGCTCTTTTAATCATCATTTCTACTGAAAACAATTAATGCTAATCTCAATATTTGAAGTAGGGTAGATACTAGAGAAGCGACATAAGTAAATGCAGCAGCTAATAGCATTGATTTTACTCCAGAATCTTCATCTTCAGTAACAATATTTAACTTATTAAGTTGTTTTTTTGCTCTAGACGAAGCATTAAATTCAACGGGTAGGGTAACTAATTGGAATAATAATATTACTAGTAGTAGATAAATACCAAATTTTGCTACACCAAGTAAATTAAATATTAATCCAATTACCACAACAAAATAACCTATTTTAGTAGAAAAATTTGTGAATGGTACTAGAAAAGATCTTATTTTAAGAAAAATATATCCTTCTTTGTGTTGAATAGCGTGTCCACATTCATGAGCTGCAACAGATATAGATGCAATAGAAGTACCATCATAGATATCTTCAGATAAACTTACTGTCTTATTTTTTGGATTATAGTGATCAGTTAAATTTCCTGATATTTTTTCTATTTTAACTTCTTTTAGCCCATTTTTATCAAGAATTTGTCTAGCAACTGATGCGCCAGTTATATTTTTTCTTGTATGTTCTATTCTATATTTATTGTAATTACTAGTGACTATTATTTGTGCTATAGCTGTTATTAATAATCCTAAAAATGGTAATCCATAGTCTATAAATAAGTATTCATTATATCCCATTATTTAATCACCTCGTATGTTGTACCCTCTCTAGTGTCTTTTAATATTATACCTTTTTCTAATAGTTCAGTTCTAATTGAATCTGCTAACTCATAATTTTTATTTTTTTTAGCTTCAGTCCTTTTTTCTATCATTTCATTAATATAAGAAACATCTTCTGCATTAGTTTTGTCTTCTTTTAACAAATCTAGAGATAATACTTTATCAAATGATTCAATTAATTTGATCTTAGTAATATTTGAAATGTTACTTTTTATTACATCATATAATACTGTTAGAGCATTTGAGGTATTTAAATTATCTTCAAGGGCTTGTTTAAATTTGTCATTATAACTATTAAAACTATCTTTATCAACAGGGTCTGTTGATTGAACTAATGATTTAATATTTTTAATTTTATTTAATAACTTATTATAAGTGTTTTGAGCTATATCAAGAGATTCATAGGTAAAGACCAATTGTTTTTTATAGTGTGATTGTAAACATAATAGTCTATATGATAATGGATTATATCCTTTACTTATCAAAAGGTCTACCGTCAAAAACTCTCCTTTTGACTTACTCATTTTTCCAGTTGAATCATTTAGATGTTCAGTGTGGACCCAATAATTACACCATTTTTTACCAATATAACTTTCTGTTTGTGCAATTTCATTGGTATGATGAGGAAAGATATTATCAACTCCTCCACAATGAATATCTAATTCTTCACCAAGGTATTTTAAAGAGATACAAGAACATTCAATATGCCATCCTGGATAGCCTAGTCCCCACGGACTAACCCATTTCAATTCTTGATCATCAAATTTAGACTTAGTAAACCATAAAACGAAGTCTGTTTTATTTCTTTTATTTTTATCTTCTTCAACATCATCTCTAGCACCAGTGATTAATTCCTCTTCGTTATGATTTGTTAATTGATAATAATCTGTTAATTTTGATGTATCAAAATATACATTTCCATTTGCTAAATAAGCATAGCCTTTTTCAATCAAAGATTCAATCATTTTAATATACTCAGGTATTTGAGAAGTAGCTTTAACTACTGTTTTAGGCCAAGTTATATTTAATTTTTGACAATCTTCCATAAAACATTTAGTATAATAATCTGCTATTTCAAGAACTGATTTATGTTCTCTTTTGGCACCTTTTAACATTTTATCTTCGCCGGTATCAGCATCACTTGATAAATGTCCTACATCCGTTATATTCATAACTCTTTTTACATTATATCCGAGATAGTTTAAACTTTTTTCTAAGATATCCTCAGCTATATAAGTTCTTAAATTTCCTATGTGAGCGTAATGATACACAGTTGGACCACATGTATACATTGTAACTTCTTTTTCGTTATGCGGTTTAAATGTTTCGATTTTTTTAGTTAATGTGTTATATATTTTCATATTATTATACCTCCGTTTTTATTACATTATTATAACATTTATTATATTTTATGTAAATATTTTAAAATTATAAATAGACACTCATTTAATATTTGTATTTTATGTGTAGATTTTTATGTTTTAATTGATTTAATTTTATTTTAAAGATATACTATGAATAGGTGATTTTATGAAAAAAGGGAAGTTTATTATTATTTCAGGACCTTCTGGGGCTGGTAAAGGAACTATTTGTGATAAATTGATTAAGGAACTTGATGCAGCTTATTCAATATCTTGTACAACGAGGAAGCCAAGAGAAGGAGAAATAAATGGAGTAGATTATTATTTTATAGGTACTGATGAATTTTTAAAGAAAATTGAAAACGGAGAATTTCTTGAATATAATAATTATAATGGAAATTATTATGGTACTTTGAAAAGTTCTGTTTTAGATAATATTAGTAACGGAAAAGATGTGTTCTTAGAAATAGATGTGAATGGAGCTCATAATGTTAAAAGAGTATTTGATGATGCATTACTTATATATATTGCACCTCCTTCAATTGAAATATTAAGAAACAGAC
Source organism: uncultured Bacilli bacterium (assembly GCA_934098395.1). GTDB lineage: Bacteria > Bacillota_I > Bacilli_A > RF39 > UBA660 > RUG705. The sequence continues at coordinate 129,058 of CAKOOM010000004.1, forward strand.
TTATTGCAAGAAACACAGAAAGTATAGATACGATTGAAAAACGTTTAAAAATAGCAGAAAAAGAATTAAAAGAAATTGATTTTTATGATTATGTTGTTGTTAACAATGACAAAAATGAAGCTGTTAAAGAAATAAAAGCAATAATTTTGAAAGAAAATAATTAGTGTATATTAAAACCAAGTAATTTTTTGTTACTTGGTTTTGTTTTATTTACAAGTGAACCCTTCGGCTTTTAAATCTTTTACAACTTCATCATATGTATCATCTTGAACATAGCCACTTACTTCCATACCTGCTCTAGTTGCTTTCATTTCTATAATTACTTGATCATTATCTGATTTTATATTAGTTTCAATACCTTCTTTTTGTTCAAATTCATCTTTAAAAGAATCAATAAATGTTTCTTTATAATCACCATATTTTCCTAAATCTACGGTAATTGTTGCATTTAATTCATTAGCTTGATTACCTTTAAATTTTATAGTAAGATTAGTTTTCATATCCATACCCATAGATGAATCTGTCATAGTGCAATTTAGTGTTTTTCCTCCCTTTATTAAGGTTGCATACACAATTGCCAAGATCGCAATGATGGCTACGACAGACACAATTATTAATATATTATTATTTTTTTTATGTTTTTGAATTTGTGTTGTGTCATTAGCTGATTGTTGCGATATTGAATTATCTTGAGTTAAATTTGGTTGTAAATTAATCGATTGTTCTGGTTGCGGATTATTTACTGATGGTTCAGGTTGAGGTATCATATTGGTTTGTTGTATTGGAGAAATTCCTTGGTTTTGTTGCATTTGATTGCTTGACATTGATGAATCAATATTTGACATGTTTGGTATTACATTTAGTGGTTGTGAATTATTCATTAATGGTTCAGGCTGAGGCGTTATGTTAGTTTGTTGTACCAAATGAATACCTTGATTTTGTTCCATTGAATTGGATAATAGCGATGAATCAACATTTTGTGCGTTTGGTATTGTATTTAGTGGCTGTGGGTTAACTGGTTGCGGATTAATCATTTGATTATTTTCTTGTGTTTCGACATGTGGTGTAGATATTGGTGGTATTGGACCAAGGTTTTGTGGATTTGGTATTGGAGTTGATCCTGGGATACCATTATTCATGCCACTAAATTGATTATTTAAATTATTATTTTCTTCGTTCATTATTTTACTCCTTTATTATTAATTTGATTTTATCAAACAACTAAAATATTGTCAACAATCAAAAAGAATTGATTTAAATAAAAAGTGACAAAGAATTAATATTTATTTATTATAGATTGTAATGTATTTTTTTAAATGATATAATTAAATAGAAATTTATAAAGGAGAGGCAATTATGAAAAAGAAACTATTTGCTATTTTAGTATGTAGTGTTATGACTTTAAATTTGACTGGATGTGGCAATTCCAAGTCCGAAGAAATCAATAAAGATTTGCAAGAGGTTCAAGACAAATATGGTTGGGTTGAAAAAGAAATTGTTGATGTACTAGTTGCAAAATTTAATACAGAAGTAGTTGATAACAGTTCATTAAATCCGGCATCTATTGATTATTTAACCGAAAGTAATAATCAATATTGGTATGGATTAATTGATGGAATTTATTTAGTTGTTGTTCCAGAAAAATACGTAGGAGATAAAACAACTGAAATTGTTAATTATATGCTTTTGTATGTAGATAAAACTAGTGAATATAAATCAGATGCTAGTTCATATGTTAAATACTTAATTAAAGCTAATAATAGTCAAATTACTGATTTAGAAATTGATACATTATTAGATGAAGCTAGAAATAAATCTAATTCTGGCAAAGCAGCGAATAATGGAAAAGGTATTTCAATTGGTTATACAGAAAATGATGAGGTATATCAATATCAAGTTTTAAGATTATATAAGTAATTATAGGTGAATTTATAATTCATAATATATTGTAAATTTACTACCATATGGTTATTACCAAGAGAAGGAAAATGTGGTATGGATAATGGTGAAATTATTGGAATTTATAAAGAAAAATTTTAAATTACTACTATTTTTCTATGTATTATATTATTTTTAGCTTTTGCTGAGGATGTATTTAACAAAGAAATTATGCAAGGTGATGTAATAGGATACGAATTTGTTTCTAGTTATATAATAAGTGATAAATTAACTCCGATTATAAAAATTGTTATAAATTTTGGTGGAGCAATAATTTTAGGGATTATTACTATTTTGATTTTAATATTAATTAAAAACAAAAGAATTGGTTTAAGTGTTTTAATTAATTTATGTAGTGTAACTGTACTCAATTTAGTTTTAAAATCAATTTTACAAAGGCCAAGACCTAACGAATATAGAATAATAAATGAGACTGGATATAGTTTTCCATCAGGTCATTCAATGATAAGTATGGCATTTTATGGATTTATAATTTATTTGATTTATAAAAACATTAAGAACAAATATTTAAAATGGATTAGCATTATTTTATTAAGTATTTTAATTTTAATGATAGGATTTAGTAGAATATATTTAGGAGTTCATTATGTTAGTGACGTGTTAGCTGGATTTTTGTTTTCTATTTCTTATTTAATTGTTTATATTAAAATTATAAATAAATGTTTATTTATAGAGGAGGGTTCTAATGAAAAATAAAGGAGAAAAATTTAAACATCAGACAAAAAAACTAATACATAGTTTTGGATATGCTTTTCAAGGATTATATAGTGCTTTTAAATCAGAGAGAAATATGAAAATACATATTGTTATAATGACACTTGTTATACTATTTGGCGTATTATTTAAAATATCATTATCAGAATGGTTTACATGTATTATTCTCTTTGGGGTAGTAATATCTGGGGAATTATTTAATACAGCAATTGAAACTGTTGTAGATATGGTTAGTCCTAATATAAATGAAAAAGCTAAACTTGCTAAAGACATATCAGCGGCTGGAGTATTAGTATTAGCTATTGGTGCTTTCATTATAGGTTTACTTATATTTATTCCCAAAATATTAAACTTTTTATAAAAGTATTTTAGGGCATATCATATATAGATAATAAATAATAATTTATTAATGGATCAACAGAAATAGTTGGTCTTTTTTAATAGTTTTGCATATATTTAGATTTAATAGAATATACCTAAACATCTATAACATGTTAATGCTCTTATCGGAAAAAGTATAAATATATTTATAGAATTTCAACCTATAAACATAAAAATTATAAAAAACTCGTGAAATGATTTATATAATATAGTAATTGATAGAAAAATTGTAAAATTAACGTAAATTGTGTAGAGTTCATGATACTATTTTGATATAATGATATTACATTAATTAACTTACCAAGCGTTAATGTTTAAAATTTAAGTCGATAATTTATATTTTTAGGTAAGAAAAATATATCTATTCGGAGTATATCCCTTTTTGGATGTACTCTTTTTTTGTTAGGAGGTAAAAAATGAATAACGGAATTCAAAATGAACATGAATTTGTACAACTATTTAATGGAAGGTATCTCGACGAACTTAAAGAAAAAGAAGTATTTTTTTTGAGGGAACTATTTGGTGAAATTATAGATGGAAATGAGAAAATTATATGTTGGAAAAATAAAATGGTACAAAAGGCTGATATTTTTATTAAGTATAAGAACTATGTAAAAAGTATTAGTATTAAATGTGGACACAATAACTCTATTCATCAAGAACAAGTACAGGAGTTTAAAAAGTATTTGAGTGATATAGGCATACCATATAAAATTAGTGATAAATATTTTAGTTATCATTATGGTTATATACTTGATGAAAATGGTAAAAGAGACTTTTCTAAATTACTTAGTAGTGACGAATATAAAAAGCTTTATCAGAATGATATTGATATTTTTAATAAATATATTAATAAAACTAAAATAATCGTTAGTATGGTAGATAGATTTATTGTTAGAGGACGTAATTCTAACTTTGACATTGATGCACTTATATGTGGCACTGTAAATGATTATGAGTGGATTACGAAGTATGACATATATGATCTTGTTTTATCAAATAAATACTTGGAGTTAACGTCGCCACATGTTGCTTGTATGACGTTAGGTCCTAAAGGAAGAAATTTGAACTGTAATCCTCAAAATATGGCAAAGAGATATATTGTATGTGTAAGGTGGAATGATTTAAAAAAAGATATTATTAATTTTAAAAATAATAATTGTTAGGATGTGCATTTTTTAATTTTATTTATATTTAAACTATTTTTTATATGGATAGACGGGGTGACTCACTCATTATGCCCCATAAAAAAACACCTTTTTTGGTGTTTGTATTTTCAATGGAGCAGATGAGGGGAGTCAAACCCCCGTCTCAGCCTTGGCAAGGCCGAATTCTAATCGTTGAACCACATCTGCGTTTGGTTGTGTAAGTTAATTATAGCAAAAAATAGGTAAAATGCAACCTTTTTTGTAAAATATATAAATTTTTATTGTATAATTAGTTTTAGGTGATTTATATGTTTGAAAATTTAAGTGATAGACTTCAAGGAATTGCACATAAAATTAAAGGATATGGAAAAATTACTGAAGATAATATTTCTGAGATGATGAAGGAAATAAGATTATCTTTACTTGAAGCAGATGTTAACTATAAAGTAGTTAAAGAGTTTACTAATAATGTTAAAGAAAAGGCATTAGGTGAAGAAGTTAATAAAAGTTTAAATCCTGGTGATTTATTTGTTAAAATTGTTAGGGATGAATTACAAGAATTACTTGGTGGAGATAGTGCGCCACTTACTATTGATAAAAAGCCTACGATAACAATGTTAGTAGGACTACAGGGATCTGGTAAAACTACGACTAATGGTAAGTTAGCTAATTTCTTAAGAAAAAAGCATGGAAAGAAACCATTACTTGTAGCTTGTGATGTTTATAGACCGGCAGCAATCGATCAATTAATACAAATTGGAAAGGAACTTAATATTCCTGTTTACTCAGAAGGAAAAGGTAATCCAGTAGAAATAGCTAAAAATGCTTTAAAATATGCAAATGATAATGGCTGTGATTACATACTTATTGATACGGCTGGTAGACTTCATATAGATGAGACATTAATGGATGAATTAAAAAATATTAGTGAAGTAATTAAACCACATGAAACTTTATTAGTAATTGACTCAATGATGGGACAAGATGCAATTAATGTTATTACTGGGTTTAACGATGCACTTAATTTAACTGGTGTTATTTTAACTAAGTTAGATGGTGATACCCGTGGTGGTGTAGCTTTATCCGTAAGGCATTTAACTAATATTCCTATTAAATTTATTGGTGTTAGTGAAAAAATGGATGGACTAACTGAATTTCATCCAGATAGAATGGCTAATAGAATTATTGGAATGGGCGATGTAATAAGTTTAGTAGAAAAAGTACAAGATGAAATTGATGAAAAAGAAGCTGAAAAAGCTGCTAAAAAAATGATGAAGGGTAATTTTGACTTAGAAGATTTTCTTAATCAACTAAATCAAATTAAAAAACTCGGTCCTTTGGAAAATCTTATTAAAATGATTCCTGGAGCTAAAAAAATGGGAATTGCTGATGCCAAGATTGATCCTAAACAAATGGCTCATATAGAAGCAATTGTATTGTCTATGACTCCAGAAGAAAGAAAGAATCCTGATATTATTAAAGCTAGTAGGAAACAAAGGATAGCTAAAGGATGTGGGCTTACGGTTACTGATGTTAATAAACTTCTTAACCAGTTTGAAGAAATGAAAAAAATGATGAAGATGTTTAATAATAAAAACTTTAAAATGCCATTTTAAAAAGAATTCAGTCGATGAATTCTTTTGTTTTTTCCCATGGAAGATTTAGTTCATTTCTTCCAAAGTGACCATAAATAGCCAATTTATAATATTCGATGTTATATAAATCTAATTCTTTAATAATATTATCAACATTAAAGTTAAAATGTTGATCGACAAAGTCATATATTTTTTTGATTGGAACTTTATTTGTGTTGAATGTTTCTATATTTATATGTATTGGTTGTTCTTTTCCGATTGCATATGCGACAGAAACTTCACAACGATCACATAATTTATTATATACGATATTTTTGGCTACATATCTTGCATAGTATGCTCCAGATCTATCAACTTTTGACGGGTCTTTACTGCTGAAACACCCACCACCGACTTTGGCACTTCCACCGTATGTGTCTACGACTATTTTTCTACCAGTGGTACCACTATCAGCAAACGAGCCTCCTAATGTAAATGTTCCTCCGGTATTTATCATTATCACGGTATTTGAATCAAGATAATTTTTTGGTATTACTTTTTTAATTATTTCTTCCTTGATATATTTTTTTAATGTATTTAGGGATACATCTTTTTTGTGGGATGATGACACGATTATTGTATCTATTCTTTTTGGTATATCATCTTCGTATTCAACAGTTATTTGGCTCTTTCCATCTGGTAATAAGATAGAATTTTTATCTTTTTTTCTTGCTTCAGATAATTTTTGAGTTATTTTATTAGCTAATAGAATTGGTAAGGGCATCAATTCTTTTGTTTCGTTGGTTGCATAACCAAACATTATTCCTTGGTCACCAGCTGTTATTTTTTTTCTATTTACCGCATTGGATATTTCTTTAGATTGTTTACTTATTTTTGTTATAACTTCATATTCTTCTTCATATCCTATTTCTTTTAGAACTTGTTTAGCTATTTTATCATATGATATTTTAGCTTTTGTAGTGGCTTCTCCATAAATAAATATTAAGTTATCTTTTATAGTACATTCTACAGCCATTTTACTTGTTTTGTCTTGTGACAAGGCTGTATCTAATATTTTGTCACTAATTTGGTCACAGATTTTATCTGGATGACCTTCTGTTACTGATTCACTTGTAATATATTTTTTCATTTACTCCTCCTTGCTTTTATCAAAAGAAAAAAACTCATGAAAGAGTTAATGTTTTTATCATTTATCTCTCTCATCGATATTAGCATTACCACCTTACTTTTGCAGGTTGGTATGAGTTCATAGAGCTAATTCTCTCCCTCATTCTTGATAAAAGTCAATTTAATATTATAATAATATTTTCTATCTGTCAAGATGTTTTGTGTGTTTTACATAGTCATATTATTTTTTATTACATATTATAAAAATAGATAGGAGGATGAAAAATGTTTTATAACAATGATGATTTAAGACCTGATATGAATTATGGATATGGTGATGGAATTGATATTAATATAAACAATAGTAATGTTAATAGCAATACTAATGCTAATCAAAATGTTAATAATAATGATGTTGATGGAATGAACTATGGAATGCAATCTGGACCAATTATTGAAGCTGGTAGAGAGAGATGTATTCAAAGAAATATAGTTCATGAAGTTAAACATATTTGCCCTATAAATACTAAGATTATTAATAATCATATATTTAGACATACTTATCAACCACATTATACTTGTAGTGAAGAAAACGTTGTTACTAATCAACAATGTGGTTCTTGTTGTCAATTTAGATAATGTTTATTGGAAAAAGGAAAAAATAATTCCTTTTTTCTTTTTTATTTTATATAGTAAAATTATATTGGTGATAAGATGAAAGCACTTAATATTAAGGAGCCTTGGGCTTCACTTATTGTAAATGGATATAAAGAGTATGAATTTAGAGGTTGGAAAACTAAATACAGGGAAAAAATTTTAATTCATGCAGGAATGTCTTTAGAAAGAGATATGGCTAAGAGATTTGATGATTATAATTTGGATTATGGTTTTGGAGAAATAATTGGTGAGTCAGAATTAACAGATTGTATACTAATTACTGAAGAATTTATGGATAATTTAAAAAAGAAAGATCCTTTAGTATATGGTGTAACTGGACATAAAATGACTTATGCTTGGAAGTTAGAAAATGTAAAGAAATTTAATAAGAGATATTTTGTTAAGGGAAAACTTAGTCTTTGGGAATTTGATATTGATAATATGGATAAGTAAAGTAATGGTAAAATGTGTTATTTTATTTCTTTTTTTTGGTTTATATGCTAAAATACTTTGTGAGGTGTTTGTATGAAGAAATGTGTTGTTATTTATAATCCGAGTAGTGGAAAGAGGGTAAAATATAAGTTTTTACCTCAATTCGAGACTATTTTAAATGAATATGGTTATGAAGCTAAAATTATTTATACTGAATACCGTGGTCATGCTACTGAAATTGTTAAGAACTTAGAACATGTTGACTTAGTTCTATCTATTGGTGGTGATGGTACTTTTAATGAATCTGTTACTGGTAATTTTATGCGTAAAGATAGATTAGTGTGTGCTCATATTCCTTGTGGTACTACAAATGATATAGGTATTATGATGGGTTATGGAAAGAATATGATTAATAATCTTAAGATGACTTTAGATGGAGTAGTTAAAAATGTAGATATTTGCTTAATTAATGGTAATCCTTTTATCTACGTAGCTGCTATTGGTAAATTTACAAATATACCATATGAAACTCCAAGACATTTAAAGAAAAAGATTGGATATCTTGCTTATTTATCTGAGGGAGTTAAATCTTTCTTTGATAAAACTAAATTACATGAAATTGTGTATGAGGTAGATGGTGTTGTATATAGAGGACTTTTTTCGTTTATCATTATATCTAGTGCTAATAGAATTTCTGGTATTAATAATTTTTATAAGGATGTTAAATTAGATGATAATAAATTTGAGGTTTTGTTATGTAATATTTCAAAGAGAAAAGATATTCTTAAAAGTTTATACTTTTTAACAATGTATGATGTACATAAGGTACCTGGCATTTATTCTTATAAGACAGATAATTTTAAAATTAAATTTATTGATAATCCTAAGAAGCCATGGTGTATCGATGGGGAAAAATTACCTACGATAGATGATAAGTATGAAATTACGATAGATCGTAATATTCAAATGATGTTACCTAAAAAAAATATCGATAAGTTATTTGTAGGTAATAAACATGAATAAATTAGCTATTTGGTTAATTAAGGAATATCAGAAAATTCCCGGTCCTTGGCATAATTTATGTAAACATCAACCAACTTGTTCTAATTATGCAATTGGAGTATTTACGGAATTTGGTTTTTGTAAAGGTTTTATTCTTACAGTTAAAAGAATTTTGAAATGTAATTATTTTAGTAAAGGAGGTTATGATCCTATACCTATTAGAAATAATTATCAAAAATAGTTTTTTAATTCTTTTTTTATATATAATTTTTATTTTATTAATATGTGTGATATAATTATTGTGGAGGTAGGTATGGAGAAGATTAATAAACAACGTAAGGATTATTTAAATTGGGATGAATATTTTATGGGAATTGCTAAATTATCTGCTATGAGAAGTAAGGATCCTAGTACTCAGGTTGGAGCTTGTATAGTAAGCAATGATAATAGAATTTTATCCATTGGATATAATGGTACTCCAAATGGGTATGCCGATGATGTTTTTCCTTGGGATAGAAAAGGTGATAGACTTAACACAAAATACTTATATGTATGTCATGGAGAGATGAATGCAGTACTTAATTACCGTGGTAGTAGACATGAACTTGAAGGAGCAAAAATATATGTGGATTTATTTCCATGCAATGAGTGTGCTAAAATTATTATTCAATCTGGAATAAAAGAGGTTATATATTCTAGATCATATGATTATGATAATCATAGTGATGAAATGGAAGCTTCTATCAGGATGTTTAATGCTTGCGGAGTTAAGTTTAGACAAATTGAAGCTAGGGGCAAAAAATTAATTTTGGAGATATAAAATTTAAAAAACTTTACTTTTTTCAAAAATGGGTATATAATAATTATGCATTTTTGATTTGCGCCCATAGCTCAATTGGATAGAGCGTTTGGCTACGGACCAAAAGGTTTGGGGTTCGAATCCCTATGGGTGCGCCATTTTTTATATTATGGAGGATATATGGGGAAAAGTTTTGAAGACTATTTATTGGACAACTTTGCTAATGATCTTGGTAGTTTGACTTCTTTAGAAATAGCTTCTTTGAAAAAGGCATTTGATGAATGTCAAAGTTGGATTGTTGCAGAGCAGATGTGTTTGAAAAAAGGTCTTAGTAGCAGTGATATAGATTTTACTAATGATTTTGAGAAAATTTCTCAAAAACGATTAGAAGCTCAAACAAAACTTAATACGTTGGCAAGAAGTGTTTATAAAAGAGATAATGATGTTAATTTAACAAGTGGTTTTAGTAGATAATTTAAGCATTTAGATGCTTTTTTATTTTAATTTGCTTGTATGTTATAAAAATATATGATATAATTTAGGTATCTTGACGAAGAGTGGCACAAACCACTCTTTATTGTTGATTTAATTTTGAATGGAGGCGTTATGGAAGAGAAAATTAAAAATTTGATTGAGGGTGAAGTTAATAAGCTAGGAATATCAATTGATAGTGTTACTTATGAAAAAGAGGGAAGTAATTACTTTTTAAGAATTGTTATTGACAGAGACGAAATTATTGATATTGATACGTGTGTAGAAGTTACTAATGTTATCAATCCACTACTTGATAGTGTTGATTATATTGATGATAGTTACATACTAGATGTATCTACGAAGGAAAAAGGTGATAGTAATGAATAGTAAACAAGGAAAAGAATTTATTAAAGCATTAGATGCTTTGGTTGCTGAGAAAGGAATTGATAAAGCTATAGCAATTGAAGCGATGGAAGCAGGTATGGCTAATGCTTATAAAAGAAATACTGGAGCTGTTAATGTTAAGGCTAAAGTTAATTCTGAAACAGGACAAATTAGATTATTTACTTTTAAAAATGTAGTTGAAGAAGTAGAAGAAGGTAAGGAAGAGGAACAAATTTCTCTTGATGATGCGAAGAAAATAGTTGATGATATTGAAGTTGGGGAAACAATTGATACGGAAGTTAAAATTATTCCTGAAGACTTTGGTAGAGTAGCTGTTTTGTCTGCTAAACAAATTATTGTACAAAAAGTAAAGGAAGCAGAAAAAAATCTAATTAACGAGGAATTTAAAGATAAGCAAGATGAAATATTGATTGGAACTTTATCTAGAGAGGATTCGAAGAATTATTATGTTGATTTAGGAAGAGCTCATGGTGTTTTACCTAAGGATGAAATAATACCTGGTGAAAAACTAGAAATGGGATCTTCAATAAAGGTATATGTATCAAAAATTGAATTTGGTACTAAAGGATTATTTATTTTATTATCTAGAAGTCATTATGGATTTGTAAAAAGACTTTTGGAGAGTGAAATTCCTGAGCTTAGTGATGGAACTGTTATGTTATATTCAGTTGCAAGAGATGCAGGTAATAGAAGTAAAATTGCAGTTTATTCTGAATATGATAAAGTTGATCCAGTGGGAGCTATTATTGGAGAAAGAGGTTCTAGAATAAATAGAGTATTAAATCAATTAAATGGAGAAAAAATTGATGTTATTTTATATGATAAGGATCCAGTAAAATTTATTCAAAATGCTCTTAGTCCTGCTAAAGATGTTGAGGTAAGAATTGTTGATGAGAAAAACAAGGAAGCAGTAGCGATTGTTAATGATGAAAATTCTTCTTTGGCTATTGGTAAAAAAGGACAAAATGTTAAGTTAGCTTCAAGACTTACTAAGTATAAAATTGCTATTAAAAAAGTTGGAGAATTAGATGAAGAATAAAAAGATACCCATGAGGAGTTGTGTTGTAACTAGAGAGAAGTTACCAAAAGGAGAATTACTTAGAATAGTTAGAACTACCGATGGTACAATTGTGGCCGATGAAACAGGAAAAATTAATGGTAGAGGAGCATATATTAAGAAAGATAGTGAAGTGCTTTTATTAGCTAAAAGGAATAAAGCTTTGGAAAGAGCACTAGAAACTACGATTGATGATAGTGTATATGATGAAATATTAAATATTATAAATAATTAGGAGGTGTTTTATAATGATGACTGTACTAGAATATGCTAATGATGTAGATAGAAGTATTGATGAGATATTTAAAATATGTCAAAAGATGAATATTAAGGTTAGTAAAGAAGATGATATGTTAAGTGATGATGATATTATTATTCTTGATAATGAATTAGAAAATACTGAAACTACTGATGAAGAGATTGTGGCTCTGGAAAATTTTGATGAACAAGAGTTTGAAGATTCTTATGAGGAAGAACTTGAAGAGGTCAAAGTTGTTGCTACAGTTAAGAAGAAAAAGAAAAATCCTAAGAAAGAAAATAATAAGAATAACAAGAGTAATAAAAATAATGAATTTAAATTACAAAAGAAGGAAATGTATAAGCATAAAGAAAAGCTTCAATCAAATATTAATACTTTAGATGATTCAATTGTGCTTTATACTGAAGGAATGAGTGTAGCTGATTTTGCTAATGTTTTAGGAAAGAATGTAGCAGAAATTATTAAGAAATTAATGGGTCTTGGAAAGATTATGAATTTAAATGCAGCAATTGATTTTGAAACGGCTGAAATTTTAGCTTTGGAATATAATAAAACATTAAAAAGAGATACTACTCGTGATGAATCTAATTTTGAAGAATTAGAAATTATTGATGATGAGAAAGACTTGGTAGAAAGACCACCGGTTATTACTATTATGGGACATGTTGATCATGGTAAGACAACATTACTTGATACGATTAGAAATGCTAATGTTGTTGCTGGTGAAGCTGGAGGAATTACACAACATATTGGAGCTTATCAGATTGTTTATAATGGTAAACCTATTACTTTTATTGATACGCCAGGACATGCAGCGTTTACCGAAATGCGTGCTAGAGGAGCTAGTGTAACTGACATTGTTATTATAATTGTTGCAGCCGATGATGGTGTTATGCCTCAAACTAAAGAAGCAATTGATCATGCCAAGGCTGCAGGTGTTCCAATAGTCGTAGCAGTTAACAAAATTGATAAACCTGGAGCTAATCCTGAGAGAGTAATGACTGAAATGAGTCAAAATGGTATTACACCTGATATTTGGGGTGGCGATACATTGTTTGTTAACATCTCTGCTAAAAACGGTGATGGAATTGATGAACTTTTAGAAAATTTACTTTTAATAAGTGAAATGCAAGAACTTAAAGCTAATCCAAATAGGTATGCTTCTGGAACGGTAATTGAGTCTAGAATTGACAAATATGAAGGTGTTGTTAGCACGGTATTAATTCAAAATGGTACCTTACGTTTAGGAGATGCTGTAGTTGTTGGTAATTATGCCGGTAAAATTAGAACTCTTAAAAATGATAAAGGTGAGAATTTGGTTGAGGCTTGTCCTTCAATGCCGGTTTCAATTACAGGTATAAGTGAAAGTCCTTCAGCCGGAGATAAGTTTATGGCTTTTGAAAATGAAAAGAAAGCTAAATCTATTTCAGTGCAAAGAATACTTTTAGCTAAGAAAAGAAGTAATAAGGGAACTACTTCAGTATCTCTTGATGACTTATTTAATCGAATTGAGGCTGGTGAAAAAGAAATTAATGTAGTTCTTAAAGCAGATGTTAAAGGTAGCGAGGAAGCTGTTAAAAATTCTTTGCAAAAGCTTGATGTTGAGGGAATTAGAGTTAATGTAATTAGAAGTAGTATTGGAGCTATATCAGAGAGTGATATTGTCTTAGCAGCAGCTTCAAATGCAATTATTATTGGTTTTAATATTAGACCAAATAATAAGATAGTTGAATATGCTAAGGAAAAGGGTGTTGATATTAGATTATACAACATTATATATAAAGTTGTTGAAGAAATGGAAGCCGCAATGAAAGGAAAACTTGATCCTATTTATGAAGAAAAAGTTTTAGGTAGAGCTGAAGTTAGAAGATTATTTAAATTTTCTAAGGTTGGTACGATTGCTGGTAGTTATGTTCTTGATGGAATAATAAAAAGAGATGCAAAGGCTAGAATTATACGTGATGATGTAGTTATATATGACGGAAATATTAATTCAATAGCTAGGGAAAAGGACCAAGTAAAAGAAGTTAAACAAGGCTTAGAATGTGGTATTACAATTGAAAACTATAATGATATTAAAGAAGGCGATGTAATTGAAGCCTATGAGATTGTTGAAGTGAAGAGATGAAAGTAGGAACTAAGTTAAAAAAAGAAAAAATTCCAAAGATGATAAATACCGATCTTGCTATTATGGATAATATAATTCAAAAACAACTTGAACGTGGTAGAGAAAAGGCTAAGAACGGTCCAACATATATTGATAATAGAAATATGACTAAAGATACAAATGAAGGAATGGAATTTTTTGATAATGGTGGAAGATTATCTAATGAGGAATTAGCAAATAGACCATATTATTTTAGAATCGGATATAATGTAGTCTATAGAAGAGATATAGCTATTAGATATGAAATTTCTAAGGGAGTTGAATTCTTTAATAACGGCGGTGTTTTAGAATTGTTATCTGAAGAGGAAATTAAAGGCTTTTCAACTTATTTTATTCAAGGATATGAAAGTGCTAAAAAAGAAGCACATACGTTAAAAAAGTCTGGAAGTAGGAAATAATAATGGCTAAGAAAGAAATTAATCAAATATATGCGAATATGAGGTATAGAATGGCTTTTAATAATGATTATAAGAAAGCACGCGAACACAAATTACAACAACTTAATAATTCACGAGAAGCTCAGAAAATGTATGATAATGGAAAAAAATATGCTCATGATGGATTTAAATTAGAAGAATCTGAGAACGCTAGTGATATTCATTTTCAACGTGGGTTTGAAGCTGCTTATAAAGAAAAAGGATTTAACTATGGTTATAAGGCATATAAGAAAGAGGATATTCCTAGTGAATATTTAGAAAATAAATATTTTTTAGAGGGATATAAAAAAGGTGTTTTGCAATTGGAAAAGGAAACTTATAAACGCAGTTCTAGTAGGAGGTAATTTTATGAGTGTTAAATTAGATAGACTTAACAATAGTTTTATGGAGAAAATTAGTGAAATAATTCATGAACAAGTAAAGGATAAGGATGTTGATTTGGTAACAATTACAGATGTTAAAATTACGAATGATTTGTCGTTTGCGAAGATTTATTTCACTACACTAGATGATGACCGTGATAAAGTTACTAAAGCACTTAATAAGGCTAGTGGTTTTATTAGAAGTGCAATGTGTGATAAAATTCAAATTAGAAAAATGCCAGAATTACATTTTGTATATGATGAATCAATTGAATACGGTAATAAAATCGAAAATATTATTGAGAGGTTAAATAATGAGCAGTAAAATTAGTAATTTAATAAATAGTAGTAAATCTATTGTTTTACTTGCTCATGAATCTCCAGATGGCGATGCAATTGGATCTGTTATGGCATTTTACTACTATCTTAAGAATAATAATAAAGATGTTGATATAGTTTTTCCTAAGATACCGGATAATTTTTTAAGTGTTAAGGATATTAACTTTGCAGTAGCAGATAGTAATAAAGAATATGATTTAGGTATTGTAGTAGATTGTGCTAATAAAAAAAGAATAGGACAAGTATCAGATGTGTTTGATAGATGTATTAAAACAATTAATATAGATCATCATGTATCTAATACTAAGTATGGTGATGTAAACTATGTAAAGGGTGAGATTGCAGCTTGTTGTCAAGTAATATATTATTTATTTAAAGAATGGAATATTCCTATTGATACTGATATTGGTAGTGCTTTGATGATGGGTGTTTTAACTGATACGAATGGATTTATGAACAATGATGTTGATAAAGGTACTTTTTTAATGGCTGCAGAAATAAAAGAAAAAGATATTGATATAAACAATATATATATGAAATATTTAGCTAGAAAGAGTATGGCTCAAATAAAACTAATGAAAATAGTTATTGATAGACTTGAATTCTTTTTAGATGGTAAAATTGCTTTTTCTTATATGACTAAAGAAGATATAGAAAATGTTTGTGCAAGGTTGGGAGACCATGAAGGACTCGTTAATATTGGTAGAAATATTGAAGGTGTAGAAGTATCTGTGTTTATTAGGGAAGATGATGGATATAAGGTTTCTCTTAGATCTAACGGACTGGTGGATGTTAATGTTATAGCTTCTAAATTCGGTGGTGGAGGACATCCAATGGCAGCTGGAATAAAATTTAGTAATAATTTTAAAGAGACAAAAGATAACATTATCAACGAAATTATAAAGGAATTATCTGTTTAATGAATGGGATTTTAGTTATTAATAAAGATATAGGATACACTAGTAGAGATGTTGTTAATATAATTTCAAAGTACTTAGATACTAAAAAGGTAGGCCATACAGGAACACTTGATCCGATGGCTAATGGTGTTTTGGTAGTATGTGTTAATCAAGGCCTAAAGATGTGTGAATTATTAACTAATCATGATAAAGAATATATTGCTGGAGTTACTCTTGGAATTGAAACTGATACTTTGGATATGGAAGGAAAAATTTTAAGAAAAGAAGATATTAAACTTGATAAAGAAAAAATTTTAGAAGTTGTTAAAGCTTTTAAAAAAACTTATTTACAAGAAGTACCTAAGTACTCAGCTGTAAAGGTAAATGGACGCAAACTGTATGAATATGCAAGAAAAAACTTAGAGATTGTTTTACCTAAAAAAGAAGTAACTATTTATGATATAGATGTTGTTGATGACATTATTACGAATGATGATAATACGATTAGTTTTAATATTAAGTGTATTGTTAGTAGTGGTACTTATATTAGAAGTTTAATAAGAGATATAGGTCATAAACTGGGAACAGTAGCTGTTATGAATAGTTTAACTAGAACTAGATTAGGCAATTTTAGTTTACAGGATGCTTATAGCATTGATGATATAAAAAATAAACGTTATAAATTAACTTCAATTATAGATGCATTTCCTTTGATACAAAGAATTGTTGTTAATGATGATATGGCATTTAAAATTAAAAATGGATGTGTAATGGAGAAGTTTTTTGATAATGATTTAGCTTTTATATTAGATAAAAATAATAAACTTTTAGCATTATATAAAAATATAGATAACAATAGCAAGGCATATAGAGTTTTTCAATAAACTCTTTTTTTGTATATATTTGTATTTTTCCTTTATTTTATGTACTTATTGATATAAATTTGATATAATTATAGTGATTTTTGCTGGAGATGATTTTATGAAATTAACAAGAGAAATAGTAGAAAAAATATCAAAGATTAAAAATGAACCTGATTGGATGAGAGAATTTAGAGTTAGGGCATTTGAATGTTTTGATAAAACGGATAATCCTGATTGGGGTCCTGAAATAAAAGTTAATTTTGATGAAATTACATACTACAAAGAGAGGGATAATGAACTTACTAATGATTGGAATAAGATTAGTTGTGCTATTAGAAATGAATTTAGAGATTTAGGAGTAATTGATGCGGAGAATAAATATTTAGATGGAATTGGAGCACAATATGATAGTGAAGTTATTTATCATAATATGATTAGTGAGCTTGAAAAAAAGAATGTTATTTTTATGGATACGGATAGTGCTTTAAAAAAATATCCGGAATTATTTCATAAGTATTTTAATAATTTAGTTAAATATAATGAAAATAAATATACAGCTTTAAATGGGGCTGTATGGAGTGGTGGTACTTTTATATATATTCCAAAGAATACAAAGCTTGATAGACCTCTTCAGAGTTATTTTAGAATTAATAGTAAAAATATGGGACAGTTTGAAAGAACTTTGATTATTGTAGATGATGATAGTGAGCTTCATTATATTGAAGGTTGTACTGCTCCGACTTATACGGAGGATGCATTACATGCAGCAGTTGTGGAAATATATGTTGGAAAAAATTCAAAGTGCAGGTATACTACTATTCAAAACTGGTCTACGGATGTTTATAATTTAGTAACTAAAAGAGCAATTGTAGCTGAAAATGGTTTAATGGAATGGATTGATGGTAATGTTGGAGCTAAAGTTAATATGAAATATCCATGTTGTATTTTAAGTGGACCATATGCGAGAGGTAGTTGTATTACAGTGGCAGCGGCTTCGCAAAATCAAATACAAGATACTGGTGCTAAAATGATTCATTTGGCTCCATATACGAAGAGTAATATTGTTTCTAAATCTATTACTTCAAACGGCGGTAATGCTACATATAGAGGAACTGTTAAAATTAGTAAACAAGCAGAACACTCAGTTAGTAATGTTAAGTGTGATACGATTATTTTAGACAACTTATCAAAGAGTGATACAATTCCTAAGAATATTGTTAATAATAACTTGTCATATTTAGAACATGAAGCTACAGTATCTAAAATAGAAGAGGATAAATTATTTTATTTAATGAGTAGAGGAATAAGTGAAGATGCTGCTAAAGAATTGATTATATTAGGATTTGTTAATGCTTTTAGAGAAGAGTTACCAATGGAATATGCAGTTGAATTGAATCGATTGTTAGCTGATAATATTATGATTAGTAATAGTTAAACGGAGGTATTATGAAAAAAATATTATTTTTATTATTAATTCTTTTACTTGGCTTTGGAGGATATATATTATATACGAATCACTCAAGAATACCTAAGTTAAAGATTGAAGATAAAGTAATAGATATTGATAAGTTATATATTTATGGATCAAGTTTTAATATGCATGGTAATCAACATGATACGGATATTCAAGACTTAGTTCTTTATAATGGTGAATTTACCCCAGTAAAGATTAATTTTACGGATGATGGTTTTAATTTGTCAAACGAAGTTAATGATGGATTATATCTTGATAAAATACCTAGAGGAAAATATTATTTATTTTTAAGAACTACAGGCAAAGATAAAGATAATAATGATGTTTATAAGTATTATGCAATAAATAATAAAACTGATTATAAAACTACGACTTATTATACTTTTAAGGATTATAATAATAAGATTTTTATTGATAGTGATAATGAATATTCAACACTAGCTTTTGATATTACTAAAAATAATGATGAAGAAGTATACGATATTGTAATCGATCCAGGTCATGGGGGAATGGATAGTGGAGCAAGTAAGTATGGATACGATGAAGCAGATTTCACGATGAATTTAGCGATGAAACTAAAAAATAAATTAGAAAGCAATGGTTTTTCGGTTAAACTTACTAGAGAAGAAAAACAATTAACAAAAAATGATTTATTAGACGAATATGGTGCTAATGGTAGAGCGGTAATTCCTCATAAAGTACATGCTAAATACGTAATTTCGCTACATATGAATAGTAGTGATGCAACGAGTGTTAATGGAATTGAAGTATATACGGCTAAGAATATAAATTATTCTCTTGCTAAGGGGATTGCTAAGAGTATTGTCGATGTGACAGGACTTAATTATTCAAGAAATAAAATAAGTAAAATTTATGATGGGGTATATACGAGAACATTTACTAATTATGAAATTAAAAATTCTAATGATAAGTATATTAATAAAAATATGAAACCTTATAATATTACTACTGATTCAAATTATTATTATATGATTAGAGAAACTGGAGGAATTGTTACTGGAGCTTTTGTTGATGATAGAAATAAAAAAATATTAGAAAATCCATATGTTAATAGTAATGTTGGAGTAGAAACTTATTTGTTAGAGCTTGGTTATATTACTAATAAGAATGATACGTATAATATGAAAAATAATACTGATAAGTATGCGGAAGCTATTTATAAGGGAATTAAAGGGTTGAAAAAATAATTTTTATGTAAAATTTGTGTTAAATATTAAAAAATCAAAAAATTTTTTTGATTTTTTTTATTTTTCTACAGATTATTATTTTTTAATAATTATTTAATTAATTTATGAATTATTAAAGAACTTTTTTATTTATGATATACAATAATTTATTTATTGATAATTATAATTTAAAAAATATAAATTTTACAATTTGATTTGTTGTTTTTAACATGATATATTGTCTCTCGAAAGGAGGAAAATTATGTTAAATCAAGTAATTTTAGTAGGAAGACTTGTTAAAAGTCCTGAATTACAATTGACTGAAACGGGAAGAAAAATGAGTTTAATTACTTTAGCAGTTCCTAGGTCTTATAAAAATATTAATGGTGAATATGATACAGATTTTTTAGATTGTACTTTATGGACTAATATTGCTGAGAATACTGCTGAATATTGTAAGACTGGTGATGTTATTGGAATAAAGGGTAGAGTACAATCAAGATTGGTAGAAAAAGAAGATGGAACTAAAATTAAAAAGACTGATATAATTGCCGAAAAAGTTACTTTTTTATCTTCAGGAAAAGTTTCTAAGACTGATAATGAAACTGATATTAATATGATTGAAGATAATGATGAAAATATTAGTAATGACAATAATGATGTAAAAGTTAGCAAAGTTGCTAAAAAAAGTAAGTAATGCTTTTTAATTTTATTATTTAGTAGTAGAATTGTGTAGGAAGGATATGGAATTATGATTTTAGGTTTTAGACTTAGAAGACTTAGAAAAGAAAAAAATATGTCCCAGGAGGAATTGGGTAATATTTTAGGAGTTACTAAAGTATCTGTTTCTGGATACGAGAAAGGAACAAGAGTACCAAGTATTGATATTTTAGTTAAAATACTGGATGTTTTTAATGTTTCTGCTGATTATATGTTTGGTAGAGATGTAGATGTTGTTCAAGAAGATGATTATGTGCCTGCGATATTATCTAGTGAAGATATTGAAATAATTAGAGAAATTAGAGGTAATCCAAGATTATATAATTTAATTGCTGATGATCCGAAGAGATTTTTTTCAACGATATGTAAAAATATATATAAAAAAAATATATAATATATAATATTTATGGTATAATATTTCTAAGAAAGAAGGAATACCATGATAGATGTTAAAGACTTATTTAATAATGATTATATTGATAAGGAAGTTACCGTTAATGGATGGATTAGAAATCATCGTAAGCAAAAAGAATTTGGTTTTATTGATTTTAATGATGGAACTTGTTTTAAAAATTTACAAATTGTTTATGATAAAAAATTAGATAATTTTGAAGAAATTCAAAAACTTCATATTGGAAGTGCAATCAGTGTTACTGGTAAAATTATTAAGTCCGAAGGTAATGGGCAAACTTTTGAAATGAAACTTACAAATTTTTCTTTATGTGGAGATTGTCCTGAGGATTATCCAATTCAGCCAAAAAGACATACTAGAGAATTTTTAAGAGAACAAGCTTATCTTAGAATGAGAACTAATTTATATGGTGCTGTTTTTAGAGTTAGAAGTGTAGCTGCGTATGCTATTCATAAGTTTTTTCAAGATGATGGATATGTATACTTTCATGCACCAATAATTACTGCTAGCGATTGTGAAGGTGCTGGTGAAATGTTTCAAGTTACTACTCTAGATATGGATAAAGTTGCTAAAAATGGTAAAGTTGACTACACAAAGGATTTCTTCGGAAAAAAAGCTGCTCTTACTGTAAGTGGTCAACTTCAAGCAGAAACTTTTGCTATGGGATATAAAAAGGTTTATACTTTTGGTCCAACATTTAGAGCAGAGAACTCTAATACAAAGACACATGCTAATGAATTTTGGATGATTGAACCTGAAATAGCTTTTTGTGATTTAGATGAAGATATGAATATTATGGAAAAAATGCTTAAATATATTATTAGATATGTTTTAGATAATTGCCATGATGAAATGGAATTTTTTGATAAATTCGTTGAAAAAGGTTTATTAGATAAGCTTAATAAACTGTTAAATAGTGAATTTGTACGTATCGATCATAAAGATGTTATTACTATTCTTAAAAAAGCTCCAGTTAAATGGGAATTTGAACCTGAATATGGCGAGGATATTGCTAAGGAACATGAAAAATATATTACTGAATATTTTGATGGACCGGTATTTATTAAAAATTGGCCTAAAGATATTAAAGCCTTTTATATGAAACAAAATCCAGATGGTGAGACTGTGGCAGCAGTAGATTTAGAAGTTCCTGGCGCTGGCGAACTTATTGGTGGAAGTCAAAGGGAAGAAAATTATGATGTTCTATTAAATAGAATTCATGAACTTAATATGAAGGAAGAAGAACTTGAGTGGTACTTAAATTTAAGAAAATTTGGCGGATGTGTTCATTCAGGATTTGGAATGGGATTTGAGAGATTAATTATTTATTTAACTGGTGTTGATAATATAAGAGACGTAATTCCTTATCCAAGAACTCCAGGTAATTGTGATTATTAATTAAAACAGGATTATCCTGTTTTTTTTGTAAAATTTTCCAATTATTTTTTTGCATTTTTTGTTAATATTACTAATAAAAGGAGGTATGAAATGAAAAAAATAATATTTTTGTCTTTGCTATTTATTTTTACTTTAACTGGATGTGGCGCTGGAGCTACTGAAACGATGAGTTGCTCTTATGAAACAAAAAATGGAAATATAACTACTAAGATGAAATATGATATCGATCATGAAGATAAGGAAGTTAAGAAAGTAAGAATTACTTACGATTATACTCAAGATGAAAATACTGATAAGAATGGTACAAATAATACTACGAATGGTACTACTAACAATACTACTAATGATAACAATAAAAATAAAGACACTGATAATGATATGTTAGATGGTGTTGGTACTGGTACTGATGGTACTACAAATGATACACAAAAAGATAAAGACGGTATTATTGATGGCGTTATTGGTAATGGTATTGATGCTATTGTAGGTAGTGTTACTGATGTTATTTTAGACCTATCAGGTTTAAAAGAAAGACACGCTAATGTTCAAGGTACATATGGCAATATGACTGGATTTTCTGTTCAAAATACTACTGACACAGATAATAATTACAAGGTAACATATGTCATTGACTTTGATACTATTAGTGATGATGACTTAAAAAAATTAAATTTATCTAGAGATATTGACACTTTGAAAAATAATTATATTTCTCAAGGTTATACTTGCAAATAAATATATTATAATTATAAGATAAATGTAGACATAAAAGTCTGCATTTTTTTAGGATAAATAAAAAACCCAAATAGAGTGTAGAACTCAATTAGGGTTTAATTTTTTTGCGATAACTACTTCTTACTGTTATCCGGTAGCTCCAGTTGGTCCGGTTGGACCTTGTGGAATAGTTAAATTCAATACATAGTTTGGTGCTGTTCCAGTAATTGATGCCGCAGCTTGTGTTCCTGGTTCACCAGTGGTAATTGTTCCAATTTCCAATGTTGGTGTTTCGCCAGTGGCTCCAGTTGGGCCAGTTGGCCCCGTAGCTCCAGTTTCTCCAGTGGCTCCAGTTGGACCGGTTGGGCCTGTAGCTCCA
The DNA here is from genome assembly GCA_934098395.1 of uncultured Bacilli bacterium. GTDB lineage: Bacteria > Bacillota_I > Bacilli_A > RF39 > UBA660 > RUG705. Next base: position 152,398 of record CAKOOM010000004.1, read on the forward strand.
GTTTCTCCAGTGGCTCCGGTTGGTCCGGTTGGGCCTGTTGCTCCAGTTTCGCCGGTGGCTCCAGTTGGACCGGTTGGCCCCGTAGCTCCAGTTTCTCCAGTGGCTCCGGTTGGTCCGGTTGGGCCTGTTGCTCCAGTTTCTCCAGTGGCTCCAGTTGGACCGGTTGGCCCCGTAGCTCCAGTTTCTCCAGTGGCTCCAGTTGGACCGGTTGGGCCTGTAGCTCCAGTTTCTCCAGTGGCTCCGGTTGGTCCGGTTGGGCCTGTTGCTCCAGTTTCGCCGGTGGCTCCAGTTGG